>CAVPMN010000001.1:0-1191956 GCA_963706425.1 uncultured Iamiaceae bacterium
GGCCGAAACCGACACCGGAGCGGTGGCCTTGTCCGAGAGCGTGACCCAGAACTTCGCCGGTGCGGGTCTTCGCGTCGCCCTCGTGAACGCTGACGTCACCAACACCCAGCCGAAGCCCGGAGCCAGCCTCGTCATCGATGATGGTCCCGACTCCTTCGCGTCGCCGATCACGGCGCCGCCCGTCGGGTTGGACAGCACCACGTTCAGTTGCTCATCGCCCTCGCTCGCTGTGTCGGGGATGACCGACACGTTCACATTCTGCACCTGGCCCGCCTTCAGCGTGAGCGTCTTGGTCCCACCGGGCAGCGCCTTGTAGTCCGACCCCACCGGTCGCGGACATCGCCATCAGGGAGTATTGGAACGTGACGGCTCATCGCGGCCGGCTCCGACATGGCGACGTTGAAGCTGAGGGTGCGGTTCCCGCCGTGGCCGCCCTCGTGGACCGATGCGTCACCGACCGAGATCGTCGGCGTCCCCGCGGCTCCCACGGTCGACACTGCGGGCCCAGCTGCGACGGCGAGACCGGCGGCCACCGTCACAACTGCGATGGTCACGAGCACGCGCCGCGTGGAACGGAGTATTGACACGTGTGGTCTCCCCCGGAGATTGTGATTCCACCTTCGATGATACCCTGTATCCGATACAGTATTGCATCGAGTGTAGCCGGTCAACACCGGCCGGCGGTGTGGCCGCGCTGACAGCAACGGGGCCGGGTGCAGCCACGGTGAGGAGCTCCAGAAGGATGTCGCCAGAGCACGGACCTCAGCCCACAGACGCGGAGCCGGGTCAACACTCGCGTCCGCCTCCTCGCCGCAGCCCGACAGGAGTTCATCGAGATCGGGTTCACCGGGTCCTCGGTCGAGCAGATCTGCGCTCGCGCCGGGTTCACCCGCGGTGCCTTCTACAGCAACTACGCCACCAAGGACGAGCTGTTCCTCGCCGTGTGGGACAATCGAGACACGACGCATCGCAGCCGACGTCGCCGCCGCCACGTCGACGATCGAGTGCGCCGAGGAACCACTGCCGCGGCCATCGCCGCCTTCGGGGACCTGCACCTGTGGGACCAGGACTGGTTCATCCTCAACACCGAGTTCCTCCTGCACGCATTGCGCGAACCTGCCGTGGCCTCGAGGCTCACCACCCACCGCGCCGCCTTGCGAACGTCCCTCGGACGCATCCTCGACTCGATCCGCGACTCGGTACAGGTCGACCTGCCGCCACGGATCGATCGAGAAACCTTCACCCGGCTCACCATCGCCCTCTTCGTGGGCGAGCAGCACCAATCGCTCGTGGAACCCGAGCTCATCGAGGGAGGCAACCTGCAGGGCCCGCGGCAACGGAGCTTCTCGTCGCCGCGTGCACTCCAAAGCGGCAATGAAGTCCGGCCGTGCCACAGCGGACAGCCGCAGCCCTCGATCAGATCCCCCGCACGGCCGGAGGACAGCGGTGCCAGAGCCCGCCGACTCGAGACCGAAACGCACTATTTCTAACCTGCCGCCGACCAGCGGTTCTTCACCCGCCTGTTGCGAAATCGACAACAACGAGTGGGCGATGGGGGACTCGAACCCTCGACCTCTGCCGTGTGAAGGCAGCGCTCTAACCAGCTGAGCTAATCGCCCGGAGCCGGTCACTGTACTTGTCCGGTCGTGGGCGGAGCCATCCGAGCGGCCACCCGAACGGGCGGTCATACTCGCCGCATGTGCTTCAGCGCCGAGGCGAGCTTCGTCGGCGCGGCGGTCGTGGGCGGCGCAGGAGTCGCCTGCCTGGCCATGGTGCGACGGCCCCGAGAGGTGCCGTTCGCCGCCCTGCCGTTCCTGTTCGGCATGCATCAGGCGCTCGAGGGCATCACCTGGCTCGACCTCGACGGGCAGACCGACGCCGTGCTCGACGGGTGGGGCGTTCACCTCTGGGTCTTCTACGCGTGGGCCCTCTTACCGTTCTACGTGCCGTGGGCGGTGTGGCTCATCGAGCCCGACAACGGCTCGGCGACGCCTCATGCTGCCGCTGATGGTCGTCGGCGGATCGCTCAGCCTGTTCATGCTCACCCAGGCGTTCCAGTCGGGCATCGAGGTGAGCGTGGTCTCGCAAAGCCTCGACTACCAGTTGCCGTTCTCGCCCGGGTGGCTGCTCGCGTTCCCCTACGTGCTCGCCACCTGCGTCACGCCGGCGATCTCGACCCAGCTGTGGATCCGGGTGTTCGGCATCGGCAACTTCGTGGCCATGAGCCTCGCCGCCATCATCAAGGCGCAGGCCTACTCGTCGCTGTGGTGCACCTTCGCGGCGTTCCTCAGCCTCATCATCGTGGCCCACTACGTGCAGCAGACGGGCCTGCGACGGCACCCCAACCCTGCGCCGGTTCCCAGCGCTTGACCACCCGGGCGGGTGCACCGACCGCCACGCTGAAGTCGGGCAGCTCACCGATCACCACACTGTTCGCACCGACCACCACATGGCGACCGATGCGCGCGCCGGGCAACACCACCGTGCCGTGACCCAGCCACGAGCCGTCGCCCACCACGATCGGCGCCTCGGGCTGATGCTGCTTCGAGATGGGCAGGTCGACATCGAGGTACCCGTGGTTCATGTCGGTGAGGTGCACGTGATGTCCGGTCCACACGTCGTCGCCGATCTCGATCGACTGGTGAGCGACCACGCTGCTCCCCCGTCCGATCAGGCACCGATCGCCGATGGTCAACACCCGATCGGCCAGATCGGGCTGATCCGGCATCCACCCCGCCGAGAGCGTCACGTCCGGGTTGATCACCGTGCCTGCGCCGATGTGGATGGCCGACGGGTTGATGATCGACGCCGACGGGAAGCACACGATCGAGCCCTCGCCGAACGACCCGAAGCGACGGGCCGCCGGTGACCGTGGGCCGATGGCCCCGAGGGCGCGCACCCACCGCCACGAGAACCGGATGGCCTCGCCCGACCAGGTGACGAACTCGCTGTAGACACGGTTGCGCAGCGACGGTGCGAACGGTTCCCGATCGAGCATTCGGCGGAGGCTAGTGCTGGTCGTAGTTGCGCAACTCCACGACGTTGCCGTCTGGATCGCGCACATAGAGCGCCAGCGCGTCGCCCCGCGCTCCCCAACGCACGGCCGGGCCGTCGACCACCTCGACCCGACCCGACTCGGCAAGGGCCCGCAGATCGGCGTCGACCACGAGGCACAGGTGGTTCATGTTCTCGCCCGAGCGTTCCACCTCGAGCAGGTCGATGATGGTGCCCTCGTCGATGCGCATCGACGGGAAGAACACCTCGCCTCGCTCCCAGGCGTCGAACCGCAACGGCTCGAGACCGAGCACGTCGCGATACCAGGCCACTGCCCGACGGGTGTCGGTCACGTTCAGCACCACGTGGTCGAGGCCGCTCACCTTCATGGGTCGATCCTACGGCGAGAGGCAGAGCCGCAGCTCTTCGGGGGGCACGTCGAACGCCTCGGAGCCGGCCGCACACGGGCGGCCGAGGTCGATCACCGACAGCACCTCCCGCGCACCGGGCGCCGTGCACGACGGCGTGACCACCGGGATCACCCGGCCGCCCGCCGACGCCAGCACCACGCAGTCGCCCGCCGACACCTGGGCCGACGACTCTGGGCCGCCGGTGGGGTCGACCTCGGGGGTCACGTTGGTGCGTTGGTTGGCGTAGGCGGTGAACACCAGGATCGCCAGCAGCACCAAGCCGACCACCACGATCGGGCCGAGCCGCAGGAACGGGGCGTGATGGGCCGGCACCTCGAAGCCCGGAGGCGGCGGACCAGACGACCCGGACGACCCAGGCGACCCGGTCGCGCACGGGAGCGGTGCGCGGTGCGCGGCTCGTGCCTGCACCGGGCCGTTCCCACACCGGCCGCTCGCCCCGCAACGACTGGTCATAGGCCTGTCGCCGAGCCGGGTTGCGCAACACCTCCCACGCCTGGTTCACCTGACGCATGCGCGTCTCGTCGCCCTGGCGATCCGGATGGAAGCGCTTGGCCAGCTCGACATAGGCGCGTTTGATCTCCTCGTGGCCGGCATCCGGTGCCACGCCGAGGGTGTCGTAGTGCGTCACTCAGAACAGCTCGATGTCACCGAGCGACAACCGCCACGCGTCGAGCGGGGGCATCTCGGTCTGGGTGACCGATCGCCACGTCATGATCGGGCCCTGCCGCGGGAGTCGTACGAACCCGTGCCGAGGCAAACGGGCTCGGTCGATGCGGATCAGGTAGTCGGGCTTCGTCGCCGCCATGAGGGCGCGGACCAGCTCGCCTTCGGCCTTGCGGTCAGAGGGGGGCACGACGAGGTCGGCCACCACGGCCTCGACCGCGGCGCCTCGGCTGCGCAGCCGGTAGACGAGCACCCCCGCACCAGGATCGCCGTGTCGACACAGCACCCGGTAGCGCAGGGGCTCGAGCCCGTAGCGCCAGGTGTAGAAGGCCAGGCTGCGTTGCGTGGCCAGCCCATCCGGGCGGCGTTGAGCCGAGAGCAGCTCGTCGACCGCCGGCTGGGCGAACACCTCACGAGGGTCGTCACCGGCCGTGTTCGGCAACGACCACTTTCCCGCGGGCACCTTCGCCCGCAGCATGCGCACCAGCGCGCCGGCGCTGCGCGGCCGCACGCTGATGGGCGGGCGACCCACCACCTGCCAGCCCATCTTCAGGTAGCCGGGCCGGCTCTGCGCGTTGGGCGTGTTGAACACGAAGTCGACGCCCTCGTCGGCCAACTCGGCGAGCGCACCGAGGGTGAGCGTGGTGAACACGCCCCGCCCCTGGAAGTCGGGATGGGTTGCGGTGTCGACCGCCCGCACCGCGCTGGCCACCGACCCGTCGGGCCGCACGAACCGCCAACGCAGGAAGGTGCGGAACCCGGCCAGGCGACCGTCGACCTCGGCCACCCACATGGGCGACGGCCCGAAGACGTTGTCGCGGTGCTTCCACCGGAAGAGCTGCTCGTTCGGCTCACCCGATCGCCAGCCGAGCGCGGCCGAAGCCAGCTCGATGATGGCGGGCAGCTCGTCGTCCCGCGCCCGTCTCACCTCGACGTCGGCCATTCCTGCATCATCGCAGGTCGTCACGAGGCCCCTCACTACACTGCCGCCGATGTCGACTCGACCCACCGCGACGCGTTGGGTCCGGGCCCCGGACGTGCTCTGGCGACGCCTGCCCGACGGTGTGCTCGTGCTCACCCCGACGCTCGGCACCGCCCTGGCCGTGCGCGGCTCGGCCGCCGCCATCTGGGACCTGCTCGACGCCCCGGCCGCGCCCGACCAGCTGGTGACCGAACTGACGGCCGCCTACCCCGCCGGCGTGCCGGCCGACGAGGTCCGGGCCGCGGTCGAGCAGGTCCTCGACACGTCTGGTCGACGTCGGCGCCGTGCAGGGCGCCGACCCTGCGGGTCGCGACACGTGAACGCCGACCGCAACCAGCGCCATCTCCGCGCCCTGGCCGGCATCGGGCTCGCCGACTCGCCAGACCGACCCGACCATCCACTCCCCCGCGCCGACTGGGAGTCACTGCTGGCCGCGGCGCGCCGCGAGCGACTCGACGCCCTGCTGGCGTGGGACATCGCCGCCGGCGACTGGCCGTGCACCGACGACCAACGCGACGAGGCCTACGAAGCACACCGCCGCTCGATGTCCGCGGCCCTGCGCCTCGAACGGGCCCTGCTCGAACTGACCGACGTCTTCGCCGAGGCCGGCGTGCCGTTCCGCATCCTCAAAGGCCCGGCCGTCGCCCATCTCGACGAGATCGACCCGTCGCTGCGCCCCTTCGGCGACCTCGACCTGCTCGTGCCGGCCGACCGTCTGGCCGTGGCCATCGACGCGTTGGTGGCCCGCGGGGGTGTGCGCCGCTATCCCGAGCCCCGGCCCGGCTTCGACCGTCGCTTCTCGAAGGGCATGTGCGTGGTCGTGCCCCCCGGCTACGAGATCGACCTGCACCGCACGCTGTGCCCCGGGCCCTTCGGCTTCACCGTCGACCTCGCCGACCTGTTCGCGTCGAGCGCCCCGCTCGAGCTCGCCGGCCGCACCGTCCTCGCCCTCGATCGACCACGTCGGTTCGTGCACGCGTGCCTGCACGCCGTGCTCGGATCCGCCCACGCCCGCCCGGCGCAGCTCCGCGACGTGGCCCGCACCTGCCCGACCGACGTCACTGAGCTCACCGACGCGCTGGCGGTCGCCACCCGGTGGCAGGTGGGCATCGTCGTGGCCCACGCGGTGCGACTCACCGCCGATCAGCTGCGCTGGCGGCCGCCTGAGGCGATGCAGGTGTGGGTGGAATCGGAGCAGCCGCGGAGCACCGACCGCCGACGGTTGGCCGCCCACGTCGGCCCGCGAAGCTCGTCGGTGGCCCAGACCATCACGGCCTTGGGCGCGGTGCCCGGGTGGCGGGCCAAGCTGGCCTACGGCTCGGCCGTGGCCCTGCCCCGCCGCGGTCAGTCGGTGCGCCCACCGCTCACCCGCGTGCGCCGGGGCCTGCGGGCGCTCTCCCGGCCGGCGCCATGAGCGCCCGACCCACCGCACGCGAGGGCATCAGGGAGCTGTCGATCGACGATCACGTCGTGCTGTACGACCCGATCACCCGCCGGGCCCACCTGCTCAACGCCAGTGCCGCCGCCATCTGGTCGCGCTGCAACGGTGACGAAGACCTCGACCAGATCGCCCGTCACCTGGCCGAGCGGTTCGACGCGCCCTTCGCCGCAGTGCGCGCCGACGTGCAGTCGACCGTCGACCGGTTCGTCGAGGTCGACCTGCTCGGGCCGGCCCACAGCCGGCCGTCGGGCTCGGGGTGGTCGGCCACCACGGACACTGGCGATCGAGTCGCCGACGCCTACCCGCGCGCCGAGCGCGAGCTGGGCCCGTTCGCGGCGTTCGACCACCGCTTCGTGGTCGCCACCGTCGACCCCGACCTGGTCGAGCCCATCACCGCCGGGCTCGCGGGCATCGTCGACGAGTCGAGCGGCGGCGCCGACGAGCGCCACCGCTACGACATCACCGTCGACGGCGACCATCACGTCGTGCTCTTCGACGAACGACTCGTGCGGGTGGCCGCCACCGGCGCCGAGGCGGTGTCGTTCCTCTACTGGCACGTCCACCGCCAGGCGATCGAGCAGGCGACCGATCTGGTGCGCCTCCACGCCGCCGCCGTGCGCGTCGGGCGACCTCGTCGTGGCGTTGCCCGCGCCACCCGAGTCGGGCAAGTCGACGCTCGTCACCGCGCTGGTGGCGGCCGGCTTCGGCTATGTCACCGACGAGGTGGTCGCCTTCGCACCGAGCACGGGCGAGGTGGTCGACCTGCCCCTGCCCATCACCCTCGATCGAGGGTCGTGGCCGCTCTTCCCTCGACCTGGTCGACCACGCCGACACCGAGGGGGGACCGGGCTCACAGAGCGTGCCGGCCGCCCGGGTGCACGCCGGCGCGCTCGACGAGGCGCACCGAGGGGGCCACATCGGCCTCTGCATCTTCCACCGCTACCAGCCCGGGGCGTCCACCTCGATGCGACGGTTGGCGCCCCCGACGCGCTGGTGCACCTGCTCGAGAACTCGTTCGGGCTCGACGAGGCCGACGACATCACCTTCGACGCGCTCGTGGCGATGGCCCGGGACCTCCCCTGCCTGCGTCTCGATCACAGCAGCCTGTCGGATGCGGTGGCGGCGGTGAGCAACGCGGCGCGTGAGATCGGCGGGACCACGCTTCACTGAGCACGGTTGCGCGATGCGTGGGTCGGCGGGTCAGGCCGCAGCGTGGCGGCGGCGCTTGCGCTCGCTCACCAGCAACAAGCCACCCACGGCGATGAGCACGAGGGCGATGCGCACGAAGCCCATGATGTCGGTGCCGGTGCGGGGCAGCGGCCCGGCGATGCTCGTGCCCGTGATGGTGATGATGTTGCTGAGCGTGACGTCGCCACATCTGAGTATCACGGTGTACTCACCCGCCGCGAGGGGTGGGATGGTGGCCCCGAACTCGAAGGCGCCGTCGGGGTCGTCCGCCGACACGCCGCCGCCGATGAAGATCTCTTGGCCGCCGACCAGCACGAACGCGTTGACCTCGGTGGCCGCCGGGCAGCCCACGCCGCTGATGACGACGTCACAGCCCGTGGTGGGGCAGGTGTCGGGGGTGATGGTGAAGCCTGGCTGGCCCGGAATGTATTCCGCGTGAGCGATTCCAGTGGTCGCCAGCACAAGGGCGACAGCCAGAATCACCATCCTTCGAACCACGCTTTGCCTCCGCCTCGAACCGGCCGGACCTACCGAACCACCGCTGTTTGACGTCAACCCGAATTCGGCCACGAGCGTACACCAGCACTTCTCGGGACATGGCGATCCGCCACTTCCCGTGTGTACCGTCGGCCCGCACCCCCTCCAGGTTGAGCACTCGGCCCGAGAGAGACCGAGATGGCAGCAGGATAGCGGAAGCGTCGGGGACGGTGCGGGGCGGCAAAACCTCGTAGAGCGCACGCCGCGGCCGACAGGAGTACTCTCAGGCGATCGCAGGGAGGGGGGTACGGGCATGGTAGGCAAGACCTTGGGGCATTTCCTCGAGCGGCATCGCACGCTCGTCCAGGTGTCCCTCGACTGCCTCAGCTGGGCGATCGCGGTCCCGATCGCCATCGTGCTGCGCTACGAGTTCGAGGCGACCCCGTCCCAGTGGGGGCCCTTCACCACCGCGGGGGTGAGCGGCCAGATCATCCTCGCCTGCGTGGTCCAGTGCCTCTTCGGCCTCGGGCTGGGGCTCTACCGGGGCCACTGGCGCTACGGCTCTTTTGACGAGGTCGCCCACCTGGTGCGGTCCACCGTCGTGGTCACGGTCTGCCTGGCGGTCGTCAACGCGGTGACACCCAAGCAGCTGGTGCCGATGAGCGTGGTGTTCCTCAGCGGCGTCATCGCCCTCGTGCTCATGGCCGCGGCGCGCTACATCTGGCGCCTCGTGCTCGAACGGCGCAGCCGACCGAGCGGCAACGACATCACCCGGGTGCTGGTGTTCGGCGCCGGCCAGGGCGGCGTGCAGCTGCTGAGCTCGATGTTGCGCAACCCCAACAGTCGCTACGTGCCGGTCGCGCTGCTCGACGACGACCCGTCCAAGCGCAAGCTGCGCATCATGGGCGTGCCCGTGCTCGGCGGTCGCACGGCCATCGAGAAGGTCGCCCGCGACGTGCGCGCCACCACGCTGGTCATCGCCGTGCCGAGCGCCGACTCCGAGCTCGTCCGCGACATCAGCGAGCGGGGCCAGGCAGCCGGGCTCACGCTGGCCATCCTCCCCCCGATCGAGGAGCTGCTCGACGGCATCGTCGGCGTCGGCGACCTGCGCCCCATCACCGAGGCCGACCTGCTCGGCCGCCACGTCATCGACACCGACCTCGACTCGATCGCGGGCTACCTCACCGGCAAGCGGGTGCTCGTCACCGGCGCCGGCGGTTCCATCGGTGCCGAGCTCTGCCATCAGATCTCGCGCTTCGCCCCGAGCGAGCTGGTGATGCTCGACCGCGACGAGTCGGCCCTGCACGGCGTGCAGCTGCGCATCGAGGGCCGGGCCCTGCTCGACTCCCGCAACCTCGTCGTGTGCGACATCCGCGATCTCGAGCGACTCCACGAGACCTTCGCCGAGCATCGGCCCGACGTCGTGTTCCACGCCGCCGCCCTCAAGCACCTGCCGCTGCTCGAGATGCACCCGAAAGAGGCGGTGAAGACCAACGTGGTCGGCACCCAGAACGTGCTCGTCGCAGCCAAGCGGGCCGGCGTGCAGCGACTGATCAACATCTCCACCGACAAGGCCGCCGACCCGTCGAGCGTGCTCGGCTACAGCAAGCGCGTGGCCGAGCGACTCACCGCCGAGATGGCGCAGCGCACCGGGCTCCCGTTCGTGAGCGTGCGCTTCGGCAACGTGCTCGGCAGTCGGGGCTCGGTGCTCACCGCGTTCCGCTCGCAGATCGAAGCCGGCGGTCCGGTCACCGTCACCCACCCCGACGTCACCCGCTACTTCATGACCGTCGAAGAGGCGGTCGAGCTGGTGGTGCAGGCCGGCGCGGTGGGCACGGCCGGTCAGGTGCTCATCCTCGACATGGGCCAGGCCGTGCGCATCGACGACGTGGCCCGCCGCATGGCTGCCCAGGCGCCCCGACCGGTCGAGATCGTCTACACCGGCCTGCGACCCGGCGAGAAGCTGCACGAGGTGCTGCTCGGCGAGGGCGAGGCCGACGTGCGTCCGTCGCACCACCTCATCTCCCAGGTGCCCGTCGATCCGCTCCCCTTCCCGCTCGTGAGCGTGCTCACCGACGTGCCCGACCTGAGCGACGCCGACATCACCGCGATGCTGGCCAACGTGTCGAACGCGCCGGCCACACCGGAGTCGGCGGGCGGAGCCACCGGGCTCGACCAGCGCTGACCCAGGGTGCCCGACGCCGGCTCCCTGAACCTCGACCACCTCGCGATCGGCCTGGTCATCGGCGCCATCGCGGTCGTGTTCCTGACGCCCGCCTGGCGTCGCCCACAACCCGCGATCGCCTTGGCCGTGGGAGCCAGCGCCCTCACCGCCACGACGCTCGAAGGGGTCTCGCTCGAGTCACTGCTCGACGCGGTCGGGCCGTGGCTCTGGCTGCTGAGCGCCGCGGTGATCGTCATCGCCGCCGTCGGTCTGAGACGGTGGACCGGCGCGGTCTCGGGTCGGGTACCTGGTCTTCTCCTGGTCGTGTCGGCGGCCGGCGTGTGGCTGGCCGTGCCCGACACCGAAGCCGCTCTCGTCGTGCTCGGCACGATCATCCCGCTCGCCGTGGTGGGCGCCGTGGTCGAAAGCCACGACCTTCCGACCGTGCCGGTCGCGCTGTGGGCCGCGGTGGTGCTCGACGTGGTGGTCTGGGCTGCGTGGGGGGCACGCGGCCGTCCTGCGGCCCTGCCCGGGGCGCTGGCGTGCGCGGGCGTGCTCCTGGTCGCGCACGCCTGGCCTCGCCGAACCGCCGGCACCTGGCCGGTGGTCGCCGTGCACGTCGCCGCGGTGCTGGCCGCGGCCCGCTGGGCCAGCCGCACCGAGTCGGTGTGGGTGGGAACGGTGCGAGCCGCGCTGGTGGTGGCCGCGACCGCCGCTGTGCTGTGGCTCAGCGCGACGAGGCGACGCGAGCCGGCACACCGGTCACGGTGACACCGGGGGCGATGTCGTCGACCACCACGGCGCCAGCACCGATGCGCGCGCCCGCGCCCACGGTGCGTCCCGGCAACACGATGGCGCCGGTGCCGAGGAACACGCCGTCGCCCAGCCGCACGGTGCCGTTGATCAACACACCAGGGCTCAGCGTGACGTAGTCGCCGACGATGCAGTCATGGGACACGACGGCATTGACGTTGAGCTGGGTCTGGCGCCCGAGCGACACGTTGGTGGTGACCCGAGCCCCTGCGGCGAGGGCGACCCCGTCGTCGAAGCGCAGATCGGAACCGGTCGACGCCGCCGGGTGCACCAGCGTGGCCGCGACGCGTCCCTGACCACGAAGCTCGCGGTCGATGTCGGCCCGGGTCTGCGAATCGCCGATGCCGATGGCGAACATCGCGTCGTGGTCGACCAGCCAGTCGACGGGGCCGAGCCACCGCGCTCCCCGACGGGCCAACAGCGCCTCGTCAGCGTCCGTCGGCGACGAAGCCGAGGAAGTCGTAGGTGGGTGCGACCGCGTTGATCGCCTCGACGATGTCGAGCATCTCGCGGCCATGACCGCCAGCACCGACGATGACCAGGGGCTGCACCGGCGACACGGTAGTGGTCAGTCGGCCGCGAGGGGGTCGTCGGTGGGGTGCCCCTCGGCCCCTTCACCGGTGAGCATCACCCGGACGGTCGACCAGAGGATGGTGAGGTCGAGTCGCCACGACTGGGTCTGCACGTATTCGAGGTCGTGCTCGATGCGCTCGTCCCACGGCAAGGCGTTGCGCCCTCGGATCTGGGCGAGGCCGGTGAGCCCGGGGCGAACGGCGAGCCGGGCCCGTTGTCGCGGTGTGTAGCGCTCGACCTGATAGGCGAGGGTGGGCCGGGGCCCGACCACGCTCATCTCGCCTCGCCACACGTTGATGAGCTGGGGCAGCTCGTCGAGCGACAGGCGGCGCAACCATCGCCCGGCGCTCGTGATGCGATCGGGATCAGGGAAGATCGGGTTGTCCTCGGCGACCATGGTGCGGAACTTGACCACGGTGAACGGCCGGCCGTTCATCCCCACCCGTTCCTGGCGGAACAGCACCGGCCCGGGCGACGTGAGGCGAACGGCCAGGGCGCAGACGAGCCCCAGCACGAGCGCCGGGAGGGCCACCACCACGAGGACGGCCAGATCGACGACGCGCTTGCCGCGGTAGGGCGGGCGCGGGCCGACGGTGGTCACCGGGTCGACCGCATCCAGTCGACGGTGGCCTGCAGGCCGTCGTCGAGGCTGACGGCCTCGATCGCGCCGAAGGTCGCCCGCAGTCGCGTGCTGTCGGCCTGCGAGTGCGGCACGTCGCCGGCGCGTGAAGCGAGGTGGTCGACCGCCAACGACGTGCCCAGGATCTGCTCGAGCTTGGCGATGAGCGTGAGCAGGTCGGTGCGGGTGCCGAGCGCCAGGTTGATCGGGTCGGGTGCGTGCACCCGGCGCACCACCGCGTCGGTGATCACGTCGGTGACCGTGCCGACGAAGGTGAAGTCGCGCGACTGCGTGCCGTCGCCGTGCAGGGGCAGGGGCCGACCCGCCAGCGCCGCGTCGACGAACGCCGGGACCACTGCGGCATAGTCGTGGCCGGCCGGTTGCAGCGGCCCGAACACGTTGAAGAAGCGGAAGGCCAGCGTCGGCAGCCCGAACGAGTGCTGGTAGGCCAGCGTGTAGGCCTCAGCGGCGAGCTTGCTGGCGGCATAGGGGCTCATCGGCTGGGCGACCAGCCCCTCGTGCTTGGGCAGCGTGGGATTGGCGCCGTAGACCGACGACGACGAGGCCAGCACCACGAGGGGGTCACCCGACCGGCGCGCCGCTTCGAGCACGCGCAGCGTGCCGGTGGCGTTGATCTCGTTGGTGCGCTCCGGGTCGAGCAGCGAGCGCGGCACCGAGCCACGAGCGGCGAGGTGCACGATGGCGTCCGCGCCGGCGACCGCCCGGTCGAGAGCTTCGCCATCGAGGATCGACGACTCGACCAGTTCGGCGTCGACCCCGGCGAGGTTGTCGCGATAACCCGTCGAGAGGTCGTCGAACGCGACGACCTCGCTGACGGACGGATCGGCCAGCAGCCGAGCGCACAGGTTGGCACCGATGAACCCGGCACCGCCGGTCACGACAACCTTCACGACGTGCCCGCCTGTCCTCTCCTGGTCTCACCGGGGCTGGGCTAGCCTACTGCGCCCGATGGCCCGCATCTTCCTTTCCCCTCCCGATCTCGGTCGCGACGAGCGCGAGTTGCTCACCGACGCGCTCGACTCGAACTGGGTGAGTCCGGTCGGACCGCATGTCGACGGCTTCGAGCACGAGCTGGCCGACTACGTGGGGTTGGGCCACGCGGCAGCCCTGTCGAGCGGCACCGCCGCCCTGCACCTCGCGATGATCGTGCTCGGCATCGGACCGGGCGACGAGGTGCTGGTGCCGAGCATGACCTTCGCCGCCACCGCCAACGCGGTCGTCTATGCGGGCGCCACCCCCGTGTTCGTCGACAGCGAGTCGGCCACGTGGTGCATCGACCCCGAGCTCGTGGCCGCCACGCTCGAGGCTCGCGCCGGAGCGGGACGACTGCCCGGCGCGATCATCGCCGTCGACATCTACGGGCAGTGCGCGGACTACACGCGACTGGTCGACGTGTGCACGCACTACGACGTGCCGCTCATCGAAGACGCGGCTGAGGCCCTCGGTGCCTCCTACCAAGACCGGCCGGCGGGCAGCTTCGGCCTGCTCAGCGTGTTCTCGTTCAACGGCAACAAGATCATCACCACCTCTGGTGGAGGCATGCTCCTCTCCGATCGGGCCGATCTCATCGAGCGGGCTCGATTCCTCGCCACCCAGGCGCGTGATCCGGCGCCGCACTACGAGCACTCGACCATCGGCTACAACTACCGGCTCTCCAACCTGCTCGCCGCCGTCGGACGCGGCCAGCTCCGGCACCTCGACGAGAAGGTCGCCCGTCGCCGCGAGATCAACCGGCGCTATCGCAACGCCCTGGCCGAGCTGCCGGGTGTCGACTTCATGCCCAACGCCCCGGACGGGCGACCCACCAACTGGCTCACCGTCCTCCAACTCGACCCCGCAGTCGCCGGCGCCACGCCCACCGAGCTGCGCGAGGCGCTCGAGCACCATGACATCGAGGCACGGCCAGCCTGGAAGCCGATGCACCTCCAGCCCGTCTTCGCGTCGTCCGAGCACATCGGCGGGCAGGTCGCCGCCCAGATCTTCGATCGAGGGTTGTGCCTTCCCAGCGGCTCAGGCCTCTCCGATGCCGACCAGGACCGCGTGATCGCCGTCGTGCGAGACACCCTGGTCACCGGCCGGCGCGTTCCTGCGTGACCGCCGCCGGCCCCCCACCCACCCCTCCCTGGCGGGTGCTGTGGCTGATCAAGGGGCTCGGGCCGGGCGGCGCCGAGCAGCTGCTCGTCAATCAAGCCCGCGTGCGCGACCGCGAGCGGTTCGTGACCGAGGCGGCCTACCTGGTGCCCTGGAAGGAGCACCTCGTGCCCCAGCTCGAGGCCGAAGGAGTCGAGGTGACCTGCCTCGACGGAGCGCGCTCCTACGACCTTCGCTGGGCATGGCGACTTCGGCGCCGGCTCCGGGCGAAACCGGTCGACGTGATCCACAACCACTCGCCGCTCGTCGCCGCGGTCACCCGGCTGATGGTGCGCACCCTGCCCCGACCGCAGCGGCCCGCGTTGGTCTACACCGAGCACAACCGTTGGCCCCGCCACAACCGGGTCACGCGCTGGGCCAACCGGCTCACGTTCGGCCTCGACGACGCGCAACTCGCCGTCTCCGACGACGTCCGCCAGACCATCGCACCTGCGTCGAGGGACCGCGTCGAGGTGCTGGTGCACGGTATCGACGTCGACGCGGTGCGCGCCCACCGATCCGAGCGCGACGCCGTGCGAATCGAGCTCGGCGCGACACCCGACGACATCGTCGTCGGCATCGTCGCCAACTTCCGGCGTGAGAAGGCCTACGAGGTGTGGCTCGAGGCAGCGCGGCTGGCCCTCGAGTCGGGCCTTCCACTTCGTTTCGTCTCGGTCGGCCAGGGACCCCTCGAGGACGAGATGCGCGCCCAGCTCGCCGCCATGGGCACCGGCGACCGGATCGTGCTGCTCGGCTATCGCGACGACGCGCTACGGGTGATGAGCGCGTTCGACCTGTTCACGCTCTCCTCACGGCACGAGGGCCTGCCCGTCGCGCTCATGGACGCGTTGGCCCTCGGCCTGCCCGTGGTGTCGACCGACGTCGGGGGGATCACCGAGGCGGTCACCGATGGCGTGGAAGCCGCCCTCGTGCCACCCGATGACCCACCCGCACTGGCACAGGCCATCGTGGCGGTCGCAGGCGACGAGGACCGCCGTCGACACATGGCCGAGGCCGCATCGGCACGAGGCGACGGCTTCGGGATGCAGGGACCGACCCGGCACCTCGAACAGATCTACGAGGCGCTCGCCAAGCAACGGGCGTAGACGTCGAGGGTGATGTCGATCAGTCGTTGCTGGTCGAACTCGCGCCGGGCCTTGGCCTGGCCACCTGCACCCAACCGGCTGCGCAGATCTGCATCGGCCACCAACTGACCCAAGGCCGTCGGCCAACGCGCCGACGTCGCCCAGCGGCACGAGCGTGCCGGTGACCCCCTGGTCGACCACCTGGCGGCATCCGCGGATGTCGGTGACCACGAGGGGCAGGCCCATGGCGGCCGCCTCCATGGCCGAGCGGGGGAAGCCCTCCCGATGCGAGGCCAGCACGTAGATGTCCATGGCGGCGTAGAGATCGACCACGTCGTCGCGCGCGCCGAGGAAGCGCACGCCGTGCTCGCGCTCGGCGACGGCGATCACCTCGGGTGAGAGGGCATCGGCCTTCGACGGGTCGGACGGCCCCACGATCACCAAGACGGCCTCGGGGTGCTCGGCCCGCACCTGGGCGAAGGCACCGAGCAGTTCGACGTAGCCCTTCTCCTCGACCAGCCGGCCGACGGCGCCCACGACGACGTCGGTGGGAGCCAGGCCGAGCTCGGCCCGCACCTTGTCGCGGTGTGCGGCATCGCGCCGGCTGGGATCGAAGTGGCTGAGGTCGATGCCGTTGCCGAGCACGTGCAGCTTGTGAGCTGGCACCCGGAGACGCTCGAGCACGGGCCGATCCTCGACGTTCTGCAGCAACTCTGCGTCGGAGCAGGTCACCGCCACGCGCTCGAGCGAGTAGACGAACGCACGCTTGGCGAGCGGATCGTCGGGCAGCGCGTAGAGGCCGTGCACCGTGTTGACCACCACCGGAACACGCGCCGCCCGGGCGGCCAGACGCCCGTACACACCAGGCTTGGGGTTGTGCGTGTGCACGATGTCGGGAGCGCAGGAGCGGAACAGGCGGTAGAGCTCGCCCAACGCCTGCACGTCGCGATGCGGCGCCATGGCGCGGGTGGCATGGGCGAGAGGGAGATGACGAATGCCCCTCGCCTCGAGGGCGGCCACGTGCGGCCCGGGAGCGGAGGCGCCGGCCACGTCGTAGCCCGCGTCGCGGAACGCCTCGAGCTGCGGGCCGAGCAGCCAATCGAGGCTCATGTCGGTGGTGGTGACGTGCACCAACCGGGGGCGCGATCCGCGTGCGGGGGCTCATCGGCTCGCGTCGACGTAGCGTCGCCGGTTGGCCAGCTCCCGAAGCCGGTCCTCGAGCCACATGCCGCCGGCCGCCTTGTGCTGGAACCAGCGCATCCCGTCGCTGACCTGGATCGGCGTGCGGGCCAGCCGGTAGGGATCGGTGTGGCCGTAGGGGTTCGAACGGGTGCCGGCCAGCGCCGCCGAGTCGAAGCGCCGCCGCACCGCGCGGTCAGCGGCGGCGGACGGCGACAGGGCTTTCGGATAGGCGAAGTGCCGACACGCGACGCCGAGGTGCTCGCCGATGAGATCGTTCGATCGGTCGAGCTCGTCGTCGATCACCGACGGCTCCGAACGATCGAGCAGGACGTGAGAGTGGGTGTGCGAACCGATCGTCACCAGGCCGGTCGACACCGTGTCGGCCAGCGCCGACCAGGTGAGCACGGTGCCGTCGTCCCAGAACGAACGTTGCTCGTCGACCCATCGGGTGGCGAGGTAGAGGGTGGCAGGCAGCCGACGACGCGCCAACGCGGGCACGACATGATCGGCGAAGTCGGCCGTGCCGTCGTCGAAGGTGAGCACGTAGCGCGGGCGGTCGGGGTGCGGCGGTGGCGAGGCGAGCTGCCGCAATGCCTCGTCGAGCGAGAGCACCTCGCCGGTCGCGCTCAGGTAGTCGAGCTGCTCGTCGAACTGGCTCGGTGACAGGTTCACCTGGCTCGTCCGCGGCGCACCGACCTGGTGGTAGAGCAGCACGGTGATGCCGGGTGCAGGCCGGCGCAGCCGATCGGTGCCGGCAGCGGCGGCTTTCACCATCGGTGCCGAGGACCTGGCGGGAGCTCATGAGCGTCCTACGGTCGGGCGGACGGGTCGCCGGTGTGGGCCGACAACCAGGCGTCGTGGCACAGGGCGTCGACCGGCCGACGACCCTCGACTCGTCGGCTCGCCAACGTGGGCGTACCACCTGGCGAGGACAGGCAGGCTCTCGACGGCGCCCGAGGCACCGGGCAGCCGACTCGTCGAACGCGGGTCGGTCGGGAGCGAGGCCGGCGGTGAGCATTCCCCGCACGCTACCAGCGAGGTTGTTGGCGAGAGATCGGAGCATGCGGCGCCGTCCTCCCGTCTTGGCGCCCACCAGCGGCCCGTTGGTGGCCTTCAGTCGCGCCGCCCGGAGGCTGTGGGCCGTACCCGTCGTGGTCCCACGAGCGTGGGCCGCGACGAGCACCACCCAGCCAGCCGTCAGCGCCCGAAAGCCGTAGTCGACATCCTCGAGGTAGGACCCGAATCGCTCGTCGAACGGTCCGACATCTTCGACCATGGGCCGCCGGAGCAACAGGCACGACCCCGACGCCCAGCTGCATCGCTCCGCGCCCCTCACCACGGTGGGGATCTCCGGTCGCGGTCGTCGCGACCGCGCCACCAGGTCGGCCTGGTGGCGATCGAGACGGCCCCGGCCACCGGCCCGGCCGAGATTGGCTCCGACGATCCCCACGTCGGGGGCTGCCTCGCCGAGCGCGACCAACTCGGCCAGCGTGCCGGGAGCGAGCTCGAGATCATGGCTGGTGATCAGGCACCACGGCGCGTCGCTGTGCTGGAGCCAGTCGCTCAGCGCGGCGTTCGCTCCCCCGCTGAAGCCGCGGTTGGTGACCGATCGCAGCGTGCGCACCCCGGACAGCTCACCCAGGCCACCGTTGTCGATCACCGTCACCGACACCGGCAGCGTCGACGCCCGGATCGACGCGACGGTCTGCTCGCACCACGCCGGCGCGTGGTAATGGATCACGTAGACCGGCAGCGGCGACGCGGGATCCGAGTCGGTCACGGGCGGTCACGCTAGCGTTCGACACTCGTGCGCCGCATCCTCATGGTGATCACCGACACCGACCGTCGCGGTGCACAGGTGTTCGCCCACGACCTCCACAGCTCACTGGCGCACACCCAGCGGGTCGACACCGTCGCGCTCACCGACGGAGACGACCGGCGGGCTCGACGTCCCCGTGCTGGGCCGCACGCGACGCGGCGCCGACACGTTGCGGGCGCTGCGCCAGCGGGCGCTCGAGGCCGATGTGGTGGTTGCCCATGGCTCCACCACGCTGCCGATGTGCGCGCTCGCGTGCGCCGGCACCGGCACTCCGTTCGTCTACCGCCAGATCAGCGACTCGTTGTTCTGGGCATCGGACCGCCTGCGGCTGGTGCGCACGCGACTGCTGCTCGGCCGCGCCGCCCATGTGGTCACGCTGTGGACCGGAGCGGCCGAGGTGCTGCGCACCCATTTCGGGTTGCCCGCCGATCGCATCACGATCGTGCCCAACGGCGTGCCCGGCGAGCGGTTCCCGCCGGTGACCGACGCCGACCGCGCCGACGCCCGTGGCCGACTCGGCCTCCCCGATGGACGCGTCGTCGCCTACGTCGGTGCCCTGGTCGAGGAGAAAGGGGTCGACTCGTTGATCGACGCCCTCGCCGCGTCACCTCGCCGCGACGACACGCACCTGCTCGTCGCCGGTGACGGTCCGGCTCGATCGGCGCTCGAGCACCAGGCTGCTCAGCAGCTCGCGGGTCGGGCGACGTTCACCGGCAGCCTGCCCGACCCCTGGCCGGCCTACGCGGCGGCCGACGTGGTGGCCTTCCCGAGCAGGGGCGGCGACAGCATGCCGGCGGCGGTCATCGAGACCGCGTTCGCCGGCGTGCCGTTGGTGGCCACCCACGTGGCCGCGATCCCCGAGATGGTCGTCGACGGCGAGTCGGCGCTGCTGGTGACCCCGGACGACCGAGCAGGGCTGCGCGCCGCGCTCGATCGGGTGCTCGACGACCCTCATCTCGCCACGCGACTGGCCGATGCGAACAGGAGCCACGCGTTGGCCCACTACGAGATCGACGTGGTCGCCGCCCAATGGCTCGACGTGTTGGCCCGAGTCACGCTCGCCTAGGATTGCGGCTCCCGTGGCGTCAAACCTGCAAGGACGTTCATGACGAGATCAGGCCCGGGTCAGCGGCTCAGAAGGGCGCTGGCCGAGGGCAAACGCGGCGGCGAAGCGGGGGGTCATCCCGGTCGTCTGGGAGCTGTCGAAGCCCATCCGCGGGCGGATCTTCGTCATCGCCGGCGTTCTCGATCGTCCTCGGATTCTTCGAGGCCGGGCTGCTCTATCTCGTCGCCCAGGCGGCCGTCGCCATCAGCCGGGGCGACGAGGAGCTCAACATCAGCCTGCTCGGCACCGAGCGCACGGTGACGCTGTCGGTGGTGCTCGGCGTGGCCGCGCTCATCATCTTCGGCCGCCTGCTGATCCAGTTGATCGTCACCTATCTCGGCGCGCAGATGACCACGAGCACGGTCAACAAGATGCGCTCGAGGCTGGTGGCCGACTACCTCGCCGCCAACTGGCAGACCAAGTCGCTCGAACGATCGGGCCACCTCCAGCAGATGCTCACCACGTTCGTGAGCCGCGCCGTCGTCACCCTGGCCAGCCTGAACCGGCTCTTCTCGTCGCTCACCACGCTGCTCACGCTGGCGTTCACCGCCTTCGTCATCGATCCGAAGGTCGCCGGCGCCATGGCCCTCGTGTTCGCCCTCATGTCGGCGTTGCTGCGACCGCTCACGCGTCTGGCACGCGTGTTCTCGCGCCGCTCGGCCCAGGCGAACCTCCGATTCGCGCAGCGGGTGAGCGAGATCGGCGCCGCCGCCCAGGAGATCCAGGTGTTCGGGGTCGAGCCTGCGATCCAGAGGCAGTCCGACCGCATCGGCGACGAGGTCGAACACCACGCCCTACGGGGCCGCATCGCCAGCGGCCTGGTGCCGCCGATCTACCTCTTCGTCGCCAGCCTGCTCATCATCGGCGGCCTGTCGCTGGTCGGCGCCTCCGGCACGGAGGAGATCGCGTCGCTGTCGACCATCGTCCTCCTGTTCATCCGCGCGGCCGGCTACGGCCAGCAGATGCAGACGCTCTACCAGACGATGAACGACGCCGCCCCGAGGCTCGAGATGCTCGAGGAGACCGGCGTGCGCTACCGGGAGGCCGCCATCCCCACCGGCGGCGAGGCCCTCGACACGATCGAGCGGCTCGGCTTCGACCACGTCAGCTTCTCCTACCGACCCGACCGACCCGCGCTGCACGACGTCAGCTTCTCGATCGACGCCGGTGAGGTGGTCGGTCTGGTGGGCCCGTCGGGCGCCGGCAAGTCCACGGTGGTCCAGCTGCTCCTGCGCCTGCGCGACCCCACGGACGGCGCCTATCTCGTCAACGACCGGCCGGCCACCGACTATCGCTACGCCGACTTCCCCAAGCACTTCACGTTCGTGCCCCAGGAGGCGCATCTCCTCACCGGGTCGATCGCCGACAACATCGCCATCTTCCGGCCGGGCATCGACCAGGCGCGCGTCGAGGAGGCCGCCAAGCTGGCCCACATCCACGACGAGATCATGCGCCTGCCGCAGGGCTATCGCACGCCGGTGGGTGAGGGCGGACGCCAGCTCTCGGGTGGACAGCGGCAGCGGGTGAGCATCGCCCGGGCGCTGGCCGGTCAGCCCGATGTCATCGTCTTCGACGAGCCCACCAGCGCACTCGACATGCGATCCGAGTCGCTCATCCAGCAGACGCTCGCCGATCTGCAGGGACGGGTGACGATGGTGATCATCGCCCACCGCCTCTCGACCCTGAAGTCGTGCACCCGCGTCATGGTGATCGAGGGTGGTCGCCTGGCGGCCTTCGACACGCCCGACGCGCTCATGCACAGCAACGCGTTCTACCGCGAGGCGGTCAGCCTGTCGCGGCTCTGAGGCGCGGCTCACAGCAGCATCGTGCGATAGCGGATCGAGCCGACCAGTCGACCCGCCCGCCGTCCCAGCTGGTGCAGCCAGCGCTCCCGCTGGGCGGGCTTCCAGAGCAGCGGGATCCTCGCCAGCAGGCCGAGCCACGACCGGAGCACGGCCGAAGCCGGCTGTCTGGGCAGCCCACGGTCGCGATAGTCACGAGCCAACTCCACATCGCCGAGCCCGTAGCCGTAGTACTGGCGCACGACGGCACGCGACCGGTTGCGGACCCGGGAGGCGACGGCGGCACCGGCGAGCGGCTCCATGCGGATGCCGTCGAGCTGCATACGCCACGACAGGTCGACGTCCTCACCCGTGCGCCGCTCCTCGTCGAAGCCGCCGTAGGCCGCGAACGTCTCGGCCCGGATGATGAAGTTGGCTCCGTCGGCATAGGAGAGGAAGTCGAGGTGGCTCATGCCGCAGCGCGCGCCACTGCGGCGGCGTGCGAGGCACCGGAGCGCCATCGACGAACTTCACCACCGGCCCGGTGCCGAACTCGTCGACCGCGGTGACTGCCGCCAGCCACCCCGGGAACACCACGTCGTCGGCGTCGGTGAACGCGAGGATCCGACCGCGGGCCGCCGCCGCTCCCAGGTTGCGGGCGGCCGACGGGCCCCGACGGGCCGAGGCGTCGACGAGGCGCACCGGCAGTCGATCGGCCCAGGAGTCGACGACGGCAGCCGTGCGATCGGTCGAGCCGTTGTCGGCCACCACGATCTCCCAGTCGGCGTCGAGGTGCTCGGCCACGAGCACCTCGAACTGCTCGGCGATGGTGCCGGCCGCGTTGAACGCGGGGATGACGACGGAGACGAGCGGATCGCTCATCGACCGAGGCGCGCCAGCGTGGCCAGCACCAACTCGAGCTGCGCGTCCCACGTGCCGTGGGCGGACACCCACTCCGATCCGGCTCGCGCCAGACGCGCCCGCTCGCCGTCGTCGTCGATCAGGCCCACGATCTGGTCGGCCAGCTCGACCGGATCGCCGGGCCGGTAGAGACGCCCGAGCTGCTCGTCGCCGAGTAGCCGGGCCACCTCGCCGAGCCGTGGGCCGACGACCGGAACGCCACAGGCCAGGTACTCGCGCAGCTTGAGCGGTGAGTAGTGGAACTGCTCGCCCTCTCGGGCCACGACCAACGCGGCGTCCATGGCCGCGACATAGCGAGGGATGTCGGCGGCGCCGACGGATCCGGTGAAGACGACGGCCGCTTCGATACCCAGCTGCCGGGCCTGCGCCTCGAGCTTCGATCGCTCTGCCCCGTCACCGACGAGCAGCAGCTTGGCGTCGGGCCGGGCCTGCTGGACGACGACGAACGCGTCGAGCGCGCCCTCGAGGCCATGGAACTGTCGAAAGCTGCCCGTCCAACCGACGACGAAGCTCTCGCCCAGACCGAAGCGCCGCCTCACCTCGTCGCCATCGACAGCTGCGTTGAATCGATCGGGGTCGACCGCCATCGGGGCCACCACGATCCGCGCCGGCTCGACGCCGAGCCTCATGAGCTCGGCGGCCACCTCGTCGGAGACACAGGCGACCACATCGCTGGCGAGCAGCTGTGGGCGTTCGCCGTACCGCTCGAGAAGGGGACCCCAACCTGGTCGGGCCACGCCCCACTTGGAGGCCTCCCACACCTGCGGTGCGTGCACATACGACACGATCGGGCACCCGAGGCGACCGGCCAGGCGCTCGCCGGTGCGGTGGAAGAGATCGTGGTGCTGCCAGACGAAGCGAACGTCGGTGGCTTCCCACGGCCCGTGCAGATCGGCCCGAGCGAACTGCCGGGCAGCCACCAGGCGGCGGGCGTCTTTGGCTCCGGTCACCGCCACCGTGGGCACACGGCGGGCCACCTGCGCGGCCCGGCCGGCGCCTGCGCCCTCGACTGTCGAGGCCGGTGCGGGCCTCGGCTCGGTGAAGCGAAGGGTCTGCGCGGGTGTGGCGATGCAGTCGGGCGTGACCACCCATCCGGCGCCGAGCACCCGCTCCGCCGCGGCCGCCCACCCCGCGGCCGTGATCCACATGGCGGCCGCGCCCGCCCACTCCGTGCTGGTGCGCGGCATCACGCAGACGATCGACTCGGGCCTGCTCACGTGGCCCCCGTCTCCTGCGGGTCGACCTGAGGCCGGTCGGCCCGATCGACGGGCACGCGGATGCCGAGCCGGCCTCGCAGCCCGTCGATCGTCCCCTTGCCGACCATCGCGACCTTGCGCAGGCGCTGCTCGCGTTCGCGCGTGGCGGCCTGCGCGCCCAGCTTGACGACCGCGCGCCCGGCTCGCCAATAGCGCACCCGGCGGGTGAAGTGACGGGGCACGCCGCTGCGCTGAATCGGCCGCTGCACCCACACGCGGTGGTACACCTGGTTCCGGGACTCGTAGTAGTACTTCCACGCCGGCTTGGCCCGCTGGTCCCTCGACCGGTACACGCCCACCTGTGCCCGCTCCGAGCGGCGCACCTTGTAGCCCGCGTTCGGGATCCGCCATTGCAGGTACTCGGTGTCCTCGGTCCACCAGAACAACTCGGCGTTGGGTACGCCGACGCGCTCGATGACGTCGCGGTGGATCAACACGCCGCACCAGCCCTGCGTCTCGAGGACATGTCCGGTGTCGAGCTCGCGCACCGCGGGCATCATCACGCCCGGACCGGGAAGCCGTTCGTCGCTGTCGGCCAACAGGTGAGCCAGCGCGTCGGGCTGGGCGACGATGTCGTCGTCGAACACCCACGCCCACTGCGCGTCGGTCTGCAGGAACCGGGTGAGGCCCGCAGCATGGCCGCCCGCAGGACCGGTGTTGGTGTCGAGGCGCTGCACCTCGACCACTGGCTGACCGGTGGGGCGTGCATGCTCGTCGACAGGCAGCACGCTCGCGTTGTCGGTGACCACGACCAACGCCGGCGGCGTCGTCTGGGCATCGATCGCGGCCAGGCAGCGGGCGAGCGACGCCGGGCTGTCGAACGTCAACACGAGAGCCACCACATCGCTCGCCGGCATCAGAGCACGTACCCTACCAACCACCCCCGGACCGCTTTGACCCGCCGCCGACCCCGAGGCGAACGCTGCCGATGAACGCCATCTCGAGCGCTCGACGTGCCAGCCGCTCGCTCGTCCTGCAGGCCGCCACGCTCGCCGGTCGCATGCGGCCCCGGTCGCGACCACCAGAGCGGGACGGCACCCTTCGCGTCCTCGCCCACGTCCCCAGCTATCCGCCGGGCACCTCGGCGGGGTCCGAGCGATCGATCGAGGCGATCCTCGTGTGGTTGGAGCGACGGGGCCATCACACGACCGTGCTGTTCGACGATCAGGCGGTCGAGGGCATCCGCGACGGCGTGCACGTCATCCGCGAACGATCCCTCGTCGACACCCTCCGCCTGTATCGCAACCACGACGTCGTGCTCACCCAGCTGGGCACCCGCAACCGGGCCATGCTGCTCTCGCGACTCACCGCTCGCCCTCTGGTGCACCTGTTGCGCATGGGCGCGGTCGATCCGGCCAGCGCGTTCGGCATCCCGGAGCTTTTGGTGTGCAACGCAGCCTGGCTCCAACAGCTCAAACCGTGGCCGGGAGCGTCCACCGTCCTGCATCCCCCCGTCTACGCCGACGCCTACCGCACCACGCCTGGGCGAGCCGTCACCCTGATCAACCTCAACGCCCGCAAGGGTGGCCCCACCTTCTTCGCCCTCGCCCGGTTGTTGCCCGAGCACGAGTTCCTCGGGGTGACAGGTAGCTGGGGCGACCAGATGATCCCGGCGGAGATCCCGCCCAACGTCACGATCCTCGGTCCCGTCGACGA
This sequence comes from uncultured Iamiaceae bacterium, assembly GCA_963706425.1. Classification (GTDB taxonomy): domain Bacteria; phylum Actinomycetota; class Acidimicrobiia; order Acidimicrobiales; family Acidimicrobilacustridaceae; genus CAVPMN01. The sequence continues at coordinate 25,302 of CAVPMN010000001.1, forward strand.
CGCCGCGCGACATCTACGGTCGCACCCGGATCCTGCTCATGCCGTCGAGCTACGAGCCCTACGGCCGCGTGTCGCTCGAGGCCGCGGCGTCGGGCATCCCCACCATCGCCAGCCAGGCCGATGGGATCCGCGAGGCGTTGGGTGACGCAGGGGTCTACCTCCCGCTCGACGACATCGACCGCTGGGTGAACGCCATCGTGGCGCTCGACGACGATGCCGCCTACGCCGACGCATCCGCGCGCGGCCCTCGCCCGATCGCGTGAGATGTCGCCGGAGAGCGAGCTGGTCGCCTTTGAGTCGCAGTTGCGCGCCCTCGCACCCCTTTGCCACGCTTCGCAGTCGTCATGAACGTCTTCGTCTTGTGCACGGGTCGCAGCGGATCGACGACGTTCACGCGGGCGTGTCGACATCTCACCAACTACACCAGCGGTCACGAAACCCTCTTCGGCCGGCTGGGCGACGACCGACTGGCGTACCCGCCCGACCACATCGAGGCGGACAACCGCCTGTCGTGGTTGCTCGGCCGCCTCGATCGCGCCTATGGCGACTCGGCCTTCTACGTCCACCTCCGACGCGACCCGGAAGAGACGGCGCGCAGTTTCGACAAGCGCTGGGGCATCCGAGAGGGGATCCTCTCCGCGTACGACACGGCGATCCTGCTGCACAACCAGCCCGGCCTCGACGTGTGCCGCGACCTCGTCGACACCGTCAACAGCAACATCGATCTCTTCCTGCGCGACAAGACCCAGACCATGACGATCGAGCTGCACGAGGTCGAATCGCAGTTCCCGGAGTTCCTCGATCGCATCGGCGCCGAGGGAGATCTCGACGCAGCGATGGGCGAATGGGTCGTGCAGCACAACGCGAGCCGCGAGCCGCCGCCGAAGCCACCGTTTTCGATCGCTCGCGCCGCCCGCAAGGGTGGTCGGGCGCTACGTGGTCTGCCCGACTACCTTCGGGATGCTTAGAGCCCCGCTGCAGCGGCCGGAGGCAGTGCGCCCGTGACCACCCGACAGTCCATCCAGAGACCCGCCGTGGCCATCCCGAGGCCCACCGAGGCGACCCGCATGCTCGCCCGCCGCCCCGGGCTCACCGCCGCGCTCGGTGCCGGCGCAGGTGCGACGCTGTTCGCCATCTTGGCCCGCCAGTTCGGCGCGCGACGAGCGCTCACCCTGGCCGCCACGGCGGGTCTCACGGTGGCGGCCAACGCCGCGTTCAGCGAGTGGCGCCTGCGCCGCTACGCGCGCGGCGCGTCCGCCGCCACCATGCGCGCCTACCAGCAGGCAGAGGAGCTCGATCGGGTCTACGCCAAGCTCGAGGGCCGGGCCGCACTGCCCCCCATGCGCCGATGGGCGCTCTCGCCCGACTTGGCCGCCATCCTCGTCGACCTGATCGAGGAGCACTCGCCCAGCTTCGTCGTCGAGCTGGGCAGCGGTTCGTCCACCATCGTGATGGCCAGGGCGCTCGAGCGGTTCGGCAAGCCCGACGCCACCATCCGATCGGTCGACCACGAGGCGTCTTTCGCCGACATCAGCCGCGAGCGGGTCGACCAGGAAGGGCTCGCCACCCGGGCCGAGGTGGTCCATGCGCCGCTGCAGCCGATCGCCACGCCCTGGGGCCCGGCCACGTGGTACGACCCCGCGGCCTTCGCCGGCCTCCCGCCCATCGATCTGCTCGTCGTCGACGGACCGCCCGAGAGCACGGGGCCGTTCGCCCGCCGACCGGCGCTCGGTGTGCTGGCCGAGCACCTCGCACCCGGGGCCGTCATCGTGGTCGACGATGCGTCACGACCCGACGAGCGAGCGATGGTGGCCGACTGGCAGGCCGCGTACCCAGCCATCGAGGTCACCCGTCGACCGACCGAGAAGGGCACCGCCATCCTCCGCTGGGCGCCGCCCTCGACATGACCTCCTCCGCCGGCCGTCGGCCGAGTCGCCTGCGGCGGCTCCGCCGCAAGACCGAGCGCGCGGTGCGCCGGACCACCATCCGGGTCACCGACCGCGGCTGGCTCGGCCGCACACCCCTGCGGTGCCACGTGGTCGTGTGCGGGTTCGCCCGATCGGGCTCGTCGCTGCTGCAGGTGATGGTGCGGGCCTGCGTCGACGACGTGAAGACCTTTCCCGACGAGACCCGCGCCCTGGTCGCCAGCCGCCGGGCCCGTCGCAACGAGCCGTTCATGCTGACCAAGGATCCTGACGACGTCATGCGGGTCGACCAGATCCGGGAGCACTATCGCGACCGGTCGACGACACCCATCTTCGTGCTGACCATCCGAGATCCCCGCGACGCACTCACCTCGGTGCATCCGGGCTACGAGACGAAGGACGGCTACTACTACGGCTTTCGCCACTGGCGGCGGCTCTACCAGTCGATCGTGGCGCTGCGCGACGACCCCGACGTCTGCGTGGTGCGCTACGAGGACCTGGTCGACCGACCCGACGAGCTCGCCGCCCGGCTGACCGATCTGGTCGGCTGGTCGCAGCAGCGCCCGTTCTCGGAGTTCGAGTCGGCCGCGGTCGCCCGCGACACGCGATGGCGCACATCGCTCGACGAGTCGCTCGGGGGCCTGCGGCCGCTCGACCGGTCAGGTGTCGGTCGATGGCGCGACCCCGCCCATGCGGCGCGTCTCCGGGCCGCACTCGACGCGATACCCGAGCTGGCCGGCTCGGTGGTGGAGCTCGGCTACGACACCGACGAGTCGTGGACGGCGACGATCGAGCCCGCCTGAGCGCCGCTCACTCGTCGGTGTTGAACGACACGCTCAGCGACTCTGGTCGGTCGAGCAGTAGGCGCGACGACGCGCCACCTTCGGGCAGCGGCACGTAGCCCAGGAGATCGGTGACGTACCAGGTGCGCGGCGCCACCACCGACGCCGCGCACGTCGTCGGGGTTGGGCATGGGCTGACGGTAGATGTCGAGGTCATAGGTGCTGCCACTGTCGAGCTGGCCCGTGAGGTCGAGCTCGATGGTGCGCGTCTCACCAGGTGGGATCTGGATGAACCGTGAGTAGACGCGCAGGCCCAGCTCGCGCTGCACCTCGACCCCGAACGGCTCGCCGTCGATGGTCGCGTCGGCCAGCGCGTGCGGCGTGTAGAAGGAGAAGAACATCGCGTTCGTGCCGAGCGGCAGGCCCTGGTCGTTGCTCCCGATGATGGCGTTCGGCAGTCCTTCGGCGGGCGCCTCGTTCCGCAGCGTGATGGTGGCCTTCGCCTTCAGCCGGCCGGTCGCGGGGTCGTAGTCGGCGGCATAGTCGACCCGCCGGTAGAGGTAGGTGTCGATCTTGTTGTTGCCCTTGTTCTGGGTGACGAGCATCATCGTGTCGCTGCCGTCGGGCTCGATCGCCCCTGCGACACCCAGGTGCTCGTAGAACTCCTGGGCATCTCCACCGAAGCTGTGGGCCATGATGTCGCGGCCGGCCGTGACCGGACCGAGGATGTCTCCCAGGCGACGAGGCGACGGGATGTCACCCTCCACCAGCACCTCGAAGGTCTCGCGTCCGGCGGCCTCGAGCACGTCCTGGCGATCGGCTTCGTCGTCGGTGAAGGTGAGGTACTGCTCGCGCAGCAGGAACTCCTCCGCGTTGTCCGCGTTCAACCGGATGTCGCTGTCGGGCAGACGGATCGGTCCGGTGATGCGCATGAGCGCAGCCAGTCCGGCAGGGTCGACGGCGAACACCCCGTCGATCTCGTCGCCTCCGGCCTGGGGATAGAGCCCCGCCATGACGCCCGCCACCGTGGGGAAGTCGGGTGAGAAGGGGACGTCCTGGATGTAGTACTCCGGACGGAAACGGGCATAGCGGGTGGTGTAGTCCGGGCTGGCGTCGAGGGTGCGCTCGTCGCGCCCGGGAGCGGTGTTGAGGTCGTTGGCGCGACCCGAGTCGGTGACGTCGAGCTCGCCGTCGATGGCGGTGAGCTCGACCCACGCGCCCATGAAGCCGCCGAGGCCCCGGGCCTCGGCCGGTTGGAGGAACATCACCAGGTAGCGGCGGGCCCCTTCGCCGCCGAGCATGGCGGGCGCGACCTCGGCACCCTCGGCCGCCAGGTCGACATCGGCCCGCGCCGACGCCAGCTCGTCGGTGAACTGCCCGAGCCGGTCGGCGATCGGCGGGATCAACCACGGCGAGTTCACCTGGTCGGCGGTGGTGGCCGCGTCGGCCATGACCGCGCTCGCGACGGCGAGTGGCTCTTCCGCGTTGCGCACCACATCGAGATCGATGCGCCCTGACTCGTAGCGGAAGTCGTCGGGGTCGGCCACCCGCGCCGCCTCGCCGACCGCATCGGCCACCGATCCTGCGTGCTCGGTGGCCGCGTCGAGCGCCCAGGCCTGCTGACCGAGGAACGGCACCAGCTTCGCCGGCAAGGTCAGCACCGAGCCGAGCCAGAAGTTGGCCCGATCGAGCGAGCCCTCGGATGACTCGAAGAGGTCGGCTGCGGCCTGTTGATCGCCGTCGGCCACCGCACCGAGCGCCTCGCGCGCCGCGCACGACACCGCGGTTGGCGTCGGATGCGCCGATCGCCGCCGCGACCACGAGCAGCCCGGCTGCGGCGATGACGAAGATGCCCCCGCGGATGACGTAGCGGTGCACGTCGCTGCGCTGGCGGCGCGGCATGAGCAGATAGGCGGAGACCAGCACGGGGCCCACCGCCATCGCCACCACGAGCGCCGAGCCCCCGCTGAGCCCCAGGTCCGGGAGGCGCAGCAGCACCTGGATGGCCACCGCGCCCACCGCGGCACCGAGGGCTCGCGACCGCGGCCGCAGCCCACCGAGGATGGCGATCACCAGCGCGGCGCCGGCCAGCGCGACCAGCCAGGCCTCCTCGGACGCGGCCGCAGCCACACCGGCCAGCACGACCCAGGTCCACCGTCGGGCTCGGCTGGCGGCCAAGGTCACCAGCGCCGCGAACGCGCCGGTCAGGAGCGGATCGACGAGTGCCGTGCCGGTGGGCGAGCAGCCTGCGGCCATGCCCGCCACGGCGGCGCCGGCGGCAAAACCCCACACCAGCACCTTCTCGAAAGACGACGCAGGTTGACGCCGCCTGCCCCTGGAGGGCGAAGCAGCTGGAGGCCGGGTCCGGCGTCTGTGCGCATGCGTCGAAGTCATCGGGTCGGTCCGCCACCAATGGAGCTGGCTCGGGTGGAGCTGCCTCGCGGCCCCACGAGCGTAACCTCGCAGGGCCGACACGACGGGTCGCCCCCGTTCCACAGCACGTGACCGCGAACCGTTATGATTGGCGCCTCCCCTGCCGATATGGGGATGGATCGCATCCCCGACCACCGGTGGTCAGCCCGTACTCATGGATCTCGTCCGTTATGTGAGAGTTCTGCGCCGGCGGTGGCGGCTGATCGCCGTGCTCGGTGCGGTGGGCTTGATCCTCGGATTGCTGTTCGCGCCGCGGCCCGAAAAGGCCCGCATCACCAACGTGCCCGACACCTACCTGGCGGCGCACACGCTGTTCAGCACCACGCCCACCACGCCGGGCGCGTTCACCTTGTCGCTCCCGCAGGCCGCGCTGCTCGTCAAACAGGGCGACGTCGCCGGCCGGGTCGCGGCCCGCGTGCGGCGGCGACCCCGCCGACCTGGCCGACGCCGTCGTGGCCATCCCCGACCAGCGACTCGGCGACCATCGAGATCACCGCCACCAACCCCGACCCCGAGCGGGCGGCCGAGCTGGCCGATGCCTTCGCCGAGGAGCTGCAGAACTCGGTGCGCGAGGTGCTCCAGAGCCAGATCGACGACAACCGGGCCGTGCTCACCGGACAGCTCGCCGCTCTCCAGGGCCAGTTCGACGCGGCTCGCGGGCGACGATTCGCCGGCCGCCCAGGCGCAACGCGACGCACTCGCCAAGGAGCATCAACGACAAGCAGGGCGAGATCGCCGAGCTCGACGCCAACGCGTCCAACCTGCTCACCTTCACCAGCCTGCGCACCGCCGAGCCCTTCCCGGCCACCGCGGCGGAGCTGAAGCGACTCACCGACGCGGCCGCCGCGCAGAACCGCGGCACCAACCGCGGCGCCGGCCAACACCCCGTGCCGAGCCCATCCTGCGAGCCGCCGACGTGCAGTCGACCGGGGGCCGCACCGGTGTGCCCCCGCTGCTCGGCGGGTTGCTCGGCGGGCTCGGCGGCGTGGTGCTCGGTCTCGTCATCGTGTTGCTGATGAGCCAGCTCGACCCGCGCATCTTCACCCGGGAGGACGCCGAGGCGGCCTTCGGCATGCCCGTCATCGCGGAGATCCCCGCCTTCCCCCGCGGCCAGCGCAAGAAGACCGGCATCGTCAGCCGCGATGCGCCGTTCTCGCGCTTCGCCGAGGGCTTCCGCGGCCTGCGCTCGGCGGTGCTGTTCACCGAGCGGCATGCGCCCCGCCGCGACAACGTCAATGCCGAGGGCAAGAAGCTGGCCGTCGTGGTCATGATCACCTCAGCCGGCCCGGCCGAAGGCAAGACCACCACCACCTCGAACCTGGCCGCCGTCCTCGCCGAGGGCAACGCGTCGGTGCTGGTCGTCAACTGCGACTTCCGCCGCCCGCGCCTCCACCTCTTCCTCGGCGGCACCGACGAGCCCCGTCGTGTGGTCGACACCGACATCGAGGGCGTGAAGCTCATCAGCGGCGTGGTGCCCAACCAGGACAACGCCAGCCCGGCCGCCGTGGTCAACATCCAGCGCCAGGCCATCCTCGCGGCCCGCGAGCACTTCGACTACATCGTGCTCGACACCGCTCCGATCCTCACCACCAGCGACGCCTGCGAGCTGCTGCCCATCAGCGACATGGTCATCGTCATCGGCCGCAGCGGTCGCACCACCAAGGAATCGGCCGACCTGGTGAGTGAGCTGCTCGAGCGCTTCGAGGCACCGGTGGTCGGTGTCGCGCTGGCCGGCGTCACCGATTCTCCGGCGTCGCGTTACTACTACTACTACGCCCGCGAGGAGACGCCCGAGGCGGTCGACGACTCCAACCCGCTCGCCCACCTGGTCGATACCGGCAATGGCACCAACGGCAACGGCACGAACGGGAACGGCCACGGCCCCACCGCTGACACCGCAGCCGACGACGAGGCCGGGAACCGCAGCGCCGACGACAACGGCGACACCGGATCGGGCGACGACGAGGTCTCGGTCGAGGTGGGCACCGCCGCGGCATCCGACGAACCGGGCGACGCCAGCAAGGGCGAATGACCGCCCTCGGCTCGGCACGAGGACCCGGCGAGCCGCAGCCCAGCTCGCCGACCCAACGCACGCTGGCCCTGCCCGCCCACCGACGCCTCGACCGCCCGCTCGAGGTCACGCCCACCGACGACGGATCGAGCGCCGACGGCGAGCAACCGAAGAAGGCCAAGCGGGCCGGTGGCTGGCGCGCCGCGGCGGTCGGTGGCGCGGTGTTCGTCGTGCTCGGCTACGCCGGCTCGGCACTGCTCGGCCGACCCACGGCGCCCGCCGTGATCCTGATCCCGGCCCTGCTCGCCCTGCTCTACCCGCTCATCCGCGCCACCGACGCCAAGTTCGGGAAGGGCTTCGACCTGCTCGGCATCGTCTACCTCGGCCTGGTGGCCCGCTTCGCAGCGACGTACTACCGGTTCGACAACGCCGCCGACGCCGCGCTCTACCACAAGGTCGGCGTCGCCCTGGCGGAGGACTTCAAGCAGCTCAACTTCGGCGCCGACACCGGCCGCGACATCCCCGGCACGGGCTCTGTGCGCTACCTGTCGGGCCTGGTCTCGGTGTTCACGGGGCGCAGCATGTTCGCCGAGTTCCTCGTCTTCACCGCCATCGCCTTCCTCGGCATCCTCATGTTCTACGTGGCGTTCTGCACCGCGCTGCCCAACGCCGACCGCAAGCGCTACGCCTACCTCGTCTTCCTGTGGCCCTCGCTCATCGTCTGGCCGTCGAGCATCGGCAAGGAGTCCACCATCCTGTTCGGGCTCGGCCTGGCCGCGCTCGGCACGTCCCGCCTCTACACCCATCGCCGAGGCGGGTTGGTGCTGATGCTGCTCGGGCTCACCGGTGTGCTCATGGTGCGGCCCCACGTCGCGCTGCTCGTCTTCATCGGCGTGGGCATGGGGTACCTCTTCGTCCGCTCGACGCGAGGGTCGCTGGTGCTCTCGGGCACGAAGATCATCGCCATCGGTGTGCTGCTGATCGGCGGGTCGATCATGGTCAGCCAGACCGCGCAGTTCTTGAACCTCGAGAGCCTGGGCACCGAAGAGGTCGAGGCGGCCCGGGCCGAGACGCAGGCGAAGACCAGCCAGGGCGGCGGCAGCTTCACACCGATCACCGGCGACAACCCGGTGCGCTACCCGTTCGCGCTGGCCTCGGTGCTGTTCCGGCCTCTGCCGTTCGAGGCCCGCTCGGGAGAGGCCTACATCACGTCGGCCGAAGGCCTGCTCCTCATGGCCCTGGTGGTCGTGTCGTGGCGGCGACTGCTCCGCCTGCCTCGGCTGCTGTTGAACGAGCCCTACCTGGCGTTCGCGCTCACCTGCGTGCTGGTGTTCGGGTTCGCGTTCTCGGTCATCGGCAACTTCGGCATCCTGGCGCGCCAGCGCGTGCAAGTGCTGCCGTTCGTCTTCGTCCTGCTGTCGATCCCGGCGATGTCGGCCCGTGATCTGGTGACACCCCAGGACCGCCGGGCGGCCCGCATCGGCAAGCCCACCGAGGCCGACGACGACACGATCTGAGTCGACGACGCTGGCGCGCCCCGCTCAGAGCGCCGTCCATCCTCCGTCGACCACCAGGTTGGCGCCGGTCATGTAGGCCGACGCATCGCTGGCGAGGAACGCCAACGCTCCGCGATAGTCGTCAGGTACGGCCATGCGCCCGAGGATCGTGCGCGCCGAGTAGTGCGCGACGAACTCGTCGTCGTGGTCGTGGAACGCCCCGCCGGGCGACAACGCGTTGACCCTGATCTCGCTGTCGCGATAGAGCGCGGCCACGGCTCGCGTGAAGCCGAGGATGCCCGCCTTGGTGGTGCTGTAGTCGACCGGCTTGAAGAACTGCTGGGGACCAACACTCGGCGCGTAGATGCGCTGATCGGGCCCGGTGAGCCCGTAGGTGGAGCTGATGTTCACGATCGACCCTCTGCCGGCACGGCCCTGGCTCTCCATGAGCCGACAGGCGGCCTGGGTGACGAGGAAGGTGCCGGTGAGGTTCACCTCGAGCGAGCGGCGCCACGACTCGACCGCGTAGGTGGTGAGATGACCGAGTCGCACCCGCTCGCCGGTGCTCTCGAACTTCGGGTCGATGGCGGCGCTGTTGACGAGCACGTCGACCGCGGCCAGGTCGCCGAACACGCGGCCCACGGCCACCTCGTCGGTGATGTCGCAGTCGACGCCCTCGATGTCGCCCGGCCCCCGATCGAGCGTCGCGATGGTCTGTTCGAGCCGGTCGGCGTCGGTGTCGAGGGCGACCACGTGGGCACCCAACTGGGCCAGTGTCTCCACGAAGACCCCACCGAGCAACCCGGCACCCCCGGTCACCACCGCTCGGCGTCCGGCAAGGGAGAACAGGTCGGACAGGTCAACCTTTGACTTCCCGGCCGGCTGATCAGCCACGGCGATCTCCGTTCTGGTGGGGCGCCGACATCGAGGCGCGGATCGCCTCGATGAGCTCCATGGTGAGGGTGGCGTCGGACAACGAGCACCGGGGCGACCGGTCGGACTCGATCGAGTCGAAGAAGTCGTCGAGGGCAGCGACGAAGAGGTCGTTGCGCTCGATGGGCCGGGGTTCGACCTGAGCCGGTGCCCCAACCGCTGAAGGGGTGTGCGTGAGCGTCGAGGCGTGATAGTCGAAGGTGAGCCGACCGTCGACGCCGGTGACCGTGATCGTCCATCGTTTCGGCCGCTGCAGGTAGTCGACGTGGCCGTACACCGCCACGCCGTGGTCGCCCTCGAACAGATAGGACACCGAGTCCTCGACGTCGATGCCGAGATCGCCGCGGCGGCCGCCGATGGCCGAGACCCGGCGGGGTGCCCCGAAGAGCCAGGTGAGCAGATCGGGCTGGTGTGTCTGCGTCAGCAGCACCCCTCCACCCAGGTCGGCCCGAGCGGTGTAGCTCTGACGGAAGTCCTCGCCCGGGTGGTAGTCGGCGATGTGCTCACCCAGGTTCGCCTCGACCGACAGCAACGACCCGAGCAGGCCGGCCTCGAGGCGCTCCCTCATGTCGACGACGAGCGGGTGGAAGCGCAGTTGCTGGCCGACGGCGACGACCCGACCGGTGCGCTGCGCCATCGAGACCAACGTCGTGCACCCGGCCAGATCGGTGGCCACCGGCTTCTCGAGGTAGACGTGCGCACCCGCCTGCATCGCCCGGCAGGCGGTGTCGACGTGCAGGATCGAGGGATTGCAGACGAACACCGCATCGGGCGATGTGGCCAGTGCGAGGTCGAGGTCGGCGACCGCCGGCACCTGCGCGCCTTCGACCGCGACCTCGTCGTGGCGATGATGGGCGCTCACGGCCAGCACCTCGTCGTGCGGCCGGTGGACGGCCAGGTTCGCCAGATGGCGACGGCCGATCGAGCCGGTGCCGACGACCACGATCTTCACGCCTGGCCCCCGACCCGATCGGCCAGAGCCGGGTGGTCCGCCGCCTCCTCACCTCGACGCAACGACGCCGCGTCGTCGATGTCGACCGCCCACGCCTGGTCGACCACGATGGGGAGGATCACCTCGCCGCTCATCGAGCCTCCGAGCACCACGGCGGGGCGGACCACGTCGAGCAGCCCGATCTGCCAGTAGGTCGACGGCAGGTGCTGGCGGGGTGCGTTGTACGGCTCGGGAAGGTCAGCGGTGAGAAGGGGCACGAGCCGGTCGTCCTCGATGCGCCACATCTTGTAGGGGTTGCTCAGCGGTTCACACACCGCCCGCACCGAGTGGGCGTCGGGCGCGTCGACGAGCAGCCGGACCCCTTCGTCGACCAGCCCGGCGGGACGCAGCGGCGACGTCGGGCGCAGTTGCACGACCAGGTCGGGCCGATACGCCTCGCGCTCGGCCAGCCATTCGAGCGCGTGCTGGAACACCGGCAGATCGCGAGTGTCGTCGGCGGCCAGCTCGGCCGGGCGCAGGAAGGGGACCTCGGCGCCGCTCGCGACGGCGACGTCGGCGATCTCGCGGTCGTCGGTCGAGACGATGACCCGGGTGACCGTGGCCGACTCGAGCCCGGCGCGCACCGACCACCAGATGAGGGGATGACCGAGGAAATCGACGACGTTCTTCCTCGGTAGGGATTTCGAGCCCCCTCGAGCGGGGATGATGGCGAGGACATCCACGGGGTGCGACGCGTTCTGGGGGCAGGCGGCCGGGTTCGGCTGGGCGCATTACTATATCGAGCACCGTTCGAGCACGAAGGGTGGGTTCGATGCCGCCGAGGTCCACTGCGACCCTGATCGCAGAGATCGGGTGCAACCACATGGGAGACATGGCCCTCGCGCGCCAGTTCATCGACGTGGCCGCCGGGTTCTGCCAGGTGCCCATCGTGAAGTTCCAGAAGCGGCACAACCGCACCCTGCTCAGCGAGTCGCAGTACAACGCTCCCCACCCGGTGCCCCAGAACGCCTTCGGCGACACCTACGGAGCCCACCGCGAGTACCTCGAGTTCGATCTCGAGCAGCACCGCGAGCTCCAGCGCTACTGCAACGACAAGGGCATCGGCTACGCCTGCTCGGTCTGGGACCTGCCGAGCCTCGACGAGATCGGCTCCCTCGATCCGCCTCACATCAAGATCCCGTCGGCCACCAACACCAACCTCGAGCTGCTCGAGGCGGCGTGTCGCCACTACCGCGGCCAGATCCACATCTCGCTCGGCATGACCACTCGCGAAGAGGAGAAAGCCATCCTCGAGGTGTGCCGCACCCACGACCGCACGCGCGATGTCGTGCTCTACGCCTGCACCTCCGGCTACCCGATCGATGCGTCGGACGCCTACCTCCTCGAGATCAGCCGCCTCCGCGAGGCCTATCTCGACGAGCTCGCTGCGGTCGGCTTCTCGGGCCATCACAAAGGCATCTCCCTCGATGTGGCCGCCTTCACCCTGGGGGCCACCTACATCGAGCGCCACTTCACGCTCGACCGCACCTGGAAGGGCACCGACCACGCGGCCTCGCTCGAGCCCGATGGCATGCGCCGGCTGCAGCGCGACCTCACCAACGTGGCCGAGGCGCTGCAGGAGCGCACGGTCGAGATCCTGCCCATCGAGGAGCCACAACGGGTCAAGCTGAAGTGGACTCCGGAAGACGCTGACTGAACGACCCGAGCCTCACGGGCTCAGCCGAAGTCGGACCACGAGGAGAACGGCTCGCCGGTGATCGACCGGAGCTGATCGACCTCGTCGGCGTACCACGTGCGCAACCACTCGCGATCGGCGGCGGTCAGCGGATCGACCACCAACGGTGGCGCCTGGGTGAGCGGGGCCAGCTTCTCGCGCGTGCCCCGGCTGAGGCTGGGCAGGACCCGCTTCACCGGGCTCACGACCGCCCGGCGCACGCCTCGCAGACGCGGGCTGAGCCCACGCCCGCTGATCAGGCGACCCGCCACGCTCGTCGGCGGCGCTCCCTGGGCCACCTCGTCGGTGACGTGTACCCGGCGCTCCTCGACCTCGAAGGGCTCGACGCCCAGGAACTCCCAGCACCGCGCATGGGTGGCCGACTGCTGGCCCGAGAGCTCCTCGTTGGTGAGCACGAGCACGCGGTCGGCCCCGAACTGTTCGACGTACCGGCCGACCATGGTGCCGTAGCGGCCGCACTGGAAGTAGAAGCGGAAGTCGTCGGGCTTGAGCTCGTCGCGAGATCGCCAGATCGGCCAGTCGTGGTAGTCCGGTGGGTCGTGGGCGTCGGCTGCGAACGCCTCCCGCAGCGGGCGCTCCTCGAGGCCGAGCGCACACCTCCACCGGTAGTGCGAGTAGGCCCGATCGATGGGGTTGCGCAGCACGAAGATGAACGCCGGGTCGTCGAGGGTGGCGGCGATGCGCTCGACGGAATCGAGCAGCAGGCTGTAGCCGGTGCTCGACTCGCCGCGAACGGGCTCGTCGGTGGCCTCGGCGAAGAGCCCCTCGTACCACTCGTGGCGGTGTCCGAAGAGCTCGGGGTTGCAGAAGTACTGCGGCTCCTTCAGGCCCGTCATGAAGATCTGGGGGTGGCATGCCAGGTGCTTGTGCAGCGCCGTGGTGCCGGACTTGGGCGCTCCGGGCATCAGGAGGTTGGGCATGGACATCGGGGCATTGTCGCGCACGGCGGCTCTGGATCCGTCGGCTCGTGCCCATCGCCTAGTCTCCGATGCGCAATCGGTGCCGCCTGGTGGCTGGAGAGCGTGTGTCCGTCGAAGACTGCCGAATCATCGAACTGCCCCGGATCACCGACCCGCGGGGCAACCTCACCTTCATCGAGGGCGACCACCACGTGCCCTTCTCGATCGCGCGGGTCTACTACCTCTACGACGTGCCCGGCGGCGAGACCCGCGGCGGCCACGCGCACCGCGATCTCGAGCAGCTGCTCGTCGCTGCGTCGGGCAGCTTCGACGTGATCGTCTCGGACGACCGGCAAGAGAAGCGCTTCTTCCTCAACCGCTCCTACTACGGGCTCTACATCCCGAGGATGGTCTGGAGGGAGATGGCCAACTTCTCGTCCGGATCGGTGTGTCTCGTGCTTGCCTCCGAGCGCTACGACGAGAGCGACTACTACCGCGACAAGGACGAGTACGAGCGGGTCGTGAGAGGTCAGGCGTGAGCGTCCCGTTCCTCGACGTGCAGCGCGCCTACGGCGAGCTCCGCGCCGACATCGACGGGGCCATCGCGCGAGTGCTCGAGCGGGGCTGGTTCGTGCTCGGAGACGAGGTCGAGGCGTTCGAGGCGTCCTTCGCCGACTATGTCGGGGCCGAGCACTGCGTCACGGTCAACTCCGGCCTCGACGCGCTCCAGCTCGGTCTCCAGGCTCTCGGCATCGGGCCCGGCGACGAGGTCATCGTGCCGTCGCACACCTTTGTGGCGACCTGGCTGGCGGTCACCGAGGTGGGCGCCCGGCCGGTGCCCGTCGAGGTCGACGAGCGCACCTACTGCCTCGACCCGGGCCGCATCGACGCCGCGATCACCGACCGCACCCGTGCCATCGTGCCGGTGCACCTCTACGGGCAGCCTGCCGCGTTGGGAGCGGTGCTCGACGTCGCCGTCGATCGGGGCCTCACCGTGTTCGCCGACGCGGCCCAGGCCCACGGCTCCCACTACCGGGGACGCCCGGTCGGGGCGTGGTGCACCAGCGCGTGGAGCTTCTATCCGGCCAAGAACCTGGGCGCCCTGGGCGACGGCGGGGCCATCACCACCGACGACGCCGACCTGGCCCATCGGCTACGCCTGCTGCGCAACTACGGATCGGATGCCAAGTACATCCACGAGGTGCAGGGCCGCAACTCCCGCCTCGACGAGCTGCAGGCCGCGGTGCTCGCCGTCAAGCTGCGCCATCTCGATCAGTGGAACGACCGTCGGCGGGCCATCGCCAGCCCGCTATCTCGCCGAGCTCGCCGACACCTCGCTCGTCCTGCCGTTCGTCGACCCCGACACCGAGCCCGTGTGGCATCTCTTCGTGGTGCAGTCGGCTGAACGCGACGAGCTGGTGCAGCATCTCGCCGCGCACGACATCGGCACGGTCGTGCACTACCCGGTGCCACCCCACCGCCAGCCTGCCTACGACCTCGATCTCGATCTGCCGGTGGCCGAGCATCTGGCCGACCGCGTGCTGAGCCTCCCGATCGGCCCTCACCTGTCGGACGACCAGGTCGGCGAGGTCGTCACCGCGGTGGCGTCGTTCGACACAGCCCGACGTCTGCAGCGAGCGAGCCGATGAGCGACGAAGCCGACGGACACCGACTCGTGTTCGTGGGTGGCGCGCCCCGATCGGGCACCACGCTGCTCCAGAAGGCGCTCAACCAGCATCCGTCGATCACCGGGGCGGGCGAGTTCGACTTCCTGCCCCGCATCATGACCCTGTTCCGCTCGATGGAGCACTCCACCGAAGGTGGGCGGATCGGCGACTACTTCACCACCGACGAGCTGCGGCTCTCCTTCGCGAGCTTCGTCGAGTCGCTCCTCTTGCCCCTCGCCGACCGGCGGGGTACGCCGCTGCTGTCCGAGAAGACCCCGTTCAACGTCTTGCACTTCACCGACCTCGCCGAGGTGCTGCCGCGTGCGAGGTTCGTCTTGGTCGTACGCGACCCTCGCGATGTGATCACGTCGATCCTCGACGTGGGCAAGAAGGCATCGACCATCGACCGCGTCAGCCCCGCGTGGACTCGCGACGCCGTGCTGGCGGCCCGACAGGTGCAGCGCTGCCTCGAAGCCGGTCACGCTGCTGAGGAGGCCCTCGGTGAGCGGCTGCACACCGTCCGCTACGAGGACCTGGCCACCGCACCAGAGCAGACGCTGCGTGATGTCACCGCTTTCCTCGGGCTCGACTTCGATCCCGAGATGCTCACGCACAGCCCCCACGTGACGCGGTTGACAGGCGTCTGGTACGACGACGCGCTCTACCACCGCGAAGTGGAAGCGTCGCGGATCGGCCGCTGGCAGCACGACCTCGATCCTGCGGTGGCCACGATGGTCGAACGGGAGACCGGCTCGGCGGCGGCCCGGTTCGGCTACCACTTCGCCCCTCGCCCGGGCACCGATCGGTTGCGCGGTCGGTGGTCGGCGATGCGGCTCGGCGTACGTCGGCGCGCCCGTCAGCTGCGCCAGGTGCTCGCCGGCTCCTGAGCGGGTGCCACGCTGCTGATCAGGCGGGCGGTCGGTCGGCGCTCGACGGCTCGACCCGACGACCCAATCGGGCCGTGGCGCCGTCGACGAGCCCGCGCAGCGCACAGACGGCCTTGGTGGAACGTCCGGACCGCTCGCGGGACACCATCCGGGCGTAGGCACTGAGGTAGTTCGCCAGACTCTTCAGACGCACGGAGCGATCGAGGTGCGGGCGATCGTAGAGATAGCGGTAGGTGTGGTTGCGGACCTCGTAGTAGTACTTCCACGCCGGCTTGTCGTGCTGGAACGGCACGCCTTCGATGCGGGCGTCGTCGCGCCAATCGGGTCGCCTGGTCACCCTCGCCACCGCATCCTCGGCGCGACGAGGCGCGAACCCGGCCAGCGGTAGCCGGTCGCGCAGGTACTCCTGGTCTTCCAGGCACCAGAACAGGTCGCGGCGTGGCACACCGACCGTCTCGACCGCCTCGCGAGGGATCAGCACACCCACCCACCCCCATCCGTCGCAGCGCTCGCCAGAGTCGGCATCGAGGATGGCCGGACCGACCACGGCCCGCCGCCCGGCGGCATCGAGGTCGGCGAGCAGGCCGGCGAGACAGTGGGTGTCGGGTTGCAGGTCGTCGTCCATCACCCACGCGGTGCGGAAATCGCTGCCGAGGAAGCGGGACAACCCGGCGAAGTAGCCCCCCGCCGGGCCGCCGTTCTCGGGGAGCCGCCACACGGTCAGCGGCACGCCGGCCAGCTGGGCCAGCGCCTCCTCGTCGGCCGGGTGCTGCCCGTGGTTGTCGAGGACGAGGATCGCCCCCGGTGGCGTCGACTGCCGACCGAGGTGCTCGACACACCGGGCGACGTGGTCGGGCGCATCGAAGGTCAGCACGATGGCGAGCACCGACGCCGCCGAGCTCACCGGGCGGCCGATTCGGGTTGCGGCGCAGACACGGCGGGCCGGGGGTGCACGAAGTCGACCGACTTCCCGTCGAGGACCCATGTCGCCCACTCGTCGAAGTCGCCGTTGGCCTCGATGGCGTCGACCGAGTGCGCCGCCCACCGCACGTTGCGGTCGAGCGGGTGCCAGCCCTCGTCGCGGAACTCGAAGGTCATGTCGACGCTGCGGACCGACCACGGCCGCAGCCGGAAGAGCGCATGCAGATAGCGGCGGGCGCGCCGAGTCTGGTCGCCGTCGAGCGGAGGCAGCTGTTCGATGCGCGCCAGGAGCGCGAGATAGTCGGCGATCGACGCCGAGTCGTGGGTGAACCCGAGGCCCGAGTAGTGACCGGTGCCCGCGGTGAGCACTGCCTTGCCGAACGACGCCATCTCGAGGCCGGGCGTGCCCCGAACGGTGAGCCCGTAGTCGGCGAACTGATAGAGCGAGAGCGTGCTGACCTCGGTGTCGGGCAACAACAGCTTCACGTGCGCCGGCAGCTCGGGCAGCACCTGGCGAGCGAGCGCCACCTCGCGGCTCTCGCCGGCCACGTCGCCGTGCCGCTCGCGGAACACGTTGGCCGGATGTGCCTTGATGACCCAGTTCACGTTGGGATTGGCCGCGGCCGCCTCGATGGCGTGCGCCAGCCAGTCGCCGTAGTTCAAGAAGAGGTCGTCGCCGAAGAACAGGCTCGCGTCCCACAACACGTGCGAGAAGATCACCGCGGTCGGCTTCGTGGGGTCGAGGTCGAGCATCGTGCGCAGGTCGTCGGCCGAGAACTCCTTGGTGTCGGCTTGGAACTGACCGCCGAGGGCCCAGGTCGACCCGTAGCGCTGGGTCATCTCGAGGTCGAGCTCGGCATCCTGCTGGGGACCCCAAGGCTCGCGCTCGAGCTCGTCGAGCGTGACCGCGTCAACCGACTTGGGCTCGGTGCGTCGGGTCGCCGGGGTGATGCGTTTGCTCCACAACGCGTCGTCACGCCAGATCGACACGGTGTGCACCACGTCGATGCCGCGGGCCACGGCCACGTCGACGAGCGGGCCCTGGAGCGAGTAGTTGGCCTCCTCGACCAGGAGCACCATGGGGTCGACTCGATCGAGCAGCCGATCAGCTCGCAGGTAGGCCACCAGGACGTCGTGCAGCACCGATCGGGTGAGCTCGCGGGTCGCAGGGACGGCCAGATCGGGATCGGCCTCGAAGGTGAGCCGGATCACACTCGACAGCACATGGTTGCCGGCCTGGTAGCCGCGGAAGCGCCATGTCCGGAGCTGGTCGAAGTCGGGTGCGGTCGCATCGAACCAGTCGAGCGCCGCATCGACGTCGCGCTGCTCGTCGTCGCTCAGTTCGGTGCCCACCCAGTCGACCAGATCGACCGGCCCGAGGCACTCGACGTAGCGGGCGGTACGCGACGCGCGGCGCGACGGCAGCAGGACCGTCGGCGCCAGTCCTCGCAGCCGCAGGGCGGTGGCCAGCACCATGCCCATCTTGGCGTCGAAGATGTCGTCGCGATAAAGCGCCACCAAGACTCGTCGGCGCCCGATCGGCGGGCACCAGCCGTCGGATGAACGCCGTCTCGTTGCGGGTCGCGACGTAGTCCCGCCAGATCTCCGTCTCCCACGTGGGGTTTCGCGCCAGCCGATAGGCGTCGACGAGCACCGGCAGCCGCTGCGCGGCACGAGAGACGACGGCCCGCAACGACGACGCGCCCGACCGCTGCGAGACGCTCACGGGTCACTCAGGAGGTCGCCGCCCGGCCTGCGCAGGCCAGGGACACCTTCGACGCCACAGCTGGAGTGAGAAGCTGGCGGAGTGGACACGAACACGAAGCCTCGGGAGACAAGGATGACGACGTTAGCGGGCACCGTCCGACAGCGTAGGGGCACGTGGTGACCCCCACCGTCCGACTGGTGGTCGCCCCGCAGTCCGAGCGCGGCCACGGTCGATGCGCTCGCCGCCACCCTCGAGGGCGGAGGCGATCCCCCAGATGTCGTCGTGGTGCTCGGTGCAGAGGTCCCTCTCGACACGCCGGCCGACATCGAACGCCTGGTCGACGCGGTGCGCACCGAAGCGCACCGTGCGACGGGTTCGACGGGCACCGACTTCGACCGTCGCCTCCCGAACCCGGTGGCAGCGGTGGTGTTCGACTTCGACGGGGTCATGACCGACGACCGGGTGCTGGTGCTCGAGGACGGCACCGAGGGCGTGCTGGCCAACCGCAGCGACGGGATGGGCATCGAACAGCTGCGCGCCACCGGCGTGGCGATCGCGGTGATCTCGAAGGAGCGCAACCGGGTCGTCGCCGCCAGGTGCGCCAAGCTCGGCGTCGAGTGCATCCAGGGCACCGACGACAAGTGGCCGGTGCTCGAAGGCTGGCTCGACGACCGAGGCATCGACGCCGCGCAGGTCGTCTTCGTCGGAAACGACGTCAACGACATCGAGTGCCTCGCTCACGCCGGCTGCGGTGTGGTGGTGGCCGACGCCCATCCCGATGCACGCGCCGTCGCCGACCTCGTGCTCTCGAAATCCGGTGGGCATGGTGCCGTTCGCCAGCTCACCGACGCGCTGCTGCGCAGTCGCCTCGGCTGAACGCGGGGACCTCAGCGCCGCGACGCGCGATATCGAGTCACCGTGTCGAGCACGGCCTGCTCGAAGGCTTCGAGCTCGGGCAGCGGATCTTTCTCTGCGACGCGGCGCAATGCCGCCTGCGAGGCTTCGCGATAGATCTCGGGATCGTCGAGCCGGCGGATCTCGGCGACCCACGCTTCAGGATCGTCTGCGTCGTGGTAGATGCCCGCGTCGCCCAGCGCCTCGACGGTGCCGGGCACCGGGTTGGCGATGGTCGGGATGCCGGACGCGCACGCCTCGAGTGGGGTGCGTGGATGGGGCTCGTAGAGCGAAGGGAACATGAGGATCCGCGTCTGGGCATAGACCGAGAGGATGTCGTCGGTGTGCTCCACGATCTCGACGTTGGGCAACGCCGCTGCCGACGTCTCCTGCGCGCCCCAGCTGCCGATGACGCCCACGAACTTGCGCTCCGGCATGCGGCGAGCGACTTCGTAGAAGACCTTGCCGCCCTTGCGCTCACTCAGGTTGATCTGCGTGATCTGGTCGCCGGTGACGGTCGCTTGATAGCGGGTGAAGTCGATCGGCGAGTGCAGCACGATGGTCGGCGTCGGGTAGGGGTACTGGTCCTTCAACCACTGGGCGTTGAACACGAGCAGTTGCGGACGTCCGCAGTTGCGAGCCCGGTTGAGACCGCCACCCATCCGCATGAACCGCACGAACGGTCGTTGGTGACGTGCGGCGAGGCGAGCGACCTGGTTGTGCAGGTGCAGTTGGGTGAAGACGATGTCGGCCCACTCATAGGCCTCGTCGGTGCGACCCGGCGCCTCGTACCGCACCGGGATCCCGTCCTCGATCGACTCCTCCTGGTCGGTCGGGACCAGCACCCGGATGTGATGACCGTGCGACTGCAGGAAGCGCAGGGCGGTGTGCAGCGACATCTCCGAGCCCGAATGGGTGGCGGGTGGGTAGGTCGGCACGTGGACGAGGATCTGGAGTGGCTGGCCGTCGACCCGCTCGCGCTCCGGATGCCGCCCCGCGGTTGCCCGACCGAGCGCCTCGTTCGCAACGAGACGGGCCTTCCAGAACGCCAGCGGAACCCGGCTGCGGACGAACAACGTCTCCAACGACTTGCGATCCACCGGTCCCCCGTTGCTCGTCATCCGGACACCCGTCCGGCCCGGCCATGATGGCAGACCGGGCGCAAGGTCGTGACCGGCGGACCGCCCGGTTGGGTGAGCGATCGGCCTGCCACCGGGACCGGTGGGCCCGCGTGGGGTGAAGTGCCTCCCCGCCTCGTGCGCGATGATGACCCGATGCGCGCGTTGATCACGGGGGCGGCGGGCTTCATCGGAAGCCATCTGGCGGACGCGCTCGTTCGCGACGACCACCAGGTGGTGGGCGTCGACTGCCTCACCCCCTACTACGACATCGCCGAGAAGCGCCGCAATCTCGACGCCCTGCTGGGCGATCCCCGCTTCACCTTTCACGAGGCCGACCTCGCAAGCATGGCCATCGAGCCGCTGCTCGAGGATGTCGACGTGGTCTTCCACCAAGCCGGCCAGCCCGGCGTGCGGCTCTCGTGGGACAAGGACTTCGCGATCTACGTCGCGCACAACGTGCTCGTCACCCAGCGCCTGCTCGAGGCCATCAAGCGGCAACCGGTTCGTCGGCTGGTCTACGCGTCGAGCTCGTCGGTCTACGGCAACGCGCCACGATACCCGACCCCCGAAACCGAGCTGCCGCGTCCCCACAGCCCCTACGGCGTCACCAAGCTCGCCGCCGAGCACCTCGCATTGCTCTACGCCGACAACTGGGGCCTCTCGGTGGCCGCCTTGCGCTACTTCACGGTCTACGGCCCACGTCAACGACCCGACATGGCGATTCGCCGCTTCATCGACGCAGCCCTCGACGCCGACAAGGTCGTGATCTACGGAGACGGCGAGCAGGTGCGCGACTTCACCTATGTGGGCGATGCGGTGCGCGCCAACGTGCTCGCGGCCTCGGTCGACGTGGCTCCGGCCGGCCCGATCAACGTCGCCGGTGGCGGATCGACCACCGTCAACGCGTTGCTCGCGCTCATCGAGGAAGAGAGCGGCCTGCCGATCGACCGGCGCCACGAGCCGGCCCAGCCGGGTGATGTGCGCTGCACCGGCGGCTCGGTCGAGCTGGCCGAGCGGGCCATCGGCTGGCGGCCCGAGGTCGACCTCCGCACCGGCGTCGCCGCCCAGATCGAGTGGAGTCGCGAGCAGCGCTCGACGTGAGCGACCGGCCGTGACGGCTCAGCCACGACGGACGTGTGCGGTGACCACCGCGCGCACCACGTGGGGCGACGGATAGCGCACCACCGCCGAACGCAGATAGCGCCGAGCCAGGTCGGGGTCGTCACCACGCGAGTGCATCTTCAGCGCGATCACCGCCATGCGTTGGCGAACCGCCCGGTCGACCCGACGATCGGTGCCCAGGTGCTTCTCGACCGATCGATGGGCGGAGAGCAGGCTGCGGATACCGAGCGTCTTGGTGAGGGCGGCGTCGTGCTGGCGATAGCAGGCCACCACGCCCGGCTCGTAGGCGACCTCGAAGTGCTGGCTGACCCGCAACCACATGTCGTAGTCCTCGATCGGCAGGGTCTCGTCGTAGGGACCCACCACGTCGTAGGCGGAGCGCCGCATGGTGGCGCTGGCCGCCGGCACGAAGTTGTCGCGGAAGAGCCGCAGGTAGACATCGCCCTCGGGACGATCGCCCCCTTCGCGCCAGATGCCCATCGGCTCGCCGTCGGGGAACACCTTCAGCACATCGGAGTAGACCAGTGCCGTCTCAGGTCCCGACTGCTCGAACCGCCGCAGCTGGCGCTCGAGCCGATCGGGCAGCATCCAGTCGTCGCCGGCGAGCACGATCACGTAGTCGCCGCGCAACGTCGGGATGACCGCGTTCAACAGGGCCGGCAAGCCGGTGTTCTCCTCGTTGAAGACGGTGCGGGCCGGGTAGCCGGTCTCGGCGATCCAGTCGGTGATGACCCGCCGCGTGTCGTCGGACGAGACGTCGTCGGTGACCACCAGCTCGAGGTCCTGGCAGGTCTGAGCCGCCACGCTCTCGAGCGCTTGGCGCGCGAAGTGCTCGTGGTTGTAGCAGACGACCATGACGCTGAATGCCGGTGACCCCTCGGTGCCCATCTCGACGAGCAGCGTAGACGGCGGCCGGGAGCGGATCGCGAGCGGTACAGTCCGGGCGCCCCTCCCCGGAACCGCCATGACCAGCCCCACACCGCTCCCTGTCTACGTCATCCACTACCACGCGCCCGAGTGGTGCAAGGCCACGGTCGAGTCGCTACGCGCGGGTGAGCTGCCGGTTTGCGTGCACGTGGTCGACAACGGCGGCCTCGGCCCCTTCGACGACACGCCCGTGCTCAGCCCAACCCGAGAACCGAGGGTTCACCGCCGGCGCCAACGCCGCGCTCGGGCACTGGCTCAGTGAGAGCGACAGCGAGTTCTGTGCCATCACCAGCCACGATCTCGACCTCGACCCCAGCTGCCTGCGACTGCTGGTCGACTACGCCGACGCAGCACCCGACCACCGGGGTGCTCGGACCTCGGCTCACCGGCACGGGGCGGGGCAAGCTCAGCCTCTACGCCAAGGCCTTCGACCGCGCCGGCGCCCAGGCGGTCGCACCCAGCACCCGGCCGACCCTGCCCGGCGCGTTGCGCTCGGCGTGGGTCTCCGGATCGTGCCTGGTGCTGCGACGGGCCTGCGTGGAGCAGGTGGGCCCGTTCGACGAACGTTTCGGCTCCTACTGCGAGGACGTCGACTACGGCGTGCGGGCCAACCTCCTCGGCTGGGACGTCGTGGTCGTCGAGGACGCCAGCGGTACGACCGAGGGCTCGGCCCACGCGGTCGCCCGCACCCTGATGTGGTCGAACATGGTGCTCACGGGCGCCAAGCACCTGGGCCTGGGGGCGGTCGCCCACCGCCTGGCCCTGAGCGCTCGACGGGTGGCCCGGGCCGTGCTGGTGAGCATTCGGCATCCCTCACGTGCCCGAGAGATGAGCGTGATCGGCCGCCGGTCGGCGGCCGCCATCGTGAAGGGCATCTCGCTCAGCGCGGCGTGGTACGCACACCTCGCCCGCAGCCGCCTGAAGGGTCGGCCACCCGTCCAAGGTGTGTGCTCCGATCCCACCCTGTCGCACGCGCTCGCCGACCCGCGTCGACCCGCCGGCTGATCGTCCGGCTCAGCGCTTGCGGTTGGGCGAGCCCTTGGTGAGCTTGCGCACCCGGAACTTGACCCGCCGTTCGATCGTGCTGACCTTCAGCCGCAGGCGCTGCTTGCGGCTCCACTGCTCGGGGCCGGGCTGGTGGATGAGCGAGCGGTCGACCCGTTCGGCCCACGCCGCTGCGAACTGTTCCGAGGTGACGTCGGGGTTGAGGAACGACAGCGTGCGGAAGGCGTAGTCGCAATCCTCGGCGAAGCGCGGGAACGCCAGCACGGTGAACGGGATCTCGTAGCGGGCCAGGGCTTCGATCAGTCCGTAGAAGGCCTCGGCCAGGAACCACTTCTGCTCCTGGGGCTTGCTGGTGCCCCACATGCCGCCAGGCACCTTGGGGATGCCCGCCTCGACGCTGGCCTTCACCCGGCTGGCGGCGGCGGTCTCGAGGTCGCGGACGGGCAGCAGCACGTGGTCGATGTCGGTGGGCTGCACCCGACCGTCGGCCAACATTCGAGGCAGCTCCTCGGTCAGCTGCGGCGACTTGATGACCCGGGGGGTGTTCGGCCGGGCCGGATCCATGATCTCGAGCCCGGCGTTGACGTTGCCGTAGACCCGCAACTCTTCCTCGCGGGTGTCGAGGCCCATGCCCGTCAACAGCCGCACGAGCAACGTGGTGCCCGATCGACCGGGCCCGGTGATGATGATCTTGCCCTCGCCGCCCGACGACGAGCGGCGCACCTCTGCTGGCATTCCGCCCCCTTCTCACGTGCCGCCTGCGGCAGACGGGCGCCGCGCGGCTAGCGCACTGTACCGGTCGGCACCACCACGCACGGCCACCACCTGGCTGAACGAGCTTCTCAGTATTTTTCTTTACTTTTCATTCCTTTTGAGTATGTTCAGCAGCCATGAGCGCACGGGTGCGGGTCGACCACGGCGACGAGGGGCTGGTGGCCCTCAAATGCGCGCTCGAACGACGAGCAGGCCGTCGACCTGGTGAAGGAGCTGGCCGTGCTCACCGTGTGCCGCCACGCAGGCGTGGTCGAGGCCCGCGGGCTGCGCCCCGAGGCGGAGGGCCCGGCGCTGGCCACCACCTGGGTCGGCACCCGCTCGCTCGCCGATCTCGGCCCGGTGCCCCCGGCGCAAGCGGCGGGCATCGGCGCCCGGGTGGCCGAGATCACGGCCGACCTGCACGAGCTGGGCGTGGTGCACGGCCAGCTGCACGATCCCAGCCATGTGCTGCTCGACCCCTCCGGCGCACCGGTGCTGTGCGGCTTCGGGAAGGCCGCCCTGGTCGAGCAGAGCGGCGAGCGGGCCCGCCGGGCTCGGGCCGACGACATCGCCGGGCTCGGCGAACTGCTCGCCGTGTTGGCGGCCGGCGAGGCGCTCTTCGACTTCCCCCGCTCGCGACGCATCGCTCGGCGCCGGGCATCGGTCGACGATCTGCGCAAGGCCCTGCTCAACCTGGCCGACCACGCACGGGCCGACGACCCGACCTGTCGTCCCACGGCGCGCGCCCTGGCCGCGTCGTTGGCGGCCCTCTCTCCCGGCGTGACGGTCTCGAGCCCATCGCAGCTCGACCACACGCGGTGCTCGGCTGCGACGAGCACGCCATCAACAGGCGATCCCTTCGCCCAGCTCCGCCGATCCGCAACGGGCCCGGATCCCTCCGGCAGGCTCCCGTCGGCGCGCCGGCTGCTCGGATCGCTCGCGGTCGCGGCCGGGCTCGGGGCCATCGGGCTGCTCGCGGTCAACGTGTTCGGCGCCGACCACCGCACCGGGGGCGCCGCCCAGGCGACCGCAACCGGCCGCCCCACCACGGCCCCGCCCACCACCGGCGGTCGGCCACCCAGGTCCGCTCCCACGACGGCGGCCACGACGACGACACTCGCGACGGCCACCACCACGGTGGCGCCCGCACCCGCTTCCTCCGTTGCGCCCGTCGTCGAGATCGACGGTCGGCGCTATCAGATCGGCGAGGCCGGCGACGAGATCCTCGTCGACGACCTGGCCTGTGATGGCAGCCGTCGGGCCGCGGTGCTGCGCCCGTCCACCGGCGCCGTGTTCGTGTTCGACACTTGGGCCGAACCAGGTGTCGATCTGGTCGCACAGCCGTTCGCCGAGCTCGAGCCGGGCGCACGGCTCGAGCTCGATCGCTCCGACGGCAGCTGCCCTCGGTTGATCGCACGGCTGCCCGACGGCACGGAGCTGGCCCTGCCGCCGGTGACGACATGACTGCAGCCGAGGATCCGTCCTCGCCCCGCGAGGGCCCCGGCCCCTTCGTCGTGCTGGCGCTGGCTCTCGCCGCGACGCTGGCCGCGTGGGCCGCCGGTCGCGCCCTCCCTGGACTGCCGGCGGGCGACCTCGGGCAGGTCGAGGCGTGGATCGAGCGCCACGGTGCCGTGGTGGCGGTGGCCGCCGTCGCCCGGATCGTGGCCCTCGTCGTGGCGATCTACCTCGTGGCCACGGTCGGGCTGGCGCTCGTCGCCCGCGCGGCCCGGCTGCGCACCCTGGCCGCGCTCGTCGATCGGTTCTCGCTGCCGATCGTCCGACGGGCCGTGCACGGCGTGGCCGGCATGGCCCTCACCATCGGCGTGGCAGGGGGCGTGGCCCAGGCGTCTCCTGCCGCGCCACCGACCATGGTGGCGCTGAGTCGGCCGCCAGCCGACGTGGCCGTGATGAGAGCGGTCGATGACCCACCGGCCCCAACCGCGGCCGGGCCCACGCCCGAGTCCTCGGTCCTCGCCACCAGCACCATCGCCCCCGGCGACCATCTGTGGGGCGTGGCGGCGCGCACGCTCGCCGCCCACCGGCACCGGGCGCCCACCGATGACGAGGTGGCCGCCTACCTGGTCGAGATCGTCGCTCACAACGCCCCGCGGCTCGCCGTGCCCGATCATCCCGATCTGGTGTTCCCCGGTCAGGTCTTCGAGCTGCCCGCGCTCGACCCCGAATGAGGCTCACCGCAGCCGCACGGCGACCTCGTTCGCCAACAGCCGACCCTGGGCGGTGAGCACCAACCGACCGTCGGCCCGCTCGACCAGGCCCGCCAGCCGCGCTTCGTCGTCGGTGCTCAACGCCCCGATGGGCACACCGGCGCCGGTGCGCAACGAGAGCTGCAGTCCCTCGACCCGACGCAGGTCGTCGTCGAGCTGCTCGTGGCCCGCCTCGGTCGACCGCCCCGCCCCGACCAGGTCGAGGTAACGCTCCGGCGTGCGCACGTTCCACCAACGGCGTCCGTCGACGTGGGAGTGGGCCGCGCATCCGAAGCCCCGGTAGTCGCCCTGCGCCCAATAGAGCAGGTTGTGGCGGCACTCGAAGCCGGGGCGGGCCCAGTTGGAGATCTCGTAGCCGACGAGCCCCCGCTCGGCGAGGAGCTCGGTGGCGGCGAGGTACTTGTCGGCCTGATCGTCGTCGTCGGGATGGCGGGCCGGGTCGTCGGCGAGCGCGGTGCCGGCTTCGACCGTGAGGCCATAGGCCGAGACGTGAGTGGGCTCGAGTGCGAGCGTGCGGTGCACCGTGTGGGTCCAGTCGGCGAGCGACTCGCCCACGGCGCCGTAGATCAGGTCGACGTTCAGATTGGCGAAACCGGCGCCCCGGGCCAGCTCGAAGGCCCGCTCCACGTTTGCCGGATCGTGGGTGCGGCCGAGGGCGGACAGCACATGGGGCACCATCGACTGCACCCCCAACGAGAGGCGGTTGACCCCCGCCGATCGATAGGCGCCCACCAGGTCAGCCGTGACGGTGTCGGGGTTGCACTCGACGGTGACCTCGGCTTCGCCGTGCTCGCCTGACACCCGGGCACGCGGGATGGCGGCGATCAGGTCGGCCAGCTGCTGGCCCGGGACGAGCGACGGCGTGCCACCGCCGACGAAGATCGACGTGGCCGGCGGCATGCCCTCGGCGACGGCGCGGCGCAGGTCGACCATGACCGCGTCGAGATACGCATCGACGAGATGGTGCCGGTCGGTCCAGGTCGCGAACGCGCAGTAGTCGCAGCGATGCGCGCAGAACGGGATGTGCACGTACACCCCGAAACCTGCTGGTCCGCCGGGTCGCCCAGGGCCCGACGGTGCGCTCACGACGAAGAGAGGCTCAGTCCGAGATCGTCGAGCCGACCGGTGGCGTTGTCGACGCCCACGCCGAGGATGCACGCGATGGCCCGCAGGTCTTCCTTGCGGATGGTGAGCATGCGGCCGTTGAAGTCCTGGCGCTGCACCTGGATCATGGTGAGGTAGCGGTTGAGCATCTCGGCTTCGGGCCCAGACAGGTTCTCGAGCCGGCGCAGGTCGATGGTGATGCTCGAGTCGAGCGGCGTCAACGCCGCCCGATCGCTGCCGGCGAAGCCGGGGCCCTCGTCGGGAGGCAGCAGCTGGTCGACCGGCACGTTGTAGAAGCGCGCCAGGCGCTGGAGCCGGGGCACCGAGATGGCCCGCTCGCCACGCTCGTAGGCACCGAGCACCGACGCCTTGAACTCCTGATCGGAGGAAGCCTCGACTTCTTGCAGCGACAGCCGCTTCTGGCGCCTGATGGCGCGCAGCCGTTCGCCGACCTTGCGGCTGTAGTTCGTGGGAACCTCGACGCCGGGGTCGATGGTCATGCCCTGCTCCCTCTCTGTTCCATGGCGGGCTCGCCTCGCCCCCGCCCAAGCCCACGCATGTTCATCGTGGTGGCCTGAAGGGTGCCGCCACGATGCGTGGTAGATCGCCGGGTGAACCTTACTCTGCGTCGCTCAGGTTAGACAATGCCTCCAACGTAGGGTGTCATTCCGGTGTCGGAGAGGCCAACAGCCCCTCTCGCAGCGCCACGACGAGGGCGCCCGCCGTGACCGCCGCAGTCTCGGATCGCAGCACCTGGGGCCCCAGAGCCACCCGGTCGGCCACCTGATCGCGCTCGGCCGGCTCCCAGCCCCCCTCGGGCCCGATGAGCACCACCGGGTGGCGCAGATCGAGGGGCCGGCCGTGGCGATCGGCGATCGCCGAACCGGGGCGGGCAGCCACCTCCGGGAAGCTCGAGACCGCCTCGACCTCGGGCAGGCGGGCCCGGCGGCTCTGCATGCCGGCCTCTCGCGCGATGCGCCGCCAGCGCTCGACCTGACGGGCGGCCCGGTCGGCGTCGGGCCGGGCGATGCTGCGGGCCGAGACGAACGGCACGATGCGGTCGACCCCGACTTCGGTGAGCTGTCGCACGATGGTGTCGCTGCGGTCTCCTTTCACCAGCGCGAACGCCACCACGATCTCGGGCGAGGGCGAGGGGGTGACCACGACCTCGCCGTCGATGGTGGGCGCGACCGCGGAGAACCGCGCCGGCCGCCATGCCCCGCCACCATCGGCGACGGTGACCGGGTCACCCTCGCGGACTCGCAACACCCGGGCGAGGTGATGGGCATCGGCAGGCGCAAGCACCGGTGCGTCGAGGTCGTCGACATAGGCGAGGGGTGGACCGGATGGCGGGGACGCAGCGGCGGACAGCGGAGGGTCCTGCTACTTGAAGGCGGACCGCACACGGGCGAAGAACCCGGTGTCGGGGGGCGCGACGTCGTCGCCCCTGATCTCGGCCAGCTTGCGCAGCAACTCCTCTTCAGCCTCATCGAGGGCGTCGGGGGTCTCGACCACGACCCTGACGAGCAGATCGCCCCGCCCCCGGCCGTCGACGTGGGGCACTCCCCTGCCCCTCAGCCGGAAGACCTTGCCCGTCTGGGTGCCACGCGGCACGACGAGATCTTCCACGCCGTCGAGCGTCTCGAACTCGAGTTGGGCCCCGAGCGCCGCCTGTGTCATGGGCACGCGCAACTCGTTGACCAGGTCGTAGCCCTGCCGCTCGAAGCGCTCGTGGGGACGAACCCGTACGTGGACGTAGAGGTCGCCGACACCGCCACCCCGGGGACCGGCTGCGCCCCGGCCCGTCAGTCGCAGCGTGGAGCCGGTGTCGATGCCCGCCGGCACCTCGACCGTGTAGGTCTTCGTCTCGAGGTTGCGACCCTCGCCATGGCAGGTGGGACAGGGGTGCTCGATCACCGAGCCGAGCCCTCCGCACCGGGGACAGGCGCTGGCCGTCACCATCTGGCCGAGGATCGATTGGCGCACCCGCTGGACCTGGCCGGCCCCGCGGCACTCGGGACAGGTCATGGGTGCGCTGCCGGTGGCGGCACCCGTGGCCTCGCAGTCGGCACAGATCGTGGCCGTCTTCACCGACACCGACGCCTCGGTGCCGAACACGGCCTCCTCGAACGACAGGTCGACCACCGCCTCGAGGTCGGCACCGCGAGGCGGGCCAGCCCGGCCCCCGGCGCCCCCTCCGAACGGGGAGCCGGTGAAGAACATGTCGAACAGGTCGCCGAGCCCGCCGCCGCCGCCGGCGAAGGGGTTGCCGGCCTGCGGTCCGGCCGCACCGAAGCGGTCGTAGTGACGCCGCCGCTCTGGATCGCTGAGCGTCTCGTAGGCGACCGCGACCTCCTTGAAGCGGGCCTCGGCCGCAGGGTCACCGTCGTTGGCGTCGGGATGGAGCTGGCGGGCGAGCTGGCGGTAGGCCCGCTTGATCTCGTCGGACGACGCATCGCGCGAGACGCCCAAGAGCTCGTAGTAGTCGGCGGACACGTCGGTCATCCTTCGCTCAGGCGGCGACCCAGCCGCTCGCTCACCACGGTGACCGCCGCGAGCGCCTGGGGGTAGTTCATCCGGGTGGGACCGAGCACACCGATCGAGCCGGCCGGCTCGCCGTCGACGGAGTAGGGCGAGACGACGATGGCGCAGTCGGCCAGCGGCTCGACGCCGGTCTCGGTGCCGATGGCCACGCTCAGGCCCCGGTCGAGCACGTCCTTCAACAGGGTGACCACGACGAACTGCTGCTCGAGGATGCGCAGCACGTCGCGGACGGTGCCGACGGCGTCGAACGCATCGGCCATCTGCGAGGTGCCGGAGAGGTAGACCTCGGGGTCTTCCGAGGGGTCGCCCGCCAACGCACGCAACACCGCGGCTCCCAGCTCGCGGATGTCGCCGTCGACGTGGACCTGGCCCACATCGGCCAGCGGCCGACCGATCAGCGCCGCAGACAGCGCGGCCCCCACACGGGCCAGATCGTCGGCGACATAGCCCTCGGGCCCCGCCAGCTCGAGCGTGCGCTTCTCGACCACCCCGTTGGACAGCACCACCACGGCGAGCACGACGAGGGGACCGAGCTCGACCAGCTGCACCGAGCGGATGGTGGTGGCCTCGTGAGGCGGGCCCACCACCACCGCCGTATAGGTGGTGAGGCTCGACAGCAGCCGGCTGGTGTCCTGCAACATGCGCTCGAGCTCGTTGTGGGCCCGGTCGAAGAAGCGCCGGACCTGTTGGGCGTCGGCGCCGACCAGGCGGCTCGGTGACGTGAGGCTGTCGACGTAGAACCGGTAGCCCTTCTCGGTGGGCACCCGGCCGGCGCTGGTGTGGGGCTGGTAGAGGTAGCCCTCCTGCTCGAGCACGGCCATGTCGTTGCGCACCGTCGCCGACGAGACGTTGACCCCGGGCGCCCGGGCGACGTGACTCGACCCGACCGGCTGGGCGGTCTCGATGTACTCCTCCACCACAGCGCGGAGGACGGTCGCTTTGCGTTCGTCGAGCATGGTGCGCTTCTTCGGCCGGTGCTGTTGGCACTCGATGATACCGAGTGCCAACGGGCGTGGGCCTTATCGGCCCCAGGCCGGAGTCACTCCGGCTCGATCTTGATGCCCAGCTCGGCCAGCCGCTCGTCGGACCGGCGGTAGCGCTCGGCCGCCCACGCGCCGAAGCGATCGTCGAACAGCGGCCGGCGACCGGCAGCGCGGCGCACCGCCTCGGCCACACCCGACCCTGACAGCCACGACCGCGACCACCGGGAGCGCACCCGTTGGGGGACGGCCACCACCGGATAGGGGTGGAACTCGCTGCGGCGAAGATGGTTGGCCAACCGCTGGAGTCGGACGGCACCGTCCGACGGCGACGGGAGCACGCGCTTGTCGAGCTGGTCGGCCGCCAGCGACCAGTCGTCGATGCCGAGGAACCGGGCCAAGTCGGCGAGCGCGGCCTCTCGGTCGACCTTCAAGCGGCCGTAGTCCATGACGTGGATGGCGTCGCGTCCGAACCGGTCGACGTACGCGTCGACGAGGCGGTCGTAGTCCCAGTACGCGGACGAGAAGCCCACCGACTTCCAGCTGCGGGGCGAGTCGAACGTGGAGGCGACCGAGCCGACCCACCCTTCGTGCACCAGCTGCTTGTACTCGGAGCGGATCGACGCCACCCGGTCACGGATCCACCAGAACACCTTGGCCTCGGGCAGCGTGGCGTGCAGGCGATCGGCGATGCGCACGGCGTCGTAGCCTCCGCTGCCCGCGTGGCCCGACAGACGCTCGGCGGACACCACGACGGTCTTGCCCGCCGCTTCGGGCACCGCCTCGACGCGAGCCAAGAACGCGGCTCGCGTGGCCTCTGGGTCGAACTCGGCGTCGGGATCGGCGACGAGCGGGCGCAGGAGCGGATCGGCCCGCAGCTGGGCCTCGGGCAACGGGTAGCGCGGCAGCGGGACGATCTGCGGATGGCGGTTGAGCACCACCTGCTGGAACCAGGTGGTGGCGGTCTTGTGGTAGCCGATGTGCACCGCCACCTGGAACGGGAGGGCAGCCACCGCGATCAGTCGTCCAGCCGCAGGGCCGAGATGAACGCCTCTTGAGGAACCTCGACCCGGCCGATGTTCTTCATCCGCTTCTTGCCCTCCTTCTGGCGCTCGAGCAGCTTGCGCTTGCGGGTGATGTCGCCGCCATAGCACTTGGCCAGCACATCCTTGCGCTTCGCCTTGACCGTCTCCCTCGCGATGATGCGACCGCCGATGGCCGCCTGGATCGGCACGTCGAACAGCTGCCTGGGGATGAGCTCGCGGAGCTTCTCGGTCATGCGCCGGCCGTACTCGGACGCCTTGTCGCGATGCATGATCGTGCTGAAGGCGTCGACGGGCACGGCGTTGAGCAGCACGTCGACCTTGCACCAGATCGGACGCCGCGTAGCCGGCCGGCTCGTAGTCGAGGCTGGCGTAGCCCTGCGTGCGGCTCTTCATCTGGTCGAAGAAGTCGACGACCACCTCGGCCAGCGGGAGCCGGTAGACCAGCTCGACCCGCTCGGGTGACAGGTACTCGAGCTTGCCCATCTCGCCGCGCCGACTCTGGCAGAGCTCCATCAACGTGCCGGTGTAGTCGGTGGGCGTGAGGATGGTGGTGGTGAGGAACGGCTCCTCGATGCGCTCGATCTCGGCCTGGGGTGGCATGTCGCTCGGGTTGTCGATGATCACCTCTTCCCCGGTGGTCCGCTGCACCCGGTACTCGACGGAGGGGGCGGTGGCGATGAGGCTGAGATCGAACTCGCGCTCGAGACGCTCCCGGATGATCTCCATGTGCAACAAGCCGAGGAACCCGCAGCGGAACCCGAAGCCCAACGCGCCCGAGCTCTCGGGCTCGAAGGTGAAGCTCGAGTCGTTGAGCCGCAGACGTTCGAGCGCTTCGCGCAGCGAGGTGAACTCGTCGCCGTCGATCGGATAGAGCCCGCAGAACACCATGGGCTTGGGCTCGCGGTAGCCCTCGAGCGGCGCTGCGGGTTGGGAGTAGTCGGTGACGGTCTCGCCCGAGCGCGCTTCGCCCACGTCCTTGATGCCGGCGATCAGGTAGCCCACCTCACCCGCGCCGAGGGAACCGACGGCCGTCATGTCGGGACGGCGCACACCGAGCTCGTCGGCGTGGTGGGCGGCGTTGGCCTGGATGAACCGCAGTCGCCGTCCGGTCGTGAGCGTGCCGTTGACCACCCGCACCGAGCTCACCACACCGCGGTACTGGTCGAAGTGCGAATCGAAGATGAGGGCCTGGAGGGGTCCGTCGGGATCGCCTTCCGGCGGCGCGATGCGGTCGACCACGGCATCGAGCAGCTCGGGCACCCCCGCACCGGTCTTGGCCGAGATGCGCAGGATCTCGTCGGCAGGGATGCCGAGCACGTTCTCGATCTCGGCGGCGTAGCGATCGGGGTCGGCGGCCGGGAGGTCGATCTTGTTGAGCGCGGCCACGATCTCGAGGTCGTGCTCGAGGGCGAGATAGCAGTTGGCCAGGGTCTGGGCCTCGATGCCCTGCGAGGCGTCGACCAGCAGGATCGCGCCCTCGCAGGCCGCCAGCGATCGGGAGACCTCGTAGCCGAAGTCGACGTGCCCGGGGGTGTCGATGAGGTTCAGGACGTGGTCGCGCCAGTCGAGGCGCACGCTCTGCAGCTTGATGGTGATGCCGCGCTCACGCTCGAGATCCATGGTGTCGAGGTACTGGGCGCGCATCTCCCGGGGGTCGACCGCTCCGCACAGCTCGAGCATCCGATCGGCCAGGGTGCTCTTGCCGTGATCGATGTGGGCGATGATGCAGAGGTTGCGATACCGCTCGAGGCTGGACACGAGACACGCGAGCGTAGCGGCTGGCGCCCAAGCCCCCGGCGGCCCGGTTGTGCCTCCCGGGGGGCCAGCCGCTAACCTCTACCTTTCGTTGCCAGGCCTCCCGAGGCCCGTGGGCCGAGGTTCACTCGAACCGCCCAGCTCGCACCGAACCACCAGCTCGCACCGAACCACAGGACCGTCGTGGCAAACATCAAGAGCCAGATCAAGCGCAACCGCCAGAACGAGAAGCGCCGCGTGCGCAACAAGGCCGTGCGGTCCGAGTTGAAGACCCGCACCAAGGCCGCCGCCACCGCCGCCGACGAAGGCGCCGACAACGCCGACGAGCTCACCCGCGAGGCGATGCGCAAGCTCGACAAGGCCGCGTCGAAGGGCGTGATCCACAAGAACCAGGCCGCCCGCCGCAAGGCGCGCCTGATGAAGCGGCTGAACACCCCAGCCGGCTGAGCCCCTTCGGCTCGCTCAACTCCCTCGCCGCGACCCGGCCGCTTGCCGGCTGCGCCCGGCGAGCCTGGCCACCAGCACCTCGATGACGAGCTCGTCGGGCCACGCCTTCGCGCCGCGCAGATCGAGGTCGGCGGCCGCGAGCAGGGCCACGCACTCGTGCAGGCGCTCCGGGCCGAGCCGCCGGCCCTGATCGAGCGCCTTCTTGGCGGGGAACGTGCTGCCCTTCATGCCGAGCAGCTCGGCCGCCTCGCGCTCGCCGCGCACCGCGGCTCCGTCGAGGCGCAGCATGCGCTCGAGGTGGCTGTGCAGGCTGGCCATGATCTGCAGGGGATGGCGGCCGGCGGCGAGCATGCGCTGCAGCCGATCGAGCGCGAGGGGGATGTCGCCGCTGTCGATGGCGTCGGTGAGGTCCCACGGGGCCAGGTCGCCGGCCTCACCCAGGTAGGGCGCCACGTCGTCGGCCGAGAGTCGCTGTCCGGGCCCGAACGTCGACTCGAGCACGTCGAGCACCGACCGCAGCCGACCCAGGTCGCCACCGAGGGTGTCGTCGAGCAGCTTCTTGGCCCCTGCGTCGAGCACCACGCCGGCCGACTTGAGCTGTGCGTCGATCCAGGTGCCGCGCTCCTTGCCCCGGTCGGACACCGCGCTGTCGATCACCACGCCGCCCGCCTGCTTGACGGCATCGGCGAGGCTCTTCGGCACGCTCGGCATCTTCACGCCGGGCTTCGGCTCGCGTTCCCAGACGATGACGAGCGACGGTGGTGGGCAGCGGATCGGCCAGGTAGGCGACGAGCGGCCCGACGGCGTCCTTGGTGCCGAACAGGCCGGCCTGGCGGGCCACCACGACCCGACGATCGGTGAGGAACGGCGGCGTCTGGGCGGCGTCGACCACCGCCGACACGTCCGGATCGCCGTCGACCGTGTAGCGCCGCTCGTCGAGCTCGTCGACCATCAGCGTGCGGTCACCGTCGCCGACGAGCGTGGCCACCAGGTCGTGGAGCGCCTGAGCCAGCAGCACCTCGTCCTTGCCCTTCAGCAGATAGACCGGGGCCGCAGCGTCGGTCGTCATCGGTGCGTCGCGATCATCGGCGGATCACGCGGCCAGCACCGCGGCCATCACGTCGGACACCCGGCGGGCGGCGCGGGCGTCGTGGGCACGCAGCACCCGACAGCCGAGGCCGATGCCGAGCGCATGGGCCGCCGTGGTGCCCGCGCCCGCCTCGGTGCGATCGACGTCGAGCAGCTTCCAGAGGAACCGCTTGTTCGACGCCGAGAGGAAGACCGGATAGCCCAGCTCGGCGAGCCGGTCCGAGGCGCGCAGCAGCTCGAGCGACTGCTCCTCGGTCTTGCCGAGGTCGAGCCCGGCGTCGACCATGATGCGTTCACGAGGGATGCCCGCGGCCTCGGCGGCCGTCGCCCGCTCGGCGAGGAAGCCGACGACCGAGGCCACCACATCGTCGTAGTGGGGATCGGGGTCGGGCACGCGCGGTCGGAGTCGGATGTGCGTCGCCACCACCGACGCGCTCGCCGCGGCGCACACCGGGAGGTAGTCGTCATCGGCGAAGCCACTGATGTCGTTGCCCACCACCGCGCCGGCGGAGAACGCCTCACGGGCGACCGATGCCCGCCAGGTGTCGATCGACAGCGGGAGGTCGAAGCGCTCGTGCAACGCGGCGACCGCTGGGATCACCCGGTCGAGCTCTTCGGCTTCGGTGACCTCGTCGCCGGGGCCGGCCTTCACACCGCCCACGTCGAGGAAGTCGGCGCCGTCGGCGGCCAACCGGTCGGCCTTGCGCAGGAAGTCGTCGAAGCCGAAGTACGACCCCTGGTCGTAGAACGAGTCGGGTGTTCGGTTCAGGATGCCCATCACGAGCGCCCGGTAGGTGACGTCGTAGCGGTGCGGGCCGAGGGCGAGCTCCACGAGCGGCGACGCTACACCGACACGTCGACCCGCAGGACGGGCCGCTGCTCGATCACATCGAGTCGGACGCCCCCTGCGGTGGTCACCGACCCGAGCGCCGGAGTGCTCGCACCCGCGACCCGATGACCGGCCGGCGCCCACACCTGCGCCACCGACACCCGACGACCCAGCTGGTGGACGAGCTCGGCCGTGCGGCTGCCGCCCGACGGCACCACGAGCAGGTCGAGGTGGTCGATGCCGGCCCGCCGCACCGATTCGAGCGCTCCCGACGTGTGCGCGGTGGCGTCGAGGACGAGCACCGCCGTGCTGCCGGCCGCGGTGGAGTGCCTCCACACCGTGCCCGTCTCGGCCAGCTCGACCCGCACCGGCGGGGCGCCGAGAAGCCGCACCCCGGGCAGGCACACCGTGACCGCGATGATCGCCACGGCGATGCCGGCCGCGACCCTGGCCCTTCGTTCGCCGGGCCGGCGGCGGGCCCACACCACGACAGCCGCCGCCCCGGCCACGACCAGCGCGGCCGTGAGGTCCAACTCCCCCAAGGGCCAGCCACTCACGACCCGCGCCACCGTCGCGATCCAATCGAGCGCGAGATCGACAGGCGCGAGGAGCAGACCGGCCAGGGGGCCTCCCGCCACTCCTGCCACCAGGCCGGCGGTGAGGCCCCACATCGTGACGAAGCCGGCCACCGGACCGACGAGCACGTTCGCAGGGACCGAGGCGACCGGCAGGCCACCGAACACCGGGATCAGCACCGGGGCCACGCCGAGCTGGGCGGCGATGGTGACCGCCAGCGCGGTGCGCAGCACCTGCGGGCCGGGGAGGGCCTCGGCGATCGGCCGCGAGAGCACGAGGATGCCGCAGGACGCGGCCACCGAGAGCTGGAATCCGATCGATCGCACGAGGAACGGGTCGAGCAACACCAGCCCGGTGACCGCCATCGCCAGCACCCGCACGCCGGGGACGGGTCGACCCACGGTGGCGGCCACGGCGGCCAAGGCCGCCATCGCCGTCGCTCGCAGGACCGAGGGCTCGAAGCGGGTGACCAGCGCGAAGAACCCAAGCACACCGAGCACCAGGACCAGTCGGCTGCGCAGCCCGAGCCGGGTGAGGAGCGGGGCGACCAGCGCGAGGACGAACGCCACGTTCTGCCCGGACACCGCGAGCAGGTGGGTGAGCCCGGCCGCACGGAAGTCGTCGGCCACCGCAGGGTCCTGGCCGCGGTCGTCACCCACGACCATGCCGGTGAACAACGGGCGGTGGCTGGCCGGCAGTGCCTCGGCGGCCCGCGTCAGGAGGCGGCGGACGTGGTTGGCGGCCTGCGCGAGCGGCGTGCCCTCGTCCCACGCTCGGACGTCGTCGACCAGTACGCGAGCGACGATGTGGCGGCTGCGCAGCCAGGACCCGTCGGGCAGCGGTTCGACCCGACCGGTCACGACCAGTCGCTGGCCGGCCAGGCGGTCGCGCACGTGGCGGATCGCCGGGCCCCTCACCCACAACTCGAAGCGCTGGCCCTCCCCACGCGCCTCGACCCGCACTCCACCGAACGACGCCTCCGGGTCGGTGGTGAGGGTGACCGACGCCTCGAAGGGGCCGGCGGGGGGCGCAACCAGACCCGACCACGCTCGGGCTCCGAGCCAGCCGGCGAGGAGGAAGACGGCGGCCACCACCACGACGGGATGACGGCGCCACGCCGCCCACGCGAGCGTGGCAGCCACGATCCACCAAGGGACGGCGAGCGACCACCGGGCCCCGACGGCCGCCATGGCCGCCAGCCCGACGGCGAAGCCGGTGCCCAACTCCTCGGCCCGCCGCATCAGACGCGTACCAGGTCGCGCAACGCATCGAGCTTGGCCGGACCGATGCCGCGTACGTCGAGCAACCCGTCGACCGAGCGGAACGGGCCGTTCTCCTCGCGATGGTCGACGATGGCCGCCGCGGTCGCCGGGCCGACGCCCGGCAGCTCCTCGAGCGCTTCGGCCGTCGCCGTGTTGAGGTCGATCAGCCCGCCGGACTCGCCCGGGGACGGGGGCGGACCGGGACTCATGCCACCGGCGCCCTCGACCTGAGGGCCCACCGCCACGTCGGGAACCATCTCCCCGGCGCGGGGGACATAGACCCGTGCACCGTCGACCAGGACACCGGCCAGGTTGAGCCGGTCGACATCGGCGTCGACCGCGAGCCCGCCGGCGGCTTCGATCAGCTCGCCGACACGAGCGCCGCTCGACATTCGATAGAGGCCCGGCCGGGCAACCGCACCGGCGGCGTGGACGATCAGCTCGGGTGCCGACGCGGTCGTCGAGGACCCGCCGCCGGTGGTGAAGGGCACGGCCGTGATTGGCGGTGCCAGCCCGACATCGGATCGCTGGGTCGATGCCTGGCTGGCCGACCACCACCAGACACCGACGACGATCAGGGCCGCGACGCCAGCAACGACGACGACGAGACGCTTGAGCCATGGCGGCGCGGGCTCGCCACCCAGCACCACCTCGACGATGAGCCGACCGATCTCGCCTCGCGTGCCACGTCGGCGCGA
Source organism: uncultured Iamiaceae bacterium (assembly GCA_963706425.1). Lineage (GTDB taxonomy): Bacteria > Actinomycetota > Acidimicrobiia > Acidimicrobiales > Acidimicrobilacustridaceae > CAVPMN01. The sequence goes on from CAVPMN010000001.1 coordinate 64,028, forward strand.
TCGAGGGGTTGGGCTCCCGCAGCATCGCCAACGGGTCACGAGGGTCTTCGGGCGGATCCACGCGCCCTCCCTGATCCGACCGCGCACGGCACGGTCACCTGACTGCAGGGGGAAGGGTCCGGACGAGGACGAGGCGACGACTCGCCGAGGTCGGAAGGTTACGCCCGGGCGCGCGGCGGTGAAAGGGCCTCCGTGACCGGTCAGCGCAGAAGCAGCGTCAGTAGAGCTGCGCGGTGAGGGCCCGCCGGTAGCGGGCCGTGCGCTCGTCGTCGGGGCCGAGCAGCTCGAGCAGGTCGACGAACTGGCGGCGAGCGTCGTCGTCGCCCTTCACGCGAGTCAGCAGGTCGTCGAGCTGGGACTCGATGCCGTCTTCAGTGACGGTTCCACCCTGACGGGCCAGCGCGGCCACCCGTCGGGTGCTCGGCGTCTCCGGGATGCGGGCCACCAGCTCGAGGGCTTCTTCGTTCTGGCCGGCGCCGATCAGCAGCTCGGCGAGCGCCACGATCACCGCTTCGTTGTCGGGGTCGATGTCGAGCGCGGATCGCAGCGACGACTCGTCGCCCGCAGCGAGTAAAGCAGCCACCTCGGTCTCCTCCGCCGAGGGGGCGAGCTTGGCCACGAACTGCTCGACCACCGCTTCAGGCTGGGCACCGACGAACTGATCGACCACCTTGCCGTCACGGAGCGCGAACACGGCGGGGATGCTCTGGACCTTGAACGCAGCCGAGATCTGTGGGTTGTCGTCGACGTTGACCTTCACCAGCACCACCGCACCGTCGGTGGCGTCGACCACCCGCTCGATGATGGGGCCGAGCGTCTTGCACGGTCCGCACCAGGGAGCCCAGAGGTCGATGACGACAGGCACCTGGTGGGAGCGCTGGAGGACTTCGGCTTCGAACGTTGCGTCCGTGACATCGAGGGCCATCACCCCACGATAGGAGCTTGCTCCACGTACCCGGTAGCGTGGCCGTTCGACCACAGGACCGTGAGCGCAGGCCGAGGGGGACGGGTGAGCCGAGCTGAAGCCGTGGAGGGCATCGACATCGACCGGGTGACCGCCTGGCTCGGGTCGCGCGCCGACGTGCACCCGCCGCTCACCTTCGAGCTGATCCAGGGCGGCCACTCCAACCTGACGTTCCGGGTCACCGACACCACCGGCGGACGCTGGGTCCTGCGCCGACCGCCGCTCGGGCAGGTGCTGGCCACAGCTCACGACATGAGCCGCGAGCACCGCATCCTGTCGGCCCTCGGCCCGACCGACGTGCCCGTCCCACCCGTGATCGGACTGTGCGAGGACGACGAGGTGAACGGGGCGCCGTTCTACGTCATGGAGTTCGTCGACGGCACGGTCGTGCGCGACGTCTCGATCGCTGCCGAGCTCTCCACCGAGCAACGACGCGCCGCAGGCCTGTCGATCGTCGACACGCTCGCGCAGATCCACGCGGTCGACGTCGACCAGGTCGGGCTCGGTGACCTCGGCCGCAAGGACGGCTACATCGAGCGTCAGCTCAAACGCTGGTACGGGCAGTTCGAGCGCTCGAAGAGCAGGGAGATCCCCCTCATCGACGAGGTCTATCACCACCTCATGAGCGAGATCCCCGAACAAGGTCCGGCCACGATCGTCCACGGCGACTACCGGCTCGACAACTGCATGCTCGACGACGCCGGCCAGATCGTGGCGGTGCTCGATTGGGAGATCTGCACGCTCGGCGATCCGCTGGCCGACGTGGGCCTGCTCCAGGTCTACTGGGCCGATCCCGACGAACCGACGCACTCCGGTCTCCCCGCGCCCACGTCGGTCGAGGGCTTCCCCACCAAGGCGGAGCTGATGGCGCGCTATGCCGATGCGTCCGGGCGCGACCTGTCGGGTATCGACTTCTACGTGGCGTTCGGCTACTGGAAGCTGGCCTGCATCATCGAGGGGGTCTACGCCCGTTACCGCGGCGGAGCCATGGGCGATCGCGGCGGCGATTCGAGCGCGTTCGACTTCTTCGGCGAGCAGGTCGTGGCCCTCGCCGAAGCCGCCCGGCAAGCGGTGGGGCGGGTCGAGTGAGCCTGTTCGAGTTCATCGAACGCCCCGATCTCGACTCCCCCGCGTTCATCCTGGCGCTCGACGGCTGGATCGACGCGGGGCTCGGTGCCGCCCAGGCCATCGCGACCATCGTCGAGCACCACGAGATGGAGACCGTCGCGGTGTTCGACACCGACGCCCTCCTCGACCACCGCGCCCGCCGCCCCACGATGCACCTGGTCGACGGGGTCAACACCGGCCTGAGCTGGCCGTCGATCGAGCTGCGCGCCCTCACCGACCGGGAGGGCAACGAGGCGCTGTTCCTCGTGGGCGCCGAGCCCGATCACAGCTGGCGCGCCTTCTCGAGGGCGGTCACCGATCTCGCCCTCGAGTTCGGGGCCCGGCTGGTCGTCGGACTCGGTGCCTACCCTGCGCCCGTCCCTCACACCCGGCCCACCAAGCTCGTCTCCACCGCCACGTCGGCCGATCTGGCCCGTCTGGTGGGGTTCGTCCAGGGTCAAGTCGATGTGCCCGCGGGCGTGCACGCAGCCATCGAGCGACGCTGCGCCGACGTGGGCATGCCCGCGGTCGGGCTGTGGGCCCAGGTGCCGCACTACGCGGCGGCCATGCCCTATCCCGCCGCCGGCTTGGCGTTGGTCGAGGGCCTGGCTCGCGTCGCCGATCTCTCGTTCGACGACGGCGACCTGGCGGCCGAGACCGAAGCCGGGCGCGAGCGCCTCGACTCGCTCGTGGCGAACAGCGAGGAGCACCTCGAGATGGTGCGCCAGCTCGAACACCACGTCGACACCTTGGAGGCCGCCCAGAGCGACGACCTCCCCTCCGGCGACGAGCTCGCCGCCGAGCTCGAGCGCTTCCTGCGCGAGCAGGACTGAACGTCGTCCTGCCGCAGTCGGCTCAGCCCCCTGCCGGGCTGGGGTAGTCGGGCACCGACTCGCCGGGGGGCGCCTCGTCGTAGATGGTGACCGTGTCGGCGGGATCGAACACGCCGGGCGGTGTGTCCGGCCATCGCCCCGGCAGGTAGCGCAGGCCCCCCTCGACATAGCGATACATGCCCGTGCCTTCACGACGGATCTCGTCGAGGCCAGTGGCCTCCGGGTCCCACCAGATCTCGGTGGCATCGTCGATGCCGAGGAAGTCGGTGAAGGGCCAGATGTCCTTGTTGCCGTACGACAGCGACGGCTGACTCAAGGCGGTGGGTGTGGGATTGCCGGCGAACAACGCGTCACGCCAGGTCTCATGGGTGAGGTTGGGACCCGCACCCTGCAGCACGTTGAAGAAAAGGGTGAGGTTCGGCACAAGCGTCGGAGAGCCCGTCGCCGTGGGGGGCGGGGTGCCGAAGTACCACTCGTAGAGGAAGTAGGAGCTGGCCCGCTCCGGGTTGACCCGAGCCGCCAACGTGCTGACACCGAACGCGCGTGACCACTGATCTTGGTCGTAGGTGCGGGCGAAGGCCGTGGTGTCGGTGAGCACCGAGCCGGTGATGATCCACTCCGGCTGGTAGTCCTGAGACGTCGCGGCGATGGTCAGCGGCTGAGGCGCGATCGGGTCGCCGTTGAAGATCACCGAGGTGACCCCCGAATCCTTCAGCTTGGCGATGACCTGCGGTGCCGTCGTCTGGAGGTCGATGGGGCTGGCGTACGAGAGCTTCTCGGCGAGGGTGATGCCGCTCTCCCCGAGCGTGGCCTCGAACTGGTCGACGAGCTGTTCGGTCTGCTCGCTCGTGCTGAGGTAGACCAGGCCGAACTTGCGCGGCTGTGATTGCAGATCGGCACCGGCGAACTCGGCGTTCGAGTCGGCCAGGCGCTTGGTGATGTACTCGGCCACGTGAGCCTGCCCCTGCTCGGGGTTGTTGGTCACGCCCCAGACGTAGGGGTCGCGTTCGATGTACCAGTCGGCGTCCTGGCCCGGGCGTGCAGGCGATGCACAGGACCTCGCGAGCGGCGAGCTCGTCGGCGAAGGCGGGCGTGAGCAGCGGTCCGCCGATCACTGCGAACGGCTCCATCTCGGCGATGGCCACCGCGTCGGCCCGTGCCGCCACCTCGTCGTCGGACGGGCCCGTGCCTTCGTAGAACTGGAGGTCGACGTCGCGGCCGTAGGTCTCGGTGAAGTTCTGGTAGAACTCGACGAAACCGAGCAGCGTCTCTTGGTCCTCCGCGTTGGTGTCGTCGGTGGCGATGGCGCTCGTGATGAAGTCGATCACCGGGTCGGTCTCGGGGCCCAGGTAGTAGACGACCTTGATCGAGTCGGCGGTGACGCCCGTGTCGGTCGCACCACCGTTGTCGCCGGTGAACACTGCGAAGCACTCCGGCGCGAAGAAGCTCGGATAGGCGAGCTGGCCGCGCGACGTGTCGCACCGCTCACCCCAATCGACCTCGTCGGTGATCCCCTGCGCCTCTGCGGTGCTCCAGTTCATGACGCCTTCGGGCAGCGTGCCGGACGCCACCGTGGTGCCCGCGCCCGACGCGGTGGTGTCATCGTCGTCGTCGCCTCCGCTCGCGACGATCGCCACGATGGCGATGATGGCCACCACGACCACCACCCCGATGATCGGGCCGTACCGCTTCCACGGGTTGGTTCGTTCCGGAGTGCTCGATGTCGGTTGCACGACTCCCCCTTCTGCGCCGGCGTGCCGGTCAGCTGTTCCGTGCCCCTGAGCGGGCGATGACTTCTTGCGATTCCCCCAGGTAGGAGGCCACCACGGCCGGATCGGCCAGGACCTCCTCCGATGTTCCCTCCGCGATGACGCGACCGAGATCGAGCGCAACCATACGGTCCGCGACGGCGGTCACGAGCGGCATGTCGTGCTCGATGACGAGCAGGCTGGCGCCGAGTGTGTCGCGAATGCGGAGCAGCAGCGGTCCGAGGGCCTCGGCCTCGCGCTGGGCGATGCCACTCGACGGCTCGTCGAGGAGCACGACCGACGGTCGATGGGCGACGAGGCAGGCGAGGTCGACGACCCGCCGCGATCCGGTCGACAGCTCGCGGACGAACTTCGATCGGAAGGCATCGAGCCCCAACAACTCGATCAGCTCGTCGACCCGTTGGTGCACGGCCGCCTCGCTGTCCTGGAACACCGGCATGCGCAGCATGGCGTTGAACGGGTCGCGGACATCGACGAAGCGCTCGAGGGCCACCGCGATCGTGTCCTCGACGGTCATCGCGGGGAACAGCCTCGCGTCCTGGAACGAACGGCCGATGCCGAGCCGGGCGCGGGCGTCGGGACCGAATCGGGTGACATCGGTGCCATCGAGCACCACCACTCCTGCGCTGGGCTTGAGGAAGCCCGACACCAGATCGAAGAAGGTGGTCTTGCCGGCCCCGTTGGGGCCGATGATGCCGACGATCTCACCGCCGCTGATCGACAACGACACGTCGTCGACCGCCCGGATGCCACCGAAGCGCACGCACAGCCCACGGGTCTCGAGCACGACCGCGGGCGGCAACCCTGCCGCATCGTCTGCTGGCAGGTCCGCCCGAGCAGCGTTCGGCAACGCGACCTGCGCCGGTGCCGGCGGATGCGGCGACGAGCCGTTCGACCGCTCGATCCCCTTGGACGCGCCCTCGAGGAACACCGATCGCAGCACATCTGGGCGCTCGAGCAGGTCGGCGGTGCGGCCGGAGAACCGGATCTCGCCCTTCTCCATGAAGTAGGCGCGGTCGGCCACGGTGAGCGCCACGTTGACCGACTGCTCGACGAGGATGATCGTCGTGCCCTGGTCGCGTATGGCGCGCACCACCACGAGCAGTTGCTCGACGATGGCCGGCGCCAGGCCGAGCGACAGCTCGTCGATCATGAGCAGCCGGGGCCGCGACAGGAACGCCATGCCGAGGGCCAGCATCTGCTGCTGACCACCCGACAGGTCGGCCGCCGGATCGTGCAGTCGCTCGCGCAGCACCGGGAAGAGGTCGAGCACCTCGTCGGTGCGCTGCTTCACCACGTCGGCGTGGCGGCGCTCGATCCACGACGCGACCCGCAGGTTCTCGGCCACCGTGAGCGTGGGGAAGACCCCTTGGCCGCCCGGCACCATCGTGACGCCGTGCACGGCGATCTCGTCGGGCGGCGCGTGGGTGATGTCGCGGCCGTCGAAGATCACCGCGCCCTTGTCGGCTTCGGTGACACCACAGATCGCTTTGAGCAGCGTCGACTTGCCCGCGCCGTTCGTGCCGAGCAGGGCGACGACCTCGCCCTCGTCGATCTCGGCGTTGACGTCGAACAGCACCTGCACGTCGCCGTACGACACCTCGAGTCCTCGGATCAGCAGCATCTTGACCCGGCCCTGACGGCGCTCGTAGAGCACCTCGGCCCGCGCTGCGGTGGTGGTCCACACCTGCTTGATGTCACGGTCGATGAGGCGGCTCGACGTGGAGATGATCAATCCGCCGATCAGGAACACCGGTGCCATCAGGAGCATGCCGAACTGCACGCCGATGTTGTCGCTGAACCACCCGACGATGGGCAGGATCACCAGACCGGGAATCACGAACAGGGCGCCCATCGAGTAGCCGAGCGACCGGGCCCGTGGCGGGATGCCGAGCGAGAGGGCGGCGAAGATGCCCGGCCCGATGATCGCCAGGGCCGCCGAGATGCCCATGTTGGTGAGCACGGCCAGCCAGATCACCGGAGCGAGGGCGAAGAGGGCGGCCAGTCCGGCGGTGATGAAGGCGACCAGCGCCATGAAGCGCATGATCAGACCGGGGTCGCGTTGGATGAGCTTGGTGCCGACCCGGGCACCGATGACGAGCCCGATGAGCTGGGCCGGCTCTGCCGCGGCGGCGATCCACGAGCGCTGCACCTCGTCGAGGCCGAACTTCGTCTCGTAGAGGATCGAGGCGAGCGAGGCATAGCCGATCAGCGAGGCCGACAGGAACGGCAGGGCGTAGAAGATCCGCTGGAGCGTCTCGATCTTCCAGACCATCCGCCAGCCCTCGGAGAACGACGGAGGTGGCTCCTCGGTGAGGATGGCCTCGTCGGACGCACCCATGGCGGCACGCTCCTGTTGGCCACGGATCGGCTCGGTGAGCCGCAGCCCGAGCAGCACGAGGATGACGGTGGGGATGGCGAAGATGAAGAACGGCGCCCGCCAGCCGATCCAGGCGGCGAGCACCCCCGCCACCAGTGGGCCGATGAACGCGCCTATGGCGTTGGCGGCCCGGTGCACCGAGAACACCCGTGGGCGCGCCGCGATGGGGAACCAGTCGGAGAGCAGCGAGTTGTGCGTGGGCCATACGGTGGCCAGGCCGATGCCGGCACCCGGCGCGCATGAGACACAGCATCCACACGGTGATGGCCAAGCCGGTGCCCACCATGAACAAGGCGAACACCGACGCGCCGATGAGCATCAGCTTGACCCGCGACTGACGATCGGACAGCCAGGCGATGGGCACCTGCAGCGCCAGGCCGAGCAGCGCGGCCACCGCCACCAGCGACAAGATCCCGGCGTTCGAAAGCCCGAAGTCGTCGCGGATGTCGGGCAGGAGGAGGGCGAACGCAGTGCGGTCGAACTCGTCGACCATGTTCAAACCGAACAGGATCATCAACGCATAGACCGGCCCGCCACCGGTGAGATCGGTGAGCCAGCGCCACGGGTGTCGCAACGCAGTGCGCAGCCGGCTGGGCCACGGGAGGGCGGCGGGCGCGGGTAGGGGCGGGACCGGAATCACGGTGCGTCTCCCGCCGTGACGGCGATGTCGCCCGACGGTGGGCTCGACGGGCCGGGCGGGCCCGCGCCGCGGTATCGGCCTCAGCATCAGTGTCGGTGTCGGTGTCGAGCGCCGGGATGGCGACGTCCTGGCGCACATCGGCGAGCAGGCTCGGCACGACGATCTCGTGACGACGGGCCACGGAACGCAACCAGAGGTCGCGCCATCGGTAGGCCAGTCCAGCGAGCCCGCCGGGGATGACCATCAACACGATGAGGACACCCATCGCCGATGGGAGGAGCTGCCACTGCGCAGGGAGGTACCAGCTGCCGCCCTGGAGGAAGAGGGAGCCCAGCACGGCACCCGCCAACGAGCCGAGGCCACCGACGACCGCCGAGGTGAAGACCACGAAGTTGGTCTCGGGGGCGAAGAGCAGCGGGCTGAACTGCTGTTGGAGCATCGTGAGCAGGCTGCCCGCGAGAGCGGCGAGGAAGCCCGAGAGCGCGAAGGCACCGAGCTTGGTGCGCACGATGTTGATGCCGTAGGCCTGCGCCGCCCGCTCGTTCTCACGTTGGGCGAGCAGCACCCGGCCGCTGCGGCTGCGCCGGATGCCCTGCACCGCCAGCAGGGCCAAGCCCAGCACCGCCAGGGTGGTCCAGTACATCGGCCGATCCGACGAGAGGTCGATGGCGACGAACAGCGACGGTCGGTCAAAGCGGTTCTTCGGGATCCAGTCGACGTACTTCGGGTTGAGCAGATAGGCGGACGCGGCCAGGGCGAACGCGAGCGTGACCACCGAGAGGAACAGACCGCGCAGGCGCAGGGCCGGCAGCCCGACGAGGACCGCGATGAGCGATCCGATGATGCCGCTGACCAGCAGCACGAGGGCCATGTCGAGCCCCCACTCCGACGCCGCGACCGCGCCCACTGCGCCGCCGAAGCCGGCGAAGGCCATCTGGCCGAGCGAGACCTGACCGGCCCATCCGGTGAGCACGATGACCGACAGGGCGACGAGCGCGAACACCGCCACGGCGGCGGCCTTGCGGAGATCGTCGACTCCCCCGCCGATCCACTCGAGCCAGAAGGGCACCGTGACGAACACGGCCACGACCAGCGCCATCCCACCCCAGACGACCAGCCGCACCTCGGGCAGGCGCTTGAGCTCGTGCGGGATGGGCCGCACCTCGTCGGCGGTCTGCCAGCTCGACGCGCTGTCCTGTTCGGCGCGCGCCGTGCTGCGCCGCCGCAGTGCCAGCGTGACGACGACGATGATCGCCACCACCAGGTAGATGACCTCGGGACTGCGTGGGTTGTTCCACGCCACCCCCTGCTCGAGCACGCCCAGCGCGAGCGCGGCCAGCGTGATGGCGGGGAGGTCGTCGAGCCGACCGAGCATGAGGGCGGCAAGGGCGAAGAGCAGTCCGCCGAACCCGAGCACGGTGATGGACGGCAGCCCGACCACGCCCGCCCTCAGGAAGACGCCGATGAACGAGAGCAGAGCGGCCAGCGCCCACACCAACGTCTGCAGCCGCCGCACCGGCACGCCGAGCAGGCTGGCCCGGTCGGCCCGCTCGGCGCTGGCCCGTACGGCCATGCCCACGGCCGTGTAACGAAGGAACAGAGCCACGGCGGCCAGCGCCAGCGGCGCCACGATCAGGGCGACCACGTCGTCAGCCGAGAACACCACCGGATCGACCTCGAAGCTGAACGTCCAGGGGAAGTCGATCTGCAAGCTGCCCGGCCGCTCGCCCCAGATCGCGGGCATCAACAGCGCGCCCACCGTGAGCAGCTGGGCCAGGCCGATGGTGGCGACCGTCAGGATGAGCCGCGATGCGTGGAAGAAACGCCGGATGATCGCCAGCTCGATGATGGCACCGAGCACGAGGGCGGCCACCAGGCCGAGCAGTGCGGCCAGCACGTAGGTGAGGCCGCTGTAGACGATGAGGTTGACCGCCAGCACCGAGGGTGCGAAGCCGAGGTCGGCCTGAGCGAAGTTGAGGATGCGGTTGGCCCGGTAGATGAGGGCCATGCCGACCGCGACCAGGGCGCCCAGCAGGCCGAGCACCAGGCCGAGCACGTAGACGCCGAGCGGCATCGGGTAGAGCACGACCTGCACCAGCAGGATCGCGGCGGCTGGGCCGGCGACCGTCGCGGTCCGCCGAACCACGGGTGCGTCGAGAAGGTCACGCACGAGCCATGCCCCCCGACCTCCTTATTGCAGGGAGAGTGCAACTTGTGTGGATCACCGTAGTACGCACTGACACCCTGCGCTGGACAGGTGGCCGGCGAGCAGGCGCGGTAGCGTTCGCCGCCATGAAGGTCGACGGAGGACTCGGAATCGCACCAACCCTCGACACGATCGTGTCGCAGGCGCAGGACGGTGAGGCAGCCGGCTACGACGGGTTCTGGTCGGCCGAGACCAGCCACGACCCGTTCTTCCCGCTGCTGCTCGCGGCGGAGCACACCGAGCGCATCGAGGTCGGCACCGGCATCGCCGTCGCCTTCGCCCGCACCCCGATGACGATGGCCAACATCGGCTACGACCTCCAGGTCTACTCGCAGGGTCGCTTCCTGCTGGGCCTCGGCTCGCAGATCAAGCCCCACATCACCAAGCGCTTCTCGATGCCGTGGTCGGCACCGGCAGCCCGCATGCGCGAGTTCGTCTCGGCCATGCGCGCCATCTGGGACTGCTGGGACAACGGCACCAAGCTCGACTTCCAGGGCGACTTCTACAGCCACACCCTGATGACGCCGTTCTTCAACCCCGGCCCGAACCCCTTCGGCCCGCCCAAGGTCTTCCTCGCCGCCGTCGGCGAGAAGATGACCCAGGTGGTCGGCGAGGTGTGCGACGGCATGCTGTGCCACGGCTTCACCACCGAGCGCTACCTGCGCGAGGTCACCCTGCCTGCCCTCGACCGGGGCCTCGACGCCGCCGGCCGCGATCGCGCCGACATCGAGCTGTCGATACCGGCGTTCGTCGTCACCGGCACCAACGAGGAGGAGATGGCCGCGTCCGAGCAAGGGCGTGCGCCAGCAGATCGCCTTCTACGGCTCGACGCCCGCGTATCGCCCGGTGCTCGACCTGCACGGCTGGGGCGCGCTCCAGGACGAGCTCAACACGCTCTCGAAGCAGGGTGAGTGGGTGAAGATGGGCGAGCTCATCGACGACGAGATCCTGAACACGTTCGCCGTCGTCGGCCGAGCCCGGCCAGCTCGCCCCCGAGCTGCTCGCTCGCTATGGCGACCTGGTCGACCGCATCAGCTTCTACGCGCCCTACAAGACCCAGCCCGAGATCTGGCTGCCGGTGATCGCCGCACTCAAGGCCGGCTGACGCTCGAGGTCGTGGTCAGACTGCCTCGAGCTGACGCTCGAGGTAGCGAGTGCGACAGAGGCTGCGCTGCAGCTTGCCCGACGACGTCTTCGGCAAGGTCCCCGGGCTGACCAGCACCACGTCGTGGGGCGGCGCGCCGGCGGCTTCCATGGCGCGGTGATGCACGAGGCGCTTCACGGCGTCGGTGTCGTCGGCCTTGCTCTCGGCCACCACCACCATCTGCTCGCGACCCTTCGATCCGTCGACGCCGAAGGCGATGACGTTGCCGGCGCGCACACCCTCGACCTCGGCCACCGCTCGCTCGACGTCTTCGGGGAACACGTTGCGTCCGCCGATGATGATGACGTCCTTGATGCGCCCGCAGATGACGAGCTCGCCGTCGAGCAGGTAGGCGAGGTCGCCGGTGCGCAGCCAGCCGTCGCGGAACAACGCGGCGGTGGCGTCGGGGTCGCGGTAGTAGCCGGGCGTGACCGACGTGCCCCGGATCTCGAGCTCGCCCACCTCGCGGTCGCGCAGCGCGTGCCCGCTCGCCGGATCGACGACCTTGATCTCGAGACCGGGTACCGGACGGCCCAGCCGTACGAACTCGCGGGTGCCCTCGCCGTCAGTCGGCGCGGGCGCTGCGTAACGCTCGCTCTCGAGCACCCGTAGGTCGACCGGGTCGGTGCGCATGCCCTCGAGCGGCACGGGGAACGTGCCGGCGATCCCGAGCTCGGCCATGCCGAAGGCCGGGAAGGCAGAGCCGGGACGCAGCCCGAAGCGCTCACCGGCGTCGAGGAAGGCGTGCACCGTGCGCGGATCGACCGGCTCCGCGCCGTTGAGCGCGATGCGGAGGTGCGAGAGATCGAGGCCGTCCATGCGGCGCAGCGCCCGCGTGGCGAGCACCCACGAGAAGTTGGGGCCCGCGGTGACCGTTCCCCGATGATCGGACAGCCACTGCATCCAGCGCGACGGAGCGCCGAGGAAGTCCTGCGGGGCGCCGAGCACGAGCGAGCGCCCGGTGGTCATGGGCACGGTCAACAGGCCCACCAGACCCATGTCGTGGTAGAGCGGCAGCCACGACACGAACACGTCGTCGGGCTGCAGGTCGCCGGCCACCACGATGGCGTCGAGGTTGGCGCCGAGCACCCGCTGTGGGAGCACCACGCCCTTGGGCTCGGCGGTCGACCCGCTGGTGAACTGCAGGATCGCCAGGCGGTCGAGGTCGTCGGCGGGCCGATCCCACCGCTCGGCGCGGTCGTCGTCGGCGACGCACCACTTCGTCGAGCAGGGCCATCGGCGGGTCACCGGGCGCGGGCTCGACGTAGGGGGCCAGATCAGGGTCGATCAGCACCAGATCGGTGTCGGCCCGCTGGATGCGGCGCTTGGTCTGGGCGACGAACTCTTCGATCGACGACAGGCGCATCGGCAGGGGCAGCACGACGATGGTGGCGCCGGCGAGCCAGGTGGCCTGGATGGCGGTGACCAGAGCACGAGTGGTCGGGCCCAGGATGGCCACGTGGTTGCCCGGCACGATGCCCCGGGCCTGGAGCTCGGCGGCCGCCGAGCGCGCCTCGCTGTGCAGTTGGGCCCACGGCAGGGTGACGGTGGTGTCGCCGGAGGCGAAGGTGACAGAACCGCCGTGCTCGGTGGCACGCTCGAGACGCTGGATGAGGGTCAACATGGCGACTACGACCACGCTAGGCCCTACCCGGTTACGCGATGGGGATGCCAGGTTCGTCATGCGACAAGAAGCGTGGCCTCCGTCGGCCACCACCGTCGTGCGGCGACCTCCGACCGGTCAGACGACGAGGTTGACGAGCTTCGGCGGGCGGGCCACCACCTTCTTCGGCACCGCACCGGCGAGGTTGGCCTGCACCTTGGGAGACGCCAGCGCCAGCCGTTCCGCCTCAGCGGCATCGATGCCCGCCGGCACCTCGAGTCGATCGCGCACCTTGCCGTTCACCTGCACCACCAGGGTGACGGTGTCGACCGTGAGCTTGGCCGGGTCGGCCACCGGCCAGGCCTGCTCGTGCACATGGCCGCCCCGTCGCCGCTCCCACAACTCGGCCGAGATGTGCGGCGCCATCGGGGCCATGAGCATCAGCAGGGTGTCGATGGCGTCGTCCAACGTCTCGGCCCGGGCGCCCTCGTCGGCCTGCACATAGCGGTAGAGGTCGTTCACGAACTCCATGAACGCGGCCACCGCGGTGTTGTAGGACCAGCGCTCGTACTCGTCGGTGACCCGGGCGATGAGGTGGTGCGTGGCCTTGTCGATGGCGATGTCGGCGTCGATCGGGGCGCGCTCGACGGGATCGGCGGGCACGGCGACGCCGGTGGCCAGTCGCCACAGGCGCTGGAGGAAGCGTGAGCAGCCCTCGATGCCCACGCCCTCCCAGTCGACGTCGTCCTGGGGCGGGCCCACGAAGAGGTGGGCCAGGCGGAGCGCGTCGGCACCCTCGCGGTCGAGGATCGACTCGGGCGCGACCAGGTTGCCCTTCGACTTCGACATCTTGTCGCCGCCGAGACGGATCATGCCCTGGCGTGAACAGGCGACTGAACGGCTCACGGAGGTCCGCTGGCGCCACACCGAGGTCGGCGAGGGCCTTGGTGAAGAAGCGGGCGTACATCAGGTGGAGGATGGCGTGCTCCACACCGCCGATGTACTGGTCGACGGGCATCCACGATTCGGCCGCCAGCGGGCGCGAAGGGCAGCTCGGGGTTCCACGGGTCGGTGAAGCGCAGGAAGTACCACGACGAGTCGACGAACGTGTCCATCGTGTCGGTCTCGCGACGGGCCGCTCCCCCACATGCCGGGCAGGAGGTGTGCAGGAACTCGTCGTTCGACTGCAGCGGTGACTGGCCGGTGGGCAGGAACTCGACGTCGTCGGGCGCCAGCACGGGCAAGTCGGAGTCGGGCACCGGCTGGATGCCACACGACTCGCAGTAGACGATCGGGATCGGGCAGCCCCAGAAGCGCTGGCGGCTGACGAGCCAGTCGCGCAGGCGGTAGTTGACCTTGCGCTCGCCGATGCCCTTCTGCTCGAGCCAGGCGATGCTCGCGGCGATGGCTTCTTCCTTGCCCATGCCGTCGAGCCACGCGCTGTTGATGTGCACGCCGTCGCCCGAGTAGGCCTCCCCCTCCCAGTCGGGTGGCGGCTGGATCGTGCGCACGATCGGCAGACCGTGGGCGGTGGCGAAGTCCCAGTCGCGCTGGTCCTCGGCGGGCACGGCCATGATGGCGCCGGTGCCGTAGCCGGTGAGCACGTAGTCGGCGAGGTAGAGCGGCACGGGCTGTTCGGTGAACGGGTTGAGGACGTAGACGCCGGTGAACACGCCGCGCTTGTCGAGCGAGCCCTCGGACGAGAGTCGGTCGACCTCACTGGTGAGGCGGGCATGATCGACGAACGCCTCGATCTCGGCCCGGCGAGCATCCGGCACGATCTGGTCGACGAGCGGGTGCTCGGGTGCCAGCACGGCGTAGGTCATACCGAAGCTCGTGTCGGGGCGGGTGGTGAAGACGCGAACTGAGCGCTCGCCGAGCGGCGCGCCGCTCTCGTCGCACACCGTCATGTCGAACTCGGCCCCCTCGGACCGACCGATCCAGTTGCGCTGCATGACCTTGACGCGCTCGGGCCAGTCGAGCGCATCGAGGTCGTCGAGCAGTTGCTCGGCATAGTCGGTGATCTTGAAGAACCATTGCTCGAGCTCGCGCTTCTCGACGAGCGCACCCGAGCGCTCGGCCGTGCCGTCGGCCAGCACCTGCTCGTTGGCGAGCACGGTCTGGTCGACCGGGTCCCAGTTGACGGTGGCGCTGCTCCGGTAGGCCAGGCCGGCCTCGAACAAGCGCAGGAAGATCCACTGGGTGAACTTGATGTAGAGCGGGTCGTGGCTGCGCACCTCGCGCCGCCAGTCGTGCACCGCGCCGATGCGCAGGATCGACGACCGCAGCTCCTCGATGCGCTCGTCGGTGAACAGCCGTGGGTGCACGCCGGTCTTGATGGCTGCGTTCTCGGCCGGCAGGCCGAAGCTGTCGAAGCCCATGGGTGACAGCACCGCATAGCCGTTCATCGTGCGGTAGCGAACGACGAGGTCACCGAAGGTGTAGTTGCGCACGTGGCCCATGTGGGCGGCCCCGCTGGGATAGGGGTACATGCACAGCGCGTAGTAGTGCGGGCGGGGGTCGTCGTTGTCGACCTCGTAGGTGCCCTGCTCGCGCCAGAACGACTGCCACTTCGCCTCGATCTCGGGCGGTCGGTAGTCGGTGGTGGTCGCGTCGTGAGGGCCGTCAGCCATGGGCCGCATCGTACCGACGGGCCCACGCCCGCCCGAAACGCCAATGGACGGCGCGGAGCAACGGAACCTGCCGCCGCCCGTGATTTCGACCGCCGGTGGGTGGCTGGTATCGTGATCGCCTCACGCGGGGCTATAGCTCAGTTGGTAGAGCGCTTCCATGGCATGGAAGAGGTCAGGAGTTCGATTCTCCTTAGCTCCACTCCCCCGCATGTCGGAGCGGGTCGCCGGGTAGGCCACCCGGCGAGGTCATCACCTCGCCGCCATGACCGCCACCGACCAAGCCTCCGGGCGCCACGGAGCGCCGTCGTCTCCCGACGACCCGGCATCGAGGGTTCCGGCCACGCTGTTGCTCGTCGGTGGGATGGCGGCGTTCGGCAGCGCCACACCGGTGGCGAAGATCGTGGGCGAAGGCTTCCCGGTCTGGGTCGGGGCCGCGCTCCGGATGGCGCTCGCGGCGGCGGTACTGGTGCCGCTGGTCGCGCTGGGTCGTCGCAGCGGCGACGACCGCCCGTTGCTCGCTGCACTACGTGAGACGGATGCGGCCGATCGGTGGCGTCTGACCGGCATCGCGCTCGTGGGCACCTTCGGCTTCACGGTGCTCATGCTCCTCGGCATGCGAAACGCGCCGGGCGCCGTCGCGGCCGTCGTGATGGCGACCACGCCCGCCGTCACCGCCATCGGCGCGGTGATCTTCCTCGGCGACCATCTCGGTTGGACGCGCATCTTCGCCGTCGGGCTGGCCGTCGCCGGCGTGGTCGTCGTGAACCTCGGGTCAGACGTACAGGACGGTTCGGGTTCCAACGTGGTGCTGGGTTCGGCCCTCGTGTTCGGAGCGGTGCTCTGCGAGGCCACGTATTCACTTCTCGGCAAGCGCCTCACTGCGTCGCTGACGGCTGCACAGATCACCACCGTGGCCGCCGTGGGCGCACTGATCGCATTCTTGCCGTTGGCGCTGTGGGACCTGCGGGAAGCGGGTGCGATCGATCCGGAGGGCGGACAGTGGGCGGCGGCGATCTGGTGGGGCGTGGGCACCATGGCGCTCGGCTCGCTGCTGTGGTTCGCCGGGATGGCGCGAGTGGCGGCTGGCTACGCCGCCGCGTTCATGGCGGTGATGCCGCTCAGCGCGCTGCTGCTCTCCTACGTCCTGCTCGGCGAGTCGTTCCAGTGGGCGCACCTGATCGGGATCGGTCTCGTGCTGATCGGCCTGGCCGCGGTCGTGCGATCCGGCGCGACGGTGCATTGAGGCGCGACCAGACCAGGACACGGAGGCGACGGCCTGGCGCGGCCGACGAGTTCAAGAACGCTGATCGCCACGCAGGTCGACGCGGACCTCGCTCGTCGACGACGCCACCTCGATGCCGGCCGCGTCCAGGCGGGACACCACCTGCCTCGTGAGTTCGTCCTTCTTGGCCCGGGCGACGCGCACGGGCACGATGAAGCGGGCCGACAGCTCGAGATAGTCGTCGGTCGCCTTGGTGAACACCTTCGGCTCGAGCTCTGCCTGCGGCACCGGATAGCTGCGTCGCATCTGCTCGATCGCCCTGGCGGCACCTGACGCCGCCGAGATCCGCACCGCCTCCTCCTCGAGGATCTGGGCGGCCCGCTGCCAGTCGGCCTGGAACCCGATCGGCACGGTCAACTCCTCCCAGAGGAAGTCGAACGACGCGCTGTAGTTGAACACCGGCTCGGTGAACGTGGCCTTGTTCGAGATGGCCACCAGACGTCCGGTGAACTGTCGACCGCGCACCCAGCTCTCCTCGCCGTTGGCCGAGCCGATCTCCATCACCTTGGTGCGCAGGGGGGTGATGTCGATGACGTCGCCTCGCACCCCTCCCATCTGGATCCGGTCGCCCACCCGGAAGATGCGGCCGGAGAGGATGTTGAACCAACCGGCCACCGCACCGATCACTTCCTGCATGGCGAAGGCCAGCCCGGCCGCTGCGAAGCCGAGCACCACACCTGCTCGACCGGCGAACGCCCGCCACACGACGGCGAGCACCACCAGACCGACGAAGGCCGTCGCGTAGTGCACCAGCTTTCGCGCGTAGTAGCGCGACTGGGCGTCGGTCATGCGGCGGGCGAGCAACCTGCCCGACACCGCCGCCACGACGAACGCCACCACAACCACGACCGCACTGGTGACGAGCCGTCCCGCCACACTCTCGTTGTCGGTGATCAGGTCGAGCAGTCCGTCCACGGTCAGCGCTCGGACTCTGACCTGCGGGCCCGCTGATCGTGATCGGATACGCCCTCGACGCCAGCCAAGGCGCTGGCATCGCACGAGCGCCGCAGGATGCTGAACGTGCCGTCCGTCTCGAGCACCACATAGTCGACGTCGTGGAACGAGGCGATCCCCTGCTTGCGCAGCACAGCGGCCACCTCGTCGTGACGTAGCCGGCAACGATCCAGGGCCTCTTCGCGTAGTCGTCCGTCCACCACCAGCGCGGTCGGCTCCGACTTCACCAGGCGGTTGAAGCTCGGCCACTGCCGCGTGGACCGTGCGACCACGTACTGGAGGATCACCAGGCCGCCCAACGCAAGCAGCCCCTCGGCCAGCGCAACGTCGCGCGAGACGACCACTGTTGCCAGCGTCGACCCGAGCGCGATCGTCACGACGAAGTCGAACGCGTTGAGCTTCGACAACGTCCTCTTGCCCGAGATCCGGAGCACCGCGACCAGGCCGGCGTAGGCGACGACCATGGTGACGGCCAGCGCGACCAGACGACCCCAGCTCTCGATCACGACGAGTGCCATCGTTCGCGTCTACCCGACGTCGGCGCCGCCCATGTCGCGTGGCCCCGGGTGGTCACGATGGAGCGACCGGGGCGAACGACGGTGCCGACGCACCGAAGTGCCGAGCGTGGATCTCGTGGATCCGCGCCAGGTCGGGGTCGAGGATCGATTCCGCAGCGGCACCCTGCACGACCAAGGCCGCCTGACGACGAATGCGCTGCGATCGGCCGTCGTCAGCTGTCTGGGCTTCGAGGAGCTGACTGAGCATCTCGAGCAGGTAGATGCAGACAGCCGGATGAGGCGCCGCGGCGCGGCGCACCTCGTCGACCGTCAGGTCGATCAGCTCGATGTGCGTGAGGCGTTGGGGCATCAGGAGCGTCCGCGCGTCGTCCCCGTGGACGACCCGCGGCGGCGGCTGACGCTCGAGCAGCTGGCCGAGCACGGCGGCTGCATGGAAGATGGCGTCCTGGGCAGTGGTCGGATCGTTCACGCCCGGTGACAGGGCCCGCAAGGCCACGTCGACGAGCTGGCGAAGGCCGTAGGACACGTCGTGCTCGAGCACGCGGGTCTCGCCCGTACGCACTGCGGCCCGAACGGCATCCTCGAGCTCATCGATGTGGTCGACCTCACCCCAGAACGTGCAGAACGTCGTGCCGCGAACGGCGTAGCGGCCCACCGCCGTCTCGCACTGCAGCGTCGATCCCCCGGGTATCGCCTCTACCAGGGCGTCCACGTCGATGTCCCGGATCCAGCCGTCGTCCTGGAACACCACCCGGCGGCCAGCCGTCGAGGGCGGTTGTCGCTGGCCGTCGAGTGCGGCCTCGCGCCCGTCAGATGAGCCCGTGGCCGGCGGCGACGCGTGGGCGTCCAGCCGGTCGGGCCAAGTGTCGTCGATCCTCCGCAGCGCCTCGCCCGCCGTGCGCTCGAGTATCGAGCTCACTTCCATCGAGTGGGCGCTGTGGTTGATGAAGGCCACGATGGCCAAGATGGCGCCGATGCCCAACACGACGGCCAGGCCGACCGACAGGTTGGGGATCACCGCCTCGCTTCCATCATCGAGCGGACCCCGCACCGCCCGCAGCACGACGAGGCAGTAGGTGAACGTGCCGAGGACGACTCCGATGACCTGCTTGTTGAACGGGTCGCGGAACAGGCCGTGGACGACTCGCGGGGAGTACTGGCTCGAGGCGAGTTGGAAGATCAGCAGCGAGATCGAAAAGGCGATGCCAGCCACGGTGATGGTGGCGCTCGCCACCGTGCTCAGGACAGCACGAGCACTGTCGACCGTCGACGAGTAGCCGATCGGCAGGTCGTCCCAAACGCTCGACAGGCGATCGTCGACGACGATGCCCAACTGCCCGAGCACCACCCCCGCAGCCACGTACAGCATCGGGATCAGGAACAGGCTGCCGCGCATGCGCTCGACGACCGACCCGACGCGCCTTCACCAGATCTCCATCCGGCAACCGACCACCCGCCATGTGTGCACCGACATGGACGTCCCTTACCCCACTGGTTCGCTTCCCATCTTTGCTCTCTGCAACACTTCGTGTATGCAACCTCGTCCGACCGCTGATCAGCCAACCGCTGATCAGATGGCGGATGCCCTGCTTCTCACGTCTCGGGCGCTCGTTGCGCTGGCGGTGCGCTCCATCGCCGAGGTGGCCGACGAGGTGACGCTGGCCCAGTTCCGGGCGCTCGTCGTGCTCCAGAGCAGGGGGCCGCAACGGCTGGGGGCCCTCGCCGGCGAGCTCCAGGTGGTGCCCTCGACCGCCACGCGCATGTGCGATCGCCTGGTCGAAAAGGGACTCATCAGCCGCGCCGCCCGGGCCGGCAACCGACGAGAGGTGCAGCTCGAGATCACCGCAGCCGGTAGCGCCATCGTGGGTGAGGTGTCCCGCCGACGGCGCGCCGAGATCCGCCGCATCGTCGACCGCATGGACCCGTCCCTGCACACCGCGCTCGTCGAGGCGATGGACGAGTTCGGCCGGGCGGCGGGCGAGGTGCCCGAACAGCAGTGGTTCCTGGGTTGGGCCTGACGTGCGCTGGCGTCACCTGCTCGCGGACACCCTGGGCGTGCGGTCCCAGCGCACCCTTGCGCTCGCAGGCCTCACCGGCGCGGCCACGGGCGTGGGAGTCGCCGCGTTCGAGTGGCTGACCCGGGAGCAGATCTTCGAGCGCGTGGTGCAGGCCCCCCTCGGCGTGCAAGCGGCGGCCCTCCTCGTCGGGCTGACGATCGCCGGGTTGTCGCTGGCATGGGTCGCCGGCGGCGCCGCGCCGTCCACGTCCGACGAGTACATCCGCAACTTCCACGAGGCCGACCGCAGTCTTCCCTTGCGACCGTTCGCCGGCCGCATGCTGGCCGGCATCGCCACACTGGGCGGCGGCGGCGCCATGGGGTTCGAGGGTCCGTCGCTCTACCTCGGTGCCGTCATCGGCTCTGCGCTGCAGTCGCGATGGACTCGGATGTTCTCCCGCGACGACTCGAAGGTGCTCATGGTGGCCGGAGCGGCAGCCGGCGTGGCCGCCATCTTCAAGGCCCCTGCGACGGGCGCGGTGTTCGCACTCGAGGTGCCGTTTCGCGACGACACCGCCCGACGGATGCTGCTGCCGGCGCTGGTCGGCGCGGCGACGGGTTACCTCACGTTCGTCACCCTGCTCGGCACCACCCCCCTCTTCGAGATCGACGGTTCACCTCCGTTCGACCTGCGCGAGCTCGGGGGCGCGGTCGTGCTCGGCTTGGTGTGCGGCTTCGGTGCGCGGGGCTTCGCTGCATTCATCCGCGTCACCAAGTCGTTGGCGGGGCGCGGACATCCCGTCGTGCGGGTCGCCGTGGCCGGAGCCGTGCTGATCGCCCTCCTTCTCATCTCCCAGGCCGTCTTCGGCGAAACCCTTTCAACAGGTTCGGGCTATCGCACGCTCGAGTGGGTGACCGAGAACCACAGCCTGGTGCTCATCCTCACCCTGCTTGCCGTTCGCGTCATGGCCACTTCGGCCACGCTGGCCGGTGGTGGCGTCGGCGGGTTGTTCATCCCCCTCGTGGTGGCCGGAGCGCTCGTCGGCGACGCCACCGCCACCGCGCTCGACGACACGTCGAACCTCTTCCCGCTCATCGGGGTGGCCGCGTTCCTCGGGGCCGGCTATCGCACACCGCTGGCCGGCGTGATGTTCGTGGCCGAGACCACCGGGCGGCCGGGCTTCATCGTGCCCGGCCTCATCGCCTCGGTGGCGTCTCAGCTGGTGATGGGCAACGCGTCGGTGTCGCCGTACCAGGCCGCGCGCCGCACCGGACATCTCGAAGGTCGTTTCCGGCTGCCCATCGGCTCGGCGATCAACGCCGACATCCGCACGGTGCCGTCCGACGCGACGCTCGAGGAGTTCCACCAGCACCTCCTGCTCACCCGGGTGGTCGATGTGCCCGTGGTCGACGCCGATCGGTACGTCGGCATCATCTCCGTGCACGATCTCCAGGCGCTACCGCCGACGGACTGGTCGACAGCCACGGTTGGCCAGCACCTCCACGACGACGGTCCGACCGGCGCGCCCGATTGGACGCTCGAACAGGCCATCCGAGCGATGGAGTCCGCCGACGTCGACACGCTGCCGGTGGTCGACGACGGCACCTTCATCGGCATCGTCACCACCGCTGACATCGTCCGACTCGACGAGATCCTGGGTGACGACAGAGCCGGCTGACGGCCCTCGCTACGCGAGACGCACCAAGCCGACGTGGTCGTCGATATCGAGGTCGCCGTCGGTCGTGGCCTGCACGTCGGTGGAACGCAGCTCAGCTTCGCCGTCGAGCACGGTGAGAAACGCGGTGTCAGCCGCGTCGCGCCCGGTGGCGATCCGTAGCAGCGAGGTGCGGGGGGCCAGCCGGGTCGGGTCGAGCACCCACCAGCAACCGTCCACGTGCGCCTCGACCACCGCATGGAAGTCCATCGGAGACAGCCCTGGTGCGTAGACCGCCACGAGGCGGGAAGGCACGTCGAGGGCCCGCAGCATCGTGATGGCGAGGTGGGCGAAGTCGCGACACACGCCCTGCCCACCGAAGAGGGAGTCGACGGCGGTGTCGAGCGGTCCGCTCGATCCCTCGACGTAGGTGAGCCGACTGGCCACCCAGTCGCCCACGGCGATCAGCAGCTCGGGACCGGGCCCGATGTGGCCGAGCTCATAGGCGGCGAACCCACCCAGACGGTCTGACGGGCAGTAGCGACTCTGGCGGAGATACGTGAGCTGCTCGAGGTCGAGGCCATCCGTGGTTGCTGGCCCATCGGTCGGAGTGCGACCGAGCGCCGACTGCACGTCGATGGTCAATGCACCCGGAGGACTGCGCAGGACATGCAGCACGCCTCCGTGCTCAGCATCGAGTCTGCGGACTGGGAGAGGGCGACCGTCGATGGTGACCTCGAACGACTCGCTCAACATCGTTCCGACGGTCGACGCCGGGACGACCTGGAGCACGATGACCGCGTCGTCCGTCACGTCGAGCGCGAGGTGACAGGCCACATCCCAACGGGGCGTGCTGTCGCGCCGAACGCTCACCGTTCCCATCGGCGCAGGCTACGGGCGAACGCCGTCGTGTCCTCCTAACCGGCTGGTGATGAACGAGCGGCGTGACGACGACGCCCCCGCCCGGGCGGTGCGCCTAGCCGCACACCCCCGCACCCGACCGCCTGCGGAAGGCAGCCCACCCTGTCAGGGCGCCACCCGTGGCGAGCAGCACGACAGCGAGCCGGATCAGCGTTGTGCTCTCGACGCCTGTCGCTGGCAGCTGCCCAGCAGCACCGGAGGTTGCCGTCGCTGCTTGCACCTCCGTCGGCGCCGGCGCGACCGGTGTCACCTCGGAGGGTTCGACGGGTGGGACGGGCGGAGGCGGCTGGGCGGGATCCTGCACCAGAACCACGGTGTGGACACAGCCGTCACGATCGTGGCCGTCTTCGCCCTCGTGGGCGGTCGGAGCCGCAACGTCCCCCGCGTCGCCGCTCTGGTGATCACCACCATCTTCGTGGTCGCCGCCCCGAGGGCACGTCTCGCGGCCGACGAAGGTGCCGACGGTCATGGCCTCGACGGTCCACGTCGCGGGCACGCCGTTGACCGCGACGTCGTAGGTGGCCCGTGGGTTGCCCGGCACCACCAGCCCGGGCTGATCACCGTGCCCGGGGTTGTCGTACGTGCACTCGAGCAGCGCCGATCCGGAGGTGTAGGCGCAGGTCGCCGTGCCGCGTTGGCTGGTGCCTTCGAGTTGGAACGACGCCTCCCAGCCGGGGGGCAGAACAGCGATGGGCGCGTCGTCATGGGTCAAACCGTCGTTGGTCCTCCACTGCACCGCCAACAGGATGCGGTGTGGGTTGCCGGACTGCGGCTCGCCACAGCCCAGCCAATAGATGTTGGAGCCCGCCAGCGTGCCGTTGATCGTCACCCGCACGCGCAGGTGATAGCCGTTGCCGGCACGGGTCAGTGGCGCCACCAGGTCGTCCAACGGGAAGTCCTGGGTCCAGCTGGAAACGTCGGTCGTGAAGCTCTCACTGACGAGGTCGAGTGGGCTTCCCTCGGGGACGGCAGGCGGCACCGCCGTGATCCTGACGTCGATGTCGGTCGACGGATCAGGGCTCTCGGGCAGCCCCGCCACGGCAATGGCGATGCTGCAGCCCTCGATCTTGCCGCCCTCCTCCCCGCTCATCGGAACGCCGTTCACGTCGACAGTCACGCCGGGTGGCGGGTCGGGCACCTCATGCTCGTCGGCGGCCGCGCCCACGACCAACAATGGGGAGAGCACTGCCACCAGGCCGAGAACCACCACTGCTGCGCCGACTCGGCCAGCCGCACGCTTCGTATCCTTCGAGTTCTTCGTCATGGAGTTGCTCCTCACCTCTGCTCGAGCCACCGCCCGAGCTCGACCACCAGGGCCGGCTCGAGCGATGGAGTGCATTGCCTGTGCTACGACCGCGTCCTGGTGAACACCGCGGGCTCGGTGCTCAACTCGCCGGGCGTCTCTTCGCTCTCCGCCCGATCGTTGGCCAGGTTCCCGTTCGAGGTGAAGAGGACCAGGTTCCCGTCGGCCGTGATCACGACGTCGGTGCCGTTCTTCTGAGCAACGACCTCGCCGGTGTTCCCGTCGACCCGCGTGCCGGTGGCCTCGCTGCCGCCGGTCGTCTCGTCGACGACGCTGACCCGCTCGGTGACCGGGTTGGGAGCGAGCTTGCGGATGAAGGCGTCCATCACACCGTTCGTGTCCGCAGGGGTGAGGGTGGACGACAGCGACTGGAACGCCACATGGCCACCGTCGGCGCTGACCGCCGGGCCCCCACCACCCTCGGACACCTGGGTGCCGGAGAACCAACCGGTCACGTCGACCACCACATGGGTGGAGCCGGCGCTGTTGAACAGACTGATCATGCCGTCAGCGCCCACCTGCACGAGCACCTCGTTCGCCACGGTTCGTCCGGGCAGGAAGTTGAGGTTCGATGCCAGCGGACGGGTCACACCGGTCGGGAAGACCGTGAGGTGTCCCGACGTCGTGGGCTGCGTGACGGTGACGTTCAGTGCGACCGTCACCACGCCGTCGGTCGGCACGCCGCCCTCACCCAGGACGGCGAGGTCAAGGGTCTGGCCTGGACCGACCGGGACGCCTGACGTGCGGGTGTCGAGCAGTCGCGATGGGGTGAGGGCATGGAAGCCGCCCTGCTCGAGGCCGGCGTCGAACCAACCATTGAGGTCGACGATCAGCTCCGTGCTCCCGTTGTTGTTGTAGATGGAGACCATGCCGTCGGCGCCCACCTTCACGATCACCATGTTGGGCCGAGTCTCGCCCGGGATGATGTTGAGGTTCGATGCCAACGGACGAGCCTCGCCCGTCGGGTAGGCCGTCAGATAGCTCGACGCAGTCACCTCAGTGGCGGTCAGATTGAAGGCCACCGCCGTCGCGTCGGCGGGCACCCCTGCGACGTCGGCCACCTGGAGATCGATCGACTCTCCCGGCCCGATCGGCAGACCACCTTCCCGCGTGTCGAGCAGGCGGGTGGGCTGGGTGCTGATGAAACCACCGCCGGATGCGATCGAGGCGTCGTCGTACCATCCGTCCAGGTCGACCACGACATGGGAGTCGCCGCTGCTGTTGTAGATCGTCACCTTGCCGGCCGCTCCGAGCTTGACGGTTGCCGCGTTCGCCCGCGTCTCGCCCGCCCTGAAGTTGAGCGTCGAGGCCAGGGGGCGGGCCTCGCCCGTCGGGTAGATCGTGAGGTGACCCGAGGTGGTGGGCTGGGTCACCGTCAGGTTCAGCGCGGCGCCCGCTGCCGTGACGGGCACGCCGTTGCCGCCGCCGACCTCGATCTCGACTGTCTCACCGGGGCCGACCGGGATCCCGGCCGTGCGGGTATCGAGGAGGCGAACCGGGCTCACCGGGTGGAAGGCGCCGAACTGGGCGAACGGGGTCCGCTCGCTCACACGGTCGGTGTCACCCGTCACCATGTCGTGCACGAACGCATCCGTACGACCGTTGGTGTCGGCCGGCACGAGGTTGGTGGCGTCGGATTCGAACGCCACCTGCCTGCCGTCGGCGCTGATCGTGGGCCCGAACTCGAGTCCGCTGGCGGCGTTGCCGAGCACGCCCTCGCTGTCGACGCTGGCCGGTTCGGTGCTGTTGGCCTGGGTGTCGCGCACCCAGATCTGAGAGGTGGTGGTCTCCTCTTCCTCTTCAGCGGTCGGTGCGAATCCTGCGGGGCCGAGAAGATCCGCCTCCGAGACGAAGGCCACGTATCTGCCGTCCGCACTGAGGCTCGGCTTGATCGCATTGCCCGGCTGGGCGGCTCCCGAGTTGTCGACACTCACCATCTCGGTCGTGTTGGCCTGCCGATCGCGCAGGTAGACCTTGGTCGGCCCGCCGCTCGACGGCGGCGGAGTGTCCGGGTCGAGGTTCGATGCGGTGGACTGGAAACCGACGAACCGGCCGTCGGCGCTCAGGGCTGGAAAGTCGCTCAGGCCGTTCGCGGACTGCCCGTTGGCGGCGACGCTGGCCAACTCGGGCGTTCCGGGGCTGGCCGGGTTGGACACGTCCAGCACCCAGACCGATCGGTTGCTGCCGTAACGCACATAGGCCACGGTGTCGCCGTCAGCACTGATGGCCGGGTTGAAGTCCGATCCGGTGGTGATGTGGTAGGTCTGGTCGGTCGTTCGATCCACGAGCCAGACACCGAAGTTGCCTGTCCCGCGCCCCACCATCACCGCCCTCGTGCCGTCGGGCGTGACGGCGGGAAGCTCCACAGCTCCTGTGCCCGCGTCGATGCTCGTGCGGATGGTCGACGGCCCAACGGCGCCGGCGGGCACGGCGAGCGACGTGACCAGCAGCGCCAACCCTCCCACCACCACCCCGGTTGCCCGTTCGATGTTGCGTCGATTCGTGCGCCAGGTTCTCATGTCGGCCTTCCTCTTGATCAGGGCCACCGCTCAGCCGCGAATGGGATCTGTGTCGAGGATGTCCCCCGGTCAGGCCAGACCGACCGGCCGAAAGTCCCTAAATGGGTCACGGACGTCCCAACGATGGGTCACGCCGTCGGAACGCGCGTCAAAGCCGCCCTGGACTACGGGTCGGTGCGGCGGCCAGGCGGGCGCAGTGACGGCCCCCTCGGTTGAACGTCAGCCCGGTCGAGGTACTTCGGCGGGCCGGGACGCCTCTGCCCGCCAGTCGAGCCGGGGAACATCGCTCCACAAGCGTTCGAGGTCGTAGAACCGCCGTGACTCGGCCATGAACACGTGCACCACGAAGTCCCCGTAGTCGATGAGGACCCACTCGCGGGCGTCGAGACCCTCCACCCGCAGCGGCCGTGGGCCGCCTGCCTCGGCGACCTGCAACTCGATCTCCTCGACGATCGCCTTGACCTGGCGAGGATTGCGACCCGACGTCACCACGAACCAGGACGTGAGACCCAGCACCTCGCCCACGTCGAGCACGACGGTGTCGTCGTCGGTCTTCGAATCGGCGGCGACGGCCGCGGTGACGACCCACTCCTCGACCGACCCACGCAGGGCTGGCGCCGGCTCAGCCACCTGCGCCCACCTGTGACGTGTTCACGTTCGGCGTGAGCGGCCCGAGGCCGGCATCTTGCGGGTCGGCCGCGTAGTCCTCGCCCAGGACGATGGTGATGTCGACCGCCACGTTGATCTCGTCGCTCTTCACCAGCTCGCCCACACCGAGCGCGTCACGCAGAGCCTCGGCCCGGGCGCGCACGGCCTCGTCGTAGTAGGTGAGCGTCGTGGTGCCCACGCCGAACTCGGGCGCGTTGCCCACCTTGTTGATCTGCCCTCCGTTCGCAGCCAGGAGCGCGGCCGCCCCCAACCCGTGGTCGAGCTGACCGGTGCCGTCGAGCACGCGTAGACGAGCCCGCTTGCCCTCGGGGCCCGCCGGGAACGGAACCAGCTGCGACATGAGCAGTGGCACCTCGTCGGGCCGGGGCTCGTAGACCTCGCCCGAGCCGTCGGGCATCGGCAGGATGATCACGGGCAGGTCGGTGACCAGGGTGTCGCCCCGAGCCAGGGTGCGCACGAAACGACCCAGACCCGACTCGACCTCGCCGGGCACGATGCCCTGGGCACCCGGGTCGACACCTACGGCGTCGAGCCAGGCCTGCCAGAACGACGAGACCCGCACCATGCGCGACAGATCGTTCTGGCCGGCGCCCTGCGTCTCGAGGAAGGTGGACACCTCGGTCGCTTCGAGGTCGATCTCGCCCCGTGGGAACAGCGTCTCGCCGGCGGAGGGCCCCGTCGTCGCCACCACCGCGTCTGCGTTGTCGACCGACAGCGGCGACACGGGGGCGACGAGGTCGGTCCACTCGGCGGCGGTCACGGTGCGGATCTCGGGCACTCCGATGCCGAGGATGCCCTGCAAGCCCTCTTTGACCACTTCGGGGCCCTGCGTCTGGTAGACGACGTTGAGCGGGATGTTGCCGATGTTGGGCACACCCATCACCGTGCCGGACGGGAACACCACCACGCCCCCCGAGCCCTCCGCCGTGAGGGTGAGCACGGCGATGTGGTCGAGCTCGCCCGCCTCGTCGAGCACGGCAAGCGCCAGCACCGGCGTGGGGTCGACCGTGGCCTCCCAGCCCGGCGCAGCCGGGTCGGTGATGACCTTCACCTCGCGACCCTCGTTGCTCCCGAGAACGACCTGCGCGCCCGCCCACCACAACGCCGGGATGGCGAGCACCAGCAACGTGAGCGCGATCGGGAATCCCCAACGCCACCACCGACTGCTGCGAGGCCGGCGGCCCGTGGGAGGTGCACCTGCCCCGTCGGTCTGGGACGCCGACTCCGGCGACCCGGTCACCTCGTCAGCGGCGGTGGTCGACGGCGGAGACGCCGGCGGCTCGGTGGTCGCGGTCACTCGGTGCCTCCTGGCACTCGCGCCCGACCTCGCCCTACCCGCGTCATGGCTCACCACGATAGAGGCGACGCCGCTCTATCAAGGAAACGACCGACGCCGGGGTGAGGCCACCGAGCGAGCGGCCCGCCGCCACCCGGGCACGCAGATCGCTGCTCGAGATGTCGAGCCGAGCGATCTCGACCCGCTCGGACGTCCAGCCTTCGGGGATCGGCGGTGAGTCGATCCCCTCCCGGGTGACCATCGCGAGGACGGCCAACGCGGGCAGCTCTTCGTGGCGCTCCCAGGTCGTCAGGCCGGCAGCGGCGTCGGCCCCGACGATGAGGTGCAGCGTGCCGGCCGGGTCGGCGGCCCGCAGGTCGGCGAGGGTGTCGGCGGTGAACGAGTCACCGCCACGTGCGATCTCCAGCTCGCTCACCTCGAGGCCGGGCCAGCCGGCGACCAGTGCACGGGTCATCGCCACACGATCGGCGGCGGGCGAGATGGGGCGCTCGGCCACCTTCTGCCACGGCCGGTTGGCCACCACGAGGAGCACCCGATCGAGTGCGAGGGCGTCTCGCGCCCCGACCGCGGCCGCCAGGTGCCCGTGGTGCGGTGGGTCGAACGTGCCCCCCAGCACGCCGAGTCGCTCCCCTGGGCCCGTCACGGCCAGGGAGTGTACGGGCGGGGCGGCCCACCGGCGGGTCGCCCACGACCGCCCGACCCGGATCGAACCGGCCGAAATCGTCAACCGTTGAACCCGGCGGCACCGAACACCCTTCGAGCACCCACGAGCGTCGATCGGCTCCGTCGCCGACCGCCGCGAAATAGGAGGTGCGATCACGACCATGGAAGCTCTACCCTCAGTGTCCCCCCTCCCCCCAGTCGCCCCCCACCCATGTCGTGACCGAAGTCACGGTCGCACCCCGGAACATTCCGGGTAGGGCCGGCGCTTACACCTTTGTCATTCCCCCCCCAGTCGACCGGTTCGTCCGCGTCGGCACTGCGTTCACGGGAGTCCCCCACGTCGTCCCGTTGGAGAAGATCTCAATGAGCGATTCGGTAGGCCAGTACCTCAACGAAATCGGCCTCGTCCCCCTCCTCACGGCGGACGAGGAGCGTCAGCTGTCCCAGACCATCGAGAAGGGTGTCGAAGCCCAGGCCCGTCTCGATGCCGGCGAGCGGGGCCGTGAGCTCCAGCGAGCCGTGCGCGACGCCGCCAACGCGAAGGACCGGTTCATCCGGGCCAACCTGCGCCTGGTGGTCAGCGTCGCCCGTCGCTATCCCCTACCCCCCGGCATGGAGCTGCTCGACCTCATCCAGGAGGGCAACCTCGGCCTCGAGCACGCCGTCGACAAGTTCGACTGGCGCAAGGGCTTCAAGTTCTCGACCTACGCCACCTTCTGGATCCGTCAGGCCATCGGCCGGGCGCTCGACCAGAAGGCCAGCCTGGTGCGCCTGCCCGGCGACCGTTCGGCGAGCCTCCGAGCCGCCCTGCGGCAGGTGTCGGGAGACGGCGACGAGCTCGACGACGAGCATGCCCGTCTCCACCGCCTCACCACCCCGACCTCGCTCGACCGCACGATCGGCGACGACGACAGCAACGAGCTCATCGACCTGCTGCCCGACTCCAACCCGGGCCCCGAGGCCCAGGTGATCGCCCGGGCTGACGACCAGATGGTCACCGACCTGCTGTCGGTGCTCGACTCCCGGGCCCGCCACGCCGTCGAGCAGCGCTTCGGGCTGAGCGACGGCCGCAAGCGCAGCTATCGCGAGGTCGGCGAGGAGCTGGGCGTAACCGCCGAGGCCGCTCGGCGGCTCGTGAAGCGGGCGGTCAACACGGTGCGCGACCAGGCCTCGGCCGGCGCCTTCTTCGCCGCCTGAGCGACGAGCCGACGACCAAACCGACATCCGACCGGGCGGGCTCGCAGCGAATGACGTTGCGGCCCGCCCAAGGTTTCCGGCAACGTTGACCCGTGACGACCGACCCCACCTCGACCTGGACGCCCGACTCGTGGCGTCAGCACCCCGCCGCTCAGCAGCCTGAGTGGCCGGATGCGGCTGCCCTCGACGCGGTGGTCAAGAGCCTGTCGTCGTTGCCCCCGCTGGTCTTCGCCGGGGAGGCCCGGGCCCTCACGGCTGCGCTCAGCCACGTCGCCGCCGGCGAGGCCTTCCTCCTCCAGGCGGGTGATTGCGCCGAGTCGTTCGACGCGTTCTCCGCCGACGCCATCCGCGACAAGCTCAAGGTCATCCTGCAGATGGCGGTGGTGCTGCAGTACTCCGCCGGTGTGCCCGTGGTGAAGGTGGGGCGCATCGCCGGGCAGTTCGCCAAGCCGCGGTCGTCGGCTGTCGAGACCGTCGACGGCGTCGGCCTACCCTCCTTCCGCGGCCACATGGTGAACGACATCGCGTTCACCGAGGCGGCCCGCCAGGCCAATCCCGAGCGGTTGATCGACGCTTATCACCAGTCGGCGTCCACGCTCAACCTGCTGCGCGCCTTCACCAAGGGCGGCTTCGCCGACCTCTCGGGCGTCCACGCATGGAACCAGGAGTTCGTGGCGTCGAGCACCGAAGGTCAGCGCTACGAGCAGCTGGCCGACGAGATCGATCGGGCCCTTCGCTTCATGGCGTCGTGCGGCATCGACACCGAGACCACGCCACAGCTGCACACCGTCGACTTCCACACCAGCCACGAAGCGCTCATCCTCGGCTATGAGGAAGCGCTCGTCCGCCAGGACTCGCTCACCGGCGACTTCTACGGGTGCTCGGCGCACATGCTCTGGATCGGCGAGCGCACCCGCCAGCTCGACGGCGCCCACGTGCACTTCCTCTCCGGGCTCCAGAATCCGATCGGCTGCAAGCTCGGTCCCACGTCGACGCCCGACGAGGCCGTGGCGCTGTGCGAGCGCCTCAACCCCGAGCGCATCCCCGGCCGACTCACGCTGATCACCCGCATGGGTGCCGACCATGTCGAGGCCAACCTGCCACCGCTGCTGAGGGCGGTGAAAGAGGCCGGCCATCCGGTGGTGTGGGTGTGCGACCCGATGCACGGGAACACGTTCACCTCCCCGAGTGGGCTCAAGACCCGCCACTTCGACGCCGTGCTGGCCGAGATCGCCGGCTTCTTCAGAGCGCACGCGGTCGCGGAGACCTGGCCCGGCGGTGTGCACATCGAGCTCACCGGTGACGACGTCACCGAGTGCCTCGGCGGGGCCGACGAGATCCTCGACACCGATCTCGACACCCGCTACGAGACGATGTGCGATCCCCGGCTCAATGCCCGCCAGTCGATCGACCTGGCCTTCCGGGTCGCCGAACTGCTGCGTCGCTGAGCGCTCCCCACCCCCTTCCGGCGCCGTGGCCCCCGAGAAATCCGGGGTGACATCGGTCCGAATTGTTGATTGGTCTGGTCGGGAATTGGTACAAAGGGGGAAATCCCGATCGGATTAGTCGCTTTTTGGGAATCCCGCCCAGGAGCCTCCGGTTGCAGACCGTGATCCCCGGGGGCCTTCTGGGGGACGGAAAGGGCTCGTCACATGTTGCAGCGAGAGATCGACGCCGGCATGGCGGCCGACATCGCCAAGTTCGAAGAACAGCTCGAGCGATACCTGAGCGGCGACCTGTCCGAGGACGTGTTCCGCGTGTTCCGGCTGAACAACGGCATCTACGGGCAGCGCCAGGGCGGCCACAACCAGATGGTGCGCATCAAGGCGCCGTACGGGTCGATCACCCCCGAGCAGCTCGACATGTGCGCCCACATCGCCGACGAATACTCCCGCGGCTGGGGTCACCTCACCACCCGCCAGAACGTGCAGTTCCACTTCGTCGAGCTCGAGCGGGTGCCGGCGCTGCTGCGCGACCTGGCCTCGGTAGGCCTCACCAGCCGCGAGGCATGCGGCGACACCGTGCGCAACGTCGAGGGCTGCCACCTCGCCGGCGCCTGCCCGTTCGAGGTGCTCGACATCAGCCCCTGGGCCGAGGCCGCGTTCCAGCACTTCCTGCGCAACCCGATCGCCCAGCGCCTGCCGCGCAAGTTCAAGATCAACTTCTCCGGCTGCAGCACCGACTGCGGCCAGGCCATGTTCAACGACGTCGGCGTGGTGGCCGCCAGCCGCACGCTCGACGACGGCCGCGTCGAGACGGGCTTCCGCGTTTACATCGCGGGTGGGCTCGGCGCCAACCCCCATCCCGCGTTGGCCCTCGAGGAGTTCACGTCGCGCGAAGACCTGCTGCCCACCATCGAAGCCTGCCTGCGCGTCTTCGACCAGGCGGGCAACCGTGACAACAAGCTGCGGGCGCGCATGAAGTGGTTGGTCGACACACTGGGGTTCGACGAGGTGCAGCGACGCATCTTCAACTCGCGCAAGTTCCTGGTGGCGTCGGCCACCTGGCCGGGCGGCGTGCCCGAGACCGTGCAGAAGCTCGGTGACGCACCGGCAGGCGTCGCCGTCGGCGCCACGCCGACCGCGATCGGCCAGGGCACGCCGGTCGTGCTGCGGGGCACCCGGCCCTACGAGCGATGGGAGTCGGCCAACGTCGTCCGGGGCGTCGCCAAGGGCACGGTGTCGGCCTACGCCTACGCCCGCCTGGGCGACATCACCTCGGCCCAGTTCCGCGCCCTCGCCTCGATCCAGCGCGAGCTGGGTCTCGACGTGCGCATCACCAACCGCCAGAACCTGGTGTTCCGCGGCCTCACCGAGCAGCAGCTGCCCACCCTGTTCGCCCGCCTCGAGGCCATCGGCATGGCCGAGCCCGGTGCCGAGCTGGCTCGCGATGTGGTGGCCTGCCCGGGCGCCGACACCTGCAACCTGGCGGTCACCCAGTCGCGCGGTCTGGCCGACGCCATCGGCACCGCGCTCGAGTCGGCCGGCCTGGCCGAGGTGGGCGGCGTGCGCATCAACATCTCCGGCTGCACCAACTCGTGCGGCCAGCACCACGCCGCCGACATCGGCTTCTTCGGGGCCGAGCGACGGGCTCACGGCCAGTCGGCGCCCGGCTACCAGATGCTGCTCGGCGGCTATGTCGGCGAGGAGCAGATCTACTTCGGCGAGAAGGCGCTGCGGTTGCCGGCCAAGAACGCACCCGAGGCCGCCGTGCGGGTCATCGGTCAGTTCGCAGCCGAGCGCGAGGCCGGCGAGTCGTTCCGAGGTTGGCTCGACCGCTCCGGCGGCACCAAGGCCGTCGCCGACACGCTGTCCGAGCTCGACCAGTTCCCCAAGCCCGACGAGAACGCCGACTACTACGTCGACTACGGCGAGACCGGCCCCTACGTGGCCGAGGTCGGCGAGTCGGAATGCGCCACCTGAGAGGACCGATGCCCACACTCTCAGAAGTCCCTACGTTCACCGACGCGGAACTGGCCGAGCTCAGCCAGGAGTTCGAGCGCCTGCCGGCAGCGAAGATCGTCCAGTGGGCCATCGACAACTTCGCTCCCCACCTCGCGCTCACCGCGTCCATGACCGACGCCGTGCTGATCGACCTGGCGGTGAAGATCGATCCGGCCATCGAGGTCGTGTTCATCGACACCGGCTATCACTTCGACGAGACCCTCGACACCGTCGAGCGGGTGCGCCGCCGCTACGGGCTCAACCTGCGCATGATGACGGTGCCGCTGCACGACGAGGCGTTGTGGGAGGCCGATCCGGAGAACTGCTGCTCAGCCGTGAAGGTGGGCCAGCTCGACCGGGCGCTGGCCGACAAGGCCGCCTGGATGGCGGGCCTGCGGCGAGCCGAAGCCGATTCGAGGGTCACGGCACCCATCGTGGCCCGCGACCTGCGCGGCCTGATCAAGATCAACCCCCTCGCCACGTGGACCGACGACGACGTGGCCGGGTACATCGCCGATCACGACATCATCGTGAACCCGCTCATCGAGCGGGGCTACACGTCGATCGGGTGCATGCCGTGCACCGTGCTGCCCACCGACCCGAGCGATCCCCGCTCCGGCCGCTGGGCCGGCCGCGACAAGACCGAGTGCGGCCTCCACATCTAGCGCTTCCCCTCCCCGCCACTCCCCCTTCCCGAAATCGGTGCGTGAAACAACCACATGGGTTGTTTCACGCACCCAGATCGGACGGTTGACCGTCCCTGCGTTCGCTCCATCACGCAAGGACGTCGTCACCGATGCACACCGACACCATCATCACGAACCTGGCGAGCAGCCAACTGGGCCTCACCTCCCGCCACGACCTGCTCGACCACGGGATCACCGCCCGCTCGATCGAGCGCCGACTCGACAACGGCAGGCTGACCGCCGTCCACCGGGGCGTCTACCTGGTGGGCGGTGCACCGCTCACCTGGGAGGGCGAATGTCTCGCCGCCTGCCTCGCTCTCGGCTCGGACGCGGCCGTCTCGCACCGTGCGGGCGCGCGACTCCAGGGCGTCCGCCTGAGGTGCGACACGCCCGTCGAGGCGGTGGTGCCCCGTCCGCGGGTGCCCCGTCTCACCGGGGTCCGGGTGCATCGCTCCGTCGATCTCACCGACGACCATGTCGAGTCGGTCGGCCCCCATCGAGTGACCACCCCCCATCGCCTGCTCGTCGACCTCGGTGGCGTGGTTCCGTGGTGGCTCGTCAGCGATGCCCTCGAGCAGTTGATCGCCGCGCGCCGGGTGACCCCCGGATCCGTGAGCGCATTCCTCGAGTCGGTGAGCGCGCGAGGTCGCAACGGATGCGGTGTGCTGCGCCAGGTGCTCGACGCTCGGGCGCTCGGTGGTGACGTCTCGGACTCGGCGCTCGAAGAGCATGCCGCTCGACTGTGGCGCGACTGGAATCTGCCTGAGCCGGTCTTCCAATACGCCATCGAGCTCGATGGCGTCTGGCGACGGCTCGACTTCGCGTATCCGGAGCTGAAGATCGCGATCGAAGTCGATGGCTATGTCGTGCACTCCCAACGTGAGGTCTTCGAGACCGATCGGGCCCGGGCCAACGAGTTGGAGATCAGAGGCTGGCTCGTGCTCCGGTTCACGTGGCGCCAGGTGACCCAACGACCCGAGCGGGTCGCCGCCACCATCCGCAACGCGATCCGCCTCCGCACCTCCCACCTGCCCACCTCCCAAATTGGTGCGTGAAACACCCCATGCGGTGGTTTCACGCACCGATTTCGTTGAGGGGCGGCCGGAGTGCGCCCGGGATCGGGCCGGGGATTTGCGGTTGGGGGGCCGGGGCTGCACCATGCGGTCGTGCCCGATCCGACCGGACCCGCGACGACCGGCGGCGAAACGACCAGCACTACGGCCAGCACTGTGGCCAGCGCGACGAACGGGCGGCGGGGAGCGAACAGAACGACCGGGAGCATCAACGGGATCGTGCCGGACGATCTCGAGATCCCGACGCGCGTGCTGGTGCTCGGCATGGCCCATCAGGACGGCACGATCCTCGCCTCCGAGCTCTATCCGGTGGCCGAGGCCTGTGGTCAGACCGCCGACCAGGTGCGCTCGTGCCTGCGCCGCCTGGTGGCCGAGCAGCTCTTCGCTCGTGAGGGCGAGGGCCGCGACGCGGTGTTCTCGGCCACCGACAGCGGCATGCGAGCGCTGGGGGCCTGGGTGGAGCGGGCCCGCCTGGCCTACGCGCAGGACGCGGCCGGTCGCGGCTGGGACCGGCGGTGGCGGCTCATCGCCTTCGCCATCCCGGAGGCCAAGCGCACGGCGCGCGATGCGTTTCGCGATCATCTGCTCGAGCTCGGCGGTGCCGCCATCCACAACGGCCTCTACGTGTCGCCGCACCGGTGGGAGCACGATGTCCTCGCCGCTGCCCGGCGTCTCGACGTGGTGGCCCACGTGACGGCGGCCACCACCGATGACCTCGAGATCGGCGGCGAGACCGACCCGACTGCGCTGGCCGCCCGTCTCTGGCCCATCAACGAGGTGGCGGCTCGCTACGAAGAGTTCATCTCGATCTACGAGGGCATCCCCGAACAGCTCGACCAGATGCGCAAGGACCGCCGACGGCTCACCGAGGCGGAGTTCCTGCCGGGCGCGCTGGTGATCGGCATCAAGTTCCAGGACTGCTTCAACCTCGACCCCCTCCTCCCACCCGAACTGCTCCCGCGGCCCTGGCCCGGGCGCCGGGCGCGCGACCTGCTCGCCCGCAGCCGTCGCCTCGGCATCCTGCTGCGTGAGGAGCACAACAAACCCCAGCTGTTCGCTCCCTGGGACGACATCCTCGACACCATGGCATGAGAAGCAGAGCGCTCCGCCTCTCGGCCGCCGTGGTGTGCTGCCTCGCGCTGTCGGCCGCGGCGTGCTCCAGCGACGGTGGGGATGAAACAGCGCCGACCACCGAGTCGAGCACCACTCCCCCGACCACCGCACCGGCTGAGCCGCCGGTCGTCGCGGCCGACGGCGAGGTGTTCGCCATCAGCCCGTGGTTCGTGAGCGGTGAGACCATCGCCCAGGGTCAGGCCCGTTTCGCCGTCGGTCCAGAGGTGATGGCGTCCGCCCTCGCCGAGTTGATGGCCGGCCCGACCGAGGCCGATCGCCAGGCTGGCCTCACCACCGGCATCGTGCCGCGAGCTGAAGTGCGATCGCTGTCGCTCGACGGCACGACGGCTGTCGTCGACTTCACCCGTCCCTTCGAGACGGCCGACACCCAACCGCAGGTGGCCCAGGTGGTGTGGACGCTCACCGAGTTCGCAGGTGTCGATCAGGTGAAGTTCCTCGTCGACGGCGAGGACAACGGGGCCACGGGCACGCGCCCGCTCACGCGCGACAACACGCGCTTGCAGCCCGCCGGCTGATCAGTCGCCGACGCGCCGCGAGGCCAGATGCCGGTTCTTGGCGTTGTGGCAGGTGCCGGTCTCGAGGTCGAACGTCCATCCGTGCATCGTGCAGGTGAGGGTGCCGTCGTCGACCACGCCGAACTGTGACAGGTCGGCCTGGCGGTGCGGACACCACCGCTGCACCTCCCACTCGCCGACCACGACCATCTCGTCGACTTCTCCATGGGCCGCACCGACCGCCCGCTCGAGGAAGTCGACCCGCTCCGGCGACAGCGCCTTGAGGAACGAGAACATCTCCTCGCAGTACTCACCGGGCCGCCACGCCTTGAAGCGCACCGACAGGAAGAGGTTGTTCGACAGGTCGACCACCCGGTTCTCGACGCACCACTCCATGAGGCTGGGCTCGACGTCGAGGAGATAGCCATAGGTCTCGGCGCCATCCCAGGCCCGCACGTCGTGGTTCGGGAAGTCGACCAGCACGTCTTGATCGCCGGCTCGCAACAGGAGTGCCCGATCGATGGCCGCGCACGTCTTCGGAGCCCGCTCCATGAGCGGCACCCACCACTCGGCGAGGCGCTCGGCCAAACCCGGCTGCAGTTCGGGCCAGCCCGCCTTCATGGCCTCGAGCCACGGCATCCAGTCGGCTTGGTAGCGCTCGAGGTAGGCGCGCTTGTCGGTGAAGATGGCGGCCAACTCGCCGTCGCCGACGGGATGGGTCACCCGGAAGGTGCCGGCCGGGCGATCGATGTCGAGCGTCGTGCCCGGGATGGCCATCGTGCCCCCGTCGAAGCCCTCATCCGCCAGCCGATCGAGGAACACCGTGGCGTCGGGGAAGATGTTGTCGGGTGCGTTGTCGAAGTCGTTGCACCACCACAAGTCGGGGTCGAGGAAGCACGGCGGTCCGGCGGAGGGCACCACATGATCGGCAGCCACCGACTTCACATAGCCGACCGCCCGGGAGAGCTGCGCCTCGCGCTTCGCTCGACCTGCGGCTGCTTTCTCGTCTGGAGGCAGGTCGTAGACCACCGGCCACCACATCGCCCCGGAGAACTGGAGGAACTGCACGTCGATCGGCCCCAGCGCGGTGATGGCGTCGACATCGTTGGGGCGGCAGTCGTTCATGTTGAGGATGCGACCCGTGTCGTCGGCGATGACGATGGCCGAGTCGCCGATGGGGCCGTCGCTCGGCGCGGTCTCGGCGAACACGGTGACCGCAAGGCCACCGAGGTCGACCGTCGCACCGGTGGCACACGGGATGAAGTGGTGGAAGCCGAGCTCACGGAGCGCCTGTTCGAACTCGGGCGTCGGGAACTCGGGCAGGAGCACCGGCACGTCCTTGTCGACCCACTCGGCGAGAAAGGGCACGTCGAGGTGGTCGTAGTGCAGGTGCGAGATGTAGAGGTAGTCGGGCCGGGCGAACCGGCTCTTGTCGAGACCGTCGTTGCGGGGAAACACGAACCACGAGCCGTGGAAGGCGGGGATGAACCACGGATCGCACAGCACCGAGCCGTGCTCGGTCTCGACGAACAAGCCTGCGTGGCCGGTGATCGTGACGCGCATCGCACGGAGGGTAGCCCCGGCGGCGGGTGCCCCCGGTCAGCGCGGTCGAGCGTCACAGTCCGGGCGGGCGACGAGCCCTCGGGCGCGCCGCTCGGGGCGCTGGTCGATCAGGCCAGCTTCTCGACGAAGCGTTCGAGTTGGCGCAGGTTGCGGCACTCGAAGGTGCCGTCGCAGTGCACGCCGTACTCACCGACGATCGAGTCGCCGGTGTTCCAGTAGGCGTGCGGCTCGGGGTTGAGCCAGTAGACGTGACGCGCCTTCTTGCGCATCTCCTTGATGACCCACGATTGCGACGCGTGGTAGTTGTTGCGGGCGTCGCCGAGGATCATCACCGTGGTCTTCGGCCCGATCTCGCGGCCCCAGCTGTTCCAGAAGACCTCGAACGCGTGGCCGTAGTCGCTGTGGCCGTCGACCCACACCACATCGGCCTCGGTGTTGACCCGGTGCACGGCCTCACCGATGTCGTCGGTGCCCTCGAAGAACCGGGTGACCTCGTCGATGCCGTCGATGAACACGAAGGCGCGCACCTTCGAGAACTGGTTGGAGATGGCATAGACGAGATGCAGCGTGAAGCGGGCGAACGCCGCGACCGAACCAGAGATGTCCGCGATCACGAAGATCTCGGGCTTGGACGGCCGCGGGTACTTGAACTTCGGGTCGGCCGGCACACCGCCGTAGCTGAGCGAGGCGCGCACCGTGGCGCGGAAGTCGAGCGGGCCCTTGCGGCCGTGCTTGCGCTTGCGAGCGAGTCGGGCAGCCAGCTTGCGGGTGAGCGGGAAGATGGCCTTGCGCAGGTTGCCCATCTCTTCTCGAGACGCGTGCATGAAGTCGACGTCCTCGGGCAACGGCTTGCGCAGCGTCTTGGCCATCGCCTCGACACCACGATCGGCCACCAGCCGCCGGCGGATCTCGGCCTCGATCTCCTTCTTCAGCTGATCGATGCGCGCTTCGTACTCGTCTTGTTCGAGTCGCTCCTCGAGTCGGGTGAGCGGTGCCGGCGCGTCGGTGTGGGCCTGTTCCATCAGCCGTTCGAGCGCGTTGTCGAGATCGAGGTTCCGCAAGGTGCGGTAGAGGTAGTAGGTGCCGCCGACCGGCCGGCCGGGCTCCATGCCCGCGTAGCGCTTGACGGCCTGCCGGGCCAGAGCCCGCATGACCGCCTCGTCGCCGTGCAACAGCGCCTGGTAGAGCATCTCGGCCAGCTCTTCCGGTGAGAGTGCGTCGCCCCCGCTGCCGGCCATCTGCCCGGCGCCCTGCATCTCGGCCTGGTCGGTGTCGGCGCCTTCGGGCAGCTCTTCGTCGTCGGGGGCGAGCTTGAACTCCTTGCCCCGCAGCGAGAAGTAGACCTCGAACACCGTCTCGAACGCCCGCCAGTGCGTGTTGTTCTTCACCAGCGTGGCGCCGAGCGCGTACTTGAAGGCGTCGCGGTCCTCGAGCGGCACGTGCTTGACCGCCTGCATGGCGTCGAGGTTCTCGGTGAGGCTCACCGGCAGCCCCGCCTCGCGCAGCTCGCGGATGAAGCCCTCGAGCAGCTCGAGCATCGGCTCGCCCGTGATGCCGGCGTCGGCCAGATCGGTCATGAGCGCGACCCAGCGCCGCGGCGCGATGAGCGCTCGCGCGAAGAGCCAGAATCACGAGCGCTTGCGCGAAGAGCCATCGTTAAGGCGCTACTTTGCCGAGCGCCCGGCGGCCGCCGTTCTTGTCGTCGGCGAACTCCTTGGCCACCTTGGCGATGTCGCTCTGGTACTTGAGGAGGATGTTGATCGTCTCGGTGGCCTCCTTCTCGGACACCGAGTCGATGCCGAGCAGCACGAGCGTGCGCGCCCAGTCGAGCGTCTCGGACACCGAGGGCGCCTTCTTCAGCTCGAGCTGTCGGATCGACCGCACGATGCGCGCCACCTGGTCGGCCAGGTTGTCGGTGATGTCGGGCACCTTGGTGAGGACGATCTCCTTCTCTCGCTCCATGTCGGGGTAGTCGATGTGGAGGAAGAGGCAGCGACGCTTGAGCGCCTCGGAGAGCTCACGGGTGTTGTTCGAGGTGAGGAACACCATCGGGATCTGCTTGGCCTCG
Source organism: uncultured Iamiaceae bacterium (assembly GCA_963706425.1). GTDB lineage: Bacteria > Actinomycetota > Acidimicrobiia > Acidimicrobiales > Acidimicrobilacustridaceae > CAVPMN01. Next base: position 104,742 of record CAVPMN010000001.1, read on the forward strand.
AGGGTGCCCAGCTCGGGGATCGACACCTGGTAGTCGGAAAGGATCTCGAGGAGCAGAGCCTCGGTCTCGACCTCGACCCGGTCGACCTCGTCGATCAGCAGCACGACCGGCTCGTCGGCGCGGATGGCCTCGAGCAGCGGCCGGGTGAGCAGGAACTCGTCGGAGAAGATGTCGGTCTCGATGTCGTCCCAGGTGGCCGACTCGTCACCGCCCAGGCTGCGCTCGGCCTGGATGCGCAGGAGCTGCTTCTTGTAGTTCCACTCGTAGAGCGCCTTCGACTCGTCGAGGCCCTCGTAGCACTGCAGGCGGATGAGGCGCGCCCCGAGGATCTCGGCCACCGACTTGGCCAGCTGGGTCTTGCCGGTGCCGGCGGGCCCTTCGACCAGCACGGGCTTGCCCAGGCGATCAGCCAGGTAGACCACCCCGGCGATGCCCTCGTCGGAGAGGTACTTGACCTCCCCCAGACGTTCCCGGACGGACGCGGGCGACTCGAAGCGGTAATCCATCCCGGGAGCCTACCGGCGCACTTGACCGGCTGGTCAAGACGGTTGGCCGTAGCCTGTGGCCGTGGGCGATCTCGCGACCGACCCGGTCGACATCACCGACCTGGTCGACTTCGACCGTTATCCCATCCACGACCCCGACAGCGCGCGTTACGAAGCGGTGGTTGCCCAGGCCCGGGCCGGGTTGGCCGACATCGGCGCGGCCGAGATTCCCGACTTCCTCACCGGGGCCGGCCTGGCAGCCATGGTCGCCGACGCCGAGGCGCTCGAGACGAGCGGGCACTACTGCGAGACGCCGGCCACCGCCTACCTGGGCTTCCCTGATCCGGACTTCGCCGACGATCATCCCCGGCAATGGATCGGGCGATCGGCGGTGAACGCCGTGGCCTACGACCTGTTCCCGGCTCCGTCGCCCCTGCGCCGGCTCTACGAGAGCGAGACGGTGCTGCGCTTCATCGAGGACATCCTCGAACGCGGCACCCTCCATCGCTACGCCGACCCGCTCGGCGCCCTCAACCTGGCGTCCATGGGCCACGGCGACGAGCTGCAGTGGCACTTCGACCAGACCGACTTCGTGGTGTCGGTGGCGATCCGCGACGCCGACGTCGGAGGCGACTTCGAGGTGGCGCCGCGAATCCGCACCGGCGACGACGAGCGCTACGACCAGGTCAAGCAGGTACTCGACGGCGACCGGTCCGACGTGGTCACCCTGCCGATGGTGCCCGGCACGCTGTTGATCTTCGAAGGGCGCAACTCGCTGCATCGGGTGAGCCCCATCGAGGGGCCCACCACCCGGCTCGTCGGCCTGCTCGGCTACGACACCGCAGCGGGCACGATGTCGAGCGACCTGCTCAAGCAGGTCCGCTACGGCCGCAGGGCCTGAGACATCCCCAACCCACCGAAATCGGTGCGTGAAACAACCCAGGCGGTGGTTTCACGCACCAATTTCGGGAGGGTCGGGAGGGTCGGGGGTGAGGGGCGGGGGTTAGCTGCGGGTCTGGCCCTCGCCGTGCACGACGTACTTGGCCGTGGTGAGCTCGCGCAGGCCCATGGGGCCACGAGCGTGCAGCTTCTGGGTGGAGATGCCGATCTCGGCGCCGAAGCCGAACTCCTCGCCGTCGACGAAGCGGGTCGACGCGTTGACGAGCACGGCGGCGGCGTCGACCTCGTGGGTGAAGCGCTCGGCGGCCGCCAGCGAGGCGGTGACGATGGCTTCGCTGTGGCCCGAGCCGAATCGGGCGATGTGGGCGATGGCGGTGTCGAGGTCGTCGACCACGCGCACCGCCATCCGCAGGTCGAGGAACTCGGTGGCATAGGCCTCGTCGTCGGCTCGACCGGCGCCCGGCACCAGCGCCTGGGTGCGCTCGTCGCCGAGCAACTCGACGCCCTCGAGCGCGACCGCGACGCGTGGCAGGAAGGTGTCGGCCACCGCAGCGTGCACCAACAGGTTCTCGGCCGCGTTGCACACCGACGGGCGCTGCATCTTGGCGTTGACCACGATGTCGGTGGCCATGTCGAGGTCGGCCGACTCGTCGACGTAGACGTGGCAGTTGCCGTCACCGTCGATGACGTAGGGCACGGTGGCGTTGTCGAGGATCGACTGGATGAGCGACGGACCGCCCCGGGGGATGAGGCAGTCGATCGACTGGCGCTGCTGCATGAACTCGACCGCGGCCTCGCGGCTGACGTCGTCGACCAGCACGACCGCGTCGGCCGGCAGTCCGGTCTTGGCGATGGCCTCACGCAACACGGCGGCGATGGCCAGGTTGGAGGTGATGGCCCCCGACGAGCCCCGCAGGAACGCGGCGTTGCCCGACTTGAGGCACAGGCCGGCCGCGTCGCTCGTGACGTTGGGCCGGTTCTCGTAGATGATCGCCACCACGCCGAGCGGCACCCGCACCCGCTCGATGCGCAGCCCGTTGGGACGCACCCACCCGTCGAGCACCTCACCGACGGGATCGGCCAGGGCCGCCACCTGGCGCAGCCCGCCGGCCATGGCCTCGACCCGCCGTCGGTCTAGCCGCAGGCGGTCGACCACGGTGGGGCTCACACCGGCGGCCTCGGCTCGGGCCACGTCGACCTCGTTGGCCTCGAGCACGTCGGCCACCCGATCGACGAGCAGGTCGGCGGCGCCGAGGAGCGCGTCGTTCTTGGCGGCGGTGGACGCCCGGGCCAGCTCGCGAGACGCGGCTTTGGCCCGCTGACCCTGTGCGGCGATGCCCGACTCGGCTGCAGGAGGAGGCGACACGAGGGCAGATGGTACCGCCCGCTAGTGCTCACGGCCGGAGCACTAGTCTCGCCGCCGTGCGGATCGACCTCGGTTTGGAGGTAGCGGTCACGTCGTTCGTCGAGGCGCTCACACCGGTGATGCGGCGCGTCGTCGAGCAGACGGCCGACAACGACCCGGCCGCCGCCCGCCACGACGTGGTGGTCGAGGCCTACAACCTCACCTGCGCGTTCATCGACGCGGACGGTCTCGCCACCGATGACGAGCTCTGGTCGCTCATCCGCACCTTCTCGCCGTTGCTCGACACCCAGCTGCTGCGAGCCACCCCGGCCGACGTGCGCCTGGCCGGGCTCACCACCGGCGCGGCCACGTTCGTCGAGCAGCCGTCGACCATGTTCGAGATCTTGCGCGGCCTCGACCGGCGCGACGGCACCGACCACGCCAGCACCTACGCCCGGCTGGCGGTCGATCTGGCCCACGTGGTCGCGTCGCTCGACCTGCACAACAGCCGCACCGAGCTGCTCGTGATCGAGCGGTTCCGGGGGATGTTGTGCGACGCGCTGACCGCACCCGACACCACCGCCACGCCCACGGAGACTGCGCCGGGCCCGACCCCCACCGACGCCCGATCCGCGCCGGAAGCGGCCACCGCCACCGATCAGGCGCCAGAGCTCCCCCGGCCCGACCGCTCGACGAGTTGCTGGCCGAGCTCGACGACCTCGTCGGGCTCGACGAGGTGAAGCAGGAGGTCAAGCTGGTCTCCAACCTCATCCAGGTGCAGAACCTGCGCCGCGAGCGGGGGTTGGCCGTCGTCGAACAGAGCCGGCACCTGATCTTCACGGGCAACCCCGGCACCGGGAAGACGACCGTGGCCCGGCTGCTCGCCCAGATCTACCGCACCCTCGGCGTGGTCGCGAAGGGCCACCTGGTCGAGACCGATCGGGCCGCGCTCGTCGCGGGCTATGTCGGACAGACCGCCACCAAGGTGACCGCCGTGTTCGACCAGGCCGACGAAGGTGTGCTGCTGATCGACGAGGCCTACGCGCTGGTGCGCGGGGGTGCCGAGGACTTCGGCAAGGAGGCCATCGACACCATCGTCAAGCTGGTGGAGGACCGACGCGAGCGCATCGTCGTCATCGCCGCGGGCTACACCGACGAGATGGAGTTGTTCGTCGACGCCAACCCGGGACTGCGCTCGCGGTTCCCGCGCACGATCGAGTTCCCCGACTACGACACCGACGAGCTGCTGCAGATCTTCCACAGCATCTGCGACAAGGCGCACTACCTGGCCGACGCCGAGGCCGTGGCGGCCGTGCGGCGATGGATCGACGCGCAACCCCGCGTCAAGGGCTTCGGCAACGGTCGCCTGGTGCGCAACCTGTTCGAGGCGTCGGTGGCGCGCCAAGCTGGACGCGTGGTCGCCATCGACTCGCCGACCGATGCCGAGTTGGTGGCCCTGACTGCAGCCGACATCCCGGTCGTCGGCGAAGGCCCCGGCATCCAGCCGAGCCCGGGGGACGCCACGTGAAGCGGGTGGCCGCGTTGCTCGCCGCGATCGGGATGATCGCCCTCGCCGTGCTGATCCGCGATCGCGTCGACGACGGCTCGTCGACCGACCGCGGGGCCGACGAGGACAGCACCGCCACGCTGGTGTGCGTCACCGAGCTCGCCCGGGCCTGCGAAGCGCTGGCGGTCGAGGAGCCCGAGGTCGACCTGCGCATCGAGGAGGCCGCCGACACCCTGGCCACCCTGACCGCGACGGGGTTCGATGCCGAGACGGCGGGCATCGACGGCTGGCTGACGTTCACGCCGTTCCCCGAGATGGCCGACGAGGAGCGCCTGCGGGCCGGCCTCCAGCCGAGCCTGAGCCCGCCGAGCGAGGTGCTCGGCCGATCACCCCTCGTCATCGCCGCCTGGAACGACCGGCGCGACGCCCTCGCCCGCACCTGCCCTGAGGGCATCGTCACGTGGAGCTGTGTGGGCGACGTCTCGGGTGATCCCTGGCCATCCGCCAACGGCTCGGAGACCTGGGGCGCGGTCAAGCCCGCCCACCCGGTGCCCGACCGCACCGCGGTGGGCCTGCTGAGCCTGGCCGAGGCCACCGCCTCTCGTCTCGGGCGCACCGACTACGCCTCCAACGACTTCGCCGATCCGGCCTTTCGCGCCTGGTTCGAGAAGCTCGAACGGGGCGTGCCCTACTTCCCCGCCCCGCCGCGCACCCCGCTCGACGAGATGCTGTCGAAGGGCCCGGCCGCGTTCGACCTCACCGGCACCACCGAGGCGGCCGCCGGACCGGCGATCGCCCGGAGCCGCGACAGAGACCGGTTGAGCATCATCTACCCTTCCCCCCTGGCGACGGCCGACGTGGTGCTGGCCACGGTGATCGGATCCGACGGAGAGGACCGTTTGAGAGACCTGCTCGAATCCGATGACGGCGCATCCGCCCTGGCCGCAGCAGGTTGGCGGGTCGATGGCCTGGCTTCTATCGACGGTGTGCCCGACCAGCCCGGCCTGCCGCCCGACAACGGACTGCCCCGCGCCGGCGTGTTGCAGGCGCTGAGGAACCTCTGGGTCGAGGTCGTCCGATGACCCACCGCTCACGAGCAGTCACTGCCGTCGCGCTCGCACTCGTGGCCGCGCTGGTCATGGCGGCCTGCGCGTCGACCACCTCCGACCCCGACGAGACGGCCAGCGAGCTGGGCAACCCCGGTGACTGCCTGGTCGTCGACATGGCCGTGTCCCCCGAGAAGATCGACCTGCTCACCAACCTGGCCCAGACGTTCAACAAGGCCAAGACCGAGGTCGCCGGCCGCTGCATCTTCGTCAATCCGAAGAGCAAGGCCTCCGGCGGGGCCATGCAGGCCCTGGCCGAGGGGTGGAGCAAGGAGGCCGACGGCCCGCTGCCGGTCGTCTGGTCCCCCGCCTCGAGCGCCTGGGGCGCCATCCTCGACCAACGCCTCGCCGATCAGGGCGCGGCGCCCATGGCCAACCAGGGCACGCCGTTCATGAACACGCCGCTGGTCATCGCCATGCCCCAGCCCATGGCCGAGGCGCTCGGCTGGCCGGCCACCCCGATCGGCTGGTCCGACGTGCTCGACCTGGCCACCAGCAGCGAGGGATGGTCCGCCTACGGACATCCCGAGTGGGGCGCGTTCAAGTTGGGCAAGACCAACCCCAACTTCTCGACGAGCGGCCTGTCCGCCCTGATCGCACAGAACTACGCGGCCACCGGCAAGACGCGCGATCTCACGCTCGAAGACCTCGGCACGCGCTCCGTCGTGAACTTCAACACCGCCGTCGAGTCGTCGGTGGTGCACTACGGCGACACCACCCTGACGTTCCTCAACAACTGGTATCGAGCCGACCAGGCGGGCACCGGCCTGCAGTACGTGTCGGCCGCGGCAGTCGAGGAGAAGTCGGTCATCGACTACAACTCCGGCAACCCCGACGGTGTGCTCGACCCCGGCGAGGAGCCCCGCCCGCCGCGTGTGCCGCTGGTGGCCATCTATCCGAAGGAAGGCACGCTCTACTCCGACAACCCGTTCTTCGTGCTCGATGCGCCGTGGGTGAGCGAGGAGCATCGCCAGGGGGCGAAGGCGTTCGAGGCGTTCGTGCAGGAGCCGGCCAACCAGGAGCGCGTGCTCGAGTTCAACTTCCGGCCGGGAAACCCCGAGGTGGCGATCACCGCGCCGATCGTCCCCGAGAACGGCGTCGATCCCAACCAGCCCCAGACCCTGCTGCAGTCACCCTCGCCGCCCGTGATGGTTGCGCTGCTCGACCGCTGGGGCGAGCAGCGCAAGGGGGCACGCGTGCTGCTCGTCATGGACGTGTCGGGCTCGATGAAAGACCGCGCCAGCCCCGAGGGCCCCGAGACCAAGCTCGATCTGGCCAAGACGGCCGCCAGCGGATCGATCGAGGAGTTCAAGGCCGACGACCTGGTGGGGCTGCGCGAGTTCTCCACCGGCCTCGGTCCGAGCGGAGCCGACCTGTGGATCGACCTGGTCGAGATCGGTCCGATGTCGCGCAACGAGCCGCTGCTGCGCTCGAGCATCGACGGCTTGTTCCCCACCAACGGCACCCCGCTCTACGACGTGGTGCGGGCGTCGTTCCAGTCGATGTACGACGCCTACGACCCGTCGCTCATCAACGCGGTGGTGCTGCTGACCGACGGGATGAACGACGACGGCAACATCGCCGACGACGCCGAGCAGCTGCGCACCACGATCGAGGAGCTCCGCCGCCTGAGCCAGGGCGAGCTCGGGCGGCCGGTGCGGGTGTTCACGATCGGCTACGGCAACGACGCCGACCTCAGCGTGCTCAAGCAGATCGCCGAGGCCACCAACGCCGCGTCCTACAACGCCAGCGATCCCAAGACGATCAACAAGGTCTTCACCGCCGTCGTCAGCAACTTCTGAGCGAGAGCCGCGGGAGGCCTCGGTTGCCGTCCCCTTGGCTCTAACGTCTGGGACGTATGCCCCGCCTGAGCCTGCGCGACCGCTTCTTCACCCCGCCGGTGGCGAAGGCCATGACCTCGCCGGGGGGCATCCTCCTCGCCGGTGCCGGGGCCGCGGTGGTCATCGCCGCCGGATTGCCCATCGCCGCAGCCGCCGCCGCCGGCGCGGCTGCCTGGGCGGCGCGAGTGGCGGTGGCCGTGCCCCGCAACCCCCGGGCCGAGCACATCGACCCGTTCACCCTCCAGGATCCTTGGCGAACGTTCGTGCGCGAAGCGCTGCAGGCCCGCACCAAGTTCGACGACGCCGTGCGCCAGGCGCGCGGCGGGCCCCTGCGTGACCGCCTCACGCTGATCGGCGAACGGCTGGGCACCGGTGTCGACGAATCGTGGCGCATCGCCCGCGCCGGTCAGGCTCTCGCCGACGCCCGGCGCCAGGTCGACGTGGCCGACATCAACCGCCAACTCGAGCAGGTCAGCGCCAGCCGAGTCGCCCCCGCCTCGGCACCGGCCCGCGAGCAGACCATCAAGGCTCTCGAGGCCCAGCTCGAGACTGCCCAACGGCTCGACGCGGTCATCGTCGACACCCGCGATCGGCTCCGCCTGCTCGATGCCCGCATGGACGAGGCGGTCACCCGGGCCATCGAGCTTTCGGTGCGGGCCGAGCAGGTCGACGACCTCGGTGGCCTCGAGCACGACGTCGACGGCATCGTGGGCGAGCTCGAAGCCATTCGCGCCGGACTGGCCGAGACGGACGCTCCGGGCCCGCTGTGACCGACACCACGGCCAAGGGCGGCCTGCTGCGCTCGAGCGCGGTCGTCGCCCTCGGCACGGGCCTCAGCCGGGCCACCGGCCTGCTGCGCATCATGGCCCTCGCCTACGCGCTCGGCACCCTTGCGCTGGCCGATGCGTACAACCTGGCGAACACCACGCCCAACGTCATCTACGACCTGGTGCTGGGCGGCATCCTCGCGGCCACGCTCGTGCCGGTCATCGTCGACCGCAACGAGAAAGGCGACGGCAACGCCATCGACGCGCTGGCGACGGTGATCACGGTCGCCCTGGTCGTGCTCACCGCGGCGGCCATGGTGCTCGCCCCCTTGATCATCCGCATCTACACCCTCGACCTGAGCGCCGACGAGGCCGAGCGGCAGACCTCCCTGGCCCTCCCGCTCCTGTTGCTCTTCATGCCACAGGTGCTCTTCTACGGGCTGTCGACACTTTGGACCGCGCTGCTGAACGCGCGTCGGTCGTTCGCGGCGCCGGCGTTCGCTCCCGTGCTCAACAACGTCATCGTCATCACCCTCTTCCTCGCCCTGCCGCGCCTGGCCGACGGCAAGCCCAGCCTCGAGCAGATCCGCGACGACACCGCCCTGCTGCTGCTGATCGGTCTCGGCACCACCGCCGGCATCGTCGCCATGACCCTCGTGCTGTGGCCGGCCATGCGGCGCGCCGGCATCCGGTTGCACTGGAACCCCGACTGGCGCCATCCCGCCGTCGCCACGGTGGCCCGCCTGTCGGGCTGGACCCTCGGCTACGTGGCCGCCAACCAGATCGTCTTCTTCGTCACCCTCACGCTCGTCAACGGCACCGGCGAGGGGGCGGTGTCGGCTTACACCTACGCGTGGCTGTTCCTGCAGCTGCCCTACGGGTTGTTCACCGTGTCGATCATGACCACCTTCACGCCCGAGCTGGCCAGCCACGCCAGCCGGGGCGATCTGGTGGGCTTCCGCGGGCGCTTCGGCCAGGGCCTCCGGCTGGGCCTGCTGGTCATCCTGCCCACCGCCGCCGTCTACCTCACGTTGTCCGCGCCGATCGTCGGGCTCCTGCTCGAGCGAGGCTCGTTCACCGACGCGTCGACCGACCTCACCTCGTCGGCGCTCGTGTGGTTCGCCGCCGGCCTCCCGGGTTTCGCGGTGTTCCTCTACACGATGCGCGGGTTCTACGCGTTCAAGGACACGCGCACGCCGTTCCTCCTGAACCTCGGCGAGAACGCCCTCCAGGTCGCGCTCGCCTTCGCGCTCGTCGGCCCCTTCGGCCTCAACGGGGTCATCGCCGGCTTCGCCGTCTCCTACACCGTCTTCGCCCTGGTCGCCCTCGTCGTGCTCGGCCGGCGGGTGGGCGGCCCTGCACCGGCGGGCCTCGGAGCGGCCATCGTCCGCCAACTCGTCGCCGCGACCGTCATGACCGTGGTGCTCGTGGGCTTCCGAGCCGTGGTCGAGATCGACGGCGCCACGGGCGATCTGGTGGAGACGATCGGTGGGCTGGTGCTCGGTGCCCTCGTCTACCTCGGCGTGCTCGCCGCCCTGAGATCCGACGACCTCACTCAGCTCCGGCGCCTTCGCTCCCCGGCAGCCATGCCGTAGGCTTGTCCCCATGTTCAAGTCGATCAAGCGCTGGTGGAAGTACTTCACGGCCAAGCTCAACTCGTCGTTCAACGAGAAGGCCGACCCCAAGGTGCAGCTCGAGCAGGCCATCACCGAGGCCCAGGAGCAGCACCGCCGCCTGAAGGAGCAGGCGGCCAACGTCATCGCCAACCAGAAGCAGGCCGAGATGCGCCTCAACCGCTCGATGGAGGAGTTCGAGCGGCTCAACGCCAACGCCCGCCAGGCGGTGCTCATGGCCGAGGACGCCAGCCGGGCCGGCGACGAGAAGAAGGCCGCCGAATACACCCAGGCCGCCGAGTCGTTCGCCAACCGGCTCATCGCCGTCGAGCGAGAGGTCGAGGGCACCAAGACGCTGGTGCTCCAGGCCACCCAGGCGTCCGAGCAGTCGAAGGCCGCCGTCTCCCAGAACGCCGCCGCCCTGCAGAAGAAGCTGGCCGAGCGCCAGAAGCTGATGTCGCAGCTCGACCAGGCCAAGATGCAGGAAGAGATGAACAAGGCCATGGCCACGCTCAGCGAGACCGTGGGCCAGGACGTGCCCACCTTCGCCGAGGTGCAGGAGAAGATCGAGGCCCGCTACGCCAAGGCCAAGGGCATGGCCGAGCTCACCGGCGAGTCGGTCGAGAGCCGCATGCTCGAGGTCGAGCAGGCCTCGATGAACACCGAGGCGCAGGCCCGCCTGGCCCAGATCCGCAACGAGTTGGGCCTGGCGCCGGCCAGCGGCGCAGAGCTGTTGAAGGAGGCCCAGCAGCTCGAGCAGGCCGCTCCGGCCAGCTCACCAGCGGACACCGCCGAGGCTCCGGTCGAGCAGCCCGGCGCCACGTCCTGACACCGACCTAGGGCAGCACCACCAGGTCGTCGCGGTGCACCAGATAGCGGGGCGCGCCCTCGGGTAGGTCGGCGGTGCGCCGGCCCGCCATCTCCTTGGCGGTGGCGGCGTCGACCCGCACCAGCCCCTTGGCGAAGACCCGCCCGTCAGGCCCGGCCACCTCGACGGCTTCGTCCTCGTCGAAGTCGCCCCGCACCTCGGTGACCCCGGCGGCCAGCAGCGACGCCCGACCGCCCAGCAGTGCCGCACGCGCCCCGTCGTCGACCACGAGCGTGCCCACGCTGCCCACCGCGAACGCGATCCACAGCTTGCGAGCGGGCAGATGGCGGTCGTGGGGCAGCACCACCGTGCCCACGCCCGGCTCCCCCGCTACGGCCCCACGGAGCACGTCGACCCGATGGGCGGCGGCGATGACCGTGCGCACGCCCGACCAGGCGGCGATCTTGGCGGCCGCCAGCTTGGTGGCCATGCCGCCACTGCCCCGCACCGTGCCGGCGCCGCCCGCCAGCGCCTCGAGCTCGTGGTCGACCTCGACGATCTCCTCGATGAGCGACGCGCTCGAGTCGAGCCGGGGGTCGGCGGTGAGCAGGCCGGCGATGTCGGTGAGCAGCACCAACACGTCGGCATCGACGAGGTGGGCGACCAGGGCGGCGAGGCGGTCGTTGTCGCCGAAGCGGATCTCGTCGTCGGCGATGGCGTCGTTCTCGTTCACGATCGGCACCACCCCCAACTCGAGCAGGCGGGCGAGCGTGCCGCGGGCCTGGAGGTATTGGCGACGCTCCATGAAGTCGAGGGGGGCGATGAGCACCTGCCCGGCCACCAGTCCGTGCCCGGCCAGCTCGTCGTCGTAGACCCGCATGAGGCGGCTCTGGCCCACCGCGGCCACGGCCTGCAGGGTGACCGGGTCGCGGGGGCGATTCGGTCCACCGAGCCCCAGCGCGGGCAGCCCGGCGCCGATGGCCCCCGAGGAGACCACGACGACCTGGTGGCCCAGGCCGCGCAGCACGGCCAGCTCACGACACAGCTTGGCGATGGCCGGGTGGGCGATCTCGCCCTGGTCGTCGGTGATCGACGACGTGCCGATCTTGGCGACCACGATCATGGCGGTGACGTTACCGGTCACCGACGGGGCACCCGGCCCTTTCCGAACCCGGCGAGGTGGTCAGCCGTCGGGCTCGTAGTCGAACGACAGCCGCCCGATGTGCACGGTGTCGCCCTCCTGCACACCCGCCCGGGCCAGGGCCTTGTCGACCCCGAGCTTGCGCAGGCGGTCGCGGGCGTAGTCGAGCGCCTCGAGGTTGGTGAGGTCGCTCAGGGCCACCGCCCGCTCGGCCTGGCGGCCGACCACCCGGAAGCTGCCGTCGTCCTCGCGCTCGATGCGCACCCCCTCGGCCACGGGTCGGTGCACGACGAACGTGTCGGCGGGCTCGGGCTCGACCACCCGGGCCAGTCGAACCGCGTCGGCCATGCGACCGACGAGCGTCGCCAGGCGATCGCCGGTGACCGCCGACACGACCAGATCGACGCCGTCGGCCGAATCGGACGGAGCCACCTCGCCGTCGGTGGGCACCAGATCGGCACGAGACCCGACGACCAGGCGGGGGCGCTCGAGCAGGTCGGGGCGATAGCGCCCCAGCTCGTCGAGCAGGGTCTGGCGCTGTTCGCCGATCGAGAGGCTGCCGTCGGGCCCGCCGGCCAGGTCGACGAGCAGCACGAGCACCCGGGCCCGCTCGATGTGGCGCAGGAACTGGTGACCGAGCCCCCGACCCTCAGCGGCCCCCTCGATGAGACCGGGGATGTCGGCCACCACGAACTCGAACCCGTCGTCGAGGCGCACCACGCCGAGATGCGGCTCGAGCGTGGTGAAGGGGTAGTCGGCGATCTTGGGCTTGGCGGCCGAGATACGCGAGATCAGCGTGCTCTTGCCCACGTTGGGCAGGCCCACGAGCGCCACATCGGCCATGAGCTTCAGCTCGAGGCCGAGCCAGTGCTCCTCGCCGGTCTCGCCCTGCTCGGCGAAGCTCGGCGCCCGTCGCCGGTTGGACAGGAAGCGGGCGTTGCCCTTGCCTCCCCGACCGCCGGCGGCAGCCAGGTAGCGGTCGCCGTGGTGCACCAGGTCGGCCAGCACCATGCCGTCGCGGTCGAGCACGCTGGTGCCTTCGGGCACGGCCACCAGGGCGTCGGCACCGTTGGCACCGTGCTTGCGCTTGCCCTGCCCGTGCGTGCCGTTGGTGGCCCGCCGGTGCGGATGGTCGCGAAACGCCAACAACGAGGCCACGTTGTGGTCGGCGACCAGCCAGACGTCGCCCCCCTTGCCGCCGTCGCCACCATCAGGCCCACCCTTGGCCACGTGGGCCTCACGGCGAAACGACACACAACCCGCGCCGCCGTCGCCGCCCCGCACGTTGATCTGGCACTCGTCGACGAACCCGGACACCGTTAGAGCCTAGGCGGCCGCCGGCAGAGCCCAGGCGGCCTCGTCGAGAGCTTCAGCAGCGGTGGGTGCCTAGCGGATGAGGCGAACCGGGTCGCCGGTCATGGTGGCCGACCAGGTCGTGGTGTCGGACGGGGTGGCGCCGGCGCCGACCACCGACACGCGCACCTTGGTCCAGCAGCCCAGTGGGTTGGTGACCTCGCAGCTGTAGTCACCCGGGATCGGGATGCGCACGACCATGTTGCGCCCGTTGTAGTTGGCCGAGGTGATGCCCGACACGGTGCACCCACTGACGGTCACGCCCGGAGGTGGACTGGTGCCGTCGCGCGAGAAGCTGCACGTGTCGAGGGCCGCCGCGGTCGTCTCGCTGGCATTGAGCTGGGGTGAGATGAGCTCGAAGGTGGCCGAGCCGCCGCTGATGTCGGCCATGTCCCAGAACGTGAGCTGCAGGGTCTTGCCGGCCGTCTCGGGCGTGATGCGGGCCAGGTAGAACTCGGCGGTGGCACCGCCCGGTGGAATCTGGTTCATGTAGATGGGCAGGTGGCCCAGGCCCGACAGCGACACGCCGGTGAAGGTGGTGCCCGACGGGTTCGACAGATCGGTGCCCCATCCGGTGCGCAGCATGTAGCGGTTGTGGCCACCGGTGTTCGGGTACGGCTCGGCCGCGTTCTCGAGCGACCCCGCACTGCCGGCCAGGCTGCCCGTGATGCTGGTGAGCGGCGACGACAGATCGGCGTTGGTGCGGATCTGCAGGATGTAGTCGCCCTCGACGACGCTGCCTGACGGCACCGTGCACACCGGGAACCACTTGCGATAGTGATCGCGGAACACCTGGTTCTCACGACCCCGGGTGGTGTTGTTGTTCAACAGCCCGAAGATGTTGTTGTTGGGCGACGCAGGCCAGGCAACCGACCCGTTGGCCGGATCACCGTAGGGATCGAAGCTGATCGCACAGATCGCGGGGTTGTCGGTGACATCACTCGGCGTGTTGTCGGGCTCACGCACGATGTAGGTGGTCACGATGGCCGAACCGTTGCTCCCCCCGTTGCCCGTCAGTCGCTGGTCACCGGTGCACCACGGCGTGCGGCCGTTCAGATACCGCTGGTTCCAGTAGGGATCACCCGGGAAGTTGGCCTGCAACGTCGCAGCCTGCGCCCCCGTGATCTGGTTCGCACCACAACCATCGTTGTTGTAGACGTACGCCGGGTCGTACACCTCGATGCTCAACGGGTTGCCCAACGGACGGGTGTCGTCCACATCGATCGTGAAGTAGTAGCCGTCCTCGCTGTAGTCGTTGTTCACCCCCGCCGCCGAGTTCGCCGGCGTGCACCCTGCGAAGGCACCACTGCACTGACCAGCGGTGCGCTTGTCACCGTTTTGCTTGTTGGTCGCCCAACCCGCCGTGTTCAACACGAAGAACGGATTGAACCCCCGCTCCGGATCCTGACCCAGCGCCGCCTGGGGGCTGCCCATGGGCACCGGGCGGATGAACTCCGCCGTGGCGGAGCGGCTGATCGACGGATCCTGCACGAAGATCGACGAGAAGTACTGCTTGACCTCGGGGTCGAAGATCTCGACCCGCAGCTCGTTGCGGTCGTTGGGCGTGACCGTGACGGTGACCCCGTTGACGCCGTCCTTGTAGCCGTTGCGCTCGGCCGCTTCCTCAGCCTTGGCGATGGCGGTGTCCGGCAGGTCGGGCAGGTAGACCACGCCGGCCAGGGCCGCAGCATCGGACGCCGTCTGGGCCTTCGAGGCGAGCGCGGCCCACGAGCCGAGGTCGACCGCGAAGCCGGTGAAGGCCAACAGCGGCAGCAACAGCAGCGCGGTGAGCGCGAGCACGTAGCCCTTCTCGCGGGCGCCGGCATCGCCGTCGAAACGGCGGCCGCGCCGACGGCTCGGTCGGGTGCGGAGATCAGACGCCACAGGACACCCCCGTGATGCATGGTTCGAGTCGGAAGACCGCGGTGGCACTGGCGGTCAACGTGTCGGTGAGCAGGCCGCTCACCGTTTCGTAGCTCACCTGGACGTAGACGCCGACGTAGTCCGGATCGCTCACGTCGGTGCCGCGGCTGCGGTTGCTGGGGCACCAGAAGGCATCCCACGAGCCTCCCGAGCACGAGTCGGTGCCGCGGAAGACCGACAGCGGGCTGCCCGCGTAGTCGACCTGCGCCTGGGAGTAGACGTTGCAGCGGTTGGCCGCCGATCCCTTGGCCGTGAGGTCGTTGGGCGCCGCGATCGACTTGCAGGCTGCCGGCACCCGACCGTCGGCGCTGTCGGCCCGGTAGATGATGACCTTGTCGATCGTGCTGTTGTCGAGGGCCGAGAGCGACGACCGGATCGACTGCAGGGTGTTGTAGTCGGCATAGCGCTGCGTGCCCTGCGTGGCACCGGTGCGAGAGGCCGACTGCGACGAACGGACCAGGAGGTTCTGCTCGCGCCAGAAGGTGCCGAACTCGATCAGGCCGAGCACCAGCACGATCAGCACCGGCGCGACCAGCGCGAACTCGATGAGCGCTGTGCCGTCGTCGCCGCGCAGCCGGCGCGGGGGCGCGACGTCAGTTCTGTCGAACGACATCATTCCTCCACCAGTCCCGGTTCGAGGCGCACGATGGCCGAGTCGGACAGGTTGAACTGCTCACCGAAGAGGCCGGTGAGGAAGGGCCGCTCGATCTCGACCCACACGCCGAGGTAATCCGGGCCGGGGTTGGGCGGCACCCGAACCGGGTTGAAGGGCTCGGCGCTGCGGACCGTGCGGGGCCAGTCGCACTCGGGGCTGGCCGCGCTGAGCGCGCAGTTGAAGTAGGAGGTGGTCTTCGCCTCGTAGGCGCGGAACGCGTCTTCGGCGTCGTAGACGTTGCACGCCCCGATGTAGTCGGGCGCGCCGCTGCCCGGGCTGCCGATGCCGTCCTTGCACGACTGCGAGAGCTGCTCGTCGGCCGAGCCGTAGACCACGGGGTCCTGAGCTTTGAAGATGACGATGCGCTTGATCCACTCGACCGGGATGAGGCCGAGCCCTTGGCGCAGCTTCTTGACCGTGACGAAGTCGGCCGTGGCGTTGGGCAACGAGCCCGGCGGCAGCGGCGACGGATCGGGATCGTCGTCCTGGGCGCCCACGTTGGGGCCCTGGATGGCACCGGTGCGGGCGGCGTCGTTCACGGCGTCGGAGACGGTGAGCGAATCGCGGTAGACCAGGCCGAACTCGAGCACCGCGAACACGATGAGCAGGAACACGGGCGCCACGAGCGCGAACTCGAGCAGGGCGGTGCCCTGATCGCCGGTGGCGCGAGGCGCCTTACGAGTCATCGTGTCGCGACGCGTCATGGCTTGGTGAACGTGAATCCCTGATAGGGCGGCTGGAACGGAGGAACCGACTGGACGCTGTTGACCGTCATGGTGAGGTCCGGCTGGTCGGCGGGAATGGCGTCGAACTCGAGCGTGCACAGGCCGGCAGCGTCAGACGTGCACTCGGTGGCGAACGACTGGGCGCCGATGGTCACGATGGCCCGAACGACAGCCCCTTCAACGGGTCCCGCTGGTGAGTCGGCAACGATGGTGATGGGGACCGATGCCTTCCACGTCCCGTCGCCGTTGAGCGTGGCCACGGCACCGGCCAGCGCAGCTCCCCAGTCGATGGTCGACTTGGGCGGCGGCGCGGTCGTCGGAGGCGGGTCGGTGGAGGGTGGGGTGAGGGTGGTGGTGGTGCTCGACGGGTCTTGCGTGGTCGTGGTGGTCGGCGCAGGCACCGGCTCGCGCACGCACGACGCGGGTGGCGGGCGACTGGAGATGCAGTCGGCCTGCGCGTTGGCCTGATCGCTCGAGACGTCCGAGAGGTAGTTGAACGACACCAGGCCGACGACCACGACGAGTGAGAAGCCGATGGCGTACTCGGCCAGCGACGCGCCGCGATCGTTCCCCAGCCGTCCCTTGGCCGCTCGCATCAGCCTTCGCATACGTCCCACCTACCTGTTGGCTCAGCCGCCGACGGACGATTCCACCACTCCAATCGACCGATCGGGGCCCAGACTGAAGAAATATGCCGTTCGGCCCACGCCGTCCGATCGGCCGGCTCTCCGCTACAGAACGTCCTAGTAATACCACGTAGAGTGATGAAAAGGGAAGCCCCCCTCCTGCGCTGAGTTCTGGGTGGGAGGCGTCCCGAGGCGCTCGCGGCGGAGCCGTCGGCTCCCCAGACTGTCAGAGGTGCTGCGTAGGTTGGTGTCATGCCGTCCAGCCCACCCCCACCGAGCAGCCCGGCCGTGCCCGCCTCGGCGCGCACGAGCCGCTGGGGCCGGGCTCTGGGCACCCGCCACGCCGACGGGCTCCACCGGGCCCACAGCGGCCCCACCGGGTCGGTCACCACCACGGTGGCCGACCGGGCCCGACGTGAGGCCCTCGAGGCCGATCTGCTCGCCCCGGGCGCCACCCTCGCCGTCGACGGCGGCGACCGGATCTCACCGGAGCCGGCCGACCCGCTGCGCACCTGCTTCGAGGTCGACCGCGACCGCATCCTGCACAGCGCCGCGTTCCGCCGCCTCGCCGGCAAGACGCAGGTCTTCATCTTCCCCGGCGACCACCAACGCACCCGGCTCACCCACGCGCTCGAGGTCGCCCAGGTCGCCACGGCGGTGGCGCGGGCGTGCCGGCTCAACGTGGCCCTCACCGAGGCCATCGCCCTCGCCCACGACTGCGGACACGGCCCCGGGGGCCACGCCAGCGAAGACGCCCTGTCGGTGTTCGTGCCGGGCGGCTACGACCACGCCGTCTGGGGAGCCGATCGGGTGCTCGCGCCGCTCAACCTCTGTCGCGAGACTGCCGACGGCATCCGCAACCACTCGTGGTCGCGCCCGTCGCCGGCCACGCCCGAGGGCGAGGTGGTGAGTTGGGCCGATCGCATCGCCTACGTGTGCCACGACTTCGAAGACGCCGTGCAAGCCGGCGTGGTGACCGCCGAACAGCTCCCCCGTGTGGTGGCCGAGCGCTGCGGCACCACCCGTGGCGAACAGATCGGCGCGTTCGTGGGCGCCTTGGTGTCCACCATCGCCGAGCGGGGTGTGGTGGCCATGCACCCCCACCACGCCGAGGCGCTGGCCGCGTTCCGGTCGTTCAACCACGAGCACATCTACCTGCGGCCGGCCTCGATCGACCAAGCCACCACCGTGGTGACGGTGCTGCGGGCGCTGGTCGAGCACCTCGTCGCCCATCCGGCACTGCTCGACGGGGTCGAGGGCCCGCGCCGCCGGGACGATCCGGTGCTCGATGCCGTCACCTATGTCGGGGGCATGACCGACCGCTTCGCCTGCCGATTGGCCGTGCACGAGCTCGGCTGGCCCGTCGACCAACTACCACGCGGGTTCGACCTGTTCGGCTGAGCGGGCTGCACGACCGGCGCGACCGAACGGCCGAGCGAGGTCGGGGTGAGCTCAGCTCGGGACGATGTCGACGAGCTTGCGGCCCTTGCGCGAGCCGAACTTCACCGAGCCGTCCGACAGGGCGAACAGGGTGTCGTCGTTGCCCCGGCCGACGTTCTCACCCGGGTGGATGCGGGTGCCCCGCTGGCGCACGATGATGGTGCCGGCCGTGACGACCTGGCCGTCGAAGCGCTTGACGCCGAGGCGCTTGCTCTGGGAGTCCCTGCCGTTGCGGGTGGAGCCGCCACCCTTGGTCTTCGACATCGTCAGCCCTTCTTGATGCTGGTGATCTCGATGGTGTCATAGCTCTGGCGATGACCCCACCGACGGCGCTGGTTCGACTTGTTCTTGTAGGTGAAGCCGGTGATCTTCGGGCCTCGGCTCTGGCCGACGACCCGGGCGGTGACCGCCGCGCCGGCCAGATCACCCGGGGTGGCGAGGACGGCATCGCCGTCGACCACCAGCACCGGCGCCAGCTCGACCTCGTCGTTGTCGGTGCCCAGGCGCTCGACCTCGAGGCGTTGACCTTCCTCGACCCGATACTGCTTGCCACCGGTCTTGATCACGGCATACATAGGGGCGCCATGCTACCGGCCGCCGGACGTGCCCGCGATCACCCAAGCCGGCGACGGGTCAGCGTGCGCTCAGTCGAGCAGGGCCTCGTCCATCAGCACGCCCCGACCCTCGCAGTCCGGGCAGATGGTCGAGAACGACTCGAGCAGGCCCTCGCCGATGCGCTTGCGGGTCATCTCGACCAGGCCGAGCTCGGAGATGTCGAAGACCTGGGTGCGGGTCTTGTCGCGGGCCAGCGCGTCGCGGAAGACCTTGATCACGTCGTCGCGGTTGTCGCGGATCTCCATGTCGATGAAGTCGATGACGATGATGCCGCCGATGTCGCGCAGGCGGAGCTGCTTGGCGATCTCGATCGCCGCCTCGAGGTTGTTGCGGTAGACGGTCTCCTCGAGGCTCGAACTGCCCACGTTCTTGCCCGTGTTGACGTCGATGACCGTGAGGGCCTCGGTGTGCTCGATGATGAGCGAGCCTCCCGACGGCAGCCACACCTTGCGGTCGAGGGCCTTGTGCACCTGCTCGTGCACGTGATGGCGCTCGAAGATCGACAGCGGCTCGACCGATCGGTCGTAGTACTCGACCCGGTCGGCCAGCGCGGGCGAGATCGAGCCCACGTAGTCGCGAACATCGCGATAGAGGGCCTCGTCGTCGATGATGACGCCGCGGTAGTTGTCGTTGAACTCCTCGCGGATGACCCGCACGGCCATGTCGGGCTCTCGGTAGAGCAGGGCCGGGGCCTGGGTGGTCTTGGCCAGCGCCTCGATCTGGGCCCACTGGTCGAGCAGCCGCCGCACGTCGCCCTCGATCTCCTCGCGGGTGACGCCCTCGGCCGCGGTGCGCACGATGAGGCCGTGCTGGGCAGGCTTGACGCGGTCGAGGATCTGGCGCAGGCGCTTGCGCTCGTCGTCGGGCAGTCGCTTGGAGATGCCGTAGGTGGAGCTGTTGGGGATGAGCACCACGAAGCGGCCCGGCAGCGAGACCTCCTGGGTGAGCCTGGCTCCCTTGTGGGCGATCGGGTTCTTGGTGACCTGGCAGATGATGCTCTGCTTGGCCTTGAGCATCTGCTCGATCTTCGGGGTGCCCTGCGACTCGATGTCCTCGGCGTCGTACTGCACGTCGCCGCGGTAGAGCACGGCGTTCTTCGGCGTGGCGATGTCGACGAACGCGGCTTCCATGCCCGGCAGCACGTTCTGCACCTTGCCGAGGTAGATGTTGCCGTGGATCTGCGACACGTCGTCGGCCGGGCGCGACACGTAGTGCTCGATGAGGTTGCGGCCCTCGAGCACGGCGATCTGGGTGCCCTGGGGGCGCACGCTCACGGTCATGAGGTAGCGGCCGACCGGACGGCCCTTGCGCTGCTTGCCCCGCCGCTTGTCGAGGGTCTCCTCGTCGAGCTCGATGTCGCCACCGCCGAGGATCGCCTCGACCGGCTTCACCGGTCCGGAGCTCTGGGCACCACCTGCCCGACCGCCTCCGCCTCCGCTGCCACGACCGCGACCGCCACGACGGCGGCGGGGCTTGGCCGCCGGCTCGGGCGGGGCGCTCGCCTCGGGTGCCGGGCGGGAGTCGCCGATCTTCGGCTTGCGCACGAGCGCCCGCTCAGCTGCCTCGGCCGACTTCGGCCGGCCCTCCATGGCCCGCTCGGGCAGCTCGTCGGGCATGCGGCTGCGCTCGGCAGCCTTCGACTGACGGGCTGCCGCCGGCTCGGCGTCGCTCGCCGCGCCAGCCTCGGTGCTCGATGGCGACGGCTCGCCCGCGCCCTCGCCAGACGCCGGACGAGCCCCACCGGGCCGGCCTCGACCGCGCCCACCGCGCGATCCTCGCCGTCGCTTCGGGCGGGGCGGGCCGTCGCCGCCGTCGGCGCGACCTGCGTCGGCGCGGTCGCCGCGGCCGGCCTCAGGCGAGCTGGACTCGGCGGGGGCGGGCTTCTGCGGTTCGCTGTCTCGGTTGACGACCGGTTCGGTCATGACGTGGTTCCTTCCTCATCACGCACTCGCCTCGGCGGGTGCGGACGTCGCGTGAGCAGCGAGCAAGGGCTCGCGCTGCGCGCCGTCGATTTCGATCCATTGGGCCATGCGGTAGACCCGGCCCCCGACCTCGATGGGGTCGGGACGAGGCGGGTCGAACGCGCCCACCAGCTCGGCCGGGCGCACCCCGCGTGGTTGGGTGGCCAGCTCCGCGAGCAGCACCGCCGAGCCGTCGGCGTTCGGCTCGACCGACAACGCCCGCAGCGCCGGGCGCAGGTCGTCGGTGACGGCCTGACCCTTGCGCTGGCGGGTGACGACGATCGAGTCGGCAGCCAGCATGCGGTCGACCTGGCGGGCCACCTCGGCGGCCGACTGGTCGGGCAGCTCGAGCCGCCACGAGCAGCTGGTGACCGCCTGCTGCAGCGACATCTGGCCGCTGCGGCAGCGGGGCCACGGTCTCGACGGTGAGACCCACCGGCAACAGGGGCGTGAGCCGATCGGGCAGGGCGTCGAGGTCGACAGGTTCGCCGCCGTCGACCAGATCGACGTCGAGGTACTCCGCCAGCGACTCGTGCCCGGTCGACAGGGCCAGGCCGAAGTGCACCTTGGGCCGCGGCGAGAACCCCTCGGTGCGGGCGACGGGCAGGGCCGCCCGCCGCAGGGCGCGCTCCCACATGCGGGCCACGTCGCGATGGCTGGTGAAGCGCACCTTGCCCAGCTTGGTGAACCGCAGGCGGATTCTCATGCGGTCGCGCCGATCTGTGCCGCCGGCCCGGCCGACCCGACCTGTGCAGCCGACCCGACCTGCCCGTCGGCCGGTGGGCGGCCCAGCAGCGTGACCGGCACCTCACCGCCGGAGCCGAGGTCCTGACCGGTGCCCTGGCTGCCGCCCGCGGGGGGCACGGCCGAGGCCACGATGTGCTCGATGCAGTAGCCGGTGCACGCCCCGCAGTCGTAGCACGGGGTCCACCGGCAGTCGGGCAGCCCGAGCTCGCCGAGCGCGTCGCGCCAGTCCTGCCAGAGGAAGTCCTTGTGGAGCCCCGCCGAGAGGTGGTCCCAGGGCAGCACCTCGTCGTCGGTGCGATGGCGGTGGGCGTACCAGTCGGGGCTCAGCCCGTGCTCGGCCATCACCTCGAGCCAGAGGTCGTGGTCGAAGTGCTCGGTCCACTCCTGGAAGATGCCGCCGCGGCGCCACACCTCTTCGATGACCACGCCCAGCCGGCGGTCACCCCGGCTGACGATGCCCTCGATGAGGGTGGCCTTGGGGTCGTGCCACTTGAGCTGCACGCCGCGCTCGCGCCGGGTGGCGTCGCGCAGCAGGTCGATCTTGCGGTAGAGCTCGGCGACGGTGTTCTGCCCGAACCACTGGAACGGCGTGAACGGCTTGGGCACGAACCCGCCGACCGACACGGTGACCGAGGCCTGCTTGTGGTGGCGCCGGCCGATCTCGACCACGTTGCGGGCCAGGTCGGCGATGCCGAGCGTGTCGTCGTCGGTCTCGGTGGGCAGGCCGGTGAGGAAGTAGAGCTTCACCCGCCGCCAGCCCTGCGAGTAGGCGCTCTCGACGGCGCCGTAGAGGTCTTCTTCTCGGATGAGCTTGTTGATCACCTGGCGCATGCGCCACGTGCCGGCCTCGGGCGCGAAGGTGAGCCCGGTGCGCTGGGCCCGCTGGATCTGGGTGGCGAGCCCCACGGTGAAGGCGTCGACCCGCAGGCTGGGCAGCGACACCGACACCGGTTGCCCGTCGGTGGCGCCGTCGACCACGCCCTGCACGACCTGCTCGATGCCGCTGAAGTCGGCGGTCGACAGCGAGGTGAGGGCGACCTCTTCGTAGCCGGTGCGGCGCAGGCCCTGGGCGATCATGTCGCGCACCTGCTCGGCCGGGCGCTCGCGCACCGGTCGGGTGATCATGCCCGCCTGGCAGAACCGGCACCCACGGGTGCAGCCGCGGAACACCTCGACGTTGAGCCGATCGTGCACCACCTCGGTGAGCGGCACGAGCTGCTGTTTGGGATAGGGCCACTCGGCCAGGTCGGCGACCGTGCGCTTCTCGACCAGCGCGGGCACGTCGGCGAACCGGGGCGTCACCGCCTTGAGATCGCCCGCCTCGTAGACCACGTCGTACATGGACGGCACGTAGACACCCGGCACCCGGGCCAGCTCACGCAGCACGTCGTGGCGCGACGAGTCGGTGCGGCCCGAGGCCTTCCACGAGCCGAGCACCTCGGTGATCTGGCCGACCACCTCCTCGCCGTCGCCGAGCACGACCACGTCGAGGAAGTCGGCGAGGGGCTCGGGGTTGTAGGTGCAGTGCCCGCCCGCGATGACGATGGGGTGATCGGCCCGCCGGTCGGCGCTGCGCACCGGCACCCCGGCGAGGTCGATGCAGTTGAGCACGTTGGTGTAGACGAGCTCCGCCGACAGGTTGAAGGCCAGCACGTCGAACTGGCCGGCGGGCGCGTGCGTGTCGACCGAGAACAGCGGGAGCTTCTCGGCGCGCAACAACACATCGAGGTCGACCCACGGGGCGTAGGACCGTTCGGCCACCGCGTCGGGCCGCTCGTTGAGGATCTCGTAGAGGATCTGCAGGCCCTGGTTGGGCAGGCCGATCTCGTAGGTGTCGGGGTAGACGAGCAGCCAGGAGACCTTGCCGGGGCCGTGTTGTGGCCGGATGGCGCCGTCTTCGAGGCCGATGTAGCGGGCTGGCTTCTGGACCCTGGCCAACAGGGGTTCGAGCTGTGGCCACAGATCGTTCATTTGGGGAGATGCTACCGCCTCGTCGGCTCAGCGGGTGGTGGCGGCCCTCGCGCGCAGGGTGATCAGCGGAGTCGAGCGGCCGGCGGCCGCGGTGATCAGCGGAAGCGGCGCATGTGCACGTTGAGCACCAGACCCAGTCCGGCGAAGGTGGCGAGCATCGACGAGCCGCCGTAGGACAGCAGGGGCAAGGGAATGCCCGTGACCGGCATGATGCCCATGGTCATCCCCACGTTCTCGAACACCTGGAACACCAGCATCGACAGCACGCCGACGCAGAACAGGGTGCCCAGCTGGTCGCGGGAGAGCTGGGCGGCGCGCCAGATGCGCCACATCACCACCCCGTAGAGGGCCAGCACGGTGGCCCCACCGACGAAGCCGAGCTCCTCGCCCACCACCGTGAAGATGAAGTCGGTCTGCTGCTCGGGCACGAAGCCGAGTTGGGTCTGGCGGCCGTTGAACAGCCCGTCGCCGGTGATCGTCCCGGCGGCGATCGCCATCTGGCTCTGGTCGACGTTGTAGGTGGCCTCCACGTTCGAGGCCGGGTCGAGGAACGCCGTGAGGCGGTCCTTCTGGTACTGCTTCAACACGCTCGAGTTGAGCACCGCCAGCACCACGACCAGCCCCACCAGGGTGAGCGCCAGGATGTAGCGGAGTCGCAGGCCGGCCACGAGCAGCATGCCGAGCACGATCGACACCAGCACCAGCACCGTGCCGAGGTCGGGCTGCAACAGGATCAGCCCCATCGGCGCGCCCGACACCACCAGCAGCACGGCGAGCCGGCGCAGGTCGATGTCGCCGGCCCACATCGCCAGCAGCGAGCCCAGGGCGAGGATGAGCGACAGCTTGGCGAACTCGGCCGGCTGCAGCTGGAACGACCCGAAGCCGAACCAGGCCTGCGCCCCCTTCGACTGTTGCCCGAAGGGCGAGAGCACGCCGAACAGCAGGAGCATCGTGCCGCCGTAGAACAGCCAGGCCCAGTCGCGCAGCCGGCGGTAGTCGACGAGCGTGGCCAGCACCATCACGCCGACGCCCACCACGAAGAACATGCCCTGGCGCATCAGGAACGACGTGTCGGCAGGGTCGGTGGGCCCGCGGGTCGAGCTGAACACCATCAAGACACCCATGGCGCCCAGCGCCACCACGCTCACGAGGAGCACGACGTCGACGTGGCGCCACGGCGCCGACAGGTCGCGCCGGCTGCGATCGGGCCCGGTGCGGCCCATGCCCGGGCCGAGGGTGGAGATGGCCATCTACTCCGACCCTCCCGCGATGTCGGCCAGGTCGGTGAGGCTCTGACCCGACACCAGCTCGAGGATGCGACGCACCACCGGTGCGGCCGCTTCGGCGCCGAAGCCCGCCTCCTCGAGGATGGCGGCCATGGCGTATTGCGGGTTGTCGGCCGGGGCGAAGGTGGCGAACCAGGCCGAGTCGGCCTTGTCGTTGACCTCGGCGGTGCCGGTCTTCGACGCGATCGGGAAGGCCGTCTGGTCGAACCCGCTGAACGGGGCGGTGGCCGTGCCCCGCGAGTAGGTGGTGACGGCGCGGAGGCCCTCGACGATGGGATCGCGCACCTCGGGGGGAAGGTCGACCTGGTTCTTCACCACCGGCTCGACCACGCGCACGACGTCGGCCGGATCGTTGGGATCGCCACCGGGCACCAGGATCTGCTTGACCACCTGCGGCTGGTAGACCGTGCCGCCGTTGGCGATGGTGGCGTAGACGTTGGCCAACTGCAGGGGCGTCACGAGCACGTCGCCCTGGCCGACCGACATGTTGATGTTGTCACCGGGATACCACGTGGGGTCGCCGAGCTCCTGCTCCTCGGGGGGCAGCGACTCCCAGATGCCCCGCTTCCACTCCGGGGTGGGGATGTTGCCGGGACGCTCGTCGACGAGCGGGATGCCCGAACGGCTGCCGAGGCCGAAGGCCTGGGCAGCCTCCTGCATGGCCAGCTCTCCGTGCTGATCGCTCTCCCGATAGAAGCGGTGGCCGAGCCAGTAGTAGAAGACGTCACTCGACACGGCGAGCGACTGCCACAACCGCACCGAGCCCGCGGCGTTGGGGCTACCGAACACACGGTCGCCGGCGTCGTAAGAGCCGGTGTCGTTGTAGGTGCTGGTCTCGTCGATGAGCCCGTTGGTCATGGCCGCATAGGCGGTGATCGGCTTGAAGGTGGAGCCGGGCGCGTACTGGCCCTGGATGGCTCGGTTGATGAACGGGTTGGCGCTCTCGGCGCCGCCGGTGAGCTGCGCGTAGCGAGTGCTGCTGATGCCGTTCACCCACTCCTCGGGGTCGTAGGTGGGGGCGGACGCCATGGCGACCACGCCACCGTTGCGCGGGTCGAGCACCACCACCGCGCCGGCGGGTGCGTTGCGCAGCTTGCCGTCGCGCGTGCGGCCACCCTGTAGCGACTCGAGCTTCTCGGTGAGGGCCTGCTCGGCGAGGTTCTGCACGTCGAGCTCGACGGTGAGCTGGATGTCGTTGCCGGGCACCGGTTGCTGCTCGTCGATGGTGCGCACCACGCGGTTCTGAGCATCGACCTCGACCGTCTTCAGGCCCGGTTGCCCGCGCAGCTCGTCCTCGTAGGTGCGCTCGACACCGTTCTTGCCGATGTTCGAGTTCGGTTGATAGGGCTTGGCGATCGCTCTCGGATCGGCGGTGGTGCCCTGCTTCTCCTCGATCTCCGTCTCGGAGATCCGGCCGACGTAGCCGAGGACGTGGGCGGCCACCGCACCCTGCGGATAGGCGCGCACCGACTCGCGGGTGACGTCGACCGCGGGGAACTCGTCGGCCCGCTCACTCAGATAGAGGTAGAGCTCCTCGGGCACGTCGATGGCCACCGGCACCGGCTGCAAGGGGTTGTACTGCAGGTCGACCAGGCGGCGCTCGATGGCCGCCACCTTGGTGGGGGCCCCGAAGCGGGTGAGGGTCTCGGCGAGCGTGAGCAGCATGGCGTCGGAGTTCTCGACCGACTCGAGCTCACGGGGGTTGACGGTGACCACCAGCGAGGTGCGGTTGTCGACGATGACGTCGCCGCTGGCGTCGAGGATGCGGCCTCGGGGCGCCTCCTCGGAGATCGTGCGCACCCGGTTGGCCTGCGCCTCGACGGCATAGTCGGGGGCCGCCATCACCTGGAGGTACCAGAGCCGGGCGAACAGCGCCCCGAAGAGCGAGACCACGACGATGCCGAGGATGCTCAGCCTGAGACGAGGTGATTCGTTGTCCATGGTCGGTGGTCAGTCCAGCAGATCGAAGGGGTCAGCGGAGCGCGGGCCGCAGGTTGGTCTCGTCGTCCCACGCCCACACGAGCAGGCGACGGGCGACGGGGAACAGCAAGGCGTTGACGACCGCCACGACCAGCATGATCACGGGCAGGCGGCCACTGACCGCGCCGTGCTGGCCGAGGACCACGCTCACCCCTGCGTAAAGGGCCACGCCCGCGGCGCTGAGCACTGCGGTGAGCAGAGGCGGCAGCAGCCGGTTGGCGCGCAGCACCGTGCCCTGGAGTCGCCCGGCCACGAAGCCGATCAGGCAGTAGACGAGCGCGGAGAGACCGAGCGGCGTCTGGAGCATGAGATCGAGCGTGAGGCCGGCGAAGAACCCGGCGGCCGCGCCCCGGTCGGGCCCGCCGGTGATGCCGGCCACGACGGCGATGAGGAGGAAGACATCGGCGCTCACGTCGGCGATGCGCAGCTGGGAGAACACGCCCCGTTGCAGGACGGCGGCCGACAGCAGGATGAGCGCGATGCGCAGAGCGGGCTTCATGCCCGGATCTCCGTCATGGCTCCGCCGGTTCCCAGAGCACGACGGTGACGAAGGCCAGGTCGGCCTGCTTCGCGAGCATGTCGATCTGCAGCTCGCGCTGGAGCGCGCCCGTGTCGTCCCCGACCTCGGCGATGGTGCCGATGGGGATCCCCTGCGGGAAGGTCGATCCTTCGACGCCGCTGGTGACCACGATCTGACCGGGCAGGACGATGCGGTCGACGTCGACGATCGCCTCGAGCCGGGTGCCGTCGCCGGTTCCCTGCGCGACACCCAACACGTTGGTGCCCACCACGCTGAAGCCGACCTTGACGTTGCCGCCCGAGAGCAGGTCGATCACGGCGCGGTCGCCCGACGTGCGCACGACGCGTCCGACCAGACCTTGACCGGTCACCACCGCCATGCCTTTCCGGATGCCGGCACTTTCGCCCTTGTCGATCTCGATCGTGCTGTCGAAGTTGGAGATGGCGCCGGAGATGACCCGTGCCCGCGCGGTGGGCAGGTCGCCGACGAACTCGATGCCCGCTTGTTCCAGCAGTTGGCGCAGCGAGTCCTTGGCCACCTCGCCGCTCGTGATCTGTCCCTCGAGCTCGTCGACGCGCTCGCGCAGCGCCACGTTCTCGTCCTCGAGGCGGCCGAAGTCGAACGCACCGCGCCACGCATCGCCAACAGGCTCGAACGTGTCGCTGGCGAAGTCGCCGACGGGCTCGAACGCGGCCAGGACGGCCGAGCGGGCCCGGTCGAGCGGCGCGAAGCCCCGGTAGTCGAGCGTGAGGAGCGTGACCGAGGTGAGGATCAGGAGCAGCAGCGTGAAGCGGGAACGCCCGGTGCGCCGGGAGACAGCCACAGTTGGGGTTGCCTCAACCGCTCACGTTGGCCGAGAACAGCACGCCCTTCAGTGCCTCGAATTCCTCGAGTGACTGGCCGGATCCGATCGCCACGGCGTAGAGCGGGTTCGGGGCGATGATGATGGGCATGCCGGTCTCGTGCTCGAGGCGGGCATCGATGCCGTTGAGCAGGGCGCCACCACCAGCGAGGACGATGCCCTGCTCCATGATGTCGGCCGCCAGCTCGGGCGGGGTCTTGTCGAGGGTCACCTTCACGGCGTCGACGATGGCCGACACCGGCTCGTCGAGGGCTTCGCGGATCTCCTCGGTGGACGTGACGATCGTCTTCGGCAGCCCGGTGACGAGATCGCGGCCGCGGATCTCGGCGTGCATCTCCTGTTCGAGCGGCCACGCCGATCCGAGGGCCATCTTCACCTCTTCGGCGGTGCGCTCGCCGAGAGCGAGGCTGTACTCCTTCTTGATGAAGTTGATGATGGCGTCGTCGAGCTCGTCGCCGCCGACACGGATCGACTGGCTCGTGACCACGCCGCCGAGGGAGATCACCGCGACCTCGGTGGTGCCACCGCCGATGTCGACGATCATGTTGCCGGTGGGCTCCTGCACGGGCAGGCCCGAACCGATGGCCGCGGCCATCGGCTCTTCGATGATGTAGGCCGGCTTGCGTGCACCGGCGAACTCGGCGGCCTCCTGCACGGCGCGCTGCTCGACCGGCGTGATGCCCGACGGCACGGCGATGACCATGCGGGGCTTGGCCCAACGCGAACGATGCACCTTCTGGATGAAGTAGCGCAGCATCTTCTCGCAGTAGTCGAAGTCGGCGATGACGCCGTCTTTCAACGGGCGGATGGAGCGGATGTGCGCGGGCGTGCGGCCGATCATGCGCTTGGCCTCGGCCCCCACCGCGACCGGGCGGCCGTCGTTGACGTTGACCGCCACGACCGACGGCTCGTTGAGCACGATGCCTTCGCCGCGCACGTAGATGAGCGTGTTGGCCGTGCCGAGGTCGACGGCCATGTCGCGACCCATGAAGGAGGAGAGCGACGAGAGGACTTGTGCAGCCATGTGGCTCGTGGCCTCCGTGCGGGCGGGGCGAGGGGTGCAGGATCGAGGCTAGGCCAGGACGACCCGCCGGTGCAGTGACGAAACAAGAACGAGGGCAGGGCGATGGTGCCCCTACTCGGCTGCTGATCCTACCGGGTCGTAACCCAATCGCAACAGTCGGCCCGGGCTGCGTTCAACCCCCGAGCGTGGGGAACCAGAGGGCGATCTCGCGGGCGGCGGACTCGGCCGAGTCCGAGCCGTGGATCAGGTTCTCGGTGAAGAGGATGCCGAGGTCACCGCGGATGGTGCCGGGGGCGGCGTCGCGGGGGTTGGTGGCGCCCATCATCGTGCGCACGACCTGCCAGGTGTCCTCGGGGCCCTCGACCACGAGGACCACGGCCGGGCCGCGGGTGATGAACTCGATGAGCTCGCCGTAGAACGGCTTGTCGGCGTGCTCGGCGTAGTGCTCGGCGGCGATGGTCTCGGTGACCTGGCGCAGCTCCATGGCGACGATGCTCAGGTCGCGGCGTTCGAACCGGGCGATGATCTCACCGACGAGGCCACGTTCGACGGCGTCGGGCTTGCAGATGACGAGGGTGCGATCCATAGGGGCGTGAGGCTAGGCCGCTCCCCCACCCCCCACGAAATCGGTGCGTGAAACAACCCAGGAGGTTGTTTCACGCACCAATTTGGCGGGGTTCGCCCAGTGAGCGGCGGGGTTCGCTCGGTGAGCGGCGGGGTTCGCTCAGCGGGTGAGATGGGTGCGGGCGGCGCCGGCCACGTAGAGCGAGCCGGTGATCAACACGGCGTCGTCCTCGTCGGCGAGAGCGCCGGCCCGGTCGACGGCGTCGTCGACCGACGACACCACTTCGACGTCGGCCTGCGGCGCCAGACGGCGGGCGGCCTCGGCGATCACGTGCGCCGGGATGGCCCGAGGCGACGGTGCCGTGCACGCGATGACGAAGTCGGCGCGGTCGATGTCGAGCGCGGCGAGCATCTCGTCGGGGTCGCGCTCGCCGAGCAGACCGACGACGACGATGCGGCGGCCGGGCGAGTCGAAGTCGTCGGCGAGCGTCTCGGCCACTGCCTGCGCGCCGGCGGGGTTGTGAGCCCCGTCGATGACGACCAGCGGCGATCGGCCCACCACCTCGAACCGCCCCGGCAAGGTGAGGCCGAGGAACGCCTCACGCACCACGTCGGCCTCGAGTGCGCGCCCGAAGAACGCTTCGGCCACCGTGACCGCCAGCGCGGCGTTGTCGGCCTGATGGCGGCCGTGCACCGGGATGAACACGTCGTCGATGACGCCGCCGGGTGTGCGGATGTCGATCATCCGGCCGCCGACCGCCTCCCGATCGGCGTCGACGTCGAAGTCGTCGCCGCGCACCCACGTGCCGACGTGAGGCTCTCGTTCGAAGACGGCCCGCAGCGCGGCATCGGTCTCGCCGAGCACGAGGAACGAATCGGGCTTGATGATGCCGGCCTTCTCACCCGCCACCGCGGCGCGCCAATCACCCACGCCGTCTGTGTGGTCACGGCCGATGTTGGTGACCACGGCCACCTGGGCGTCGACCACGTTGGTGGCGTCGAACCGGCCCAGCAGACCCACCTCGACGACCGCGACGTCGACGGCGATCTCGGCGAACCACGACAGCGCAGCGGCCGTGAGGAGCTCGAAGTAGGAGGCCTCGACACCGGCCAGCGGCTCGAGATCGGCCAGGTGCGAGATGACCGCCGCGAACGCGGCGTCGTCGATGGGCTCGAGATCCCACGACAGCCGCTCGTTCACCCGTTCGAGGTGCGGGCTGGCGTAGGTGCCGACCGTGAGCCCGTGCTCCTTCAGGAGCACGGAGACCATGCGGCCGACCGACCCCTTGCCGTTGGTGCCGGTGATGTGCACCACCTTGTAGGCCCGCTGGGGATCGCCGAGCACGTCCATCAGACGGTGCATGGTGTCGAGCGACAGCCCCTCGAACCGGCCCGCGACAGCCTCGCGATTCAGATGGCGATCGAGATAGGACAGCGCGCCGGGATAGTCGAGCCCCGGGCCGTCGAGCACGTGGTCAGGATGCGGCGCGGCGCGGGCGCGACTGCGAGGTCGTCCCGCTCGAGCGTGGCACCAGCGTGGGGTTGACCTGCTCGAGCACCACGTCGGCATCGATGACGACCTTGCCGACATCGGTGCGGCTGGGCAGGTCGTACATGACGTTGAGGAGCACCTCTTCGAGGATGGCCCGCAAGCCGCGCGCCCCGGTGCCTCGCAGCAGTGCCTGGTCGGCGATGGCGCCGAGCGCCTCGTCGTTGAACTCGAGCTCGACGTCTTCGAACTCGAAGAACTTGCGGTACTGCTTGACGAGCGCGTTGCGCGGCTCGACCAGGATGCGCACGAGTGCTTCCTGGTCGAGGTTGTTGACCGCACCCAGCACCGGCAGGCGACCGATGAACTCGGGGATGAGCCCGAACTTGAGGAGGTCTTCGGGGAGCACCCGGCCGTAGACCTCGCCGAGGTCCTTGTCGTTGGCCGAACGGACCTCGGCCGCGAAGCCCACGCCCTTCTTGCCGATGCGGCCTTCGATGATCTTGTCGAGACCGGCGAACGCGCCACCGCAGATGAACAAGATGTTGGTGGTGTCGATCTGGATGAACTCTTGGTGCGGGTGCTTGCGGCCACCCTGGGGAGGCACCGAGGCGGTGGTGCCCTCGAGGATCTTCAGCAGGGCCTGCTGCACGCCCTCGCCCGAGACATCGCGGGTGATCGACGGGTTCTCGCTCTTGCGGGCGATCTTGTCGATCTCGTCGATGTAGATGATGCCCGTCTCGGCCTTCTTGACGTCGTAGTCGGCGGCCTGGATGAGCTTGAGCAGGATGTTCTCGACGTCTTCGCCGACATAGCCGGCCTCGGTGAGCGCGGTGGCGTCGGCGATGGCGAAGGGCACGTTGAGCATGCGGGCCAGCGTCTGGGCGAGCAGCGTCTTGCCGCAGCCGGTGGGCCCGATGAGCATGATGTTGCTCTTCGACAGCTCGACGTCGTCGTTGTGCGCGGCGCCGTACTGCACCCGCTTGTAGTGGTTGTAGACCGCGACCGACAGGATCTTCTTGGCCGCGTCCTGCCCGATGATGTAGTCGTTCAGGAACTCGTAGATCTCGCGGGGCTTGGGCAGCTCCTCGAAGTGGAGGTCGGAGGTCTCGGCCAGTTCCTCTTCGATGATCTCGTTGCAGAGATCGATGCACTCATCGCAGATGTAGACGCCAGGCCCGGCGATGAGCTTCTTGACCTGCTTCTGCGACTTGCCGCAGAACGAGCACTTGAGAAGCTCTCCGCCGTCTCCGAACTTGGCCACGTCGTCTCCCCCGCGGTCTCTGCCTAGCGAACGGCCGTGATCGGCCCGGACTTGTCGGCCAGCTCCCTGGCCGTGATGACCTCATCGATGATGCCGTATTCGCGGGCCTCTTCCGCGGACATCACGAAATCTCGGTCGGTGTCCTTGTTGATCTTCTCGGCCGCCTGGCCGGTGTGACGAGACAGGATCTCCTCCAGCAGCGACCGAAGTCGAAGGATTTCCTTGGCCGCCAGCTCGATGTCGGTGCCCTGGCCGAAGGCCTGGGAGTAGGGCTGGTGGATGAGGATGCGGGTGTGCGGCAGGGCCAGGCGCTTGCCCTGGGTGCCCGCCGCCAGCAGCACGGCGGCCGCCGAGGCGGCCTGACCGAAGCAGATGGTGGCGATGTCGTTCTTGACGAACTGCATGGTGTCGTAGATCGCCAGGAGGGCGGTGATGCTGCCACCGGGGCTGTTGATGTAGAGCGAGATGTCCTTGTCCGGGTCTTCGGACTCGAGGTGGAGCAGCTGCGCGCAGATGAGGTTGGCGGCGACGTCGTCGATCGGCCACCCGATGAAGATGATGTTCTCCTTGAGCAGCTTGGAGAACAGGTCGTACCGCTTCTCACCCAGCGCCGTCTTCTCGTCGACGTAGGGCATGTAGGCAAAGCTGGGCTCGATCACGCTTCGGTGTCCTCTTCGCTGTCTTCGGTGGCGGTGTCGTCGATCTGGGCGTCGGAGCTGCGGTCGTCGGCGAGCTCGAGTTCGGCTCGATCGATCGCCTGACCATCCTCGTCGACGATCTCGACGGTCTCGACGAGCCAGTCGAGTGCCTTGCGCTTCCTGATGTCGGAGCGTATCGCCTGGTCCTGTCCAGCGCGCTCGAACTCGGCGCGCATCTTGGCCGGCGAGAGGCCGAGGCGCTCGGCAGCGGCGTCGTACTCGGCCTGCAGGTCGTCGTCGTCGGCTTCGATGCCCTCGGCCTCGGCCACGGCTCGCAGCGCGAGGTCGACCTTCGCCGACGTGGTGGCGGTGTCCTTCAGCTCCTCGACGAGCTGCTCCTGGGTGCGGCCGCTCATGGCCAGCCACTGTTCGAGGCCCATGTTCTGGGCCTGGAGACGCAAGCCGAGGTCGTGCAGGCGCTCCTGCATCTCGGCGTTGACCAATGCCTCGGGCACATCCTCTTCGACCAACTCGGCGAGCGCCTCGCCGACCTTCTCGCGCAGCGCCATGTTGGCCTGCATCTTCTTGACCTGGCTCATGCGGTTGGCCAGGTCGTCGCGCAGCTCGTCGAGGGTCTCGAACTCGGACGCCTCGCTGGCGAAGTCGTCGTCGAGGTCGGGCAGCTGGCGCTCCTTCACCTCTTTGACCAGCACCCGGAAGTGCAGCTCGCCTTCGTCGGGGTCGGAGGGGTGGGCGGCGTCGAACTCGAGGATGTCGCCCACCTTGGCTCCGTGCAGCGCCTCGTCGAGCTCGCTCACGATGAGCCCGCTGTCGACCTGGTAGAGGTAGTCGTCGGCAGTGAGGCCCTCGAGAGGCTCGCCGTCCTGGGAGCCGACCACGTCGATGGTGACGTAGTCGTCGGCGGCGGCCGGTCGCTCGACGGTGGCGAGCTCGCCGAACTGGCTGCGCAGCCGCTCGACCTGGCCGTCGATCTCCTCGTCGGAGGCCGACGGCGACGGGATGGTGACCCGCAGACCCGCATAGCCGGGCACCACGATGCGAGGACGGATCTCGACGACCGCGTCGAAAGCGACCGGCCCGTCTTCCTCGCCGTCGGTGATGTCGATCTCGGGTGCGGCGATGACATCGACGTCGTGGTCGCGCACGGCGCTGGCGTAGTACTCGGGAATGGCGTCGTTGAGCGCCTGGTGGCGAGCGGCGTCCTTGCCGATGCGGGCTTCGAGCACCTTGCGAGGCACCTTGCCGGGCCGGAAACCCGGGATGCGCACCTCTTTGGCGATCTTGCGGAAGGCGTCGTCGATGGCAGATTCGAACTCCTGCTCATCGACGGCGACCGAGAGCTTGACCTTGTTGCCCTCGAGGGGCTCGACGGTGGTTTTCACAGGGCGGTGAGTGTACCGGCCAGGGTCGCGGGCCCGTGCACGGGGCGTCTGTTGACCCTCCGCGCACCCCCTGATTACCGTTCCGCCCGCAAGGAGTTGGGGGGAACGGGCGATGAGATCAGAAGGTGGGGGTTCGCCGATCGCGTGCCGCGTTCGGCCGGCGGTCAGGGCGACCGTCCTCGGCGCGGTGCTCGCCGGCGCCGTGTGGCTGTGCGATGCCCCACCGGTGGCGGCGGACTACACCGGCCCCGACGACGGCGCCCGCGTCGCCGTGGTCGGTGACAGCCAGGTGGCGATCGCGACCTTCGGCGGCCACATGGTGCCGGCCCACAACGATCGGGGCCTGCAGGTCGACTCTCGTGGACACGTCGGCCGCACCATCGCGCAGGGTCGCGCCGAGATCGACCGCGTGATCGCCAGCGGGCCCGACGTGATGGTGGTGGCGTTCGGCACCAACGACGCCTACTTCCTCGGTGCCTCCTCAGGCCCGACCGCCGATCGAAACCACGCCGCAGCGCGCGAGCAGATCGAGCAGGTCATGACCCAGATCAGCCGACGGCCGTGCGCGATCTGGGTGACACCGCGCCGTTCGGTGACGAACCGAGCCCACAGCCGGTGGGCGGCGACGATGACCGACGACATCAAGGCTGCCGGCGCGTCACCACCGGGTGCGGGTGGTCGACTGGGAGGCGATCTCTGCTGGGCGACCCGAGTGGTTCATCGCCGACGGGGTGCACTTCACCAGCGAAGGAAGCCGAGGATTCGCCGACGCCGTGGCCACCGAGGCGGCCCGGTGCATGGCGGACATCACGGCGTTGCGCCGCACCTGGTCCTCCGTTGCGGTCCTGGGCCGCACCGAGTGCCGCCGGGGCGTGCCCTCGCAAGTCGACGCATGGCAGCCGGTGAAGTGTGTGTCTCGATCGTTCAAGGCGGTCGAACGGATCGGGTTCGCGTTCCAGTGAGTGAACCGTCGTCGGCCGGCTAGAGGAAGTAGCCGATGACGTCGATGACCACGTCGCACTCGCTGCCGGCGTAGATGGCGCAGCGACCTTCTGCGTCGATGGCGGTCACCGTCGTGGTGGCCGCGCTGCGGCCTGCCGACGACCAGTTCACGCTGCTCGTGCCGGGGAACTCGAGACCGTTGGCGTAGATCGCCAACCAGCCGCGTGACGATGACACGGTCTGGGTGGCGACCAGGCTGACCATCACCGCAGAGGCCCACGTGGGCACGCCGGAGGCGTTAGCGGTGAGGTCGACAGGGCGAGGGGTGTCGGCCGGTAGGACCGACTGCTCCCCGACCGTCGGCTCGTAGCCCGGGCGAGAGTCGTAGACCCGGGTGGGCTGGGTGAGGGGCACGAAGCCACCTGCCGCGGTGGCGCCGGCGGCGACCCATCCCATGTCGTCGTCGCCCGCCTCCTTCACGTAGAGGGTGGCGCCCTTCACCCCGTCGGTTCTCAGGAACAGCGACCCGACCGGAGCGGCGATCGCCGCATCGGGTTCACCCGTCCCGGCCTGCAGCGAGACCCCAGTGCTTCCCAGCCGGAGCACGCCGGTGGCATCGACGGCGACGATCGGCTCGTCGTCCTCGTCGATCACCCGCAGGAGGTCGGCGGTCTGGGCATCACTCCCCCGGCGGACGACGAGCTGGTCGGCGATCGCGGTTCGGGCCGCCCCCGGATCGCCGGGCTCGAAGGCTCGCCTGGGTGCGGAGCCGGGAGACGTCGATCAGCTCGAGGGCCGAGCCGACGAGCGAGAGGCGCCACAGATCGGTGGATGCCCGCTGCCAGAGGATCGAGGCCAGCGCACTGTCGGCGGTCGCGGCCCGAAGCGTCAGCTGGGGCGAGCCGTTGTCGGGATCGGCGGCGTTGGCATCGAGGATGAGCCCGCCCCCGCGGGACTCGACCACCAGTTGGCGGTGCAGGAAGACGTCGCCGGGGGTGTCGAAGTTGAGCACCGGCTCGTCGACCGAGTCGACGAGCCGGAAGAAGTCACCGGCCACGGTGGTGGCCAGCTTCTCGGAGGTGCCGCCGAAGGCCGTGGTGAACGCACGCACGGTCTTGGCCTGCGACCGGTCACCGGTGAGCTGCAGGTGGATCTCGGTGGTGTGCTCGATGCCCTGGCCCACGGCGTCGGCGTAGTAGTCGGCTTCGAGCTGGAGCCACGCTGCGCCGCGCGTGGCGTCGAGCCGACCACCGTGCCCGTCGACGTTCCAGCCGAGGTAGTGCACGGGGTTGGCGACGCCGTTGAACACCGCCATGTCGTCGACGACCGCCTGAAGGCTCGGGCCGCCGGCCACGGGCACGCGATAGAGGACGAAGTCGGACTCGGGTCCGGGTGCCAACCAGATCACGGTGCCGTCGGCCCGCAGCGCAAAGCGGTCGACCTGATCGGCGGTGGTGCGGGCATAGAGGGCGATGTCGTCGGCATCGGGGAGCACGATGCCGAGCGCATCGGTCTGCTCTGCTGCGGCGACCGGATTCACCTGACCGAACGCGGTCACGGCGCCCGCCACCAACGCACCGGTGGCTGCGGCGGTGGCCGTGCGCAGCAAGGAACGTCGATCGAGGTTCGCAGAGGACGGCGAGCCCGTCTCGATCGCGGGCCGGCGGGTGACCTCGGCGTCCGACCATTCGAGCACACCGCTGAGCTCGGCGATGCGCTCCGCCTGCTCGTCGAGTCGCCGCTGCTGGTCGGCCACGATGGCAGTCAGCTCGGCGAGGGCCTCCTCGACCGCATCACCACTCGCCCGCTCCCCCACGGCCGACACGCTACGCGCCGGGTCTAGGCTTGGCGATCCGCCGGGGTGTAGCGCAGCTTGGTTAGCGCGCCTGCTTTGGGAGCAGGAGGCCGGGAGTTCGAATCTCCCCACCCCGACTCGTGCCGACCGACGTCGGCCCGGCCACCGCTGGATCGAAGCGGATGAATGGCCCATGATGGGGCCCACATCGACCAGGGGGTGGGCGAATGCTCGAGCGAGTCGTGGTGGGCGTGGCCAAGGCCGACCGTGGCCGCGAGGTCGCGCAGCAGGCGATGGAGCTGGCCGCTCCGTTCGGTGCGGTGGTGCATTTCGTGACGGCGGTCTCCGACGACGGCCGCACCACGCCGGCCGAGGCCATCCGCCATGCCGAGGGCTTCCTCGACGCCCTCGGCACCGGCACCACCCTGAAGACGGTGAGCCACGCGCTGCCGGGCGACCCGAGCGATGTGCTGTTGCAGGTGGCGGGCGAGGTCGACGCCGATCTCATCGTGGTGGGCAACAAGGGGATGAAGGGTGCCGGGCGGGTGCTCGGCAGCGTGCCCAACGCGGTCGCGCATCGCGCCAAGTGCAGCGTGCTCATCCTCGACGGCGGCTGACCGGCTCCACGGTTCGGCTGCCGGGTCGATCGGCGCCGATGCCATGCCGTAGCTTGGGACACTGCTCGCGGGTGTAGCTCAATGGCTAGAGCTCCAGCCTTCCAAGCTGGCTATGCGGGTTCGATTCCCGTCACCCGCTCTCAACAGTCACATGCGCTCTACCCGAGCACCGCCTCGCGCTGGTGGTCACCTCGAGGCCTTCGGCGGCTCGATGCGCTCGATGGTCTCCATCCGGTCGATCGACTCTGTCAAACGATGCAACGCTCCCCACGCCGGTGCTCTCGGCGCAAGCGACGAGGTAGGCATCGGCGAAGTCGAGCCCGTTGATCTCGTACACCTCGATTGCTCGAAGGAGCAGGGCCGGGTCTACTGCAACGATGGCGTCGAACGCGATCAGCGACCGCATCGCCTCGGCGATCTGGTTGCGCGCGACCTCGTAGTACGACTCGAGCACGTAGACCGTCTCGGCTGCGATCACGTCAGCCAAGTACAGCTCGTCGGCCGAAGCCAGGTAGGCGGTCGCCCGGACCGCCGTCTCGGGCGGATCGCCGGTGAGGTGCCGAACGAGGATGTTGGTGTCGACGAACACGCTCACCGACGCTTGGCCGCACGGGTGGAACGGGTCTTGCGGATCACGTCATCCCAGGCGACGTTCCGCTTGGTCGCGGGCACCTGCATCGAACCGGCGAGCGACAGGAAGTCCGGAGTTCGCGCGAGAACTGCCCGGTTGCCTTCGACGTGGAACAGGACCTCGTCGCCCTCCTCCAGCCCGAGCGCTTCGCGCACCACCTTGGGCACGGTCACCTGGCCCTTCGATGTGAGCTTCGCGGCAGCGTCCATACCGGCTCCTTACGTTTGGATCGAAGTAAGAATACTCCGGTTCCTCCGGATCACCAGCCGTCAGTGACCCCGTGCCGCCATGCCACCGCCGGCCGTATCGGAATCCCCTGCGCCGGCGATTGCTCAACCGGTAGGCCGAATGGCCTACCGGTTGAATGGCGACGCTCACCCGTACGGGTGGGACAGGAGGGGGAACCATGAGGAAGGCAATGGTTGCGGCGGTGGTGACTGCCGCGCTGGTGGTCGGCACCGGGAGCGCGGCTCTCGCAGGCGAGCGCACGGGGAACGGCAAGGAGACACCCGCAGGCGACAAGGCGAAGTCGCTGTGCGCGTTCTCTGGCCTCGAGGACAACGACTTCGAAGCCCCGGTCGAGCCGGGCGTGACCCAGAACTGGGGACAGATCATCAAGGTCGCCGGTCCACTCGGTGGAGCGAACTCGGTGCTGACGCCGTTC
Organism: uncultured Iamiaceae bacterium; assembly: GCA_963706425.1. Classification (GTDB taxonomy): domain Bacteria; phylum Actinomycetota; class Acidimicrobiia; order Acidimicrobiales; family Acidimicrobilacustridaceae; genus CAVPMN01. Next base: position 143,950 of record CAVPMN010000001.1, read on the forward strand.
GGCGAGGAAGGCTGCAACGCCCACCTCTACCCGAACAAGTAGGAGAGAAGCCGAGGGCACTCCCGACCTGGCGGCGACACTCCAGAGCCGGGAGCCTGGCGTCAAGGGCGCTACGAGCGGCGCCGGAAGAGCGCTGCCTGACCGGCCGGCGGCGCCGCGTCTACCGTCGATGCGGTGAGTGAGCCCGCTGCCACCGCGCCGGAGCGCATCACCCGCGACACCTGGCTCGCCATCGTGGCGATGGGCCTGGCGGTGTTCGTCATCGCCAACGACGTCACCGCCATGAGCGTGGCGCTGCCCGCCATCGAGAAGGACTTCGACGCCGACGTCAGCACGGTGCAGTGGGTGGTGAACGCCTACACGTTGATCTTCGGCGTGCTCATCGTCACCGGCGGACGGCTGGCCGACATGTTCGGCCGCACCCGCATCCTCTACCTCGGCGCCGCGATCTTCGCGTCCTTCTCGTTGCTCGGCGGCTTCGCGCCGAACATCGGCGTGCTCATCGCCTGCCGGGCCCTCATGGGCATCGGCGGGGCGATGATGTGGCCCGCCATCCTCGGGCTCGTCTACGCCATCCTGCCCCCGAGTCGTGTCGGGCTCGCCGGCGGCCTCATCATCGGCACCGCCGGTCTCGGGAACGCGGCGGGTCCGCTGCTCGGTGGGCTGCTCACCGAGGCGGCCAGCTGGCGATGGATCCTCATCCTCAATGTCCCGATCGCGGGCGTGGCGTGCCTGGTGACGTGGCGCACGGTGCACGTCGCCGCAGGACTCCGAGCGCGGCCGTCTCGACTACCTCGGCATCGCCACGGTGTCGATCGGGCTGGTGTCGCTGCTCATCGCGCTCGACGAAGGGCCGACCGCGGGCTGGACCAGCCCGAAGGTCATCGGCGCGGCGGTGCTGTGCGTGGTCCTGCTCGTGGCGTTCGTGTTCGCCGAGCGCCGCGCCGGCGACGACGCGCTCATCCCGTCCGACGTCATCCGCAACTCGAACTTCCTGGCCGCGTGCCTCGCGACGCTGCTGATGTCGGCGACGTTCTTCGCCGCCTTGCTCTACCTGCCGCAGTTCCTGCAGAAGATCCTCGACTGGTCGGCCCTCGAGGCGGGCCTCGGGCTGCTGCCGCTCATGGGTGTGTTCGCGGCGGTGTCGTTCGTCGCCGGACCGCTCTACAACCGCCTGGGCGCCAAGATCGTGGTGAGCGCCGGCGCACTCTGCATGACCCTGGGCCCGTTTCTCTTCTCGTTCCTCGCAGTCGACGCCGGCTACTGGTCGCTCGTGCCGGGCATGGTCGTGCTCGGCATCGGCATCGGGCTCTTCTACTCGTCGGTCACCAACGCCGGCGTCACGTCACTCGACGAGTCGCGCTCGAGCCTGGCCGGCGGCATCCTCTACATGTTCCAGATCGCAGGTGGCGCTGTCGGCCTCGGCCTCACCACCACCGTGTTCCTCACCGCGTCGAGTGCCACGCTCAACGACAGCGCCGGAGACCTCGGCGTCACCCTCACCGATCAGGAGCGCGAGTCGGTGCAGGGTGTGCTCGTCGGCACCGACGCCGCGGCCAACCTCCTGGCCGACTACTCGGGAGAGACCGCCGCCGCCCTCGAGAAGCTTGTGCGCGAGGCCTTCACCGCCGGCTTCCGGTGGGCGTTCCGACTCGACGCGGCACTCGCCCTCGGCGGACTCGCCGTGGCCGTGCTGTTCGTCGGCGGCAAGCTCTCGGACCTGCGGCACCGGCGAGAGGGAGCGGACGCGCGACCATAGGGCGATCCGCGCCGCTGTCCTCCAACAACCAGGTGAACCGCTCCTCGTCGTCGAGCAGCCCGATCCCACTCCCGCCGACGGCCAGGTGATCCTCACGGTCGATGCGTGTGGCATCTGCGGATCCGACCTCCACCTCTCCGACTCGTTCCCGCTTCCGGGCCTGGTCATGGGCCACGAGTTCTGCGGCACCGTCTCCGCCATCGGCTCCGGGGTCACCAATCGTCGAGTCGGCGATCGGGTCACCGCGCTGTCGCTGGCGCCGTGTGGCGCGTGCGCGGCCTGTCTCGCCGGACGCATCCGCAAGTGCGAACGGGTGGCCATGATCGGCATCGAACGGCCGGGCGCCTACGCAGAGTTCGTCGCGGTCGAGGCCAACGACACCTATGCCCTCCCCGACGCCCTCGACGCCCGCCACGGCGCGCTGATCGAACCGCTCGCCGTCGCGCTGCACACCGTCGAGCGGGCGGGCCTCAAGGCCAACGACGACGTGTTGGTGCTCGGAGGCGGGCCGGTGGGAGCGGCGGTCGCGCTCTGGCTGCGGGCCCTGGGCGCCGGCGAAGTGGTCGTCAGCGATCCCGTGTCGTCGCGTCGCGCTCTTGCCGAACGGGTCGGCGCCAGCGCCACCATCGACCCGGGTCGTGACGACGTCGGCACGGCCTTCGCCGATCTCACCGGCGGGCTGGCCCCGGTCGTCATCGAATGCGTGGGTGTCGCGGGACTGCTGCAGCACGCGACCGACGTCGCCGCGGTCGATGCCACCGTGGTCATCGCCGGCGTGTGCATGGGGCCCGACACGCTCACCCCGCTCGTGCCGATGAGCAAGGAGCTCGACGTGCGGTTCGCGTTCTACTACCGCGCCGACGACTACGTCACGAGCATCGAGATGATCGAGCGCGGACGCATCGACCCGCTGCCTCTCGTGACCGACGAGATCGGCCTCGACGACGTGCCCGATCGGTTCGCCGCGCTGAAGCACCCCACCGACGAGTGCAAGGTGCTCATCCGGCCCTGACGGCCGCGTCGTCCGGCAAGCCGCGAGGGCAGGCGGCGGGCGAGCACCGCCCCGGTGCCCGCCACCAGCTGCCGACATCACGAACACGAGCGCCGGGCCGACACGCGGTTGCCAGCCCGCGCGAGCTCCCCCACGCCACCAACGCGCCGGCCGTGCCCGTGCCGAGGGCGACACCGAGCGTGTCCGACAGCTGCAGGGCCGAGGTGGCCGCCCCCTCCTGGCCGGGCGTGGCCGACGCCAGCATCGTGAGCGACAGCGGCGAGTAGGCCAGGCCCATGGCCAGACCCGAAAGCCCCCACAGCGGGATGCCGACGGCCGCCGGCACCGACGGCACGAGCACGATCGTGAGGACGGCCGGCACCGCGCACAGCAACCAGAAGCCGGTGGCCACGAGGGGCCGCGGGCCGACGCGACGCACCCTGCGCTCCTGCACCCACGCGCCTGCCGTCCACGACAGCGTGGCCGCGGTGAGGGCGAGGCCGGCGACACCCGCAGGCAATCCTCGGATGGTGGTGAGCGCGAACGGCACGTAGGCGTCCGCCGAGAAGAAGGCGAAGGTCAACACGCCGCGCAGCATGATGGCCGCCGGCAGGCCGGGCCGAGCCTGCAAGGTGCCCGGTGGCGTCAGGCGCCGGTAGGCCGGCAACCCGATCGCCAGCCCGGCGACGACGAGCGCGCCGACGACGAGCAGCTGGTCGGCACCGAGGCCGGCGAGCAGGAGTGCCGCGCCCCCGGCCACCAACAGCGCGTCGCGCACCGACACCTCCGGGGCCTCGGTGTCGGGCGCCGCGAGGGGTCGCATGGCCACCACCACGACGGCGGCGATGACGGCGACCAGTGGGAGGAGGCCGGCGAACACCCATCGCCACCCGATCGTCTCGCCGACCAGCCCCGACAAGGCGGGACCGATGAGCGAGGGCACCACCCATGCCGTCGAGAGGAGGGCGAACATCCGCGGCCGCACCTCTGCCGGGTAGGCCCGCCCGATGCACACGTAGGCGATCGCCGGCAGGGCACCGGCGCCGAGACCCTGAAGGGCGCGGGCCACCACGAGCAGCAACATCGATCCGGCCGCGGCACCGAGCGCGAGGCCGACCAGGAACAGCACCACGCCCACCACGAACGGCACGACCGGCTTCACGCGGTCGGCCGCGCGGCCCGCGACCACGATGCCCACCAGGTTGCCGAGGAAGAACGCGCTGAAGACCCACCCGTAGAGGTGCAGATCGCCCAGCTCTGCCTCGATGAGGGGAAGGATCGTGGCGACCGCCAACGCCTCGAACGCGACCATGGTCACGATGAGGATGAGCCCGACGGTCAACGCCCGTCGGCCGGATGCGAACACCCCCGTCCCGCTCACGCGGGCAGGCTAGGACGCCTCGGGCGATCGACCCAACAGCGTTCGCGGGGGCGTCACCCGGTGAAGCGAGGTGTCACGGCGACGCCCTGCACCGACACCGGCAACGGCCCCGCTTGGTCACCGGCGATCGTGCCCGTGCCCTCGGCATCGGCCTCCACGCCGAAGTAGGGATCGGTGACCGCAAGGGTGAACGAGCGGGTGCCCGTTCCGCCCTCGAGGGTCGGCACCGACACGACGGCCGACGTCTGACCGGCGGGGATGACCAGGGAGCCTCGGGTGGCCACGTAGTCGACACCGGCGCGCGCCGTGCCGTCGATCGTCTCGTAGTTGACGACGACGTCCTGGCTCACCCGGGTGTTGACAAGGCGCCCTCGGCAGGATTCGAACCTGCGACCGTCGGATTAGAAGTCCGATGCTCTATCCAGCTGAGCTACGAGGGCCGACCGCCCAACTCTAGGGTTCGCTCCGCCCGTGGCTCTGGAACGCCTCGCCAGCTCCGCGTCGGCGACTTGTCTGGCGAGCGACCCCGGCCGCTGCCGTATGCTGGGACGCTCCCGCCGGGCCTTCGGTCCGGCAGGATCACGGTGGCCGTAGCTCAGCCAGGTTAGAGCGCCAGGTTGTGGCCCTGGAGGTCGGGGGTTCAAGTCCCCTCGGCCACCCCATCTCGGCGGGGTGGTCGTCCCGCTGTTCGTGGGGCGACCACCCAGCCGTTACAATCCGAGACCCTTGCGCCTCTAGCTCAATTGGCAGAGCATCGGACTCTTAATCCGCAGGTTCTGGGTTCAAGTCCCAGGGGGCGTACCACGGTGAGCCGAGGCCGAGCGGTCTCGGCTCATCTCGTTTCGAGACCGTCAGCCTGCCGCGGCACCGGCGCCGACGTGGTCTCGCACACCCTCGACACCGACCAGCCGGGCGGTGACCCGGCCGTCGCGATCAGCACGCACCACGGTGGGCGCTCGGCGTACTCGATAGGCGTCGGCCAGCTCGGGCTGCTCGGTGGCGTCGACGAGGACCACGTCGTCGTCGGGGTGCGCCTGGCGGAGCTCGGCCTCGACGGCCCCGCACGACACGCACAGCGGCGTGGTGAAGATCACCCACGTGGCCGGAGCGCCCGACACGAACGAGGCGGGCAGCGCCGGCAGGCCGAGCGTGGTCGTGGCGGCGTCGAGGCGCCGCGATCGGCGATAGGCGGCCGTGCCGACGACAACCAACCCGACCACGAGCGCCAGGACGACGAGGCGGAGCGGGTCCATCAGGCGACCAACTCGACGCCCCGCCGGCGGGCCACCAGCAGGTAGATCTCGCAACCCACGCAGATGCCCGTCGCCGCAGAGAGCCCGGCCAGCGCGGCCACGACGAGGGCCAAGGCCCAGCCCACCGTCGCCGCCCCACCCACGAAGGCCAGGGTCGCCACGGTGAGGAAGACCACGCCAACCGCGGCGGCGAAGCGGGGAGGGCGCGGATCTTCGAGCTCGGCGGGCGGGCCCAGCCTCGGTTTGATCACCTCGGCGTAGAGCCGCAGGAACGGCCCGAACTTCGGCCCGAACGCCGCCCCGAGCAGGAGCACGAAGGCGAACACCGGTGCCACCCACGGCTGATCGAACGCGAACCCGGCCAGCAGACCCACCGCGAGGACGGTCTGGTTGAAGCGCGGCCCTCGGGGGTCGATCGGTGTGGGCGGAGAAGCAGTCACGGCGTCAGTGTAAACCCGACTAGGTGGGTCGGGTATTCCGGAGAAGCGGGCCGAGCGCGAAGGTCCGGGGCGCGGGCGCCGATACTCTGCGGCGAGGAAGGGAGCCCACGCCCCATGAGCAGGACGAATCGGCGGTTCGGCGGGGCAGCGATGGTGACCCTCGCCGTGGTGGCGGTGGCCGCCCTGGGACTGCCGACCGCAGGCGCGCAACCCACGAGCGTGCCACCACCGAGCGAGGCCGAGGTCTCCCCCACCGTCGTGGCCGAGCTGGCCGCGGAGGGCCAAGCGGAGGTCATCGTCGAGCTGGCGACGCAATCCGGGACGTCTGGCACCGGCGGCGGCCGGGACGCCGCGGTGGCCGCCCTGGCCGACGAGGCCGGCGTCGAGCACGCCCGGGTCCTCGAGACCTCGGCCCCGACTGCCGTCGCCACCGTCGACCAAGCCGGACTGGCCGCGCTGGCCGACTCGCCCGCCGTGGCGCGAGTCCTGCCCGACCGGCGCCACTACCTCACCCTGGCGGGCAGCACGGTGTCGGTCGGCGCACCCGCCGCCTGGTCGTCCGGGTTCACCGGAGCGGGCCAACGGGTCGCAGTGCTCGACACCGGCGTCGACGCCGATCATGCGTTCCTCGCCGGTCGGGTCACCGACGAGGCGTGCTTCTCGAGCACGGTCGCCGCCTTCTCGCTGTGCCAGGACAACGCGCCCACCGACAGCGGACCCGATTCGGCGGCGCCCTGCCCGTTGTCAGCCTGCAGCCACGGCACCCACGTCGCCGGCATCGTGGCGGGCAGCGGTGGGCCGACCAACGCGCCGGCGGGGGTGGCACCGGGGGCGTCCATCATCGCCGTGCAGGTCTTCAGCCGGGACCTGGCCGGTCTCTACGCGTCCGACTCCAGCCTCATGCAGGCCCTCGACTGGGTGCTCACCCTCCAGCTCGCCAACCCCAACGTGGCGGCGGTCAACCTCAGCCTCGGAGGATCGCTGTTCACCGGCTCGTGCACCTCCGATCCGCTCCGCCCCTACATCGATCAGCTCCGCGCCGCCGGCACCGCCACCGTCATCGCCTCGGGCAACGAAGGCGCCAAGGATCGTCTGGCGTCGCCCGGCTGCATCCCGAAAGCCATCACCGTCGGCGCCATCAACGATGCCAACAACCGGGTGGCGTCCTTCTCGAACTCTGCACCGGTGCTCGACCTGCTCGCACCCGGCGTCGGCATCGTGTCGTCGATCCCCGACGGTGGCTACGCCTCGATCGACGGCACCTCGATGGCCACGCCTCACGTGGCCGGCGCCATCGCCGTGCTGCAGCAAGCGCGTGACGTGGTCAGCGTCGACGAAGCCGAGCTCATGCTCGAGCGATCGGGTCTGGCGGTCACCGACCTGGCCAACGGCCTGACCCGACCACGCGTGCGGATCGACCGGGCGATCACCGACCTGGCGTCGTTCGGATCGATCGACTCGGCCACGAGCGGGCCCGGCTCGATCTCCGCAGCCGGATGGACGATCGACCCCGACACCACCAGCTCGGTCGATGTCGAACTGCAAGTCGACGGCAAGCCGGTGGCCACCGTCGTCGCCAACCGGTCGCGGCCCGATGTCGGCAGCGCCTACCCCGGCTACGGCAACAGCCACGGCTGGCAGGCCACCCTGACGGGCATCGGCCCCGGCACCCACCTGTTGTGCGCCTATGGCGTCAACCAGATCGGCACCGCGGCGGTCGCCGGCGGGCCGTCGAAGCACCTCATCTCCTGCCAGAACGTGGCCATGCCGAGCGGCAACCCCTTCGGCTCGCTCGACAGCGCCACCGGCGGACCCCGTTCGATCATCGCGTCGGGCTGGGCCATCGACCCCGACACGGTCGGCCCGGTCGAGATCCACACCTACGTCGACGGCAAGTGGGGCGGGCTCACCATCGCCAACACCTCCCGACCTGACGTAGGCAACGTCTATGCCGGCTATGGCGCCAACCACGGCTGGCGGCTCACGATCGGCAACGTCGGGCCCGGCGCCCACCAGGTGTGCGCCTACGCCATCAACCAGGCCGGCGGCACCACCAACCCGCTCATCGCCTGCCGCACCGTGGTGGTGCCGAGCGGCAACCCCTTCGGCTCGCTCGACGGCGCCACCGGCGGCCCGGGCACCATCACCGCGGCCGGCTGGGCCATCGACCCCGACACCGCCGGGTCGGTGCAACTGCACGTCTACGTCGACGGCCGGTGGACCGCCGCGACCACCGCCAACACGTCGAGGCCCGACGTCGGCCACGCCTACGCCGGCTTCGGCGCCAGCCACGGCTATCAGCTGAACCTCACCGGCCTGGCTTCAGGGCCACGACGGCTCTGCGTCTACGCCATCAACGTGAGCACGGGCACCACCAACCCGCTCATCGCCTGCCGCACCGTCAACGTCTCCTCCCCTTCTTGAAATCGGTGCGTGAAACCACCCATACGGGTGTTTCACGCACCGATTTCGTCGGTGGGGCGGGGATCGGCAGCCAGGGCAGCCGGGAGGTCAGACGGCGCCGAGCAGGGTGGGGTCGTTCTCGGAGCTCACCACGCCGCCGCTGCGCTCCTCGGTGACGGCAAAGGCCTCGACCCGCACGCCCGAGTCGACGTGGAACGCCGACACCGACGGCTGGGGCCCGAGCACGCCGAGCGAGATGGCCTCGCCGTTCACCACGCCCCACAGCTGGTAGGTGCGGTCCTCGGCGAGCGGCGGGAGGTTGGGGGTGACGAGGAATCCCTCGCCCGACGGGGTCACGACGGCGGTGGCCGACAGATCGGTGGCGCCGGCCGGGTCGTTGAGCACCGTGCGGGTGTTCACCGGATCGGCCAGGGCGTCGCCCACCCGGGTGGGCAGCTCCAAGGCCACGTCCGGCTGGTCGAGCTCGTCGATGCGCTGCTCCTGGTTGAGCACCACGATGCCGAGCGCGCCGATCACGACGACCGCGGCCGCAGCGGCCAACGCGACCCACCTGCGGCTCCGTTGGCGACGGGCGTCGAGCTCGACCACCTCGGCGGCGTCGGTGATCGCCAGACGCATGGCCGGCGGCGGCTCCTCGAGAGAGTCGGCGATGCGGGTCCACAAGCCATCCGGCGCAGGCGCACCGACGTTGGCGATGAGGGCAGCCACCTCGAGGTGCTCGGCCAGCTCAGCCCGGCAACGGGGGCACTCGGCCAGATGACCCTCGACCAGCTCACGCTCGTCGGGGTCGACGGCGTCGAGCGCGTAGGCACCCAACATCTCTTCGATCTCGGGAACGCCGAGCTGGCTCATCGCATCCCTCCCGCGCCGACGTCCACCAGACTGACTCTCATCTTCTTCAGACCCGACCGGATGCGGCTCTTGACCGTGCCTTCGGGCTCGTCGAGCAGGACCGCCACCTCGCGGTAGGTGCGACCGGCCAGGTAGGCGAGCTCGATCGCCTTGCGCTCGTTCTCGTGCAGCTCGGCCATGGCGTCGCGCACCCGGTCGGCGACGGCCAGGTCGAGCACCTCGTGTTCGAGGTCGTAGCCGGCCTCGGCGGTGCGCAGGGCATCGCGTTCTTCGCGTTTGCGCCGGGCCGTCTCGGACCGCAACAGATCGACCGACCGACCGTGGCACTGCGCCAGCAGATAGGCCCGCAGCGACCCTCGCTCGGGGTCGAACTTGTCGGGCTGGTTCCAGAGGCGGAGGAACACCTCCTGGACGATCTCTTCGGCCAGCACGCTGTCGGCGAGCAGCCGGCGGGCCAACCCGTGGACGGCGCCCGCGTGACGGCGGTAGGCCTCGGCGAGAGCGCTCTGCTCGTAGCGGCTGATGGCGATGACCAGGAGGGCATCGGACGCGTCCTGAAGGGATATGGCGGTCATAGTGCGACCTCTGTTCGGCACCGAGGCCGGATCTGGATGACAGTCATGGCGCAGGCCGGTCGAAAAGGGCCACGACCTCTGCGTGGTGGGTGTGGGGGAACAGGTCGACCAGCGTGGCCCGCACCAAGCTGAACCCCTGCTGCGCCAGGAGGGCGGTGTCTCGGCCGAGGGCCGCCACATCACAGCTCACCAGCACCAGGCGACGCGCTCCCGTGGCGGCCAGCACCTCGACCCCGGTGGCTCCCAGACCGGCTCGAGAAGGATCGGCGATCACCAGGTCGGCAGGGGTGGGGCGCCACCGGGCCACATCGGCCCGCACAACCGTGATCGCTGGGTCGGCGAGGTTGTGCTCGGCGTCGGCCACGGCGGAGCGAGCCCACTCGACGGCCGTGACGTCGCGTCCCTCACCCGCAGCGACGGTGGCGGCGAGCAGGCCGACGCCGCTGTAGGCATCGACCACCCCGTGCGCCTCGGCCAGCATCTCGCCTGCCTCGGCCCGCACCACTTCGACCAGCCGGTCGGCGCCAACGGGGTTGGCCTGGAAGAACGACCGGGCCGAGATCCGGAACCGATGACCGGCCACCACCTCGTGATAGGCGGCGGTTGACCCACGACGGATCTCGTCGGCGCCCACCACCACCACGTCGTCGGGCAAGGAGACGTCGCGCACGGTGGGCGCCACGATCACCAGCCGCTCACCCGTGCGCGCGCCGGCGCGCAGCGTCACCTCGTCGGCTGCGCCGAAGCGGCCGTCGACGAGCAGCTCCTGCAGCAGGGGGTGAGCGACCAGGCATGAGTCGACGTCGACGATGTCGTGGCTGCGACGTCGACGGAAGCCGGCCCGGCCGCCGACCACGGCGGCGCGCACCGTCGTGCGGTACGCGATGGACGGAAGAGCCACATCGAGGCGCACGTCGGGCTCGGGCACCCGGCCCAGCCGGCGCAGGGCGTCGACCACCATGGCCCGCTTCAGCTCGGGTTGGGCCAGGGGGGCGGCGTGCTGCAGGTCGCAGCCCCCACAGCCTCGGGCGACGTGCGCACAGGGCGGCTCGACCCGATGCGGCGACGCGACCAGGACCTCGACCACCTGCCCGCGTGCGTAGTCGCGCCGCTCCTCGGTGATGTCGACGGCCACCTGCTCGTGGGGCAGGCCGCCAGTCACGAACACCACCCGACCGTCGGCATCGCGGGCGAGTGCGTCGCCGCCGGCGGCCAGCCCGGACGTCTGCACCGTGAGGCGGGTGCCGGCGCTCGACGGTGAGGGCATAGGAGGCCGAGGCTACGCAGACGAGGCGGTAGGGTCGAAGCGTCATGGCTACGTCCCCGAGCGCACCGCGTCCCATCGAGATCGTCCCGTCGGTGCTGCCCGCCGATCTGTCGAGGCTGGGCGAGGAGTGTGCGGCACTCGAGAAGGCCGGCGTCGACCGCATCCAGTTCGACGTCATGGATGGCCGGTTCGTGCCCAACCTCACCTTCGGAGCCGATGTCATCGCGTCGGTCCGCGAGCACGTGGCGGTGCCGTTCGAGGCGCACCTCATGGTGCACGAGCCGAGCTGGCTCATCCCACACATCGTCGAGGCGGGCTGCGGGATGGTGATCGTGCATGCCGAGGCGTGCACCCACCTCCACCGGGTCGTCGGCCAGATCGTGGAGCTCGGGGCCGATGCCGCCGTCGCCCTCAACCCGGCCACGCCGCCCGACTTCGCCGACTACGTGCTCGACCAGGTGTCGATGGTGCTGGTGATGACGGTCAACCCCGGATTCGGCGGGCAGGCCTACATCCCCGCCATGGAGCCCAAGCTGCGCCACCTGCGCCGCACGATCGAGGAACGTGGGCTCGACGTCGACCTCGAGGTCGACGGAGGGGTCGCCCCCGACACCGTGAGCGGGGCGGCCGCGGCGGGCGCCAACGTGCTCGTGGCCGGCAGCGCGCTGTTCCGCGACGAGCAGGGGCTCGAGCACGCCGTGTCGGAGCTGCGGGCGTTGGCCACCGCCGCCACGGCCCCCTGATCAGTCGGCGACCGCGCCGACCGACTCACGCACTTGACGCTTGGCTGCCTCGAGGTCGACCACCTGTCGCTCGACGGCGCCGTCGGCCCGACAGAACACGAACCGACAGTCGATCACCCGCGCACCGGTGACCTGCTCGAGCGCCACGGCATAGGCCGCACCCTGCAGCGTGTAGGTCGCCAGCTTCTCGGAGATCTCGGCCTCGCCCCGGACGCCGTCGGTCTTCCAGTCGACGACCACCAACCCGGACGGCGTCTCGATGAGCAGGTCGACATAGCCCTCGATGACCCGGTCGCCGACCGGTGAGGCCAGGTAGAGCTCTTTGTGGTGGGTGTTCGCGATGGCCAGCGCAACCGCCTCGGAGCCGAGGGCGGCCCGCACCATGGCCGCCACGGTGTCGGCCAGGTCGGGGATCGCTTCGAGATCGGCCTGTCGAGCCGCCTGCTCGTCGATGGCATGCGGGGCCCGCAGGTCGAGCACTTGGAGGGTGGCGTGCACCGCCCGGCCGACCGCGGTGCCGGCTCGGCCCCGTCGGCGCGGGGTGAGGGCCGTCGAGCCGTCGCCGGCACCACCGTCGAGATCGGCGTCGTCGAGATCGTTGTCGGTCGCGACGGCGTCGAGCTGGGCCGACCGGGCGATCGCAGTGGCTGACACCACGCGGGATCGCCGCTGCGGATCGAGAAGCGCCGCTCGGCGGAGGCGCCACTCGTGGCGATCGTCGGAGGGTGTGTCAACCGGACGGCCCGGCTCGTCGGCGGCGGGACCAGACGGCGGCGCGAGCTCGAGATCGTCGAGGCTGCGATAGGTGCCCGGCAGGTCGGCCATGAGGTTCCAGATGCGGGAGGCGTAGGAACCGTCGTCCGCCTTGTGATGGCACGCGACCACCAGGTGATCACGGGCGCGGGTGCAGGCCACGTAGAGCAGCCGGAGCTTCTCGTACTCGTCCATCTCGTCTTCGACGTCGGCCCACGGGTCGTAGTTGCCCGTGGCCAGGCCCTTGCGCAGCTTCACCTCGGGCAGCCCGTCGTCGCTCCAGACGATGCTCGGCCCCGATCGGCCGCGCCCGGGCTTGGTGGTCATGCCCGACAACATGGTGATGGGGAACTCGAGTCCCTTCGCGCCGTGGATCGTGAGGATGCGCACCGCGTCGTCGTCGGTCTCGGGCAGCAGCGGCTCGTGCACACGCGGCGCCGTCGGCCCGCTGCAGGTCGGCCCAGTCGACGAACGGCCGCAGCCCCCCACCGCCTGCGTCCTCGAAGGCACGCGCCTGGTCGACCAGAAAGCGCAACCGGCGCCACACCTCGTGTGGGCGGGCGGTGCCGAACGCGAGGATGAAGGCCCGGCGATCGTCGAGCAGGCGATGCAGCAGCGCCGAAGGGGTGAGCCACCGCCGCTCCTGCCAGAGGCCGTGGAGATGCTCGATGGCCACGCGCACGGGGTGGTCGCGTCGGGCACGGCGTCTGGGACGGGCGCCGATACGTCGAAGCGCCCACCGGCCAGCTTGAACGGTCAACAGGTCGGGGTCGGAGCAGGCGTAGATCGGTGAGCGCAGCGCGGCGACCAGGTCGACCTGGTCGGTGGGATCGTCGATGGCCCGGATCGCGGCCAGCGCATCGCGCACCTCCTGGGTGTCGTAGACGAGGGTGCCGGTGTCGAGGCGGAAGGGGATGGCCGAGGCATCGAGCGCGTCGGCGCAGGAACGGCAGCGACGTACGCGTCGGGACCAGCACGGTGACGTCGGACAGGCGTGCCGGGCGCCACCGCTGCTCGCGCTGGTCGTAGACGGGCCACTCCTGGGAGTGATCGCGGAGATGCGAGATGGCGATCGCCAAGTCGGCGGCTTCGAGCTCGCGCAGCTCGTCGGCCCGCGCCGACTCGTGCGGCCCGCCGAGCAGGAGCGGGCGATGGTCACCGCCGTCGGACGGGGCCCGATCGGCGCGCAGAGGCTCGTAGGCGGCCTGACGGCCCTCGACCTCGTCGGCCATCAGCTGGCCGAACAGCCCGTTGACCCAGTCGACGACGGGACCGACCGTGCGGAAGTTGGTGACCAGCCGCACCAAGCGCTCCCCCGCTCCGAAGCGGTCGCGGGCGCGAAGGAACAGCTTGATGTCGGCTCGTCGGAACCGGTAGATCGACTGCTTCGGATCGCCGACGAAGAACAAGCGACCCTCGTCGGCATCGAGCACCTCCCACGTGCCCGGTTCGGCGCCTTCGACCGACGCGGCGATGAGCAGCGCCAGGTCGATCTGGATGGGGTCGGTGTCCTGGAACTCGTCGAGCAGCAACTGCTGATAGCGGTCGTGCAGCACGTCGCGCGACCTCAGGGTGGGAGCGCAGAAGCTCGTGGGCCAGCACCAGCAGGTCGTGGAACTCGAGCCCACCCTCGTCGCGGCGAGCGTGCGCGGACGCGACCACCTCGCGCGCGACGGCGACACGGAGGTGGTCGAGCACCTCGTCGGCCACCGTCGCCACGATCGTGTCGCGTTGCTCCATCACGGCGCGGATGAGGTCTTTGGTGGCCGCCGCGCCACCTTCCCATGCGGCCTTCTTGCCCCCGATGCCCGGTCCCCACCACGAGCCCGCCTTGACCGCCCGCAACTTCGCGTGCGGGTCGTCGAGCGAGGCGGCGTCGAGCATCGACGGCAGCAGCAGCTCGGTGAGGTGCACGTAGAGCTTGTCGTCGGGGTCGGTGCAGCAGTCGACGATGCGGCTGAGCTCGGCCACCGCGTGGTCGAAGCCCGAGAAGTCGAGCGGCTGGAGCGGCGGGGGCACACGCTCGCTGATCGGCACCAGGCGATCCCAGCTCTGACCCAGTTCGGCGGCGACGTCCTTGAGCGTCGCCTGGTTGGGATAGCGCGCCTCGAGGGCGATGCCGACGAGCACGGCCCGCACGAGCAGCTCTTCGTTGGCCGGGTTGTCGTAGAGGGCATCGACGAACCGTTCCCATCGCTCTTCGCGTGCGAGTTGGGACGCCACCTCGTCGAGGATGGTGACCCGCGGCGGCAGCCCGGCCTGGATGGAGAACTCGCCGAGCAGGCGGCTGGCGAAGCCGTGCAGCGTGGTGATGGTGGCCCGGTCGGCGTCGGCGAGCGCCTGGCGACACCGTTGGCGGCAGGCTTCGTCGGTGGTGGCGTGCTCCTCGCGCTCGAAGGCCTCGCGAATGCGGCTCTGCAGCTCCGCAGCTGCGGCTTCGGTGAAGGTGATGGCGGCGAGCGCAGGCAGGTCGACCCCGTGGCGCAGGACCAGGTCGACGACCCGACTGACGAGCGTGGAGGTCTTGCCGGTGCCGGCGCCCGCCTCGACGAAGAGCGTGCGCGCCAGGCCCGACGTGGTGATGACGTCGCGGGAGGCCTGATCGATGAGGGTGCTCACGCCTGCACCTCGTCGAGCACGTCGAGCCGATCTCGCACCCGCAGCTCGGGAGCCGCGATCTTGGCCTCGGCCTGGTCGCCGCGGTCGCGTGGGCACACCTGGTCGAAGTCGCAGTAGGTGCAGTTCTCGTTGGTCTGGCGCCATCCGTTCCAGTCGCCCGGCACCATCGGGAACACCCCCGCTTCGATGCCGTCGACGATGGCTTCGACGACCTCGACGAACCGTCGCCGGCGAGGCTCGTCCCAGTCGTAGCCCCGACGGTCGAACCCCTGCCCGAGATCGACGATCCAGTAGTAGGCCTCGGCGGTTCTTGCGCCGAGCTGTTGGATGGCGGCTTCGGAGTAGAGCCCGAGCTGCAGGGCGGTGCCGCCGCGAACCGGATCGCCTTCGTCGACCCCGACGTACTTGGCGCCCTTGCCGGTCTTGTAGTCGGAGACGACGAACGAGCCGTCGTCGGTGCGATCGACGCGGTCGGCCATGCCGCGAAAGGCGATGCGACGCCCGTCGGACAGCTCGATGACGACCGGGTCGACCTCGTCGAAGCCGAAGGGCAGCTCGGCCCGGTGCGGCGTGGCCCGGAACTCGAGGCGGTAGGCGTCGTCGGCATCGAGGAACCCCTCGAGCAGCAGCGACAGCTGCTCTCGTTCGAGCCGCCAGTGAACGGGCCGGCCGGTGCGTCCTTCGCGCTCGTAGCGATCGAGCACCTCGGCGGCCAGGGCGTGCATCCGTTCGCGCTGCGCGCTCGACCACGGTTGGTCGGGCGCGGGTGGGCCGGCGTCGAGGGCCTCGAGGATGAAGCGCTCGAGCACCTCGTGCACGGCCGATCCCTTGTCGAGCGCGCTGATCTCGACGATGCGCTCGGGGTCTTCGCGTTCGGCGAGCCCGAGCACCGATCCGAGGAAGTAACGGAAGCCGCACTCGGCCCACTTCTCGAGGCGAGTGGCCGACATCGCCTGATTGCGCGCCGGACTGGGCACGTCGTGGCCGGCCAGGTTGCCGTCGAACTCGGTGAACTGCGACGACGAACGCGCGTGCTGGCAGGCAAGGCCGCGAGCCACCGTGGCGGCCGCCGGGTGCACGCTGACATCGCCCCCGGCGGCCCGGTAGGTCATGAGGGCGGCCAGGTCGCGCTCGACGAGCGACGCATGGGCCGGCGCCTCGTGCAGACCGGCGGCGAACGAGCGCACCACGCGGCACGGCGGGCGCTTCGAGCTCGGCAAACTCGGTGGTGTGCACCCGTTGGGGCTGCGCGGCGAGCGCCGTGGCCGTGTCGAGCAGCCACCGAGACGGCAGGTTCTGGCGGCCACCCCGGAGATCGCCTCGGGGGAACAGCAGCCAGCGTCGATCGGGAGGGGCCGCCGCGAGGGCCGCGAGCAGCGCCCGGTGCTGGTCGTCGAGTCGGCTCGACCGAAGAGGGAGCTCGCCGGGCGCCAACTGGCGCACGCTGTCGGGCAGCAGCGAATCGTCGCGGCGCGGCTGCGGGCAACGACCCTCGGTGAGCCCGAGCACGAACACCGCGTCGAGATCGTGACCGATCGCCGAGCTGAGCGGGCCGTAGACGACGCCCTCGCCGAAGCGCCCGGTGCGACCGCGCACCACGTCGAGCTCGCCGGAGAGCGCCCGAGTGAACGCCGCCGTGGTGGGACCCGGCTCGATGTCGTCGAGGGCGGACAGGCGACTCAAGGCATCTTCGACCCTGGCGAGGGCGTCTTGCTCGGGCACCGGCCATCGGCTCAGCGGATTTGGTCTGCCGAGCAGGTGGACCAGCAACTCGACGGCGGCGTCGGCCTTGGCCCGCCAGGTGGAGGCGGCGTCGACCGCGTCGACGCGGGCGGCGAGACCGTGCACGAACCGATCGAGCTGGTCGAGGTCGTCACGTTCGCGGGTGCGACGAACGACCGTTTCGTCGTCGGGCTCGCCGGCATCGCGCCGCTCGTCGAGGCGCGCGTCGAGCATCGACCGCCGCAGCGCCAGCTTGGCCGACCAGTCATCGAGCCCCTGCACCACGCCGGCCTGCCTCGACAGACGCTCCCACACCGAGGGGCGTGCGTAGCCGTCGCCCGTGCGCACCGGTGCGCCGGCGACCAGCGCCATCACCTTGTCGCGTCGCCATCGGTGCGCTGGCAGCTCGAGGGCGGCGAGCAGCGTGCGCCCGGCCACGCTGTCGGCCAGGCGCTCGCTGCCGGATCCGTTGGCGGGGATGTCGGCCGCGGCGAACTGCTGTTGGAGGATGCGGACATAGGGGTCGGCGGTGGGATGGAACACACCGATGCGATCGAGGCGCACGCCCTGTTCGGCGAGGGCGGCGACCCGGCGCACCACGGCGCGCACCTCTTCGTCGGCGTCGGTGACCGAAACGATCTCGGAGCCGTGGGCCGGCCGGTGGGCGGCGACTGCACGTGGATCGACCTCGAACCCGACAGCGGCGCAGGCGTCGAGCACGGCCCGGTCGGCTGCCTCGTCACCGGTGATGCCCACCACGGCCCGCGTCGGGGCCACCGAGACCACCGCGGCCAACAGTTCGGCCAGCGCAGGGGTGACCGGCGCAGGTAGGTGCCAGACGACGTGCCCGAGCGCCTCGACCCTGGCGGCCAGGTCGGGTTGAGTGGCCGCGGCGCGGACCAACTCGTCTTCGTCGTGGAACGGCGCCAGGTAGGTCTGGATGCGTTCGAACACCGCGACCGATGCCCGGGCCATCGCCCCCGAGCGAGCGATGGCGTCGAGGGCTGGCCGGGACACGTGGCTGAGCTCGCCATAGAGCGACGCCACGGCCACCTCGGTGGCGTGGTGGCGGGCCACTGGCGCGAAGATGCCGGGCGCTTCGGCGAGGGCCCGCCGGATTGCGGCCCCGAGGACCGGATTGGTGAGCGGCCGGCGGTCGTGCAGCACGTCGGCGGCGAGCAGCTCGGCCAGCCGGAACGGCGTGACGAACTGGACGTTGGCGATGCCACCGGCCAGGTCGGCTCCGAGGGGGCCCTCCAGCCCCCCGGAGCCGAGCAGGCGCCGGGCCGTGAGCCCGGCGACGTTCGACGGCACGACGACGGTGACCGGCGCGAGGGGACGCCCGGCTTTGGCAGCCACGACGGCGGCGCCCAACGCGAGAAGGGCGGGGCGGCCGTAGGCGACGACGTCGACGTGCTCGATCACACGTCCAACCTACGGCGTCGGTGTGACAGCCATGATGCATCTGCCCGGTCCGGACGGGCTGGAGGAGACTCCCAGATGGTGGTCCCGCTGCTCGGGTCTGACCCCGGTGTGTGACTGACCGTCGTGTCCTGTTGGTGAATCGTCGGCCTGTTCGGACGGGACCACCACCCTGGGAATCGTGACCGTTCGGAGTGACCTCATAGGAGCCTGTTGGCGCAGACTCGTGGCTGTCTTGTCCTCCTGGTCGTGACCCCTCGCCCCGTTGGAACCGAACCGAAGGATCAAGACCATGATGACAGCACAGGACTGCCACGTCATCGGTGGCGTGGACACTCACGCTGAGGTGCACGTGGCCGCCGCTCTCGACCGTGCCACCGGCCAACGGCTCGGGATCGAGTCGTTCCCAGCCGACACCGCCGGCTATGTCGCGTTGTTGGCGTGGCTGAGGTCGTTCGGGAACCTCGACGTCGTCGGTGTCGAGTCGACCGGCGCTTGGGGTGCCGGCCTGGCCCGCTCTCTGACCGCCGGCGGGGTGCGGGTGGTCGAGGTCGACCGTCCGGATCGCAAGGCCCGCCGGCTCGAGGGCAAGTCCGATCCCATCGACGCGCAGGCCGCCGCTCGAGCGGTGTTGTCGGGCCGAGCGACCGGGACCCCCAAGGCCAGCAACGGGCCCGCAGAAGCCGTCCGGGCGTTGGAGATCGTGTGCAACGGCGCAGTGCGCGACCGGACCCGAGCAACAAACCAGTTCAAAGCGCTGCTCGTCACCGCCCCGGCTGGCCTGCGTGAACGCATGACCGCAACGACGTTCCGGCGACAACTCGAACTCGCCCGCCGGTTCCACGACCACGACGACCCGATCGAAGCCCAGCTGCGGTTCTCGCTCAAAGCGCTCGCCCGCAAGATCGCGTTCCTCAACGAACAGATCGCCGAGCTCGAAGCCCGCATGAACACCCTCACCGCCCAGGCCGCACCCAGCGCTCGCCGGGGTCTTCGGGGTCGGGCCCCACGTCGCCGCCAAGCTCTTGGCCACCATCGGCGACAACCCCGACCGGATCCGCAGCGAAGCCGCGTTCGCCAAGCTCTGCGCCGCGTGTCCGATCCCCGCCTCCTCAGGCAAGACCACCCGCCACCGACTCAACCGAGGCGGCGACCGGCGAGCCAACAACGCCCTCTACACGATCGTGCTAGTCCGCATGCGCTACCACGCACCCACCCGGGCCTACGTCGCCCGACGCACCACCGAAGGCAAGACCCGCACCGAGATCATCCGCTGCCTCAAACGCTTCGTCGCCCGCGAGATCTACAACATCATCACCAACCCGCCCGCCATCCCAACCGGCCACGAGATCCGCCAACAACGACTCCGACGCCGACATCACCCTCACCGCCTTCGCCATCACCCTCGACGTGGCACCGATCCAACTCTCCCGACTCGAACGCGGCATCGACCACAACAACGACCTCGCCCGCCGAGCACACCACTGGCTCACCCAACACGCCGCTTGACGTCTATAGGAGCTTCAGGAACCGGACCCACCGCCGCTGCCCGATTGTCACCACCTGAGAAGTCGGCTGGGCCATACTCGCCAGTCCGGGGGGTTGGCGGGCACGTGAAGGAGAGGTCGTCGAGGTCGATGAGGCGCGTGACGCTGCTAGCGGGTCTGCTGGTCGCCGTCATCGTCGCTGCCGTGGTGATCGCCGTGCGCGAGCGGCCGCCCGAGCGCTCCATCGAAGCGTTCTGCTCGCAGGTCACCGACGCCATCGGGCTCGACGAGAGCCTCGCCAGCCTCGACCCGGCCCGCTTGTCGCCCCAGATCGATGCCCTCGAACAGGCTGCGCTCACCGCGCCGCCCGACATCGTCGCGCCGGTCGACACCGTGCTCGACCTCACCCGGGCCATCGAAGACGCGGTGCGCTCGTCGACCGACGATCCGACCACCGCCATCGAACAGACGCTGCGCGAGCGCGAGGCCGAGGTGCCGGCCATCGTCGAGGCCGGCCGCACCCTCGAGCGCTACGTCTCCGACCGGTGTGGGTTCGCCCTCGACACCAGCACCCCTGCTGACGCCTCTTGAAGCCGACGCCTCCGGAGGCGACGCTTCCGGGTGCAGGCGTCAGTCGATCTCGCCGCGGCGCAGGATCACGTGGTCGATCAAGCCGTACTCGCGGGCCTGCTCGGCGGTGAACCAGCGGTCACGCTCGGAGTCGGCCTCGATCTGCTCGACCGGCTGGCCACTGTGGAACGCGATGCGCTCGGCCATCAGACGCTTGGTGTAGGCCATCTGCTCGGCCTGGATGGCGATGTCGGCGGCCTGCCCCTGCACCCCACCCAGCGGCTGGTGCATCATGATGCGCGCGTGCGGCAGCGAGTAGCGCTTGCCCGGCGCACCGGCGCACAACAGGAACTGACCCATCGACGCTCCGAGACCCATGCAGATGGTGGCGATGTCGGGCTGCACGAACTGCATGGTGTCGTAGATGGCCATGCCGGCCGTGACCGACCCACCGGGTGAGTTGATGTAGAGCCAGATGTCCTTGCCCGGGTCGCTGCCCTCGAGGTAGAGCAGCTGGGCGATGATCTGGTTGGCGATCGAATCGCTCACCTCGCTGCCGAGCACGACGATGCGCTCGCGCAGCAGCATGCGGAAGATCTCCTGCCCGGGGTCGGAGCTCATTGGAGCTTGAGCGATCGGCTCGAGCGGGGGCTGCTGCATCGTTCTCCTCGTAGATCTGCCATGGGTGTCGAGACACCATGGACCCGTGGGCACGCAGGCTAGCGGGCGCTACGGTGAGCCGGACGCGGGTGTGGCGGAACTGGCAGACGCGCTGGGTTTAGGTCCCAGTGTCCTCACGGACTTGGGGGTTCGAGTCCCCCCGCCCGCACAGCACCCATGGCGCCGGCGTGCCCCCCGCCGGCGTCAGTACTGATTGGCGCCGGCGTGCCCGCGGCGGACGTGCCGCCGGTCGGCAGGGTCAGTGGTGCACGGCCGCAGCGATGGTGCCGGGCCGGTCACGTTCGATCATCTCGTAGGCCAGTGTGATCTCGATGAGCGCCACGAACGTCGACACCGGCACCTCGAGCACGACGATCGTCGCCAGGTGGACCACCGCGTCGTGCAGGAACGGCAGCGACTCGAGCCACTCCGCGAGCAGCGCTTCGCCCACCAACGGCACGGTCACCAGCGCGAACGTGAGCCAGAAGTAGGGCCGAACCAGGGCGACGCTGCGCCTGATCGACGTCCATGCCCCGTTGCGCTCGAGCATGATCACCGGCCCGACGATGGCCGTCAGCGTGATCACCATGAACCCGGGCAGGATGAGCAGCACGAAGCCGCCCACCCGCAGGAGGGCGACCACCAGGTCGGCCACGATCAGCGTGACCCACGGCAGGTGCCGCATGAGCTCACCGAGGGTGAGCCGACGGCCTCCGTGCTGATGCTCACCGACCGTCACGTCGAGCACGCCGGCGAGCAGGGTTGAACCGAGCGTGGAGCTCCCGGTGCTGAACAAGGCCGCCAGCACGAGGGCCAGCCGCAGCCAGTTGTTGTCGACGAACTCGTAGTCGCCCGATCCCCACTCGGCGGCCAGGTCGGCGACCGACACGACGATGGTGATGGTCGCGGCCACCGAGATCACCCACCAGAAGCGATCGCGCAACGTGCGCATCGCCTCGCCGACGATCCACCCCGGTCGAAGCGGGCGGCTGTAGCGCTCAGGAACAACTGGAGTCGCGTCGTTCGGGCCCGCCACGTCCGAGACCTTAGCGAGGTGGGCGCACGTGCCTGCCTAGGACATGCCGAGGGCGAAGACGGCGATCACCTGCACCCCGTTGATGACCATGTGGGCGGTGATGGGCGCACCGAGGCGTCCGTTGCGAAAGGCCGCCAGCAGCGCCAGCACGAAGCCGTAGGCACCGGTGACGGCCGCGATGAACAGCCCGCCCCCGATG
Source organism: uncultured Iamiaceae bacterium (assembly GCA_963706425.1). Lineage (GTDB taxonomy): Bacteria > Actinomycetota > Acidimicrobiia > Acidimicrobiales > Acidimicrobilacustridaceae > CAVPMN01. The sequence goes on from CAVPMN010000001.1 coordinate 166,103, forward strand.
CTCGTGCCCGCGGTGGCGTGCATGAGCCCGAACACCACCGACGAGGCCACGACCGCGACCTTGATGTTCCACCGCTTGCCGAGCGAGCGCAGGAACAGGCCGCGGAAGAAGAGCTCCTCGGCGATCGGCGTGGCCACGCCGATGAGCACGAAGAGGAGCAGGAACACCAGCGGCCCCGAGCCCGAGTCGTCGAGGAACTGGCCGTTCGAGGGCGGGTCGTCGCCGACGAACAACGCCCACAGGAGGCTGAGGCCCACACTCAGCGCCAGACAGCCGATGCCCCCGACCAGACCCCATCCGACGTCGCCCCAGTTGGACGTGAAGCCGAAGTCCTTGCGCAGGCTGCGCTGGCCCTTGCGGTAGGTGGCGACGAGCGGCCAGCCGACCAACCCGAGCCAGCCACCGACGATCGACAGGGCGACGAGCAACAGCGGCGTCTCGCCGTCGAGCAGGCCGTCCTCGTTGCCGGTGACCACCAGGATGACCGCGGCCACCGCACCCATCAGCAGCTGGCCCACGAAGAACAGGAACAGGCCCCACACCACGTCGCCGAGGCCCCAGCGCACGGCGCTCGGCACGCGTCCGGGTTGATGGCGCCCTGGGCGGGGCCCAGCCGGGCGGCGGCGGATAGGGCTGCGGACCGGCGGATGGTGGCCTCACCGGCGGCGCGGGTGGGCCGCTGGGATAGCCGTAGGGAGGCGGCGACTGGGGGAAGGTCACCGCATCAGTGTGCCGGATCACCGCCGCACCGATGGGTCACCGGGGTCAGCCGATGGCCCAGCTCTGGTAGCGCTCGGTGAACAACGCCGGTGACCCGCCGGTGTGGAGGAACACGACCGGTTGGTCGGCGCCGATGCGTCCGGCGCGCCGATCGGCGATCAGGGCGGCCAGCGCCTTGGCCGAATAGACGGGGTCGAGCACCAGGCCCTCGAGCCGGGCGGCCAGCTGGAGGGCCTCCCGAGCGGCATCGGTGCGGTCGCCGTAGCCGGCGCCGATCTGGCTGCGATCGAGCACCAGCTCCCCCACCGGGAACGGTCGGCCCGCGAGCGACGCGGTGGACGACACCAGCGATCGGATGCGCTCGTCGACGTCGGCGATGGCACCCACGTCGACCCCTCGCACCCGATCGTGATGGCCGAGGCCCACCACCAGCCCGGCCTGGGTGCCGCCCGAGCCGGTGGCCGTATAGACGAGCGAGCCGAGCGGCGCCTGGGTCATGAGCTCTGCCGCCGCGGCGACGTAGCCGAGCGTGCCCACATCGGAGGCCCCGCCGAGCGGCACCTCGTAGGGCCGGCGCCCCTCGGCCGCCAGGCGCAGGCAGGTCTCGGCCATGGTGGTCTCGACCCGCTCGGCGTCGTAGTCACCGACCCAGACGAGCTCGGCGTCGAACAGGCGGTCGAGCAACAGGTTGCCCTCGGGCACCTGCGGCGGGCGCCCCCCGAGCACCGCCACACAGCCGAGACCGGTCACCCGGGCCGCGGCGGCGGTGGTGCGGACATGGTTGCTCTGCGCGGCCCCCCCGGTGAGCAGCGTGTCGCAGCCCTTCGCCTTGGCATCGGCGACGAGATAGTCGAGCTTGCGCGCCTTGTTGCCGCCGGCACCCAAGCCGGTGAGGTCGTCGCGCTTCACCCACAACGCACCGTCGGCGAAGCCCAGATGAGCACCGAGGCGATGCATGGGCTGGAGCGGCGTGGGGGTGACGGCGAGCCGTAGTCGTTGCGGGGGGCTCACCTCGCCGACGGTAGCCGTGAGACGCAGGTGTGGTTGCATCGTCGGCCATGGCCGCCTTCAAGGAGAACATCGGCGTCGAGGCCGTCGACCACATCGCCGAGGCGATGGTCGCGGGCACCGACACCTTCCCGATCGACCGGTTCCGTGCGCTGGCGATCGCCGACCTCGACCAACTCGAGTTGAAGGCGCGGGTGCGACACGTGGCGACAGCACTGGCGGCGACCCTGCCCTCGTCGTTCACCAAGGCCGCCGCGGCCATGCGACGGGGAGTGCGCGAGATCGACCTCGACGGCTGGCCGGTGTGGCCCTGCACCGACTGGGTCACGCTCGCTGGCCTCGACCACACCGACCGATCGCTCTCGCTGCTCGCCTTTCTCACCTCCCGGTGGTCGTCGGAGTTCGCCATCCGACCGTTCCTCGTCGCCGATCCCACTCGGGTCCTCGCCACCCTCGCCGACTGGTGCGCATCCCCCGACGAGCACGTTCGCCGCCTGGTCTCCGAAGGCACCCGCCCCCGTCTGCCCTGGGGGGAGCGCCTGGTCGAGTTCCAGCGCGAACCCCACCACACCATCCCGTTGCTCGATCGGCTCTACACCGATGCGTCGGACTACGTGCGCCGATCAGTGGCCAACCATCTGAACGACATCTCGAAAGACCACCCCGACGCGGCGGTGGCGACCGCCGCCCGGTGGATGGTCGAGGGCGACGAGCACACCGCCACGTTGGTGCGCCACGGGCTCCGGGGGCTGGTGAAGGCTGGCGACCCGGCCGCACTCGCGCTGCTCGGCTACGACCACGGCGCCCAGGTGACGGTCGAGGCCTTCACGGTGTCGACTCCGCGGGTGGCGCTGGGAGAGGTGCTCGCGTTCGAAGCGGTGCTGTCGCACGCCGGCGACACGCCGTTGCCGGTGGTGATCGACTTCGCCGTCCACTTGGTGCGGGCCGCCGGTACCCGAGCGCCGAAGGTGTTCAAGCTGACCACCACCACGTTGGCACCCGACGAAGCCCGAACGATCGTCAAGCGCCACCCGATCAAGCCGGTCACCGTGCGTCGGTACTACCCCGGCACACATGCGATCGACCTGCTGGTCAACGGCAAGGTGGTGGCGACCGAGCAGTTCGAGCTCACGGTGCCCCCAGAGCCGTAGGCCTCGACCTCGTAGGGCCTCGACCTCGTAGGGTCACGTCGTGCACGTCGACGAGCTCGCCACGCCCGCCCTGTTCATCGATCTCGACGCGTTCGAGCACAACGTCGCCACCATGACCGCAGCCTGGCCGGGCCGCACGCTGCGCCCGCACGTGAAGGCGTTCAAGTCGACCGCGCTGGCCGCTCGCCTGTCCGCCGCCGGTCACCCCGGGTTCTGCTGCGCCACCATCCGCGAGATGGAGGGCATGGCCGCCGCCGGCCTCGGCGACGACCTGCTGCTCGCCAACGAGGTGGTCGACGCCCGCCGACTCGGCGCCCTGGTCGACCAGGGCCTGGCCCGCGTCACGGTGGCCGTCGACTCGCCCGAGACCGTCGCCGCCGCAGCTGACGGCGGGGTGCGCGAGGTGCTGATCGACGTCAACGTCGGCTTGCCCCGGTGTGGTTGCGATCCCGACGAGGCCGCCGCCCTCGCCGACCTGGCCCGACAGCGCGGGCTCGAAGTGCGGGGGGTGATGGGCTACGAGGGCCACCTGGTCGGGCTCGACGACCGCGACCAACGAGTGGCCGGCGTGGCGACCAGCATGGCCGACCTGCTCCGAGCCCACCGGGCGGTGGGCGGCGACGTGGTGTCGGGTGGCGGCACGGGCACGTGGGACATCAACCACTCGATCACCGAGCTGCAGGCCGGGTCTTACCTCCTCATGGACACCGCGTACGCCAAGCTCGACCTGCCGTTCCGCCAGGCGCTCTTCCTGCGTTCAACCGTGGTGTCGGTCAATCGTGGTGCCGGCTACGCGGTGGGCGACGTGGGGCTCAAGTCGCTCGGCATGGACCACGGCAATCCCAGCGTCGTCGACGCATCGGTGTGGTTCTGCTCGGACGAGCACATCACGTTCGCACCCAAGGGCGACGCTCCCCTGCCGTCCGTCGGCGACCGGGTCACCGTCGTGCCGGCGCATGTCGATCCCGACCGTCGCCTATCACGACCGGTTCCACGTCGTGCGCGGCGGGCAGGTCGTCGACGAGTGGCCGATCGATCTGCGGGGCTGGTGATCGCAGGCTGCGACCGGCAGGCGCTCAGGTGAGGCGCATGAACATGCGCTCGACCTCGCCGAGCGGATAGCCGGTGGCCTCGGCCTCGTCGGGGTGCTCCACGCAGAAGGCCAGCCCGGCCGCCACCAGCTTGAACCCGGCCTGCTCCAGAGCCTTGTTGGCCGCCGAGAGCTGGGTGACCACGTCGCGACACTCGCGGCCCTCGGCGAGCATCTTCTCGATGCCCTGGACCTGTCCGGCAATACGACGCAGGCGCTTGCGCACATCGTCGACGACCTCATCCGGCAGTTCCATCCGACTCGCTCCTCCTGGCCGATAGTCCTGCCAGCATACCCTGCGGGGTATCGAACCCGGCGATCAGGCTTCGGCGACCAGCTGCTCGGCCAGCGAGCGAAAGGCGCGGCCCCGGTGGCTGAGCGCGTGCTTCTCGGCGGGGGTCATCTGGGCGAAGGTGCGGCCGTCGCCCTCGGCAGGCACGAACACGGGGTCGTAGCCGAAGCCGTGCTCGCCGGCCCCCACCGCCGCGATCGAGCCGTCCACCCAGCCCTCGGCGACCACCTCGTGGCCGTCGGGGAAGCGCACCAGGGCCACCGTGCGGAAGCGGGCGGTGCGCTCGGGTTCGCCCACGGCGGCCAGTTCGCGGAGCAGCTTGTCGACGTTGGCGGCGTAGGTGGCGTGCTCGCCGGCGAACCGAGCCGACCACACCCCGGGGGCACCACCGAGCGCATCGACCTCGAGCCCGGTGTCGTCGGCGATCGCAGGCCGGCCCGTGGCCTGGCACAGCGCCACCGCTTTCAGACGGGCGTTGCCTTCGAGGGTCGGCGCGTCCTCCACCACCTCGGGCACGTCGTCGGGACGAGGCAGCAGCGTGATGCCGAACGGCTCGACGATGGCTGCGATCTCGCGCACCTTGTCGGGGTTGGCGCTGGCCACCACGAACTCGGCCATGGTCAGAACCGGCGGAGGGACGGGCCGACGGCCTCCCCGACGAGGCTCACGACGTCGAGGAGCGCGGTCCGGGCGGGGTGGCGAGGAAGGCGCGCTGCTGCTCGACGATGTCGGAGATGCCCGCCTCGGCGAGGGCGAGCAGCTCGTCGAGCTCACCACGCGTGAAGGCCAGCCCTTCGGCGGTGCCCTGCACCTCGACGAATCGGCCGGACCCGGTCATCACCACGTTCATGTCGACCTCGGCGGTGGAGTCCTCCACATAGGGCAGGTCGAGCAGCGGCGCGCCACCCACGATGCCCACTGACACCGCGGCACACTCGTCGTGCAGCGGGTTCTCGCCGATGACGCCGGCCCCCACGAGCCGGGTGAGCGCGTCGTGCAGCGCCAGGTAGCCCCCGTTGATCGACGCGATGCGGGTGCCGCCGTCGGCCTGGAGCACGTCGCAGTCGACGATGACCTGGCGCTCGCCGAGCACCACCATGTCGCACACCGAGCGCAACGCCCGACCGATGAGCCGCTGGATCTCCTGGGTGCGACCCGACGGCTTGCCCGACGCCACCTCACGACGGATGCGGTCGGACGACGCGCCGGGGAGCATCGAGTACTCCGCGGTGACCCAGCCTTTGCCGCTGCCCTTCATCCAGCGCGGCACGTCGTTGTCGACGTACGCGGTGCACAACACGATGGTGCGGCCGGCCGTCACCAGCACCGAGCCCGACGCCTGCTCGGTGAAGTCGCGGGTGAAGGTGATGGGTCGAAGCTCGTCGGGGGCTCTGCCGTCTGGTCGCATGGCCCGGCACCGTAGCCCAGCGCACGCGGGGCCCGGCCGGCTCACGACCACGTAGATGTCGCCGGCGCGGGCCACCTCGACCGGCTCCCCGAAGGCGGCAGCACCAGCCGAACGGTGCGCGGTCGGGTCGCTCTCGGGCCACAGGTGGGTGAGCACCAGTCGGCCGCACACCGCCTCCGCCGCCATCACGCCCGCCTGCCGAGCGCTCAGGTGGAGGATGCCCTCGGCCTCGGCATCGGTGGGATAGGTCGATTCGCACAAGGCCAGGTCGATGCCGTCGCCCAGCGCGGCGAACGACCAGCCGGGTCCCGTGTCGGCCGAGTACGCGAGCGATCGACCGCTCGCGGGCTCGTCCACGCGAACGGCGTAGGTCTCGACATAGTGGTCGGTGCGCGATGTCGACAGGTCGAGCCCGCCGATCGAGAAGCGATCGCCATCGGACAGGTTGTGCCAGTCGAAGGTGGGGTCGAGCCCAGTCGACAACAGCGCCGCCAACCGACATGTCGCCCGGGTTCCGTAGACGGGCAGTCCGGCTCGATCGAGACCGTACTTCAGGGCGGTGCGCAGTCCGGTGAGGTCAGACCAGTGATCGGGATGGCTGTGGCTGAGCACCACCGCGTCGATGGCGTCGAGCCCGATGTGTCGTTGGAGGTTGGCCAACGCGCCCGGCCCGAGATCGAGCACCAGGTTCACGCCTTCGGCCTGGACGAGATAGCCGCTGCACGCGCCACCCGGCCCGGGGTAGCTGCCGTCGGAGCCGAGCACCGTGAGGGTCAGGCTCACGAGTCCGTCTCGTCGTGATCCGCTCGCTCATCCCAGCTGAGGGGTTCGACCACGTCGAGCTCCGGACCCAGCAGCTGGCGGCCGAGGCGCTGAAAGGTGGCGACGTCGCCCGACGAGATCCAGCGGTGCCGACCCGCCCTGCCCGTCGCGCGACCGGTCGGCGAGGCCCAGCTCGTCGAGGGCCGACCGAACGGCAAAGGCGGTCTCGTCGGCGGACGACACCAGCACCACCTCGCGCCCCATCACGTCGCTGATGGTACGAGCGAGAAAGGGATAGTGCGTACAGCCGAGCAGCAGGGTGTCGACCGATGCCGCCTGCAACGGGGCCAGCAGGCGCTCGGCCAGCACGTAGACCTGGTCACCCGAGGTCTCGCCGCGCTCCACGAACTCGACGAATCCGGGACAGGCCGCACAGGTGAGGCTGACGACACCGCTCGCCTGCGCGACGGCCTGCTGGTAGGCCCCCGAGCCGATGGTGCCCACGGTGCCGATGACCCCGACCCGGCCGCTGCGGGTGGCCGCCACCAGCGAGCGCACGCCCGGCTCGATCACCCCGATCACCGGGACCGCGAACGTCGTCTGCAACTCGTCGAGCGCCGCGGCCGACGCGGTGTTGCACGCCACGATCACCAACTTGGCGTCATGCTCCTCGACGAGCTCGTGGGTGATCTGGCGAGCGAAGCTGCGCACCTGGTCGAGCGGTCGGGGGCCGTACGGGTAGCGCGCGGTGTCTCCGATGTAGACCAGGTCTTCGTCGGGCAGCAGGTCGATCAGGGCGCGGGCCACGGTGAGCCCACCGAAGCCGCTGTCGAAGACGCCGATGGGGCGCCGCACCGCGTCGATCGCCCGGCCTCAGAGCTCGGCGAGCGAGGAAGACCAGGGCGATGAGCACCAGAGCGGCACCGAAGAACCACGCCCCCACCCGCATCATGGGGTTGTTGCGTTCCTTGTCGAGACCGAAGCCGCCGAGGATCACGACGACACCGAGCACACCGAAGATCAGGGTGAGGAGCACGGGGCCGCAGGCTAGCGGCCCAACCGACACTCAGAAGTAGATGATCTTGCTGGCCTTCTCGGCCACCTCGTCGAGATCGTCGGTGTAGGCGCCCGTGGAGAGGTACTTCCAGCCGCCGTCGCACACGATGAACACGATGGTGCCGGCGTCGATGCGCTGGGCGACCTTGGCCGCACCCGCCAGCGCGGCACCCGACGAGATGCCGGCGAAGATGCCGCACTCGGCGACCAGGCGTCGGGTCCACTCGATCGACTCGTAGGGCCGCACGATGCGCTTGCCGTCGAGCAGCTCGGCTCCGCCCCACTTCTCGTAGACCGGCGGGATGTAGCCCTCTTCGAGGTTGCGCAGGCCTTCGACCAGCTCACCGAGCGGCGGCTCGACCGCCATCACCTTGATGTCGGGGTTCTGCTCCTTCAGGAAGGTGCCCACGCCCATGAGCGTGCCGCTCGTGCCGAGTCCGGCGACGAAGTGGGTGATGTCGGGGCAGTCGCGCCAGATCTCGGGGCCGGTGGTGTCGTAGTGCGCCTGGGGGTTCGCCTCGTTGGCGTACTGGTAGAGGAAGACCCACTCGGGGTGCTCGTCGGACAGCTCGAGGGCGCGGCGCACCGCGCCGTTCGATCCTTCGGCGCCCGGCGTGAAGATGATCTCGGCCCCGAACACCTCGAGCATCTGGCGGCGCTCGATCGACACGTTCTCGGGCATCACGATCTTGATCGGGTAGCCCTTGATGCGGGCGATCATCGCCATGGCGATGCCGGTGTTGCCCGAGCTCGGCTCGATGATGGTCTTGCCCGGGTGAAGCGTGCCGTCGGCCTCGGCCTCGGTGATCATCTTGAGGGCGATGCGATCCTTCACCGAGCCGGCCGGGTTCTGGCTCTCCATCTTGGCCAGGATGCGCACGTCGGGGTTGGGGCTGAGCAGGCTCACGTCGACGAGCGGCGTATCGCCGATCATGTCGAGGATCGATGAGTGAACCGTCATGCGCCGAAGCTCCCGGAGCTGGTGGGACCCCCGAATCGGGGCCTCTCCGTCAATTGTCGGAAATCCTGACCGGATTTGTAAAGATTCTACCGATCTTCGACAACCACGGGCTCTTCGGAGATGTTCCCGTCCACGATCCGAAAGGAACGCAGCGTGGGCGCCTCGTCACGAAGCGAGACGATGACGTAGTGCCAGGCCGGGTCGGGGGCCTGGGCCACGTCGGTCGGCGAAGGGTAGGCCTCGGTGTGGGTGTGGCTGTGCATCACCCCGATGAGCTCGAGGCCCCGGTCCTCCGCGTCGCGGTCGGCCCGGAGGTGGTCGCCCGGGTCGACGGTGTAGAGCTTCGACGACTCCGCCGCGTTGCGGGCCGGGTAGAACACGTCGACGCGGCCCGACGCCGGATCGCCGCCGAGCAGCCCGCAGGCCTCGTCGGGCAGCGAGTCGTAGGCGAGGCCGACCATCTGTTCGTAGGCGAGGAGGGGGAGGCGCAGCACGGCTCGTGAGGCTACCGCCCGGGGATGCACGGTACGGTGCTGCGCATGCCTCGTGTCCGTGTCCCTGCCGGCCAGGACCCGCTCATGCACGTGTGGACCTCGCTCGCTCCCCCACTCACCGGTGCCGCGGCCACGCTCTCCGACGCCGTCTACCGGTCGTCGTCGCTGTCGCTGCGCGAGTTCGAGGCCGCCCGCACCCGCATGGCCCAGATCAACGACTGCACGCTCTGCCTCGACTGGCGCTCGGGGCGCGACGTCGAAGCCCGCACCGACGAAGCCGACACCATCGACGAGGAGTTCTACGCCCACGTCGGCGACCACACGTGGAGCGGCTTCTCCGAGCGTGAGCGCCTGGCCGCCGAGTTCGCCGAGCGCTACGCCCTCGATCACACCAACATCGACGACGACATGTGGCAGCGCCTCCACGCGGCGTTCACCGACGACGAGCTCGTCGACCTCGGCGTGTGCGTCGGATCCTGGCTCGCCTACGGCCGCTTCAACCGCGTCTTCGACATCGACGGCGCGTGTCGCATCCCGCTGTCCTGAGCCGGTCCTGATGCCTCCGCCCGGCGTGAAGATCGTCGCCACCAACCGTCACGCCCGACACGACTACGACCTGCTCGACGCGGTCGAGGCCGGCATCGTGCTGACCGGCAGCGAGGTCAAGTCGCTGCGCGAGTCGAAGGTGCAGATCTCCGACAGCTACGCCCGCATCGACGACGGCGAGGCCTGGCTGGTCGGACTGCACATCGCACCGTGGCGCACCGCCGCCGAGTTCAGCGGCCACGAGCCCGAGCGCCGCCGCAAGCTGCTGCTGCACCGGGCCGAGATCGACCGTCTCCGGGCCCGGCTCGACCAGGACCGCCTCACGCTGGTGCCGCTGGCCCTCTACTTCAAGGAGGGTCGGGCCAAGCTCGAGCTGGCGCTGGGCAAGCCCCGCACCAAGGGCGACAAGCGCCAGGCGATCGCCGAGCGCGACGCCAAGCGAGAGGCCGAGAAGGCGATGAGCCGCGACCGACGGGGCCTCGACTAGCGCTCAGTCGTCGTCGAGGATGGTGCCGAGGCCGACGCCGGTGCCCTGCACGGTGAGGTTCACGGGATCGGACAAGGCCAGTTGCATACTGCGGTCGGCCTGCGCGGTGGTGTTCGGGATGAGCGTGACCACCACGCTCTTCTGGAAGTTGCCCGGCTTGAAGAGATGGTCTTCGGCTTGATGAGCTTGTAGTCGACCCCCGACAACGCCGACAGGTTGCTCGCGGTCAGCTTGATCGACGAGTTGGTCACCGCGGGCGACGAGCAACGTGAGCCGGATGGTCATCTTCACCGTGCCACCGTCGCCCTCGACCGCCGACACCGAGCCGATGCCGACACGCACACCGGCGCCGCCCTCGTCGTCGTAGATCGTGCCCGTGCCACACCGCGCTCGATGGTGAGCCCGTTGGCGCTCACCAGCTCGAGGGTGAACGTCTCGTCACCCTCCACCGCGGTGTCGCCGTAGACCTTCACCGCGATCGTCTTGTTCACCACGGTCTTGCCGCTCGTCAGGGCCGGCTTGAACGTGAGCGTCTTCACCGCCCCGCCGATAGTTGTCGATGTCGACCTTGCCGCCGGTGGCGCTGCCGGCGACAACCCGATAGCTCACCGACACCGTCGAGGTGGCCGCCACGTCGAGCGTGACCGGGAACAACACCGTGCGGATCTTGGTGTCACCCTCCCAGATGGCGGCATCACCCACGCTCACCGTCGGGCCGGTGGGCGGCGCCACGTCGTCGTTCTGGATCGTGCCCGTGGCGCTGCCGTCCGCGATCGTCGCGTTGCTCGGCGTGGCCAGATCGACCTGGAACGTCTCGTTCGGCTCGACGTCGGTGTCACCGCGCACCGGCACCGTGATCGTCTCGCTGGTGTCGCACGGCACGAAGGTGACCGTGCCCGAACTGGTGGTGTAGTCCGACGGCGCCACAGCGGTGCCGTCGGCGGTCGACCAGTTCACCGTCACCGTGCTCGCGCTCGTCGCACTCAGACGTCACCGTGAACGTGAGATCGGAGAACCCACCGCGAGCTGCCCTCGGCCATCGACGACGTCGGCGATCGACACGGTGGGCAGGACGGCCGCTCGACGGGGCGACGGTGACGTTGGTCGGGTTGTAGGTGGGCACGTAGGACTGGCCGGGGCTCGGCTCGCCGGTGACCGCCGAGAAGGTGCCCGTGCGGCTGGCAGCGGTGAGCACCGAGAAGGTGTCGGTGGAAGCCGGGGCTGAATCCGGTGACCAGCTGCAGCGTGCCTGCCGAGGCTGGCCGTACCGGTGACCGCGAGGCGGTCGTAGCCGGTGCCGACGGTCGTACCGTTGAGCTCGCGCACGCAGCACGCCGCCCGAGGTCTGACGCGAAGTCGCCGTCGATCGTGAGGATGCCGGGGCTCAGACCGGGAGCGACCGTGCCGCTGTTGGTCACCGTCGTGGCGTCGAGGGTGCCGACGCCGCTGATCTCACCGTAGAGTTCGTGAACGACGGGGCCACCACCATCTGGGTGCCGTTGCGCAACTCGATGCGTCCGGCGGCCGCGTTGGTGGTGAGCGATGCCAGGGCGTTGCCGCCCGAGCCGTTCAGGAAGTGCTGACCAGAGCCCGACGGCCGCAGGTCGGCGGCGTTGGTGACCACCCCCGGCCGCGTCGCTCACGAGCACGAAGCCGGGGAGGTCGTAGATGCCACCGGTCAGGGTGGTGCCGGTGAGGTTGGTGAGGTCGTCGCGGACGAGCAGCAGCCGCCCGGCCGACACCGACAAGGTGCCGTCGTTGGTGAACGGGACGTCGATGTAGGACTCGATGCCGGATGCCTTGGTGACGGTGCCCGTGCTGGTGTTGTGGAAGAGGTTGGGGCCGGCGCCGCAGTCGCCGATCGAGGTGGCGTTGGAGCTGATGGTGAGCGCACCCTCGTTGCGCAGCGTCGAGCCGTCGCAGACGAGCAGCTCGTCGTCGGCGATGCTCCAGCTGCCCTGGTTGACGAGGGTGTAGCCGTTGGTCAGCGTGCCCGCCCCCGACGAGGTCGAGCCAGGGGCCAGCGTCATCGTGCCCGTGCCGGTGGACGTGCCCCCGGCCCACAGGAGGAACTCGTCGAGGGTGAGGCTGCCCTCGATGGTGCCACCGTGCAGCAGCGAGTCGATCGCCGTGCCCGGGTGCGAAGCTCTGCGTGCCGCCGTTGGTCTGCATGCCGCCGTCGCCGCTTACCGGGCTGGTCGAGAGGAAGGTGCGGTCGGCGTCGAAGCGCACGATGCCGCCGGCGAGCGTCTCCCAGGTGCCCGTATCGCCCGCGGACGACGCCGGCGCGGCGCCGATGGCCAAGCTGTCGCCCGTTGACCTCGACGGTGCCCTGGTTCTCGAACGGCACGGTGATCGAGTCGTCGACGCCCGTCGCCAGCTTCAGCGAGCGTGCCCGCGGCTTCGTTGACGAACCGGTTGACGCCGGATCCGCAGTCGGCGGTGGTGGCGCCGTTCGACGGCAACTCCATCGTGCCGAGGTTCTGCAGGAGCGACTCCGTCGCAAAGGGTGATGTCACCGCAGCGACCAGGTCGCCGAGCCCTCGATGCGCACCGTGTGCTGACCGTCGAGCGGCAGGCCGCCTTCGATGCGAGAGCTGGCCCAGAGGCTCCACCGTGTGGTGCCGCCCCGGGCCGCGGTGACGGTGTTGGGCGAGCCGAGTCGACCGTCGTACATGGTGAGCAGGTCGGTGACGGTGACGGCGAGCGGCCGCCACGGCGACCATCGGTGACGACCAGCTCACCCACGACCGACTCGTCGAACCCGTTGGTGGTGGTGCCGATGCGCAGCTCGCCGTCGACGATCTCGAGGCCCCCGGGGAAGTTGACGCCGCGCACGGCGCGCACCGTCTCGCTCTCGAAGAGGATGAAGTCGTTGATGCCTGCGCAGGCGTACTGCGTTGCCGTGGGCACGCCCGACGGCGACCAGTTGCCGCCGGTCGTGTAGTCGTCGTCGATCGCACCGGTCCAGGTCTTGTCGCAGGTGGGCAGTGCGCCTGCGCTCGGCTGCGTGCACCAGCGCGACGGCGGCCAGCAGCAGCGCGACCACCACGAAAACCGCCTGCGCCCGACCGCGACGTGACGCCCAGAGACTCGTGCACCCGAACTCCCTCCCGAACGGCTCAGATCCGCGTGGCGAGCCGGCCCACGTACCCCCGTGCCGCTAACCGTACCAACCAGCCACATCCGCGATCACGTCGGTGTTGCCGTTGTTGTTGTAGACGTTGACCTCGCCGGTCGCCCACCTTGGCGGTGACGGCGTTGGCGATCGTCCAGCCGGCTGCCAGTTGAGGCTCGACACGGTGGGCAGCGGGCCCACTGGGCCAGATGCGCAGGTTCGACGACGCCGTCGTGCCCGTGACCGTGGTGTTCAGCAGCACGGCGGCGGCTTCGACGGGCACGCCTGCCGGTGGCGGTCACCGGGAACTGGCCGGGTGATCCCAGACCCCCACGGACTGGAGTACAGCCCGACCTTCGAACCTGATCGCGGAATCCTGGATGCGAGACGGCGTGAGCGGATGGAACTCGTCACCGGTGCCCGCGTCGAAGTAGCCGACCACGTCGATGATCACGTTGGCGCTGCCGTTGTTGTTGTAGACGCTGATCTGATCGTTCGCCCCGACCTTGACGGTGACCGCGTTCGGGATCGTCCAACCCGGTTGCCAGTTGAGGTTGGAGACGAGCGGTGTCGGTGATCCGGCAGGCCAGATTCGCAGGTTCGACGACGCCGTCGTGCCGGTGACGGTGACGTTGAGCACCACGGCGTCCGCCCTCGGCGGGCACTCCGGGTGCATCGGTGACGGTCACATCGCGGGTCGTCTGCGTGAGCCACGGCGAGTTGTACGGCCCCACCTGCGACGACGGACGCGAGTCGATGATGCGCACCGGGTCGAGCGACGTGAGACCTGCCCCGGTGTCGGTCTTGTAGTAGCCGACCACGTCGATGATCACGTTGGCGCTGCCGTTGTTGTTGTAGACGTTGATCTTGCCTTCGGCGGAGCCGCCGTCGCCGACCTTCACCGTCACCGCGTTGGGGACCGTCCAACCTGCCTGCCAGTTGAGGTTCGACACCGTCGGCAGGTCGCCGCCTGCGGGATAGATGCGCAGGTGCGACGACGCGGTGGTGCCGGTGGCGGTGACGTTGAGTACCACCGCCTCGGCATCGGCCGGCACACCGTGGTCGCCAGCCACCACGACCTCGCGGACGGTCTGCGTTTGCCACGGCGTGCTGTACGGCCCTTCCTGCGACGAGGCCCGCGAGTCGAGGATGCGCACCGGGTCGAGCGGGGTGAAGAGCACGCCGGGAGGAGGAGGCGACGGTGTGACCGCCACGCCGTCGGCCGGATAGAGCACCTGATAGGCGCGCCGCCGGCCCGGGCTGGCCGTTGACCACCGTGAAGCCGCCCGTGCGGGTGGCGGCCGTGATCAGCGTGAAGACGTCGCTGTCGGCTGGATCGAACCCCGGTCGTCAGGTCGAGCGTGCCGTTGACGGTCGCCGATCCGGTGACGACCAGCCGGTCGTAGGTCGTGCCGGGCGTGGTGCCGTCGATCTCCATCTCGGAGTGTTCCAGACGCACCTTGCTGGAAGTTCCCGTTGACCGTGAGCACGCCCGGGCTCGTGCCGGGGGCCACCACACCGCCGTTGTTGCGGACCGTCGTGGCCTGCACCGTGCCGACGCCTTCGAGACGACCCCCGTTGAGGTTGATCGCCGAGTTGGCGCCGGGCGCCCTGAGAACTCCACCGGGCCCGATCAGCAGCTGGCCGGCGTTGGCGAACAGGCTGGCGACAGCGATCTCGTTGCCGGATCTCACATCGAGCGTGCCGGTCCGCGGCGTTCGTCGTGAGGGTGGCGAACGCAGAGACATCGCTCGCGTTGGTGATGCCTGCGCCCGTCTCGTCGAGGATGACGTTGGCGGCGTTGGTGAACAAACCGCCACCGCCCAGCTCGCCGATCTTCAGCGTGCCCCGGAGCTCATAGGTGCCGCCGGTGAGCGCTCCGGCTGTGAGGTTGACCAGATCCCCGGTGAGGTTCAGCGTCTCCGATTCGACGACGAGCGTGCCGTCGTTCTGGAAGCCAGTGGCGACGGTGTCGTTCGAGCCGGAGAAGAGCTTCTGTGACCGTGCCGGTGACTTCGTTGACGAACCGGCCCGGACCGTTCGCCGCACTGCCGCACGTGACCATCGAATCGCCGTCGGTCGGCAGCTCGAAGGTGCCGGCGTTCTCGATGACCGAACCGTCGCAGAGACTCACGTCCCCGAAGAACCAGAGGGTCTCCCCTTCGTTGCGCAACGTGTGCTGACCGTCGAGCGGCAGCCCGCCATCGATGGAGAGGGAGCCTGCAGGCCCGACCACGGTTCGGCCACCACGAGCCGTGTTCGCTCCGTTCGGCGATCCCAGGCGACCGTCGTAGACGTCGAGCGAGTCGTTGACCGTGAGCGAGGCCGTACCTCCACGGCGGCCGTCGTAGACATAGAGCTCGTTGACGAAGGAGTCGTCGCTACCGTTTGTGGTGGTGCCGATGCGCAGCTCGCCGAAGTAGATCTCGAGGATCCCGTCGAAGTTGATGCCCCGCACGTTGCGGACGTCGTTCTCGCTATTGGTCTCGAAGTACATGTCGAAGTCGGAACAGGCGTAGTCGTTGATGCCGGGCACGCCGAGCGGGTCCCAGTTGAGCGGGTTGATGTAGCGGTCGTCGTCGTCGCCGGTGAACGTCTTGGTGCACACGGGCGCGGCGTCAGCCGACGGTGACACCGCGCCGAGGACCCCGACGATCGTGGCGATCAGGCCGATTAGCACCCCGACGGTGACCGCCCGCCGGCTCGTCGATCGGGGCCACATGGTTCCTTCTGGCATGGGCGCCATGATGGCCGAGAGGACGCCCCTCGCCACCGGTCGGCCCCGTCGAGTTCGCTGAACGTCGTCGTCAAGGATGGTGAGCGGGTGGGATCCGTGCTGTGGATCGGGGTCGTTCCGGATGGCCGCCGCTACCATGGATTAGCCCGCCACAACGGGCGGACTGTCACAGCTCGCAACCACCAGGGAGCAACCAGGCACAGATCTACACAAGGGGCTGATCGGTTTCGACGTTGAGACCGGAAGCCGAATCGTGCGACCGGAGTTGCTCAGACTCCTTAAACGGGGCACCCAAAGAACCGCCGATGGCGAGTTCGCTCTCGCTGCCTGATCTAGTCAGGAAGTAGAGAGACATCGTGACCAGTAATGGCGCACGGGGCCTGACCGCTACAGCCCGGCAACAGAAGTAGCGGTGGACGGCAGGGAGAGACCGCTGACGGCGTGAAAGACCGCTGACCTCGGGGAAAGACCCGGCGGTGGGGCTCGCGCCCCACCCGACCCGGCGGGTCGGCAGCCGTAGAGCCGAGAACCGGGAATGGTCGTATCACGGGCGGTGACCACTTGACGGACGGGGGTTCGATTCCCCCCAGCTCCAAGAGCGCTCGAGCTCAGGTTCGAGCGTTGTTGGAGCTGCCCGATCCCCTTTCGTAGCGAGCCGGAGTCGTCCGGCCGGGTCGGCAGGCGACGACCGAACCATGTGGCCCGCAGTCAGAGCCATCACCTATCGGATCGGCCCCCGCACTGCCGCAGGGAGCGCTGGCGTCCGGTCACTCCGCGGGGATCTCCTCCCACCACTGGCACCACCAGTCGAAGCCCACCAGGATGCGGATCTGCTGGTGCCAGCAGTAGGTGAGGTCGCTGTCGGTGTCGAGGTAGTACAGGCAGTTGCCGCACTTCTCCTCGCCGGAGGGATGGCCCCGCAGCACCGCTCGATCGATGAAGTGCTGGAGCTCGAGCCAGTTCTTCTCGTCGATCTCTTTGGGTTCGGGGGGTGGGATGACGTAGTCGGACATGGCCGGAATCTACCTTGCGCGCGCCGGTGCCAGCGCGCTCGGGCGCCCACGACCGATCAGGGCTGGAACGGCTCCCACAGCTGCACGGCATTGCCCTCGGGATCGGTGAGCTGCGCGAAACGACCGTTGGGGTACTCGCTCCATCCCGCCGTCTTGGCAGCCGAGGTCAGCAGACCGCGTCGAGGATGAAGAACGGGTTGGTGGCCACGTCGAGCGAGTACAGCCCGATGTGGAGGTGCGGCACGGAATGCACGGCGTTACCGGTTTGGCCGACCCAGCCGATCACCGTGCCGGCGGGGATCTGCTGACCAACCACCAAGCCGGGGTTGATGCTCGACAAGTGGGCGAAGTACCACCAGTCGCCGTCGGCCGTGGTGACCCCCAATGACACACCGCCGAGGTCGCCACCCGTGGTCGGGTACTCGTCGACGTGGTCGAGGAATCGAACCCGGCCGGCGTTCGGCGTGACGATCGGCGTGTTTGCCGGCGCCATGAGATCGTTGCCCCGGTGGGTGCGACCACCCGAGCGGGGCTCACCCCAGTCGTTACGGAACCGAGCCCCGGCCACCGGGCAGGCGGCCGCGGTCACCGCAGGCAGCGTGCGACAGCCGAGCGAGGAGTTCACCGATCCGGTGCCGACGTTGATGGCATAGGCACACACCTCGGCCGGCCACCGACCGATCGGCGCGGTGATCTCGAACCCATGTCCGGCGCCGAAGGCCGGATAGAGCGCCTGGATGTCGTAGCGCACCTCGTCGGCCCGACCAACCGCCGCGATGGTGCCGTTCACATAGACGTGCACCTCGACCGCATCGGCGGTGTCGCCGTCGAGCGCCCATCCCCCGAGCCGGAACGTCGAGCCCCGCCGCACGACCGAGTCGAGGTTGCCGATCGGGTTTCGGGGGGGAACGGCCACATCGCGACACCCGATCTCGGCGCCGAAGCGATCACGACCGCTGATCGCGTAGGCACAGACCCGCCGGGTCCCCGGCGGCACCGCCAGCTCCTGATCGAAGCCGAACCCCGACGCGTAGGCGGGGAACGCAGCGACCACATCGGGCCGCGACGCCGAGGCGGACACCACGCCCACCGGGCCGGTGTCCGACCAGACCTGGACGTCGACCGGGCCGGCCAACCGTGTCGGGTCGAGCGCCCAGCCGGCAATACGGACCCACGCGCCGGGGAGGGCGTGCACGCCGTCGACGTTGCCCAATGGGCGGGCGCTCGACACCGTCACCGTGCGGCAGCCGAGCTCGCTGGTGGCGCCACTGCCGACGTTCATGGCATAGGCGCACACGGACCGCACTCCTGAGGCGACCGGCAGCTCGACCTCGAAGCCGCGACGGTCGCCATAGCCGGGAAACACCGAGGCGACATCGGGACGAGACCGGTCGGCCAACACCGCGCGGCCGAACCCCGCGTCGGACCACACGTGCACCTCGGCGGGGCCGTCCCAGACGTCGGGGTCGAGCGCCCAGCCCGACATGCGGATGGTGCCGTCGATCAGCGGGACCGCCGCATCGAGCGAACCCAGGGGGCTACCTGGGAACGACACCTGCCGACAGCCGAGGGTGACCGACGCCGCGAGCGCGCACACCCGCTTCACGCCTCCCCCGACAGGCACGACCGTCACCACGAAGCCTCGGTTGGCCCCGGCGGCCGGATAGACCTGGCCCACGTCGGGCCGGGGCTGATCGGCGGTCACCGTCGCCAAGGCGGTGCCGTCGACGGTGACGGTGACGGTGACCGGGGTAGCGCTCATCGGGTCGACGGCCCATCCGCCGACCTCGACCCGACCCGGGCTGGCGGCGGCAGCATCGAGCGATCCGAACGGCATCGACGAGGCCGGCGTGGTCGGGGGCGAGGTGGGCTCGACCACGTCGGCCTCCACGCTCGGCATCGTCCACAGCGCGGCGGCCACGACGACGACGGCGGGCAGACGCAGCCAAGAGAGACGGGGGCACGGGCGACGGGCCGGCATGGCGATGAGGGTCCTCACGAGCGGGCGATCGAACACAAAGGGTGCTCCGAGCGCCACGAATCGTAGCTTCGGGGGCGCGGCCACCGGGGGACGCCTCCGTCGGTGCCCGCTCGGGCGGCGCTCCGAGGCGACGCGTAGCCTTGGGTCGGCTCATCCTCAGCCCAGGAGCGTGCTCATGAACGTCCGACGTGTCGTGACCGGCCATGACGGCGACGGCAAAGCCGTCTTCGTCCGAGACGACGACGTACCACCGGTGACCCTCTCGCTGATGCCCGGCAGCGAGTTCCACCGCATCTGGGGCGGGGACACGACGCCGCAGTTCCCCGACGACGGGGCCCTCCCCGACCACTCGAGCTACTTCCCGCCGGTCGGCGGCTTTCGCTTCGGGCTGTTCACCGTGCCACCCGACGGCGGCGCCGGCGTGCCGGCCGATCTCGACATCGAGGCCGCCCTCGCCGAGTTCGACCAGAAGCTCCCCGGGCTGGCCCAGCATCTCGAGATCGACGACCCGGGCATGCACACCACGGCCACCATCGACTTCGAAGTGGTGCTGTCGGGTCAGGTCACCCTCGAGCTCGACGACGGAGCCAAGGTCGTGCTCAACCGAGGTGACACCATCATCCAGAACGGCACCCGCCACCGCTGGTCGAACACCGGCACCGAACCGGCGGTGCTGGCGGTGTTCATCGTGGGCGCTCATCACGATCGGGTGGCCCCTCACGATCAGGGAAGCTGAGCGACGCCAACGCGGCGCCGACAGCCGCTGTGGTCGCCCGGTCGAGATCGCGACCGGTCCAGGAAGCCGACAACCGTCACGTGCCGGTGAGCTTGCCCACGATCGGCGCGAAGTCGCGGGCCTTCTCGCCCGGGATGACGTGGTACGAGTAGCCCCAACGTTCACGGCGCTCGTGCAGTCGATCGGCGATCTCCCCCGCCGACCCGATGAGCGACAACGGCGACGCCAGCACGTCGTCGGCGCTCTCGGCCCCGAATCCCGGGGCCAGCGCCTCGGCGAGCGCCACGCTGTCGTCGGTGACCTCGGCCACCGCCAGCCACGCGTTGAGCTCGAGGTCGTCGAAACGCTCGCCGGCTCCCGCTCGAACCCATTCGACCTTCTCGTCGATGCGGGTCGCCATGGCGTCCTGGGCGGCGGCCGTGTCGATCTCGCCCGAGTGGATCGACGCGTTGACCCCGACGATGTCGGCCTCGGCTCCGGCGAAGCCGAGCACGCGCCGGGCGCCGCCGCCGATGAGGATCGGCGGACCGCTCGGGCTGACCGGCTTGGGCATGCCGTCGAGGTCGGTGATCCGGTAGTGCTCGCCGTCGAACGTGACCGCCTGGTCGGAGAACAGCCCCTTCAGCACGCGCGTGTGCTCGATCATGCGCGACACCCGCACACCGGGCGGATCCATCGGGATGCCCGACCGTTCGTAGTCGAGCCGCTTCCATCCGGCACCGAGGCCGACCTCGAGCCGGCCTCCCGAGATCTGGTCGATGGTGGCCAACTCGCGGGCCAACACGGCCGGATGGCGGAAGTCGCAGTCGAACACGAGCGCACCGACGATGAGCGTCGACGTCACCGCCGCGGCCGACGCCATGGCCGCGATCGGCCCGGGACCCTCGTCGAAGTGATCGGGCACGAACAGCGTGCTGTAGCCCGCGGCCTCGATCTCCCTGACGCTGTCGAGCCAGGTGTGACCGGGGAGTGGAGCGTGCAACTCGGCGGCGAAACGGAGACGACGGGGATGGGCCATGCCCACTTGTCTACTAAACGGGTTCACCGCCGTCCCGAGACGGCCGGGGACCTTCGACCCTTGCCCGAGGCCAGGCAGGCGGCTTCAGTGGTGCGGGTGGAGACCACGTGGCCGATCATCCACAAGGGTCCGGCTGCCGCGGCGAACGCCAACCTCGCCGACTACCACCAGGCGTGCGAGACCTTCTCGTGGGCCACCGCCCGTGGGCTGCTCGACGGCCTGCCCGACGACGGCCTCAACATCGCTCACGAGGCGGTCGTCCGCCACGCACGCGGCCCACGAGCCGATCATGTGGCGATCCGCTGGTGTGGGCGGCACGGGGAGCGACGCGATCTGACCTACGCCGACCTCGACCGCCTGTCGAATCGCTTCGCCAACGTGCTCGACTCGCTCGGGGTCGAGCGAGGTCAACTGGTGGCCCTGCTGCTCGACCGGGTGCCCGATCTCTATGTGGCCACCCTCGGCGCCTTCAAGCACGGCAACGTGATCTCCGCGCTGTTCCCTGCGTTCGGGCCCGACCCGATCCAACAGCGACTCGAGCTCGGCTCGGCCAGGGTGCTGGTCACCACCGAGCCGTTCTTCAAGCGGAAGGTGTCGGGGATTCGAGGCTCGCTGTCGGCACTCGACCACGTGTTGCTCTCTGGTGAGGTCGCCGAGGCTGTCCCTGACGGAGCCGTCGCGCTGCAGCCCCTGCTCGACGCAGCCAGCGACCGAGCCGAGATCACGCCCACCCGGCCCGACGACCTGGCGCTGCTGCACTTCACGAGTGGCACGACGGGCGTGCCCAAGGGCGCCATGCACGTGCACGAGGCGGTCGTCGCCCATCACACCACCGGCCGGCTGGCACTCGATCTGCATCCCGACGACATCTTCTGGTGCACCGCCGATCCGGGCTGGGTGACCGGCATGTCCTACGGCGTCATCGCACCGCTGACCAACGGCGTCACCATGGTGGTCGACCAGGCGGACTTCGACGCAGCTCGCTGGTATCAGCGACTGCAGGACGAGCAGGTGACGGTCTGGTACACCGCGCCCACCGCGTTGCGCATGCTGCAACGCGCCGGCATCGAGGCGACCGCAGGGTTCGATCTCTCGGCCTTGCGGTTCGTGGCCAGCGTGGGCGAGCCACTCAACCCGACGGTGGTCGAGTGGTTCCAGGACCACCTCGGGCTCACCATCCACGACAACTGGTGGCAGACCGAGACCGGCGGGATCATGGTCGCCAACTACGCGTCCATGGACGTGAAACCCGGTTCGATGGGCCGACCCCTACCCGGCATCGAGGTCACGATCCTCGCCCGCGACAACAACGACGGCAGCCGGGTCCTGTGTCGCGACGGCCTGCCGATCGAAGTCGCCGAACCGGGAGTCGAGGGTCATCTGGCCATCCGCCGCGGGTGGCCTTCGATGTTCCGCGGCTACCTGAACCAACCCGAGCGCTACCAGCGCTGCTTCGTGGGCGACTGGTATGTCAGCGGCGATCTGGCCAGCCGTGACGACGACGGCTACCTCTGGTTCGTCGGGCGGGCCGACGACATCATCAAGTCCGCCGGTCATCTCATCGGGCCGTTCGAGGTGGAGAGCGCACTGACCGAGCACCCGGCGGTGGCCGAGGCCGGTGTCATCGGCAAACCCGACCCGATGGCCGGCGAGATCGTGAAGGCGTTCGTCACCCTCGCCCCCGGATTCGAGCCGAGCGAGGAGCTGCGGCTCGAGCTGATCGGGTTCGCCCGCAAGAAGTTGGGCGCCGCCGTGGCGCCGCGCGAGATCGCGTTCGACGCCAGCCTCCCCCACACCCGCAGCGGCAAGATCATGCGCCGACTCTTGAAGGCGCGCGAGCTCGGCCTGCCCGAAGGCGATCTGTCGACGCTGGAGAACCCGTCATGAGCCCACCAGTCGACGCCGAGCACGGGCGCGAGCTCCTGCGCATGATGTTGCAGATCCGCCGGTTCGAGGAGCGGTGCGTCGAGCTCTACAGCGCGGAACAGATCAGAGGGTTCCTGCACCTCTACATCGGCGAGGAGGCCGTGGCCGTGGGCGTCGAGCAGGCCCTCGAGCCCGACGACGCCGTCGTCTCCACCTACCGCGAGCACGGTCACGCACTGGCTCGCGGCGTGGCGCCCGACCGGCTCATGGCCGAACTGTTCGGAAAAGTCGAGGGCTGCAGCGGCGGGCGAGGAGGCTCGATGCACCTCTTCGACGCCGCCACCCGCTTCTACGGTGGCAACGCCATCGTCGCCGGCGGGCTCCCCCTGGCAGTCGGGCTGGCGCTCGCCGACCACCTCGGCGGCCGTCGGCGGGTCACTGCCTGCTACTTCGGCGAGGGTGCGGTGGCCGAGGGGGAGTTCCACGAGTCGATGAACCTGGCCGCGCTGTGGAACCTGCCGGTGCTCTTCTGCTGCGAGAACAACCTCTACGCGATGGGTACGGCACTCGGTCGCTCCGAGTCGCAAACCGAGCTCACCCTGAAGGCGGCCAGCTACCAGATGGCCGCCTGGTCGGTCGACGGCATGGACGTCCTCGAGGTCGAACGGGCCGCCCGGGCCGCGGTCGACGGCATCCGCAACGGCGGCGGGCCGCATTTCCTCGAGCTGCGCACCTATCGGTTCCGGGCCCACTCCATGTACGACCCGGAGCGCTATCGCGAGAAGGCCGAGGTCGAGGTGTGGAGGGAGCGCGACCCGATCGACCACCTCGTCGAGGTGCTGCGCGCCCAGGGCTTCATCGACGACGAGGCGCTCGCAGCGCTCGAGCAGGCGATCGGCGCCGAGATCGACCAGGCCATCGCGTTCGCGGAGGCGGGCACCCTCGAGCCGATCGACCATCTCACCCGGTTCGTCGTGAGTGAGCCCAGCTCGTGACCACCACGTACCGGGAGGCGATCCGCGCGGCCCTGCGTGACGCGCTGGCCTCCGACGAGCGGGTCTTCCTCATGGGCGAGGACATCGCCGCCTACGGCGGGTGCTTCGCCGTGACGCTCGGTCTCGTCGAGGAGTTCGGGCCGGAGCGCGTGCGTGACACGCCGTTGTCCGAGTCGGTGATCGTCGGTGCCGGTATCGGAGCGGCCCTCGGCGGCCTGCGTCCGATCGTCGAGATCATGACCGTCAACTTCAGCCTGCTCGCACTCGACCAGATCATGAACACGGCGGCCGCGATCCAGCACATGTCCGGCGGGCAGTTCAACGTGCCGCTCGTCATCCGCATGGCCACCGGGGCCGGACGACAACTGGCGGCTCAGCACTCACACAGCCTCGAGGGCTGGTACGCGCACATCCCGGGCCTGCGCATCGTCGCCCCCGCCACCATCGCCGACGCTCGCGGCATGCTCACGACCGCGCTGGCGTGCCCTGATCCCGTGCTCGTGTTCGAGCACGCCAGCCTCTACAACATGAAGGGCGAGCTGGCCGACGACGCCGGCGCGGTCGACATCGACCGAGCCGTCGTGCGCCGCCCGGGCGCCGATGTCACTCTCATCACCTACGGAGCAAGCCTCCACGAGACCCTCGACGCGGCCGAGGAGCTCGCCGCGCAGGGCGTCGGCGCCGAGGTGATCGACCTGCGCACCCTGCGCCCACTCGACGACACCACCTTCTGCGACTCCGTGCGCAAGACCCATCGCGCGGTGGTCATCGACGAAGGCTGGCGCAGCGGCAGCCTCTCTGCCGAGGTGAGCGCCCGACTCGTCGAGCAGGCCTTCTGGGACCTCGATGCACCGATCGCGCGCGTGTGCTCTGCGGAGGTGCCCATCCCCTACCCGCGCCATCTCGAGGCGGCCGCCCTCCCCAACCGGGCCGCCATCGTGGACGCCGCGCTCGAGGTGGTGGGCCGCCGTGGGTGAGTTCCGCATGCCCTCCCTGGGTGCCGACATGGAGACGGGCACGCTGGTCGAGTGGCGGGTCCGCCCCGGCGATGTCGTGCACCGCGGCGACATCGTGGCGGTCGTCGACACCGAGAAGTCGACCATCGAGGTCGAGGTGTTCGAAGACGGCGTGGTCGAGCAACTGCTCGCCTCGCCGGGCGACACGGCGGCCGTCGGCACACCGTTGGCCGTCATCGGCGCGGAAGGAGCGCACGAGACGGCGGCCGCCGAGCCTGTCCAGCCCGCCGAATCTCCCCAGCCCGCCACACCCGCCCCGCCGGCGCCGGCCGAGCACCCGCGTGTCGAGCCGGCGCGCTCCGAGCCGGCACCGCCGCACGTCACCTCGCCCCTGGTGCGCCATCTGGCCGAGCACCTCGACGTCGACCTGGCCGCCGTCACACCGAGCGGACCGGGCGGTCACGTCACCAGGGCCGACGTCGAGCGAGCGCACCACGAGGGCCGGGCCCGGGTGTCGCCGCGCGCCCGCCGGCTGGCCGCCGATCGAGGGATCTCGCTCACCGACATCGCCGGCACCGGCTCCGGCGGCGCGGTGACCGGCGACGACGTGCTGGCCGTGTCCACGGAGCCGGCCGCGACGTCGACAACGACGACGACGGTCCCCTCGTCGGCCGACCCCGTGGCGGCGCGCCGGGCCGCCATCGGCGCCCTGATGAGTCGCTCGAAGCGCGAGATCCCTCACTACTACGTCACCACCACCATCGACTTCACCGCGGCGAGCGAGTGGCTGACCGAGATCAACACCGACCGCCCGGTGGCCGAGCGACTGCTGCCCGCCGTGCTGCTCCTGAAGGCCACCGCCCGAGCGGCGCGAGAGGTGCCGGTCATGAACGGCCACTACCTCGACGGCCAGTTCCGGCCCAGCACCGACGTCGAGCTCGGCGTGGCGATCAGCCTGCGGACTGGAGGCCTGGTCGCGCCGGTGCTCCACCAGGCCGACCTCACGCCCACCGAGGCCCTCATGGTCGAGCTACGCGACCTGGTCGCCCGCGCCCGGGGCCTGCGCCTGCGAGGCAGCGACGTGGCCGAGCCGTCGATCACGGTCACCAACCTCGGCGACCAGGGCGTCGAGATGGTGCTGCCGGTGATCTACCCGCCCCAGGTGGCGATGGTGGGCTTCGGCAAGGTGCTCGAACGGCCGTGGGCGGTCGACGGCATGCTCGCCGTGCGGCCCCTGGTCTCGGCGAGTGTGGCGGCCGATCATCGGGCGAACGACGGCCACGACGGCGCCCGCTTCCTCGCGACCATCGACCGGCTCCTCCAGGATCCTCACCGACTCTGATCGAAAGCGACCCACTCATGGACATCGCCCAGGCCCGCCAGACCATCGCCGCCGCCGTCGCCCAGGTCGCGCCCGAGATCGACCTCGACTCGATCGATCCCGACACCGAGCTGCAGCTCGAGGCCGACCTCGACTCGATGGACTTCCTCAACGTGGTCGCCGGCGTGGCCCAGCAGGTGGGTCACGACATCCCCGAACACGATTTCGGCCGGTTGGCGACCCTCAACGGGTTCGCCGCCTATCTGGTGGAGACGGCGTGACGACCGATGAGACCGGTCAGTCGGACGTGACCAGCGTGGCGAGGAAGCGGCCCGACAGCGACGCCGGATCGGCGTCGGCGAGCGCGTCGAGCTCGGCAGCGGGCGCACCCGACAACAGCGACAACCCAGCCTCGAGGTAGCGGCGGGCGGGATCGTCAGCCGGCAGGCGAGCGATGACGGGGCCGGCCGCGTCGGCGTCGCCGCGCTGCAGCCACGCCCAGGCCTCGAGCTCGTCGGCCCGAGCCTCCTGGTCGGCGGTGAGGCCGTGACCCCGGACGCGGTCGACGGCGATGAGCGCCAGCTCGGGCTCGCAGGCGAGCACCGCCTTGATGGCCGAGCCGACCTCCTCGTCGAGGCTGCGTCGGCCTGGGATCGCCGGGCGCTGGCGGGGCGGTTGGGCGGTGGCCGGCGGCGCACCCGAGGGGGCCAGGGAAGGCGCCGTGGGTGGCGTGACCGGCACCGGCCGGCTGAGCGGCGGGGCCGACGGGCCGGGCGACGGTTGCGATGGGGGAAGGGCCGGATTCGACGGCTCCGACGCCGCGTGCACGGCCGCGCGCTTCGGCGTGCGGGCCGGACGCACCACCTTCCAGGGAGCGCGCCGGGTGAGGGCCTGGATGTTGAGGAACACGAACACCGCACCCAGCGCGGCTGCGAAGTACATGCCGTAGCGGATGGCCAGCAGGGCGCCGCCCACGCCGACGAGGACGGAGATCACGTTGACGGCCCGGGTGGCGTCGCGCTTGGTGACCAGGGAGAGCAGCGAAACGAGCGCGTGACCCCCGTCGAGCGGGAGGATGGGCAACAGGTTGAGGATGGCCCACCCGACGTTGACCCAGATCGCCATGGCCAGCACCGACTCGGCGGTCGAGCCGGTGACGGCCCCCGAGTAGGCCAGGGCCACCAGCGGCACGCCCACCAACAGGTTGATGCCCGGCCCGGCGAGCGAGACGGCCAGGTCGCGGCCGACCGGCAGGGACTTGCCGAAGGTGAGCCCCCCGAAGCTGTGCAAGACGATGGAGGCGTCGGAGCCGGCCCTCCGGTACATGAACGCGTGGCCCAGCTCGTGCAGCAGCACCGAGACGAACACGATGGCGATCCACACCACGATCAGCAGGATGTCCTGAAGACCCCATCCGAGCAGCGCAGCCATCAAGAAGAAGGTCGGCAGGACGCGCACGGGTACCCCGGCGATGGCGAAATCGAGGCCTCCCTGCACGCAGAAGAGGGTATCGGACAGGCCACCACAGTTGGACGCCGCGCGGTCAGGACGGGAGCGGACACCCGGGCGCTCGGCTACCGTCGCCGTGCCGGGGACTGCCAGGGGAGGTCCGCATGCCACTCGAGCCCGCAGCAGAGCTCGTCGTCAACCAGCTCGCGGGGGTCGGCGGACCGAAGCTCTACGAGCTGTCGCCCGCCGAGGCCAGAGCCCAGTACGAGTCCTTGTGCCTGGCAGGGGCCACCCCCGGCGCCGAGGTCGCCACCGTCGAGCGACGGGAGCTGGCGGGGGTGCCCACCCACATCGTCACCCCCCTCGGCGAGCCCCCGTTCCCCGTGCTGTTGTGGCTGCACGGGGGCGGATGGGTCATCGGCGCCTCCGAACAGACCCTCTCGCTGTGCCGCGACTTGGCCGCCCAGGCCGGGTGTGTGGTGGTATCGGTCGACTACCGACTGGCGCCGGAGCATCCGTTTCCGGCGCCGCTCGACGACTGTGAGGCGGTCGCCGAGTGGGTGCTCGAGCACGCCGACCAGATCGGCGGCGATCCCGACCGCGTCGCCGTCGGCGGCGACTCCGCCGGCGGCAACCTGGCCGCGGTGCTCGTTCAGGAGGTCGATGGGTTCGTGCACCAGTTGCTCGCCTATCCAGCGACCGATCTCACGTGTAGCCACGCCTCCTACGAGGAGAACGCCGAGGGCTACCTGCTCGAGGCCAAAGGCATGCACTGGTTCGTCGACCACTACACGGGCGAGGCCGACCGCAGCGATCCCCGCATCTCGCCGCTCTTCGCCGACCTCGACACCCTGGCCGACGTCCCTCCCGCGACGGTCTTCACCGCCGGCTATGACCCCCTGCGCGACGAGGGGATCGCCTACGCCGAGCGCCTGCGAGAGGCCGGGGTCAAGGTCGAGCACCTGCACTACGACGGCCAGATCCACCTGTTCCTCATCCTCGGGGCGTTCATCCCCACCGGAACCGAGGCGGTCTCCGCAGCGGCCACCCGGCTTCGTGCCGCGTTCGACACCTGACCTACCCTGACGAACGTGCGTCGTGCGGTCGTCTCGTTGGTGCTGGTGCTCACACTCTGGGCCGCATTGCCTGCGCACCTCGCGCTGGCGCAGGACCCGCCGCCCGATCCATCGGCCGAGAGCGATCGAGGCACCGATGACCTCGACGTCGAGCGCTTCTCACGTCCACGTGAGGCCGACTCCAGTCCGGGGCGCGCCGCCGGCCTGCCCTTGGCGATCGCGGCGGTGGCCATCATGGGGGTGACCGTGGTGGTCGTCCTGCGGGCGCGAGGCGCCCGGCGCGCCCGCTCGGGCCAGACGACAGACGGTCAGTTCGCCGACGGGTCGGGCGGGCAGTAGCTCAACAGCTGCAGATCGCCACCCTGACGACGCAGCACGGCAGCCCAGAGGTCGTCCGGGTCGGCGCTCAACACATCGTCGGGCACGGCGTCGAGGACCAGCCACGCATCGGCGCCGAGCTCGCCCTCGAGCTGCTCGGGTCCCCAGCCGGCATAGCCCGCGAAGATGCGCACCTTGTCGATGTCGGGCCCGAGGTCGTGTGGGTCGCGCGACAGGTCGAGCGTGCCGATCGAACCCATCACGGGGCTGAACCCGTCGGCGCTGTCGAGATCCTCGCCGGCGACGCTGGCGAGGCCGATGGCCGCGCCCTGCTCGACCGGACCGCCTACGAAAACGACGGGCGGCGACGCGGCGAGCCCGTCCCACTCGGGCAACGGCTCGAACACCGAGACCGCCGTGGGTCGGTTGAGCACCAGCCCCAAGGCACCTTCGTCGTTGTGCTCCAGGAGCAGCACCACCGTGCGCTCGAAGTTGGGGTCGCCGATGACGGGCGTGGCGACGAGCAGACGGCCCTTGAGGGAGGACTCGCTCATCACCAGATCATGACACGGGGGCCCTGCCCGCGCGCCGGACCCTGCCCGGAAATCCCGGGAGGGCTCGAACGCTGAGAAGATCGGCCGGCGCCAGTAGTGGTGGCGGGAGTGGGAGGGAGACCCTTACCGACGCCGGCCGACGTCATCAGGCGTCCGCGGCGGCCGCGTCTGCGGCCACCTGGCGCCGTACCTCATCCATGTCGATGGCCCGGACCTGGGCGACCAGATCGGTGAGGGCGTCCTCGCCGATGGCGCCCGGCTGGCTGTAGAGCACGACCTGGTCGCGCACCACCATCAGGGTGGGGATGGACTGGATCCGAAACGATCCGGCCAGCTCGGGCTGGGCCTCGGTGTCGACCTTGCCGAACACGATGTCGGGGTTCGCCTGAGCGACCTTCTCGTAGGTGGGCCCGAACCGCTGGCAAGGGCCACACCACGACGCCCAGAAGTCGATGAGGACGATCTCGTTGTCGGTGACCACCGACTCGAAGGTGTCGCTGGTGAGCTCGACCGTTGCCATGCCTACTCCTCGTCTTGTCGGTCGGGCACCCTTCGGGTACCCCTATGGGTATGTCAACCCGATCGGTGTCCGACCTATTCCGACGCCCTACCCAGACGACGCGGGGGCTACCCGCGCCCGGTCACTGCCGCAGCAGCGAGAGCAGGCGCAGGATCTCGAGGTAGAGCCAGATGAGGGTGACCGTGAGCCCGAAGGCGCCGTACCACTCCATGTACTTGGGGGCCCCTGACTTCGAGGCCGTCTCGATGAACGCGAAGTCGATGGCCAGGTTGAGCGCTGCGACGATGCAGATGACCACCGAGATGCCGATGCCGAGAGGCGTCGGATCGTTCCAGAAGGTGATGTCGGCCCCGAACAGGCTGGCCACCATGGTGACCAGGTACATCACGAAGATGCCGGCGGTGGCACCCACCACCACCATGACGTAGCGCTTGGTGACCTTGATGATGCGGGTGGCGTAGAGGAAGAACATCACGGTGAACACCGCGAGGGTGGCGGCGATCGCCTGCAGCACGATGCCGTCGAACTGCAGGTTGTACATGTGGGAGATGGCACCGATGGCGAAGCCGTAGCCGAGTGCGTAGAGCGGGCCGGTGATGCGAGCCAGCTTGGGCTTGAAGGCGGTGATGAACCCGAAGACCACGCCGGCGATCATCGGGATGAACACCCACGACGGGAAGTCGGTGGACACCTGCGTGGTGCCGTCGACGAGGGTGATCTCGGTCTGGGTCACCTGCGACCAGCCGATCCAGCCGGTGATCAGCACGCAGAGGAACAGCACGGCGGTCGCGGTGAGGGTGCCGCCGATGGTCATGGTGGGCCCGCCGACCGCAGCGGACGGCGGCGGTTGGGTGGCCTGACCGCCGAACCCGGCGGCGGTGGCCGCCTGTGGTGCGGCCCATCCGGGCTGGTCGTCTTCGATCTCCCGTTGCCACCGCTCGGGGGTGAGAACCGGATTGGCCATCGGTGCGTAGCTCCTGTGTCGGGACTCGGATGTTCGCGGGACCTCAGTCTCGCGCTTGTCGTCCAGTGAAGCGGGTTCGGGCCGCTTTCCGCACCGGTTCGGTGGTCATCTTCGAGTCGATGACCTCGTGGCGGGCGATGTAGGTGGACCCCAGAGCCTGGATGACCGCGGCGGCGGGCAGGGCCAGCAGGGCGCCCACGGCGCCGAAGAGCGCGGCGCCGGCGATGACCGTGCCGAAGGCCACGGCGGGGTGCAGCTGCATCGTGCGGGCGGTGATGCGGGGAGCGAACACGTAGTTCTCGATCTGTTGGTAGACCACGACGAAGCCGAGTACCCACACGGCCTGGACGGGATCGTCGGCCAGTGCCACCACCACCGGGAGCGCTCCGGCGATGTAGGTGCCGATGGTGGGGACGAACTGCGATACCAGACCGACGAACAGCGCCAGGGCCAGGGCGTAGTTGACGCCGATGAGTTCGAAGGCGACCCAGTGGAACGCCGTGGAGAGCAGGGCGAGGAACGCCCGTGAGTAGAGGTAGCCACCGGTCTTGTCGATGGCGATCTCCCAGGTCTCGAGCACCCGCTGCTGGCGACGGGCGGGGAGGAACGAGCAGATCGATCGGCGGAACTTGGGGCCGTCGGCCACCAGGTAGAAGGTGAACAGCCCGATGGTGAGCAGGCGGAAGAGCACGGTGAGGGCGCTCACGCCGACCCCCACGGCGTTGCCGGCGAGCTGGGTGGCCAGGCCGCGCACCGGGCCGTCCTCGCGCGTCAGCTCCTCCTGGAGCTCCTCGACGGAGATGTTGGCGCCGAACCAGTCGTTGATGAGCTCGGCCACGTCGGCGGCGTACTCGTCGCTCTGATCGATGAACTGCGACACCTGGTCGACGACTACTGCGCCGATGGCGAGGAGGAACACCACCATGAAGGCGAGCAGACCGAGAAACGCGGCAGCGGTGGCCCAACCGCGGCGCCACCCCCGGTGCTGCAGCCAGTTCACCGCCGGCTCGAGGGCGAAGCTCAGGAACAAGGCGACGAGCACGTCGAGCAACAGGGTCTGCAGACGCCCGAGCAGCCACTCGACGACGAACAGCGATGCCAGCCCGATGATGAAGAGCACGATCGCACGCGGCACCCAACGGGGCATCCGGTCGCGGTCGGGAGCATCCGCATCGTCGGACATGCGGCCAAACGTGCCATGCCGGACCGCTCGGGCGGTGGACCCCAGGGAGCCCGCCGTAGAGTGCGGACATGGTCTCGGTGAACTCGACGATGGTGCCTCTCGGGACGGTGGCCCCCGACTTCGCGTTGCCCGACGGCACCGGACAGGTCTGGTCGCTGGCCGACGCGCCGCCGGGCCCCGCGCTGCTCGTGGTGTTCCTCAGCAACCACTGCCCCTACGTCAAGCACATCGCCCGCGAGCTGGGCCTGCTCACCCAGCGGTGGTTGGCGCGTGGCATCACGGTGGTTGGCATCAACAGCAACGACATCGAGGCCTACCCCGACGACGCACCCGCCGAGATGGTCGCCTTTGCCCGATCGGTCGGCTGGGACTTCCCCTACCTGTTCGATGCCGACCAGACGGTGGCCAAGGCCTACCGGGCGGCGTGCACGCCCGACTTCTTCCTGTTCGACGGCGATCACCGGCTCGTCTATCGCGGCCAGTTCGACGACAGCCGGCCTCGCAACGACGAACCGGTGACGGGTCGCGATCTCAAGGCGGCGATCGACTCGGTGCTGGCCGGCGGCCCCCCGACGACGACCCAGCACCCCAGCATGGGGTGCAACATCAAGTGGCGGCCCGGCAACGAGCCCGACTACTTCGGCTGATCGTCCGGCACGCCTGCGGCCAGCCCCACGCTCACCCGTGCCTCTTTCGGAGCGATGTCGTGCACCACTTGGCTGTTGGCGGCCCGATCGTGGATGGCCAGCCGGCTCTTGCTGAAGAGCAGCCAGAGCGGTCCGATCACGAACATCGTGGCGAACATGACCCACGTGCGGATCGCCGATCGGATCGGTCCGATGCGACGGCGGCCGCGACTCACCACCCGTAGGCCCAGGAGCGCCTGGCCGATGGTGCGCCCGGTGGCCCACCACGACAGGGCGAAGTAGCCCCAGCTCCATGCGGCGTAGATGGCGACCGTCAGACCGTTGGGCAGGTCGGGGTAGCTGGGCTGCTCGAAGTGGACGAGGCCCTGCACGATGCCGATGCCCCACATGATGAGCGGATAGCCGATCAGGACGACACCGAAGTCGATGGTCAGCGCCACGCCGCGCGAGACGATGCCGGCGCGCCGCCCCTGCAGCTCGTCGAGGTCGGGGGCGATGCCGGTGAAGCGGCGGGCCATCGGCGACGAGGCGGTCACGGCTGATCCTCCACGGGCTGTGCCTCGGGGTCGGCGACACCGGCGGGCGGCAGCGCCGCGACCTTGCGACGCAGGACCTTCGCCACGATGCGCTCGATGACCGCGTCGCCGTCGGCGCTGCGACCCCGCACCCCGTCGAGCACGTCTTCGGTGATGCCGCCGGTCGCCTGCATCACCACGCTCGACATCTGCATCTCACCGACCACGTCGTTGACCAGCGAAGGCAGATCGAGCTGACCGAGCACCCGCTGCACGATCGGGTCGAGATCGAGCTCGTCCATCACCGTGGCGACGAGGGACGGTAGGTCGAGCTGTCCGAGCACCTTGTCGACGACCGGCACGAGGTCGATCTCGTCGAGCACCAGCGGGACGGCCAACTGAACGGTGATCTCCCCGGAGCGAGCCGCCAGGTCGCGAGCGGACTCCTCTTCGAGCAGGCCCGCCTGGTAGGCGCGGTCGAGACGCTCCGCCACCTGGCGCACCAGGGGCTGCGCCGGAGAGGTCGATGCCAGCCAGGCCACGGTGGGACCCACCACCTTCGTGGTGGCGTCGACGACACCGACGACCCGCCGTTGCGCGCCGAACGCCATGCCGACCGCCACGCGGCGCGCCGCGACCGCCGGCGTAGGACCGTGGTCGGTCGCAGGAGCCGGCGCCGACTCTTCCGCCTTGCGGAACACGGCGGCCAGACCGTCGGTGAGCAGGAGGGCGGCGCCGAGCGCGACCTGACCGGCCTGCTCGACCGCCTCGGCGACGGCCGGTGGCTTCTGCTGAGCGCGCAGCATCGGCAGCAGCGCGTCGTTGTCGGGCTCGGTCACTCGAACGGCCTCTCGGTCCACCACGGGTACCACTCTGGCAGGTCGGCACTCGGTCGCATGCCCCAGCTCGGCGTGCGCTTCTCGAGGAAGGCCGTGACGCCCTCCACCGCGTCGGGCGACCGACCGGTCGAGTAGACCCCACGAGAGTCGATCTTGTGGGCCTCCATCGGATGATCTGCGCCGAGCATCCGCCACATCATCTGCCTGGTGAGCGCCACCGACACCGGCGCGGCGTTGACGGTGATCTCCTCCGCGAGTCGTCTGGCCGAGGCCACGACCTCGTCGGCCGGGTGGATGCTGCGCACGAGGCCGGCTCGCAGGGCCTCGTCGGCGGGGAACACCCGGGCGGTCATCGCCCATTCGAGCGCCTGGTTGATGCCCACCACGCGGGGCAGAAACCAGCTCGACGCCGCCTCCGGCACGATGCCCCGACCGGCGAACACGAATCCGATCTTGGCCGAGTCGGCCGCGACGCGGATGTCCATCGGCAGGGTCATGGTGATGCCGATGCCGACCGCAGGACCGTTGATCGCGGCGATCACGGGCTTGGTCGACTCGTAGATCCGCAGGGTCAGGAGGCCGCCGAAGTCACGTGGGTACCGCCGCTCGGCGCCCGTCGGGGCCGCCCCGCCGGCTGCCGCGTCCGCGTCGAAGGTCTGGCCACCGAGCCCGAGATCGGCACCCGCGCAGAACGCCCGCCCGGCGCCGGTGACGATGACCGCCCGCACCTGGTCGTCCGCATCGGCCAGGTCGAGCGCGGCCACCATCTCGCGCTGCATGGTGACGGTGAACGCGTTGAGCCGGTCTGGTCGGTTCATGGTGATGGTGGCCACCGACCCGTCCACCTCGTAGATGATCTCCGAGAAGTCAGCCCCCGAGAGGGCAGCGTCCGAGAAGGCAGCCTCGGCGGACGGGTCGGTGGCCGGCATGGCCGCATCTTCCCAAATTGGTGCGTGAAACACCCCATGCGGTGGTTTCACGCACCAATTTCCCAGGACGGGACGGTGCGGGCGGGGCGGGTTCAGTCGGGGGCCGTCGAGAGGTATGGGGTGCCGTCGACCGGGACGCCCAGCACCCGCACCTCCCAGTGGCAGTGCGGGCCGGTCGACAGGCCGGTGCTGCCCACCGTGCCGATGGTGTCTCCGCGCCGCACGAAGTCGCCCGGTCGCACCGCGAACGAGCTCATGTGGCCGTAGAGGGTGGCCAACTGGCTGCCGTGGTCGATCACGACGGTGAGCCCGTAGCCGCCTCGCTCGTCGGCCAGCACCACGAAGCCGTCGGCCGAGGCTCGCATGGGTGCCCC
The DNA here is from genome assembly GCA_963706425.1 of uncultured Iamiaceae bacterium. Classification (GTDB taxonomy): domain Bacteria; phylum Actinomycetota; class Acidimicrobiia; order Acidimicrobiales; family Acidimicrobilacustridaceae; genus CAVPMN01. The sequence goes on from CAVPMN010000001.1 coordinate 201,187, forward strand.
CTGCGGGCCGTCGAGGTCGAGCCCGACGTGCATCTTGTCGACGGCGAGGATCGGATGGAGACGCATCCCGTAGCCCGACACCACCTGACCGCCCTTGATCGGGTTGAGGAAGATCCCGTACGTGGACGGCAGCGGGTTCTGACCGCGTTGGCGGGCTACCAGGATCTCGCGGATCGAGTCGGATTGGGTGGTGAGTTCGGCGTAGCGCAGCTCGTAGGCCCGGCGTTTGAGCTCGAGCTCACCGAACAGCCGCTCGGCGTCGCTGGCCGCCTGCGCGGCCTGAAGCTGCGAGAGCTGGCGCGCTTGGCGCTGGCCGTCGAGATCGGCGACCTTGGTCGCCACCAGATCCCGGGCGTTCTCGGTCTCGGCCCGCAGGCGTTCGCTCTCGGCGGAAAGGCGCTCGGCTTCGGCCTTCAACGAGACGTAGCGGGCCACCACCTCACGGCGATCGGCCACCACCACCGACGCGTAGACCCGCCCCTTGGCCAGCGCGTCGAGCCCGTTCGGGTCTTTCAAGGCCGCCGAGAGGTCGCCCATCGGGTTGTCACCGCCGTCGATGTAGGCCGCGATGACCTGGTCACGGAAACGCTCGCGTTCGACGGCCAGACGGCGCGTAGTGTCGTCGAGCTTCGTCTTGGTGCGCGACGCGTCCGCCTCGGCGGTGGCGTAGCGGGCGTTGGCCTCGTCGAGCTCGACCTGCGCGAAGGCGATGCGAGCGTCGAGGTTCTGCACCTCGGTGGCGAGTTGGAACTGGCGAGCGACGGCCGCGTCGTAGTCGCGCCGCACACGAGCCTCGGCCGCGACAGCCGCCTGGTACTCGTCCTCGATCTGACCGGCCGACTGGGCATGGCCGGGCGCGACCGCGGCGATCGGAACCACCAACGCGAGCGTCAGCGCCGTGGCGATGAGTCGCAGGCGGACGCGCACCACTGACCCCTAGACGTCGAGGAAACGGGTGACGGCCACGCCGGCGCCGACCGTGCCGATGAGGCAGCCGATGACGCCGAGGATGATGTAGATCCCGAGCGACTCGACGTTGGACGTCGACAGCGCGCTGAGCAGCGGCAGGTCCTCGGGCAGCCAGCTCTCGAAGAACGGCCGGAACACGGCCAACATGGCGATGGCGAGCGCGGCTCCGAGCACGCCCTGCACGAGGCCTTCCACCATGAACGGCACCCGGATGAACCAGTTGGTCGCGCCCACCAACTTCTGCACCTCGATCTCGCGTCGGCGGGCGAACATCGCCATGCGGATGGTGTTGAGGATGAGCAGCAGCGCGGCGCCGAGCAGGATGATGGCGACGATGGCCATGCCGAGCGTGAGGCGACTCGACAGGTCCTGGATGAGGCGCACGGTCTCGCTGGCGAACACCACCTTGAGCACGCCGGGGCGCTCCTGGAACTCCTCGCCCAGCTCCTGCACCACCTGGGCGTCCTTGTTGACCGGCTCGACCCGGAACGACGAGGGCAGGATGGCCGGCTCGACGCTGTCGACCATCTCGGGCGAGTCGGCGAACAGCCGCTTGAACTCCTCGTAGGCGGCGTTCTGGTCGAGATAGTCGACGTTCTGCACCTGCGGGCTGTCCTCGAGCTCGGCCCGCACGTTGTCGAGCTGCTCGGGTGTGGCGCGCGCGTCCATGAAGACCACGAACTCGACGCCCTCCTGCCAACGCTCGGTGGCGTTGCGCACGCCCTGGCTCACCATGAGGGAGAAGCCGACGAGGAACAGCGACACCATCACGGTGAGGATCGACGCGATGGTGATGGTGATGTTGCGCGCGAGGTTGCTGCCGGTCTCGCGGGCGACGTAGTCGAGCTTGATGGCCATGAGGGGGTCCTACTCGTAGACGCCGCGGACCTGGTCGCGGACGATCGAGCCGCGGTCGAGCTCGATCACCCGGCGGCGCATGGTGTCGACGATGCCACGGTCGTGGGTGGCCATCACCACCGTGGTGCCGGTCTTGTTGATGCGGTCGAGCAGGCGCATGATGCCGACCGACGTGGCGGGGTCGAGGTTGCCGGTGGGCTCGTCGGCCAGAAGGATCAGCGGGCGGTTGACGAAGGCGCGGGCGATCGACACCCGCTGCTGCTCGCCACCCGAGAGCTCGTGAGGGAACCGCTCGCCCTTGTTGCCGAGGCCCACCAGGTCGAGGATGGCGGGCACCTGCGTCTTCACCACATTTCGCGGGCGACCGATGACCTCGAGCGCGAACGCCACATTCTCGGACACGGTCTTGCCGGACAGCAGCTTGAAGTCCTGGAACACGCACCCGATGTTGCGACGCAGGAAGGGCACTTTCCATTGCGACAGGTCGCCGATGTCCTTGCCGGCCACGTAGATGGTGCCCGTCTCGGGCACCTCCTCGCGGTTGAGCAGACGGATGAAGGTCGACTTGCCGGACCCGGACGCGCCCACGAGAAAGACGAACTCGCCCTTGAGGATCTCGAGGTTGGCGTCGTGGAGCGCGACGACGTCGCCCTTGTAGGTCTTGCTGACGTGCTCGAGCTTGATCATGTTGCGGTTACGTTACAACCCTTGTGAGGACGGCCGGTTCACCCCTCCGCCCGAGGGCGAGCACCGGCCGGACAGGCTAGACGGGCCGCGCCGGGGTGGTGGCGCCTGCGGCGTCATTCGCCGGCGGGCTCGGCGGCCGATCGCTCCCAGCGCAGGTAGGCCTCCATGAGCCCGTCGAGGTCGCCGTCGAGCACACCATCGACGTTGCCCACCTCGAAGCCCGATCGCAGGTCCTTCACCTGCTGATAGGGCTGCAGCACGTAGGACCGGATCTGGCTGCCCCATTCGACGCGCTTCTGCTCGCCCGAGATGGCTGCCATCTCCGCTTCCCGCTCGGCTCGCTGCAGATCAGCCAACTTGGCCTTCATGATCTGCATGGCCCGGTCCTTGTTCTGGTGCTGGCTGCGCTGGTTCTGACACGACGTCACGAGACCGGTGGGCAGGTGCGTGATGCGCACCGCGGAGTCGGTGACGTTGACGTGCTGACCGCCTGCACCGGACGAGCGGTACGTGTCGATCCGCAGGTCCTTCTCGTCGATCTCGACCTCGTCGTCGCCCTCCTCGATGAACGGCACCACGGCCACGGAGGCGAAGGCGGTGTGCCGACGCGCGTTGGAGTCGAACGGTGAGATGCGCACCAGCCGGTGCACCCCGCGCTCACTGCGCATGAGCCCGTACGCGTAGCGACCCTTGATGATGAAGGTGGCCGACGTGATGCCGGCCTCCTGGCCCGGCTGCACCTCGTCGATCTCGACGTCGAAGCCCCGCTTCTCCGCCCAGCGCTGATACATCCGCAGCAAGATCTCGGCCCAGTCCTGGCTGTCGGTGCCGCCGGCACCGGAGTGCACTTCGCACACCGCGTCGAGCTCGTCGTGCTCACCGATGAACAGGGCGCGCAGCTCGAGCTCGTCGAACTCCGCGGCCACCTCGGCGATCGCCTGGGCCACCTCGGGCTCGACGGAATCGTCGGACTCCTCACGCCCCAGCGCGAAGAGCGTGGCTGCGTCGTCGATGCGCTGCTCGAGCGATGCGAACAGGTCGAGGTCGTCGATCACCGACGACAGCTCGCCGGTGACCTTGCGGGCCACGTCGGGATCGTCCCAGAGGTCGGGACGAGAGGCCTCCGTCTCGAGCTGGGGGCGCACCCGCAGGAGCTCGTCGATGCGCAGGTAGACCCTCGCCTCGTCGAGACGGCGGGTCAGCGCGGCGAGGTCGTCGGAGAAGTCCTTCAACGGCCGTGGCACTGCTTGAACTTCTTGCCCGAACCACACGGGCAGGGAGCGTTGCGGGGCGTCTTGTCCCACTCGCTCTTGACCACCGGCTGCTGGGTGACCTCCTCGACCGCCTCGGGTGGGGCCTCGGTGCCCTCGGCCGCTGCCTGGGCCCGAGCGGCGGCAGCCATGGAGCTGCCCGACTCGGACGGGTCGGTGGGCGCCGAGTACTTCACGTCGCTCACCGCGGGCTCGGCCTGAGGTTGGTCGGCCACGCTGACCTGGGCGTGCATGACGTACTTGACGAAGTCCTGGGCGACCGACTGCATCATGGCGCCGAACATCTCGAAGCCCTCGCGCTGCCACTCGACGAGCGGGTCCTTCTGGCCCATGGCGCGCAGCCCGATGCCCTCTTGCAGGTAGTCCATCTCGTAGAGGTGCTCGCGCCACTTCTGGTCGATGATGCGCAGCATCACCTGGCGCTCGACCTCGCGCATCGTCTCCTCGCCGAGCTCGGCTTCGCGCTGCTCGTAGTAAGCCAGCGCCTCGCCCATCAGACGCTCGTAGACGTCGTCGGTGGTGGCGAGGGCCCGCAGCTCGTCGACGGTGATCTGGCTCGGCCAGAACGTGCCGATCTCGGGCACCAGCCCGTCGAGGTCCCACTCCTCGACGTAGTCGCTGACGCAGTAGGTGCCGATGACGCCCTCGACCGCCTCGGCGAGGTACTCGAGGGCCTCCTCGCGGAGATCAGCGGCGTCGAGGATCTGATCGCGGCGCTTGTAGACGATCTTGCGCTGCTGGTTCATCACCTCGTCGTACTTGAGCACGTTCTTGCGGATCTCCGCGTTGCGCTGCTCGACCGTGTTCTGCGCCCGTTCGATGGCCTTGGTGACCATCTTCGCCTCGATGGGCACGTCGTCGGGCAGTGCTTTGCCCATCACCCACGACATCGCTCCGGTGGCGAACAGGCGCATCAGCTCGTCCTCGAGCGAGAGGTAGAACCGACTCTCACCGGGATCGCCCTGTCGGCCGGCTCGGCCGCGGAGCTGGTTGTCGATGCGCCGGCTGTCGTGGCGCTCGGTGCCGAGCACGTAGAGGCCACCCGCCGCCCGCACCTTGTCGCCCTCGGCCTTGCAGTCGGGCTCGTACTTCTCGGCCAGCTCGGTGAGGCGAGCCAGGCCCTCGTCGCTGTCGGGGTCGAGCCCCTCGGCGACCACGTCTCGCTTGGCCAGGATCTCGGGGTTGCCGCCGAGGAGGATGTCGACGCCGCGCCCGGCCATGTTGGTGGCCACCGTGACCGAACCGAGTCGGCCGGCCTGGGCGATGATGTCGGCCTCCCGGAAGTGCTGCTTGGCGTTGAGCACCTCGTGGGGCACACCCCGCTTCTCGAGCAGGCGTGAGAGCTTCTCGGACTTCTCGACCGAGATCGTGCCGACAAGCACAGGCTGGCCGGCCTCGTGGCGCGCCAGGAGGTCGTCGACGACCGACTCGTACTTGGCCTCTTCGGTCTTGTAGATCAGATCGGGCTGGTCGAGGCGCACCAGCGGGCGGTGCGTCGGGATGGGCACGACCTGCAGGTCGTAGGTGTTGGCCAGCTCCGCGGCATCGCTCTGGGCGGTGCCCGTCATGCCGGCCAGCTTGTCGTACATGCGGAAGTAGTTCTGGAGGGTGACCGTCGCGAGGGTCTGGTTCTCCTCTTTGATCTTCACGCCCTCTTTGGCCTCGACCGCCTGGTGGAGACCCTCTGACCAGCGCCGGCCCTCGAGGATGCGACCGGTGAACTCGTCGACGATCTTCACCTCGCCGTTCTGGATCACGTACTCCTTGTCGCGCTTGAACAGCTCCTTGGCCTTCAGCGCGGCCTGGAGTTGGTGCACCAGATTCTGCGACACGCCGTCGTACATGTTCTCGACGCCGAGCGCCTTCTCGACCGCTTCGACGCCCTCGTCGGTGGGCGCCACGGTGCGCTTCTCTTCGTCGACCTCGTAGTCGACATCGCGCTTGAGCGATCGCACGACGCTCGCGAACTGGTAGTAGAGCTTGGCTGCGTCGGACACCCGGCCGGAGATGATGAGCGGCGTGCGTGCTTCGTCGATCAGGATCGAGTCGACCTCGTCGACGATGGCGAAGACGTGACCCCGCTGCACCTGATCGGCGCGACTCATCGCCATGTTGTCGCGGAGGTAGTCGAAGCCGAACTCGTTGTTGGTGCCGTAGGTGACGTCGCAGGCGTATTGGGCCCGCTTGAACGCCGGGTCGTGCTGACCCGGGATGACGAGGCCCACCTCGAGCCCGAGGAACCGGTGGACACGACCCATCCACTCGGAGTCGCGGGTGGCGAGGTAGTCGTTGACCGTGATGACGTGCACACCCTTGCTGTTGAGGGCGTTGAAGTAGACGGGCAGGGTCGACACGAGCGTCTTGCCCTCGCCTGTCTTCATCTCGGCCACCCAGCCGAAGTGCAGCGCGGCGCCACCCATCAGCTGGACGTCGTAGTGACGCTGGCCGATCACCCGTCGGGCGCCCTCCCGCACCACCGCGAAGGCCTCGATGAGCATGTCGTCGAGGTCTTCGCCGTTGTCGTACCGCGTGCGGAACTCGGTGGTCTTGGCCTGGAGCTGCGCGTCGGTGAGCGCCTCCATCTCGGGTTCGTACGCGTTGATGTCGGGCACGAGGGACTGCAGCGCCCGCACCTTCTTGCCTTCGCCCGCACGGAGGAGCTTGTCGAAAACGCCCATGAGGCGCACGAGTGTACCGGTGAGCGGCACGGCTGAAAGCCGCCGCGCCTCTTCTCGTGGGTCTGGCCCCTGTGGGGCCGGCCTCAGGTGCCTTGGCTCGGCCGCAACCCCGACTCGCGCAGGAGGGCCTCGTCGCGGGCCCGCCGATGCAGGCGCTCGAGGACGTTGCGCACCCGGTTGGCCACCGTGGCCGTGGGGACCCCGAGCTGGGTGGCCACCTGCCCGAGGGTCTGGCCGGCGGCCAGGTGCTCGAGGCAGGTGCGCTCCGCCTCCTCGAGGGCCAGGTCCGGCCCCACCGCCGGATCATGGTGGTCGATCAGGGCGGTCGCCACCCTGGCCGTGAGCACCGGTCGCCCGGCCGCCAGGGCCCGGGCGATGGGCCCACCGTGGCCGGTGACCGCTTCGCGGGGGGCGAAGCCCACCACCCCGGCCTGGACCGCGGGAATGAGCTCGGGTTCGTCGTCGGGGCCGACGATCATCAGCATCGCCGTGCCGGGCAGCAGCTCCCGGATGGCCGCGGCCGCCGTCACGCCGCCGTCGGGCGGCAGCTGGGCGGTGAGGAACACCACGTCGGGCGCCAGCTCGGTGGCCCGGACGATCGCGGTGTGGCCCTCCGCCGCCTCGGCCATCACCTCGATGTCGTCGTGGTGCTCGAGGCCGACGATCAGCCGACGACGAAAGAGCGGCGACTCGTCGAGCACGAGCAGGCGCACCACCCGGTCGTGCCATTTGGAGGAGACGGCGTCGAGGATGGCCGAACCCTATCGGAGCGTCCGGGCCCGACCGGTCACCGGAGCCGGTCGCACACCAGCCGACCGACCATCCGCCCGGCCAGGTCGTCGTCGCTCGGGTGCTCGCCGGCGTCGAGGCGGCGGCGCACGTCGGTGAGCCGATCGAGACGGATCACGGGCTCGTCCCCGAGCAGGTCGAGCACCGCGGTGTGGATGTCGGCCTCGTCGTCGGCCAGGTCGGCGTCGGCCCGGCCAGCCGGTCGATCATCGACAGGAGCGGCAGGCGGGTCAGGCGGGTGCCGGAGCGCTTCGAGCGATCGTTCGACTTGCTTCTGGGTCGGCTGCATCTGCCCTCGGATCGATCAGGAGATCTGCTCTCCCGCAACTTCGGCGCTCGGCCCGCGGACCTTGAGCGGCGTCTGGGCCAGGACGACGGCGCTCACGGCGAGGGCGCCGCCGCTGCGCAGCGCTCGGGCCGCGGCCACGAGGGTCGACCCGGTGGTGCACACGTCGTCGACGAGGAGCACACGCGCCGGGGAGGTGCCCGCGCAGCGGAACGAGGGACCGTGGCGACGCTCGACCGAGCCTCGGCCGGTCTGGCCCGGACCCCGCTCGCGACGCAGCAGCCGGCGCGCCGGCGCGCCGCCTGCTCGCGTGCGGGACGCCCGCGCCAACTGCCGGGCCAGCAGCTCGGCCTGGTCGAAGCCCCGGCGGCGCCGGTGCTGGGCCACGGTGGGCGCCCACGTGATGACATCGAAGGCGCCGGGGTCGACGAGCGATGCCAGCGCCCTCCCCAGCCGACTGATCGCCGACCGGTTGTTGTCGTACTTGAGCGAGGTGACCAGCTCGCGACCCACGCCCTCATAGGACAGCAGCGCCCACAACGTGTCGACGCCGGGCGGAGCGGCCACCTCTCCAGCAGGCACGAGCTGGTCGGCGCAGGGCGGGCACGGCGACGGACCGGGCCGACCACAGCACCCGCACGTGCTGGGGAACGCAAGAGCGACGACAGAGGTCAACATCGCCGTCAGGCTACGAACGGGGACTGACAGGAACCTCGGTGCTCACGCCGAGCTCTGTCACATAGCCCGTCACCAGGTCGTGTGGGGTGACGTCGAACGCCCAGTTCTCGCCGGACGCCCCCACGGGAGCGAGGGCCGAGCCAGCGAGCTCGAGCAGCTCGGCCGACTGGCGGCGCTCGATCACCACCTGGTCACCGGCGGCCGTGGCGAGGTCGATCGTGGCGGTCGGCGCGGCCACGTAGAACGGCACCTCGTGATGGCGGGCGAGGACCGCCAGGCCGTAGGTGCCCACCTTGTTGACCACGTCGCCGTTGGCGGCGATGCGGTCGGCACCGACCACCACGACATCGACGTCGCCGGCCCGCATGAGCGCCCCCGCCAGCGAGTCGGCGACGATGGTGAAGGCGATGCCGAGGCGGTCGAGCTCCCAGGCGGTCAGCCGAGAGCCCTGGAGCACGGGCCGGGTCTCGTCGACCCAGACGTGCAGACGCTTGCCCTGCTCGTGCGCGGCGCGCACGACGCCGAGCGCGGTGCCGTAGCCGACGCACGCCAGCGACCCTGCGTTGCAGTGTGTGAGGACGCGGCCGCCGTCGCCGATCAGCGTGGCGCCGTGCGCGCCGAGCCGGCGGTTGGCAGACACGTCAGCGTCGGCCAGAGCCCGCGCCGCAGCGACCGGATCGGGCGCGCTCAACGCCTGCCCGACGCCCCACGCCAGGTTGACCGCCGTCGGTCGGGTGGCGACGAGGGCTGCGCCGGCCCCGGCCGGGTCATCGCCGTTCACCGCGGCGAGCGCCACACCCATCGCTCCGGCCGCGCCGAGCGCCGGTGCGCCACGAACCGCGAGGTCGCGTATGCAGTGGCACAGCTGGTCGACCGTGCGGACCTCGATGAACGCCAGCGTTCGCGGCAACAGGCGCTGGTCGATCAGCCGGATGCCGTCCCCGATCCACTCGATGGTGGGCGGGATCGGATCGGGCTCGAGGTTCAGAGGGCGTCCATCGAGACGTTGGGTGGGTCGCCGCCGTTCACGATGGCCTCGAGTCGCCGCCGGACCATGACGCGACTGTCGTCGTGGGTGAGGATGTAGAAGCGACGGGTGCGCACGGCGTCGACCACCGCGGCGGCCACCTCGTCGGGATCCATCCCCTGGTCGACGAAACCCTTCACCGTGTCGCGCAGGATCGCCTCGACACCGCTGCCGTCGCCCGAGAGGGGCATGTTGTCGGCGATGGGCGTGCGCACCCAGCCGGGGCAGAGCACCGACACGCCGACACCGGTGCCGAGCGTTGCCTGCTCGAGGAACGCAGCTTCGGAGATGGCCACCACGCCGTACTTGGCGACCGAGTAGGGACCCATGAACGGCCCCGAGAAGAGCCCCGCCACCGATGCGGTGTTCACGATGTGGCCCTCGCCCTGTTCGATCAGCAGCGGCAGGAACACGCGCATGCCGTGCAGCACGCTCCACAGATCGACATCGATGACATGCTTCCAGTTGTCGACGTCGAAGTCCGCAACCGCTCCCCCGCCGCCGACACCCGCGTTGTTGCACACCAGGTGAACCGCACCGAAGGCGTCGATCACCTGTCGAGCGAGCGCCTCGATCTGGTGACCGTCGGAGACGTCGCAGGTGGCCACGACGACCTCGGCACCCGACCGGCCCAGCTCGTCGGCCGCAGCGCGCAGGCCCTGCTCGTCGAGATCGGCGAGGAAGAGCCGCATGCCCTCGCCGGCGAACGCGGTGGCCAGCGAGCGTCCGATGCCCGAGGCCGCGCCGGTCACCACCGCCACCTTGCCCCGCAACTCGTGCATGACCCGCTCGCTCAGTAGCGGTAGTGGTCGGGCTTGAACGGGCCCTCGGCGGGGATGCCGAGGTAGGCCGCCTGATCGTCGGTGAGCTTGGTGAGCTTCACGCCCAGAGCATCGAGGTGCAGCCGGGCCACCTTCTCGTCGAGGTGCTTGGGCAACGTGTAGACCTTGCGCTCGTAGAAGTCCTGGTGGGTGAACAGCTCGATCTGGGCGATGACCTGGTTCGAGAAGCTGTTGGACATGACGAAGCTCGGATGGCCGGTGGCGCAGCCGAGGTTGAGCAGCCGACCCTCGGCCAGGATGATCACCGCGTGCCCGTCGGGGAACACGTACTCGTCGACCTGCGGCTTGATGTTGACCCGCTGCACGTCGCTCATGCGGGCCAGCCCGGCCATGTCGATCTCGTTGTCGAAATGGCCGATGTTGCCCACGATGGCCTGGTGCTTCATGCGGGCCATGTGCTCGGCGGTGATGATGTCCTTGTTGCCGGTGGTGGTGACGAAGATGTCCGCGGTCTCCATGACGTCTTCGAGGGTGGTCACCTCGTAGCCCTCCATGGCGGCCTGCAGCGCGCAGATCGGATCGATCTCGGTGATGATGACGCGCGCACCCTGGCCGCGCAGCGACGCCGCACAGCCCTTGCCCACGTCGCCGTAGCCGCACACGACCGCCACCTTGCCGCCGATCATCACGTCGGTGGCGCGGTTGATGCCGTCGATGAGCGAATGGCGACAGCCGTAGAGGTTGTCGAACTTCGACTTGGTGACCGAGTCGTTCACGTTGATGGCCGGGAACAGCAGGCTGCCCGCCTCCATCATCTGGTAGAGGCGGTGCACACCGGTGGTGGTCTCCTCGGTGACGCCGTGCACGCCCCTTCCGATCGATGTCCAGAGATCGGGCTCCGAGGCGACGGTGCGACGCAGCAGGTCGAGCACGACCTTCCACTCGTCGGAGTCGGCGTCGGTGGCGTCGGGCACCACGCCCGACCGCTCGTATTCGGTGCCCTTGTGCACGAGCAGCGTCGCGTCGCCACCGTCGTCGAGGATCATGTTGGGGCCGGACGATCCGTTGGGCGCGTCAGGATCGGGCCAGCGCAGCGCCTGCTCGGTGCACCACCAGTACTCCTCGAGCGTCTCGCCCTTCCAGGCGAAGACGGGCACGCCCTTCGGGTTGTCGGAGGTGCCGTCGGGACCCACCGCCACCGCCGCCGCGGCGTGGTCCTGGGTCGAGAAGATGTTGCAGGAGCACCAACGCACCTCGGCCCCGAGAGCGGTGAGCGTCTCGATCAGCACGGCGGTCTGGATGGTCATGTGCAGCGAGCCGGTGATCCGCGCGCCACGCAGCGGCTGCTGGTCGGCATACTCGGCCCGAAGGGCCATCAGGCCGGGCATCTCGTGCTCGGCCAGGTCGATCTCCTTGCGACCGAAACCGGCCAGGCTGAGATCGGCCACCTTGAAATCGGCGGCGTCGGTGAGTGCGGGCGTGATCGTCATCGGATCTCCTCGTGCGCGTCGGAGCAGACAGGAAAGGTGTCGGTTCCGGGCTGGGGTCGTCTGACGCCGTTCGGGACAGCCTGGAGACTTGCAGTGTAGCGGCCGGTCAGCCTTCGGCCAGCCGCTCCTTGATGAGGTCGAGCACCGGGACGGGCCCGGGATCGACGTCGGCCTCCGCCGCGAGGTAGAGGCTCACGAAATCACCCATCATCACCAGGTCGAGCAGCTGCGCCAGCGCGCCATCGCCCTCGGCCACCACCACCTCGGTGGCCGCCACGACCTCGTCGACGAACTCGTCGATGAGGGTGAAGCGCCTAGCTCACCTGGGGATGCTCGAAGTCGTGGCGCAGGTTGATGAGCCGGAACACCTGGCGGGTGACGTCACCGTGCTGGCCCCAGCCGCACAGCTCGTTGTGACACAGCTCCGGGATCTCGTTCCAGAACGAGGCCACCTTGGCGTTCTCGTTGAACTGGTTCTTCCAGCGCAGCGCCGCCAGGCCGCCGAGACCACCGCCGCCGTAGACGATGGGGAGCTGGCGCCCGATCCGCCGGGCCAACGCCTGGGCTTCGTTGCCGTCAGCGATGAGCTTGTCGCGCCGGATACGCAGCTGATCGACGGCGGCGTCGATCCACGACGAGGCACCTGGGAACAAGCCGAGACGCTCCAGCACGATGAGCGGTGGGATGGCCACGGCGCCGAGACCGGCACGAGGCATCGGGATGCCCGGTGCGATCGGGATGTGGGGCACGGCCCACGCCTCGGCGAGGCGGCCGAGCTCACCGCCTTCGCTGACCACCACCAACCGTCCGCCGGCCGCCGCGGCCTCGGACGCAGCCTCGACCGTCTCCTCCGTCTCGCCCGAGAAGCTCAGCGCGAAGACGAGTGAGCTCTCGTCGATGAAGTTGGGGATGCCGTAGCCCTTGTGCACCACCACGGGCACCGGCATGAACGGGCCGGCGATCTCGCGGACGACGTCGCCCCCGATGCCACTGCCACCCATGCCGAGCACCACCACGTTCTCGATGTCGTCGTGCGTGGGCAACTCGCCGTCGACCTGCCGCGCCGCGGCGGCCGCGTTGACGACCTGCTCGGGAAGCGCAGCGGCCGCGTCGAACATGCCGAGGGTGTCGAGGATGTCGTGCATGCTCACGCCTCGAACGTGGGGGTGATGCCCTCTGCCTCGGCTTTGGCCACCAACCGTGCGTGCTCGTCGTCGGTGACCGTCTCGGCCTCGTCGATCAGCATGATCGGGATGTCGTCGCGGATCGCGTACCGCCGCTTGAGGCGCGGGTTGTAGAGAGCGTCCTCGTCGGCGAAGTAGAGCAGCGGGCCCTTGTCGTCGGGGCAGGCGAGGATCTCGAGGAGCTGTTCGTCGAGTGCCATGTCAGGATCCCTTCGCGATGAGCGTCCGCAGCTCGGCCACACATCGTTCGCACTCGGCGACCGTGGCGGCTTCGAGGTTGAGGCGCAGGAGCGGTTCGGTGTTGGACGGTCGCAGATTGAACCACCAGTCGCCCAGATCGACGGTGAGGCCATCGAGCCGGTCCTGGTGGGCGTCGGCGAAATGGGCGGCAACCGAGTCGATCACTGCGGCCGGGTCGGTGACGTGGGTGTTGATCTCACCTGAGTCGGCATAGCGCTCGAACGGGATGCGGAACTTCGACAGGGGCTCGCCCGCACGCGACAGCATCTCGAGCACGACGAGGGCGGCGATGATGCCCGAGTCGGCCCGGTAGTTGTCGCGGAAGTAGTAGTGACCCGAGTGCTCGCCACCGAAGGCGGCACCGGTCTCGGCCATCACCTGCTTGATGAACGAGTGCCCGACGCGGGTGCGCACCGGCTCACCGCCGCGCTCGCGGATCACCTCGGGCACCGCCTTCGAGCAGATGAGGTTGTAGAGGATCGTGGCGCCCGGGTGCTTGTCGAGCATGGCGGCCGCGACCATCGCCGTGGTGAGCGAGCCCGACACGAGCTGGCCGAGGTCGTCGACGAGGAACACACGGTCGGCGTCGCCGTCGAACGCAAGGCCGACATCGGCACCGGTCTCGACGACCCGCGCCTGCAGGTCGCGGAGGTTCTCTGCCTGGATCGGATCGGCCGGATGGTTGGGGAAGGTGCCGTCGAGCTCGCCGTAGAGCACCTCGAGCTCGAACGGCAGGCCCTCGAACACCGCGGGCGCGGTGAGCCCACCCATGCCGTTGGCGGTGTCGGCGACGATGCGCAAGGGGAGCAGCACCGAACGGTCGACGAACGACTGCACGTGCTCGGCGAACGCCGGCAGGGCATCGGTGGCGCTCTCGGATCCGACCGGGCCGGCGGGCGCGAGCCCGGCGAGCGTGTCTGCCTTGATCGGCACGAGCCCGGTCTCCTCCCCCACGGGGCGTGCGCCCGCGAGGCACAACTTGATGCCGTTGTACTGGGCCGGGTTGTGGGAGGCCGTGAGCATGGCGCCAGGGGCGTCGAAGTGGCCCGCCGCCCAGAACAACAGGTCGGTGGAGGCCAGGCCGAGGTGCACCACGTCGAGGCCCTGCGACTTCACGCCGCGCGCGAAGAGCTGGGCGAACTCAGGCCCGGACGGGCGCATGTCGTGCGCCACCAGCACCCGCCCGACCGACCCGGCGGACTCGTCGACCGCGTACTTGGCGAAGGCCGCACCGATGCGCTCGACGATCGCTCCATCGAGCTGATCGGGCACGGTGCCCCTGATGTCGTAGGCCTTGAAGATGGCGTCGAGGGTCGCCGCGTCGATCGTTGCCATGGCCAGTCAACCCTAGTAGGCCGGCACGCGGGCGACCCCAGCGGCGAAGCGACGGTCCTCATGGTCGGCCCGTCCCCGCCGGGCCTCGGTCGGCTCAGTCGACGGGCAGATCGCCGGGGTCGAGCTCGCCCGGCAGCGGGTCGTAGACGCCCTGGCGCGCCCACCGGCGGATGCGGAACAGGTCGCGCACCAGACGCAGCGCGTCGCGGACCACGTTGACGGTGGACGCCGACGAGTTCTCGATGCGGACGGGCACCTCGGCGAGCGACAGGTGATAGCGCTCGATGAGGTGGAAGACCTCGACGTCGAAGGCGAACCCGTCGACCCGACAGTGCGAGAAGATCACCCGCGCCACGTCGGACCGGAACGCCTTCAGGCCGCACTGCGTATCGCGATAGTGGCCGAGCAGCACCGCTCGCGTCACCAGGTTGATGCCGCGCCCACCGATCTCGCGCAGCCGCCGGGCACGCACGAGCGTGGTGGTCTCGAGATGCCGGCGGCTGCCGACGACCACGTCCCATCCCGACTCGACCTCGTCGAGCAACCCGAGGATCTGGTCGGGCGAGTACGCCAGGTCGGCGTCGGTGAAGGCGATGGTGCGGCCGTGGGCCATGAGCGCCCCCGTGCGCACCGCGGCGCCCTTGCCGCGGTTGCGTGGATGGCGGATCACCTGATCGGCGCCGGCCTTCTCGGCTTCCCGGGCGGTGCCGTCGAGCGAGCCGTCGTCGACCACGACGATCTCGACACCGCCGTCGTCGGCGATCTTGGCCAGATCGGTGCGCAACCGGTGGACGGTCTCACCGATGCGACCCTGCTCGCCGTAGGCGGGCACGACCACGGTGAGCCGCACGTCGCCCGGTGCCTGAGGGCGGTCGCGTCGGCGGTCGAGGTCGGACCGGATCCAGGTGGTGGCGAGCGGTCGGCGCGACACCATGCGCCAAGCGGCCACCGCGAGCAGCGCTCCGGCCGCGCCGATGGCGGCGTCGCGCGCCCGGCTCACGGCGAGTGCCCGGGGCTCTCGGACGCCGCCTCCTCGGGCCACCCATGGGCGGTCCGTCGACGTCGCCAGAGGGGCGGCGGACATCGCCAGCGGGGCGGGCGGCGGTGGCACGCCGTCGTCGGTGGGCTCGCTCGCGGGCATCACCACCGGGCCGGCCCGCCAGAGCCAGACCAGCCCGACCAGGCCGAGCAGGGTGAGGCCCCAGCCGAGCAGGTCGATCCCCGTCCAGCCGTAGCTCATCGTGACGTGCGTGTCGGTGGGGATGACCACCATGAGGTTCGGCGTGACGCGATAGGGGCCCTCGGCGCCGTCGACCTTCCAGTTGGGGAAGTAGGACGCCTTGACCAGCACCGGTGTGCCGATCTCGCTGACGTCGAACTCGATGCCGTCGGTCGACGTCTCGATGTTGCTCACGGTCACCGGCGTCTGCGGACGTTCCTCGGGGGTGGTGCCGGCCTCGATGCGCTGCCACTCGTCGGGGCCGTCGGCGGCCAGGAACACCGGCCACTGATCGGGGTCGACGTACCAGTTCATCGAGTCCTCGAGCCAGGTCTCGTGGCTGTTCTCGATGTCGTTCACGACCGCCGGCTGGTTGGCGAGCGGTGTCACCAGCTGGCTGTCGGCGACCTCGAACACCACCCAGGGGCCGGAGGCGGCGATCTCGGTGAGGCTCTCGTTGCGCCGGCCGAAGTCGATCATGCGATCCGAGATGGCCATGTAGTAGCGCACGCCCATCATCTGGAGGTGCTCGATGCCCCGGTCGAAGTCGGTGCGGCTGGGTGGTCCCGGCCCGTAGGGCAGGTCGCGCTGCGCGTTGGACGGCGCGGAGGACAACTCGTCCTGGTTGATGAAGTGGTAGGGCGTGGTGCCCGACGCCTCGAAGTAGAGACCTTCCTGCGAACCGATGCAGCCGTCGGTCCAGAAGGGCAGCAGCATGAGGGCCATCGGCGTGCCGTAGCGATCGTGTTGCTCCTCGTGCTCCCACATCGCCCGCCCGCAACCGCGCTGCTCGCCGACCGCGTCCATGGTCTGCACGATGCCGTAGTACTCCGGGTACGCGGCCTTGCGCTCATAGCCGTCGAAGTTCCACTTGGCCCACGAGTCGATGAAGCTGTTGTCGTTGACGACGGGGAGGAAGCCCCACTTGTAGCCACCGTCGGCGCGTTCCTCGACCAAGTCGAACGGACCGATCTTCTCGGGCAGCGCGCGCAGCGGCAGGGCCAAGAGGAGCAGCGCCAGCCCGGTGGCGGCGCCGGCGATGACCGACGGCAGGACCCGACCGGGGCGCACCGGGTCGCGGGCGACGAGCATGGCGAGCGCCCGCGCGACGTAGGCGACGCCGATGGCCGCGAGCGCGTAGAGCGCGAGGTAGTAGAAGGGCAGCAGCCGCGCGTTCCACAGCCGGCCCTGTGGTGCCAGCACGAAGCCGACGCCCGCGACGATGGCGATCCCGATCCAGAACATGGCGCCCCGCCGCCGTTCGACGATGCCGAACACCACCGCCATCACCGCACCGACGCCGGCCAGTGCCAGCACCCACTTGATGGCCGGCGCGTCGACCAGTTGGGGGTCGAGGTCCTGGCGGGTGAAGAGGTAGTTGCCGAAGTTCTCCTTCTTCTCCCACCCCATGTCGTTCATGTAGCGGCTCTGGAGGTAGAAGGGCACCGTCCAGAACGCAGTGATGAGGCCCGCCACCGGCGTCACCGTGGCGAGGTAGACGAGTCGGGCCTTCGGGAAGTCGGCGATCATCACCGCCGGCACGAGCAACCCAAGGGCCGCAATGGCCCAGAACAGGCCGAAGCGCACGCCGTAGAAGCCGAAGTCTCCGCCGAACTCGTCGACGCCGAGCTCGGTGAAGACGACGAGCACTGTCGCGATGGCCGCGGCGACACACACCAGCGCGACCGCGACCTTGGGGCGGAGATGGCGCCAGCCGAGGGTGAGCACGAACCAGACCACCGTGCCGGCGATCGCGAAGAACAGCGGGATGAGGTGACACAGCGCGGTGAGCGCAAGCAACACCGCGGCAGCCACGCGGTGCTTGCCGTTGTCGAGGCCACGCCCGAGCACGCCGAGGTAGAGCACCGCGAACGCCAGCGAGATGCTGAAGGCGAACTCACCCGCCAGCGTCGACGCGATGTTGCCGCCGTAGATCGAGAACGACCGGTCGAACAGGAACATGGTGCCTGCCACTGCGAGCAGCGGGGGAACCGGGAACGGCAGGCGGGTGAGGCGACCGAACGCCCACATGCACACCGGCAGGGCCAGCAGGCCGCTGACCGCGACCAGCTTGAACGCGATGCCATAAGGGATGAGGTAGCTGAGCAGCGCGATCGCGAGCGACGGCACCACCATGTAGAAGTGGTAGGCGGGGAAGCCGGCGTACCAGTCGGGCGTCCACCCCGTGAGCCGCCCCGAGGGCAGCAGGTGATCGCGCAGGAACGCCGGCCCCCACACATGGGCGCCCATGTCGCCACCGGCTGGCGTGGTGTTGGCGAAGAGGTTGGCCGGGCCCAGCTGGGTGAACACGAAGCCCACGCACGACGCCACGATGGCCAGCGACACCCAGCCTTCGAGGGTGAGCCCGAACGCCTTCGCCGGGGGTGGCGGCTCGGTCGGCTCGAGATCGGCCGGCGGGGGCGGTCCGGGCGCCTCGGCGCTCGGTGCCGGTGCCGGGTCCACGATGTCGGTGAGGGCGTCGGTCATGGTCGGCAAATGGTGGCACGCCACAACTGGTCGTGGGGTGCCAGCCACCGGATTCGGCTCGCGTTCAGGTCCCCCACACCAACATCAGCGCCGCAGTGACGTTGAACGCCAGGTGCGACCACAGAGCGGGGCCGAGCCGACCGAAGGCGCGCACCAGCCAACCCAGCAGCAGACCGAACAGGAAGAGGGCGGGGAGCTGCAGCAGTTGCAGATGAGAGACCGCGAACAGCCCCGCCGTGAGCACCAAGGCCAGGCCCCACCGCATGCCGCGCTTCTCGAACGCCGACTGGGTGAGACCCCGGTAGAAGATCTCCTCCGCCACCGGCGCACCGATGCCCACGATGAGCAACAGGGCCACGACCCCGGCCGGGCCGTCGGCCCGATCGGTGAGCTCCCTCGCCTCGGCAGCGACATCGTGATCGTCACCGATCAGCAGCGAGAGCAGCCAGTAGAGCGGGGTCACGAGCAGTTGGGCGGCCACGCCGATGGCGAGCCCGAGGGGCACGTCGAGCGACCGCATGGTCAGGCGCAGATCGCGGACCGGGCCGTTCCCCTTCGTCGTGGTGGCCCACACCGCCACCCCCACCAGGCCCAGCCAGAACGGCACGTTCGTGAGGAGGACCACGTAGAGCGGCGCTGCGTCGGCGTCGTCGCCGTAGCCGAACCCGGCCAGCACCAGCCCGCCCACGATCGTCGACACCACGACCGCCACGACCCATCCGCCGAACACGTCGCCGAGCCCCCACCTCGGCTCGACCAGGCCGGCCGCTTCGGCCGTGGCCGAGTCGCTCTCCATCTCGGCAGGGTACTTACGGCACGGGGACCGTCCGCCAGGACTGCGTCGCGAGCCGGTACGTTCTCGACCCATGAGCCGTCAGTGCGCCCGACCGGGCTGCGCCAGCCGAGCGACATCGACCTTCGGCTACGCGTACGCCGAGAGCACCGTGTGGTTGACCGACCTGGCCGACGAGGGCCACCCGTCGACCTACGACCTCTGCGCTCGCCACGCCGAGTCGCTCACCGTGCCCTTCGGCTGGCAGCTGCGCGACCTCCGACACGGGGTGGCGACCCTGGTGCGGGAAGCCAGCTGAGCTCGTTCCCGATCGACGCGTACGACCAGCTTGACCCGGTTTTCGCTTTTCTCTTCTACGCTTGACGCCATGAACTCCGACGACGGCCAGGAAACCCCCGGCTCCGACGGCCGTGGGCAGGGCCGACTGGGCGGCGACCAAGGCTGGCCCAAGTGGATGATCTGGGTGCTCGTCGGCGTGGTCGTCGCCGCGTTGTTCCTTCCCTCCCTCATGACCGGTGACACGGGCGAGCCCGTGTCGTTCGGCGACTTCATGGAAGACCTCGAGGCCGGCAGGGTCGCCGAGGCCACGTTCAACAACGCCAACGGCAACATCAGCGGCGAGCTCGACGACGGCACCAAGTTCACCACCACCGGTCCGCTCGAGCCCACCGATGCCGATCTCGACCTGATGACGCAGAACGGCGTCGAGTTCGAGTCGCCCCAGTCGAGCATCTGGGAGTCGCTGCTCCCCTTGCTGATCCCCGTCGGCCTGCTGATCCTCTTCTTCGTGTGGATGCAGCGCCGGGCCAGCTCGCAGATGGGCGGCATCATGTCCATCGGCCGCTCGAAGGCCAAGACCTACTCCACCGAGCGTCCCGGCACCACCTTCGACGACGTCGCCGGCTACGACGGGGTCAAGCAGGAGATCACCGAGGTGGTCGACTTCCTGAAGCACCCCGAGCAGTTCAGCGAGATCGGCGCGCGCATCCCCAAGGGCGTGCTGCTGGTCGGGCCGCCCGGCACCGGCAAGACGCTCATCGCCCGAGCGGTGGCCGGCGAGGCCGGCGTGCCGTTCCTGTCGGTGACCGGCTCGGACTTCATGGAGATGTTCGTCGGCGTCGGCGCCAGCCGCGTGCGCGACCTGTTCCAGTCGGCCCGCAAGATGGGCCGGGCCATCATCTTCGTCGACGAGATCGACTCGATCGGGCGCAAGCGCGGCGCCGGGCTCGGCGGCGGCCACGACGAGCGCGAGCAGACGCTCAACCAGATGCTCTCGGAGATGGACGGGTTCGAGGTGAGCTCCGGCATCGTCATGATGGCGGCCACCAACCGGCCCGACATCCTCGACCCCGCGCTGCTGCGCCCCGGGCGCTTCGACCGTCAGGTCGTCGTGCCGCTGCCCGAGCTCGACGACCGCCGCCGCATCCTCGAGGTGCACATCAAGCACAAGCGCATGGCGCCCGATGTCGACCTCGACGTGGTGGCCCGCGGCACACCCGGCATGAGCGGGGCCGACCTGGCCAACCTGGTCAACGAGGCCGCGCTGTTCGCCGTGCGCGAGGGCGCCGACACCGTGCACATGCGCCACTTCGACATGGCGCGCGACCGGGTCATCATGGGCCAGCGACGTGAGTCGATGGCACTGTCCGACACCGAGAAGGAAGCGATCGCCTACCACGAGGCCGGCCACGCCGTGTGTGCCGCGGTGCTCCCGACCGCCGATCCGCTCCACAAGGTGACCATCATCCCGTCGGGCATGGCCCTCGGGGTCACCATGCAGCTCCCCGAAGAAGACCGCCACATCTATCGGCAGGACTACATCGAGGACTCGCTCGTCGTCCGCATGGGCGGTCGCATGGCCGAGGAGCTGGTGTTCGACGTCATCTCCACCGGAGCCAACAACGACCTGGTGGGCGCCACCGAACTCGCCCGCAAGATGGTCCGCGAATGGGGCATGAGCCAACGGGTCGGCCCGATGGCTTGGGGCTCCCAAGGCCAGGTCTTCCTCGGCGAAGACCTGATGCACACCCGCGACTACAGCGACGACACCGCCCGCGTCATCGACGAAGAGGTCGAACGCATCCTGCGCGAGCAGGAAGAGCGCTGCCGGCACATCCTCACCGAGAACCGCAAGGGCCTCGACCTCGTGGCTCGCGCGCTGCTCGAACACGAGACCATCGACGGCGCCGAGGTGTCCCGGCTCATCGAGCTGGCCCGCAGCAGCCGCACCCCCATCAGCTCGCCTCAACCCGAGCCGGCGCCCCCAACCACCGTCTAGGCGACCACCGTCTAGGAACCGGCGGCCTCGGCCATGGCGGCATCGACTTCGTCGCGCCGCACCGGGCCGAACACGTGGAAGCGCACCTCGCCGGACCGATCGGCTAGCACGAGCAGCGGCACGGCCCGCACGCCGTAACGCTCGTGGACCTCGCCGTCGCGACCGACCTCGAGTTCTTGCGTGGCCACCTCGTCGCTCTCGAGCTCGGTGATCATGGCGGCCACGGCGGCACAGGTGTCGCAGGTCTTCGAGGTGAACACGGCGAGCAGCCACGGGGCATCGGGCCGGCGGAAGTCGGTCCGATCGACGCGCTCAGGCGCCACGAACGCAGGCGCACCCACGCGGCGCTGGCGACGTCGCTCGGCCAGGAGCGCGATGGCCACGGCCACCACCACACCGATGGCGGCGATGACCAATCGCTCCACGGTCAATCGCCCTCGAGCAGCACGTCGTCGGTCGACAGCTCCCCAACGGTGCCGACCGGCGTGCTGACCGTGCCGCTCACCGGAACCGCCATCAGGTAGTTGAGGTCGTCGCCGGCCTCGAAGCCGAGACGGGTCTCGGCCACGACCAGCCCGTCGCTCGTCACCTCGAGCGCGAGCGGCGCGAAGCCGAGGCCGTCGATGCCGATATCGACGATCCGGCGCTGGCCAGGCGGCAACTCGATGTCGCCGAAGCCGTCGGGCGTGGAGATCTGACCGTTGCCGACCGCCTGCACACTGAAACGCACGGTCTCGGAGGACGACGGGTTGAACACGATGACGGCGCTGCCCGACAGGCCGTCGACCGACGCCACCGGCGCCAGCCAGCGTCCGGCCACTGCCGGCGAGCCCATCGTGTAGCCGAGCCCGGGCTGCACGGCGTCGGGCGTGCCGGTGATGATCCGCTCGGCGACCACCGGGATCTCGTTGCGCACCCGGATCACCACCGCGTGGGCGACGCCGACCGGCACGCGGCCGTCGACCAGCACGTCGATGGAGCTGTAGCTGCCCGGCCCCACGCTCACCTCGAAGGGCTCGGCGATGCCGTTGACGTCGGGATCGTCGAGCACGACCTGCACGTCGACCTCCGACGGCGACTCGCCGGGGTTGTAGAGCACGATGCGCTCGCCGTAGCCCTCGGCGCCCACCCCGTCGGGGAACAGCCAGGTCTCGGCGGTGACCGGCGACCCGAGGGTCACGTTGAGACCTCGTGCACCGGACTCCTCGTCGGCGACGGACTGGATCTGATCGACCACCACCCGCCCGGACCGGGCCACCACCTGGGTGGCAACCTCCTCTCGGAGGGTCACGACCTCGCTCACGTCGATGGGCAGGACCGAGCCGCCCGGGATCACCAGCGCTTGGTAGGACTGCGGTGTGCGGGTGCCGTCGTCGGTGTCGAAGGAGATGTCGATGACGGCGTCGGCCGGGAACGGGTTGAACGCGGTGAGGATCAGCCGGGTGCCGGCCCGCGTTGTGCCGGCCGGGAAGTACCAGGTGTCGGACGGGGCCGACGCGCAGGCACCGATGCTGCGGCCGCTGGCGCCGCTCAGCTCGTGCTCGACCGCCACATCGCCTCCGTCGACTTCGACGAGGGCGGCGGCGAACGGGGCGGTGACGAGATCGCTGACCCGCACGGCCACGCGCGCGTGGGCCGGCACCTCGACCTCGGTGGCTGCCGGCTCGCCAGCGCTCGGATAGGCGGTGACCCGGCCCGTGAGCGCATCGCCCGAGACGTTGGCGATGTGCACCACGTGCTCGGCCAGGCCCTCTTCGGTGCCGACCGCCGTGCCGCCCGAGCAGTACCAGGTGGAGCTGAGCGAGCCGGCAGGTGCTGCCGTGGGCAACGCCACGGCGGCCCCACCCGTTTGCTCGACGGCAGGGCTCTCGTCGTCGTCGAGCTGCCGCTCGACGACCGCGGCACCGAGGAGGAGCGCGGGCACCAGGATCAGCGCAGGCCAGCGCCAGGTCCTCACAGCGTGCGCCGTTCGTCGGAGACCACCCGCACGCGCAGCAGGTAGATGATGGCCAGGATCCACAGGAGGACCTGACCGGCGAGGATCAACAGTCGGGAGGTGGGCGTCTCGAACCAGAGAGTGGCGTCGTCCGAGCCGTCGGAGAGGAACGCGTTGGCCCAGCCGAGCGCATCGACCCGTTCCGCCGAGGTGCCGTCGCCGGCACGCAGGCGCCACTCGTCGGCGCTGGCCGCGGCCAGGTAGACGACACTCGGCGGCAGCTCACCCTGGAACCGCTGATAGCCGTCGTCGTCGGGCAGCGCTACCGGAGCGCCGCTGACCGCCGGGAAGACCTGCTCGAGGAGCGAGTCGCCCCCCGGCGGGATGGCCGTGTCCGGTGGCAGGAGGGCGCGGGTTGGGCCCCACGACGCGTTCTCGTAGACGACCACGCCAGCGGCCGTGACCGACGAGAGGTCGAGCTGTCCTTCGAGCATCGCCTCGATGCCGGCCGCGTCGTAGGCCGGCTCGCTGTAGGGCTCAGGGGCGATCGCCAACGGCACCACGATGTAGCGCACACCCATCGGTGCGAGCAGGCTGCCGAGCCGGCTGGTGCCGCCGCTGGCGGCCACCTCGAGAGCGTCGCCGAGACCGGTGGTGGCCGCACTGGGGTCGCCCGCCCAGCGGTCGGCCAGCGACGGCGTGCCGTTGTCGGAGGTGGCGTAGGCCAAGGTGGCGCCAGGACCGAGGTCGTCGATCTCGGGCGCATCGAGTTGCCAGCCGGCCAGCGGCAACACCGAGGCATCGCCGAGCCAGAGCACCCGGAAGGGTGCCGCCTGCCCCTCCTCGTCGAGGAAGGCCAGCGTGCTGTCGTAGTCGCCGGCCGGCTGGTGCCAGCGGCCGTCGATCGCCGCGCCGATGACGGGGAACACCGCCAGCACGAGCGCCGCGCCCGCGAGCAACGAGACGATCTGGCGCCAACCGAAGTGGTAATCGGGTAGGTCGACCTCGAAGGCGGCCATGCCCATCGCCGCCGCCAGCGCCAGACCGACCGCCGCCGGCGCCAACAGCAGCTCGGCCGAGGGCAGGTCACCCGGCAGCCATCCCTGGGCGGCCACCCACACGCCAGCGAGTCCGGCGAGGGCGAGCCCCCAGGCCCGCACCGCCCACCCGAGTCGCCAGTCACGTCCGATGAAGAGCGGCAGCAGCGCCACCACGAGCAGGGCGTAGCCGAGCGGTCCAGCGCCCACCGGGCCCGTCTCGAACCTGAGGATGGCCCCGAGGTCGAGCGGGTCGCTGCCCGCAGAGGTGGTGCCGGCGATGGCGTCCCACCCTCCCGACAGCCACGACGCGCTCCACGGGAGGTGAAGCACCATCCCGACGAGCGCGCCACCGACCGCGACCAGCAACACCCGACCGCTCCCCGCGAGCTGACCTGCCACCAGCCCGCCGAGGGCCAGTGCGAGCGCCATGCCGACCACCACCACGAGGGCGACGGGAAAGAGCATGGCGGCGATCGCAGACAGCACCCCCACCATGACGAGCCGCTGGACCAGCGGCCTGGCCCGGACACCGGGACCGGACTCGCCCCCGACCGGGCCGAACGGCGAAAGCCCCGACGCCTTGGCGAGCTGGGACACGATCCATGGGGCGAGGCCGTAGAGCACGAGGCCGCCCCATTGCCCGTCGGCGAGCGAGTTGTAGGCGATGGGCGACGCGGCGTAGACGACGAGCCCGACCACCCGCGCTCGGCGCGAGCCGATCGGCTTGCACAGCCGCCACATCCCGACGATGCCGAGTGGGAGCATCCCGAGGATCAAGAGGGTGCGCAGCACGCCCATGGCGCCGAGCAACGGATAGCCGAGCAGCCCGATGAACCCCAGCCCCGTCGGGTTGGCATCAACCGCGCCCAAGCCGACGTCGCGCCAGCCGCTGGTCCACTGCCGGATGAGGTCGGTGGCACTGTCGCCGAAGAGCGGCAGGTCGCCCACCGCCGAGATGTCGCCGAAGAGCAGGTCGCGACTGCCGAAGACGATGACAGCGGTGACCACCAGCCAGACCGTGAGCGCCGCGCCGGCCGACGACGATCGCAACGTATCGGCCAGCTCGCGCCGGGCGCCGGCCACCGAGGCCAGTCGGTCACCGGACGCGCCGAGCTGGCCGCGCAAGAAGGCGGCGAAGCGGGCGCTGCCCTTCGCCTGGAGTGCCCGGATGTCGCGGTCGGGCACGGTGCGGATCTTGCTGAGCGCTTTGCGTCTCGTGCGGGTCTGACCTCGATGCGACAGGTTCCAGGTCCAGGCACCGGCCACGTCGCGCGCCTGGCGGAAACGCCCCAGCACCAAGGCGTAGACGATCTCCGCCAACGCCAGCAGCGCGGCTTGGGGGACGACCCGCACCCGCGTCCAGAAGCTCGACGCCACCCGCATGGCGCGCTGACGATGGCGCATCTGCAGTCGGCGGCGATCGTCGACCGGATGGCGGACGCCCAGCGCCTCGAGGTGACCGACCGCAGTCGACGGCGCCACCACCACTCGCCCACCGGCGGCACGGGCGCGCCAGCAGAGATCGAGGTCGTCGGCATGGAAGCTGATGCCGGGATCGAAGCCACCAAGCGCCTCGAACAGGTCGGTGCGCACCAACGTGGCGGCGCCGGGGATGTAGAAGGCGTCCCGCACGCCGTCGTGCTGGCCCTGGTCGAGCTCGCCGCGCTCGATGTAGGGCGACGGATAACCGGTCTTGTCGGCCCCCATGCCCACCTGTAGGAGACGCTGGGGCTCGTGCCAGTCGACGATCTTCGGCCCGACGATGCCGGCATTCGACCGGAACGCCTCCTCGACGAGGGTCTGGACGGTGTCGGGTGCCAGCCGGACGTCGTCGTGGCAGAAGAGGTAGAACGCGGCGCCCTGCACGGTGGCCAGCACCTCGTTGCACGAAGCTCCGAAACCGTTGTTCGACTCGAGGCGCCGCAGCCGGGCATCGGGCAGCACCGCCGCGATGCGGTCCTGCAGGTCGGTGTCGCTGGCCGCGTCGATGACGAGCACCGACGCGTTCGCGTAGTCCTGCTCGCCGATGCTGCGCAGGGTGTCGTCGAACCACCACCCGGGGTTGTGGGCCACCACGACGATCACCACCGGCGGCAGAGCCGTGGAGTCGGCGGACCGGGGCGGCTCGGACGGCACCTGCGCCGTTGGCGCGCCGGCCGCGCCGGGAACCTCTGGATCGCGGTCGGGGGCACTCACGGCTACGTGAGGCTACCTGCCTCGCTGGCGGCCCGGGTTCACCCCTCACGTCGGTGGGGGCGGCCGGTGGGACTAGCGTTGGGACCGTGCGCGACGAAGCCATCGGCCTCATGCGGGACTCGCTCTACGTCACCATCGGCTTCGGTGTGATCGCCTTCCAGAAGCTGCAGGTGCAGCGGCGAGAGCTCGAGAAGTCCCTTGACCGGCACCTCGACGGCCCCATCGGTCAGGTCGGGCAGCTGCTCGGTCGACGCGGCGACCGCTGAGCGCGGATGTGACAGAGATCTCAACCCTTCGGGTCGCGTTCGACGCGGTCTCGCTGCTCGACACCCGCACGGGGGTCGGTCGCTTCGTGGAGGAGACCCTCGACCGGCTGGCGCGCCGAGATGATCTGCGCATCACCGCGTTCGGCTACTGGCCGCGGGCGCGGGCGCGCATGCGCGCCGTCGTGCCCGCGTCTGTGCGGGTGTCGCACCTGCCGATGTTCGGACCGCCGCTGCGAGCCATGTGGCGGCGCAGCATCGTGCCGCCGGTCGAGCTGTGGACCGGCCGCACCGATGTCGTGCACGGCCCCAACTTCCTCGCTCCCCCGGCCTGGCGGGCCGCCGAGCTGATCACGGTGCACGACGTGACGATCCTGCGCTATCCGGAGTTCTGCACCGACGACACGCTGCAGTTCCCCGCGCTGATCCGCCGAGCGATCGCCCGGGGCGCGTGGATACACACGGTGTCCGAGTTCGTCGCCGACGAGGTGGTCGAACTGCTCGGCGCCGATCGATCCAGAGTGGCGGTCGTTCCCAACGGCGTGACCCCGGTGCCACCGGCAGATCCGTCGGCGGGGCGCGCCCTCGCCGGTGGCGAGCGCTACCTGCTGGCGCTCGGCACGGTCGAGCCGCGCAAGGACCTGCCTCGACTGGTCGAAGCGTTCGACCAGGTCGCCTCGACCGACCACGACCTGCGCCTGGTCATCGCCGGTCCTGACGGCTGGGGCTCGGACGCGCTGCAGTCGGCCCTCGACCGGGCCGGCCATCGAGACCGCATCGCACGACTGGGCTGGGTCTCCGAGCAACAACGGGCCGAGTTGTTGCGCGGTGCCATCGCGCTCGTCTACCCGTCGCTCTACGAAGGCTTCGGACTGCCGCCGCTCGAAGCGATGAGCGCGGGCACACCGGTGGTGACCACCAAGACGGGCGGGATCACCGAGGTGGCCGCCGACGCGGCGTTGCTCGTGCCTCCCGCGGACACCGACGCCCTGGCCGATGCCCTGTCACTGGTGGCGAGCGACGACGGGCTGGCCGACGACCTCCGCCAGCGTGGTCTGGCCAACGCCGAGCGCTTCTCGTGGGACGAGACGGCCAGCCGATTGGCCGACCTCTATCACCACATCGCGCGCCACAGGGCATGATGTGACCCAATGAAGGCTCTCGTGACCGGTGCATCCGGGTTCGTCGGTGGCCATCTCATCGCCCACCTCGAGTCGATGGGCGACACCGTCGTGGGCATCGATCGGCACGCCAACGACCCCGACCTGCTCGATCCCGACCGGCTCACCGAGCGGATCGCCGAGGTCGAGCCCGAGGTCGTCTACCACCTGGGTGGGTGGAGCGATGTCGGCGCATCGTGGAGCCATCCGGTCGAGACGTTCCGGGTCAACGCGGAGGGCACGCTCAACCTCCTGCTCGCCACCCGGGGTGTGGCCCGCCGGGTCGTTGTGGTCACCAGCGCCGACGTCTACGGCAAGGTGTCGCTCAGCGAGCTACCCCTCACCGAGGAGTCGCTCCTGCGGCCGGTCACCCCCTACGCGGCCTCGAAGATCGCCGCCGACTACCTCGGGCTGCAGGCATGGCTCGGGTTCGGCATCGAGGTCGTTCGCGTGCGCGCCTTCAACCATCTCGGTCCGGGACAGACCAACAAGTTCGTGTGCCCGGCCATCGCCGAGCGCATCGCGGTCAACGAGCTCGAAGGTGGTGAGGTGGTGCCGGTCGGCAACCTCACGCCCCGCCGCGACTTCACCGACGTGCGCGACGTGGTGCGGGCTTACCGTCTGTTGACCGAGCACGGTGAGCCGGGCGAGGCCTACAACGTGTGCAGCGGCCACGACATCGCCATCAGCGAGCTGGCCGACCGCCTGGTCGCCATGGCCGATCGCCCCATGCGGCTCGAAGACGACCCGTCGCTGCATCGACCGGTCGAGGTGCCCGTGTTGCGCGGTGACTACACCAAGCTCCACAAGGACACCGGCTGGCAGCCGGAGATCTCACTCGACGAGACGCTTCGCGACGTGCTCGACGAGTGGCGCGCCCGCCTCGGCAGCTGAGCGGTCAGAGTCCTCGGATCACGCGGGCGGGGTTGCCGACCGCCACAACCCGTGCAGGCAGGTCACGGGTGACCACTGAACCGGCGCCGACGACCGTGTCGTCGCCGATCCTCACACCGGGCAGCACGATCGCCCCACCCCCCAGCCACACGTTGGCGCCGATGGTGATCGGCTCGGCCGCCTCCCATTTGGCCCGACGGGGCTCGGGCTCGATGGGATGGGTCGGGGTGAGCAGTTGCACGTTCGGTCCGATCTGCACGTCGTCGCCGATCGTGATCGGCGCCACGTCGAGCGCCACCAGCCCGACGTTCACGAACGAGTTCGCGCCGATCGTGATGTAGCGGCCGTAGTCGCAATAGAAGGGCGGGCGGATCACCGTGCCCGGGCCCACCGCACCCAGCAGTTCCTCGAGGATCGTCCGCCTCGCGTCGAGCTCGTCGACGCTGCTGCGGTTGTACTGCGCCTGAAGCCGCGCGGCGTGCAGCGCCATGGCTTCGAGCTCGGGATCGTCGGCCAGATAGAGATCGCCGGCCTCCATGCGCTCCCGTTGCGAGCGGCCGTCCTCGTGATCAGTCATACGTCCTATCGTGGCTCGGCCAGGATCCGACATCGACGAGCAGCGTGACCTGGCCTCCGCTGCCCAAGTCGAGCTCGACCCAATCGTGGCCGGACGAGTACCGGCCGGTCGCTGCCGCGATGATCTGTCCACCAGGGATCTCGATGTCGCGGATCGCCTCGCGAGCCATCTCACCGTCAGGCATCAGCCGCACG
Source organism: uncultured Iamiaceae bacterium (assembly GCA_963706425.1). Classification (GTDB taxonomy): domain Bacteria; phylum Actinomycetota; class Acidimicrobiia; order Acidimicrobiales; family Acidimicrobilacustridaceae; genus CAVPMN01. The sequence continues at coordinate 230,498 of CAVPMN010000001.1, forward strand.
CCGCGCTCCGACGCTTCCCATTGGACCTTCGGGCCATAGACCGTTGCGGTCAACCATCGCCGCCAGCCGGAGGGCTCGTTCCGCAACACCCGCGAAGCGATCGGGCCATCGACACCCGCGACGACGAGCCGACCGCGTGCTGCACTGACCCGCGACGACGCGCCGGTCGGGACCGGATCGGCGACCACGTTCGACGCGACCAGCACGGCCACCCAGTAGAGCGGCCGGGCGATCAACCGCAACGGCCATCGCCGCCGGTAGCGCTGCACGGCAGGCGGCCGCGCATCATCACGCCCCGTCGAGGTCGGCCTGGTCACCGACGAAAGGATGTCACGCTCATCCGCCCGGTGGAGCGGGGCCGGCTCGCTGGCGGCCGTGGCGTTGGCTCCAGATCGTGTCGCCGTTCGGCGTGGTCCACCAGAACCAGCCGTCGTCGGTGGCGGTCATGGTCCAGCCGTTGCGGTGGGTGACCCGGTGGTGATGTCGGCACAAGCCGGCCAGGTTCTCGATGTCGGTCGGGCCTTCGGTCGGGGTGTAGTGCTCGACGTGATGGGCGTCGGTCCACGCCGCTGGGCATCCGCAGCCCGGGAAAGACGCAGCCGCCGTCGCGTAGGGCGATGGCTCGTCGTTGCCGGGGCGTGGCGTAACGGACGGTGTGGCCCATGTCGACCGGGATGCCCAAGCTGTCCGAGCACGATCGGATGCAGATCGGGATCGCACAACAACACCCGGCTCACCTCGTCGGGCACGACCGTGCCGTCCGGGGTGACCGCCCCGCTGTGGGGCGTCATGGCGTTGACCGCCAAGGTCACATCGGGGCGCGGGGCTTTGGTGGTGTCGAGGTCGACACCCAGCCCGCGGCGGCACAGCTCGACGAACGCCAGGGCGCGCAGGGTGGACTGATCAGGGCATCACCAGCTCGGGGCAGACGCTCGCGATCGGCTTTGAAGGCGCGGCGCAGCTCGCCGGCCATGTCGTCGATGGCCTGGCGGGCGATCAGGCCCCACTCACCCACCAACCGACCCGACACCTCCGTCGAGCCACCGAACGTGCCCGACAACAACAACCGGTTCCGCGACAGGCCGTCGTCGGGATCGTGGCCGCCGTCCTCATCCAACAGATCGGCGATACCGACCACCTCGCGGCGCCACCGCTCGAACAGCATGCCCCTCGCCGCCGCGACCAGGTGGTCCTGGATGTCGGCCACCTTCTTCACGATCCGCGGGTTCGCCGCGGCCACGATCACCACGCGCGTGCTCCCACGAGATCCGCCCCGTCCACCAGCGCCTCGTCCACCCCAGCGAACCGACCCGACAGCTCGACCCCCACCTTCACCCGACAACGGGCCACCGCCGACGGCAACATCGCCTCCCGCGCCAGCCAGCCACCGGTCGACAGACCGTGATCACGCTCGCACACCGAACGCTTCTCGGCCTCGGCCGCCAAATGCCCCTCGGCCGCATCGACCAAGCGACGGGCCTCTTCCAGGGCGAGCATCCCCTCCAGCACCTCGGAGTCGGACAACAACGACACATCCGCGCCGGCCGCTTTGCGGCTCTGCTCCACGAGTGCGACGCCATCGAACATGTGTACGATCGTCGCCCATCCACAAGGCGGGTACCAGGTGACCGTAGGCACAGACACCACCCGGCGGGCGGGCCCGGCCGCGCAGGGCGGGCGATCAGCTCAGCGCAGGTCGTTGCGCCAGGCCGACACCCGCCGACGGGCGTCGGCCAACTCGGCTCGCTCTCGCCGATCGTGGGTGACGTCGGCCAGGTAGCCGAGCTTGGCCTGCCACCGGTCGAGAACCTCCTCGGCCAGGGCCACCGGGGCGTGCTCGAGCCACATGAGGTCGTTGTCGAGCAGGCCCAACTGGTGGTCGACCTCGGTGTAGCGGGCGACCACCACGGCCAGGCGCTCGGCTTTGGCGGTGGGATAGTCGGTGTCGGCCACCAACTCGTGGGGCTCGACTCGGAACACGCTGGCCAGCAACATCACCGTGCGCTCCCCAGGCGTCGACACGCCCGCCTCGAGGTGCGAGACGGCCACCCGGGAGATGGCCAGCCGGTCGGCCAGCTCCTGCTGGGTCAGGCCGAACTTGGCCCGATACGAGGCGATCCGCCTCCCGAGGTTCTCCTGCACGTGCCAACCCACTTAGCAGACAACTGGCGGAAGTCACGATAGACCGGTCCCATGGCCCGACGTGCATTGATCACCGGCATCACCGGACAGGACGGCTCCTACCTGGCCGAGATCCTGCTCGAGCAGGACTACGAGGTGATCGGCATGGTGCGGCGCTCCAGCACGGTCAACTTCGAGCGGCTCAGCCACATCCAGGATCGGCTCACGCTCGTGCCCGGCGACCTGCTCGACGAGGCGTCGCTCATCGAGGTGCTGCGCACCCACCGGCCCCATGAGGTCTACAACCTGGCCGCCCAGTCGTTCGTGCAGACGTCGTTCGGTCAGCCGGTGCTCACCGGTGAGACCACCGCGCTCGGCGTCACCCGGCTGCTCGACGCCATCCGCCTCGTCGATCCCGACATCCGCTTCTACCAGGCGAGCAGCAGCGAGATGTTCGGCAAGGTCGTCGAAGTGCCTCAGACCGAGCGCACGCCGTTCTACCCGCGCAGCCCCTACGGCGTGGCCAAGGTCTACGGCCACTGGATCACGGTCAACTATCGCGAGTCCTACGGTCTCCACGCCACCAGCGGCATCCTCTTCAACCACGAGAGCCCGCGCCGAGGCCTCGAGTTCGTCACCCGCAAGATCTCGCACGGCGCGGCGCGCATCAAGCTCGGCCTCGACACCGAGTTGCGTCTCGGCAACCTCGAGGCCCAGCGCGACTGGGGCTTCGCCCGCGACTACGTCGAGGCCATGTGGCTCATGCTGCAACAGGACGAGCCCGGCGACTACGTCGTATCCACCGGCGAGACCCATTCGGTGCGCGAGTTCTGCGAGCTGGCGTTCGACCGCGTCGGCCTCGACTACGCCGACTTCGTCGTGCAGGACGATCGCTTCTTCCGTCCTGCCGAGGTCGATCTGCTCGTGGGCGACGCGGCGAAAGCCCACGAGACGCTCGGGTGGAAGCCGAAGACGTCGTTCGCCGACCTCGTGAACATGATGGTCGACGCCGACCTCGACCTGCTCACCGGTCGTCGCAACGGACTCTCCTGACGGCCCCACGATGATCACCGTGCTCGCGGGTGGTGTCGGCGCCGCCCGCCTCCTCGCCGGCCTCGTCCAGGTCGTCGACCCGTCGACCATCACTGCGGTGGTCAACGTCGCAGACGACCTCGAGCTGCACGGCCTGCGCATCTGCCCCGACATCGACACGGTCATCTACACGCTCGCAGGTGAGATCGACACCGAGCGGGGATGGGGCCTCGCCGGTGAGAGCTGGCAGGCCATGGACACCCTGCGACGCCTGGGCGGCGTCGGGTGGTTCAACCTCGGCGACCGCGACCTGGGCACCCACCTCTACCGCACCCATCGGTTGCACGAGGGCGCCCATCTCAGCGAGGTCACCGGCGAGATCGCCAGGGCGTGGGGGGTCGACGTCAACGTGCTGCCTGCCACCGCGGATCGCCTCCGCACCCGGGTGACGCTGGCCGACACCGGCACCGAGGTGAGCTTCCAGGAGTACTTCGTCGAACGGCACCACGACGTGGCCGTGACCGCCGTGCGCTTCGACGGCGCCGACACCGCCACACCCGGGCCTGGAGTGCTCTCCGCCCTCGCCGACGCGTCGACCGTCGTGATCGCCCCGTCCAACCCCTTGGTGTCGATCGGACCCCTGCTGGCCGTGCCGGGTGTGCGCGACGCCCTCGACGCCCGCCGGTCCGACGTGGTCGCAGTGTCGCCGATCGTCGCCGGACGGGCGCTCAAGGGCCCGGCCGACCGGCTCCTCACCGAGCTCGGCCACGAGTCCTCGGTCGTCGGTGTCGCCCGCCTCTACGCACCGTTCGCGTCGGCGCTCGTGATCGACGAAGCTGACCGGGACGCGGCCGACTCCGTCCGTGCCGAAGGGATCGACTGCATCGTGACCGACACCGTGATGTCCAGCCCGGCGAGAGCGGCGGCGCTGGCGACCGCCGTCATCGAGGGTCGCCGATGAGTCGCCTCGAGGTCTTCGGCATCGAGGGGCTACCCGAGATCGACGCCGGCGCCGACCTCGCCGGACTGATCGCGCAGGCCGTCGCCGCCCAAGTCGCGGGTGGCCACGCTGACGCGGCCCTGCGCGATGGCGACGTGGTGGTGGTGACCCAGAAGATCGTCTCGAAGGCCGAGGACCGCCTGGTGCCCATCGATCCCACCGATCCGACGAGCCACAAACCGCTGGTCGAGCAGGAGTCGGTGCGCATCCTGCGCCGTCGAGGCGACCTCATCATCAGCGAGACGGCCCACGGGTTCATCTGTGCCAACGCGGGCATCGATCTGTCGAACGTCGACGCGGGCTACGCCGCGCTGCTCCCCGTCGACTCCGACCGCTCGGCTCGGCGCATCCGTGACGGCTTGCGCAACCGGGCGGGCGTCGAGGTGGCCGTGGTGGTCTCCGACACGTTCGGTCGGCCGTGGCGACGTGGGGTGACCGACGTGGCCATCGGCTGCGCCGGTGTGCGAGCGGTGATCGACCTTCGCGGCATCGACCGATGCCCTCGGACGCGAGCTGCAGGTCACCGAGGTGGCGGTGGTCGACGAGATCGCGGCGGCTGCCGAGCTGGTGATGGGTAAGGCGTCGGGCATCCCCGTCGCCGTCGTGCGCGGCATCGACCCGCAGTGGTTGGGCGACGGCAACGTGCACGACGAGATCGTGCGCTCCCCCGCCGACGACCTGTTCCGCTAGAAGCTCAGGCCGGCCAGAGGTCTACGACGACTGCGCTCGGAACCAGTCGAGCACCTCGGCTGTTCCGGCACCCAACTCGGTGCCTGGTCGCCAGTCGAGCTCCTTGCCGGCGAGTGTCGGATCGAGCGCCGAGCGGGCCAGCTCCCCCGGCCTGGCCGGGGCCTGCACCGCTGGTGCGTCGACACCGGCGGCCGACGCCATCGCCGCGTAGAGCTCGTTGACCGACGTCTCCACACCGGTGCCGATGTTGAGCAACAGCCCACCGGCGGCATCGGCGGCGCGCACGAACGCATCGACCACGTCGGCCACGTAGACGAAGTCACGGGTCTGCTCACCGTCGCCGAACACCGTGCACGGCTGCCCGGCGAGCAGGCGACCGGCGAAGATGGCGACCACGCCCGCTTCACCGTTGGGGTCCTGACGGGGCCCGTAGACGTTGGCGAGGGCCAGCGCGGTGAAGTCGAGCCCGTGCAGCACCCGGTAGCAGAAGAGATAGTCGTCGACCACCTTCTTGGCCACGCCGTAGGGCGACACCGGGTGCTGCGGGTGGTTCTCGTCGACCGGCAGGCTGGCCGCGTCGGGTTCGCCGAAGATGGTGCCACCGCTCGACGCCACGACCATCTTGCGGGTGCCCGCCCGCCGGCAGCCCTCCATGATGTGCAGGCTGCCGATGACGTTCACCTCGGCGTCGAACACGGGCCGAGCCACCGATACGCGCACGTCGGCCTGCGCGGCGAGATGGAACACCACCTCGGGGCGGCGCTCCGCGATGAGCTCCACGACCGTGGCGTCACGAATGTCGAGATGGTGGAACGTGAGACGGTCACCAGCCTGCTCCTGCGCGTCGCGCAGGTTGGCGAGGTTGCCGGTCCACAGGTTGTCGACCACATCGACCTCGTGACCGGCCGCCACCAACCGGTCGACCAGATGACTGCCGATGAATCCGGCGCCGCCGGTGACCAATGCCCTCATGTGTCCTCCGTGCGACTCAAGACTCGTCCATGGGTACGCGTGTGGCGTGCAGGACCACACCCGGCTCGACCGCGGCATCGTTGCCCAACACGCTGAGCTCGTCGATCGACGCGCCCGCCCCCACCACCGATCCGGGGCCGACGATCGATCTGGTGACCGACGCCCCGGCTTCGACGCGTGCGCCGGGGAGCACCACGGAATCGGTCACCCGGGCGCCCGGCCCGATCGAGGCCCTCGCCATCACTACCGAATGGTGCACGACGGCGTCGTCTGCCACTTCCGATCGAGGTGACACGCCCACCTCCACGGGCGAGCGCACCCCGTCGATCAGATCGAGTTGGGCCTGCAGATAGGTGGCCGGCGTGCCTGCATCGATCCAGTAGGCGTGCGACTGCAAGGCGAACAGCGAGCTGTCGGTGACCATCGAGGGGAATGTCTCGCGTTCGATCGACACCCGACGACCGGCGGGGATGCGGTCGAGCACCGACGGCTCGAGCACATAGGTGCCGGCATTGATCCAATTGGTCGGGGCCTCGTCAGCGGGGGGCTTCTCGATGAAGGCCTCGACCCGTCCCCGGTCGTCGATGGGCACGACCCCGTAGCGGCTGGGATCGTCGACCGGGGTGAGGGCGATGGTGGCCTCGGCTCCTCGGTCGTGGTGGGCCTTCCACAGATCGGTGACGTCGAGGTCGGTGAGCACGTCGCCGTTCACCACGAGGAACGTGGAGTCGATGCCGCCTTCGTCGGCGGCGAACCGCACCGCACCCGCGGTGTCGAGGGGCTCGGCCTCGACGGCGTAGTGGAGGCGCACACCTGCGCAGACATCGTCGGGGTAGGCCTCGAGGAAGGCGTCGGGTCGATAGCCGAGCGACAGGATGGCATCGCTCACCCCGTGCTCGGCGAGGGCGGCGACCACCCGCTCGATCATCGGCCGGTCGACGACGGGGAGCATCTGCTTGGGAGTCGCCAACGTCAGCGGCCGCAGGCGCGTGCCGAAGCCGCCCACCAGGACGACAGCTCTCACGGGGTGGTGGCGGGTGGCACCGTCGAGTCGGTGGTGGGCACCGAGTCGGTGGGTGTCTCGGCAGACGACCCCCGGATCGACCGTGGCGGACGGGTCGACCGTGGCCGACGGGTCGACACCGGCCAGAGGATCGGGGGTCGCTCCGCTACCTTCCACGTCGCTCAGGTTGTCGAGCGTGGGCACGCTGGCGGGACGAGGCACCTCGGTGCCTTCCGGCACGAGGGCCACGGTGATGGCGTCGCGGTCGCGGTCGAGCCGGATGGAGCCGAAGTCGCTGTCGTAGATCACCGGCTCCGCCTCCAGGTCGTCGGCCGGCCACTTGTAGACCCGCAGGACCGCCGGTTGCCCGTTGCAGTCGTCGCCGGACTGGAGCTTGCGCCCGTCGGGCAGCGTGATGGAGTCGGATCCGAAGTCGATGTCGACGATCTCGCCCCATTTGGCGAGCGTGGCGTTCTTGCCACCGTGGCGGTCGCTGAACGGATGGATGTGGATGATGCCGTCGGCGTGGGTGTGGATGCCGGTGGTGTCGGGGTTGGCGTCGGACACGTCGGGCAGGAAGGTGTCGCACACGTAGAAGCCATAGGCGTTGTGCCAGTGGTCGGCCGAGGAGGGGGCCTCCGCACTGGCCGAGGTGAGCCCGGATTCGCCCCGGGCGAACACCACCAGCCCGATGCCCACCAGCACGATCGCCGCGATGGCGATCGGGAACATCAGCTTGGGACGAGAGGAGGTCTTGACGCCGCCGGCGCGTGCTGCGCGGGCGACCTTTTTCGACGAGGATGCCTTGCCCATAGCGCGTTCACGCTAGCCGCCCGTGGGGGCCAGTCCGTCGCGGAGGCGCCAGAACAGCGTCTCGTAGGCCTCGGCCACCGCAGCGGGCGAGGCCCAGGACTCCACGAACGCCCGACCGGCGCGGCCCATCGCCTCCGCCTCGGCCGGTGCGTCGAGCAGCCGGCGGATCGCCTTGGTGAACGCCTCGGCATCGTCGGGCGGCACCGCCAGGCCGGCACCGGCCGCTGCGACCGTGCGGGCCACCTCGGTGCCCGGATCGACGCTGGCCACGAGTGGCCGGCCCGCCGCCAGGATCGAGTAGAGCTTGCTCGGCACGCTCGACCTGGCCAAACCGGTCTTGAGGGGCACCACGTGCAGATCGGCGGCCGCCAGCACCTCGGGCAGGCGGCGCCGGGGCTGCATGTCGATGAACCTCACGTTGGCCAGGCCGCGGGCGCGTCGCTCGAGGTCGGGACGGGCCGTGCCACCACCGTTGATGACGAACACCAGGTCGGGCTCGTCCCGCAGGACCACTGCCGCATCGAGCATCAGCTGCAACGACTGGGACAGCCCCACGTTGCCGGCATACATGACCACCCGCTTGCCGGTGAGCCCGTAGTCGGCCCGATAGGCGTTCTCGCGGTCGGACGGGACGACGGCCGCCGTGTCGACGAAGTTGGGGATCACGGCCACCTTCGCCTGCTGCCGACGAGCGGCGGAAGCGGACAGTCCCGCGCCGATCTTGGCGCGGACGTTGTCGGCCAGCTCGTCGGACAGCACCGTGACGGCGTCGGAGTGGCGATAGGTCATGCGCTCGAGCCAAGAGGCCGCCGCGATCACCTTGCGGCCGCTGAGCAGGCCGAGCTCGACCGCCACATCGGGGAACACGTCCTGGATGTTGAACACGAGCGGCACGCGGCGGGAGCGGGCAACCGCCCAGCCCGCCGGGCCGAGGGTGAGCGGTGGCGACATGGCCAACACGACATCGGGTCGAGGGCGACCGACGATGCCCGCGCCCGCGGCAAGGGCGGTGAAGCCGCCGAAGGCCAGGGAACGAGCCGGGATGTTGCTCTTGTCGGTGGGGAACGGATGCACCCGGGTGATGCGGCCCCACTCCGTGTGCTGGGTCCGCAGGAGCTGCCCGTCCCAGCCGGGGTCGACCGCGTGATGGCGGTACCACGGCAGGGCGGAGACCACGTGGAGGCGGTGGCCGCGCTTGGCCAACTCGGTGGCGATGCTCGTCATCACCTCGCCGGTGGGAGCGACATCAGGGGCGAAGTGGGGGCAGATGACCTCGATCTGGAGCGGGCGCCCGGCGCTCACGGCCCGACCACCTCTCCTGCGGAGCCCACCCCGGGGGACGGCGTGCGGCCGAGCGCCAGGCGGTACACGTCGGCCAGGCGGTCGACCGCCCGCTGCCAGCTGAACTCGCTCGCCCGCGCCTGGGCCTGCACCGCCAAGGCCTCACGGTGCGCGGGCTCGACCAACACGCGACGCATCTCGCGCGCCCACGCGCCGACGTCGTCGGGATCGAGCAACTCGCCGCCCGACGCGATGACCTCGGGCAACGCGCCGTTGCGCGCTGCGAGCACGGGACAACCTCGGCTCATGGCCTCGAGTACCGGCAAACCGAACCCTTCATAGCGTGATGGGAACGCTAGTGCGACGGCCCGCCGGTAGAGGAGGTCGAGGTGATCGGCCGGGATGCGCCCGGTGCGCCGCACCGACCGCGCCACACCGAGCTCGTGCATCAGGGACCGCACCGCTCCCTCCGACGGGCCGGTTCCCGCGGTGAGCACCAGGGCCACCTCGGGGTGATCAGCGACCACCTCGGCGAAGGCGCGCACGAGAGTCTCGTGGTTCTTGTGGGGATAGGTGATGGCCGGATAGAGGAAGAACGGACGACCCTCGAGCTGATAGGAGCGCAGCACCTCGCGCTCGTCGACGGGCGGTGGCGGTGCGTCGTCGAGGCCCGGTGGCACGCACACGACCTTCCCCGGATCGATCGCCAGGCGCGAGGCGATGTCGCGCCGAGCCCAGTCGCTGAGGGTCACCACCACCCGGGCCCGCCGGACGGACCGCGGCACGACGGCGTGCAGGTACGCCCGCTTGGCGAGGCTGAAGTGCTCGGGCATCGCCCAGGGCTGCAGATCGTGCACGGTCACCACCCCGGGCCCGCCCTCGACGAGCGGCATCGTGCCTCCGGTGTGGTGCATCACCTCGATGCCGCGCTGGCGGGCCGCCCGGACCAACCAGGTGCTCTCACCCACCACCCGAGCCGCCTTGCTCGCACCGCTGAAGGGCGCCACCTCGGTGGAGAAGCGCTCGACCAGGTCGGGGTGGCCCTCGACGAACGCCCGGTTGACGAACAGGGTGACGGCGAGATCGCGGTGCCGCTCGGGCATCGACGCCCAGGTGCGCAGGAGGCCCACCGTGTACTCCTCGCTGCCCCCCACCACCCCCGGCACCAGGCCGAGCAGGTTGCACCCGACACGGCTTCGCGTAGCGGTGGGCTCGGGGGTCATCGGTGCGCCCGCTCCATGGCCGACCGGTAGGCGTCGACCAGCAGATCGGCGGTGCGCTCCCAGGTGTAGCTGCCGGCGCGCCGCCGGCCATCGGCGGCCATGGTGGCGGCCAGGTCGGCGTCGTCGAGCACGCGGGCCAGCGCCGTGGCGATGGCGGCCGCGTCGGTGGGCTCGACGAGCAGACCGGCGTCGGCGGCCACCTCGGCGGTGGCGGTGCCGATCGAGGTCACCACCGGCGTGCCCTGGGCCATCGCCTCGAGCACCGGCAGCCCGAAGCCTTCGGCCAGGCTCGGCAGGCAGAACACCGACGCGCCGGCATAGAGCGCTCGCAGCTCGCCGGGGGGCACGAAGCCGATGCGACGGACACGGGGCCGGATGTCGGGAGTGAGCAGCGCATCGAGGTCTTCGTTCCAGCCGTCGGGGCCGGCGAGGGCCAGCACCACGTCGTCGCGGCCGAGCAGACCGAAGGCGCGCACGACGGCCGGCAGGTTCTTGCGGGGTTCCACCGTGCCCGCCCACAGGATGTATGGCGAGCCGAGGTCGTGGCGGGCCCGTACCCGTTCGACGTCTGCGTCCGACGCGATGACCTGAGGCACACCCCACGGCACCAACTGGAGCCGGTCCGCATCGAACCCGTGCCGGACACAAGCGTCGATGGTGGCCTGCGAGGGGGCGATGACGATGTCGGCGTCGCGACGGGCCAACTCGATCGCCCGCCGGAAGAACCGCAACCCGTGGCGGGTGACATGGGTGGGCTGGTCGAGGAACGCCAGGTCGTGCACCGTGACGACCATCGGCGCGCTGCGGGGCGGCATGGCCATGCCCGTCGCGTGGATGACATCGACCGGTCCGGTTGCACGTTCGACCCGTGGCCGGCGCAGCACGTGCCACGACTCGTAGAGCGCAAGGCGCGGGAGGGGCAACAGCTCGACCGCAACCGACGGTCGCCACTCGGGCGCCGGCTGATCACGGTGACGCGCCGCCACGCCGACGACCGTGACGTCGTCTCGTCGGGCCAGCGCCTCGACCGAGTCGAGGGCGGCGCGAGCGGTACCACCGGGAACGTCGTGCCAGCACTGTTCGAGCGTCACCGCGACGCGCAGCTGTGCGGACAAGACTCCCCGTCAGAGATCGAGGGTGCGGCGGAAGTACGCGATGGTCTGTTCGAGGCCCTCGCGCAAGGGCACCGTGGGCTCCCAACCGAGCTTGCCTCGGGCCACGGTGAGATCGGGCCGCCGCTGCCGGGGGTCGTCGACCGGCAGCGGTTCGTAGAGGATCTCGGTGCCGGTGGCGACCAGCTCGCTGACCATCTCGGCCAGCTCGCGAACGGTGAACTCGGTGTCGTTGCCGATGTTGACCGGTCCGGTCTCGTCGGAGTCGAGCAACGCCAGCAGGCCCCGCACCTCGTCGTCGACGTAGCAGAAGCTGCGCGACTGGCTGCCGTCGCCGTAGATGGTGAGCGGCTTGCCTTGCAGCGCCTGCACGACGAAGTTGGACACGACCCGACCGTCCTCGGCCCGCATGCGAGGGCCGTAGGTGTTGAAGATGCGCACGATGCGCACCTCGAGGCCGTGATAGCGGTGGTAGGCCATGGTCATCGCCTCGGCGAAGCGCTTGGCCTCGTCGTAGACACCTCGCGGCCCGACCGGGTTGACATGACCCCAGTAGGTCTCGGGCTGCGGGTGCACCTGCGGATCGCCATAGACCTCGCTGGTCGACGCCAGCATGAACGTGGCCGACTTGGCCTTGGCCAGGCCGAGGGTGTTGTGCGTGCCGAGGCTGCCCACCTTGAGTGTCTGGATGGGCATCTCGAGGTAGTCCTTGGGCGACGCCGGGCTGGCGAAGTGCAACACGGTGTCGACCGGGCCCTCGACGTCGACGTACTGGCTGACGTCGTGCTCGACGAAGCTGAACGAAGGGTTGCCGAGCAGGTGCTCGATGTTGGCCCTCGAGCCCGTGAGCAGGTTGTCGATGGCCACCACCTGGTCGCCCCGCTCGAGCAGCTGCTCGCAGAGGTGCGACCCCAGGAAGCCGGCCCCGCCGGTCACCACGACTCGAGCCATCAGCTTCTCCCGATCCCGTCGTAGACGAAGCCCCGTCGCAGCAGAGCGGTGCGATCGAGCAGGTTGCGTGCATCGATCACCCGGCGCGACGCCATGAGCCCCGCCACCTTGTCGAGATCGAGCCACTTGAACTCGTCCCATTCGGTGAGCACCGTGAGCACATCGGCCCCCTCACACGCCGCGTAGGGGTCGTCGACCAGCTCGATGGCCTCGAAGTCGGTGATCGGCTCGGAGACCGTGGGGTCGTAGGCGCAGACCACGGCGCCCTGCTCGAGCAGGCGGCGGACGATCTCGAGTGACGGAGACTCGCGCAGGTCGTCGGTGTTGGCCTTGAACGTCAGCCCCCACACCGCCACCCGCACGCCGTCGAGCGAGCCGCCCACGATGTTGGTGACCTTCTGCGCGACCCGGCCGAACTGCTCGTCGTTGACCGAGATGACGCCCTCGAGCAGGTCGAAGTGGTAGCCGCCCTCGTTGGCGAGGTGCAGCAGCGCTCGCGAGTCCTTCGGGAAGCACGAGCCGCCCCAGCCCGGGCCGGGTCGGAGGAACTCGTGACCGATGCGCTTGTCGTAGCCCATGCCGAGCACGACGTCGTTGACGTCGGCACCGACCGCCTCGCACACCGCGGCGATGGCGTTGACGAACGAGAGCTTGGTGGCGAGGAAGGCGTTGCTCGCGTACTTGATGGTCTCGGCCGACGCCGGGTCGGTGACCATGAGCGGTGCCGGCACGCCGAGGTAGAGCGAGGCGACCCGGATGGCCGCGCTCTGATCGTCGCTGCCGATGATGACCCGGTCGGGGTTGAGGAAGTCGTTGACGGCCGAGCCCTCGCGCAGGAACTCGGGGTTCGACACGACGAAGACGTCGGAGCGGCCGAGCGCGAGTTCGACGAACCTGGTGGAGCCCACCGGCACCGTGGACTTGTTGACCACGATCGACTCGGGCGGCAGATGCGGGGAGATCTCGCGGGCTGCGGCTTCGATGTAGCTGAGGTCGGCCGAGCCGTCGAGGCCCTGGGGGGTGGGCACGCACAGATAGGCGAACTCCGACGCCGCAGCCGCTGCGGCGGTGTCGGTGACGAAGCTGAGACGCCCCGAGCGCAGCCCTTCGCGCACCAGATCGTCGAGGCCGGCCTCGAGGATGGGCACCTCGCCCCGGTTGAGCATGGCGACCTTGTCGGCGTCGATGTCGACACAGGTGACATCGTGCCCGAGGTGCGCCAGACAGGCGCCGGTCGTGAGACCGACATAACCCGTACCGATGACCGCCACCTGACTACCCATGTGCACACCTCACTGCGCCTGGGACACCCGCGGCGGACCAGCTCCGGCCGCCGAGCCGAACACGATCCCGAGCGGTGTCATGCCGTTCCGCCGAAGGTCACATGGTACAGGACAGGGGTTCCCTGTTGACAAGCGTCTCGTGAGGCGTTCAGCCGCAGGTCACACCCGGAGGCGGGCCGGGGACGTAGCCGACCGACGAATCGGGCACCGTCGGTGGCGGTGGTCGGGTCGCCCGGCGCCGGTGCCGCCGTGGTGGTGGTCGTGGTCGTGGCCAGGAACTCGGTGAAGTCCTCGGCCGGGCGAGGTTCGGCGCGGATGGCCGTGAAGTCGTCGGCGGTCACCAGCGCCACGGTGACGTCGGGCGCCAGATTCGCGTCAGCCACGAAGTCGACCTCGCCGTCGACGAAGCGGGCCACCTCGACGGCCTGGTTCTCGTTGCCCGGCGCATAGACGATCGTGGTGCGGTCGTAGCGGAAGCTCGACGCGTCGCTCGAGCGCACGGGCACGAACCGGTGGACGGCCAGCGCATCGAGGGCAGCGCGACCCTGCCCGTTGACGCCGGATCCGTTCTGCACCTCGACTCGGATGCTCGGGATGAGGTCGGAGGCAGCGTCGACGCCGCGGAATCGGTCGAGGATCGGCTGGGCGCCACGTTCGTCGAGGAACACGACGGACGCATCGCCGGCGAATCCGCCGCGGGTCGGCGGGGTGAAGACCGCGAGCGACTCGGGATCGAAGTTGCGGAACTGCGTGCCGAGGTCGATGAGGTCCTGCGTGGTGAGCTGGTCGTCGAGGGTGACGTTCTTCTGGGCGACGCTGATGAGCTGGGTGAGCGTGAAGGGATTGCGCACCCCGCGTGCCACGGCCCGCTTGAGGGCCGCTTTGATGAAGGTCTGCTGACGGCTGATGCGGCCGTAGTCGCTCGACGGATCGCTCTTCCAGCCCTTGCCCTCGTTGATCTCGAAGTAGCGCGAGCGGGAGAAGGCGAGTGCCTGATCGGGGTCGAGGGTGACGCAGCCCGTCTCGAGGACCTCGAGGCCGGTCTGCTTGTCGCGGGCCTGCCACGGGAAGTAGATCGGGACGCCGTCGATCGCCGACACGAGCTCCTTGAAGCCGGCGAAGTCGACCTGCACGAAGTGGTGGATCGGGATGTCGAAGTTCGCCTGGATCGTCTCGATCAGCCGCTCGGGACCGCCCAGGGCCATGGCCGAGTTGATGCGGCCCTTCGAGGTGCCGCCGCCGATGGGGATCCACAGGTCACGCGGCAGCGACAGCAGCATCGCCTGCTCCGAGGCCGGATCGACCCGCAGGATCATGATCGTGTCGGTGTTCTTCGTGCTCGTGCGACCGATGTTGACCGGATCGCCGGCCGCCAGTCCGGTGCCGTCGTCGACGCCCACCATGAGGATGTTCTGGGGCTCGGACGACGGCGGGCTGTCGTCGAGCACGCTGCCGATGCTGAGTCGCGGCACCGCACTGACCTCGCGCTGCACGTAGGTGAGCGCCGCCGCCGACCCGAAGCAAAGCACCACGAGCATCGCGTTGGCCACGATGAGCAGGCGTTGTGGCCACGTTCGGCGGGGTTTTCGCACGACGGACGAGCGTACCAGTGGGCCCTTCGCCGTCCCGCGCGGGCTACTCGACCGGCAGACCCGCCTCGCGAGCGATGATCAGGCGTTGGATCTCGCTGGTGCCCTCGCCGATCTCGAGCACCTTGGCGTCGCGATAGTGACGGGCCACCGGGGTCTCGTCCATGAAGCCGTAGCCGCCGAAGATCTGGGTGGCCTCGCGCGTCGCGGTGACCGCGGCCTCGCTCGTGTAGAGCTTGGCGATGGCGGCTTCCCGTTTGAACGGTCGACCCTGGTCGGCGAGCGCGGCCGCCCGGTAGGTGAGCGCCCGGGCCGCTGCGGCCATCACGGTGAGGTCCGCCACCTTGAAGGCGACGGCCTGGTTGGCGCCGATGGCCCGGCCGAAGGCCACGCGCTCGGTGGCGTAGCGCGTGCTGGCGGCCAGGCACGCTTCGATGACGCCGACTGCGAGGGCCGCGATGGCCACCCGCCCCTCGTCGAGGATGGCGAGGAAGTTGGCGAAGCCTCGCCCCCGCTCGCCCAGCAGGTTGGCGGACGGCACGCGACATTCGGCGAAGGTCAGCCCGTGGGTGTCGCTCGCGTGCCATCCCATCTTGCGGTAGGGCGGTTGCACGGTGAGGCCTTCGGTGCCGGCGGGCACGACGATGGTGCTGATCTCAGGGCGATCACCCACCCCGGTGAGGGCCGTCAGGGTGATGATCGACGTGATGGGAGTGCCGGAGTTGGTGATGAAGCACTTCTCGCCGTCGATCACCCACTCGTCGCTCTGCTCGTCGAGGCGGGCCCGGGTGCGGGTGCCGCCGGCATCGCTGCCCGCGTCGGGCTCGGTGAGCCCGAAGGCGCCCAGGGTCCGGCCGGCACACAGGTCGGGCAGCCAGCGGCTGCGCTGCTCGTCGGTGCCGAAGCGGTAGATCGGGTTGGCACCCAGCCCGACTGCGGCTTCGAGCGTGATGGCCATCGACTGGTCGACCCGGGCCAACTCCTCGATCGCCACGCACAGGGTGGTGAGGTCGGCCCCGCCCCCGCCGAACTCCTCCGGGAACGGCAGGCCGAACAGCCCCAGGTCGCCCATGGCGCGCACGGTGTCGACCGGGAAGGAGTGATCGCGGTCCCACGCCTCGGCGTGCGGCGCGATCTCGGCCTCCGCGAACTCGCGGACCACCTTGCGGAACGCCTCCTGCTCGGAAGTCAGTTCGATGTCCATCACGTCGGATCGTAGGCTCGCCCGGTGCCCAACGCGCTCGCCGTGGTCGGCGACCGACTCGCCACCGAGCTGGTCGACGTCACCAGCGATCTCACCGCCCTCGACAGCGCAGGCTTCTGGGCAGTCGTGATCCCGTTCGACGGGCTGCCGGTGTGCGCTCGGTTCGCCCATCGTCAGGCCGGCCCGCCCGTGGCCGGGGCGCCCGTGGGTTGGGCCCGATCCGAGCGCGTGGACATCGAGCCTCGACCGCGACGACTTCGAGGCGGGAGTGCGCGCCATCCGAGACGCGATCGGGCGCGGCGAGGTCTACCAGGTGAACCTCACCCGTCGGCTGTCGACCCCCATCGCCGCCGACACCGAGATCGCCGCGCTGGGGGCGGCACTCGCCGTCGGCAACCCGGCGCCGTTCAGCGCAGTGGTGAGCCTGCCCGCCCAGGGCATCGAGGTGGCATCGGCGTCACCCGAGCGCTTCCTCACCCGGCGCGGCGATCACGTGCGCTCGTCGCCGATCAAGGGCACGGCGTCGTCCGCGGGCGCGCTGCTCGAGAAGGACCGGGCCGAGAACGTGATGATCGTCGACCTGGTGCGCAACGACCTCGGGCGGGTCTGCGAGTTCGGCTCGGTCGCGGTGCCCCTTCTGCTCGATGTCGAAGCGCATCCGGGGCTCGTGCACCTCGTCAGCACGGTCGAGGGGCGCCTCCGGCCGGGGCACGGTTGGGCAGACCTGGTGGCGGCCACCTTCCCCCCCGGGTCGGTCACGGGAGCGCCCAAGCTGGCTGCGCTCGAGCACATCGCCCGTCTCGAGAAGGGGCCACGGGGCATCTACTGCGGCGCGGTCGGGTGGGTCGATGCCGACCGGCGCGAGGGCGAGCTCAACGTGGCGATCCGCACCTTCTGGGCCGAGGACGGCCGCCTGCACTTCGGCACGGGTGGTGGCATCACCTGGGACTCGACCCCAGAGGGCGAGTGGGCGGAGACCGAGCTGAAGGCCCACCGGCTGCTCCAGGTCGCGTCGGGCCGGTTCCTGCCGGCGTGGACCAGTTGAGCGAGGAGCGCAGTGCCATGAGCCAACCGACATCGCTGGTCTGGATCGACGGGGCGCTGCGCTCCCCCACCGACGCCGCGATCTCGCCGTGGGACCACGGCCTCACCGTCGGCGACGGGGTCTTCGAGACGATGAAGGTCGTCGACGGCCACGCGTTCGCGGTACGGCGTCACCTCGACCGCTTGCGACGGTCGGCGCGCGGCTTGGGCTTCGAGGTGCCACTCGACGACGGCGCGCTGCGCGATGCCATCGAGTCGACCATCGAGGGAAACACGATGACGACCGGTCGGCTGCGGCTCACCGTCACCGGAGGCGTGGGCCCGCTCGGCTCAGACCGGGGCGAGGGTCGGCCCACGGTGATGGTGGCGGTCGGGCCACTCGTGTCGCGGGGCGGGCACGCCACGGTGGTCACCGTCCCGTGGCGCCGCAACGAGCACAGCGCCGTCGCCGGGCTGAAGACCACGTCCTACGCCGAGAACGTCGTGGCGCTACGCCGGGCCCACGACCACGGGGCCGACGAGGCGATTCTGGCCAACACCGCAGGAGAGCTCTGCGAGGGCACCGGCTCGAACATCTTCGTGGTGATCGACGGCCGGCTGGTCACTCCTCCACTCAGCTCGGGCTGCTTGGCGGGCATCACCCGTGAGCTGGTGCTCGAGGTGGTCGAGGCCGACGAGCGGGCCGTCGCGTTCGACTCGCTCGACACGTGCCACGAGGCGTTCCTGACGTCGAGCACTCGCGACGTGCAACCCATCTCGATGCTCGACGGTCGGCGCCTCGACGCCCCCGGCCCGCACACCCGCCGCGCCATGGAGGCGTTCGCGGCGCTCGAGGAGCGCACGTTCGACCCCTGAGCGACCTCAGGCGTGGCGAAGATGGACGACGTCGCCGACGCTGATCTCGGTGACCGCACCACCGCCGGAGGGCTCGACCAGGAGCTGCCCGTCGTCGGTGAGCCCGACCGCCCGCCCTTCGAACGAACCGGCGGGACGCTCGACGCGCACCGACCGCCCGATCGTGGCGCACGCCGACCGATAGCGGTCGACCAGCTCGGCACGTCCCTCGCTCGAGGCGAGGCGGTCGCACCAACCGTCGAGACCGACGAGGAGGTGGCCGAGCAGATCCTCGCGGTCGACTACGTGACCCACGACTGCGTTGAGGGCGACCGCGATGCCGACGAGCTCGGCCGGCAGGTCGTCCGGCCAGTTCACGTTGAGGCCGAGACCGACCACGACGGCCTCGAGCCGGCCGCCTTCGACGATCGACTCGGCGAGGATGCCCCCCAACTTGCCGATCGGGCCGCCGCCGTCGCCCTCGACCACCAGGTCGTTGGGCCATTTGAGCGACGGGGCGACACCGGCGACCGCTCGGCAGGCGTCGACCGCGGCCAACCCCACCGCCGTGGCGGTGAAGTGAGCGTCGGCGGGCTCGAGGGCGGGGCGCAGCAGCACCGACACCAGCAGCGACGACGCCGCCGGAGCTTGCCAGGAGCGGTCGAGCCGGCCCCGTCCGGCGCTCTGGTGGTCGGCGACGAGCACCACGCCCTCGGGTGCCCCGGCCCGGGCCAGCGCCAGCCCGTCGGAGTTGGTCGACTGGGTCTCGGGCACCCACCGGACGTCGGTGAAACGGGTCTCGGCGGCGAGTGATCTGGCACGGTCCCCTCGCATGCAAGTAACCATATGGCGTGCTGAAGAAGGTCTTGATCGCCAACAGAGGCGAAATCGCCGTCCGGGTCATCCGCGCGTGCCAGGAGATGGGCGTCGCCACGGTGGCCGTCTACTCGGAGCTCGACCGCGACGCGCTCCACGTCCGACTGGCCGACGAGGCCTACGCGCTCGGGGGCCAGACGGCCGCCGAGAGCTACCTCAACACCACGGCCATCCTCGACGTCATCGAGCGCTCCGGTGCCGACAGCGTGCACCCGGGCTACGGGTTCTTCTCCGAGAACACCGACTTCGCCCGGTCCATCACCGCCATGGGCGTGACGTTCATCGGCCCGCCGCCCGAGGCCATCGAGGTGATGGGCGACAAGGTGAGCAGCCGCCTCGCCGCGGAGGCAGCCGGGGTGGCCGGGGTGCCGGGCACCACGTCGTTCCTCGAGTCGGCCGACGAGGTCATCGCGTTCGGCAACGACCACGGCTGGCCGGTCGCCATCAAGGCCGCGTACGGCGGTGGCGGTCGGGGCATGCGCGTGGTGCAGTCGGCCGACGAAGCTGCCGAAGCGCTCGCCTCGGCGCAGTCCGAGGCCCTCAAGGGCTTCGGACGCGACGAGTGCTACGTCGAGCGCTATCTCACCTGGCCGCGCCACGTCGAGATGCAGGTCATCGGCGATCAGCACGGCAACTACGTGTGGGTCGGCGAGCGCGACTGCTCGGCCCAGCGCCGCCACCAGAAGCTGGTCGAGGAGAGCCCGGCACCCGACTTCCCCGACGAGCTGCGCCAGCGCATGGGCGAGGCCGCGGTGAAGGTGGCCGAGGCGTGCGGCTACTACAACGCCGGCACCGTCGAGTTCCTCTACCAGGACGGCGACTTCTACTTCCTCGAGATGAACACCCGTCTCCAGGTGGAGCATCCGGTCACCGAGATGGTGACCGGCATCGACCTGGTCGCAGAGCAGCTCCGGGTGGCGTCGGGCGAGCCGCTGTCGTTCAGCCAGGACGACGTGGTGCGCACCGGCCATGCCATCGAGGTGCGGGTGAACGCCGAGAACCCGGCCGGTGGCGCCTTCCTCCCTGCGCCCGGCCGCATCACGACGCTCGTGCCGCCGCAGGGCTTCGGCACCCGCTGGGACGGTGGCTACGAGTCGGGCGACGAGGTCAGCCAGTACTACGACAACCTGGTGGGCAAGCTCATCGTGTGGGGCCACGACCGTGACGTCGCCATCGCGCGCATGCTGCGGGCGCTGCGTGAGATGCGCATCGAGGGCATCGCCACGACCATCCCGGCCGACATCGCCATCCTCGAGCACGCCGACTTCAAGGCGGCCAAGCACTCCACCAAGTGGGTCGAGGACACGCTCGACCTCTCGACCGTCGGCGTCGATCCAGTGGTCGCCGAAGGCGACGACGTCGAGCCGAAGGTGCGGCGCGATGTCGACGTCGAGGTCAACGGCAGGCGGTTCGCCGTCAGCATGTGGGTGCCGGAGTCGGCCGCGGCGCCGGTGGCGACATCCGGGCGGGCCGGCGGCAGCGCCCGTCCCAAGCGCAGCGGCTCGGGCGGAGGCTCGGGCGCCGGTGCCGGTTCGGGTGCGGTCGCGGTGCCGATGCAGGGCACGATCGTCAAGGTGCTGGTCGAGGTCGGCCAGGAGGTCGAAGCCGGCCAGACCGTGTGCGTGCTCGAGGCCATGAAGATGGAGAACAACATCGCCGCCGACAAGGCCGGCACCGTCACCGAGGTCAAGGTGGGCCCCGGCGACTCGGTGGGCTCGGGCGACGTCGTCATCGTCATCGCCTGACCCCCGGCCGCCCGCCCGCTTCCCCGCCTTCTCCTCCCCGCGCTCCCCCAGGACCCACTGCTCCGGTCCCGCCGCGGCGCAACCTCGGAGCCTTCACTCCCACTCCTCCCCCACCAACGCCAAACCAGCGCTTCCTCAGGCCCAACGCCGGTCCTGACGGCGGCGCAGGTTCGATGTTGCCGGGAGTGGGCCCAGTGCGGACCAGCGAGATCAACCAGGCGGTGATGGCCATCTGCGCCAGCCATCACGGCGCAATCACGACGGCGCTCGCCGCATCAGCGGGCCTGCATCACGCATGCGCTGTCGGCGACGGGCCGACAACGGGATGCTCGAATCAGGTCGGCGGGCCACATCTTCCGGCTGGCCGGCGCCCCCGACTCGTGGGAGCAACGCGGCGCTGATCGCTGCGTGGGCCCATGGGCCCGGACGCGCTGCGTCTCGCATCGCGCCGCCGTGTTGCTGTGGCGACTCGATGGTGTGCGCTCAGGCGCCGATGGACGTGCTGGTCGAACGCTGGAACCGCCGCACCAGCCTGGCGGGCGTACGGGTGCACGAGGCCACCGACCTCATCGACGCCGACCGGACCATCGTCGACTCGATCCCCTGCACGTCGGTGGTGCGCACGCTGCTCGACGTCGCCGCAGTCGATTCCCGCCGCGTCGATCCGACCAGGTGTTCGAGGACGCGCTGCGACGTCGCCTCACCACCGTCGAAGCGGTGACCAACCGGTTCGTCCAGGTCGCCCGCCGGGGCGGCCGGGCACCCAGGTCATGCGCTCGCATCTCTCGAAGCGAACCGGCGAGTACGTGCCGACGATGTCGGAGTTCGAGCGCCGGGTCAGTGACCTGGCCGAGGAGGCGGGCCTCCGCCGGCCCGATCGACAGATCGCCGTGCAGCTGCCGGACACGACGGTCTACATCGATCTCGGATGGCGAGAGGTCATGGTGGGCGTCGAGTGCGACGGGCTCTTCAACCACGCCGACAGCGTGCGGCTGCCCTGGGACGAGGCGACGCCAGAACGAGCTCGTGCTTCGCGGCTGGTTCATCCTGCGGTTCGTGTGGACGCAGCTCGCACGGACCTCGCACCGTGAAGGCGCAACTCCTCGCCGCCTATCACCGGTGAACCTGAACAGGCGCTCTTGCAGGACCCGGCCCAGGGCGGCGCAGGTTCGGAAGCGGTGCCGCGCTCGCTGAGGTCCCGGGTCCTCAGGGCGCAGGCGCGGGCTACTCGGCGGCGTCGGCGAGCGACTCGGCCAGGGCGGGATGCACCAGAAGGCTCTCGACGATGTCTGTCACGCGCAGACCGGCCGTGACGGCCAGGGCGATCACCGAGATCAGCTCCGCGGCGTGCCGACCGACGATCGACCCACCGAGCACCACACCGGTGGCCGGGTCGGACACGATCTTCACGAAGCCGCGTGGGTCGTTGTCGATCAGCGCCTTGGCGTTGGCCGAGAACGGCACCTTGGTGACCCGGATCTTGCGACCCTCGGCGAAGGCGTCGGCCTCGGCCAGCCCGACATCGGCGATCTCGGGCTCGGTGAAGATCGCCGAGGCGGCCTTCTCGTAGTCGAGGTGGCGATGGGGGCCGACGTGCAGGCCCATGGCGTGCTCGGCGATCTTGCGTCCCTGCATGGCCGCCACAGACGACAGAGGCAGCTTCCCCGACAGGTCGCCGGCGGCGTAGATGTGCGGGATCGACGACTGGCAGTTGTGGTTGACCACGACATAGCCACCGTCGACGTCGACACCCGCCGCGTCGAGACCGAGGTGCTCGGAGTTCGGGAGCGAGCCGATGGCCAGCAGCGCGTGGGAGCCGGTGGCGATGCGCCCGTCGTCGCAGCGCACGGTGACCGAGTCGGCCGACGCTTCGATGCTCGTGGCCCGTGCCCCCATGTAGAGACGCACGCCCCGTCGCAGGAAGTCGTCCTCGAGCGCCGCCGCCACCTCGGGATCCTTCTGCGGTAGCACCTGCTGACGGCTCACGATGAAGGTGACGGCGCACCCGAACGCGGAGAACATGTGGACGAACTCGACGCCGGTGACCCCCGCCCCGATGACGACGAGATGTTCCGGCAGATCGGGCGGCGGGTAGGCGTCGCGGGTGGTCAGGATGCGCTGGTGATCGACCTCGACCCATTCCGGCACACGCGGCCGGCTGCCCGTCGACAGGACGACCACGTCGGCTTCGAGCTCGTGGTGCCCATCGGCCCCCTCGACCAGCACCTCGTTGGGCCCCTGGAGCCGACCGGTGCCCTGGAGGATGCGCACGCCCTGGCTCTCGAGCAGGTCGGTCACCGAGTGTTGCAGGCGCCGTTCGATCGCGGTGATGCGGGCTTTCAGCGCGTCGAGGTCGACCGAGGCAGAAGCCAGACGTGAGGCCCATGCCCTCGGACTCGTTGATCAGCCGCAGGGCGCCCCCGGTGGCGATCATGGCCTTCGACGGGATGCAGTCCCAGAGGTGAGCGGCCCCGCCGACGATGTCCTTCTCGACGAGGGTCACCTCGGCACCGAGGCGCGCCGCATGCGTGGCGGCCTGGTTGCCCGCCGGACCACCACCGATGATCACCATCCGCTTGGCCATGGCCGCAGGCTACCGGTGCAATCGGTCGCGGCAGCTCACCGTACCGGCCGGGCCAGGCGCACCAACCGGTGGTCGGGCGTGAAGAGGCGGCGGGTGAGCCCGACCCCGACCACCGTGACGCTCGTGGCCACTGAGCCCAAGATGAGGTACATGATCGCCAGCTGCACCAGCACCGCATCGCCGGCGTCGACGCCGGCGAGGATCAGCCCCGTCATGGCGCCGGGCAGGAACACCAGACCGACGGCCTTGGTCGACTCGATCTGCGGGATCAGCGCGGTTCGCAGCGCCTCGCGCACGTAAGGCCGTGACGCCTCACGCCATGCCTGGCCGAGAGCCAAGCGGGCCTCGACCTCGGCCCTGCGCTCCCGCAGCTCGCCGACGACACGCCGGGCAGCAACGACCGTGGCCGTCATCGAGTTGCCGATCATCATGCCGGCGAGCGGCACCACGGTGCGAGCCTCCACCGGGAAGATGTCGAGCCCGAAGATCACGAGCAGGCTCGTCACGGCCACCGCAGCCATCGCGGCGAGCGCGATCGGGAACACATCGGGCACCTCGGCGGCCCGGCGACGCACGGTGAACGCGGCGAACACCACCATGCAGGCGACCCAGAGGAACGCCCAGCCCACCCACTGGTCAGGCTCGAGCACCAGCTTGAGGGCGAGACCGACCAGGAGCAGCTGCACCGCGGCCCGACCCGACGCCCACAGGATCGGGCCCTCGAGGCGGAGCCCCTGCGCCATCGAGAGGCCCACAGCGGCGACCACCAGCACGAGGGACCCGGTCAGGCCCAGCCAACCGATGTCGGTGCTCGGCACCTCAATCCTCCAAACGATCGTCGAGCTGGAGTTCGTCGGACTCGTCGGAAGCCAGGTAGGCGGCCGCTTCGTCCGCGCCGGCGAGGCGGCCCCCGATCACCACCATGACCCGATCACCGAGCCGCACGGCCTGGCGCAGGTCGTGGGTCACCCACACGACGGCCAGCCCGTCACGAGCCAGTCCGCGCGCCAGCTGCTCGATCGTCGCCCGATGGTCGGGGTCGAGCGACGAAGTTGGCTCGTCCATGAGCAGGACGCTCGGTTCGGTCAGGAGAGCGCGCGCCACGCAGACGCGCTGGCCCTCACCACCCGACAGGTCGTCGGCGGCCCGGTCGAGCACGGCCGGATCGAGTCCGACCCGTCCCAGGATCTCGGACAGTGCAGCGTCGGGTGCGTCGGCCCGCGCCACGTGCAAGTTGTCGCGCACCGAGCCCGGAAAGAGGGTGGGCCGTTGGAAGACCATGCCGACGTGGCGGCGCAGCGCGAGTGGAGCGATCTCGGCCACGTCCTGGCCGTCGAGCAGCAGACGCCCACGGGTGGGCACCTCGAGGCGGTTGCACAGCCGGAGAAGCGTGGTCTTGCCTGCGCCTGACGGCCCCACGATGACCGTGATGCCGTCGAGAGGCAACTCGCAGTCGAGCCGATCGAGGATGGCGCTGCCACCGTCGCCGACCACCGAGACCCCCTCGAGGCGCAGGCAGCCCGTTGGCGGCGAAGAGGGCGGTTCGTCCACGGGCGCAGCTTGGCACCGATACCCGTCACCCGCTCCCCCCCATTTCCGGCGCGGTGCGGCCAACCCGTAGCCTTGCGGCGTGAGCGACACGCCGGACAAGACCGTCGAAGACTGGAAAGCCCTCGCCGCGAAGGAGCTGAAGGCGGCTGACGCCGACGCCCTCACCTGGCACACGCCGGAGGGCATCGAGGTGAAACCCCTCTACACGGCGGCCGACACCGACGGCATCGCCGACGACACGCTGCCCGGATTCGAGCCGTTCGTGCGCGGCGTGCGGGCCACGATGTACGCGAACCGCCCGTGGACCATCCGCCAGTACGCCGGCTTCTCCACCGCCGAGGAGTCGAACGCCTTCTACCGACGCAACCTGGCCGCCGGCCAGATGGGCCTGTCGGTCGCCTTCGACCTCGCGACCCACCGCGGCTACGACAGCGACCATCCACGCGTCGAGGGCGACGTCGGCAAGGCCGGCGTCGCCATCGACTCGGTCGAGGACATGAAGCTGCTCTTCGATGGCATCCCGCTCGACAAGATGTCGGTGTCGATGACCATGAACGGCGCCGTCATCCCGGTGCTGGCGATGTTCATCGTGGCGGGCGAGGAGCAGGGCGTCGACGAGTCGCTGCTCAGCGGCACCATCCAGAACGACATCCTCAAAGAGTTCATGGTGCGCAACACCTACATCTACCCGCCCGGTCCGAGCATGCGCATCGTGGCCGACATCATCGAGTACACCGCCAAGCGGATGCCGCGGTTCAACTCCATCTCGATCTCCGGCTACCACATGCAAGAGGCGGGCGCGACCGCCGAACAGGAGCTGGCCTTCACCATCGCCGACGGGCTCGAGTACGTGCGGGCCGCGCTCGCCAAAGGCCTCGATGTCGACGAGTTCGCCGGGCGTCTCAGCTTCTTCTTCGCCATCGGCATGAACTTCTTCATGGAGGTGGCCAAGCTGCGCGCCGCCAGGCTCCTCTGGCACCGGGTGATGTCGCAGTTCGATCCGCAGAAGCCGCAGTCGCTGATGCTGCGCACCCACTGCCAGACCTCCGGGGTCTCGCTGACCGAGCAGGACCCCTACAACAACGTGGTGCGCACGGCGTTCGAGGCGATGGCGGCGGTCCTCGGCGGCACGCAGAGCCTCCACACCAACTCGTTCGACGAGGCCCTCGGTCTGCCGACCGACTTCAGCGCTCGCATCGCCCGCAACACCCAGCTCATCCTGGCCGAGGAGACGGGCGTGACCAACGTGGTCGACCCGTTGGGCGGCAGCTACTACATCGAAGCGCTCACCGAGGCGCTGGCCGACAAGGCCTGGGCGCTGATCGAAGAGGTCGAGGAGCTCGGCGGGATGACCAAAGCCGTCGAGTCGGGCATGCCCAAGCTGCGCATCGAGGAGAGCGCCGCCCGCCGCCAGGCGCGGGTCGATCGTGGCGAGGACGTCATCGTGGGCGTCAACCGCTACGTGCCCGACGACGTCGAGATGGTCGATGTGCTCGACATCGACAACAGCAGGGTGCGCGAGCAACAGATCGCCAAGCTGCAGCAGGTGCGGTCGAGCCGCGACGAGCAGGCGTGTCGCGCCGCGCTCGACGCACTCACCACCGGTACGCGCAGTGGGGGCAACCTGCTCGAGTTGGCCGTGGCTGCCGCCCGCGCTCGGGCGACAGTGGGCGAGATCTCCGATGCCATGGAAGCCGAGTTCGGACGTCACCGGGCCGAGATCCGTAGCATCTCCGGCGTGTACGGAGCCGCCTACGAAGGTGACGAGGAGTTCGCCGCACTGGTCAAGGAGATCGAGGCGTTCGCCGAGACCCAGGGCCGCCGACCTCGGATGCTGGTCGTGAAGATGGGCCAGGACGGCCACGACCGTGGTGCCAAGGTCATCGCCACCGCGTTCGCCGACCTGGGATTCGACGTCGATGTCGGCCCGCTGTTCCAGACTCCGGCCGAGGCAGCCCGCGACGCCGTCGAGCACGACGTGCACGTCGTGGGCGTGTCGAGCCAGGCCGCCGGCCACAAGACCCTCGTCCCCCAGCTCATCGCCGAACTCGAGCGGGCCGGCGCCGGCGACGTGGTGGTGGTGTGCGGTGGTGTCATCCCACCGCAGGACTACGACATGCTGCACGAGGCCGGGGTGGCCGCCGTGTTCGGACCGGGCACCAACGTGCCGGCCGCGGCGCGCAAGGTGCTCGAGTTGGTGGGCGAACGGCGTTCAGCCGCGTGAGCGACCGCCCACCCGACCTGCCGAACGCCTCGGAGATCGCAGCAGGCATCCGGTCGGGCGATCGGCGGGCGCTGGCCCGCGCCATCACCTTGGTCGAGTCGACCCGCCCCGACCACCGCGCCGTCGCGGTGGCGGTGCTCGACGAGATCCTCCCCGCGACCGGACGATCGATCCGTGTCGGCATCAGCGGCGCGCCGGGGGTCGGGAAGTCGACGTTCATCGAGACCTTCGGCCTGCACGTGCTCGGCGCCGACCACCGGGTCGCCGTGCTGGCCATCGACCCCACCAGCCGTCGATCGGGTGGTTCGATCCTGGGCGACAAGACGCGCATGGCCGAGCTGGCGCGCGCTGACGACGCGTTCATCCGACCGTCGCCCGGAGGTGAGCAGCTGGGTGGCGTGGCCCGTCGCACCCGCGAGGCGATGTTGCTCTGTGAAGCAGCCGGGTTCGACGTGTTGATCATCGAGACCATCGGCGTAGGCCAGTCCGAGGTCTCGGTAGCCGACATGGTCGACCTGTTCGTGCTGCTCGTGAACCCCGGCGGCGGCGACGAGCTGCAAGGCATCAAGCGGGGCATCATGGAGCTCGCCGACCTGGTGGTCGTCAACAAGGCAGACGGCGATCTGGCGGCCGCGGCCGGGCGCACGGCGGCCGACTACACCAACGCCGTGCATCTCCTGCGCCCGCGCTGGCAGGCCTGGCACACCGAGGTGCTCACCACGTCGTCGATCGAGCAGCGGGGCATCGCCGAGGTCTGGCAGGCGATCGAGCGCGGCCACGCGGCGATCACCGCGTCGGGTGAGCTCGCCGACGCCCGTGCCGACCAGGCCACCGCCTCGATGTGGGACGAGGTGCGCCACACGCTTCTCGATCGGTGGCTGGCCGACGATCGGGTGCGTACGCTGCTGCCCGAGCTCGAGGCCAAGGTGGGCCGCAGTGAGCTCGCCCCGGCGCATGCGGCCGCGCTGCTGGTGGAGGCCATCGAGCCGAGATGAACGGCGATCCCAAACGAGAGCGGGCGGCGACCTGGTGCCTCTTCCTGGCCCTGGCCCTGCTCGGAACCGCCTGGTCGGTCGGCACGCCGCTGATGGCCGTGCCCGACGAACCCGCCCACGTGATCCGAGCCGTCGCCGTCGCCCACGGCGACGTGGTGGGGCGCGACGTGGTCACGGAGACCGACGATCCGGAGCTCGAGAACCGCACCGACACGTTCTTCACGATTCCCGACGCTTACGGCCGAGTGACCAGCCTGCCCACCTGCTTCGCGTTCGAGCTCCAGCAGACCGCCGACTGCGCGCCCGAGCTCGAGGCGACCGACGCACCCGACGGGGTGGCCAACACCTATACGGGCACGTACCAGCCGCTCTATTCGGCGCTCGTCGGCTGGCCGAGCCGGGTGTTCGATCCCGAGCCGGCTGTCCACCTCATGCGTGCCATCACGGCAGTGATGTGCGCAGCGCTCGCCGCCTTGGGGTTCCTCGGCGTACGCCGCGCCGACCCTTCGGGCTTCTCGCTCATCGGCTACCTCTTCGCCCTGACGCCGTCG
This sequence comes from uncultured Iamiaceae bacterium, assembly GCA_963706425.1. GTDB lineage: Bacteria > Actinomycetota > Acidimicrobiia > Acidimicrobiales > Acidimicrobilacustridaceae > CAVPMN01. Next base: position 259,176 of record CAVPMN010000001.1, read on the forward strand.
GTGCTCTTCTTCTTCGGTGGCGTCAACCCGACCAGCCTCGAGACCGCGGCCGCCCTCGCCGTGTGGGGGACCTCGCTCGAGATCTTCCGGAGCGCCGGACCGCTCACCCGCAGCGCCGCGGTTCGCTTCACCATCGCGGCGGTGGCGATGGCGTGGGCCCGACCGCTCTCGGCCGCATTCCTCGTGTTCATCGTGGGCACGGTCTGGTTGCTGGCGGGTAGTCGCGCCCGTTGGGCTGAGCTGCGTCGCGACCGCACCGTCTGGACCGTCGGCGCCATCACTGCGGTCAGCACGTTGGCCGCCGCAAGCTGGGTGGTGTGGCGGCGCGCCTACGACTCGTTCGCCGGCAACCCCTGGCCCGGGCTCACCCGGGCCGACGCCATTCGCATCTCCTTCGAGCAGCTCTGGGGGCGGGTCGAGCAGATGGTCGCCGTCTTCGGCTGGCTCGACACCCGGCCACCGTCGATCGTGATCATCTCCTGGTTGGCCGTGACCGGTGCGCTGGGCGTCGGTGCACTCGTCGTCGGCCGAGCCCGGTCGAGGCTGGTGCTCATCGGCTTGCTGGTGGTGATCGTCGTCGAGCCCACCGTCGCCGAGATGTCGCGGGCCGAGCGCTACGGGTTCGTGTGGCAGGGCCGCTACTCGCTCCCCCTCGCCGTCGGGCTGCCCATCCTGGCGGCCACGATCATCGGCTGGTCCGGGCGGATCGCGCCCCGTGCGCGGTCGGTCGCGACCCTCGGTGCGCTGGGGCTGTGGGCCGGCGGCCAAGTACTGGCCTTCTCGGCCTCGATGCGCCGATACCGCACCGGCCAGGGAACCCCGATCTTCTCGTGGATCACCGAGGGGCGCTGGATGCCGCCGGTGAGCCCCTCGTTGATCGTGGTGACCGTCGTGGTCGGGCTGGTGCTCGTGGTCGCGGCGGTGGCCGCGACCATCAACTTCCGAGCTTCGTGGCGAGGCGGCTGAGCAGGGCGCGGATCTGCACTGACGGCTTGCGCTCGGCCACCGCCCGCCAATGGTCGCGTTCGGCCTGCAGCACGTCGTTGCGGCCACCCACCTCGGCCAGGTGGCGGATGAGCGTGTCGAGCTCGTCCTGCCTGGCGGCTCGATCGGCGTTCGATCGGGCCAGCTCCTCGTCGAGGGCGATGACCCGATGCCGTAGACCGGCCAGGCGGGATGCGGAGCCCGCAGGCAGCACCATCGGGTCGCGGTCGAGCGCCTCGTCGATGCGGGCGTCGAGCTCGCCACCCGACGAGACCTCGTCGGCGGGCAGGCCCACCGTCGCGGCGTCGACGGGCTGCACGCCGCACAGCAGCGCGGCCCGCGCCAACCACACGTCGAAGCTCGCGTCGCCGTCGACGGGGTCGAGGCGCAGGCCGGCCGACTGGGCCACCTCGGCGGGCACGGCGAAGGCGGCCCAGACCGGTGGGCGGGTGCGTCCGGCGTGGAGCGGATCGAGGATGGCGGCCTCGAGGGTGGGAGCCGCGCCGAGCACCTCGTCGGGGTGGCCTCCGGTCTCGCGGAGCAGGCTCGGATCGAACCCGACCGTCTGGCAGCGCAGGACCTGCCCTGGACTGTGCGGCTCGGCCGCGGCAAACGCCGCCAACCACTGGGACGACAGTCGTTCGCCGGGTCGGACCACCAGCACGTAGCGCCCGGTGGCCGCGCGGAGGATCCGGTTGATCGCCTCGGTCAGGTCGTCGCCCCCCGTTTCGTCGTCGCCGAGGGAGACCACCGCCACCTCGCCCGCCGGCACGCTCTGTGCGTCGATGTCGGCCAGGAGGTGATCGAAGGCGTCGCTGCCCTCGTGTGACGCATCGGCGACCACGACCACCGACGCGAAGAGCCGCTCTTCGTCGATGACCTCGACGGCGGCGGGTCGGGGCTCTCCCAGCTCGAAGCGCCGGACGAACTGGAACGTCTCCCCGAACGGATCGGCGTCGTCGCGCCATCGCCGCAGCAGCTCCCGTGCAGGTGTTCCCGGGCGCAGCACCGGCGTGTAGGAGGGGAAGCACTGGTCGCTGACTTCACGCACCACATCGGAGGCGTCGACCTGGTGCCATCCGGTCGCCGCGAAGACGTCGTCGAGACGGTGGCCCGAGAGGAACTGCGTGTGCGTGCGGTCGAGCAGTCCTTCGTCGGTGGTGTCCCAGCGACCCATCAGTAGCTTGGCCGCCACGTCGTAGTGCGTGACGTTGGGATAGCTCACGATGAGCTGCGCGTCGGTCGGCGCGGCAAGCGCACCGAGCGCGCGCAACGTCGACGGCACGTCGAGGAGGTGCTCGAGCACGTCGAGCGCCAGGATGGCCACCAACGGCCGACCGCCCACGATCGCCGCCAACGTGGTGGTGAGCTCGGCCTCGGGCACCAGCAGACCGACCTGATGGGCCTCGACACCACGAGCCACCAGGTCGTCGATGGCCTGGCGGTCGATGTCGACCCCCACGTAGGTGAAACCGTTGCTCGTCAGGACCTCGGCCACGGCCCCGTAGCCACATCCGACGTCGAGCACCAGGCCCGCTGCCAGGTCTGCGCTCTCGAGCAGCCGGACCGCGCTGCCATAGGAGGTGTCGGGGTCGAACGCGTGCTGGTACTTCGCCATCGGGTGCCTCAGCTGGACCCTTCGGGATTGCCGAGGTAGTCGTAGATCCCCTTGAAGGCGGCCGGCCAGTCGTTGTGGCGGGCCAGCACGTCGTCGAGCGCCTGGGCGCCGAGGCGGACGCGCAGCCGGGGGTCGGAGGCCAGGCGGGTGATGGCGTCGGCGAGACCGTCGACCGTGCGCCGGCAGCGCAGCGCGTTCTCGTCGTGGTGCAGGATCCAGTCGCCGGCTGGGTTGTCGAAGGCCACCACGGGCACGCCGCAGGCCATCAGCTCGAGCGGCAGATAGGACGGGTGCGCCGACACCGTGAGCGCCACCCCGGCGTCACAGCTGCGGTAGAGCTCGCCGGTCTCGCGGTAGTCGAGCAGGCCGAGGTGCTGGATGCCACGACCGAGGTCGTCGGGATGGGCCCACGAGCCCGCCGTGACGATGTGCACCCGGTCGCCCAATTGCTCTTTGACCTTGGCCAGCGCCGGCGCAGCGATCTCCCAGCAGTTCCGCCAGTGCCCGGGACGCGCATAGACGAACACGCGGGCCGGGCCGTCGTGATCGAGCGGCCGTCTGCCGTCGGGGTGGAACACCGAGCGGTCGACCGCAGGGGTGAACGCGAAGCCCTTGCCCCCGTAGTCGCGCTCGTAGATGTCGAGCAGGTTGTCGGTGTTGCACAGGCCGTAGAGCCCGAGTCGGTAGCCCTCCTCGGCCAGGGCGTACTGCGTGCCTGCGGGATAGAACATCGGCTCGAAATCCTGGATCAGGTAGAACTTGCGTCGCGTGTTGGTGAAGCGGGCGACGCTGTAGGCCGTGACCCAGAGCGTGGCGATCGACACATCTGCTGCCGGGGCGTCGGCGAGGCGCGGGTCGGACGGTCCGTCGATGAACGAGATCGGCGAGTCGGCCAGGGCCGGGAACGCCGCGGCGAGCGCCGAGCGGAAGAACTGCGGATTGGGTGCAGCCATCACGACGAACTGGTTCTGCACACCGTGCGCCCGGGCGAGGTAGTCGGCCATCCGCAACGCCGTGTTGATCCCCCCATAGAACGGGCTGTCGATGTCGGGCACGAACCAGTTGATGGTCTCGGGGGTGAACGGCGCCGCCTCGGCCGCATGGAGTTGCGCGACCTGCTCGGCGATCTGGTCGTCGGCCCGGCACACGTCGGCCAGCCACGCCGCCTCGCTGCCTTCGGATGTCTGACGGAAGACCACGAACGAGCGGTTGAGCACCTCGCCGACCTGCACCAGCGGCCCTGGCTCGTCGGGCCGGCGCAGCTCGGGAGTGCGGCTGTGCAGCGACAGGTTGGGCGAGAAGTAGGGATCGCCGGCGCGCAGCCACTTCTGATAGCGCCAGTAGCTGGCGAAGAAGTCGCCCTCGGGCACCGAGGTCCCCCGGGTCGCCGATTCGAGATGGCGGACATGGGCGTGCGGGGTGCACACGTTGCGCTTGCCGGCGAACCGCGTGTCGAGACCGAGCACGACATCGGAGCCGCAGAGCACGAAACGCTCGTCGAAGCCACCGACGGCCTCGAACAGCTCTCGTTCGACCGCCACACAGGCGGCGGTGACCGACAGCAGATCGCGATACCAGTCGGTGGGTCCCACCAGGCTCTCGGAGTGCGGCGCCATGCCCTCGAAGAGGTGATCGGCGAAGCCGTTCATGCCGAGGATGACCCCGCCGTGCTGGATCAGACCGTCGGGTCCGATGAGTTGGGCGCCGACGAGACCGATGTCGGGCTGCACCGCCCAGCCGACCAGCTCGGAGAGCCAGCCGGGGTCGACCGCTTCGGTGTCGTCGTTGAGGAAGAGCAGCACGTCGCCCCTTGCGTCACGGGCGGCGACGTTGTTGACCGCCGAGTAGTTGAAGGGCTCGTCCCACCAACGCACCGTGAGGTCGAGCGAGTCGGCGAACTGCTCGTACCAGCGTTCGTTCTCGGGTGTGCGACCGCCGTTGTCGACGATGACCACGTCGAACGCCGGGTAGTCGGTGCGGGCGAGACTCGGCAGACAGGTGTCGAGCATCGTGCGGTTGTGGCGAGTCGGGATGATGATGGTGACGTGCGGCGACGGGTCGAGACGCCACCGGATCCGGACACCTCCACCGCGGGTGGGCTCGACATCGGCCGCTCGCCCGATGCGATCGAGGTGCGCCGCCACCACCGCGACTGCCTGGTGTGGATCGGGTGTCGGCCGGCGCGTGATGTGGGCGAGCACCCGCGGGACGCGCGCCACGTCGGCCGCGGAGAGGTCGAGTCGGAGGAGGAGATCCCACCAGGCTGCGTCGCCCAACTCGGTGCGCAGTCCGTGCTCGGCCAGCCGGCGCCGGCGAACGGCGAACGAGCGATCGAGGTAGTTCGCGCCGAGCAACACGTCGGGTGACCACCGAGGACGGAAGCGGGGCTGGTCGAGCAGCGTGCCCTCCGTCAGCACATCGTCGTCCCAGTGGATCAGATCGACCGCGGGATCGTCGCAGGCTGTGGCCGCGAGATGGAAGCAGAGGTCGGGCTCGATTCGGTCGCCGGCGTCGAGGAACACCACGAAGTCACCCGGATCACCCTCGGCTGCGATGGCGTCGATGATGGGCCGAGGGTCGCCGCCGACCGCGCGCACCGCCACCCGATCGTCGCCCACGAGCGTCTCCGGCGGTCCGACGAGCACGGCGGACCAGCGCGGGTAGGTCTGGAGGCGCAGGGAGTGGAGGGTGGCGTCGAGCGCCGGCCCGGCGCCCTGGGGAGCCGAGACGACGAACACGATCTGGTGACGCAGCGTGGGCCCGGCCGAGCGCTCCGCCTGCTCGATCACCTGCTCGACGGTGAGGCGGGCCCGCTCGAGGAAGTCGGCATAGGTGGGCTCGGTGGGCTGTGGCTCGGTGGCATGCCACCACAGCGCTCGCACCCGCCGGGCATACCGGAAGCCGTCTTTGGCCACCTGTGTCGCGACGCGGGCCACGCTGCGACGAGTGGAGCCGTGGGGCAACACGTCGTCGAGCGAAGCTCGGAGCTTGGTGCGCACACCGCTCATGACGGCTTCCTCTGTGAGTCCACCGGCGCGTCCCACGAACCGAGCAGATCGACCAGACCCGGCACGTTGCCCGACGACGGCTGCACGCGCAGCTTCGCCATGCGTTCGTGGTAGTCGAACCGCACCATGCCGGCCGCGTCGTGAACCGCGAAGCTCAGCATGTACTCGCCGGGCGCCAGCGGCAGGTCGTCGACGTGGTAGTCGATGTGACCGCTGCCCTCGAGCGTCGACGAGTCCTGTTCGCCGGGCCGCATCCGCGGGGTGGCGATGTGCACGCCGTTCTCGTTCTCGATGGCGAAGGAGAACAGCGGGAGCTCGATCGGCGCGTCGGCTCGGTAGTGCACCCGCACGGTGAGCGGCTCTCTTGTGAGCGCCACCGGCGTGTGCTGGCCCTCGCGATCGAGGAACTCGACCTCGGAGATGTGGACCGGCCGCAGCTCCTCGTCGAGCGTGGGTTCGCCCGACACCCGCCGTTCGGCGGCGCGGGCGGCATCGGCGGTGGCCTCGGCGTCGAGGCGGTCGGCCTCTTCCTGATTGACCTTGCTCAGGTATTCGTGGACCACGTCGTCGGCTGATCCCTCGACCATGAGCTGGCCGTGATCGAGCCACGCCGCCTGGTGGCACATGCTGCGCACCAGCCCGAGGCTGTGGGTCACCACCACGATCGTGACGCCCCGGTTGCGCAGCCGGTAGAGGTGCTCGAAGCACTTGCGCTGGAACTCCTCGTCGCCGACGGCGATGACCTCGTCGATGAGCAGGATCTGCGGGTCGACGTGCACCGCCACGGAGAAGCCGAGCCGCACGTACATGCCGCTCGAGTAGTGCTTCACCGGGGTGTCGATGAACTGCTCGATGCCCGAGAAGTCGATGATCTCGTCGAGGATCTTGTCGGTGTCGCGACGGCGGAAGCCCAGGATGGCTGCGTTGAGGTAGATGTTCTCGCGGCCGGTGAGGTCGGGGTGGAAGCCCGCGCCGAGCTCGAGCAGGGCGGAGATGCGGCCGTGGGTGGTGATGCGGCCGCTCGTCGGCCGATGGATGCCCGCCATCAGCCGCAACATGCTCGACTTGCCCGAGCCGTTGTGGCCCACCAGGCCGTAGACGGTGCCATGGGGCACCTCGAGCGACACGTCCTTCAGCGCCCAGAACTCGTCGTAGCGGGCGCGGGCGAACTTGGTGGCGCGCTCTTTCAGGCTGCCGGGTCGGCTCTTGTAGATCTTGAAGCGCTTCGAGACGTCGTCGACGACGATGGCAGGGCCCTCGGCCATGTCAGAGCTCCTCGGCCACGTTGCGGGCCTTCACGGTGAAGATCGAGGCACCGAGCAGGAACGTCACCACGGCAGCCAGCAGCGCTCCGCCGAACGACAGCATGCTCGGCCAGGTGAGCGAGTAGAAGGCGTCGCGGGACCAGGCGACGAACTGGGTGAGCGGGTTGAGCTCGATGAGGTTGCGGACCGGGATGCCCCCGATCTCCTCGGGCACCTGCGTGATCGGATAGATGATCGGGGTGGCATAGAAGAGCAGCGTCATGCCGATGCCCACCAGGTAGCTGACGTCGCGGTAGAGCACGTTGTAGACGCTGAGGAACAGCCCGAGCCCGAGCGCGAACAGACCGCAGAACACGAGCACGAGCGGGAACAGCACGAACGTGATGGAGGCGTTGCCGAGCACGATCATGATCACTGCGAGGATGCCGCCCTCGATGAGGCCCTGGAGGACCACGGTGAGCATGTTGGCGATCGCCGGCGCGGCGGGTGGGAAGTAGACCTTGTTGAGCAGCCCGCCCGAGCCTTGCAGCGCGGTGATGGAGCCGGTGAGCACGCCGTTGAAGTAGTTCCACACCACCAGCGCGCAGAACAGGTAGAGACCGAACACGCCGCCTTCACCGTTGCCGAGGGCGGGCGGCTCGATCTTCAGGAACACACCGAAGACCAGCGTGTAGATCGCGAGCGTCGCCGCGGGGTTGATCAACGACCACAGCCAGCCGAGGAGGCTCTTCTTGTAGCGAGCCCGGAGTTCACGCTGAGCGAGGTTGAGGATGAGGTTCCGGTAGGTCCAGATCTCGGTAACGGCTGTCACAGGTGGTGTCGTCCTCGTATTCGTGCCGCGCTCCGCCGCGCACGAAGGCGCACGAGCATACCAGCGGACCGCGACGGCTCCCCAGCTGCCCGCCTCACCGCGCGGCCCTCAGACGACGCCACCAGGGACGCCGGGTGGCAGGCGTCACGTAGGGGCGTAGGAGATCAGCGAGAAGGGTGTCGTGCACCAAGGGATGGGGGCCGGTGGGCAGGTCGAGCACGCCGACCTGAGCTGACGATCCTCGAGGCGGGCATCCTCGAGGCGACCATCCTCCAGGCGATACGAGTTGGCGGCCCACTCGGCGTCGAGCTGACCGGCGCGCACCAGTCGGGCCCATCTGCGGATGTGCCAGCTGATGTCGGGTGGCAGGTTCTCCTGCTCGAGACGCTCACCGTGGTCGGCCTTCTTCTCGAGCACCTCTCGTGCTCGCAGGCCGGCGTGCAGGCAGCGGATGCGGTCGGTGTGCTGCACGGGGCCGGGCGAGCCGTCGATGGCGTGCGCACCCGGGTGGATGATGATGTCAGGCGACAGCCGCCCGATGCACTTCACCGGATGACGCATCTCGACGTAGGCGATGTCGCCGTCCTCGACCAGTCGCTGCGCCTCTGCGACGGTGCCGAGCTGCTCCGGCACCCGTTGGGTGACCGAGAGCAACGCCTGTGGTGACCGGAGCACGACCTCACGAGCCTGCACGTAGTTCACCACCTCGACCTCGAGCACGCCGGCGTCGCTGGCCGACAGCACCGCGCCCAGATCACCACCTTCGGCCCACCAGAACTCGTCGCCGTCGATGCTCACCACCCAGTCGGCACCGGCCGCCGCGGCCTCGCGCGCCAGACGGGTGCGCGTCTGGTCCTGGCGGTAGAGGCCCGGGTCGGTGTCCAGGCGGATGTTCGGGTCGTCGGCGGCCAGTTCGGCGAGCGCGTCGTAGGTCCCGTCAGTCGATCCGTTGTCGACGATGAAGAAGTCGGTGACACCGTGGTCGCGGTGATACCTGATGTTGGCCGACACGAAGTCGACCTCGTTGCGCAAGAGCATGATGGCGGCCACCCGCATCGGGCCACCTTATGGCCCCACCCGCGCCGGCTAGGACGGATCGGCAAACCGACGCCGCAGCCGGGCGGCGACGCGGTCGAGTGCGCCCAGCACTCCCCCGCCGGTGGGCATGGCGAGCTCGACCGGTCGGGCCAGTCCACCGTGGCGCCGGTCGGCGGCACGGGCCGGCGCCCGGCACAGCTCGACGAGCGGGCGGGCCACGACGGGCCAAGTGAACTCCATGGCGGTGTCTCGCAGGGCGTCGCGACACCGGGCATTCGTGTCGGGGTCGCTCAGGGCTTCGATCGCCGCAGCCACCGCGGCAGGGTCGCCAGGCGTGACCACCACGCCCAGCCGCCGTTCGCGGACGAGGTCGGCGAACCCGTCGCCGTCGGCGCACAGGACCGGCAGGGCCGCCCACAGGTAGTCGAGGATCCGCGTGCGGAAGGCGAACGTCGTCTCGATCGTCTGTCGATGGAGCGAGACCCCGATGTCGGCGTCGAGCAGGTAACCAGCACGCTCGTGGTAGGGAATCCAAGCGTCGGCGAACACGACCCGACCATCGAGCAGGCCGAGGTCGGCAGCCCGTCGACGCACCGTCTCGGCCATGGGCATGTCGGGCACTTCGGGCGTGGGGTGCGACCCGCCGGCGAAGAACACCTTCACCCTCGGATCGTCGATGAGGGCCAGCGCCTCGACCAGGGTCAGCGGGTCGAGCCATTCATAGATGCCCCCGCCCCAGAGCACCACGAGGTCGTCCTGCTCGAACGGGCCATCGGCACCGCGCAACGGTCGGGCATCGGCGTGCGGCGCCGCGTCGGGCAAGCCGAAGGGCACGACCGCCACCATGCGCTCGAACGCGGCATCCGCAGCATGGGTGCGCGGGTTGACCCGGCCGAGCGCGGTGAGCATGCCGAGCACGAGATGGCGCTGACGCACCGACGCGCACAGCACGACATCGGCGAAGCGCAGCGGCTCGATCATCTGGGCGAGCGAGTCGAGAAAACGCTCGTCCTGCTCGACGAGCGGGGCCGAAGCGAACCAACCCAGCACCTCGAAGACCGCCGGGTCGTACGCGTCGGCCACCACCATGACGTCGTGGCTGGCGATCCACTCGAAGCGATGCAACAGCGCCGACATGGCGACCACCACGTCGGCCCGGTCGACGAGCGGCTCGAGATCGAGGCGTTCGGTGAAGGTCGCCGTGTCGAAGGGCACGTCGACGAGCTCGATCGGGTGGGTCGATGCCAGCGTGACGCGACAGTCGCCGGCCAGCACCCGGCACAGCTCCACGGCCCGGATGGCCGGACCGGCCATGGTGACGCCCACCTTGTCGGCGGTGAGCACGAGGACGCTCGCCTGCTCGCTGCCGGGGGCCTTGCCGGTCGCTGCCATGGGCGGGCGACCTTACCAGTGGCCCGTTTCGCACGGCGCGCCCGACTACGGTGATCGCTCTCATGCGTCGGCACAGCGACCGCCAAGTGTGGTGGGTCTCGTTCACGCTGTTCGCCCTCTTCGGAGGGCTGTGGGCGGCATCGTTGCCCCGCCTGGCGGGGCCCGACGAGCCCGTGCACGCGGCCAAGGCCGCTGCAGTCGTGCGCGGCGAGCTCACCTGGGTCGATCGCTACGAGGTCGTCGGCACCGACCCGGGCAACCCGTCCCGCGTCGAGACGTGGATCATCGTGCCACGCGCCTATGCCAGCCTCGATGTCGGCTGCCTCGCCCTCCCACCGATCCGCTCCGGCGACTGCCTGGCCCCGGTCTCCGACGACACCACCGAGGTGGCCGCCATCAACTCCGCCGGCTCCTATCCGCCGGCGCCCTACCTCGCCCTCGGCTGGCCGTCGTTGCTGCTCGAGCCGGAGATGGCGTTGTCCGCCATGCGGGCGGTGCACGTGCTGCTCTGTGCGGCGTTCCTCGCCTCCGCGGTGGTCGCCGCGAGGAGGTCCGATCTCTCGGGCATGGTCATCGTCGGTGTCGCCGCCGCCCTCACGCCGATGGTGTTCTTCCTCGCGGGCGTGGTGAACCCCAACGGCCTCGAGATCGCGACGGCGGTCTGCGTGGTGTGTGCGGCGCTCGACGTGCTCGCCGGTCGAGCGCCGGTGGCCACCCGATCGATCGTCCGCCTCTTCGTCGCAGCCGCGGTGATGACCCTCACACGCCCGGCGTCGATCGTGCTGCTCGTCGCGCTGCTCGGCATCGTGTTCGTGGCGACGGCCACGAGAGACCGCGTGGGGACGCTCGTCCGCGACCGCCGGGTGCAGGTCGGCCTGTTCGGCTTCGTCGCCGCCGCAGCCTTCACCGCCTACTGGCTCTTGTCGGCCGATCCGCTCGGGGCGGTGTGGGGAACTCCCCGCCCAGGACTCACGCTCACCGAGGCGGTGCGGCACTCGTTCCGAGAGTTGCCGTGGCGCACCCGTCAGATGGTCGGCGTGTTCGGCTGGGTCGACGCGCCGGCCAACCTGCCGGCGTGGGCCGTCGCCTGGTGGGTCGCGGTCGTGGGTGCTCTTGCCGTCGGGGCGCTCTGGGTCGGGCGCTGGCGAGAACGCCTGGCCGTGGTGGGGTCGATCATCGCCGTCGTGGGGCTCACGGTGTCAGAGTCGCTCGAGGCCGAGCGGATCGGCTTCATCTGGCAGGGCCGCTACTCGCTCCCGCTCACCATCGCCATTCCGATCGTCTCGGCGTTCGTGGTGGGCCGATCGGGACGGCTCCCGGCTCTCGCCCGGCGAAGCCTGGCCGACCACCGTCTTCATCAGCCTCGGCCTCGTTCAGCTGCTCGGCTACGCCATCGCCCTTCGCCGCTACGTCGTGGGGGGCGACACGCCCCTGGCCGATCTGCTCGACGAGGGCGGATGGGATCCACCGTTGGCGCCGACGGCCCTGCTGGTGCTCGCGGTCGCCATCATCGCCGCGCAGATCGTCTGGTACCTCGCCGTGTTCCGCGATCAGCCCGCGATCAGTCAGCCGCCCGACACCAGCTCGGCGACGATGGCCTCGTCGGCGACGACCTGACGTCGGCGCACCCGCCGGCGGGCCACGAGCGTCCCGGGCAGCAGCAGTAGGAACCCACCGAGCGCCCTGAGGCGACGAGTCACCGGCACCACGTTGGGGCGGCGGCGCTGCACCATCGCGCCCGCCACGTCTCGACGGGCCGCGTCATAGGTCTCCTTCAGGTAGCGGCGAAGCACCGCCGTCACCAGATGGCGGGGGGCGTTCTTCGTCACCATCACCAGTCGGTTGCGCTCGGTGAAGAACTGGAACCGACCTGAGCCCTCGATGGTGCTGGCGGCGTGCAGGTGACGCACCTTCGCCGCGGGCACGAAGCGGTATCGCCAGCCTTGCGCCCGCCCGCGCCACGAGAGGTCGGTGTCCTCGTAGTAGAGGAAGAATCGCTCGTCGAACAGGCCCACCTGATCGAGATAGCTCGGGCGCAGCAGCACCGCACCGCCGCACCAGGCGAACAGATCTGTCTCGTGGTCGTACTGCCCGACATCGCGTTCGCCGAAGCCGCGGTCGGCGCCGTGTCCGTCGGCGAGCACCACCGAACCGGCGTTGTTCACCGCGTCGTACGGAGCACCACCGAGCCCTACCGTCACCCAGGTCGGGGCCGGGCCCACCGGCACCTGGGTCTGTGTCGGGCCACTCTGGAACGTGGCTGCCTTCGGCTCGAGCGCCGACACCTCGATTTGCACGGTGGAGGGCACCGGTCGGCCGCGCTCGACCGGCACGCGAACCACCGCGTGTCCCGACGTCCACTCGAAGCGGCCCTGGCGACCCACCTCAGGACCGTGCCCACCGGCCACCTGTGTACGCCGCCACAGATCGACACCGTCGACTCGCAGCCCGGTGATGCGGACGCCGAGCAGCCGGGGATCGCCGCGGCCGGGCCTGCTGGCAGCGACGTCGATGCCCAGGTCGACGAACTGGTGGTCGAACAGCATCAGCGGCGACGCCGCGCCGAGGCCCGGATCGCCGTCGAGCGCGTTGACCAGGGGCTCGAGGTAGTCGGGCTCGACGAACGCGTCGTTGTTCACCAGACCCACGTAGCGCACGTCCGACAGGTCGCGCAGCGCCACGTTGTTGGCGGGAAACCCTCGATTGCGATCGAGCCGGATGACCTCGACCGACGGGAAGCGGTCGCTGATGGCCTGAGGGCTGCCATCGCTCGAGGCGTTGTCGACCACCACCACCTGCAACCGCTCGGGCGGCCAACGCAACGCGACCAGGTGCTGCACGCAACGCAGCACGTCGTCGCCCCCGTTGTAGTTGAGGACGACCAGCCGGATCAGCTGCCGCTCGGGCATTCCCGCCGCCGGGGCACTAGTCGGCGAGCAGCCGGGTGACGAGACGCTGGAGGCTCTCGCGGTAGTCGGGCAGCAACGGCAGTCCGGTCAGGCGCAGCGCGGCGTTGTCGAGCACCGAGTTGGCAGGACGCGGCGCCGGCCGCGGGGGGTCGAGATCGGAGGTGGCGACGGGCTTGACCCGGTCGGGATCGTGACCGGCGGCGATCAGCACCTCGCGGGCGAACTCATACCAGCTCACCGCGCCCTGGTTGGTGACGTGGAACACCCCGGGCCGGCGTTCGACCACCAGACGCTTGATGGCCGCGGCCAGGTCGTCGGCGAAGGTCGGATGCCCCCGCTGATCATCGACGAACGACAGGGTGGGGTGCTCGCCCGCCAGGCGCAGGATGGTCTTCACCATGTTGCCGCCGTGGTAGCCGCAGACCCACGAGGTGCGGATGATGGTGGAGCCGGGGTCGACCTCGCGCTCCCCACCGAGCTTCGACGCTCCGTAGACCGAACGGGGGCACGGGGTGTCCCACTCGACATAGGGCGTGGGCTTGGTGCCGTCGAACACGTAGTCGGTCGACACGAGATGCACCGGCGCCCCCACCCTGCGCGCCGCGTCGGCGATGTGGCGCACCCCGAGCGCATTGACGGCATAAGCCCGGTCGGGGTCGGACTCGCACGCGTCGACCGCCGTCCACGCCGCGGGGTGCACGACGGCGTCGGGGTGGGTGCCGCAGATCGCGCCGAGCACAGCATCGCGATCGGTGATGTCGAGCGTGGCGTGATCAGTGGCGATCACCTCGTGGTGATCGTCGGCCTCGAAGAGGGCCACCAGCTCGCGACCCACCTGTCCGCCGGCGCCCGTGATGAACACGCGCATGTCAGGCCGCCTTGAGCGGTTCCCACCACCAGCGGTTGTCGCGGTACCACTCGACCGTCGCCGCCAACGCCTCGTCGAGCTCGCGCGCCGGCTTCCAGCCCAGGTCGCGCACCTTCGAGCAGTCGATCGAGTAGCGGCGATCGTGCCCGAGACGATCGGCGACGTACTCGATCATCTCGTCGCCGGCACCGCACAGACGGAGGACCCGTTCGGTGAGATCGCGATTGGTGATCTCGTTGCCGCCGCCGACGTTGTAGACCTCGCCTACCTCGCCCTCGCGCAGCACCAGGTCGACCCCGGCGCAGTTGTCCTCGACGTAGAGCCAGTCGCGCACGTTGAGACCGTCGCCGTAGAGCGGCACCTTGACCCCGTCGAGCAGGTTGGTGACGAACAGCGGGATCACCTTCTCGGGGAACTGGTAGGGCCCGAAGTTGTTCGACGATCGGGTGACCAGCACCGGGAGGCCGTAGGTGGTGAGGTACGACAGCGCGATGAGGTCGCTGCCGGCCTTCGATGCGCTGTACGGAGAGCGCGGGTCGAGCGGCGCCGACTCGGTGCTCGAGCCCTCCTCGATGGAGCCGTAGACCTCGTCGGTGGAGATGTGCAGGAACCGACCGATCTCGAGTCGCCGGGCCACGTCGCACAGCACGTTGGTGCCGTCGCAGTTGGTGCGCACGAACTCGTCAGGGCTGGCGATCGAGCGATCGACATGGCTCTCGGCGGCGAAGTGCACGACGGCATCGTGCCCGGCCATGGCTTCGGTGACGGCATCGCGATCGCAGATGTCGCCCTTCACGAAACGGTAGCGGGGACCGCCCTCGAGATCACGCAACGTCTCGAGGTTGCCTGCGTAGGTCAAGGCGTCGTAGACGGTGACCTCGTCGTCGGTGGCGCCAAGCACGTGCCGCACGTAGTTCGATCCGATGAATCCGGCCGCGCCGGTCACGAACAGCTTCATGCCGCCATCCTCGCAGATCCGGTGCGACGGGGACGAAACGCCTCGTTACCCTGGGCAACGGCACTCCCTCAGGCCGCCCATCGCGATGGATCCCTACTCCGTACTCGGCATCTCCCCGGATGCGAGCGCCGACGAGGCCGAGGAGGCCTACCGGCGACGGCTCCTCCGCGAGCATCCCGATCTGCACGCCTCCGGCGGGCCCGACGCCGTCGCCAGGGCCGAGGCCCGCACCCGCCATCTCAACGAGGCGATCCGTCTCATTCGCCACGGGGCACGCGCCGGCGGCCGCGCCGGCGGACCCGACGAACACCGCCCGCGCCGCGACTGGTTCGGCTACCCGGTCACGCCCCAGGGCGATCTCATCTACGACGCGGTCCCGTGTCCGCTGTGCGGCGACGCGATCCGCACGCTCGACGAGTTCGACCGGCACGTGGCGCGGCGCCACCCGGCCCACGCCAACGGCGACGGCGGCCGGCGCAGGGTCGATCGATGGATCGACGCCGGTGGGCTCGTGCCGCTCTGGTTGGTCGGGCTGGTCAACCTGTTCGTCGGCGTGGCCGTCTACCAGATCTTCCTCGACGGAGAGCCTCGACTCGACCAGTCAGCCGCCATCGCCTGTGTGATCGTGATGGCCCCGACGCTGCTGCTGGCGTTGGTCGAGATGGTCTCCCGGCGCTGAGACGTGACCTTGCTCGCGCGGGCTCAGGTGCGCAGGCTCACGTGCGGGCGCCACTGCGGCTCGATGGCGTCGCGTCCCGGGTTCTTGCGATCACGGTCCGACAGGATCGGATCGGCGACCCCCCAGTCGGCTTCGACTGCGGGATCGTCCCACGCCACCCCGAGCTCGTCGCTCGGGTTGTAGTAGCCGTCGACCAGGTAGGTGATGGTCATGTCGGTGAGCGCGGCGAAGCCGTGGGCCACACCGGGCGGGATGTAGACCCCTCGATGCGAGTGCGTGCCGTCGGGCTGGCGGCCGAGGTCGATGGCCAGTGTGGCCCCGTCGGTCTCGCACCCCACGCGCAGATCGTGCAGCACGACCCGCGCCGTGCCGAACGGCACGTACCAGTAGTCGGCCTGGTGCAGGTGGTAGTGCAGCCCGACGATGGACCCGGCCTGGCGGTCACCGCGGTTGCCCTGGATCATCTCGCGGCCCGCGGGGAACCACTGGCGCCGGTAGGTCTCGACGAAGATGCCTCGCTCGTCGCCGTGGATCGCAGGATCGACCACGAACACGCCGGCGATGACATCTGACTCGGTGACGGTTGCCATGGGCGGCCACGCTACCCGCGGCACCGCCCGGTGCTTCCAACCGGCGGCGGGACGCGACTCAGGCCGTTCAGACGGTGCGGCAGCCGAGCAGGGGGCTGCTCGTGCCGGGCCCGAGGTTGATGGCGTAGACGCACACCCGCCTCGGACCGGGTGCCACGGGCACCGATGCCTGGAAGCCATGGTTCGCACCCGCCCCCGCATGGACCGCCGCCACGTCGGGGCGAGCGAGGTCGGCCAGGAAGGCCCCACCCCACGCGCCGTCGACATAGACGTGGATCGAGGTGGCGGTGGTGATCTGGTTCGGGTCGATGACCCATCCGCTGACGGCGACCTGCCCGGACGAACGGGCCACCGCATCGAGCGAGCCGAACGGGTTGTGAGCGACGGTGAACGACTCACAACCGAGCAGCGAGTTGGCTCCTGGACCGGCGTTGATCGCGTAGACGCACGCGATGTGCACGCCGTCGGGCGCGGGCGGGACCGTCACGTCGAAGCCGTGGTTCGGTCCGTAGGCGGGGAACACCGCGCCCACATCGGGCCTCGGCACATCGGCTGCGCCCTCCCCGGCCCACCGGCCGTCGATGTACACGTGCACCGCGATAGGACCGGTGCCGTCGGGGTCGATCGCCCAGCCGGTGACGCGGATCCCGTCGGGTGCGCTCACCGCGTCGAGGTTGCCCACCGGGTCGGCCGGCACGTCCACGTCTCGGCAGCCGATGAGCGGGTTGCCGGTGCCCCCCAGCACGTTGATGCCGCGCACGCACACCCGTCGGCGACCTCCGGCCACGCCGTCGAGCGCGATCCGATAGCCGTGATTCTCCCCGTAGGTCGGGTAGACCTGCCCGACATCGGGCCGAGTCAGCGTCGCCGTGGCGGTCGCCCTCACGGCCCCGTCCACCAGCACCTGCACATCGATCGGCGCCGGCGTGTCGGGATCGAGCGCCCAACCCGAGACCGTCACCGACCCGAAGCCGGCGACGACCGAGTCGACGTTGCCGGTGGGCACGCCGTCGAGCACGTTGACCGTGCGACAGCCGAGCAGTGGGTTGGTGGTGCCTGGTCCGACGTTGATGGCGTAGACGCAGGCCCGATGAGTGCCGCCGGGGATGGCGCCGACGCTGAACTGGTAGCCGTGAGCCGGACCGGCACCCGGATGCACCGCCTGCACGTCCGGGCGGGACTGGTTGGCGGTGGTGGCACGAGTCCAGATCCCGTCGACGTAGAGGTGCACGTCGATGGGCGTGGTCGTGTCGGGATCGGCCGCCCAGCCGCCGACGGAGAGCACCCCACTCGACGGGGAGAACACGCTGTCGACCGAGCCCACGGGGTCGGGCACCACGGTGCGGCATCCGAGGGACGGGTTCGACGTGCCCGATCCTGCGTTGATCGCGTAGGCGCACACCTGATGTGACCCGGGACCGACAGGGATGGTGGCGTTGTAACCGTGGCTCGACCCCCATCCTGGGAACGCCGCACCGACATCGGCGCGGGCCTTGTTGGCCGGCACCGAGGCGCGCCACTTGCCGTCGACGTAGACGTGCACCGACACCGAGCCGGTGGTGTCCGGATCGATGGCCCAGCCCGACACGTTCACCGCTCCCGGCGTCATCCACGCGCCGTCGAGGCTGCCGAACGGGTTGCCGACGCCGGCCCCAGCCGTGCTGCCCGCCATTGCCGCCAGGTTGGCCAGCACACAGCAGAAGCGGTTCATGTCGACGTTGCCCACGATGCCCGGCACCGAGCCCGTGCTCGAGTACTGCCAGAACGTCCACGTACCCCACGCGCTCGGCACCAGTGAGGGCGCCGGCTTGCTCGTGTACTGCGGGAGCCAGAGGCGGTAGCCCGAGAGGGCGTTGGTGCCCCCGAGTTGGTTCAGCCAGAAGTAGTAGCCGGTGTAGATCACCGGCCGTCGACCGGTGAGCGCCTCGACCTCACGCAACCAGGTGAGGCTCCAGGCCGTGAGATCGGTCGGCGACAGACCACCGGTTTCCTCGAGGTCGAACATCGGTGGCAGATCGAGCGGGCCACCCATGGAGCCGGTGCGCGACACGAAGTAGCGGGCTTGCGCGACCGCAGTCGACAACGGCAGCGCCGGCTTGGCGTAGTGATACGCACCTCGGTAGAGACCGACCGAGCCCGCCCCGCCCCAGTCGCCCGCGAAGTAGGGGTTGGTGTAGCTCGTCGCCTCGGTCGCTTTCACGTAGGCGAACGAATGACCGGCGTTGCGCACCTGCCGCCAGTCGATGGGCGCGCCGCCAGGGTGTTGATAAGACGCCACGTCGATGCCGGTGACAGCCCCCGCGGGCGACGCGGCGACCGCCGACCACGACACGACCGACGCGACGCCGATGGCCACCACGGCGACCGCGCGGGCCAGCAACGTGCGCCCGGTCGACCGGGGTGAACCTCCCACGGCCCTACACCTTAGCCACGCTCCGTGGCAAGGTCAGTGCTTTCAGCGGGTAGATCAGTCGAGCTCGACGATGGAGTGGTCGCCGAGCATCAGCCGGGTGGCGCGGGGCAGCGTGCCCGAACGACGCACCTCGACCTCGCGACCGATCAGCGAGTCGAAGAGCCGGGGCACGCCGAGGATGCGGCTGCGCTCGAGCACGACCGAGTGCTCGACCTCGGAATCGACGATCTCGCAGTCGTCGGCCACCGCGGTGAACGGGCCCACATACGAGTTGACGATGCGGCTGCGAGCCCCGATGACGACCGGACCCCGCACCCGCGAGCCGATCAGCTGGGCGCCCTGCTCGATGATCACCCGGCCGTCGATGTCGGAGGCCTCGTCGACGAAGCCGTCGTTGCGGGCCTCGATGGTCTCGAGCACCCGACGGTTGCTCTCGAGCAGCGGATCCTTCTTGCCGGTGTCGAGCCACCATCCCTCGAGCACCTCGTGGCGCACGCGGTGGCCGTGGTCGATGAGCCACTGGATGGCGTCGGTGATCTCGAGCTCGCCCCGGCTCGACGGCTCGATCGAGGCGACCGCCTCGTGGATCGCCGGCGTGAACAGGTAGACACCCACCAGGGCGAGATCCGACGGCGGATCGGCGGGCTTCTCGACGAGCTGCACCACATGACCCTCGGAGTCGACCGCGGCCACACCGAAGCGATGCGGGTCGGGCACGTGGCAGAGGAGGATCTGGGCCGACGGCGACAGCTGGTCGCCGTCGAGCGTGGGCTCACGTGAGCGCTGGCGCTCCGCATCGAAGCGATCGACGAACTCGACCAGCCCCTGCTGCAGCATGTTGTCGCCGAGGTACATCACGAAGTCGTCGTCGGCGAGGAAGTCGCGGGCGATCGCCACGCAGTGCGCCAAACCGAGCGGGGCTTCCTGGTGCAGGTAGGTGACCTTCACCCCGAAGTCGGAGCCGTCGCCCACCGCCGCTTTGATCTCGTCGGCGGTGTCACCGACGATGATGCCGATCTCGACGATGCCTGCCTCGGCCATGTCCTCGAGGCCGTAGAACAAGATGGGCTTGTTCGCCACCGGCACGAGCTGCTTGGCGCTCGTGTGGGTGATGGGACGCAGCCTGGTGCCCGCGCCGCCCGAGAGGATGAGTCCCTTCACGCCGCTGTGTCTAGCAGTTCTGCCGACACCGGGTCAGACCGCCCGGATCGGCCGGGCCGTCAGATCGACCGGCAGCCGACGAGCGGGTTGGTGGCCCCCGGCCCGACGTTGATGGCGTAGACGCACACCGTTGCGGGCGCGGAGCCAACCGGGATGGTCGCGTCGAAGCCGTGCTGGTCACCGAAGCCCGGATAGGCCGCGCCCACGTCGGGGCGGGCGGAGTTGGCGCTGAGCTGGCCACCCCAGGCACCGTTCACGTACACGTGCAGCTGCACGGCCGCCGCCGTGCTCGGGTCGAGCGCCCAGCCGCTGAGACGCACGCCCCCGGCCACCCGGGCAGCCCCGTCGAGCGAGCCGATCGGGGTGCCGTCGGGCAGGTCGACGTTGCGACACGACAGTTGGGGGTTGACCGTCCCCCAGGCGACGTTGATGGCGTAGACGCACACCGAGTGCCGACCGGGGGTCAGCGGGACGAGCACGCGATAGCCGCGCGACGAGCCCCACCAGGGATAGGCCGCCAGGACGTCGGGCCGGCTGCGATCGGTCTGTCCCAGGCCGCCCCACTTGCCGTCGACGTAGGCGTGCACGGTGATGGGCCCGGTCGTGTCGGGATCGAGGGCCCACCCTTCGACGAAGACGCCACCCGGACCCATTCGGAACCCGTCGATGTTGCCGAACGGGTTGCCGATCACCGACGCGGTGCGACAGCCGAGCAACGGGTTGGTGTCGCCGTAGGGCCCGACGTTGATGGCATAGGCGCACACCTGATGGGGACCACCGCTCAGGCCGCCGATCGTCGCCTCGTAGCCGTGGTTGGGCCCGTAGCCGTTGATGGCCGCACCGACATCGGCGCGCGCCTTGTCGGCCCGCACGGCGCGGGTCCACACACCGTCGACATAGAGGTGCACGTCGATGGGCGCATCGGTGTCGGGGTCGATGGCCCATCCGCCGACGGTGATCGACGTGTTGCCGGGCGAGGCGCCGTCGAGGCTCCCGAACGGATTGAGGGAGTAGAAGCCCCACGGGGCCGACGCCACCCTCGGGCCGGCGGCGCAGTCGCCGCGGGTCGTGGTGAGATCGCAGAGCGTCGTCGAGGTCGACCACCGCAGGCTCGTGCGGGCGTTGGCGGTGACCGGCTTGTCGGCCGACACGTTGACCGCGTAGCCGGTGTCGACCCTCAACCAGACCCGCATCTCGCGCCCGCCCACGTTGAGCACGTAGAACGGCGCGCTGATCGGCGTCGGCCCAGCGCCCGGAGACGCCCAGCCCTTGGCTCCCTGGGCGTGCGCGGGATCGACCAGATGACAGGTGACGATCGACGAGCCGAAACGGCACGAGCGGGTCTCCATGCCCCCGTCGCGCGTCACCGCGGGATCGAGGGTGATGTTCCGGAGATACGTGCCGTCGAAGATGTTGTGGTAGATGCTCTCGCACACGCCGCCGGCGCAGCCGTACCACGGGCCCCACACATAGGACCGCGACGGGTTGGCGCACCACCGCTGCGCCATGGTGGCCGCCGCCTGTTGAGCCGAGGTGCCGGTGGAGATGGCGCTCGCGGCCGTGAGGTTCCAACCGCCGGCGGAGTCGAACTGCCACATGCCCACGCCTGGATGCCAGAACGCCCGCTGGTAGGGGGTGTTGCGGTCGCCGAACGCCCACAGTGCGCTCTGCGTGTCCCAGCGGCTGAGCGTCATCGGCGACGGGGCCTGCTCGCCGCTCGCACCCGTCTCGGGGTAGATCGGGGCCATCATCATGGCGGCCAGCTGATCGCGGCTGAGCCCGCAGGTCTTCATCTGGTCGGCCCAGTAGAGGATGTCGTCGAAGGGCCGCTGGCCCATGCCCCGAGCCGCCGCCGGCTCAGCCGACGGGACGACCGCCATACCGGCGGGGAGCACGCCCAGCACCGCGACAAAGCTGAGTGCGAGGCCCACGAGCAGCCTGACAGATCTCACGACGACACTCCCTCGAGCTCAGGGGCGATCGAGTCCAGCAGCGGGCCGACGGTTGGGTCATCGACCACCACAATGAAATCGGCAGTTGCGCCGACGGCTAAAGCGCCGAGGTCGGCGCCGAAGGGATCGACGACCCGCCCGGTGGCGGTGGCGACCACCTCGCCGTCGGCGCCTCGCCAGGTGGCCCGCACCATCGGCGCCGACGCGTCGCCCGGTCCGGCGTTCGAGATCGATCCGTAGAGCACATAGGGGTGCTCGACGCCGGGAGCGTCGGTGTAGGCGGGCAGATCGATGCGCTCCGGTGCCCCGTAGGGCCGCGCCCAGTACACGACCGCGCTGAGGGCCGCCGCCGGATCACCCGAGGTGGCGGTGACGGGGGCACCGGTCGTCGACGTGGTGTCCGTCGCGGTGGTGGACGACGTGGTCGACGGGGCGGAACCGCCGGTGTCGTCGATCGACGTGGTCGTCGCTGCCCCCTCGTCGTCGTCGGTCGAACAACCGACGGCACCGATGGCGAGGGTCAGCACGATCCCCGATGAGATCAGCGCAGAGCGCACAGCTGGGGGGAAGAGGACAGGTCGCAGCATGATGATGTGGCCGCGCATGATGCGCAGCGCCCGCCCGCTGCCGAGAGGCTAGCCCGCGACGAGGGCCCCGTCGGCCAGTCGGGGAGCGCCGTGACCGCTCACTGCTGGACCGGCAACTCGGCCACGGCCTCGCTGAGATCGAGCTCGTGCACCGCCACGTGATGTCGTAGCCGTTCGACGACATGGAACGACATCCACGCCAGAGACACGATGCTGGCGCACAGCAGGCCCAACTCGACCCGCAGGAACAGGTCGTCGCCGAGCGAGGTGACCACCACGAACGTGACGAGCGCGAGGAACCAGCCGAATGCCATGCGACTGTGCGCACTGACCGCCACGAGCGCTTGGTCGACACAGATCGCCGCCATGATCACCACGAACGACCCACTGAGCAGGGCGAGGTCGCGTGCGCCGAGCTGGTAGTCGGAATGGAACACGAGCTCGATGAAGTAGGGCCCGACCGTGGCGGCCACCAGCGTGGCGACAGCACCGAGCGAGAGGATGGTGAGCACCAACTTCCGCAACGAGATGCGGAACGCGTCGTAGTCGCCGGTGCTGGCCAGACGGGACAACTTCGGCAGCAGCGCAGCAACCACCGCTTGGAACAGGAACAACGGGATGCGTGCGGTCTGCAGGCCGTTGGTGAACACGCCCGCGGCTTCGGTCTGGTCGGGGCTGGCCAACCAGTCGACGGCGATGGTGCCGCCCTGCAGGAGCAACGACAGCGACATGGTGCCGAGCAGCAGCCAACCGAGCGCGCGGGTGAGCTCTCGCCAGGGCGCGAGCGGACCGGGCTCGAGCAGGTCACGCTGGCGAACCAGGGCGACACCGATGCCGATGAACGGCGTGAGCGCGAACACGAGGCCGTAGACGCCGACCGCCGACACACCGACCGCTCCGAACACCGCGGCCAGCGCCACCCGACTGACTCCGTCGGCGCCGAAGAACGTGGCGTAGGCGCCGAACCGGTGGTGGGACGAGAGCACACCACGGGTGAGATGCCCTGCGCAGAAACCGAGCAGGCCCACCACGAGGGCCACCACCAACCAGCCGTTGATCGAGTCGCGGCGCACGAACGCCTGGCCGATCACCACGAGCACGCACACGGCCACCGCGAACGCACCACCGAGCAGTACCGCCCGGCGGATGACCGGACCCGGCCCGATGCCCTTGGCCCGTCGAGCCGACACCGCCCGCGCCAACTCCTGCTCGAGCGGCTGCATGATGCCGTTGCCCGCGGCGAACAGCAGCGCCATCAGCACCACGAGCGAGCTGTAGTCGGTGGGCGTCAGCCGACGAGAGGCGATGGCGAGGAACCCCACCAGCGCCACCCCGTTCACCCCGAGCCCGACCGCGACAGGAACCGCGCCCTCGGGCAGCGGGTTCTCACGGCGCAGGCGTTCGACGATGGCGATGCCGGGAATCTACCGCCTGACCGAGGCCCTCTACCGCTGATGCGGCATGCGTCCTGCCCGCTGCCTACCGCTGATGCGGCATGCGTCCTGCCCGCTGCCTACCGCTGATGCGGCATGCAGTACTCGTCGTACTCGGCGATGACGATGTCGTCGGCCGGGATCGAGCACGCCGGGCAGTTCGGATCGCGGTTGATCTTGTAGTTGCGGAACGACTCTTCCATCGCGTCGTAGACGAGCAGGCGGCCCGACAGCGAGTCGCCCAAGTCGAGGATGAGCTTGATCGCCTCCATGGCCTGGATCGACCCGATGATGCCGGGCAGCACACCGAGCACGCCGGCTTCGGCGCACGACGGCGCCAGCTCGGCAGGCGGCGGCTCGGGGATGAAGCACCGGTAGCAGGGCCCGTCGTGCGGCTTGAACACCGTGGCCTGACCCTCGAACCGGAAGATCGAACCGTGCACCACCGGCGTGCCGGTCTTCAGCGAGGCATCGTTGAGCAGGTAGCGGCTCGGGAAGTTGTCGGCCCCGTCGACCACGAGGTCGTACTGGCCGAGCAGCTCCACGACGTTGTCGGCGCCGAGACGGGTGTCGTGGGCCACCACGTTGACGTCGGGGTTGAGCGCGGTGAGCGTCTTCTTGGCGGAGTCGACCTTGCGCTCCCCCACCCGATCGATGTTGTGGAGGATCTGGCGCTGCAGGTTCGACTCGTCGACCACGTCCATGTCGATGATGCCGAGCGTGCCCACACCGGCGGCCGCCAGGTAGAGCGCGGCGGGTGAGCCGAGCCCGCCCGCGCCGAGGAGCAGCACCTTGGCGTCGAGCAGCTTGAGCTGGCCCTCCTCGCCCACCTCGGGCAGCAGCAGATGGCGCTGATAGCGGTTGCGCTGCTCGGGAGCGAGCACCCGCGGGGTGGCCCAGTCGCGGCCCTCGTCCTTCCAACGGTTGAAGCCGCCGGCCATCGACACCACGTCGGTGTAGCCGAGCTCGCCCAACGTCTTGGCCGCGAAGGCCGACCGGGTGCCTCCCGCGCAGTAGACGACGAGCGCCGTGTCGTGGTCGGGCAGGCGGTTCTCGATCTGCGACTCGAGGTGCCCTCGGGGGATGTAGACGGAGCCGGGGATGGTGCCCTGCTCGTGCTCGTCGGGCTCACGGACGTCGAGGAGCACGACGTCGGGACGGGCCCGGAGCTCCTCGGCCCCCGCCGTGTCGACTTCGCGGATCTGGGCCTTCGTCTCGGCCAGGAGGTCTCGGAAGGTGGGCATGATCGAATCCCTGTGGGCAGCTGGGGGGTAGGGCGGTTGAAAACCCTACCAAAGAGGTCAACTATTGGGCACCAACGGCAGCGGCTCCCCAGGCATTCCCGGCACGACCCGGAGGCGGCCCCCGGTGCGCCGTCCAGCCGTTGGGACCACGATCCGACAGCGGTTCGGGCTGGTCAACTGAACTCGTCGGCCTCCCCACGGGTCCCAGGACGATCCCTGAGCAGGGTGACGAGAAGGAAGTAGAGGCCCGGCAACGCGAAGAACAACAAAACGCTCGCTGCCGGGGCGGCTGCTGCGAGCGCCATGGCCAGGAGGTAGACGGGCAGGGGCGCAGCGGCGACCACGAGACCGAGCCGCGATCGGCTGAGCACGCTCGGGTCCCACAGCAGCGCCGGGCGGCGCACGACGTACGCATAGAGGGCGAACCGCATCACGGTGACGGCGATCAGGACGGCGCCGTAGATGTGCAGCGCAGCGGGCTCCTGCGGGTACTCGCCGAGCACTTGCGCGGCGAACGGGATCAGGCTGATCGGCAGCAGGAACAGCAGGTTCAGCCAGACCAGGTCGCGGTTCACGTACCGGATCCGGGCGAACAGATCTCGGTGCATGACCCAGTACATGCCCGTCAGCAGGAAGCTCACCACCCAGGCGACGGCGGTCGGTCGCAACTCGTCGAGGGTGTCCAGGAAGGACTCCTCCGACAGGTTCGGCGGGACAGCGATCTCGAGGACGAGGATCGTGATGACGATCGCGAACACGCCGTCGGTCAGCGCCTCGACTCGGCCCGGGTCGCTTCCTCGGCTCTCCCCTGAACCGTCACCGGACACCGTCACGACCACCCCCGAGATCGGTCCCTATCAGGTTGTTCAGGCCCGGGCTCGGAGGCCAGCAGCTCGCCCAGCGACCCGCTGATCGAGCCCTCTGACCACCACATCGGCCAACTCGTCCATCTCGGTGGTGTCACCGTTCACGATGACCACCGCGGCACCGGTTCGTTTCGCCAGCGGCACCAGACCGGCCACGGGATAGACGCTGAGCGTCGAGCCGATGGCGAGCAGCACGTCGCACTGCGCGGCCGCCCGGGTGGCCCGATCGATGTCGTCGGGCACCAGGGCCTGGCCGAACGAGATGGTGGCCGACTTGAGCAGCCCGCCGCAGTCGAGGCAGGCCGGATCGGCCTCACCGGCCTGCACCCGGGCGAGGGTCGGTCTCGCGTCCTCGCGGAACCCACACGACAGGCACACCACCTCGCGGATGGTGCCGTGCACCTCGACCACCCGCTCGGGGTCGCTGCCCGCCTTCTGGTGCAGCCCGTCGATGTTCTGGGTGACGAGCGTGTGCAGGGTGCCGCGTCGCTCCAGCTCGACCAAGCGCCCGATGGCCGTCGTTGGGCTGCGGATCGCGATCGATCCAGGCCACCCGCCCCTGCCAGGCGAGGGCGCGCACCTCGGGATCACGCAGGTAGTACTCGATGTTCGAGGTCTGTTCGGCCTTGGGATTGCGGGTCCACAAACCGTTCGGCCCCCGGAAGTCGGGGATGCCCGAGTCGGTCGAGATGCCGGCGCCGGTGAGCACGGTGACCGCTCGGGCCGCAGTCAGGAGCTGCCGGGCCCGGCGGATGGCGTCGTCGAGAGGCGTGGTCATCGCCCCCAGGTTGGCAGCAGGGGTTGACAGTCGCACCGGTCGCTGCCAGCTTGTCGTACACTGAAACTTATTGAAAGACATCGGAGGGGTATCCATGTCCACGACCGAAACCGCCACGCCCAGACGTGCCCACCACACCGACGACGCTCACGATCGAGCCCTGGCCAGACCCGGTCATCGACCAACTCGGCCACGATCCCCGCTCGGCCTACGTCGAGCGGTTCTGGCTCGCCGTGCTCGGCCCGTCGACCGTCTGGCTGCTGCGGCGCATGGCCGACCATCTCGACGAGGCCCCCGAAGGCTTCACGCTCGAGCTGGCCGAGACCGCCCGGGCCATCGGCGTGGGCAACAAGGGCGGCCGCAACTCGCCCTTCATGCGCAGCATCGACCGCACCTGTCGCTTCGGCGCGGCCCGCTTCGTGGGCGCCGACACGCTGGCGGTGCGGCGCAAGTTGCCACCGCTCACCCGGCACCAGACCCAGCGACTGCCCGACTCGCTACGACAGGAGCACCAGGCCTGGGTCGAGCGGGTCGAGACCCATGCCGGCCCCGAGCAGATGAAGGAGCGGGCCCGGCACCTCGCCCTCTCCCTCCTCGAGCTGGGTGAAGACCTCGAAGCCACCGAACGCCAGCTGCACCGCTGGCGCTTCCACCCCGCCGTCGCCCACGACGCGGTGCGATGGGCCTGCACACCTATCAACGCAGCTCAGGTCAACGCGCTAGGTCAACGGAGCTGAGGCCAACTGGGGCTCAGGCCACGGGGTCAGCGACTCCGACGTGAGGGTGGCCGGAACGAGCCGGCCAGCTCGAGCAGCGTGCGCACGCCCCAGCCCGGTGCCCCCGGTGGCGAACTCACCGTCGGGTCCGTTGCCCCACCAGGCGGTGCCGGCGATGTCGAGATGGGCCCACGGGATGCCCTCGGCCACGAACTCCTGCAGGAACAGGCCGGCGATGAGCGTGCCCGCTCCCTTGCTCTTGGCGATGTTGCGCAGGTCGGCGACGTCGGAGTCGAAGCGCGAGCCGGTAGTCGGCCGGCAGCGGGAGGTGCCACACGCGCTCGCCGCCGCGCCGGGCGGCATCGGCGACGATGCCGACCCAGTCGTCGTCGTTGCCCATCAGCCCGGCGATGCGATCGCCGAGCGCCACCTCGACCGCGCCGGTGAGCGTCGCCAGGTCGACGATGGCATCGGGCTTCGCCTCCGATGCCAGCGACAACGCGTCGGCGAGCACCAGACGACCTTCGGCGTCGGTGTTGAGCACCTCGACGGTCTTGCCGTTGCGGATCTTCAGCACGTCGCCCGGGCGGGTGGCATCGCCGTTGATCATGTTGTCGGTGAGCGGGAGGTAGCCGCTGACCCTGCTGCGAGGGCCGACCGCCGCCATCGCCGAGAACGCGCCGAGCACGGCCGCGGCCCCGCCCATGTCGTTCTTCATCGTCATCATGCCCTCGCCCGACTTGATGGACAGCCCGCCGGAGTCGAACGTGATGCCCTTGCCCACCAGCGCCAGGGCACCCTTGGGCGCCTCGGGCTCATAGGTGATCTCGACGAACCGCGGCGGGTTGGCCGAACCCCGGTTGACGCCCAGCAGGCCACCGAGGCCGGCCTCGGCGATCTCGGACGGGCCGAGCACCGTGATCTGCAGGTTCTCGCGGTTCGGCGATCTCGACCGCGACCTCGGCGAACAGCTGCGGCGTGAGCTCACCGCCGGGCGTGTTCACCAGGTCGCGACTGAACGCCACGGCCTCGGCCACTCGGACGCCCAGCGCTACTGCCTGCTCGACCCGCTTGCCGGCGACGCCGACCTGCACGACGCGCTCGAGGCGCGCCGGCGAGGGCGAGGACTTGTAACGATCGAACCGGTAGCTCGACAGCGAGAAGCCCTCGGCGACCGCCCGGGCCGCCGCGGGACGATCGGCCGCCTCGACGTCGGCCGCGAGCCGCGACGCCAACGCCGTACGACGCGACGCTGCCCGCCCGGCTACCGCGGCGGCCCGCCGCAGCACCACCGCATCGACCTGCTCGGCCGGCCCGAGGCCGGTGAGCACGATAGGTCTGCCCGTCGACGCCGTTGACCACCGCCGACTGCCCGAGTTCGCCCTCGAAGCCGCGGTTGGCGAGCTCGACGCGCTCGACCGGTGCCCCGTCGAGCTCACCACGTGCGACGCCCACCACGACCGCGTCGACGTCGTCAGGTAGCTGCTTCGCGAGCTGGAAGTCGATTGCCATGTCAGCCGCTCCGACCGACGTCGCGCGTGACCAGGGACGAGCCTTCCTGCCACCGTGCGATGGTCCAGAGCAGATCGCTCAGCCGGTTGAGGTACGCAACCACCTTCGAGTCGGGCGCCGCCGCAGCCAGGCTGTCGCGCTCGGCCCGGCGCACCACGGTGCGAGCGACGTCGAGCCGGGCGGCGAGCTCGGACTGGCCCGGGACGACGAACTCCGTCGGCATCTCGAAGCGCTCCGACACGTCGTCGATGAGCCCTTCGAGCCGGGTGACCATCTCGTCGGTGACGAGCGTGGCACCAGCCGACAGCTTGTCGCGATTCGGGGCTTCGGTGGCCAGGTCGGCCATGAGCACCCACAGGTCTCGTTCGATCGACACGAGCAGCTCGTCGAGCTCGGAGCCCCGCTCGGCGCCGGCCCGCGCCAAGCCCACGAACGCCTGTGCCTCGTCGACCGTGCCGTACGCCGTCGGCAACACCGAGTCCTTGGCGACCCGCCCACCGAAGTAGAGGCCGGTGGTGCCGTCGTCGCCCTTGCGGGTGTAGATCTTCATCGGCAGGCAGCCTAGGTGAGCCGCAACGCATTACGGCCGCTCGGACACCCACCGGTAGCCTTGGCCCGATGCAGAGCAGCTATCTCGACGCCGTCAACGAGCGGGTCGTCATCTACGACGGGGCCTTCGGCACGGGCGTGCAGTCGAAGAACCTCGGTCCGGACGACTTCGGCGGTCCCGATCTCGAGGGCTGCAACGAGATCCTGGTGGTCACCCGACCCGATGTCATCAAGGAGCTGCACGCCGGCTTCCTCGACGTGGGTGTCGACGTGCTCGAGACCTGCACCTTCGGTTCGAACGCGATCCCCCTCGGCGAATACGGCCTGGCCGATCGCGTCCACGAGCTCAACGTGGTGGCGGCCCAGCTCGCCCGTGAGGTGGCGGCCGACTACTCGACGCCCGACCGGCCCCGATGGGTGGCGGGCTCCATCGGGCCGGGCACCAAGTTCGCGTCGCTCGGCCAGATCCGCTACGCCGAGCTCCGCGACATCTACGAGGCACAAGCCCGCGCCCTGCTCGAGGGTGGGGTCGACCTGCTCATCATCGAGACCCAGTTCGACCTGCTCGGCGTGAAAGCCACCATGGCCGGGTGCCGACGGGCCATGAAGGCACTCGACCGCGAGGTGCCCCTGCAGGTGCAGGTGACGATGGAGGTCACGGGCCGCATGCTGCCCGGCACCGAGATCGGCGCCGCGCTCGGCGCGCTCGATCCGATGCGTCCCGACATCATCGGCATCAACTGCGCCACCGGCCCGGCCGAGATGAGCGAGCACCTCCGCCATCTCGCGCAACACGCTCGCATGCCCATCGCCTGCATCCCCAACGCGGGCATGCCGTCGGTGGTCGACGGCGCGATGCACTACGACCTCACGCCCGAGCAGCTGGCCGAGCACCATGCCCGCTTCATCACCGACTTCGGGGTGTCGGTCGTGGGCGGTTGCTGCGGCACCACCCCGGAGCACCTGGCCGCCGTCGTCGACCGCTGCCGCGACCTCACCCCCAAGGCGCGCCAGCCCGTGCACGAGCCGGGCGCCACCTCGATCTACTCGCTGCAGCCGTTCGAGCAGGACACGTCGTTCCTCATCATCGGCGAGCGCACCAACGCCAACGGCTCGAAGAAGTTCCGCGAGGCCATGCTCGAGGGCGACTTCGACCTCTGTGTGCAGATGGCGAAGGACCAGGTGAAGGAGGGCGCGCACGTCCTCGACGTGTGCGTCGACTACGTCGGCCGCGACGGCACCGCCGACATGGACGAGATCGCGCAGCGGTTCGCCACCCAGGCCAGCGTGCCACTCGTGCTCGACTCCACCGAGCCCCAGGTCATGGAGGCCGGCCTCCAATGGCTGGGTGGGCGGGCCATCCTCAACTCGGCCAACCTCGAAGACGGCGACGAGCCCGGCTCACGACTCGACCGGGTGATGACCCTGGCCGGCGAGTACGGCGCGGCCGTGATCTGCCTGCTCATCGACGAAGAGGGCCAGGCGCGCGACGTCGAGTGGAAGCTGCGGGTCGCGCACCGCATCCACGATCTGGCCATCGAGCGTTACGGGCTCGAGCCGAGCGATCTCATCTTCGACGCGCTCACCTTCCCGCTCTCCACGGGCGACGAAGACCTTCGCGCCGACGCCATGGCCACCATCGACGCCATCAAGCGCATCAAGGCCGAGCTGCCCGGCGTGTTCACCACGCTCGGCGTGTCGAACGTGTCGTTCGGCCTGAAGCCCGCCGCCCGTCACGTGCTCAACTCGGTCTTCCTGCACGAATGTGTGCAGGCCGGCCTCGACTCGGCGATCGTGCACGCGGCCAAGATCCAGCCCCTCAACCGCATCCCCGACGAGCAGCGCCAGGTGGCGCTCGACCTCATCTACGACCGGCGCACCAGCGACTACGACCCGCTCCAAGAGCTGCTCGCCGTCTTCGAGGACGTGCAGGAGGTGCAGGCCGAGAAGGAGGACCGCTCGGGCTGGTCGGTCGAGCAGCGCCTGTCCCAGCGCATCATCGACGGCGACCGAGACGGCCTCGAAGCCGATCTCGAGGAGTCGCTCGCCCAGGGCACGTCACCACTCGACATCGTCAACGAGACCTTGCTGTCGGGCATGAAGGTGGTCGGTGAGCTCTTCGGATCGGGTGAGATGCAGCTGCCCTTCGTGCTGCAGTCGGCCGAGACGATGAAGACGGCAGTCGCTTACCTCGAGCCGCGCATGGAGAAGTCCGACTCCGGCGGCAAAGGCCGCATCGTGCTCGCCACCGTGAAGGGCGACGTGCACGACATCGGCAAGAACCTGGTCGACATCATCCTCACCAACAACGGCTACGAGGTGCACAACCTCGGCATCAAGGTGAGCATCGCCGACATGATCGAGAAGGCCGCCGAGGTGAAGGCCGATGCCATCGGCATGAGCGGTCTGCTCGTCAAGAGCACGCTGATCATGCGCGACAACCTCGAGGAGCTCAACGATCGCGGCCTGGCCGACATCCCCATCCTGCTCGGCGGCGCGGCCCTCACGCGCAGCTATGTCGAGCGCGACCTGCGCGGTGTCTACGAGGGCCGCGTGTTCTACGGCAAGGACGCCTTCGAGGGACTGTGGGTCATGGACCGGCTCGGCGAGATCAAGCGGGGCGCGGACGACGATCCCGACTGGGGGCGGGTGCCGTCCGAGTCACGGGTGCCGGCCCGGTCGTCCACCGGCACCGCCGAGGTCGATCCCACCACGCTGCCCGCGCGCTCGCCCGAGGTGGTCACCGACAATCCCGTGTTCACCCCACCGTTCCTCGGCTCGAACGTGGTGAAGGGCATTCCGCTCGACGACATCGCCGGCTACTTGAACGAGACCGCGCTCTTCCGCAACCAGTGGCAGTTCCGGCCCGAGAACGGCGAGGACGACGCCGCGTTCAAGGCCAGGATCCGCCCCACGTTGCGTGATGAGCTGGCTCGGGCGAAGGAGACCGACATCCTCGTCCCCCAGGTCGTCTACGGCTACTACCCGGCCAACGCCGACGGGAACGACGTGGTCATCTGGAAGGACGAGAACCGCTCGAGCGAGTGGATGCGCTTCGCCTTCCCCCGCCAGTCGAAAGAGCCGTGGCTCTGCATCGCCGACTTCTTCCGTCCGATCGACTCAGGCGAGCCCGACTACGCCGCCTTCCACATCGTCACCATGGGGGCCCGGGTGAGCGAGGTCACGGCCGGCCTGTTCGCCGACAACCGCTACCAGGAGTACCTGCTCGTCCATGGGCTGGGCGTCGAGATGGCCGAGGCCCTCGCCGAGTACTGGCACCGGCGCATCCGCGAGGAATGGGGGTTCGCCGACGAGGACGGACCGTCCCTCGCCGGCCTGTTCCGCCAGCAGTACCGCGGCGGCCGCTACTCGTGGGGCTATCCGGCGTGCCCCGACCTCGAAGACAACGAGAAGGTCGCCGAGCTGCTCGACGCGGGCCGCATCGGCATCGAGGTCAGTGAAGAGACCGGCTTCCAGTTCCAGCCCGAGCAGTCGACCTCGGCGCTCATCTGCCACCACCCGAGGGCCAAGTACTTCGTGGCCCGCTGACCGCGGATCGGCTGATCGCTAGCCGGCCGCAGGCTCCTTCGAGGCGAGCAGACCGATCGGACAGAAGCTGGCCGGCGCATCGGTCGATGCCGCGCTGGCGATACCTGCGCCGCCTCCCGCACCGCCGCCGAGGCCCGAGTTGTGACACGGGTGGCCGGGATCGAAGATCGCGCCACCAGCCGGGATGCATGGATGCATCGGGGCGTGCACGTCAGCCACGTAGGGCAGCCCGTCGACCACCCACACGTGGAGCATGTAGTAGTTCTGCATGTGCACGTTGACGCCGCCCTGGCTGGCGCACTGCGTGTCGGTGGTGTTCACGTTGAAGGCCACCGCCGTGTTGGGGTTGACGCACAACGTCGGATGGTGGTGCCACCAGTCGTTGTTGCCGGCGAAGCCCTCGGGCGGCTGACCGTCGGTGGTGCGCACGTAGTAGGACATGCCGACCAGCTCGTCGCCGTCGTCGTTGCCGTTGTACTGCAGGTATTCGGGCTCGGCCGGATCGAACATGCCGTCGACGTTGGTGCCCGGGAAGACCGGGTCGAACCGGTTGAAGCTCGGGTCGTTCAGCAGCGCCGGGGTGATGCCACCGCGGCCGTGGTGCGTGCCCATGCCGGGGATGAAGTCGAAGGCGCTGCGGAAGCCGGCCGCCTCGGCCACGCCCAGCGTCGGGTACTGCTCGGCGTAGGCCTTGGCCTGGTCGAACTGCACGGCGACCGTCGAGACACGTCTGTCGGTCGAGTGGGTCGCGTGTCGTGCCTGCGTACCAGTCGACCGTGCCCATGCCCGGACCGGTGACCGAGTTGGGCGCCACCGGATCGCACGTCCAAGGCGTCGGGGCGTTGGCCACCCACGCGTTGAGCGCATCCGAGAAGTAGCAGCCGGTGGACAGCAGCGCCATGACGCCGAGCACCGCGAGCATTCGCATCCGACCGAACATCAGCATGTCCCCCCATGATGGTGGATCGGCCCCCCGATCCACGACGGCGAAACCCTATCTCGCCGGCTGGTCGGCAGGCGGGGGAAGCATCTGCTCGAGCGTGGCGGCCGGTTCGAACAGATCACCGAAGTCGTCGACCCGGTCGAGCACGTCGAACGCTTCGAACGAGAGCTCCTCGCCGTCGGCGGCGCGCTCGACCTCGTCCCAGGTGACCGGTGTCGACACGGTCGGGCGTGGACGGGCCCGCAGTGAGTAGACGCACACGGTCGTCTTGAACCGCGCGTTCTGACTCCAGTCGATGAGGATCTTGCCCTTGCGCAGCTGCTTGTTCTGCTCGGTGACGACGAGCTTCGGCTGATGCTTCTCGATCACCTGCGCGACCGCGAGGGAGAACGAACGGGTGTGCTCGTGCTCGTGGGGCGTGTTGAGCGGCAGGTAGACCTGCAGCCCCTTCGAGCCCGAGGTCTTGGCCAGGCTGGTGAGCCCGAGGCCGGCGAGCGTGTCGCGCACGAGCAGTCCGATCTCGGCGCACTCCCGCATGGCGGCCGGCGCGCCGGGGTCGAGGTCGAACACCACCATGGTGGGCGACTCGATGTCGGTGGCCCGGGCCATCGGGGTGTGCAACTCGAGCGCGGCGAGATTCGCGGCCCACACCAGGGAGGCGGGCGAGTCGAGCACGCAGTAGTCGATGGCGCCGCCCTTGTCGCCCGGGCCCGGCGCCACCGGCACCCACTCGGGACGGTGCTTCGGGCAGCGCTTCTCGAAGAAGGAGTCGGCGTCGACGCCGTTGGGATAGCGCCGAAGGGTGACGCAGCGGTCGCCGAGGTGCCGCAACATCGTCGGCGCGATGCGGGCGTAGTACTCGACGATCTGCGCCTTGGTGAAGCCGACCTCGGGATAGAGCACCTTGTCGAGGTTCGAGAGCTTGAGCTGGTGACCGTCGACGTCGACGATCGTCGGCGCAGCCACGGTGAGCAGGCCCGGGCTCAGCCGGCCGCGGACTGCGGCTCGGCTTCGACGGCCTCGTCCGCGCCGTCGTGCGCCGTCGGATGGCGCTGGCGCGCGCTCTTGGCCGCCGTGACGGACGCCTCGAGCGCAGCCATGAGATCGACCACCTTCTCGGGTTCGAGGGCGGCGGCTGGTGCCACGATCTCCTCACCTTCGGCCTTGCGCTCGATCATCGACAGCACGGCCTCGCGGTAGCTGTCGTGGAACTTCTCGGGCTCGAAGTCGGCCGCGAGCGTCTCGATCAGCTGGCGGGCCATGTCGAGCTCCTTCTCGGAGAGCTCGAGATCGGCGGCTTCGTCGAGCTCGGGGATGGTGGCCGGGTCGTTGATCTCGTCGGCGTAGACCATCGTCGACAGCAGGAGCCGACCGTCCTGGGGGCGGATGGCGGCCAGGTACTGCTTGGTGCGCATCACGAAGTGGGCGATGCCGACCTTGCCCTCCTGCTCCATGGCCTGGGTGAGCAGGGCATAGGGCTTGACCGCGCCGGAGTCGGGCGCAAGGTAGTAGGCGCTGTCGTAGAAGATCGGGTCGATGTCGACCAGGTCGACGAACTCGTCGATGTCGATCGTGCGCACCGCCTTGGGGTCGAGCGCGGCCAGTTCGTCGTCGGTGATGACCACGTAGTTCCCCGACGACAGCTCGTAGCCCTTGACGATCTGCTCGTAGGGCACCTCTTCGCCGGTCTCCGCCGAGACCCGCTTCTGCTTCACCCGCGAGTTGGTCTTGGCGTCGAGCTGGTTGAACTGCACGTTCTTGCGCGACACCGCGCTGTACAGCTTCACCGGGATGTTGACCAGGCCGAAGCTGATCGAACCGCTCCAGATCGCTCGCGCCATGTTTCGACCTTCCCCGAAGTGTCGACCGTCTAGACCGGACTCGCCCAGACCCAACAAGTTCCCGAAGGGCGCTTCTACTCGATCGAGAGTAGCGCCCGGGCGACCAGATCGGTGCCGAACGCCGTGAGGATGGCGAGGTAGAGCAGGCCGGTGGCCGCCATGACGGCCGAGTAGTAGCGCTCCTTGAGCGCGAGCCTCGTCACCACGAGCAGGCCGGCGGTGGTGATCACACAGGCCACCCAGAACCAGCCGAGCAACCCGTTGTAGCCGTCGTCGATCGTGCCGTTGAGCGCCGACACCATGCCCGGCGGGATGAGCAACAGCACGACCTCGGGCACGAGCAGCCATCCGGTCCAGCGCACCAGCTCGTTCAGCGGGCCACGGGCCAGGCCCGGCTGCACCAGGTACCAGTGGCCGAGCAGCATGGCGTCGGTGACCACGCCGAGGAAGGCGCCACCCAACCGCGAAGCGCGCCATGTTGAGCCAGTGGTTGCCGCCCGCGTCCCATCCGGCCGCCAACACGCCCACCGCGCCGATGCACGGCGCGATGAGGTCGAGGCCGGGCGGGAACTCGCGCTGGGTCTCGTCGCGTTCCTGCGGCGCCCGGTCGATGCCGGTCATCGCGGCCACGCGCGCCGAGCGCTGCTCGGCGAGCGCCGCCTGGCCCGACACGCCCGCCTTGCGCCGCAACACCGAGACCAGCAGCACCGCCGACGCCGCCAGCGCAGTGCCGACCGACGCGATGTCGCGCAACGCCAGTGGCTCGATGACGAACAGGCCGACGTAGGCCGCGCCGGCGGCCATCAGGGCGTAGACGCCGCGCATCAACCAGCCGTAGCCGAGGCCGACCTCACGCCGCCGAGTGGTGACCCAGAGGAACAGCAGACCTCCTGTCGCCCACTGCAGCAGGAACGATGCTGCGTCGAAGCCGACCACCTCAGGCCTCGACGACGACGAGGTCGTGCTCGACCTCGTTCAACGCTTCGGGGCCGGCGTCCGCGGCCACGACGATGTCCTCGAGGCGCGCACCGAACCGCCCGGGGAGGTAGATGCCGGGCTCGACCGAGAAGGCGTGACCGGCGACCAGCGCAGTGCAGTTCCCGCCGACGATGTAGGGATCCTCGTGCTCCTCGACGCCGATGCCATGGCCGGTGCGGTGCACGAAGTAGTCGCCATAGCCGCCCTCGGTGATGATGCGGCGGGCCACCGCGTCGACGTCCTCGCACGGTGTGCCGACGACGGCTGCCGCGACTGCCGACCGCTGGGCCTCGTGCAACACCGTGTAGAGGTCGCGGAACTCGGCCGGCGGCTCCCCCGTGTAGACGCAGCGGGTGATGTCGGAGCAGTAGCCGGCTCCGGTGTCGGTCGGCCAGGTGCCGCCGAAGTCGCACAGCACCACCTCGCCCGCCTCGATGACCCGGTCGCCCGGCTCGTGGTGCGGGCTCGCGGCGTTCTCGCCGGCGGCGACGATGGCGAAGTTCACCCGGCGATGGCCTTCGGCGAGGATGCGCCGGCCGAGGTCGGCCGAGACCTCGGCCTCGGTGCGACCGACGAGCGCGATGGCGCCCGCCTGGAGGTCGGCCGCGATGCGGTCGACGGCCTGACCGGCGCGACGCAACGCCGCGATCTCGGCGGGGTCCTTCACCGCCCGCAACGGTCCGGTGATCTCACCGGCATTGGTGAACTGGGCGTCGGGGAGCCGCCGGATCAGCTCGACGAGGAACTGCGACCACGTGCGGTTGCCGATCGCCACCGACGACGCCGCGCCGGCCAGCTGTGCGACGAGCGCAACCGGATCGTCGGTCTCGGACCACGGGGCAGTGCGGAACACCGACGGCTCGTCGACGACCCTCGGTGCCTCGAGTTGCGGCACGACGAGGGTGGCGTCGCCGTCGCGAGGGACCACCAGCATCGTCAGCCGCTCGAGCGGCATGGCCTCGTAGCCGATCAACCACGGCAGGTCGGCGCCCACAGACAGCAGCAACACGTCGACGTCGTGCGCGACCATGGCCTGGCGGACACGATCGAGACGAGCGGCGTGCAACGGCTCGGCGGACATGGCGTCAGGCTACGGGAGCCACCCCGGCGCCAGCACACCCGCTCGGACACACCACGACGGGCGGACCTACCATGACGGCCGTGCCAGACGGTTCGGGGTGGACCCGGCGGTCCTTCCTCGCCGGTGCGCTGGCCACGGGGATGGTGGCGTGCACCAACGGGGGCAATGGACGCAGCGCGTCGACGACCGCCCCGACCCGCACGCCCGTGGCACCTGCGAGCTCGGCGCCACCCGCGCCGGCGTTGCTCGGCGATCCGTTCTCGCTGGGCGTGGCATCGGGTGATCCGCGGCCAGACGCGATCGTGCTCTGGACCATGCTCACCGGTCGCCCCGACGACGTCGATCCCCTGCCCGCCGAGCCGTTCGACGTGCTGTGGGAGGTCAGTCGGGACGAGTCGTTCGGCACCGTCGATGCGGCGGCCGTCGAGTCCGCCCGGCCGGAGTGGGGCCACTCCATGCACGTCGACGTCGGCGGGCTGCAGCCGGCGACGACCTATTGGTACCGGTTCCGCATCGGGCCCTACACGAGTCGGGTGGGCCGCACCCGCACTGCGCCGGCAACCGGTGAGCCGGTCGATCGTCTGCGCTTCGCGGTGGCCAGCTGTCAGGGTTACCAGACCGGCTACTACAACGCGTATCGACACCTCGCCGACGAAGAGCTCGACCTGGTGCTCTTCGTGGGCGACTACATCTACGAGCTCGAGGCCTCGGTCGACACCCGCCCGCACGGCCGACCACCGCCCCAGACGCTCGCCGAGTACCGCTCGCTCTACGCGCTGAACCGAACCGATCCCGACCTCCAGGCCGCGCACGCCGCGTTCCCCTGGATCGTCACGTGGGACGACCACGAGGTGGAGGACAACTACGCCGACCTCGAGCCCGGGGCGATCGGACTGGCGGCCAACCCCGACGCGCGGGCGAACTTCGCCGCGAAGCGGGCCGGCGCCTATCAGGCCTGGTGGGAGTTCATGCCCGTGCGGATCCCCCCACCGTGGCCGGGCTCGCTGGAGATCTACCGCTCGTTCGAGTTCGGCGATCTCGCCACCATGGCGGTGCTCGACAACCGCCAGTACCGCACGCCCATCCCCAGCGGCGCCGGCGCCGGGAACCTGCCGCGGGGTGCGGGCGGCGGGCCGCAACTCGAGGCCGCGTTCGCCGAGGAAGCGACCTATCTCGGCCTCGAACAGGAGGCCTGGCTGGACGGCGTGCTCGACGAGAGCACCGCCCGCTGGCCGATCCTCGTGCAGCAGACCGGTGATGGCCGAGTTCGACCGCTTCCCGGACGATCCCGATCGAGGGTTCAGCATGGACTCGTGGGACGGCTACGTGGCCGCCCGTCGACGGCTGCTCGGGCATGTGGCCGACAACGGCATCGAGAACCTCGTGTCGGTCGGCGGCGACATCCACTCGAGCGCGGTGACCGACCTCCGGGTCGACTACCGCGACCCGTCGTCACCGGTGGTCGGCAGCGAGTTCGTCGCCCCGTCGATCACCGCGCTCGAGCTGCTGCCCGACGGTGCGGCCGAGGCCGCAGCCACCAACCCGCACGTCCATCTCTACGACGTGGACCACCACGGCTATCTGCTCTGCACCGTCGAGCCCGACACCTTCCGGGCCACCTACCGCTATGTCAGCACGATCACCGAGCCGGAATCGACCATCGAGTCGGGCACGTCGTGGATCGCCACCGCCGGCCGCCCTGGCGCGCAACCAGCCTGAGGAGCACCACCATGACCACCATCTACCACGAGGCCGACTGCGATCCGTCGGCGATCGCCGGCGCCTCGGTCGCCGTCGTGGGCTATGGCAACCAAGGTCGATCGTGGGCACTCAACCTGCGCGACTCGGGACTCGACGTGTCGGTGCACGTGCGGGCCGACACGTCCCGCGAGGCCGCCGTGGCCGACGGCTTCACGGCTCGCGATCTCGATGCCACCGCCGACGCCGACGTCGTCTGCCTGCTGGTGCCCGACGACATCATCCCGACGGTTCCCCTGGCGCCGCGCGCCGACGCACTCGTGGTGGTGGCGAGCGGCTACTGCCTGGCGTTCGATCGGGTCGACTGGGCGTGCGACGTGGGCATGATCGCACCCCGCATGCTCGGCCCGGAGGTGCGCAGCTGCTACGAGGAGGGCGTCGGCTTCATCACCGCGGTCGGCGTGCACGAGGATCGCACCGGCACCGCGCAGGCGCGACTGCTCGCCCTCGCCAGCGCGGTCGGAGGTCTGCGCCAAGGCGCCATCGAGATGAGCCCACGTCACGAGGCCGTCCTCGACCTCGCGGTCGAGCAGGCGCTGGCACCGGCGCTGCGTCGGGTGAGCACGTCGTTCGTCGAGGTGATGCTCGAGCAAGGAGTGCCCCTCGAAGCGATCATGTGCGAGCTGTTCCTCTCGGGTGAGGTCGAGCGTTCCTATCGGCGGCTGCGGGTGGAGGGCTATGTCGCCCAGATGGCCCATCACTCCCCGGTGAGCCAGTACGGCCAGCTCTCCCGCCAGGATCGCTACGACCATCTCGACGTCGCCGCGACCATGCGCGACATCGTGGCCAACATCGAGAACGGCGCGTTCGCCGACGAGTGGGACGCCGAGCGCGACGCCGGCCACCCGTCACTCGATCAGCTGCGCGCCACCGCCCTGTCGCCCGAGCTCGCCGACTTCGAGCAGTCGGTCCGCGACGTGTTGGGCGAGAGCGCGAGGGCGTAGCTTCGGCATCTCGTCTGCGTGCACTCCCGCGGTGGGGCGGGACCGGCTCGCATCGTTGAGTTGCGCTGGGTGCCGTGGCGTTGGCTCCAGATCTGATCGCCTGTTGGGGTGGTCCACCAGAACCAGCCGTCGGCGGTGGCGGTCATGGTCCAGCCGTTGCGGTGGGTGACCCGATGGTGGTGTCGGCACAAGCCGGCCAGGTTGTCGATGTCGGTCGGGCCTCGGTCGGTGTGTAGTGCTCGACGTGATGGGCGTCGGTCCACGCCGCCGGGCATCCGCAGCCGGGAAAGACGCAGCCGCCGTCGCGCAGGGCGATGGCTCGTCGTTGGCGGGCGGTGGCGTAACGCACGGTGTGGCCCATATCGACGGGGATGCCCAGGCTGTCCAAGACGATGGGGTGCAGATCGGGATCGCACAACAACACCCGGCTCACGTCGTCGGGGACGACGGTGCCGTCGGGGGTGACCGCCCCCGACTGCGGGGTCACGGCGTTCACGGCCAACGTCACATCCGGACGAGGCGCCTTGGTCGGCGTCGAGATCGACGCCCAACCCTCGGCGGCACAGCTCGACGAACGCCAAGGCGCGCAGGGTGGACTGGTCGGGCATCACCAACTCCGGGCACACCTCACGGTCGGCCTTGAAAGGCGCGGCGCAGCTCGGCGGCCATGTCGTCGATGGCCTGGCGGGCGACCAGGCCCCACTCGCCCACCAACCGGCCCGACACCTCGGTCGAGCCGCCGAAGGTGCCCGACAACAACAAGCCGATTCCGCGACAGGCCGTCGTCGGGGTCGTGGCCGCCGTCCTCGTCCAACAGAGTCGGCGATGCCGGTCACCTCGCGGCGCCACCGCTCGAACAGCGTGCCCCGAGCGGCGGCGACCAGGTGGTCCTGGATGTCGGCGATCTTCTCCACGATCCGCGGGTTCGCCGCGGTCACGATCACCCGGGCGTGCTCCCACGAGATCCGACCGGCGATCAACGCCTCGTCGACCGACGAGAACCGGCCCGACAGCTCGACGCCCACCTTCACCCGACGTACGGGCCACCACCGAAGGCAACATCGCCTCCCGCGCCAACCACCCACCCGTCGACAGACCGTGATCACGCTCGCACACCGACCGCTTCTCGAGCTCGGCCAACACATGCCCCTCAGCGGCGTCGGTCAGCCGGCGCTGCTCCTCGAGCGCCAACGCCGCCTCGCACAACTCGCGATCGGACAACAACGACACATCGGCGCCGGCCGCTTTGCGACCCTGCTCCACGAGTGCGACGCCATCGAACATGTGTTCGAGTGTAGCTGAAACAGACCGAGAAGTCACCGAGAAAGCCGGGGCAATACTTAAGGTTCGGCACCGCCGCTCGTGGCCGGCACGACGACGAGCCGGCAGCTAACGAGCGCTCGAACCGGCGCGCACCAGATCGTCGATCTGGTTGACGGCCTCGGTCATGCCCTCGGCCATGCCCATCTCGATGATCTTCTCCATGGCCTCGATCGAGGGGAACCTCGTCTCGATGGTCATGTGGGTGCGCTGGCCGTCGAGCTCGCGGAGGGCGACCTGCATCGTCGACACCGGCATGTCGGGCATCGGGTCGGAGGCCGAGGCGCCGAAGCCGTCCTCGACCACCAGGCGGCGTCGGCGCGTCGACCTCGAGCACGCGCCACCAACCGTGGAAGCGCTCGCCCTCCGGACTGGTCATGTGATAGGTCGCGTTCGCACCCGGGCTGAGGTCGTACTCGACGAACGTGGCCGGGTAGGTCGGCGGTCCCCACCAGCGCTCGAGTTGGCGCGGATCGCTCCACAGCTCCCAGCGCCCGTTCGACGGGAGCGTCGATCTCGGCGGTGAGCGTCATGGTGAGGGTGTCCGGGTTCTTGGCGACATTGATGACCGGCATGGGTGGGCTCCTTCGATCACGATGGTCGAGGCGATTCGAGGATCAGTCGGGCTTCGTCTGCGATGACGCGGTCGAATCGGTCGAGGCGGTCGCGCCACAGCTGCTCGAACTGGTCGAGCAGGTCCTGGCGTGCCGGATGGCGTCGACGTTGGTGCGCACCAGTTGCTCGCGTCCGCGGCGCTCCTTGGTCACCAGACCAGAGCGTTCGAGCACCGCCACGTGCTTCTGCACCGCGGCGAAGCTCATCGGATAGAGGCGAGCCAGCGACGAGACCGAGTGGTCACCATCCATCGCCCGGCGCACGATGTCGCGGCGGGTGGCGTCGGCGAGGGCCCCGAAGACGAGGTCGGTGCGTTGTTCGGCGTCGAGCTTTCCTACAACCATTTGGTTGTAGGTTACGCCTGCCCGGCCTCTGGGCAAGGGCTGATTCGACGCCCGTCTCAGCCGACCTCGGTCGCCACCGCCCCGATCACGCCGGCTGCGGCCTGGCGGGCGTGGTAGCTCGAACGAGTGAGAGGTCCGGCCTCGACGTGGCTGATGCCGAGTCGCTCGCCCTCGACGGCCAGCGACGCGAACTCGTCGGGCGTCCACCACCGCGCCACCGGGAGGTGGTTCGACGTGGGCCGGAGGTACTGCCCGAGGGTGACGATGTCGACGCCCACCCCGGCGAGGTCGGCCAGCGCCGATCGCACCTCGTCGGCAGACTCCCCCAGCCCGAGGATGAGGCCGGACTTGGTGGTGAGCCCTGCCGCCTTGGCGCCGCGCCAGCACCGCCAGGCTGCGGGCATACGACGCGGACGGACGCACCGCCCGCTGCAGCCGCGCCACCGTCTCGAGGTTGTGGTTCAACACGTCGGGCCGAGCATCGAAGATGGCACCGAGGGCGTCGGGATCACCCGCGCAGTCGGGGATGAGCACCTCGATCGCGACG
The DNA here is from genome assembly GCA_963706425.1 of uncultured Iamiaceae bacterium. Taxonomy (GTDB): domain Bacteria; phylum Actinomycetota; class Acidimicrobiia; order Acidimicrobiales; family Acidimicrobilacustridaceae; genus CAVPMN01. Next base: position 302,427 of record CAVPMN010000001.1, read on the forward strand.
CCCGGGTCGGCCCGACGCAGCTCGCGGATCGTGTCGACGAAACCGCTCGCCCCGCCGTCGGCCAGGTCGTCGCGTGCGACCGCGGTGATCACCGCATGCTGCACCCCCATGCGGCGCACCGCCTCGGCCACCTGTGATCGCCTCGGCCCGATCGATCGGCGCGGGATGGCGGGTGTCGACCAGGCAGAACCCACACGCACGCGTGCACCGCTCGCCGTTGATCATGAAGGTGGCGGTGCCGTCGGCCCAGCACTCGAAGATGTTGGGACAGCCGGCTTCCTCGCACACGGTGACCAGCCCGAGGTCGCGCACCGTCTTCTTCAACCCGAGGTAGCCCTCGCCGATGCGCACCTTGGCGCGCAGCCAGTCGGGCTTGCGGTCGGCCAGATCGAGCCCGCCGCTCACGCCCGCCTCGGCCAGCCGGCCGCGCAGACGCAACGACGGACCCGGCACGTCGCCCGGGCCCGCTCCCCTGCTGAACGGAGCCAGGTCGTCGGCGCGGTGGCGCCAAACCACGTCGGCCCGGTCGAGCGCGCCGTCGCGCAGCCCATCGCTGCGTGGCCCGCGACGACGACCGCGTCGACCACCTCGCGCATGGTCGTCGTCACCCCCTCGGCGGCCAGCGACGTGACGGCCTTGTCGGCGATGCCACACGGCACGATGTGTCCGAACATCGACAGGTCAGGGTCGACGTTGAGGGCAAAGCCGTGCATCGAACGCCCTCGCGACAAGCCGCACACCGATGGCCGCGATCTTGCGAGGAGAATCGCTGTCGGGCCCCACCCACACGCCCGGATAGCCCGGCAGGCGACCCGTCGCCCGGCAGACCGAGATCGGCCAGAGCCTCGATGAGCAGGTCCTCCACCGAGTGCACGTAGGCGACCGTGTCGGCCATGCCGCCGCCTCGCTTGCCCGGCACGTCGAGGATCGGATAGCCGACCAGCTGACCGGGGCCGTGGTAGGTGACGTCGCCACCCCGGTCGGTGCGCACGAGCTCGGCGCCCACCGAGGCCGGTGGCACCAGCACATGACCGAGATCACCCCGCGCCCCGAGCGTGTAGACGTGGGGATGCTCGAGCAGCAGCAGCCAGTCGTCGCCTCGCTTCTCGAACAAGGCCTGCTGCAGCGCGTGCGCGTCGCGGTAGCGCACCCGACCCAGCCAGCGGGCCCGGAAGGCGCCCCCGCTCAGAGCTCGGCCTCCCAATCGCGGGTCTCGATCGCCTCTTTGACCGCACGAAGGAACGCGGCCGCGTAGCCACCGTCGAACGCGCGGTGGTCCCAGCTCATGCCGAGCAGACCGACCGAGTGGATGGCGACGGCCTCGGTGCCGTCGTCGGCGGTGACCACCACCGGCCGGCGGGTCACCCCGTCGGTCGACAGGATGGCGACCTGCGGCTGGTTGATGATGGGCAGCACGAGATAGGAGCCGAACGAGCCGGAGTTCGACACCGTGAAGGTGCCGCCCGTGATGTCGTCGACCGACAGCTGCTTGGTGCGGGCCCGCTCGGCGAGGTCGTTGATCTCACGGGCGATGGCGCGCAGCCGCTTGTCGTCGGCCTCGTGCACCACCGGTGCGAGCAGGCCCTCGAAGTCGAGGTCGACCGCGATCGACAGGTTCACGTAGTTGTGCACGATCAGCTGTCCGTTGTCGACGGTGGCGTTGATGTGCGGGAAGTCGCGCAGGGCATCGATGACCGCCCGCGCCACGAACGGGAGATAGGTGAGGCTGAAGCCCTCGGTGGCCTTCCACTCGTCGCGATGGGCAGCGTCGCACCCGGTCGACCGCCTCGTAGTCGACCTCGACGATCGTGTAGGCGTGCGGTGAGGTGGCCTTCGACGCCACCATGTGCTCGGCCGTGCGCCGGCGGATGTTGTTGAGCGGCTCGACGGTGTCGCCGGTGCCCGAGCGGGGCGCCGGGGCCCGCCGGCGAGACGTGTCGGCCGGCGCAGCCGTGGACGCTCGCGCCGGGGCGGTGGGCGCGCTCGGCGCCGAGGTGGCCGGGCGAGGCCCACGGGCCTGGATCTCGCGCTCGACATCGCCCCGGGTGATGCGGCCGCCGGCACCCGTGGGGGTGATCGCTTCGATGTCGAGGCCATGGTCGTTGACCAGCTGTCGCACGACCGGCGACATCAACGTGCCCGCCCCGTCGCCACTGCCCGAGCTCGGCGCAGGCGACGACGCTGCGGGTGCCGGCTGCGGGGGTGTCGGGGGCGCAGCATCGGCGGTGTCGACCGCGGGTTCGGGCGCGGCCGCGGCCTCCGGTTGGGCCGCTGCCTGCGGTTCAGCAGCGGGCTCGGCGGAGTCGCCGCCAGACCCGGAACCGTCGGGGGGTGCGTCGGTCACGACGGCGAGCACGGCCCCGACATCGACCGTCTCGCCCTCCGGCACCCGGATCTCGGCGAGGTAGCCAGATGCCGGTGACGGCACCTCGGAGTCGACCTTGTCGGTCGACACCTCGAACAGCACCTCGTCCTCGGCGATGGCGTCGCCGACCTGCTTGAACCACTTGGTGATGGTGCCCTCGGTGACCGACTCACCGAGCTGGGGCATCTGGATGTCGGCCATGGAGCTACCTCTCAGCCGTGCAGCGATCGGCCGGTGAGCGCCATCACGCTCTCGCCGAACAGCTCGCTCAGGGTCGGATGGGGTTGGATGAACTCGGCCACCTCGTCGGCCGTGGCCTCCCAGTTGACGGCCAGGTAGGCCTGGCCGAGCTGCTCGGTCACCCACGGACCCACCATGTGCACGCCCAGGATGCGGCCGGCCCGACCGTCGGCGCCTCGCTCGGCGATGACCTTCACCATGCCGTCGGGCTCGCCCACGATGAGGGCCCGACCGTTGCCGATGTAGCGATGCTTCGACGTGACCACGTCGTAGCCGGCGTCGGTGGCCGCTTGCTCGGACAACCCGGCGAAGGCGACCTCGGGATGGCAGTAGATGCACCAGGGCACCCGGTCGTACTGGATGGGCAGCGGTTGCTCGCCGAGCAGGTCCTTGATGACGAGGATGCCCTCGGCGAAGCCCACGTGGGCGAGCGCAGGGGTGTCGATGAGGTCGCCCGCCGCGTAGACGCCGGCCTCGGCCGTGCGGCATCGGTCGTCGACGACGACGTGACCGCGCTCGCTCGACCTCGACCGCGGTGCCTTCGAGACCGAGCGAGTCGGACAGCGGCCGACGGCCGACCGATACGACGACCAACTCGGTCTCGATGGTCTCGCCCTCGCCGAACGCCACGGTGGTGGTCTTCTCGCCAGGCGTGTGGCCCTGCACGGTGACGCCGGTGCGCACGTCGATGTTGCGCTTGCCGAGCAGCCGGGTGACCAGCTTGGTGATGTCGTCGTCGCAACCCGGCAGGATCTTCGGCAGCGCCTCGAGCACGGTGACGTCGGTACCCAGGTCGGCCATCATCGATGCGAACTCGCATCCGATGGCACCGCCGCCGATCACGACTGCGGTGGCGGGCAGCGACTCGATCGACAGCATCTCGTCGGAGGTCACCACGAAGCGCCCGTCGACCTCGAAGCCCGGGATGGTGCGCGGCACCGAGCCCGAGGCCAGCAACACGCTGTCGCCATGCAGCTCGACGTCGCCCGACGAGCCGCCCGACACCTTGACGATGTGGTCGCCGTGGAGGGTGCCCACCCCGTCGTAGATCGTGACCTTGCGCTTGCCCAGCAGGCCGGTGAGGCCCTTGAACAGCTGGTCGACCACCTGTTGCTTGCGGGCCTGGGTGACCGAGAAGTCGACGGTGGGCGTGCCCGCGTCGATGCCGAAGTCGGCCGCATGCACGACCGCCCGATGCACCGCCGCCGTCTCGAGCAGCTCCTTGGCGGGGATGCAGCCGACGTGCAGGCAGGTGCCGCCCACCTTCGCCTTCTCGACGATGGCGATGCCGAGGCCGGCGGAGGCGCCGTAGAGGGCGGCGGCGTAGCCGGCCGGGCCACCGCCGATGATGACGAGGTCGTAGTTCTCGGCCGTGGGAACCACCTCCGGGACGGGCGGGCTGACTGGAAGACCTGCGATCAGCGGGCGATGACGAGCTGGACGGAGAACGCGGCCAGGATGGCGATGCCACACAGCAGTGCCAGGAAGATCAGCCTCCGGGTGCTCATCGTCTTGGCACTCTATCGGGGTGGGCGCGCTGGCCTACCATGCGAGCCATGCCCTCATCGGTCTCGTCGCGCCTGGTCGTCGTCGGCCAGGGATACGTCGGACTCCCGGTCGCCATCCGCGCGGTCGAGCAGGGCTTCGACGTGGTCGGCTTCGACGTCGACGAGCCCAAGATCAAGCGCCTGGCCGCCGGAGAGTCGCCGGTGGAAGACATCACCGACGAGCGGCTGCGCGACGCGCTGGCCACCGGCCGCTTCCTGCCCACCACGTCCCCTGACGATTGCGCCGGGTTCGACGTCGCGGTCATCTCGGTGCCCACACCCCTGCGTGAGGGCAACCCCGATCTCAGCTACATCGAGCAGGCTGCCGAGACGCTGGCCACCCGGTTGTGCCCCGGGGCCACCGTGGTGCTCGAGTCGACCACCTATCCCGGCACCACCGAAGAGCTGGTGGGCCCGATCCTCGAGAACGGCTCGGGTCTCACGGCCGGCACCGACTTCCACCTCGGCTACAGCCCCGAGCGCATCGACCCGGGCAACCGCGAGTGGCGCCTCGAGAACACCCCCAAGGTGGTGTCGGGCATCGACGAGGCGTCGCTTGCTGCGGTGCGCGGCTTCTACGACCGCATCGTCGACACCACGGTGCCCGTGTCGTCCCCCAAGGAAGCCGAGCTCACCAAGCTGCTCGAGAACACCTTCCGGCACGTCAACATCGCGCTCGTCAACGAGCTGGCCATGTTCGCCAACGACCTCGGCATCGACGTCTGGGAGGCCATCGACGCCGCCTCCACCAAGCCCTTCGGCTACCTGCGGTTCACCCCCGGGCCTGGCGTGGGCGGGCACTGCCTGCCCATCGACCCCTCCTATCTGTCGTGGCGGGTGCGTCGCTCGCTCGGGCACACGTTCCGCTTCGTCGAGCTGGCCAACGACGTCAACGACCACATGCCCGACTACGTCGTGCGTCGGCTGATGACCGCACTCAACCGCCACTCGCTGGCGCTGCGAGGCCAGAAGGTCCTGCTGCTCGGCCTCTCCTACAAGCGCAACACGGGCGACGCCCGAGAGTCACCGTCCCAGCCCATCGCCCGCCAGCTCGTGCAGCTCGGCGCCGAGGTGCTGGCCGCCGACCCGTTCGTCGACGACCGCTATCTGCCTGCGGGAGTCACCCGGGTCGACGCCACCGCCGAGGTCATCGCCGACGCGTCCGCTGTGCTGTTCCTCGTCGGCCACGACATCTTCGACGTCGACGTGGTGGCGGCCAACGCCCGCTTTGTGCTCGACACCCAGCGCCTGGTGCCGCCCGGCCCCAACGTCGAGTACCTCTAACTCCCCGAAATTGGTGCGTGAAACACCCGTATGGGTGGTTTCACGCACCAATTTTCAGCGTGTCCGGGGGAGGTGTGGGCAGATCAGTCGTTGCGGCGGGAGCGGCGGCCGAGCAGGAAGCCGAGCCCCATCGAGATCAGCACCGTGCCGCCGAGCATGAGCCACAGGGGCGCGGTGAAGTCGAAGATCAAGAAGTTGAAGCCGACCCGGTTGGTGTTCTGGAACACGAAGGCCAGCAAGCCCACGAGCACCAGCACCCCGATGACGGCCCGGGCGTCGATGCGCCTCGATTCCCCTCCACTATCTCGGTCGCCCATGGTGGTCACCTCCGACCTCGACGGTAGTGTGCTGCCCGACCCAGGAGGTGTGCATGGACGTGGCGATCAGCGGGGCCAGCGGGCTGATCGGCACCGCGCTCACCCGTTCGCTGCAGGCGGACGGCCATCGGACGATCCCCCTGGTGCGCAGCACCGCCCAGCCCGGCGACGCCATCCACTGGGATCCCGACTCCGGCGACATCGACGCGGCCAGCCTCGAGGGCATCGACGCGGTGGTGCACCTCGCGGGTGCGGGCATCGGCGACCACCGCTGGACCGACGACTACAAGCGGGTGGTGCTCGAGAGCCGCACCAAGGGCACCGGGCTGCTGGCCACCACGCTGGCCGCCCTCAACCGGCCACCTGCCGTGCTCGTGTCGGGCTCGGCCATCGGCTACTACGGCGACCGCGGCGCCCAGGTGCTGGTCGAGGAGAGCTCGCCCGGGCACGGGTTCCTGGCCGAGGTGTGCCAGGCCTGGGAGGCGGCGGCCACGCCGGCGAGCGCGGCCGGCATCCGCACGGCACTCATCCGCACCGGCATCGTGCTCTCCACCGACGGGGGTGCACTGCCCAAGCTGCTGCCCCTGTTCAAGTTCGGGGTCGGCGGCAAGATGGGCCACGGACGGCAGTACTGGAGCTGGATCTCCATCGACGACGAGATCCGGGCCATCCGTTGGCTGCTCGACCACGACATCGCGGGCCCGGTCAACCTCACCGCTCCCGAGAGCGTGACCAACGCCGAGTTCACCAAGGCACTCGGCAAGGTGCTCGGCCGGCCCACGTTCTTCACCGTGCCCGCGTTCGGCCCCAAGCTGCTGCGCGGCGCCGAGTTGGCCGAGCAGTTGCTCTTCTACAGCCAGCGCGTGCAGCCCACCGTGCTCGAGGCGAGCGGCTTCGTGTTCGAACATCCCACCATCGACATCGGCGTTGTCGGCCGTGCTCGACCCCGACCAGGCCGCCGCCTGAACGACGAGCCTGCCGTCCGGCGCAGGGCGCACCGGCACCGGACGATCGTGCGGAGCTGCGTCGGCGTGCGCTACTTCGGGGGCATCCGGATGCCGCCGTCGACGCGGATCGTCTCGGCGTTCATGTAGCTGTTGCCCACCAGCTCGACCACCATCGACGCCAGCTCCTGCGGAGCACCCAGGCGCTTCGGGAAGAGCACGCCCTTCTCGAGGTTGGCCTTGAAGGCCTCCGAGGCGTCGCCCTGGCCGTAGATCGGCGTGTCGATGAGGCCGGGGGCGATGGTGTTGACGCGGATGCCGACGGCCGAGAGGTCGCGGGCGATCGGCAGGGTCATGCCCACGACGCCGCCCTTGGAGGCGGAGTAGGAGGCCTGGCCGATCTGGCCGTCGAACGCGGCGACCGACGCCATGTTGACGATGGAGCCCCGCTCGCCGCTCTCGAGGGGCTCGGTCTGGCTCATGGCCGTGGCGGCCAGGCGGATGCAGTTGAACGAGCCGATCAGGTTGACCTCGACGACCTTGCGGAACACCTCGAGGTCGTGGGCCGAGTCGTAGCTGCCGTCCTTGCCGATGGTGCGGGTGGCCCAGCCGATGCCGGCGCGAGTTGACGAGGGCGCGCAGCGGCCCCATCTCCTTGGCCAGCTCGATGGCGGCGATGACGTCGTCGGTGTTGGTGACGTCGACGTGGGCGAAGGCCCCACCGAGCTCGGTGGCCAGCGCGTTGCCCTTGTCGTCCTGCAGGTCGGCGATGACGACCTTTGCGCCACGGGCCGCGAGCTCGCGGGCGCAGGCCTCGCCGATGCCCGAGGCGCCGCCCGTCACGATTGCGGAGATGCCGTTGATGTCCATGGCCGGCGAGCCTACGCGGACCGTGCAGGCCAGGCGAAACCGGAGGCCAGGTCACCGTCGTGCGCGGCGGCGGCGCCCGCCACGCCCGATCACCTGGGGTGGGTCAACACGCAGCGGATGGCGAGGTAGTTCCTCGTGTTCGCCATCGTCGAGAAGTAGTCGGTGTAATGCGCCAGTCCCACGCCGACGCCGACGGAGGCCCCGGAGCGATCACCCCTCCGGTGCCAGGGAGCCGTTCCAGGCACCGGGCGTGCCGTAGACGAGCACGATCGGTGACGGCGTGCCATTGACGATCGTCACGTTGCAGCCCCACAGGCTCTCGCGAGCTGATCCGGGCATCTCGGGTCGACACCGCAGCCCCTTGGCGTTGAGCGACACGGTGGTGACCGCCGGGGTCGAGTCACCGACGATGGTCTAAGCGACCGCAGCCGAGGTGGACGGGTCGAAGTGGGCGTCACCACCGTAGACGGCGGTGATCGAGTAGGTCCCTGGGTACACGGTCGGGTAAAGGGCCGAGAGCGGAACGCTGGCCTTCCCCAAACCGTCGAGTGTCGCTCTCGAGAACCATCACCGTCGGCGAACAGGTCGACCATGCCGGTGACAACGCCGGTCACCAGTGCGAGCGGGTTTCACGACCAACGGCAGCTCGTCGGCGGCCTCGGAGACGCGCGTGCTCGGCCTCGTCGAGCTTCGCCGTGGAGGCGATCGACTCGCCCTGGTGGAAACGGCACATCCGCCGAGTAGCCGGAGATCGACTCGCGGGCGCAACAGCGGGTGGACACCTGGGTCGACTCGCTGCCCGACGCCAGTCGCCGAGCGACCGGCAGATCGAGGCTCGTGGCGCCAGTAGGCGGACCGGCGTGGATGGGCGACACCGACGGTGCCATCGCCAGCGACGTCGCCTGGTCGAGCAGGGACCAGTGCCTCGCGGTGGTCGCCGATGCGACGTCGACGTCGGCCAGGCCCTGCAGCACCATCGCCTGTATGCCCGTCGTCGCCGGTGCGACGGGCGATCGCCAGGAGCCTCGTCGAGCGTGGCCTCGCGGCGCCGTCGTAGTCGCCGTCCTGCACTGGACCCAGGACAGCGACCATCATCGCCGGGCGTGCTCGGGGGATTCGGGCTGGCCCTCGAGATCGCTCGAGCGCCCGGTACTGAGGCCCGTGGCCACCGCATCGCGCAGCCTGCTGATGCCGAGCCTGCTCGAGAGCCATGCGCGCCGCGCCGGCGCCGTCGCCCTCGGCCACGTGCCCCTGCTCGGCTCGCTCGAGCCAGTCGAGGAAGTTGTCGACGTCGTCGGTCCATCGGAACGACCGCGCGAGCGCCTCCGCATCGTCGGCGCCGAGCGGGCCGTGATCGGCCGCGGCCAGAACGCGTCCTCGCGTCCCGCCAGTCGTGTTGCACGTTGCACGCGGGCGGAGTCGAGCGCACGCTCAGGCTGAGGGCTCACCCCGCCAGTGTGCCAGGTGCCGATGGAATCGAACCGCTCAAGCAGGCTGCCGAGTCACGTCGGCCCGCTGAGCTGCTCCCCACACCGTGCTCGACGGCCCAGCGAGTCGCCGTGACCCGGGTCGAGGTGCCGATCTTGGCATTGATGTTCTGGATGTGGCGCCAGATCAGCCGGGCAACGAGCACTTCCTTGACCTGCACAACTGGGACCAGTTCGGGGGGTGACGACGTCGGACCGTCCCGGACCGCCACGGTTCGGGACGGTCGCCGGTCGCTCAGGGCTCGCCCCATCCGCCGCCGCCCGGCGTGAGCATCCGCAGGACGTCGCCCGCCTCGAGCTTGATCGTGCACTTGTCCGGCAGCGGCCGAGCCTGACTCTGGTCGCCGCCCGGCAGCAGCCAGTTCTCGCCCGGCGCCCCCGAAGCTCCACCGTCGAGGCCCCAGGGCGCGCTGGCGCGACGCTCGGTGATGAGCGAGAGCGTGGCCGGTTCGAGCACCTCGAGCTCACGCTCGATGCCGTCGCCGCCGGCGTGCACTCCCCCGCCACCGCTGCCCTCGCGCAGACGCAGCTTGCGCACCCGCAACGGGAACGCCCGCTCCAACGCCTCGACCGGCGTGTTGCGGGTGTTGGTCATCGCGGTGTGCACGCCGCTCATGCCGGGACCGAACGAGCGGCCACCCTGCCCGCCGCCGACGGTCTCGTAGTAGACCCAGCCGGCGCCGCCGATGAGCACGTTGTTCATCGTGCCCTGCGAGGCGGCGCCGAGCACCCCGGGCACGGCCTGGCTCAGCGCGCCGAGGCACACGTCGGCCACCCGCTGGCTCACCTCGACGTTGCCCGCCCCCACCGCGGCGGGAGCGAGCGCGTTGACCATCGTGCCCGGCGGGGCGATGACCTCGACCGGACGCAACACGCCACCGCTGCTCGGCAACGTCGGGTCGAGCGCGCTCCGCAGCGCCAGGGCCACCGCGCTCACCGTCACCGCTTCGACCGCGTTGACGTTGCCCGCTCGCTGCGGATCGGTGCCCGTGAAGTCGAAGCGGATGCGAGCGCCGTCGACCGTCACCGTCACCCGGATGTGCGACCGCACCTGCTGATCGGGCGCCGGTCCGAACGAGTCGACCACGTCCTCGAAGTGCCACGAGCCGTCGGGGATCGCCGCCAGCTCGGCGCGCACGCGACGCTCGCCGTAGTCGAGCACCTCGTCCAAAGGCTCGTCGGCGAAGGCGCGCAATCGAGCGACGCCGAGCACGTTGGCGCCGACCTGGGCATCGAGATCGCCGAGCCGCTCGGCCGGCGTGCGCGAGTTGGCCACCAACACGGCGCGCACCTCGTCGGTCAGCCGCACCGGCGGGATGCGCAGGCCCTCCTGAAAGATCTCGACGGCGTCGGCGGGCATCGAGCCCGGCGCCGACCCACCCACGTCGGCGTGATGGGCCCGGGTGGCCGCCCAACCCAGCAGTCGATCGTCTACGAAGCACGGCGTCACCAACGTCAGGTCGTTGAGGTGCGTGCCTCCGGCGAAGGGATCGTTGACCAGCACATGGTCGCCGTCGCCCAACGCGTCGAAGCGCCCGCCGGCGCCGAACGCGTCGATGGCGGCGCGCACCGACGCCGGCATCGAGCCGAGGTGCACCGGGATGTGCTCGGCCTGCACCAGCAACTCGCCGTCGGCGGTGAACAGCGCAGCGGAGCAGTCGGCCCGCTCCTTGATGTTGGGACTGAAGGCGGCCCGCCGCAGCACCGCGCCCATCTCGTCGGTCACGCCGACCAGGCGCGAGATCAGGATCTGCAGCGATGCGGGGTCGAGGCTCACGCGATCCTCCGCAACACCAGCGCGCCGAGCGCGCCGGGCTCGGCCGACCAGCCCTCGGGCACCCAGATCGTGCAGTCGGGCTCGGCGATCACTGCCGGCCCCACCGCGCCGGTTCGAGGTACATCAGGCAGATCAGCGATCGACACCGGCGACTCCCGACTCGCTCGAGCCCGCACGGCGATCACCTCCACCGGATGGTCGGGCCTCGCGTAGCCGTTGCGCCGCTCGTGCTCCTGGTGAAACCCCGCAGGCGAGTCGACCGACAGCTCGTGGCTCTGCCCCTCGTAACGGCAGTCGACCCACGTCGTCACCACCACGCCGTCAGCACCGCCGAGCGCGGCGGCAGCCTCGGCACCCAGGGCGCTGCGCCGCGTCACCAGCCCGGAATGATCCAGCGGCGTCGGCCACGAGTGCACCAGGTCGACCTGACGGGGCGCACCGAGGATGCCAACCGCCGACAGCACACCGGCCCGCGGGGGCACGATCACGCACGACATGCCCAACTCGTCCGCCAACGCGCAGGCGTGCAGGGGCCCGGCCCCACCGAACGCCACCAACGCAAGCCCACGCGGGTCGACGCCACGAGCGACCGACACCGTGCGCAACGCCTGCACCATGTTGGCATTCACCACGGCGAGCACACCTTCGGCGCCGACGCCTGCAGAAGACAAGGCCCGAGTAGCGGCGTCGAGGTCGAGTCGGCCGATGCCGGGGAACTCGGCGTCGGGCGGGATGTGCCTGGCCACCAGGTTGGCGTCGGTGACGGTGGGACGGGTGCCACCGTGGCCGTAGCACGCCGGCCCGGGACGGGCACCCGCGCTCTCCGGCCCGACCACGAGCGCGCCCCCTGCGTCGATGTGAGCGATCGAACCGCCCCCCGCCCCGATGGTGTGCACGTCGAGCGACGGCATGCGCACCGGGAGGCCCGCCACCTCGCGTTCGCCGGCCGGCTCGGGGCGCCCGTCGAGCACGAGGCACACGTCGGTGCTGGTGCCGCCCATGTCGAAGGTGATGGCGTCGGGGAAGCCGTTGGCCGACGCCACCGCGGCGCCGGCGAGCACGCCTCCCGCCGGTCCCGACAGCAGCAACGACACCGGGCGGTCGGCCCCGTCCGGCGCAGGCACGAGCCCACCGGCCGACGTCATCACCAACACTGCTTGGGCCGCCTCGGCCAAGCCGGCCAGATAGCTGCGGCACCGGGGCCGCAGATAGGCGTTCATCACCGTGGTGACCGTGCGCTCGTACTCGCGGAACTCGGGGCTCACCTCGTGCGATGCGGTCACGTCCCAACCGGCGGCCCGCAATGCCGCGGCGACGGCGCCCTCGTGTCGGGAGTCGAGGTCGGCGTGCAGCAGACAAACCGCCACCGCCTCCACCTCCGCCGGCAGGTCAGGCAGGGTCGCTTCGTCGAGGGCCACCAGCTCGCGACCGTCGGCGGCGAGGCGCTCACGCACCTCGAAGCGCCACGGGCGCGGCACCAGCGCCTCGGGCCGGTCGGCCCGCTGGTCGTAGAGCGACGGACGGTCCTGTCGGGCGATCTCGATCACGTCCCGGAAGCCCTCGGTGGTCACCAGCGCCACCCGGGCACCGCGACGCTCGAGCAATGCGTTCGTGGCCACCGTGGTGCCGTGCGCCAGCTCGGCGGGGTGGCCGACACCGAGCATCTCCAGGCCGGCCCGCACCGCCGTCCCGGGGTCGTCAGGGGTAGACGGCACCTTCACGATGTCGCCCGTGTCGGTCACCAGATCGGTGAACGTGCCACCGGTGTCGCTGGCGACCCTGTCGATCACGGCGCGGCCGGCGGCTCGACGATCCACACGTCGTCGTCGAGCTTCTCGCACAGCGTGCGGTAGAGCTTGCCCAGCATCGGATCGTGCCCATCCCACACCAGCACGGCCTCGTTGGCATGGCGCGCCAACCACGCGTCGCGGCGGGACAGTGCCCCGGCCGCCTTCTGCTTCGAGGTCGGCTCCTTGCCCTCGAGCGTGAGCACGTCGACCGCGTCGTCGAGCAGGTCGCGAAATCGGTGCTGCACCTCGTCGGGCCAGACCTTCTCGGGATGGGGATAGGGCAACACCGCCACGAACGGCACCCCGGCTTCGACCGCGGCCTCCGCCGCCAGCATCTCGGCACCCAAGCGCACACCGGTCACGATCACCAGGTCGGCGAACAGCTCGTGCTTGGCCCGGAAGATCTCGACCAGCTTGCGGCGCACCGCGTCGGCCACCGGGTTGGGACCGTAGCCACCGAGCTCGGGCGGACGATGCCCGAACACCACGAGCGCGTGGCCCGGCAACGGCGAAGGGCTCTCCATCGACGTGACGACCGGCAGGCTGTCACCGGAGCGCTCGTGTTGCTCCAACGCCGCCTCGACGGCCAGTCGGTCGACCAAGTCGTTCATCGGATCGCCGCTGTGGCCCTTGACCCACCGGAACGTGACGTCACCCCGGGCCCGCACGAGCTCGACGAACGGTTCCCACAGGTCGCGGTTCGCCACCGGCTTGCGTTGGCTGTTCACCCAGCCCTTCTTCAGCCAACCCTCCCACCAACGATCCCGGAAGCAGTTCACGACATAGGTCGAGTCGCTCACCACCTCGAGACGCCCCTCGTTGGCCAGCACGGCCTCGTAGGCGGCCTTGATCTCCATCCGCTGGTTGGTCGTGTGGGCCTCGGACCCTGCGCCGAAACGACCCTCGGGCGTCGCCCACGCCCATCCTCCCGGGCCGGGATTGCCGCTGCACGCCCCGTCCGTATACGCCAGCACGGTCACGCCGGGCATCCTCCCACGGCTGAGGCTCGGGTTCTCCACCTCGAACGACCGGTTGGCGCCCGAATTGGGCATCATCAATGGTGATGACCATCGATCAGTACGTCCATCAGCTCGTCGACACCGACCCGCAGGAGACCGGCGAGTGGCTCGACTCGCTCGATGCGGTGATCGACGCCAAGGGCAAGACCCGCGCCCGCTACCTGGTCTCGAAGCTCACCGAACGCGCCCGCGAGCGCCACATCGGCACCCCGGCCGAGGTCAACACGCCCTACATCAACACCATCCCCACCGACGACCAGCCGTGGTTCCCCGGCGACGAGGCGCTCGAGAAGCGCATTCGCGGCATGATCCGCTGGAACGCCGCGGTGATGGTGGTCAACGCCAACAAGCGGGCCGAAGGCATCGGCGGCCACCTCTCCACGTTCGCGTCGTCGGCCGCGCTCTACGAGGTGGGCTTCAACTGGTTCTTCCGGGGCAAGGACGACGGCCTGCCCGGCGACCACGTCTACATCCAAGGTCACGCCGCCCCGGGCATCTACGCCCGCTCCTACCTCGAAGGACGGCTCGACGAGTCACACCTCGACAACTTCCGGCGCGAGCTGTCGGGCGGCAGCGCCGGTCTGTCGTCCTATCCGCACCCGTGGCTGATGCCCGACTACTGGGAGTATCCCACCGTGTCGATGGGCCTCGGCCCGATCAACTCGATCTACCACGCGCGGTTCAACCGCTATCTCCACAACCGGCATCTCGACGACACCAACGACAGCCGGGTGTGGTGCTTCCTGGGCGACGGCGAGTGCGACGAGCCCGAGACACTCGGTTCGATCTCATTGGCCGGACGCGAGCAGCTCGACAACCTGGTGTGGGTCATCAACTGCAACCTGCAACGCCTCGACGGCCCCGTGCGCGGCAACGGCAAGATCATCCAGGAGCTCGAGGCCGTGTTCCGTGGCTCGGGCTGGAACGTCATCAAGGTCATCTGGGGCACGGCGTGGGACGAGCTGCTCGACCGCGACACCGAGGGTCTGCTCCTTCACAAGATGAACACCACGGTCGACGGCGACTTCCAGCGTTACGCCGTGAGCGACGGCGCCCACATCCGCGAGCACTTCTTCGGCCCCGACCCCCGACTGCGCGAGATGGTGGCCCATCTGAGCGACGAGGAGCTGCGCGCCCTGCCTCGGGGCGGGCACGACTATCGCAAGCTCTACGCGGCCTACAAGGCAGCCACCGAGAACCGTGGCGCGCCCACGGTCATCCTGGCCAAGACCGTGAAGGGCTGGGCGCTCGGCTCCGAGGTCGAGGGCCGCAACGCCACCCACCAGATCAAGAAGATGACCAGCGACCAGCTGCGCGTGCTGCGCGACCGGCTGCGGCTCGACGATGTCATCCCCGACTCGGCGTTCGAGGCCGACGAGCCGCCCTACTTCCGGCCCGCCGAGGGATCGGTGGAGCACACCTACCTCATGGAGCGGCGCACTGCGCTCGACGGCCCGCTGCCCAGCCGATCGCTCAAGGTGCGGCGCCCGCTGAGCGCGCCGTCCGACGAGCCGTTCGCCGAGTTCGATGCCGGCTCGGGCGGCCAGCAGGTGTCGACCACGATGGCGTTCACCCGGTTGCTGCGGAACCTCGCCCGCACACCCGACTTCGGACCGCGGGTGGTGCCGATCATCCCCGACGAGGCGCGCACGTTCGGGATGGACGCGCTGTTCCGCGAGCTCAAGATCTACGCGTCGAAGGGGCAGCTCTACGAGCCGGTCGACGCCAAGCTGCTGCTCTCCTACATGGAAGACCAGGGCGGCCAGATCCTCGAGGAGGGCATCACCGAGGCCGGCTCGATGGCCAGCTTCACCGCGGCGGGCACGTCCTACGCACACCGCGGCGTGCCGATGGTGCCGTTCTTCATCTTCTACTCGATGTTCGGCTTCCAGCGGGTAGGCGATCTCATCTGGGCGGCGGCCGACGCCCAAGCCAAGGGCTTCCTGCTCGGGGCCACCGCCGGGCGCACCACGCTGGCCGGCGAGGGGTTGCAGCACCAGGACGGCCACAGCCACGTGCTGGCCTCGACCGTGCCCACCTGCCAGGCCTACGACCCGGCGTTCGCCTACGAGATGGCGGCCATCGTGCGCGAGGGACTGCACCGCATGTACGGCGGGCCGGGCGGCACGGGCGAGTCGGTCTTCTACTACCTCACGCTCTACAACGAGAACTACGAGATGCCTGCCCGTCCCGACACGGTCAGCACCGACGACATCTGCTCGGGGCTCTACCGCTTCGCGCCCGCGCCCGACGGGCTCACGTCACAAGCCACCATCCTGTTCTCGGGCACCGCGCACCGGGCGGCACGCGAGGCGCAGGCCGCACTGGCCGAGCGCCACGGCATCGGTGTCGAGCTCTGGAGTGTCACCTCGTGGAAGCTCCTGCGCGAGCAGGCGCTCGAAGCGGCCCGTTTCAACCGGTTGCATCCGCGCGACGACCCGCGCACCGCGCTCGTCACCGACCATCTCGCAGGCACGAGCGGCCCAATCGTCGCCGTCACCGACTTCATGAAGTCGGTCGCCGATCAGATCACGCCGTTCCTGCCCGACGGCCGCCGGCTCACCGCGCTCGGCACCGACGGTTTCGGACGCAGCGACACCCGCGACGCGCTGCGCAGCTTCTTCGAGACCGATGCCGCGCACGTGCAGGTGGCGGTGCTCGCCGACCTGGCCCGATCCGGTGAGGTCGATCCCGAGCTGGTCGAGAAGGAGATCCACCGCCTCGGCATCGATCCCGACACGCCCGATCCCGGCGTGCGCTGAGCTCTCGTCGACCTGCTCGTCGGGCGGGCGACGCTGGCTAGCCTGACGCGCCATGGCCACCACCACCCTCGCCATCACCGGCGACGCCGACGCCGACCAGCTGCTCAACGACAACCCGTTCGCTTTGCTCATCGGCATGTTGCTCGATCAGCAGGTGCCGATGGAGTGGGCGTTCAAGGGCCCGCTCACGTTGAAGGACCGCCTCGGTGGGTCCCTCGAGGTGGCTTCCGTGGCGGCGATGGACCCCGAGGCGCTCGAAGAGCTGTTCCGCCAGAAGCCGGCGCTGCACCGCTATCCCGGGTCGATGGCCAAGCGCACCCACGCGTTGGCCGTCTTCCTGGTCGAGCACTACGGCGGCGACGCCGAGGCGGTCTGGCGTGACGCAGCGACGGGCGACGAGCTGGCCAGCCGCCTGCGTGACCTCCCCGGCTACGGCGCGGAGAAGGCCAAGATCTTCCTTGCCCTGCTGGCCAAGCGCTTCGACGTGAAGCCCAAGGGATGGGAGAAGGCCTCGTCGCCCTTCTCCGACGCCACCATGCGTTCGGTGGCCGACATCGACAGCCCCGAGGCGCTGCAAGAGGTGCGCGCGT
This sequence comes from uncultured Iamiaceae bacterium, assembly GCA_963706425.1. Lineage (GTDB taxonomy): Bacteria > Actinomycetota > Acidimicrobiia > Acidimicrobiales > Acidimicrobilacustridaceae > CAVPMN01. The sequence continues at coordinate 319,419 of CAVPMN010000001.1, forward strand.
TCAAGCAGATGATGAAGCAGAAGGGCAAGGGCAAAGCCGACTGAGCCCGGTGCCCATCAGCCCGCCGACGACGCTTGGGCGCGCTGGCGGTCGAGCCACCCGAGCAGCACCGCCACGGCGCGTGGGTCGTGGCGCAGGTGGTGTGGCCCGCCCTCGATGATGCGCAGCGAGGCGTCGCCGTGCGCGTCGGCCAACACCCTCGCGTCGAACACAGGCACGACCTCGTCGTCGGAGCCGTGGAGGACCAGCAGCGGCCGGGGCGCGACCGCAGGCGCGCAGGCGACGCCGCGGATGTCGCGGATCTCGCGGGCCCACTGATCGAAGTTCGACGGGAAGCCGGCCGTGCGGATGATGCCCACGTCGCGCGCGTGCTGCACCAGCCGCCGCGGGTGGCTGGCCCAGTCGTCGAAGTCGGCCGGCGCGGCGATGGCCGCCACTCCACGGATTGCCGGATCGCGGGCCGCTGCGCACAGGGCCAGCGCGCCGCCGGTGCCGAAGCCCGACGCCCAGACGTCGCGCACGCCCTCGATGCCCCGCAGCCATGCCGCCGCAGCCAGCTGGTCGTCGAGCCAACCGCCCAGCGAGAAGTCGCCGCCGGAGTCACCACATCCACGGAAGGTGAAGACCAGCACGAACCAGCCCATCTCGGTGGCGATGCGGTCGGCCAGCTCGGGGAACGAGCGCGCCGAGAGCCGCCCGCCGCCTTTCAGGTGAGGGAAGCCATGGGAGATCACCAGGCCCGGCACCTGGGTGCCCGGCGCACTCCGGGGGCGCGCCAGGTGCCCGGCGATGGGCACCCCGCCGCTCTCGAAGAGCTGCTCCACGGTCGACCCGCTCAGACGTCGATGTCGGGTTTGCCGCTGCCGTTGCCCTTGTAGGGGCGATAGCCGCGGTTGCGCGCCTCGGCCAACGTGTCGGGTCCGAAGCAGAGGAACGTCTCGGCGGCCATCAGCTCGTCGATCAGCGCCTGGTCGTCGAGATGGTCGATGTCGTAGACGACCTGGTTGCGCTTGTCGCCCACCCAGCGATGGTCCTCGAACTTCCCGAGCCGATCCATGGCCGGATCATAACGGCAGAGGGGAGGCCCGTTCGGACCTCCCCTCTGTCAACGCTTGCTGGAAAAGACCGGTTCGACGTTTGCTACCGGGTGGGACGAAGGCCCGGCCGTCTCGCCGATGGTGGGCTGGTTGGACTCCACCAAATGGTCCAGCTTGCCGCTCAGCGGCCAGCCACCTCCAGAGTCCCTTGACAACTGTCATCCATGTCTTGGACCACCTCCTTTCTCTGGTACCGGTCAGAGTAGGACATTCGAAACCGAACGCGGCGGAGCAATTTCCCCGAACTGGTCACCGAGAACGTCGTTTTCCGGCGTTGTGGGTGACCAGTTCGAGGGAAGGCGGTCAGGAGCCGGGATCGGAGCGGGGTCAGGCGTCGGGGTCGGGGGGTCCGGGCACCTCGGCGCCGACCGCCCCGATGGCCTGCAGATAGGCCTGCTCGCCGTCGAGCACCTCGACCACGGCCACGTCGTCGATGTCGAGCCCAGCCTCGGTGGCCCGGCCGAGCACGTAGGCGACACCCTCGTCGTCGGCGGTCACGATCGGCCCCGACGGCAGCGTTTCGAGATCGTGGTCGCTGCGGCCGGCGACGCCCTTGGCCTCGAGGTAGTCGAGATGCCAGCCGAGCACGGCCCGCACGTCGTCGTAGGAGAGCGACGCGGTCACATCGTCGGCCAACCGGTCGGCGACGAACTGCACGGCCTCGTCCATGTCGTAGACGGAGGTCGCCGGCTCACCGGCGAGCCGACCGGTGACGGCTCCGACGGCCACCAACGCGATGGCTACGACGATCACCACGGCGAGCAGGATGAAAACGACGATCACGCCGCCCAGCTTAGGGACGGCGTGATCGAGTGGTCACGGTGAGGGCGGCCCGAGTGAGCCGCAGCTCAGATGCCGATGCTCAGATCCCGATTCGCTGCGCCAGCAGCTCACGGTGATAGGTGGGATCACCGAAGAGCAGCTCGGAGCTCTTGGCCCGCTTGAAGTAGAGGTGGGCGGGGTGCTCCCACGTGAAGCCGATGCCACCGTGGATCTGGATGTTCTCGGCGGCGGCGTGGAAGTAGGCATCGGAGCAGTAGGCCTTGGCCAAGCTCGCGACCGACGGCAGCTCGTCGTTCATCTCCGAGGCGCACCAGCCGGCGTAGTAGGCGGCCGACTTGGCCGACTCGACCTCGAGCAGCATGTCGGCGCACTTGTGCTTGATGGCCTGGAACGAGCCGATCGGCCGCCCGAACTGGACGCGCACCTTGGCGTACTCGACCGACATGTCGAGGCACTTCTGCGCCCCACCGACCTGCTCGGCGGCCAGCGCCACCGCAGCCAGGTCGAGCACCGTTGACAGCGTGGCCCAGCCACCGCCGTCTTCGCCGACCAAGCGAGCCTCGACGCCGTCGAACTCGAGCTTGGCCTGCTTGCGGGTCTGGTCCATGGTCGACAGCGCCGTGCGGGTGAGCCCGGCGGCGTCGCCGTCGACCGCGAAGAGGCTCACGCCCTTCGCGGTGCGAGCGGCGACGAGGATGAGATCGGCGGTGTGGCCGTCGAGCACGAAGCTCTTCGTGCCGCTGATCTTCCACGTGCCACCGTCGTTGGTGGCAGTGGCCTCGACGCCCGACTCGTCCCACCGGCCGTTGGGCTCGGTGAACGCGAGCGTGGCGATCGTCTCACCCGACGCGATGCCGGGGAGATACTCCTTCTTCGCGCCATCGTCGCCCGACTGGATGAGCGTGTTGGCGGCCAACACGACCGTGGAGAAGTAAGGGGCGCACAGCAGGTAACGACCCATCTCCTCGAGCACCACGATGAGCTCGACGTAGCCGAAGCCCTGGCCGCCGAACTCCTCGGGCACGATCAGGCTCTGCAGGCCGAGCTGCTCGGCCATCTGCTTCCAGACGCCGTCGTCGAAGCCGCGCTCGGTTTCCATCTGCTCTCGCACCGCCGCTTCGGGCGACTTGGCCTCGAGGAACTGACGGACGATGTTGCGGAGCTCTTCCTGCTCCTCGCTGAAGGCGAAGTTCACTGCTCGCGGCCCCCTCGGGTCGGGTGTACCGGCCGGCTCGTCTGCCGGTTCGGTCCGGTGCTGGCTAGGCGGCCCATTCTTACTAGACCGAGCGGTCAAGAACCACTTCGGCAGGGCGCCCGACGGCGCAGCCGCCCGAAGTCGGCTGGCGGTCCGATCAGGATTCTGGGATGACCACGAAGCTGTCTGCCCCAGATGTCCGGCCCGGTGCCTACGCTGACTGCATGGGCACCCTTCACTACGACGACGAGCAGGCCGAGATCCACAAGCTGGTGGTGGGCCCGATGGACAACAACGTGTTCGTCCTGCGCTGCAAGCAGACGGGCGAGTCGGTGCTCATCGATGCGGCCAACGAGCACGAGAAACTGCTCGAGCTCTGTGCCCGCCTCAACGTCCGTCGGGTGCTCGAGACCCACGGCCACGACGACCACATCCAAGCGGTGCCCGCCGTGCGCGACGCCGGCTACGACGTGGGCATCACGGCCGGCGACTCGGCCATGCTCGACGCCTACGACTTCGTGCTCGAGGACGACTCGGTCATCGAGGTGGGCCGCCTCCGGTTGCACACGATGATCACGCCCGGGCACACCCCCGGCTCGATCTGCTTCCGACTCGAGGGCTCGCCCGTCCTGTTCAGCGGCGACACCCTCTTCCCCGGCGGTCCCGGCGCCACCAAGTTCCCTGGCGGCGACTTCGAGGCCATCATCCGATCGCTCGACACCCGTCTGCTGCCGTTGCCGGCCGACACCATCGTGCTGCCGGGCCACGGCGACGACACCACCATCGGCACCGAGCGCCCCCATCTCCAAGAGTGGGTCGACCGCGGCTACTGACGCAGACGCCGCAGGGCGGTCAGTGCGACTCCCAGGCCTCCGGGTCGTCGAGGTACCGGCTCACCGAACGCGGCAGCTCCCCTGCGGCCACGTCGGCGAGGGTCACCAGTTCGAGCACCGAGCGCAGGGCCGCCCGGGTGGCGATCCACACCTCCTGCAGAGCGCCCGTGCCCTCCGGGTAGTCGAGGTCCTCGGGTCGGTCGCCCCGCACGTTGGCGAGGGGGCCTTCGACGGCCCGGATCACGTCGGCCACCGTCACCTCGTCGGCCGACTTGCCGAGCCAGTACCCCCCGTCGGCGCCCCGCTGGCTACGCACGATCCCGGCCTGCCGCAGCTCCGAGAGGATGTTCTCGAGGTACTTGACGGGCAGGTCCTGGGCACCCGCCAGGTCGTCGCCCTTCACCGCTCCCTCGTCGGCCTCCGCAGCCACGGCCAACAGCACGCACGCGCGCATGGCGTAGTCGACCTTCGCCGTGACCCTCACGCGCCGACCTCCACCACTCGCGTCGCCTCCCTGGTGCGCCGATGCCCCACCGGTGCATTCTGGCCCAGATGACCGGACCCGCCCTGCCCGCCGACGAGCGACCCATCGACCCGACGCCCGTGCACACCGACGAGCTGCCGCCCACCCCCATCCGCGACCGCAACATCCCTGCTGAGGCGTGGGTCGAAGCGCCCACCGAGCTGCTGAGCCTGGGCGACGACATCGGTCGGCCCGCCATCACCTACAAACGCCGGCTCGGACGATGGCTGCTGTGGCGAGCCGGCCCGGCCAGTCGGGCCGACGCCCGCTACCTCGCCATCGACGCCGACGACCTGTCGCGTTCCTACCGGTTCCGCCTCTACCCCGATGGCACGGGCCGGGGCGACGGGCCGAGCGGCGCCACGCACGAGCGTTTCCGGACCTGGAAAGAGGACCTCAACGCCCACTGACCCGCCGTCCTCAGGCCCCGTCCGCCGGGATTTCCCCTACGGCGATAGTGCTAATAGGGAGCACCTGCCTAGGATGGTCGCCATGGGCGAGCCGCTCTTCCGGATCGAGAACCTGCACGTGGCCCCGGCGGAGCCCGCCGGCGCGGCCGAGATCCTGAAGGGTGTCGACCTCACCGTCGGCGCCGGCGAGGTGCACGCCCTCATGGGACCGAACGGGTCCGGCAAGTCCACGCTGGCCTCGGCCCTGCTGGGCAGCCCCGACTACGTCGTCACCGAGGGCCGCATCTACTTCCGGGGCGACGACATCACCGACTGGGGCGCCGACGTGCGCGGCAAGGCGGGCCTGTTCCTCGCCTTCCAGTACCCCCAGGAGATCGCCGGCGTCTCGGTGCTCAACTTCCTCCGCCAGGCCCTGTCGGCCCGCAAGGGCATCGACCTGTCGATGCTCGAGCTGCGCCTGGCCATCATGGAGTGGATGGGCCGCCTCGACATGGACCCGTCCTTCGCCGACCGCTACCTCAACGAGGGGTTCTCCGGCGGCGAGAAGAAGCGCAACGAGATCCTGCAGATGGCGATCCTCGAGCCCGAGGTGGCCATCCTCGACGAGACCGACTCGGGCCTCGACATCGACGCCCTGAAGGTGGTGGCCAACGGCGTCGAAGCGGTGCGCGACGCCCGGCCCGAGCTCGGCGTGCTGGCCATCACGCATTACCAGCGGCTGCTCGACGAGCTGAAGCCCGACCGTGTGCACATCCTCATCGACGGACGTATCGTCGAGTCCGGCGGCCCCGAACTGGCGACGCGCCTCGAATCCGAGGGATACGAAGCATGGCGATGACCTCCTCCCCCGCCCTCGATGCCGCCGCCGTCAAGCGCGACTTCCCGCTGCTGATGAAGGCCGAGATGCACGGCCATCCGATCGTCTACCTCGACTCGGCCGCGACCTCGCAGAAGCCGAGTGCCGTGCTCCGCGCCCTCGACACCTACTACGAGACCATCAACGCCAACGTGCACCGCGGCGTCTACCAGATCGCCGAGGAGGCCACCCATCAGATGGAGGTGGCCCGCGAGAAGGTGCGCGCCTTCATCAACGCGCCGTCCGTGCGCGAGATCGTCTTCACCAAGAACGCCACCGAGTCGATCAACCTGGTCGCCTACTCGTGGGGACGGGCCAACCTGGCCGAGGGCGACGTGGTGGTGCTGTCGCAGATGGAGCACCACGCCAACATCGTGCCGTGGCACCTGCTGGCCGCCGAACGGGGCATCGAGCTGCGCTGGATCCCTCTCGACCGCGAAGGCCGCCTCGACCTCACCGGCCTCGACGAGCTGCTCGACGGCGCCAAGCTGCTCGGCGTCACGGCGATGTCCAACGTGCTGGGCACGCTCACACCGGTGCGCCAGCTCACCGATGCGGCCCGCGCCGCCGGCGCGGTCAGCGTGGTCGACGCCTGCCAGTACGTGCCCCACAACACCACCGACGTGGTGGCCATGGGCGCCGACTTCGTGGCCTTCTCCGGCCACAAGATGCTCGGACCCACCGGCGTGGGCGTGCTGTGGGGCCGCGAGGCCCTGCTCGACGCCATGCCGCCCTTCCTCGGGGGCGGCGAGATGATCCGCGACGTGCGACTCGACGGCTTCACGGCCAACGAGCTGCCCTGGAAGTTCGAAGCCGGCACCCCGCCCATCGCCGAGATCATCGGCCTCGGTGCCGCCGTCGACTACCTCGACGGCCTCGGCATGGCCGGCGTGCGCAACCACGAGTTGTCGCTCACCGCCTACGCCCGGTCGGCCCTCGACGAGCGCTTCGGCGACGGCTCGTGATCCACGGGCCGACCGACCCGCACGAGCGTGGCGGGGTGCTGTCGTTCGCGCTCGACGACCTGCACCCCCACGACATCTCGCAGGTGCTCGACCAGCACGGCGTCTGCGTGCGGGCCGGTCACCACTGCGCCAAGCCGCTCATGAGGCTGCTCGGCGTCGGCGCCACCGCACGAGCGTCGCTCTACGTCTACAACGACGAGTCCGACGTCGACGCCCTCGTCGAGGCGTTGGCTGCCACCGCCGAGTTCTTCTCCCTCTAGGATCGCCACGATGCCTGGGCTCGAAGACCTGTACCGCGAGATCATCCTCGACCACTACCGCAACCCGCGAAACCGTGGCGAGCTGCCCGTTCCGCCGGCCCACATGGCCGAGGGCTTCAACCCGCTGTGCGGCGACGAGATCGTCATCTATCTCGACCTCGACGACGACGGCCTGGTGAACGACATCAAGATCAGCGGGCAGGGTTGCTCGATCAGCCAGTCGTCGGCCTCGATGATGTCATCGGCGGTCAAGGGCAAGACGGTCGACGAGGTCCGCGACCTCACGCGTGCGTTCAAGGCCATGATGTCGATCCACGAGTCGAGCCTCGAAGGCGACGGCGCCGACGACGAGATCGAAGACGTCCCCGACGTCAAGCTCGGCGACCTCGAGGCCCTGCGCGGCGTGGTGAAGTTCCCCGTGCGCATCAAGTGCGCCACCCTCGCCTGGAACACGCTCGGCCAGACGATCGACGAGGCCACCGCCAGCCAACAGGGATAACGTCCCCGGCATGGAACTCGTCGAGTTGTGTGCCGTCGACATCGTCTTGGCCGATCCGCTCTGGGTCGGCGACGGTCCCGCCGGCACGAGGGTCATCGTCGAAGTGCTCGAAGGCACGCTCACCGGCGACCGCCTGTCGGGTCGGATGCGCGGCACGGGTGCAGCCGACTGGCTGGTGGTGAACGGCACCACCGGCACGCTCGACGTGCGCGCCACCATCGAGACCGGTGACGGCGCCCTCGTCTATGCCGCCTACGGCGGCCGCATGGACATGAGCCAGGGGCCCGGAGCCGTGCCCTTCTACTGCGCGCCGCTCTTCGAGACCGGCGACGAGCGCTACGCCTGGCTCAACCTGGTGCAGGCCGTCGGCAAAGCCACCCTCGACGGCAACCACCTCCACTACGACTGGTACGAGGTGCGCTGAGGGTCGCGCACCTCGGTCGCGTCAGCGGTCGAGCAGCCCGTTGACGCGCGTGGCGAACTCGAAGCACACGTCGGTGACGCCGCCCTGGTCGTGGCTCACGACGTCGATGACGACCTTGTTCCACGCGTTCGACCAATCGGGGTGATGGTTCAGCTGCTCGGCGATCAGCGCCACCCGGGTCATGAAGGCGAACGCTTCGGAGAAGTCAGCGAAGACGAACTCGCGGTGGAGCTTGCCCTCGTGAACGGTCCAGCCCTCCTGCAACTCGACCAGGCGATCGGCGATCTCGGCATCGGAAAGTGCTGCCATGGCACGCTCCTTTCGCAGTGTTGGTCGTTCAGCCAAACGGGTCGGCAAACGGGTCGAGCTCGCGGGGCCGATCGGCCTCGTCGGGCGCGTTCGCCTTGTCGCCGCCATACGCGGCGTAGCCGGTGGTCTCGAGCTCGTCGGCCAGCTCGGGGCCACCCGTGGCCTGGATGCGCCCACCGGCCAGCACGTGCACCACATCGGGCTTCAGCTCTTCGAGCAGCCGGGCGTAGTGGGTGATGGCGATGACGCCCAGATCGATCTCACGAGTGGCGTCCTCGATGCGACGCGAGCAGGCGCGCAGCGCGTCGATGTCGAGGCCGGAGTCGAGCTCGTCGAGGATGGCGAACTTCGGGCGGAGCACGCCGAGCTGCACGGTCTCGTTGCGCTTCTTCTCGCCGCCGGAGAGGTCGACGTTCACCGACCGGTCGAGCAGGCGCTCGTCGAAGCCGATGCGGCCGGCCTCGGCCGACACCAGCTCGGCCACGTCGGCACGGTCGCGACCGGCCGACGCGAACGCTTCACCGAGCAGGTCGACCAGGCTGACGCCGGGCACCTCGGTGGGATACTGCTGAGCCAGGAACAGGCCGGCCTCGGCCCGTCGCCAGGTGGGCATCGACAGCAGGTCGACCCCGTCGAGCGACACCGAGCCGCCGGTCACCACGTAGCCGGGCTTGCCCATCAGCACGTGCGAGAGCGTCGACTTCCCGGAGCCGTTGGGGCCCATCACCGCGTGCACCTCGCCGCTGCGCACGACGAGGTCGAGCCCGGTCAGGATCTCGCGACCGGCCACGTTCGCTCGCAGTCCCTCGATGCGCAGTTCGCTCATGACACGTCGACCAAGACGTCTTCGCCATCGATGCGCACGGCATAGACGGGCACGGGCTTGGTGGCCGGGAGCGAGCTCGGCTCACCGGTCTCGAGCGAGAAGCAGCTGCCGTGCTTCCAGCATTCGATCTGGCGACCGGCCTCGTCGATGTCTCCCTCGGAGAGCGAGATGTCCTGATGGGTGCAGCGGTCGCCGATGGCATACCAGTCGTCGGCGATGCGGACGAGGGCGATGCGCTGCTTGCCCAGGTCGAAGCGGCGGGCCTCACCGGGCGCCACGTCGTGGACCGAGCACAACCGCTCGAGCGTCATGCCAGGTCTCCTCGGCCGAGGCGGCGGGCGATCTCCAACTCGAGCAGCCCGGCCACGCCTGCAACAGGCAGTTGCCCCACCACCTCGTCGAAGAACCCGGCCACGATCAGCTGTTCGGCGACCTCGGGCGGGATGCCTCGACTCTCGAGGTAGAACACCTGCTCCTCGTCGACCGGGCCGACCGTCGACGCGTGGCTGCAGTGCACCTCGTTGTTCTCGATCTCGAGGTTGGGCACCGACTCGGCCCACGCGTGCTCGGAGAGCTTGATGTTGCGGTTGGTCTGGAACGCGTTGGTGCCCCGCGCCTCTTTGCGGACCCGGATCAGGCCCGTGTAGATCGAGCGCGACTCGTCGTCGACCGCCCCTTTGAACAGCAGGTTGCTGGTGGTGTCGGGGGCGGCGTGATCTTGGAACGTGCGGAAGTCGAGCGTCTGGCTGCCCTTGCCGAAGTAGGCGGCGAGCAGGTTGCCGGTGGCGCCGCGCCCGACGAGCCGACAGTCGGCTCGGGTGCGCGCGTAGTCGCCACCCAGGGCAGCTTGAGCGGCGACGAGGGTGGCGTCGCGGTCGACCGCCGACACCTGCGACGCGATCTGCCACATCTGGGGGCCACGTTCCTGCACGTTGAGATAGCCGAGTCGGCCAGCTTGGGCGACCCCGAGCTCGACCACCGGGGCGACCAGTGCCCGCACATCGGCAGAGCCCTGCCAGTCGAGCACCCGCACGTCGGCGTCGGCCCCCACCTCGACCACGAGCCGGGGCAGCACGAAGGCGCCGTCGGCATCGACCCAGTCGATCACCACGAAGGGCTCGGGAATCGACACGCCGGGCGGCACCCGCAGGAGGACCGGCTCAGCGGCGTGGGCCGCGTTGAGCTCGGCGAAGACGTCGGTGGGCTCGACGGCGACCGAGCCAACGGCGTCGGCGCCATCAGGGGCGTCGCCCGCCGCACCGAACCACACCCCTTTGGCCGCCCAGGCCTCGGCCAGCTCGGCGTGCGCGACGACGCCGTTGTGGACGACGACCGCCCCGGCCCACGGCGGCATCGACGAGAGCAGACGGGTGACGCCCTGGGGAAGGGCCGCGTCGGAGGGCCGCTCGACGAGCTCGAACTGGTCGAGGTCGAGCTCACCGATGCGGCTGTACCGCCAAACCTCCTCATCTGCCGATGGCAGACGGACGTCGGCAAGGGTGGGCGATGGCACGGGAATTACCCTATCGCCGTAGTGCAAATTCAGGCGAAGCAGCGGCCGTCCGGATTCCCCCATCCGGAACCCGCCGCGACCGGGGAGCCGGCGACACCGAGACGACGGCTCAGCCGTTGCGGCGGAACTTCGACTTGAGGCGGCCCATGAACCCGCCCTTGGCCCGACCCCGCTCGGCCTCGAACTCGGCCAGGATCTCGGGCCCGGCCGCGTTGACGATGTCCTCCGCGGCGTCGAGCAGCTCGGCGACGCCCTCGGCGTCGGGCTCGTCGGGCGTGGGCGGCGTCACGAGCGTGCCGTGGCTCCAGTTCACATCGGCCAGCCGACGCTCGTAGCCGTGGCAGTCGTCGGGACACCGCCACGGCGCCTCGGGCGCGAGGTCGATGTTGCACTTCCGCACCGTCTCGCCGTTGGCGTAGGTGCGGCTCTCGAAGTTCTTGCAGTCCTGTCGCATCGGCACCCACCCATCGTGCCACGAGCGCCGGGCGGTTCCACGACGCCAGGCCGACACGAGCAGGGTCCGGTTTCCCGTCGGCGCCCGGGTAGAGGCGTCGTCATCATCGCCGTAGGCTGGCCGGGTGTTCGGGCGTCCTCGTGAGCATCGCTGGCTCGGAACCGACACCCACACGCGGGTCACCAACGCCGTGGTGTGGGTGCTCGGTGGCCTGTTCCTCCTGCTCGTCGTGGTTGCGGCGCTGGCTGCACTTGCCGGCTGAGATCTGACAGCTGGTGGGCGCCGACACGAAGGTCAGCCGACCGAGCCCTCCATCTGCAGCTCGATCAGGCGGCTCCACTCGACGGCGTATTCCATCGGCAGGGTGCGGGTGACCGGCTCGATGAAGCCGTTGACCACCATGCCCATGGCCTGCTCCTCGGTGAGCCCACGGCTCATCAGGTAGAAGAGCTGCTCGTCGGCCACCTTCGACACCGTGGCCTCGTGGCCGATGACGGCGTCGCGAGCACCGACCTCCATGTAGGGGAACGTGTCGCTCACGCTGTGCTCGTCGAGGATCAGCGCGTCGCACTGCACGTGGCTCTTGCAGCCGTAGGCGTCGTCCTCGACCCGCACGAGACCGCGATAGCTCGTGCGGCCGCCGTCCTTGCTGATCGACTTCGACACGATCTTCGAGGTGGTCTCGGGTGCGGCGTGCACCATCTTGGCGCCCGCGTCCTGGTGCTGGCCGGGACCGGCGTAGGCGACCGAGAGGACCTCGCCCGACGCTTTCGGACCCACCATGTAGACAGCCGGGTACTTCATGGTGAGGCGGCTGCCGATGTTGCCGTCGATCCACTCCATGTGACCCTCTGCCTCGACACGGGCCCGCTTGGTTACCAGGTTGAAGACGTTGTTCGACCAGTTCTGGATGGTGGTGTAGGTGACCCGCGCCGACGGCTTGACGATGATCTCGACGACCGCGGAATGCAGCGAGTCGGTGGTGTAGACGGGCGCCGAGCACCCCTCGATGTAGTGCACCTGGCTGCCTTCGTCGGCGATGATCAGCGTGCGCTCGAACTGGCCCATGTTCTCCGCGTTGATGCGGAAGTAGGCCTGCAGCGGCATCTCGACGTTGACACCCGGTGGCACGTAGATGAACGAGCCACCCGACCACACCGACGAGTTGAGGGCGGCGAACTTGTTGTCGTTGCGCGGGATGACCGTGCCGAAGTACTGCTTGACGATCTCGGGGTACTCGCGCAGGGCGGTGTCCATGTCGCAGAAGATGACCCCCTGCGCCTCGAGATCGTCGCGGTTGCGGTGGTAGACGACTTCGGACTCGTATTGCGCGGTGACGCCGGCGAGGTACTTGCGCTCGGCCTCGGGGATGCCGAGCTTCTCGTAGGTCTGCTTCACCGAGTCGGGCAGCTCGTCCCAGGCGTCGACCTGCGACTCGGTGGGCTTGATGTAATAGAAGATGTCGTCGAAGTAGATCTCGGACATGTCGCCACCCCAGTTGGGCATGGGGCGCTTCTGAAAGTGGTTGAAGGAGCGCAGCCGATAGTCGAGCATCCAGTCGGGCTCGCCCTTCATCCACGACATCTCGCGGAGGATCGCCTCGTCGAGCCCCTTCTTGGGCTTGAAGACGTAGTCCTCCTGGTCGTGCCACCCCAGCTTGTAGCGACTGAGATCGAGGCCGAGATCGGTCGAGGCCATGAGAGCTGCTCCCTGGGATCAGGCGGAATTTCTCCTATGCCGATAGTAACAAATCGCCTTCCCGTCCCCTACCTGCGGAAACAGACGATTTCCGATTGGGCCCGAGCCCTGTCGAGGGGACCCCGCCCGCCGATGAGGAGGGGGACGTCTCGAGGACTCAGCAGGTACGGGGGCGATGAGCGACACCGCAGAGCGGCCAGGCGCCGCAATCGACGAGCGACGCGAGGGCGATGCCTTCCGCCTGCTCGCCGAATCGGCCCCCACCGGGATGATCGAGACCGACCTCTCCGGCACGGTCATCTGGGTGAACGACCGGTGGCGCCAGATCACCGGCGTGTGCGACCCCACCCCGCTGCCCTTCAGGCTCCTCGATCACCACACACACCCTGACGATCGGGCCCGCTTCGCGTCGATCTATGCGGACGCGGCCGCCACCCTGGAGCCCTTCGCGACCGACGCCCGGATCGTCCGCACCGATGGCGAGGTTCGCCAGTGCTGGATCCAGGGCGCTCCCGTGATCGACCCCAACGGCGTGCTCCAGGGTTTCGTCGGCACCGTGGTCGACATGACCGAGCTGATCGAGGCCCGCGAGGCCCGGCGCCGGTCGGAGCAGCGCTACCACGACCTCATGGCCAAGGCGCCAGTGGGCCAGGCCGTCTACACGCTCGACGGCACGATGGTCGAGATCAACGCCGCCTGGCTGGACCTGCTCGGCTACGAGCCCGACGAGATCATCGGCCACAACGCAGCCGACTTCGTCCACCCCAGTGACCGCGCCGCCACCATCGAGCTGGGTCGGCGCCTCGTGCTCGGCGAGATCGAGTCCGCCGCCGAGCACCGGCGCCTGCTTCGCCGCGACGGCACCACCATCTGGGTCTCGAGCAGCATCACGATCGAGCGAGACGAGCGAGGTGAGCCGCTCCACTTCCACTCGATGGTGATCGACATCACCGACCAGAAGGAGGCTGAGGAGCGCCTGCGCGACGGCGAGGCCCGCTATCGCCGACTGATCGACGAGGCGCCGATCGGACAGGTGATCGCCCGGCTCGACGGCAGCCTGGTCGAGGTCAACCGGGCCTTCGTCGAGCTGATGGGCTCCACCGAGGCCGAGCTGTTGGCCCGCCCCCCGATCGAGCTCTTCCACCCCGACGACTTGCACGACCTGTCCGTCGAGCTCGACCGTCTCATCGCCGGCACGATCAGCCACTTCGAGCTCGAACGACGCCTTGTCCGCGGCGACGGGTCGATCGTGTGGGTGGTCGGGGGCACCACGCTGATCCGACAGGACGACGAGCTGTTCATCCATTCGGTGATGCAGGACATCACCGATCGCAAGCTGGCGAGCGAAGCGCTGCGGGCGAGCGAGGAGCGCTACCGCGCCGTCATCGAGGCGCTGCACGACGGTGTGCTCGTGATGGGCACCCGTCGCCTCGAAGCATGCAACCAGGCCGCCCAGCGTCTGCTGCGCCGCTCCGCGAAGGAACTGGCCAGGCTCGAGACCTACGGTGAGCTCGACGCCATCGACGAGACAGGTGCGCGCATCCCGGCTCGCGAGCAGCCCACCGTCGTCGCCATTCGCGAGCGGCGTCCGGTGCTCGACCAGGTGACCGGCGTGCTCGTGCCCGGCGAGGGTCGACGCTGGTTCAACCTCAACGCTGTGCCGAGGCTCGCCGACGGCAAGGTGATCGGAGCCATAACCACCTTCTCCGACATCACCGAGCGCAAGCTGGCCGAAGACGCGCTACGCGAGAGTGAGCTGAAGTTCCGCAGCCTGGCCGACTCGCTGCCCGTCGGCGTGTTCCAGGCCGACGCCGACCACCGGCTGGTGTACGTCAACCGTCGCTGGTGTGAGATCACCCAGATCGGCGAGGACGACGCCATCGGTCGGGAGAGCGTGTTGTTGGTGCATCCCGACGACCAGGAACGGGTGACGGCCACGTTCGGCAGGTCCCTGCGTGACGGCGTCACCTACCAAGCCCAGTACCGCATCGTCACCGAGCAGGGCGAGGTCAAGTGGGTGCGGGCCTACTCGAGCCAGCTCATCGACAACGAGAGCGGCGTCATGCGGGCGCGCGTCGGATCGATCGAAGACATCACCCCGTTGGTGACCGCCGAGGAGCAGACGGCAAGGCTGGCGGGCATCGTCGAGTCGACGAGTGACCTGGTGAGCATCACCGACTACCGCACCAGCCGCCTGCTCTATCTCAACAAAGCCGCCCGACAGCTGTTCGGCCTGGCCGACCGAGAGCTCGCCGAGGTCAGCGCCCTCGATCTGTATCAACCAGACGCGCTCACGCTGTGGGAGTCCGCCGTGCGGCCCACGATCGAGCGGGGCGAGTCGTGGAGCGGCGAGCTGGCGATGCGAGCGGACGACGGGTCGACCGTGCTGGTGTGGCAGACGATCGCGGTGGAGCGCGACGCCGAAGGGGAGATCATCCAGTACTCGGCGGTCGGGCGCGATGTCACCGAGCGTCGGCGTCTCGAGGCCGAGCTCGCCCACCAGGCGACCCATGATGCGCTCACCGACCTGCCGAACCGGGCGCTCCTGCTCGACCACCTGGAGCTGGCGCTCGCTCGCGCCCATCGCGACAACAAGCTCGTGGCGCTGCTCTTTCTAGACCTCGACCGGTTCAAGCAGGTCAACGACTCGCTCGGCCACGACGCCGGCGACGAGTTGCTCATCACCGTCGCCAATCGCATCGCCGACGCGCTGCGACCGGCCGACACCGTGGCCCGCCTCGGCGGCGACGAGTTCGTCGTCCTCTGCGAGGACGTGGTCGACGAGCACCATGCCGTGTCGATCGCCCAACGCACCCTGTCGGTGTTGGAAGCCACGCCGGTTCCCCTCGGCGGCGTGGAGGTGAGCGTCACGGCCAGCGTGGGCATCGCGCTTTCGCCTGGAGGTGACAGCGCCCATCCCGAGGCGCTCCTGCGCGACGCCGACGCCGCCATGTACCGCGCCAAGGACCACGGCCGGGCTCGGCTCGAGCTGTTCGACGAGTCGATGCGCCGCCGCGCCGCCGAGCGCATGCACCTGGCCGACGAGCTGGCCCACGCCATCGAGCACGGCGAGATCGTGGTGCACTACCAGCCCGCGGTCGATCTCCACAGCGGTGCCATCAGCTCGGTCGAGGCACTGGCCCGGTGGGACCACCCGACTCGGGGCCTGTTGGCGCCGACCGAGTTCATCACCCTCGCCGAGGAGACCGGGCTGATCGTGGGCCTCGGCCTTCGCGTCCTCACCCAGGCGTGCCGCCAGGGACGCCAGTGGCAGGAGCAGCTCGGCCCGGACGCACCCCGGATCCACGTGAATCTCTCGGCCCGCCAGCTCACCGCGGCCAACCTGCCCCTGCTCGTGCGGGGAGTGCTCGACGCGTCGGCGCTCGATCCGTCGCTGCTGTGCCTGGAGATCACCGAGAGCGTGCTCATGGACGACGCGCCGGCGGTGATCGACATGCTGCGCCAGCTCAAGGAACTCGGCCTGCACATCGCCATCGACGACTTCGGCACCGGCTACTCGTCGCTCAGCTACCTGCGCCGCTTCCCCGTCGACATCTTGAAGGTCGACCAGTCGTTCGTCGACGGCCTCGGTCCCGATCCCGAGGACTCGGCCATCGTGGCCGCCATCGTCAGCCTGGCGTGCACGCTCGAGCTCGAAGCGGTGGCCGAGGGCGTCGAGACGCTCGAGCAGTGCCAGCTGCTGCGGCAGATGGGGTGCCAGAAGGCGCAGGGCTTCCTGTTCGCCATGCCGGTGCCCGCCCCCGACCTCGATGCGCTGCTCTCGACGACGTTCCAGGTCTAACATCGACCGCGTGGAGACGCTCGAGGACCGGCCGCCAGCCCCGGACACCCGGTCACCGTGGCGCCGCGCCGCCCAGCCGCTGGCCGTGGCGGGCGTGATGGCCGCCGGCGCCGTCTACGTGCTCGCCCAGAACCCCAACACCTCCACGGCCTATCCGCAGTGCCCGCTCAAGGTGCTCACCGGCATCGACTGCCCGGGTTGTGGTGTGACCCGCTCGATCTACTCGTTGCTGCAGGGCGACGTGGCCAGCGCGCTGAGCCACAACCTGTTGTTCGTGTTGGCGTTGCCGCTCATCGTCTACGCGCTGGTTCGCTGGGGCGCGGGGCGCGTCGGCTACGAGCTGCCGTCGTTGCCCCGATGGCGGCCCTGGATGACGTGGGCGGGACTCGTCGTGCTGGTGGCGTTCGCCGTCGCCCGCAACGTGGCCGGCACCCCGGTCAGCTGGCTCGACGCCACTGCCTGACCGCGCCGTCACGGTCACAGCGCGTCACGCCCGCCGCCCAGCGCGCTGTTCAGTCGATGCGGCGGAGATCTCGCCGGTAGCGCTCGGCCCGTTGCACGTAGGACCACGCGGGTGCGGTGATCATCCCGGCGCGCACCGCGCCCTCGCGGATCTTGGCCGGCACGCCGAGGGCCATCGCGCCCGTGGGCACGTCCATGCCGCCCGGCACGACCGCGTTCGAACCGACCAGCGCGCCAGTGCGGATGATCGCTTGGTGCAGAACCACCGCGCCGTTGCCGACGAGGGCGCCGTCCTCGACCGTGCAGCCCTCGAGGTGCACCATGTGCCCGATCACGCAATCGTCACCGACCACGGTGGGCAGCTCCGGTGTGCAGTGCAGCACCGAACCGTCCTGCACCGAGGTGCGGGCACCGATGCGGATCTCACCGTCGTCGCCCCGCAGCACCGCACAGGGCCACACCGACGACTGCGGGCCGAGCACGACGTTGCCGATGATGACGGCGTCGGGGTGCACGTAGGCGGCCTCGTCGATGGTGGGCACCTGGTCGCCGAGGGCGTAGATCATCAGATGCTGAAGCGGCCGTAGCCACCCCGATAGAAGATCAGCGGACCACCCTCGTGCAGGACGTCGAGGTCGTTGACCGCGCCGATCACCACGAAGTGATCGCCGGACTCGATGACCTGGGCGACGTCGCAGTCGATGTAGCCCAGCACACCTTCGAGAAGGGGCGAGCCGTTGCCGGAGCGCTTCCAGCCGATCTCGGCGAACTTGTCCTTGGCGCTGCTGGCGAACACCCGACAGACGTCCTCCTGGTTGTCGGCCAGCAGGTTCACGCAGAACTTGCCCGTGGCCTCGATCTTCGGCCAACTCGACGACTGCTTGCCGGCGCAGAACAGCACCTGTGGCGGTTCGAGGGACAGCGACGCGAACGATCCCACCGCGAGACCGATCGGCCCGTCGGCGTTGTGACTGGTGATGACGGTGACGCCCGTCGGGAAGTGGCCGAGCACCTGTCGGAACTTGGCCGCGTCGAATGAGGTCCCGTCGTCGATGATGTCGCTCACCGACGGCACATTAGTGGGACGGGCACACCTGTCGTTCCTGTGGCCAAGACGAGACCCGACGGTCCCGTTTGGACCACAGGAACGGAAGGGCGCCGTCGGTTGCTCAGCGAACGGCGGCGTCGGCTTCGCTGAGCGCGATCGTCACGCCCTCGGCCGCAGCGATCACCTCGGCCAGGCCGGCGGCCTCCGCCTGCTCGTTGGCGTCGCGTGCGATCTGGTCGACCATCTCGTCGGAGTGCGCCGGGTCGTGGTGGAACAGCGCCAGTCGGCGCACGCCGGCCTCGCGGGCTACGTGGATCGCGTAGTCGATGCTGCAATGACCCCAGTGCGACTTCAGCGCCCATTCCTCGCTGGTGTACTGCGCGTCGTGGATGAGCAGGTCGGCGCCGTCGGCCAGCTCGAGCACCGTCTCGGCGATGTCGAAGCTGCCGTCGAGCGGCTGCTGGTGATCGCTGATGTAGGCCACCGTCACGCCGGCGAGCTCGACCCGGTAGCCGAACGTCGGCCCGATGTGGGGCACGTAGCGAGCGCGCACCTTGGCATCACCGGCGGCGAAATCGCCCTCATCGACGGTGTGGAAGTCGATGTCGCCGATGAGCTCGCCGACGCGCACCGGGAAGTAGGGCGGGCGCATGAACTCCTCGAACGCCTCGGCCAGGCTCACACCCTCTTGGGGCGGGCCGTAGACGTCGAGTCGGGCACCGGGCCGGTTGATCGGCACGCAGAACGGCAGCCCCTGCACGTGGTCCCAGTGGAGATGGGTGACGAGCGCATGGGCGCGGAACGGCTCGTCGATCGGATGGGTCTCACCGAAGAAGCGCAGACCGGTGCCGAGATCGAACACGATCGGATCGGAACCGGGCGCTTCGAGCGACACGCACGCGGTGTTGCCCCCATAGCGACGGTTGGCGTCGCACGAGCATGGTGTCGAACCTCTGACGCCGTGAAACGTTACGTTCAACGACGGTTCACCCCCCGGTGACTGCCCCCTGTGTGGTGGGGACCAAGAGTAGTCACCGCACCACCCTGGTGTCCCGACGTGTGACATCTTTCTCAACATGTCCGCATGTGTCCTCTTGGCGCCGGCGTGCCTCCCGCCGGCGGCGGCGCTCGCGATCGCGAACATCTGCGTCGCGAGGTGACCGGCGGCCGACGGCCCGGTGAATCGCTAGGGTCCGAAGCCATGACCGAGATCACGCAGGGGCAGGTCACCGCCAACGGTGTCGACTTCACCTACCTCGAGGCCGGCAGCGGACCGCTCGCGCTCTGCCTCCACGGCTTCCCCGACACCGCGTGGGGCTGGCAGCCCTTGCTCGGCGAGCTGGCCGACGCCGGCTTCCGCGCCGTGGCACCGTTCATGCGCGGCTACGCACCCACGTCGGTGCCGGCCGACGGCCGCTACCAGACGGGCGTGCTGGCCCTCGACGCCAACGCGTTGCACGAGGCGCTCGGCGCAGGAGACGACGCCGTCATCGTCGGCCACGACTGGGGGGCGCTCGCCACCTACGGTGCGGCCACCATCGCGCCCGAACGTTGGCGAAGGGTGGTGGCGGCCAGCGTGCCACCGACCTCGGTGATCGGGCTGGCCATGCTCGACTACGACAACCTCAAAGAGCGCTTCTGGTACCAGTTCTTCTTCTGCAACCCGCTGTCCGACATCGCGGTGCCCATGAACGACCTGGCGTTCATCGACCGACTGTGGGCCGACTGGTCGCCGGGCTTCGAGGCCGGCGAGCACGTCGAGCGGGTGAAGCAGTCGCTGCGCGATCCCGCCAACATCGGCGCGGCACTCCTCTACTACCGCCACACGCTCGGCGGGCTCGACCAGGATCCCGACCTGGCCGATGCGCAGGCGGCCACCTTCCAGGTGCCGCCCATCCCCACGCTCTACCTGCACGGCATCGACGACGGCTGCATACCGGCACCCGACGCCACCTTGCTGCAGTCCGCCTTCCCGGTCGAGGGCTCACAGGTCGAGCTCATCGAGCACGCCGGTCACTTCCTGCAGTACGAACGACCCGAGCTGGTCAACCGCTTCGTCGTCGACTTCGTCACGGGCTGAGCCTTCGTCAGGCGAACACCAACGCGCCGTCGTCATCCCAGTCGGCCAGCCCGTCGACGACGAGCGAAGCCGCCACCCGCAGGGCGCGGGCGGTGTCGTCCGGCCACCCGGCAGTCGCCGCCAGCAGCTCGTGGGAGACCCTCCCGTCGGCGCGAAGGGCGTCGACGAGCCGTCCTCTCCCCTGACGGTCCGACCCGTCGAAGCGCGACTGTCCACCCGACACGCCTGCCGAGCCCTTTGCCGGGTCGGGCGGGGCGCACGCGGAGTCGTGCCACGCACAACCGACCCGGGCGGGGCACGACTCGCAGTCGACCCGTCGCGACGTGCACACCGTGGCCCCCAGATCGAGCATCGCCTGGTTCCACGCGCCATCCCTCACCGGTGGGCACTGCGCCGTCGGCCACGCGCTGCACCTCGGCCGTCGTGAGTCGATGGCCGACCCGGCGTGCGTACACCCGAGCCACGTTGGTGTCGACGACGGCCACGTCGCGCTCGAACGCGAACGCCAAGACGGCCCGGGCCGTGTAGGGACCGACGCCTGGCAGCGCGAGCAGCGCGTCGAGATCGGCGGGCAGTGCTCCGTCGTGCTCGCTGGCGACGACCACGGCGGCCCGGTGGAGGTTGACCGCTCGACGGTTGTAGCCGAGCCCCGCCCAGAGGCGGATGACATCGGCCACCGATGCGGCCGCGCAGGCCGACGGCGTCGGGAACTGCTGCAGGAAGGCGTGGTAGCGGGGCACGACCCGGCTCACCTGGGTCTGCTGCAGCATCAGCTCCGACACCAGCACTGCCCACGGGTCGCGGGTGCGGCGCCAGGGCAGGTCGCGTCGATTGGCGTCGGCCCACGCCAGCACGCCGGCGGTGTCGAGCGTCAGGCCTTGCGGCACCAGAAGACGCGGGTGGTGTAGGGGAAGGGGAACACCGCTCGACCGGCGAGCTGAGGGTGAGTGCGCGCCAAGTTGCGCACCCGATCGAGCACGACGGCGCGCTCGGCCTCGGGCAGCGCCCCGACGACGCTCACCGACGCGGCCCGGGACACCAGCAGGTCCTCGTCGCAGATCTGCTCCCAGCGAGGTCGACCACTGCTCGACCGGCGTGTAGCCACCCGCGTCGGCGACCACCGCCGGGTAGTCGACGTCGTAGTACATGTCATAGGGGCGCTCGAGATCGCCGTCGACCAGGAGCTCGCCGAACTCGCGCACCCAGTCGACGTCGCCGGTCGCGCGTGTTCCACACCAGCACGAGCGTGCCGTCGTCGACGAGCACCCTGCGCATCTCGGCCAGGCTCGCCGGCGCGTCGAACCAGTGGAACGCCTGGGCGACGGTGACAGCGTGCACGGAGCCCGACTCGAGCGGAATCGACTCGGCCGTGCCGTCGAGCACCTCGACACCCGGCACCTGTTCGACGAGCTGGGCGCGCATGGCCTCGACGGGCTCGACCGCCACCACGTCGGCGCCGGTGGGTGCCAGCAGCCGGGTGAGCTTGCCGGTGCCCGCCGCCAGGTCGAGCACGCGCGTGCCGGGCTGCATCGCGGCCCGGCCCACGATGCAGGCCAACGCATCTGCGGGATAGGACGGTCGTGATCGCTCGTAGTCAGCGGCGGCCTGCTGGAAGCCTTCCGCCGCGGCCGCTGGGATGCGACCGCCACCGGCCTCGGCCGGGCCGTCGCTTCCGTTGGTCACTCGAACACGGTGTCGTCGTAGGGCAGGCTGCGAGTGGGCGCGAACTCCCGCTTCCACACCATCACCTTGCGCTTGAAGTAGCAGACCTCTTCGCTGCGCTGGTTGATGCCCTTCGTCTCGACGGTGACGATGCCGCGCTTGCCATCGGATGTCTCGGCCTTGTCGAGCACCCGGGTCACCGCGTAGATGGTGTCGCCGTGGAAGGTGGGCTTGGCGTGCTTCAACGTCTCGATCTCGAGGTTGGCGACGGCCGAGCCGCTCACGTCGGGCACGCTCATCCCCAACACGAGTGAGTAGACCAGGTTGCCCACCACCACGTTCTTCTTGTGCACCGTCTCGTTCTCGGCGAACCACACGTTGGTGTGCAACGGGTGGTGGTTCATGGTGAGCATGCAGAAGAGGTGGTCGTCGGCCTCGGTGATGGTCTTGCCGGGCCAGTGGCGATAGACGTCGCCGACCTCGAAGTCCTCGAGATGGCGGCCGAAGGGGCGATCGAGCACGGTCACAGGGGACACCTCTGGGTCAGGGTCCGCCGGCCAGGGCGGAACAGGGACGAGCAACGCCAGATCAGGGCGTCTGGCGGGACGGCTGGCAGCGTAAGACAACCATGCTCGGCGGAGCCATCGGAACCAGGCCAATCCGGCTCAGGACACCGGGCCCGATGCCGATGAGATACCCAATGGCTGGAGAGCGGGAGAGCCACCAAGCCGACCTGCGTTCGGCCGACACGGCCTTTTTCGAGGCCCGCGAGCGCCAGCTCGCGCTCTGGCGCATGCTCCTGCGGGCCCGCTACGTCGCCATCAGCGCCGCAGCCGCGTTGGCGCTCACCCCCGCGGCCGGATCGAAGCACTGGTGGATCGCGCTCATCGCCATCGTCGTGGTGATCCCCTACAACGGCATCTACGACCTGATCATGCGCCGCACTGGCGTGCTCCCGGGCACCGTGGCCTACACCGACCAGGTGGTCGCCGTGCTGTTGGTGGCCTTCGACCCCACGCTCACCGTGTCCACTGCTCATCGTGATGCTCGCCATCGACGCCACCAGCGCGGTTGCGTTCGGTCGACGGGTGGCGGCGCAGGCCGCGCTGCTCGGAGCGATCGGTGTCGGCCTGGTCCTCGTGATCGCGCAACCCGACGACACCGTGCCGGCGTACCTCATCTATCTGGTGGCGGCCGCGTTCATCATCCTCGTCGTGGGCGGGATGTCGGAGGTCGAACGCAACGTTCGCCTGCGCTACGCCGAGCTGATGGGCGGCATCGACGCCGTGGTCTGGGAGCAGATCAGCCGCAGCCCGTCGCGGCTCTACGTCAACCGGCAGGCCGAGGAGATCCTCGGCTACCCGGTAGAGGCGTGGCGCGAACCTGGCTTCTGGGGTCGGACGGTGCATCCCGATGATCGCTTCGAAGCCGCCAAGTCGTACCGCGACGCCATACGCAGGGGCGAGCACCGCGAGCTCGAGTATCGGATGGTGGCCGCGGACGGTCGGGTGGTGCACATCCACGACCGCATGCGCGTCGAGACCGACGGCGACGGTCGCGTGGTGCACGTTCGCGGTGTGCTGCTCGACGTCACCGAGAAGCGACGCGCCGAGGAACAGGTGACACAGCTGCTCAACCTGGTCGAGCGCATCCAACTCGGGCTGTTCGTGTTCACCCTCACCGATCTCAACGACGACGGCTCGCTGACGCTGACCGCTGTCAACTCGGAGGCCGGCCTCATCACCGGACTCGACCCCGATCGGTCGATCGGCCGGCGGTTCGAAGCGGTGGTGCGCCTGCCCGAGGCCGACACGCTCATGGCCAGCCTGGCCGACGTGGTCCGCCTCGGTGAAGGCTGGGTGGTCGACGACTTCCGGCTCACTGCGTCGCAGGACGCCCGGGTGTACTCGGCCCACGCCTTCCCGCTGCCGGGCGATGCCGTCGGCCTCACCCTCCAGGACGTGACCGAGCGGGCCATCGCCGCCGACGTGTTGCGACGGCAGGCCTTGCACGACGGGCTCACCGGTCTCCCGAACCGGACGCTGCTCAACGACCGCCTGAGACAGGCCCTCGTGGGCTCGGAGACCTCGGGCGAACCGGTCTCGCTGCTCATCATGGACCTCGACCAGTTCAAGGAGGTCAACGACGCGCTGGGTCACGATCACGGCGACAAGCTGCTCGTCGAGATGAGCCGGCGCCTGCAGCGGGTGCTGCGTGAGAT
The DNA here is from genome assembly GCA_963706425.1 of uncultured Iamiaceae bacterium. Taxonomy (GTDB): domain Bacteria; phylum Actinomycetota; class Acidimicrobiia; order Acidimicrobiales; family Acidimicrobilacustridaceae; genus CAVPMN01. The sequence continues at coordinate 343,339 of CAVPMN010000001.1, forward strand.
CGACACCATCGCCCGGCTCGGCGGCGACGAGTTCGCGGTGCTGCTCACCCAGCACGCGGACGTGAAAGGCGCGCTGGCCATCGCCGCCCGCATCCGCAGTGCGCTGGAACAGCCGTTTCAGCTCGGCGGCATCAGCGTGCAGACCAGCGCCAGCATCGGCATCGCCCTGGCGCCCGACCACGGCACCGAGGCGGAAACGCTGGCCCAGCGCGCCGACGTGGCCATGTACACCGCCAAGCGGGGAGGCGACGGCATCGCCGTCTACTCACCCGAGCACGACCAATCGAGCGTGCGTCGCCTCGCGCTGCTCGGTGAGCTGCGGCGGGCGATCCAGAACGACGAGCTGGTGCTGCACTACCAACCGGTGCTCGATCTGCGCACGGGTGGGGTGCGAGGCGTCGAGGCCCTCGTGAGATGGCAGCACCCCGAGTTCGGCCTGATGCCGCCGGGTGAGTTCATCGAGTTGGCGGAGGTGTCCGGGCGCGATCCACGCCCTCACCCGCTGGGTGGTCGAGCGGGCGGTGCGCCAAGCGGCGACCTGGCAGCAGGATGGCCGCAACCTCACCGTCGCCGTCAACCTCTCGGTGCGCAACCTCTACGACCCCGACCTGGTGCCGTGGCTGGCCGACCTGCTGCTCGAGCACGGCGTGGGCGCCGACAAGATCGCCCTCGAGATCACCGAGAGCGAGCTGATGGACGATCCACTGCTCGCCATGGAAGTGCTCGGCCGCATCAAGGCCCTTGGGCCCACGACGAGCATCGACGACTTCGGCACCGGCTACTCGTCGTTGAGCTACCTGAAGAACCTGCCGATCGACCAGCTCAAGATCGACCGCTCGTTCGTCGGCAACATGGCGCGTGACGAGAGCGACCTGACGATCGTGCGCTCGACCATCGATCTCAGCCACAACCTCGGGCTGGCCGTCGTGGCCGAAGGCGTCGAGGACGGGCCGACGCTCCAAATGCTCGCCGGTCTCGGTTGCGACCACGCGCAGGGCTACTTCGTCAGCCGGCCGGTGCCCATCGAGACGCTCACGCCGTGGCTCGAAGCCGGCGCCGGGCGCGACCTGGTCGATCCGTTCCTACGCGCGACCGCGCTCGAGGCCTGAACCGTCGGGTCAGGCGCTGACGGCCGAGGAGAGCGTGCGCTCGTCCGGCCTGGCGCCCGCCGCCACCAACGCACAGCGGATGCAGTAGGGCGCCTTGCCCCGGCCATAGCTGTAGACGAGGCAGTCGTCGCAGAACTCCCCGAGACAGGCCCGGCAGGTGCCGGCGGCGAGTTGGGAGCGATGGGTCCCACAACTCGACATCGTCGTCCCGCGGCTCGGTGTGCTCACCTTGTCCAAGGTGCCAGATCCCTCTTGGGGCGCCAATGGGCCGTTCACCCCGTTCTGGTCGCGGATCATGGGCCGGGAGGCCCATGATCCGCGACAGGTTCGAGCTGTTCGCTGGGCGGCGGTCGGGCGGCTCGTGAGCCGGTGGCCGGTCCTGCCCGAGTGGGAGCGGCGACTTACCGCTGGGTAACCTCACGGCCATGACCGCTGCCGATCTCTCCGCCGCCAAAGCCGTCATCGACACCGCCGGTGAGGTGGTCCGGTCGGCCGTCGCCAAGCTGGCCTCCTCAGGCCCGCTCGATGACCAGCAGGTCGTCGCCTACGACCTGGCCCACGCGGCAGCCGCCGTCGAGGCCGGTCGGGCCATGTTGACCTACGGCGAGCAGGGCGACGTCGAAGCCCGGCTGGCCTGCGGCTACATCGCCGATGCCGTCGCCGATCTGGCCGCCAAGCTCTTCGGCCGCGAGAGCGAATGGGGCGTGGGCGGCCGATGCCCTCGACGACACCCGCGAGTTCGTCACCGCGTTCCGCGACCCCGCCTTCGTCGCTTCGCTCGCCGACACCCCCGGACCCCGCCACCTCGACCCCGACTTCGAGCTGGTCCAGGACACGTTCCGGCGCTTCGCCGACGAGAAGCTCAAGCCCATCGCCGAGCACATCCACCGCGAGAACGCCGACATCCCCGAAGACATCATCAGCGGCCTGGCCGAGATGGGTGGCTTCGGCTTGTCGGTGCCCGAGGAGTACGGCGGCTACTCGATGGGCGGTGAGAGCGAGTACATCGGCATGGTCGTCGCCACCGAGGAGCTCTCCCGCGGCTCGCTCGGCGCCGGCGGCTCGCTCATCACCCGTCCCGAGATCCTCACCCGCGCCCTGCTCGCCGGTGGCACCGAGGAGCAGAAGCACGAGTGGCTGCCCAAGCTGGCGAGCGCCGAGGCGATGGCGGCTGTGGCCGTCACCGAGCCCGACTTCGGCTCCGACGTGGCGGGCGTCAAGGTCACCGCCACCCGCGTCGACGACGGCGAGCGCGACGGCTGGCTGATCAACGGCGTGAAGACCTGGTGCACGTTCGGCGCCCGGGCCAACGTGCTCATGCTGCTGGCCCGCACCGACCCCGATCGTTCGAAGACCCACCGCGGCCTGTCGATGTTCGTGGTGCCGAAGCCGACCGCGGACGGGCACGGCTTCGAGCTGGCGCAGGACGGCGGCGGGAAGACGGCCATGGGAAGATGGAAGGCCGCCCGATCGACACCATCGGCTATCGCGGCATGCACAGCTACGAGATCGCGTTCGACAACTGGTTCGTCGAGGCGGGCAACCAGGTCGGGCTCGACGACGGTCTCGGCAAGGGCTTCTACTACCAGATGGCCGGCTTCGAGAACGGTCGTCTGCAGACCGCGGCGCCGCGCTGTCGGCGTCATGCAGGCGGCCTACGAGAGCGCGCTGCAGTACGCCCGCGACCGGGTCGTGTTCGGCCAGCCCGTGGCCGACTACCAGCTCACGCAGGTGAAGCTCGGCCGCATGGCCTTCATGATCCAGGCCGGCCGCCAGTTCTCCTACCAGGTCGCCAAGCTGATGGCCCAGGGCCACGGGCAACTCGAGGCGTCGATGGTGAAGGCCTACGTGTGCAAGGCGGCCGAGTGGGTGACCCGCGAGGCGATGCAGATCCACGGCGGCTTCGGCTATGCCGAGGAGTACGACGTGAGCCGCTACTTCGTCGACGCGCGTGTGCTGTCGATCTTCGAGGGCACCGACGAGCTCCTGTGCATGCGCGTCATCGCGCGACGCCTGCTCGACAACGCCAACGCCTGACCGCGCCGGCGCGCCCGACGCGTCTGTCGGATCTCTTACGCTGTTGGTGTCGCTAGTGCCCGTTGGTGACGTTGGTCGACCCTCCACCAGCCGATCTCGCGATGCGTTCGACGTCGCGCGCATCGTCGCGAGGAGGCGTCGATTTGTGAAGCGAGCGTGAACGCTCCCCGAAGCGCCTCCGAGCCGTCCGCCGATCGGCTTTGATGCGCCGAGCGGAGGGAGCACATCGTGAAGCGGGAGCAGGTCGTGGGTGTTCGCCGGGTCGCGGCGTCAGCGCTGTTGGCCGCGCTCGTCGCGGCGATCGCCGTGCTCTGGTTGGGAGCGTCGGGCGCCGGCGCGACGTGCTCCCCCGGTCGCAGTGGTGACCATGAGAACAACGGCCATCACTACGGCCACGACCGCCGCGACCACTGCCGTCCGCCGGTGACCACCACACCCCCGCCGCCCCCGACGGTGGCGACCACCGTGCCGGCGACGGTCACCACGGCAACCAGCCCGCCGATCTCTCCGCCTCCCCCTGCTCCCCCCGCCCCGACGCCGGGGCAAGGCTCGCCGACGACCAATGGCACCGTCGCGGTCGCCGTGTCGGTGCCACCAACGGTGGCGGCGGCCGAGACCGCGGCCACCGAAACGCCGGCAGGGACGACAGGCGACGGGCCCGCTGACTACGTGCCTCCGCTCGCCGACGGCGGCGGACCTCCGACCACTGCCCAGGTGCTCGGAATCACCCAGGAGCCGCCGGGCTCCGGCGCTGCGGTAGCGGACCCGGCCGCAGTCGGGTCGATCGTGTCGTCGGGGGGCACGGGCGCATCGACCACGACCGTCCCTCCGGAGGACCGCTCGAACGTCGCCACCGGCCTCCCCGAATCGATCGACTTCTCGCCCGGCTGGGTGGCCACCAACCTGGGGCTCGGCAGCCTCGTCCTCCTCGTGCTGCTAGCAGCCGCTCAGCTCTTCAACGACACGCTCAAGACCCACCACACGCAGCTCGTGGCCAGGCTGAGCGACCGGTCGACGATCCTCGGTCGGGCTCGCCTGGCGTTGGCCTCACTGCCGCACGCGCCCCCGTTGGTGTCGTTCGCGTTCATCGCCGGCACCCTCGGGCTGCTCGCCGACCCGAGCGTGGCCCTGTCGCTGAACACGTTGGCCCAGGTGTTGGGAATGAGCGTCGGCGTGGCCCTCATCGTCGGGGTCTACGACGGCACCGCCTCGCGCACCGTCAATCGCCAGACCGGCATCGCACGCGGCTACCGCCTCTACCCCATCGCCATCGCCGTGGCCGTCGGGTGCCTGGCGCTCTCACGAGTGTTCGACATCGCCCCCGGCGTGCTCTACGGCCTCATCGCCGGCGTGGTCTACGCGGGCGCAGTCGACCGACGGCTCGAGGGCCGGGCCTACGCGTTGTCGAGCGTGCTCCTGATGGTCGCCGCGCTCGGCGCCTATGTGGTCCATCGCATGGTGACGCCGAGCGCCGCAGGGGACGACCCGAGCTTCTGGGTCATCATCGTCGACACGGCGGCCGCCGCTCTGTTCGTGGGCGGTCTCCAGGCCGTGATCGTGCAGTTGCTGCCCGTCCGCTATGTCAACGGCGAGAAGATCTCCGACTGGAGTCGCGCCGGCTGGTTCGCCCTGCTCGCGGTGGCGCTCGGCCTCTATCTGCAGTTCGTGGTGCGACCCAATCCCGATCAGCAGACCTGGGGGAACCTGTGGTTCGTCGCCGGCCTGGTGGGCGTCGCGGTGCTGTTCTGGCTGTGGTGCACGTTCAGCCCCACCCTCCGCGACACCGCCGGCCCGTCAGGTCCCGAGTCGGGTCCCGGTCCCGATCGTCCGACCTCTCCGAAATCGGTGCGTGAAACAACCCATACGGTTGTTTCACGCACCGATTTGGCTGAGGGATGCGCCGAACATCGGCGCCATCAGAAGGTGATGGGCTGGAGGCCCTGGATCACGTCGGTGAGCGAGGCGGTGTCGGGGCAGAAGAACTCGACGGTGTCCGAGCCCTGGTCGAGCGGCGTCCACACGAAGCGGGCACCGCTCCCGGTGTCGGGCACGAGCACCGTCTCGGAGGACGCGTCGGCGCGGCGTTCGGCGCCCGGCTCGGCGGCCGCGGCGTCGAGCACACCCTCGACCGCGCCGGGCTGGTAGGTGGCGACGGCACGGCAGGCGGCACCTGACGGCGACGTGATGTCGGCGATGATGCGGTTCTCGGCACCGAACGGCTCGGTCGACCAGCGTTCGACGACGACACCAGGGTTCGGCAGGTAGTTCACCGTGCCGAGCACGAACGAGTCAGGTGGCGGATAGCGGCCGTCGGCGCCGAGTGGCGTCGGAACCAGAGCGAGTAGCCGCCCGTTGCTCGGCCCCCCGCCGTACGAGCTGCCATAGCCGAAGAGGCCCACGTCCGTTCCCAGCAACGGGTTCACCCAGGTCTGCGGCAATGGCGTCCATGCGTCTGCACCGTCGAGCACGGCGTAGCCGGCGGCGTGCTGAACGACGAGGAAGTTCCCGACCGAGTGGGGCTCGAGGTAGCTCTCGTAGAAGCGCAGTGGCACGTCGGGCAGCGCGGTCCATTCGGACGCGCCGTTCGGCAGGCGCCGCACCCTCATGTCGTAGTCGGCCGCGATCAGCGTGCCCTCGTTGAAGGTGAGCTGGGTGGTGCCCGCGCTGAGGTCGGTCGGTGCGGGCAGCTCACGCCACTCGTCGTCGTCGACCGAGTACTCGAACACGACCGTGTACGGCAGCCGATCTCCCGGGATGGCCATCCCGAGGACCGCGAGACGGTCGTCTTCCACTGCGGTGCGGGGGCTGTCGATGGTGACCGGAGGCGTGGCGGTCTCGATCCATTCGTCGTCGGCCGGGACGTAGGCCAAGCCGTCGGCGTACCAGATGATGCGGTCGCCCACCCACACCGCCTCGCTGTTCGGATAGCGGGGCGGTGGCCACGAGGCCGTGCGCCAGGTGTCGTCGGCGCCGAGCATGGCCACGCCGAGCCCGCTCCACACCGCCAGCTCGTCGCCCGTCCACGCGGCCCCCGGGTCGGCGCCGGCCGGCAACGGGAAGCCACCTGGCAACAACCGCCACGATCCCGTGGCCAGGTCGTAGGCCGAGCCGGCAGTGAGAGGACGTTCGATCTCGTCCTCTCCGCCCCACACGAACACTTCGTCGTCGCCATACACGAGGATGGGGTTGCTGCGTCCCGCCAACGGATCGGCGCCGAAATCGTGCCACCCAGCCCCGAGCGACTGCGGGTCCGACCCGCCGTCGGTCTCGGTGGGGCCCGGACCCACGCGCACGTCGGTCTCGTCGTCGCCGCCGTCGGCCAACACCACCATCGCGCCGATGGCGAGCACCACCGCCACGGCCGCGGCGAGGACGGGCACGAGCCATCGCCGGCCCGCTGTCCCTGCACTGCTGCGGCGGGTGCGCAACCGCTCGACCACCTCGTCGGCGGTCGACTCAGGCGTGGCCTGCTCGGCCAGCGCGGTCAGGCCGGTTCGCAGCCGCTCGTCGAGGTCAGTCATTGGGCACCTCCTCTTCGACGCGCAGCGCGGTGGCCAACGAGGTCCGGGCTCGGAACAGGGCGTTCTTCACGTTGCCCTCGCTCACCGACAGCAGTCCGGCAATCTCGCGGACGGGATAACCGAGGTAGTAGTGGAGCACCACCACCTCGCGTTGCCGGGTCGGCAGGGTGGCCACCGCGTCGCGTAGGTCGACCAGCTCCGGTTCGATCGGCGGGCGAACGGCATGGGGCTCGCCGCCGAACGGTTGGTTGCGCCCGTGCGCCGCCACGCCGATCGCGACTCGTTCAGGGCGACGGTCACGATCCACCCCTCGAGACGGTCGGGCAGGTCGCCTCGCTGCGCCCGCTCCCATGCCCGGCCGAACGCCTCCTGCACGGCGTCCTCAGCTTGGGCCACCGAGCCGCACGACAGCGCCACTGCTCGGACGAGACGGCCGTACTCGGCCCGCACCACACGTTCGACCGCATCGGTCGCCTCCCCATCCACGATCCCCATGATGCAGACAGGACGCCCCAGCCACCCGAAAGGTTTGCCCTCACCACCGGAAATCGGTGCGTGAAACAACCGAATGGGTTGTTTCACGCACCGATTTGGTGCGAATGCGGAGGGGTGAAGGGCCGATCGCCGGGGTAGGGCCGGTCTCGTGGATCTCGCTGGCACGCGCTCTGAGCAAGGACGCGCCGCAGCGGTCGGCACCACATTGACCAGGTCGAAGGTGCTGGCGGGCCGCTACCGGATCGGGCCCGTGCTGGGGCGGGGCGGCATGGGCGACGTGCACCTCGGCCGCGATCTCCGGCTCGAACGGGATGTGGCGATCAAGATCCTGCGAACCGACCTGGCCGGGGACGCGGTGGCGCGTCAGAGATTCGAGGACGAAGCCCGCACCGCGGCGATCGTCAACCACGCCAACGTGGTGGCCGTGCTCGATGTCGCCGCACATGACGACGTGCCGTTCATCGTGCTCGAGTACGTGGTCGGTCGATCACTCGCCGACGAGCTGGCGGCCGGAGCACTGACCGGCGAGCGGGCGCATCGAGTCGCAACCGACGTGCTGGCTGGCCTGGCCGAGGCGCATCGCCTCGGAGTGCTGCACCGTGACGTGAAGCCGTCGAACATCCTGATCGACGGCCGCGGTCGGGCCAAGCTCGCGGACTTCGGCATCGCCCGACTGGTCGACGGGTCGGACCTGACCGAGACCGGCGAGCTTCTCGGCACGTTGCGCTATGTCGCACCCGAACGGCTCAGGGGCGCACGGGCCACGGTGGCGTCGGACATCTACGGCGTAGGCGTGGTGCTCTACGAGGTGCTGACCGGGGCGGCACCTTACGGCGACGGTTCGCCGGCATCACTGCACCTACGCCGTCCTCCAGTCGCGGCTCCCGACGCGTGTCGCGGGTGCGGCGTGATGTCGATCGGCGCTTGGCGGCGGCCGTTCATCGGGCGCTTCAGAAGAACCCGGCGCACCGCTTCTCTTCAGCGGACGACATGGTCGACGCGTTGGGTCCGGGGACCAGCAGCACCCGGGGCACCTCCACCGCCAAGGCACCCGCAGCCCGACCCGCGTCATGCAGATTCGAGGCCGGCACCCAACAGGCGACGATACGGCGCCGGTCGCGGTGGCCTCGGTGGCCGACCCGGCCCGACGCATCTTCGGCATCCGCCCGGGGAGCGTGCGGTCGCGCATGCGTCGCAGCGTCGTCGCGGCACTGGTCGCCGTGCTCGCTGTGGTCGGCGCGGTCGGCGCGGTCACGCTGGCGTCGCCGTCCCGCGACGCCAGCGACGACGGGGCAGAACCCATCACCGTCGAGACCCCGACGCCAACGGCCGCCCCACCGTCGACGACGACCCCGTCGAGTATCGAGCCGCCGTCGACCTCGGTGGGCGATGGCAACGGCACCATCGCTCCCGTGGGCGACAACTCAGAACGAGGCAACTCCCGCGACGACGAGAAGGGCGTTCGCAAGGCCGAGAAGGGCGAGAAGGGCGAGCGGCCGGGCCGCTCCGGCAACGACGACTGAACGGCACCGGCCGCTGTGCTCCCGAAATTGGTGCGTGAAACAACCGTATGGGTTGTTTCACGCACCGATTTCGGAGTTGAGGTTCGTCTGGCGGAGCGCGTCTGATCCGGCTCGGCGCGCCCGGCACGCCCGGCGCGCACCGCCACGGCGGTCATCGCCGTGAGGCCCGGCCAGGGCGACCAGGACGTAGAGGTTGCCGACGATCGACTCGGCGAAGGTCCAGTCGAGCTCCTGGTCGCCCCGGTTGGGCACCTGCCAGATCCAGCCGGGCTCGGGGCGCACGAGGAACGCGGCGGCGCCCAGGCCCACGAGCACCCACGGCCAGACCAGCGCACGATGACGCCAGGCGGTGTCGACGCCCAACACGAGCGCGGGCACGACCCACACCCAGTGGTGCGACCACGACACCGGCGACACCAGCAGGCCCACCGTGGCGCAGGTGACGATGCCGGCCAGCTCGTGCCCCCGCCGGCTCAGCCACGCTGCGCAGGCACAGGCCTACCGGCGCCACGACCACCACCGCGAGCAGCCAGAAGGGACGGGCCGAGGCCTGGTCGCCGATGGCGCGGAACAACATGGCGTTGATCGACTGGTTGGCCACGAACGGCACGCCGCCGACCCGGGCCGAGTCGAGGAACACGCGGTCGAACCAGAACTGGGCCGACTCGGCCGGCAGCACGATGAAGCCGACGGCCACCGTCGCGGCGGCGGCCGCCACGCTGCGGATCGCCGCCGTCCACCGCCGGGTCACGAGCAGGTAGACGATGAAGATGGCAGGGGTGAGCTTGAACCCGGTGGCGATGCCGACGCCGATGCCCTTCCACCGGCTCGTGTCGGGCAGGCACAGATCGGCCAGCACGATCACCATGAGCACGAGGTTGACCTGACCGAACGTGAGCGTCTCGCGAACCGGCTCGAAGAACAGCGCCACCGCACCCAACCCGAACGTGAGCGCGATCCGCACCGCGTTGCGGGCGTAGCCCAGCGAGCCGAGCGACAGCCACACCGAGGCGGCGACGGCGGCCACGCCGACGCCGAACACCAGCACCTTCAGCACGTCGAACGAGACGAGTGACAACGGCACGAACGTGGCCGCCGCGAACGGGGTGTAGGTGAACAGCAGGAAGCCGGCGTAGCGCTCGTCGTAGAGATCGCCGCCGGCGCGGACCGTTTCGCCTCCCCACGTGTAGACATCGAGGTCGACCGGAAAGAAGTCGTTGACGTCGTAGACCCAGTTGACGGTGGCCGCGACCGACAGGGCGAAGACGACGACCGACAGCGGCACCCACCAACGCCGCACCGTCAGCCGAGCGTGGCGATCGCCTCGGCCAGGGCGATGGTGCGCCGAGCCTCCTCGACGTGCATGTTCTCGACCATGCGGCCATCGACCGTGACCACTCCCCTGCCCTCGGCCTCGGCTTCTTCGAAGGCGGCGATGATGCGGCCGGCCTGCTCGATCTCGGACTCACTGGGGGCGAAGACCCGGTTGCACGGCTCGAGCTGCGCAGGGTGGATGAGCGTCTTGCCGTCGAAGCCCATCTGGCGGCCCTGCACGCACTCGGCTTCGAAGCCCTCTTCGTTCTTGATGTCGTTGTAGACGCCGTCGAGGATGACCTTGCCGGTGGCCCGAGCGGCCAGCAGGCACAGGCCGAGGCCGGTGAGGAGGGGTTGACGCCCCGGCACGTGCTCGGCGTGCAGCTCCTTGGCCAGGTCGTTGGTGCCCATCACGAGCACGGTGAGGCGGTCGGACGACGAGGCGATCTGCTCGGCGTGCAGCATGGCGATCGGCGTCTCGACCATGGCCCAGATCTTGGTGTGCTCGGGCGCGCCCGCAGCCACCAGCCCCTTCTCGATGGCGGTGACGTCGTCGACCGAGTTGACCTTCGGCACCACCACCGCCGCCGGACCGGCCGCAGCCGCGGCCCGCAGGTCGTCGGCGTGCCACTGCGTGTCGAGGCCGTTGACCCGGATGGTGAGCTCGCGCATGCCGTACTCGCCCGACTGCACGGCCGCGCACACGCGATCGCGCGCCTCGGCTTTGGCGTCGGGGGCCACGGCGTCTTCGAGGTCGAAGATGATGGCGTCGGCCGCCAGCCCCTTCGCCTTCTCGAGCGCCCGCTCGTTGGCGCCCGGCATGTAGAGCACCGATCGACGTGGTCGGAGATCCTGACTCATGGTGGTCGACCGCCCTCTCAGAAGCCGTAGGTGGACGCGAGCTCGGGATCGCGCGACGCCAGCTGCTGGGCCAGCTCGATGATGACCCGGCACTGCTTGACCGACGCGTCGTCTTCCATCTTGCCGTTGAGCATCACTGCGCCGGTGCCGTCACCCATGGCGTCGATGACCTCGCGGGCGTGGGCCACATCGGCCGGGTCGGGCGAGAACACTCGCTTGGCGATGTCGACCTGCACGGGATGCAGGCTCCACGCGCCCACGCAACCGAGCAGGTAGGCGTTGCGGAACTGGTCTTCGCAGGCGATGACGTCTTTGATGTCGCCGAACGGGCCGTAGTAGGGAAGGATGCCGTTGGCCACGCACGCGTCGACCATGCGAGCGATCGTGTAGTGCCACAGGTCCTGCTGGAAGATGGCGCGAGGCGCATCGATGTCGCCGTCCGGCGGGTCTTCGCGCACGAGGTAGCCGGGATGACCGCCACCGACGCGTGTGGTCTTCATGCGCCGGTTGGCCGCCAGGTCGGCGGGGCCGAGCGACAGGCCCTGCATGCGCGGTGACGCTGCGCAGATCTCCTCGACGTTGGCCACACCACGTGCCGTCTCGAGGATGGCGTGCACCAGCAACGGCTCGGTGAGCCCCGCCTTGGCCTCGAGCTGGGCGAGCAGCCGATCGACGTAGTGGATGTCCTCGGGGCCTTCGACCTTCGGGATCATGATGACGTCGAGCGCCTCGCCGGCGTCGAGCACTGCGGCGGTGAGGTCGTCGAGGCCCCACGGTGAGTCGAGCGAGTTGACCCGGGTCCAGAACTGGGTGTCGCCGAAGTCGACGTTCTTCGCCACCTCGACCAGACCGGCGCGAGCGGCCTCTTTGTCGGACGCGGGCACGCCGTCTTCGAGGTTGGCCAGCAGCACGTCGACCGTGGGTGCGATGTCGGGCACCTTGCCGACCATCTTCTGGTTCGACGCCGGGAAGAAGTGGATGACCCGTGACGGCCGCACCGGGATCTCGCGCACCGGCTCGGGCGCTCCCACGGCCAGGGGCCGGAAGAAGTCCTTGGGGTTTCGCATAGGGACGACGTTAGGCAGCCAGGTCGGCAGGCACCAACTGCTCGTTGAGCAGTCGGGCGTAGCGGGCCGGATCGCCCGAGACGAAGCTGCGGCAGAGCGGCAGGCCTTCGACGTAACACGAGATGTAGGCCCGCCAGGTGGGATCGGTGAGGAACTCGACCGCCTTCTCGGCCCGCACCTTGGGCAGCAGCGCCCAGCGTTCGAGATAGGCGACCACGTCGTCGACCGGGCGGTGCTCCTGGTGCAGCTGCCACGCGGCGTTGGCCCGCACCGCACCGAGCGCCTCACCTGCCTCGGACACCGCGGCGACGACCTCGGCGTCGTAGCGGATGCCGAGTGGGTGCAGGTGCTCGGCGATGACGTCCTCCGGGCGGCGGCCGACGAGCACTTCGAGACCGAGGTCGGCCAGGCCCTCGGCCAGCAGGCACTGCGGCGTGCCGACGAGGAAGATGGTCTCCTCGAGGTGACCGAGGCGACGCACCAGGCCCACCTCCTTGCGGGTGTGCTCGGTGTGGTGGCCCGGGTAGGCCTCGTGGGCGACCAGGTGGCCGAGCGTGGTGGACAGCACCGGCAGGTCGACGTTGATCGCCACCCGGCTGCGCAAGCCACCGAGGTAGTAGTTGAAGCCCGACCAGGGCTTGTCGGTGGCCAGCTCCCAGTCGACGTGCTCGCCCTCGGGCAGCCCGAAGAGCCGGTCGGTGCGCTCGCGGAAGTCGTCGGCCAACGAGTGCAGGGCGGCGTCGAGCTGGTCGGGCGGCACCGCGTGGCTCTCGCGCCAGGCGATGTAGCGATCGGCGAGCGGGCCGGCGCCCGGCAGGGCGTCGTCGAGTCGGCGATGGGCGGCCGCCAACTCGTCGTCGGGCAACGGCGACGGCCGCACGCCGTAGCAGGCCTCGACCTCGTCGGCGTAGCCGATGTCGTCGCCGGCGATCTTGCGGGCGCTGGTGCCGAGGCCCGACCACCTGAGCGCGCAGCCAACGCCGACGCTGCGGGTCGAGATCGGCCTCGCCGCCACCGGCGTCGAGGTCGGCGACCAGCCGGTCGGCCTCTGCGGCCAATGCTCGCGGCGGGCGAACCTCGTCGGCGGCGACTCGCTGCTCGAGCTCGGGCGGGCCGTAGTAGGCGTCGACGAACCCGTCGACGTGGCGCCCCAGGCGCAGGCCGAGCTCGAGATAGCGCTCGACGAGCGACGGGCCGGTCAGCTGATCGCCTCGCGGAAGAACGAGATGGTGGCGTCCCAGCACTCCTGGGAGGTTTCGGCGTCGTGCACCTCGGGGCGCGTGTCGTTGAAGAAGGCGTGGTCGACGTCAGGGTGCACGTCGAGTGAGACGTCCTTGCCGAGGGCGATCAACTGGTCCTCGAGCGCCTTGACCTGGTCGGGAGTGAAGAAGCCGTCCTCGGCTGCGAAGTGACCACGTACCTTGGCCTGCATGGCCGACCAGTCGGGCTCGACGGCAGCCCACGGGATGATGCCGTAGAAGGGCGAGACGGCCACCACTGCATCGGGCCGCATGGTGCCGAGCAGCATGGCCAGCCCACCGCCCATGCAGAAGCCGACCACGCCGACGCCCTCGCTGGTGACCGCGTCGAGCGAGCGGAGGTGGTCGATGGCGCCCGACATGTCCTTACCGGCCTGCTCGAGGTTGAGCGCCATCATCAACTTGCCGGCCTCGTCGGGCTCGGTGGTCTTCTCGCCGTGGTAGAGGTCGGGCGCCAAGGCCACGAAGCCCTCGGCCGCGAAGCGGTCGCACACGTCCTGGATGTGGGGCACGAGGCCCCACCACTCCTGTATGACGATGACCCCCGGACCGCTGCCGGATGCGGGCACCGCCAGGTAGCCGGAACAGGTGTGGCCGTTGCTCGGGAACTCGATGATCTCACCCATGCGCGCACCCTACCGGCCGACGGCGCCGACGATCTCCCCGAACGCGGCCTTCTTGCCCGCAAACGTGTCCGCAAATCGGTGCGTGAAACACCCGCATGGGTTGTTTCACGCACCGATTTCGGGAGGGGGTGGGGGTGGGAGGACGGGTTAGTAGGTGCCGCCGAGCTTGCTGTGGTCCCACGACACGATCTTCTCGGGCACGATCTCGACGGCCACCCGCTTGTGGGCCAGGCCCTGCGCGATCAGATCGGCGTCGCCGTCGTTCTGGGGGGCGAAGTAGCGCACGACCACGTCGCGGGCCACCTCCATCAGCGTCTCGGTGTCGTCGTGGATCACGGCCCGGCCGACGATCTCGACGCCCCGCAGCTCCTCGTACTGATCGCCCGCCTCGACGAGCACGGTGATGCGGGGATCGCGCCGCAGGTTGAGCACCTTCTGGCTCTTGGCGAACGTCTCGAAGGCGGCGTTCTCGCCGAGGAAGCCGTACCACATGGCCACGAGGTGGATGTTGCCGTCGGGCCCGATCGTGGCGATGTTCATCGTGCGGCGGCCGTGGAGGAACTCGTGGATCTCCTCGTCGGTCATCTTGATCTGGTCACGGCGCTTGGCCATCTCGTTCCCTTCGGTGGTGGGCCGACACGGCCCGGCGGGTGGCGGACATCAGAACACATCGCCCTTGAAGAGCTCGGGTGCGATCGGGCAGTCGGTGCGGCGCAGGGCGTCGGCGACGGGTTCGGGGCCGCGAGGCCCGACGATGGCGTCGATCAGGTCGAGCGGCACGATCTCGTCGTCGGCGTCCCAGGGGTCGGTGGGATCGATGACCCGCTTGCGGAGCCCCTCCCACATGCGCGCCGGCAAGAGCCGACCGACGCCCCCGACCAGCCACACCGGCCGCTCGGCGTGCTTGGCCACGGCGGCCGCCGCCCGCGAGCCCGACACCGCCAACGCCTCGGTGGGGCCGATGGCCGAGGCTTCGAGCACGACCACGTCGGCGTCGGCGGCTGCCGGGCCGAGACCGGCCTGGGGGACGTCGATGGCGTCGACCTCGGCGCCGAGTAGGCGGCCCACCAGACCCGAGCCCTCGCCCAGCGCGTCGATCACCAGCACCTCGAGATCACCCCTGCGTGGGAGCGCCTCGCCCACCACGTCGGGCCAACCCAACACCGCAACGGTGGCCGCGTCGGGCAGGGCGTGGGCCAGCTCGGCGGCGGTGGTGTCGGCGGCCAGCTCGCCTGACGCCTCCCAGATCTCCGCGGCCGGATCGCCGGCGGTGAGCACCCGGGCCGCGAACCACAGCAGCGGCCCGGAGGTCGGCTGGCGCGACACGATGCGCCGGCACGCGGTGACCAGCCCCTGCGGATCACCGCTGAACGACGCCAGCGCCCTCGCCGTCTCCTGCACGAGCAGGTCCTGCGACGCGCCCGAGGCCCGGGCGACGTAGCGGAGCCTCTCGATCGGGTGCACGCAGCTGTTCTATCGGCTCCGGGTCAGAGTCCGGGCTTCCAGATCATGTCGATCATGAGCAGCAGGAAGATGAGGTGGAGGAGGCCGCCGTACATGCCGGCGCGCTTGCCCCGCTCCTGCAGCTCGGCGACCTCGGCCGGCGGACCGCCCTGGGTGGGCGTGCCGCCACCGGAGACCAGCCGCTCCTGCAGCGCGTTCATCGCCTTCAGGTTGGGCCCGTGCAGGAAAAGCGACACGCCGACACCGAGGATGAACAGGAGGAACGCGATCGAGATCCACGTCTGGTCGAAGCCCCACGGCTCGGAGACCGCCACCAGCACGATGCCCGTGAGCCCGGCCGCGTAGATCGGATAGGTGGTGAGGCCCTTGCCCAGCGCGAGCGCCGTGCTGTTCATGGCGTAGGACTGCGCGGGCTCCATCTTGCGGGCCCGCGACGCCAGCGCCGGCCACACGAACGACGAGCCGAACCCGATCACCACGGCGATGAGGTGGAGTAGCAACAACAGCTGGTAGCCGAAGTCGTTTTCGAGAAGCTTTGCAAACACCATGTCGTCTCCCTCTCAGATTCCTGGCTTGAAGATCATGAGCCAGAGCATCACCAGCAGCGAGATGTGGATGAGTCCCCCGAACGCGGCCACTCGCTTGGCGGCTGACTGGTCGCCCCCGGCCACACGACGTTGCGCGGGCACGACGGCGAGAGCGTAGACGAGAGCCTGCGCCACCCAGATGATCACCGCGGTGAGCAACCAGCCCTGCGACATCTCCCACTGCAGGATGTCGGTGCCGGGCAGTTCGCTGAGCCCGGCGAGTCCGAAGCCGATGAACCCCGTGAACACGATGGCCGGCAACGAGATGCGCATGCCCGCATTGGCCTGGGCGGCGGCCACCGTTGCCCCCTCTCCCCGACGGGCGGCGAAGCGGTAGAGGAACGGGTTCACGAAGGCGGCGCCGAAGGCCACGATGGCCCCGAGCACATGGAGGAGCAGGAAGACCTTGTAGGACGTCGAGTTGAGCTCGGCCAGCACCACGATCGTTGGCTCCTTCTCTCAGGGTCGGCGAGTGTGCCCGGGCGAAGCTACCCGCGCTACGTTTCCCGCCGTGGCAACCGACGTTCCGGCCGACACCCCGCTGACCCGACTGGGTGGAGAGACCCGCCCGATCAGCGAGTGGACCACCACCTTCCATCTCGCCATCGTCGCCCTCGATCCGTTCACCTACGAGAGTGCGTGGCTGCTCGACACCGCAGGGCGGATCCTGCGGGTGTTCGCCGAGGCCGACTGCCGCACGGCGCTGCTCGTCACCTGCGGCGACGACGAGGGCAAGGCCTTCCTCGGCCCGTGGGCCGACGAGTTCCTCGCCTTCTCCGACCCCGACCGGCTGGCCGTCAAGGGCTTCGGCCTCGAACGCCTACCCGCGTTCGTCCACATCAACCAGGCCCAACAGCTCGAGACCAAGGCCGAAGGGTGGGCGCCCGACGAGTGGCGAGCGGTGGCCGACCACCTCGCCGAGCGCATGAGCTGGAGCCCGCCCTCGATCCCGGCGGTCTCCGACCCGGCCCCCTACGCCGGCACCCCTGCGCTCGGCTGACGCCCTCTCTTTCCCGAAATCGGTGCGTGAAACACCCGTATCGGTTGTTTCACGCACCGATTCCGGGAGTTGGGGTGAGAAGCCTTGGGCTGACGTCCGTCAGGTCGCCAGGCCGCCCTCGGTCATCCCCAACACATTCAGCGCCCGGTCGAGCTCGGCCGCCGTCATCAGGCGCTGCTCCAGCACGAGCTCTCGGATCGAGCGGCCGCTGCGCACCGACTCCTTGATGATCTCGGCCGTCTTCTCGTAGCCGAGGAACGGGTTGAGCGCCGTGCCGATCGACGGCGACGCCTCGGCGTAGGCGGCCAGCCGCTCGACGTTGGCCTCGATGCCCGCGATGCACCGCTCGTCGAAGAGTCGGCAGGCGTTGGCGAGGAACCGGATCGACTCGAGCAGGTTGCGGGCCATCATCGGCATGTAGACGTTGAGCTCGAAGTTGCCCTGCGAGCCGGCGAACGCCACCGCAGTGTCGTTGCCGAGCACCTGCACCGCCACCTGGGTGACCGCCTCGGGGATGACCGGGTTGACCTTCCCGGGCATGATCGACGAACCCGGCTGGAGATCGGGCAGGCGGATCTCGGCCAGGCCGGTGCGGGGCCCGCTGCCCATCCAGCGCAGGTCGTTCGCGATCTTGATCAACGCCACCGCCAACGTGCGGATGGCTGCCGACACCTCGACCAGACCGTCACGCGCGCTTTGCGCGGCGAAGTGGTCGGACGCTTCGGCGAACGGGAGACCGGTGGCCTCGGTGAGGGCGGCGATGACCTTGCCGGCGAAGCTCGGTGGCGCGTTGATGCCGGTGCCCACGGCGGTGCCTCCGAGCGGCAGCTGCTCGGCGCGCGGCAGGGCATCCTCGAGGCGGGCGATGGCATCGTCGATCTGGGCGGCGTAGCCACCGAACTCCTGGCCGAGCGTGACCGGGGTGGCGTCCATCAGATGGGTGCGACCCGACTTCACCACTCGTGCGAACTCACGCTGCTTGCGCCGCAACCCGGCACGCAGCTGCTCGAGCGCCGGGACCAGATCGCGCGCCACGCCTTCGACGACGGCCACGTGCATGGCGGAGGGAAACACATCGTTCGACGACTGCGACGCATTGACGTGGTCGTTGGGATGGACCGCGCCGGGCTCGCCGAGCCGCTCGGATGCCAGGTTGGCCAACACCTCGTTCATGTTCATGTTCGACGAGGTGCCCGACCCGGTCTGGAACACGTCGACAGGGAACTGCTCGTCCCAGAACCCGTCGGCCACCTCGTCGGCCGCGTCGGCGATGGCACGGCCGATGCGCTTGTCGACCTGGGGCACCGACCGCAGCGAGGCGTTGACCATCGCCGCCTCGCGCTTGATCAACGCCAGGGCGCGGATGAGCCTCGGTTCGATGTGCAGGCCGGAGATGGGGAAGTTCTCGACGGCCCGCTGGGTCTGAGCGCCCCACTTGGCGTGGGCCGGCACCAGCACCTCGCCCATCGAATCGTGCTCGACCCGGTGAGGCAGCTCGGCCGGAAGGGCGTCATCGGTCATGACCTCATCATGACGGGCCGCGAGACCTCCGAGAAGAAATCGTTGCCTTTGTCGTCGACCACGATGAACGCAGGGAAGTCCTCGACCTCGATCATCCAGACCGCCTCCATGCCCAGCTCGGGATATTCGACGACCTCGACCTTCTTGATGCACTCCTGGGCCAGCCGGGCGGCCGGGCCACCGATCGACCCGAGGTAGAAGCCGCCGTGGCGCTTGCAGGCGGCGGTCACCTGATTGGAGCGGTTGCCCTTGGCCACCATCACATGGCTGCCACCGGCCTCCATGAACTCGCCGACGTAGGAGTCCATGCGACCGGCGGTGGTGGGGCCGAACGACCCGGACGCGTAGCCGTCGGGGGTCTTGGCCGGGCCGGCGTAGTAGACGGGATGGTCCCGGAGATAGGCGGGCATGGGCTCGCCGGAGTCGAGCCGCTCCTTGATCTTCGAGTGGGCGATGTCGCGAGCCACCACCATCGGCCCCGACAGCATCACGCGGGTCTTCACGGGCAGACGCGACAGCTCGGCGCGGATGTCGGCCATGGGCCGATTGAGGTCGATGCGCACGACCTCGTCGGACAGGTCGTCGTCGGTGACCTCCGGGAGATAGGAGGCCGGGTCGGTCTCGAGCTGTTCGAGGAACACCCCTTCGGCCGTGATCTTGCCCTTGGCCTGGCGGTCGGCCGAGCACGACACCGCGAGCGCGACCGGGCACGATGCGCCGTGACGAGGCAGCCGGATGACACGGACGTCGTGGCAGAAGTACTTGCCACCGAACTGCGCGCCGATGCCGAAGGCCTGCGTGAGCTTCAACACCTCGGCCTCGAGCTCGACGTCGCGGAACGCGTGACCCGCCTCGCTGCCGGCGAGCGGCAGGGTGTCGAGGTAGCGGGCCGACGCCAGCTTGGCGGTCTCGACCGCCATCTCGGCCGACGTGCCGCCCACGACCAGCGCGAGGTGATAGGGCGGGCAGGCGGCGGTGCCGAGACCGCGCAGCTTCTCGTCGAGGAACTCCATCAGGCGCGTGGGGGTGAGCAGCGCCTTGGTCTCCTGGAAGAGCAGGCTCTTGTTGGCCGAGCCGCCGCCCTTGGCCATGAACAAGAAGCTGTAGGCGCTGCCGTCGACAGCGGCGATCTTGATCTCGGCCGGCAGGTTGGTCTTGGTGTTGACCTCGTCCCACATCGTCAGCGGCGCCATCTGCGAATAGCGGAGGTTGGCGTCGCGGTAGGTCTCGAAGATGCCGAGGGAGATCGCTTCCTCGTCGCCCCCGGGCGTGAGGACGTATTGGCCCTTCTTGGCTTTGACGATGGCGGTGCCGGTGTCCTGACACATCGGCAGCACACCACCGGCCGAGATGCAGGCGTTGCGCAACAGGTCGAGGGCCACGAAGCGGTCGTTGCCCGACGCCTCAGGGTCGTCGAGGATGGCCCGCAGCTGGGCGAGGTGACCGGGGCGCAGCAGATGGGCGATGTCCCACATGGCCTGGCGGGTGAGCCGGGTGATGGCCGCCAGCTCGACCTCGAGGAAGGTGCGCCCTCCCGCAGTGAAGGTGGAGACCCCCTGGTCGGTGAGCAGTCGGTAGGGGGTGTCGTCAGGGCCGAGCGGGAACAGCTCCTGGAAGGCGAACTCGGTCATCGACAACTCACTCCGTGGTTCTCTCGGGCCGGTCGAGCCATGCTTCGGTGAGCGACACCGTACCGCCTTCCATCGCCAGCCCAGCCACGTCGGCGGTGGTGGTCCACCGGGTCAGATCGCGCACATCGGCCACCGCCACCACCGCCGCCGGCAGACGCACCAGGAAGAGGTAGCTGCCATCGGCCACGAGGTCGTTCTGGGCGGCGCGGTAGGCGTCGACCTGCAGCGCGAGCTCGTCGGTGGCCCGAGCGGCGTCGAGAGCCTCGTCGATGACCTGCGAGCCCGAACGCGCGTAGTTCGGGCCCGGCGACCCGACAGGAGTCATCTCGGCGAGGTGCATGCTGGGATAGGCGAGGTCGGGATGCCACTCGCCGAACATCGGCAGCATGGCGGCGTCGTAGCCGCCGATCGACGCCGCCTGTTCGATCTCGCCCACGGGCAGGACCCGCAACTCCACCTCGATGCCCGCTTCGGCGAGCTGGCGCTGCCAGATCGCGGCATAGCGCAGCGCCACAGGTTGGTCGGGCACGAGCAGCGTGAAAGTGAGCGGGACGCCATAGCTCTCTTCGAAGCCCGCCACCCGCTCGGCTGCCGCGGTGCGGTCGTGCGGCAGCACCGGTGGGTCGTTGTACCAGAGCGACGTGTCGCTGAACGGCCCCCGCACCCACTTCACGAGTCCGTCGAACCCGGCGTCACCCATCTCGACCCTGTCGGTGGCGAAGCCCACGGCTTGGCGGGCCGCCAGGTCGATGAAGGGGGCACGGGCGGAGTTGAGCACCACGGTGAGCTTCGGGGCCTCGCCCTCCGGGTCGACGAACACCTGCAGCCCGGTGTCGTCGACATCCTGCTGGAGCTGGGCGATGTGGGCGGGATCGTCGAACAACGCCACGTCGACGCGACCGGTGGTGACCGCATCGGCTCGTTCGTCGTCGTCGCCGATGACACGGGCGTCGATCTCGTCGAGTCGAGGCAGGCCGTCGCGCCAGTACGCGGAGTTCTTGGTGAGGCGCAGCGACTGGGCCGGCTCGCGCCCCGCGAGTGCGAAGGGTCCGCTGCCGATCGGTCGCTCACCGCCGTCGGCGGCGAAGAGGCTGATGGGTGACGCGACGAATCCCACCTGGGTGGTGAGCACATGAGGGAACGTCGACCACGGGGCGCGCATGCGCACGTTGACCGTGCGGGGCCCAGTGACGAACACCGAGGAGATCGGGCGGAGCAGATCGGCGGCTGGGCCCTGCCGCTGCGCCTCGAGGTTCACCTTCACCGCCTCGGCGTCGACCGGCTGGCCGTCGTGGAAGACCACGTCGCGGCGAAGCGTGATGGCCCACTCGGTGAAGTCGGAGTTGGGCTCGATACTGCGGGCCAGCTCTGGGGTGAGCTGGTAGGCCTCGTCGTAGACCGCCAGGCGATCAAACACCGCTCGGGCGATCTGGCGGGTCGACGCGTCCCAGGTCGAGCCGGCCGGATCGAGGTCGACCGGCTCCGATTCGAGGGCCAGCACCAGCCGACCGCCGTTGCGGGGAGCCGTCTCGGCCTCGGTGGGCGCCTCCGACGGAGGCGGTGTGGCGTTCGACTCGTTGGGGTTGGTGCACGCGCACGCGAGCAGCAACATCCCGACGACCGGGCCGACCGCCCGACTGACCCTGATCATGGCCGCACGAGACTATCGAGGGTGGGTGCCGGCCAAGCAGTCGCCCCCGGTCGACGACCAGCCCGGAGTCCGATCTCCCGGCACCGATCCCCGGCCCGCGGCGGCGAAAGGGCCGTCAGCGGGCGGTCCAGCCGCCGTCGACGGTGAGCACCTGGCCCGTGACGTAGGACGAGGCCGGCCCAGCGAGGTAGAGCAGGGCGCCATCGAGCTCGTGGGGCTCGCCGCCCCGCCCCATCGGGTCGTTGCGCCGCAGGTAGTCGATCGAGGCCTGGTCTTCGAACATCGCCGTGGTCATCTCACTCGGGAACCACCCGGGTGCGATGGCGTTGACCCGCACGCCCTTACGGGCCCACTGCACAGCCAGCTCGCGGGTGAGGTTCACCACCGCACCCTTCGACGCCGCGTAGCTCGCCTGCTTGATGGGCGCCGAGGCGACCAGCCCGAGGATCGAGGCCAGGTTGATGATCGACCCGCTGCCCTGCTCGATCATCTGCCGACCCACCAGCTGACTCAGCGCGAACGTGGCGGTGACGTTGATGTCCATCACCTCGGCGAAGCGCTCGACCGGCTCCGACTCCGCGGGCTCGGGCGTGCCGATGCCGGCATTGTTCACCAGCACGTCGACCCGACCGAATGCCTCGAGGGTGGTGTCGACCAGTCGTCGGCGGTCGGCGTCGACGCCGACGTCGGTGGCGACCGCGATCGAGCCTGGAAGCTCGGCCGACAGCTCCTCGAGGTGCCCGGCGCGGCGGGCCGCGACGACCACCCGGGCGCCAGCTGCGTGCAGCACGCGCGCGAAGCGCTCACCCAGCCCGCTCGAGGCACCAGTGACGATGGCGACCTGATCGTCGAGCCGGAACAGGTGGTCGACGTCGACGGCAGACATGGCTCGGGAGCCTACGGCGATAGCGTGCGGCCGGTGAAGATCCGTATCGGCTTCGGCCTGGGCACCCGCACGGTCGCCAACGACGCCGAGACGTTCGGCCCGCTGGTCGACGAGCTCGAGCGACTGCGCTTCGACTCGTTGTGGCTCAGCGAGCGGGTCACGGGCGAAGCGCCGGATCCGCTGGCGGGCCTGGCGTTCGCGGCCGGTCGCACCACCAAGCTCAAGCTGGGCACGAGCGTGCTGGTGCTACCCGGCCGCAACCCTGTGCTGGTGGCGAAGGAGCTGGCGAGCATCGACCGGCTGTCGGGTGGTCGGCTGCTGCCCGCCTTCGGGCTGGGGGTGGCCGACCCCGTCGAGCAGCAGGCGTTCGGCGTCGAGCGGCCCGAGCGGGCCAAACGCTTCGACGAGGCGCTCCCCCTGCTGCGCCGCCTCTGGACCGAAGACGCCGTCGACCACCACGGCACCTACTACTCGTTCGACGGCGTCTCGGTGCTCCCCAAGCCAGCCCAGCAGCCGCTCGAGATCTGGCTCGGCGGCATCGCCCCGTCGGAGCTGCGCCGGGTCGGTCGGCTGGGCGACGGCTGGCTGCCCTCGTTCTGCACGGTCGACGAAGTTCGGTCTGGCATTCCCCAGATCAACCAGGTCGCCGCGGAGCACGGTCGGGAGATCGATCCCGAGCACTTCGGGGTGCTGCTCGCCTATCGCGACGGGCCGGTGCCCGATCTGCTCGCCCGCTTCCTCGAGAAGCGCCGACCCGGTCTCGACGCCGGCGAGGTCGTCCCCGAGCGGGGCGAGCTGGTGTCGATGATCGAGCGGTTCCTCGATGCTGGCGCGTCGAAGTTCGTGGTGCTGCCCCTCGTCGAACCGACCGAGTGGACCGCACGAGCTCGGCACGCTCGCCGACCTCGTCCTCCCCCTGCAGAACTGACCCCTGACCCCAAAATGCTCCCGAAATCGGTGCGTGAAACCACCGATACGGTGGTTTCACGCACCAATTTCCAGCATTGCCCTCCGGCGTTGACTTGCGGCGTTGACTTGCGGCAATTGGGGTCAGTCGTCGACCCAGGTGCGGAACAGGGCCACCAGGCCCGCGGTGGCCCACTCGATGAACTGCTCGTCGCGCGCCGGGTCGCCGTGGTCGAGCCAGGCCAGCACGCTGGCGTAGAGGTAATCGACGATGGTGTGCGTGGCCCAGGGGCGCATGGTGGCGTCGGGGATGCGATCGCCCATCAGCTCGTCGGCGATCTGCGCGGCGGCCTCGCGCAACATGGCGGTGTAGGAGGCGAACTGCGGCTCGCGCGCCGCGTGCACCACGAGCAGCCGGAAGCCATCGGGCTCGTCGCGGGCCACGCCGAGCAGCAGGCGGGTGGTGAACCCGTCGGGCTCAGCGGGCGCGCCATCGGCCAGCCCGGCCACGAAGTCGTCGTGCAATCGCTGGGCGACCCGGTCGAGCACCGACCGGTAGAGCTCCTCCTTCGAGGCGAAGTGGCGATAGACGATGAGCCGACTCACACCGGCCTCGGAGGCCACGTCGTCCATCGAGGTGGCCGCGTAGCCGGCGCGGGCGAACGCCCGAGCGGCGGCCCGCAGCAGCGAGGCCTGCCGCTCCTCTCTCGGCATGAGTTGTCGGCCTGCCGGGGCGCTCGCTCCGGACGCTCGTGCCATACGACCAGCTTCCCCTTGTCAGGTGTATACACACGAGTTTACACTTTCTCCATGCCCACAGCCCAGGTCGAGTTCACCGAGTCCGAGCTGCTGATGTCGCACGACTATGCCGAGCCCCTGGTGGCCGCGGGCGTGCGCTGCCACGGCGGGTTCGACGACGACGGCACCTACCGCTCCCCTCGCACCCGCTTTCGCGAGCCGGCCATCGCCGCGTGGGAGCAGCAACGCCTCGAGCAGTTCGGCACCCCGATCCTCGACGCCCCCCTCGACACGTGGCCGACCTTCTTCCCCAACGTCGACCAGGCGAAGTTCCTCGTACGCAACGGCGTGCGCGAGCCGATCATCTCGGTGCTCACCCGCATCGGCACGGTCGAAGGCTTCGGCGGCATGCTGCGCCTGTTGCCCGTGCCCGAGATGCAGCCGCTGTTCGTCGAAGACGTGAAGGGCACCGCCACCGACCACCTGTCACGCGGCCTCTTCGAGGCCCACGCCCGTGACGAAGCCGGCTTCGGTGACGAAGCGGGGCACAACACCATGTGGTTCATCGCCCGCGACATCGCGTTCGAGAACCCCGTGACCGACGACCAAACGCAGCTGATGCTCGAGCGGATGGGCCTCAGCACCGTGGGTCAGGGCCGGTCGTCGTCAAGCGGCGGGTCCGCTCCCCTGGTCGACTTCACCCGAGTGCTGCCCGACGAGGTCGACCCGCTGCTCGAGATCGTCGTGAGCCGCATGATCAACCTGCTGTTCATCGAGATCTCCGCCTTCCACTCGTTCCGCTGGGCCGAAGCGGTCCTGTCCGACAGCGAGCTGGTCGCCGGCGACGGCGAGGCCGCCTCACTCGTCGCCAAGGTGCGGGCCGACGAGACCCCACACGTGTCGTACCTGCGCACGGCGCTGTCGGAGATGCGCGATCGCACGTGGGTGGGCAGCAAGGGCAGCCGGTTCGATGGCGACGAGATGATGACGATCCTCTGGGATCAGGCTCTCGAGACGTCGACGATGCTGAAGCGGGCCGAAGCACTGGCAGGCACGCTCAGCGAGCTCGAGCACGCCGTTGCCGACCGTCCCGACGGCCACGACCTCATCGACGAGATGCTGAGCATGGGCACCGTGGTGCGCCAGGCCGACGGCACCCTCGTCGACGCACCTCGGGATGCCGCATGAAGTTCGGCCTGTTCTACGAGCACCAGCTCCCCCGCCCGTGGGACGACGACGCCGAACGGCGTCTCATCCAGGAGGCACTCGACCAGGTCGAGCTCGCCGACCAGCTCGGCATCGACTACGTGTGGGAGGTCGAGCACCACTTCCTCGAGGAGTACTCGCACTCGAGCGCGCCCGAGGTGTTCCTGGCCGCAGCGAGCCAACGCACCAAACGCATGCGGCTCGGGCACGGCATCATCCAGACCGCGCCCAACTACAACCACCCGGTGCGCACGGCCGAACGGTTGGCCACGCTCGACCTGGTGTCGAACGGACGGGTCGACTTCGGCTCGGGCGAGTCGTCATCCGAGGCCGAGCTCGGTGGCTTCGGCATCGCCTACGACGACAAGCGCGAGCAGTGGCTCGAGGGCCTCGAGATCGCCATCCGGTGCATGACCGAGACACCGTTCGGCGGTGTGGAGGGCACGTACGTCTCGGTGCCGCCGCGCAACGTGGTGCCCAAGCCCGTGCAGAAACCGCATCCTCCGCTGTGGGTCGCCTGCTCTCGCCGCGACACGATCCTGCTAGCGGCCGAGAAGGGCATCGGCGCGCTGGCGTTCGCCTTCATCGACCCCGAGGATGCCAAGCACTGGGTGACCGACTACGAGGCCACGCTGGCCGAGCGGTGCGTGCCCGTGGGCCAGGCCGTCAACCCGTCGATCGCCTGCGTCACCCCGATGATGTGCCACCCCGACGAGGACACCGCCATCGCCCGCGGACTCGAGGGCGGCAACTTCTTCGGCTATTCGCTCGCCCACTACTACGTGTTCGGAGAGCACGTGCCGGGGCAGACCGACGTGTGGCGCGAGTTCCAGGAGCGGCGCAACAGCCTGGGCTACTCGCCCGAGGCGGCGCTGGCCGAACGCCAGGAGACGCTCGGCGCGAAAGCGGCGTCGGGCGATGTGAGCGGGCTGCGCGGCGCGGTGGGCACACCCGACCAGATCCGCGAGTTCCTCCTGCGCTACGAGGAAGCCGGCGTCGACCAGGTGATCTTCGTGCTGCAGGCGGGCAACAACCAGCACGAGCACATCATGGAGAGCATCGAGCTGTTCGGACGCGAGGTGCTGCCCGAGTTCGCCGAGCGGGACGAAGCGTTCTGCCAGGCCAAGGCCGAACGTCTGGCGCCGGTCATCGAAGCGGCCATGGCCCGCAAGGGCGAAGCTCCCCCACCGATGCCCGACGACTACGTGATGAAGGCCATCCCCAAGCGCATGGTCGACGAGGCCCAGTTCGAGGCCGGCCAGCAGTGGATGGACGAGCTGGCCGACAAGCAGGCCGCGGGCGAGCGCGACGAGGCGTTCGAGAACCTGCTCAACAGCTGAGCGCGTCGACCGGCGCGCCACCGACACAACATCGGTAGGGTCGGGCTGGTCCGCTGCTCGGGGAGGTTCGACGGTGAAGTTCGGGTTGATGTTCGCCAACACGGGTCGGTTCGCGACACCAGAGGGCGCGGCCACCATCGCAGAAGCGGCCGAACAGGCCGGGTTCGACTCGATCTGGACGGTCGAGCACGTGGTGGTGCCGGCCGGCTACGAGTCGGAGTACCCCTACGACAAGAGCGGCAAGATGCCGGGCGCCGAGAAGGCCGACATGCCCGATCCGCTGATCTGGCTGGCCTACGTGGCCGCGCGCACCACCACCATCAAGCTCGCCACCGGCATCCTCATCGTCCCGCAGCGCAACCCGCTCGTGCTGGCCAAAGAGGTGGCCACCCTCGACAAGCTCTCGGGCGGGCGCATGCTGCTCGGCGTGGGGGCCGGCTGGCTCGAGGAGGAGTTCGACGCGCTCGGCGTGCCGTTCGCCCGCCGCGGCAAGCGCCTCGACGACTACATCGGGGCCATGAGGGCGTTGTGGGCCGACGGCGAGGCCAGCTACGAGGGCGAGTTCACCTCGTTCTCACGCGCCATCTCTCGGCCGAAGCCGGTGACCGGATCGGTGCCCGTGGTCATCGGCGGGCACTCCGAGGCCGCCGCCAAGCGCGCTGGGCGGATGGGCGACGGCTTCTTCCCGGGCAAGGGCTCGCCCGATCAGCTCCGCGAGCTGTTCGCGGTGATGCGCACCGCCGCCGAAGAGGCCGGCCGCGACCCCGACGCCATCGAGCTCACCACCGGTGGCGAAGCGGCGTTCGCGCCCGACCCGGTGGCCGCGCTCCAACAGCTCGAGAGCGAGCTCGGCGTCGAGCGGGTGGTGATCCCGCCGCTGGCGTTCAAGCTCGACGAGATCGGCCCGGCGTTGGCCAAGTTCGGCGACGACGTCATCGCCAAGGTGAGCTGAGGACCGCTCAGACCTCGAGTCGACCCAACAGCTCGGCCCGCTGCTCCTCGAAGTCGTCGAAGCTCACCCGGCCGTCGTCGTACGCGGCGTGCAGCGCGGCCAGTGCGTCGAACACGGCCTGCTGATCGGTCGGAGGAGTCTCCACCTTCGGCTCGGCCTCGCCGTCCTCGGGCGTCTCGCCACCGCGATCGAGGCGCTTCTCGCGTTTGGCAGCGGCTCGGGCTTTCTTGTTCTTGTCTCGCTCGCGCTTCTCGAAGCTGCTTCTGCGGGTGGCCATTACGCGGTGCTCACAATGATGGCGATCTGCTCCTTGAACCTTGCGGGTCGCGATGAACCTTGCGGTACGCGATGGGTACGAGCAGATCAAGAGCCGCCTGCTCGCAACCTGAACAGTCTAGGGGGATCGGCCCCTCAACCCCCCAACCGGGGCTGGCGGCCACCCTGCGTGACCTGCTCGCGGGCCGGATCGGCGGGGGTCGGTCAGCCCGTGATGCGGGGGGTGGCGCTGGGAACCACCGCAGGCGTCGTCGTGGACGTCGGCGCCGGCGGCACGAACTGAACCGGTTGCCAGTTGGGGGCCTCGTCGTTGCCCGGGCGCTCGATCACCCGCACGTACCGCTGGCCATCGACGGTGATCCGGTAGATCTCCGGATCCCCGTCCTTGCGGAGCAGCGACGCGAACACGATCTCGGTGCCGTCGGGCGCCCAGCTCGGCTGGGTCTCCTGGCCACTGTCGAACGTGAGTTGCCGGATGCTCGACCCGTCTCGGCCCATGACGAAGATCGCAGACTCATCGACGGTTGCGGGATCGCGGCTGGCGAACGCGAGCTGTGACCCGTCGGGCGACCAGTTGGGTTCGTTCCCCACGACTCCGAGGCTGCGCTGGTTTGCGCCGTCGGCGTCCATCACGTGGATCTCCGGCGCAACCTGGCCCGGGCCCACATAGGCGATCGTGGTTCCGTCAGGCGACCAGCTCGGGAGTTCGTGACGGCCCGGCGTCTCGGTCAGCTGGGTCTCGACACCCGTCGCAAGATCGACCACGACGATGTCGGTCTGCTCACGGTCGACGTACCGCGTGAAGACGATCTTGGTGTTGTCGGGCGACCAACTCGGCTGGAACTCGATGCGGGGCGGACCGGTGACCATCCTCTGGTTGGAGCCATCGGCATCCATGACATAGATGTCACCGGAGCGACTGAACGCGATCTCCGTGCCGTCAGGCGACCAGCTCGGCTGGCCGGCGCCGGCCGGGTCATCGGTCAGCCGTCGCTCGTCGGTCCCGTCGGGGTTGACGGTGTAGATGTCGGCTGGACCTCCCCGCTCGCTCGTGAAGGCGATGCGGCCGTTGGCTCCGGGGAACGACGCCGAGCCAACGGGCGACGGAGTGATCGATAGCGCGCAAAGGCTGGCTGCGACGAGCGTGATGATCATCGACCACCGACGTCGGCCCACCCGTCTCGTCATGCGAGCAGCGTAGGCGCGCGGGTGAGGGGGCGGACCGGCGGTCAGGGGCTGGCGGGACGGACGAGATCGGTCGGATCGGGCCGATCGCCTCGGCGGAAGCGGCCGGCGAGCTGGATGCACGGCTGCTCGAGCAGGTGCCACGAGACAAACCCGAGCGCCAACGCGATCACGGAGGCCGACGCCGTGAGTAGGGCCACGTTGGTGACGCCGGCCATCACCAGGAGCTGCTGCACCGGGAAGCCGTAGAGGTAGGTGCCGTACGAGGGGTCACCGGCGCGGCGGATGGCGACCGCCAACGACGAACGTTGCATGCCGAGGAAGATGACCAGGTACGACAGGGCCACCACGAAGAGGATGGGCTCACCGACCACGAAGCCGACGGCCACGCCCACCGCCGCGAGACCACCGGCCAGCGGTGTCCAGGGCAGCGCCTCTTCGAAGAGGAACAGGCACATGCCGGCCAGGAAGAAGGACGCAAGCGGCAGGCCGTCTTCGACGGAGAATCCGGCCACGCCGTCGAGCGGCAGGTGCAACACCCGGGCTGCCACGCCGAGCCGGAAGGCGATGAGCGCACCGATGAACAACACCACGACGATCACCCGTCGGTTGAGCACCCCGATGAGCCCGAGCGCCAGCACGCCGATGTAAGCGACGACCTCGTAGGGGATGGTCCACAGCGAGCCGTTGACCGCTTTGTTCGGATTGGAATCGAACACGCCCGGCAGCGTGTAGGTGATGTCGAGCAACAGGTTGTGCACCGTGTATTCGAGTGGCCGGCCGGAGAAGTACTCGGAGAGCGACAGGCTGGTGACGACTGGCCCGAGCACGAAGGCCGCCAGCACGACCACGACGAAGAAGGCCGGGTAGATCCGGGTGAATCGGCGCACGCCGAACGACGACGCCACCGGCTTGCGCACCCAGCTCATCGTGATGAGGAACCCGCTGATCACGAAGAAGACACCGACCGCGGTGTGGCCGAGGTTGACGTTCCACTGGCCCATGTCGGTCGACGGAACGTCGCGCCCGGAGAGGTTGAACGAGTGATGCAGGATCACCGCCAGGGCGGCGACGATGCGGATGAGGTCGAACGCCTGGAAGTGGCGTCCAGTGGTTCCCGCCGATGACACGGCCGGCAGAGTATCGGCAGGTGCAGGTCCGTGCGGGTATTGCGGCGATCCGCGAGGTCAGGCGGGGCGGAGGGTGGCATCGGCGACGAACACCGCGCCGGGCTCGAGCACCAGCGGTGTGGCGGTGGCCTTGAGCTGGTCGTCCCACCATCGGGTGCGCCACGCACCGGCGGGATGGCTGAACCGAACGGTGTACGAACCGGGGATCAGGTTGGGCAGGACGTAGGTGCCATCGGGCCCGGTCGTCGTTCGCGCCACCGTGAAGCGGTCGACGAAGGCGCGCACCTCGATGCCGGCGACCGGCGTGCCATCAGTACGACTGGTGACCACGCCGGCCACCGAGGGCACCGCTGCCTTCGGCGTGAGCGCCACGTCGAGGGCTCCCTCGGTCGCGTCGAGCGGAATCGGGACGGAGGTCGGGATGGTCGACCGATTCGGCCACCACTGCAGCCGATAGACCCCCGCTGGGTCGTGTAGTCGCATGGTCCAGGTCACGTCGGGGTCGACGTCGGCGATCGTCCATCGCCCGGCGCTGTCGGTCTTGGCTGACCGGGTGCGCACGCCGGCGGTGTAGAGACCGACGGAGATGCCGGCAAGGGGCTCACTGGTGACGATGTCGGTGACCGAGCCCGCAAGGTCGACCGGCGGGTCGGGTACCGGGGTGCAGATCAGACCCTCCTCCGCCGTGCAGCGGAACGGGCGGGTCTGCGTGACGGTGGGGTCGTCGTCGAGCTGGGAGCCGGTGGCGCTAGCCAGCACCACACCGGGGGCGGGGGCGCGCCGACGCCGGTGACCTCCACGTCGAACGTCTCGGTCTCCTCGAGCCAGGCATCGGGCCGCACCAACACCGGGATGACGCCGGCCGCCGCTCCAGGCTCGAGCACGATCGTGCCAGCCGAGGCGGCGACATCGGGCTGGCTCGTGGTGCCGCGCACCACGCGGTAAGAGATCGAGGTGGGTTCGCCCACCGGCTCGGCGAGGGTGACCGGGAACCGCAAGGTGCGGGCGGCATTGTGCCCTTCGACTACCTGCACGTCACCGATCGCCACGAGGCCCGTGCAGCACAACCGGTCGACGATGGCGACGGTTCCGACGGGTCGACGGAGCGAGAGTGTCGTGTCGCCACTCGAGCTGGCCTCGATCGTGACGGCGATCGACTCGGGCTGCGGCTCGTCGATCGCGTCCGCCCGGATGTCGACGGGGATATGTCCAAGCACCTCGCCTGCGGGGATGACGACACTGCCATGGGCGGGCGGGGCGTAGTCGGCGCCGATCTGCGCAGCCGGTGCGGCACCGCTGGCCAGCGTGAAGTCCACGGTGACCGGTGCGCTCGTCGGCTGGCTCAGGGTCACCGGTAGCTCGACCGTGCGCTGTCCGTCGCCGGGTTCGTGCACGGTGATGTCGCCTACTGACACTTCAGCCGACGGGAGGCATGGTTTGCCCTGGTTGCGCATCGTCTCGAGCTGAGCCGCCAGGTCGGCGCGCAGTGCTGCGTTCGTGGCGTCGGCGGCGATGCTGTCGAGCTCGAACGGATCGACGGTGAGGTCGTAGAGCTCGTCGGTGCCGTCGCTCCATCGGATGTACTTGTGCGTCCCGCTGTAGAGCGCGTCGAAACACCTGGCCAGCTTGTCGGCCGCGCTCTCGACCAGCACCGGCCCGCCGCGTGCCGTCGGATCAGCGACCAAGGCCCGCAGATCGATACCGTCGACGACCCGGGTCGGAGCCGCACCGGCCAGAGCGGCGATGGTGACCGCCAGATCGATGTTGGCGGCAGGCACGTCGACCACCTCGCCCGCCGGAAAGCCCGGTCCGCCGACGAGCAGCGGCACATCGATGGAGGGCTGATAGGGCAGGCTCTTCGACCGCAGGCGATGCTGACCGACCACATAGCCGTTGTCGGAGGTGAACATCACGACGGTGTTGTCGAGCTCGCCCGTCTCCTGCAGCGTCGTCCGCAGCGTCGCCATGAGCTCGTCGACCGCGAGCAGCGACTCGAGTTGCGCCTGGTGGAACGCGCGGAGCTGTTCCAGCTCGCGTGGGCCGATCGGGGGGAGCGCCGAGATCAGCGGCGCCTTGTCCGACACGTCGAGCTCGTTGATGGCCGGGTCGGCGGGCAGCGGCTCGCCGGCGAAGGCCCCTTCGTGTCGGGGTGCCGGGATCGGCAAGCCACCGACGTCGTTGTGCGGAGCCACCGAGTTGACGAGCAGGAAGAACGGCTGGCCCTCGCCGGCGAACCGGCGGATGGTGTCGGCCGATCGTCGGGCGAACACATCGGTGGCATAGTCCTCCGGCGCCGACCCATACGGCACGAGCTCGCCATCGTCGACGATCGTGTAGTCGTAGTAGGCGGTGCCGCCCTTGGCCTGCCACGAGTCCCAGCCCGGCGGCACGCCCGTCGCCGCGTGGTAGCCGACCATCGCCTTCCCGATCAGGCCAGTGCGATAGCCCGCCTCCTGCAACCAGACCGGCAAGGCGTCGCCGTGGTCGAGCGCGTACATGCCGCCCATCGGGGGCCGGTTGTCGTAGACGCCGTGGTGCTTCGAGTACTGACCCGTGAGCAAGGCGGCGTGGGCCGGGCAGCACAGCGGGTTCACCACGATCGAGTCGCTGAAGGTCGTGCCGCCCTCGGCGAGCCAGTCGAGCGTCTGGGGCATGACGCGCAGCAGATCGCTGGTCTGATCGTCGGTCATGACCACGACGATGTTGGGGCGTACGCCCGCGTCGGCGGGCGGGTCGACAGGACCGGCTTGTGCGATCGCGGTCGAGGGCAGGACGGCGGCGAGGAGCGCTGCGATCAATGTCACCGCCAGACGCGTGCGCAACCCGCCAACCCCCATCCCTTGTTGCAGTGTGATCGGCCAAGGGTACCGAGGCGGTCAGCACGCACTGCATCGCGACGATCGCCATCGCAGGCGGGAGCAGGACCGAAGGTCAGCTGCCGAACCAGCCGGGGGCCTCGCTCAGGTCGTAGGGATCGGCGGGCAGGTAGCGGTCGCTCACCTGCCAGCCGTCGTCCGACTCCTCGAGCAGGACGTAGGCCACGATCTCGGAGAACGGCGGCCCGAGCCCGTAGACGGCTCGGCCGGCGCCGACCTGCTGCTCGACCGAACAGAAGCCGTCGAGCGGGTACGAAGGGTCGTACTCGGACGGGCACGCGCCCAGGTAGCCGGCCACATCGGCCAAGTCGGGATCAGCAGCCAGCCAGGAAGCCAACGCGTCGTCGATCGTGGTGAGGGGCGGCGGCGTCGAGCTCGGGGCGACGGTCGTGCTCGACGGGCTGGTGATCGACGAGCTCGACGTCGTCGTGGAGTCCGCCCCATCATCCGAGCTCGAACAGCCGGCGAGCAGGATCGTGGCGACGCCGACGGCGATGCACCAGCGCAACGCCGGCGGCACGACTCGCGGGCGATCGACCACGACGCACGTGATGGCAGCCATCTCCGCACCGTAGCGGCGCTCGGCAATCCGACGCGGCCGGCATGTCTTTACTACGCTCGCATCTCGACACACCTGGTTGAGGGGGAACGCCGTGAGGGTGTCGCGCATTGTTCTGCTGGTTGCGACGATCGGTTGGATCGTCCTCTACTCCGGCGGGTTCGTCGCTCTCGGAAGCTCCGTGCCGACGGTGGAGTCGACCGGCGACGAGATCCTCACCTGGTTCACGGACAACCAGGCCAACGCCCGGGCCTACGCCTGGACCTCGACATTCGCGTTCCTCGCCCTCGTGGTGTTCGGAGGTCAGATCGCCGCGCTGTTGCCGAAGCCGAACCGATACATCTTTCTCGGCGGAGTGCTCGGTTGGGCGATAACCGCACAGGTTCAGGCATGGATCTGGGCGGGGCTCGCGTTGCGGCCCGAGGGTCTCGATCCAGCCACCGCGGGAACGATCTTCGACATCTCTGCCTACTGGGGACCGCTGATCAACGGCGCCACGATGGCGATGGCCGCAGCGGTGGCCGCGGTTGGATTCGGGCCGCGACCGACCATCCCTCGCTGGCTGACGTGGCTGAGCGCGCTGTTCTTCGTCGAGCAGGGCATCGAGACCGTGACGGTGTTCGGCGAGAGCGGCTTCTTCGCTCCGGGCGGCGCCATGAACCTCTACCTCGGTGGCGTCATCGGCATGGCGTGGGTGATCGGTGTGCTCGTGTGGGGCTATCAGCGGCTGGGGGCAGCAAGCCCGTCGACGACTGTGGGATGACCTACACGAACGGCGTGCCCGGGGTGGGAGTCGAACCCACACGCCTTTCGGCCGGCGGTTTTAAGCCGCCTGCGTCTGCCGGTTTCGCCACCCGGGCCCGGGGGTCACGGTAGCCCCGAGGGCGTTGTCGGAACGCTCGATGGCCTGCCAGAGCGTGGTGCGGCAGTGGTCGGCCTGACTGCCGGTGAGTCGGTTGGTGGCCACCACACCTTCGATCATGTCGCCGAGCACCGCCAGCCACGGCCGACCCTTCAACTGCACCGAGACGGTGGCCCCGCCGCCGCTGGTGCGACGCAGGGACCGCTCGGCCCCGGCCAACCGCGGCGGGCTGCGAAAGCCGGGGACCTCGAGCCCGGCCGCTCGACAGGCGTGACCGAGTGCGCGTGCCGCGGCGGCGAATCGGAGGGCGGTGGCTTCCATCGCAACCATTGTGCCGACGACCACTGACAGCCAACCGGCCGGCGCTGGCCCGGCAGTCGCCCGTGGTCCCGATTCCTGTC
Source organism: uncultured Iamiaceae bacterium (assembly GCA_963706425.1). Lineage (GTDB taxonomy): Bacteria > Actinomycetota > Acidimicrobiia > Acidimicrobiales > Acidimicrobilacustridaceae > CAVPMN01. The sequence goes on from CAVPMN010000001.1 coordinate 378,322, forward strand.
ACCCTCGCTCCGTATGCTCCGACCATGGCGATCGAGGCCCCCACCGAGGCACTGCTCAACCCGGCCCAACAGGCGGTGCTCGATCTGCTCGGCGCCCCGCCCGACGAGCGCCCCACCTTCGCCCGCGACCTGCGAGACGACCTGCTCGCCGACCTCGAGGCCGCCCTCCTCCCCCTGCTCGACACCCTGCCCGACGACGACACGCTGTTCGTGTCCAAACGCCATCTCACCCAGGTGCACGGCTGCCCGCAGAACTACCTGGCCGAACGCGACGAGCCCTTCAGCTGGTCGGCCCCGCTGGCCCGTGGGACGGTGGCCCACAAGGCCATCGAGTTGTCGGTCAACTGGCGAGGCGACACCACGCCCGCCGAGCTGGTCGACGAATCAGTCGCTCGCCTGAGCGAGGGCATGTCGGGCCTGGCCGACTGGCTGCAGACCCGGTCCGAGGCCGACCTGGCCGAGGTGCGGGGGGTGGCCAACGAGCGGGTCACGATGTTCCTCGAGTGCTTCCCGCCGCTGAAACGGCAGTGGACGCCGGTCACCGAGGCACCCGTGCGCATCGAGCTGTTCGACGCCCGGGTCGTGCTGTCCGGACGCATCGACCTGTCGCTCGGGCGACCCCAGGGCGACACGGCGGGCAAGGTCATCATCGATCTGAAGACCGGCGGGTTCTCGGCTGCCCACCTCGACGACCTGCGCTTCTACGCGCTGCTCGACACCCTGCGTCTCGGCACGCCTCCGCGGCTGCTCGCGTCCTACTACCTCGACAACGGTCGGGCCCATGTCGAGCAGGTCACCGTCGAGCTGCTGCACACCGCGCTGGCGCGCACCGTCGACGGCGTCGCCCGCATTGTCGACCTGGTGCACGGCGACGGCAAAGCCGCCCGTCGGCCGGGCCGAAGCTGCCGATGGTGCCCGGCGCTCACCGACTGCGCCGACGGCCGGGCCCACCTCGATGGCACCGCCCTCGACCTCAGCCCCGAAGGAGGCGACGACCTCAGCTGACCACCACCGGCTGCTCGGGCGCAGGGGGGGTGGCGCCTTCGTCGTCCATGTGGCGCATCAGATCGGTGCCGAAGCGCAACCAGGCGCATACGCCGAGGAACAACACGCCCGCCCCCGCCACCGTGACACGGGGGCCGATCAGCTCGACCAACAGGCCTTGCAGCAGCGCGCCGACGGGCAGGGCCGCCGTCAGCAGCATCACGTAGAGGGCGATCACCTTGCCGCGCATGGTCTCGTCGACCTGCAGCTGGATGGTGGTGTTGAGCGTGGAGGCGATGGCGAGGTAGGCACCACCCGCCGCCATCAGCGCGAACAGGCCGAGCACGTAGACGGGGGCCAGGCCGAACGCCACGATGGCGATGCCGTACACGGTGACTCCGCCCGTGACGAGCACCGACCGGCGCAGGCCTGAGCCCGGCCCGGCGATGATCGGTGCGGCGAGCACCGAACCGACCCCGAGCGCGGCACCCAACAGGCCATAGGCCAGGTCGCCCACCTCGAACACGTCTTCGGCGAACACCACGAGCAGCTGGAACACCGGGCTGCCGAGCGCACCGAGCGCCAGCACGATCACGAAGCAGGCGATGATGCCGGGAAAGCCGCGCACGTAGCCGAAGCTGCTGGCGAACGCCCGCCACACTCCGGGCCCGTCCGCCGCGGCCGACTTGTCGAGGCGGGGCACCCGGATGGCGAGCAGCGCACCGATCACCGCCACGAACGACAGGGCGTTGAGGAGAAACGCCCAGCTGACCCCGACGGCCAGCACCAGCCCGCCGATGGCGGGGCCGAACGCACGCGCCGCGTTGAACTGGGTCGAGTTGAGCGTCACCGCGTTGAGCAACACCTCGCGAGGCACCAGCTCGCTCACGAACGCCTGCCACGACGGGATGTTGATGCCGGCGATCAGGCTGCTCACCGCCACCAACCCGATGATCACCACCAGGTTGCGCACCCCCGCGCTCCACACCGCCCAAAGGGCCAGGGCCACGCCGGCCTGGCCCGCCTGGGTGACGAGCAGCACGGTGCGCCGGTGGAAGCGATCGGCGATCGACCCGCCGAGCGGCCCCATCAGCACGACGGGCAGGAACTGCAAGAAGCCGGCCACCCCCACCCAGGCTGCGCTGCCGGTGATGTTGAACACCACGAAGGGGATGGTGATGTTCTGGATCCAGCTGCCCGAGTTCGACAGCAGGGCCCCGGTCCAGAAGAGGGCGAAGTTGCGGTAGCGGAAGGCGGTGAGGGCTTGTCGCAGCCCTGGCCGAGGCGCAGTCACTGCGGGCGAGGCTACCGGCGCCTCTCCCCTACGATACGGGGCATGAGTCCGCCCGAACCGCCGACGCCCGAGCCCCCCGTCGAGCAACGTGCCGTCACCCAGCTCGCCGAGGCCTCGCAACGCAAGGCCCTGGTTCCGGTGCCCGCCCCCGACTCCGAACCCGACGCCCTCGACGACCCACGTCGCAGCGACGTCGACGAGTGGGGCCGATCCGAGCAGATGCGCCGGATGGCCCGCCGCGTCTACGACCCCATCTACTCGAAGTGGTTCCGCGCCGAATGGGAGGGCCTCGAGAAGATCCCCGCCGAGGGTGGTGCGCTGCTGGTGGCCAACCACGCCGCCGCCATCCCGAGCGACGCTCCCGTGATCATGCACGGCATCGAGCGCGAGCTCGACCGGCCCGTCTACGGGTTGGCCGATCACCTGTTCAAGGCGATCCCGGTGCTCGGCGTCTACTGGTCGCGCCTCGGCGGCGTGGTCGCCCACCCCGACAACGCCTATCGCCTGCTGCGCGAGCAACGTCAGCTCGTGCTGGTGTTCCCCGAGGGCAGCAAGGGCCCGGGCAAGCACTACTCGCAGCGCTACCGCCTGCGGCGGTTCGGTCGGGGCGGGTTCGTCGAGATCGCCATGCGCGCCGGCGTGCCCGTGGTGCCCATCGCGGTGGTGGGCGCCGAGGAGTCGATGCCCATCGTGTTGAAGTCGAACACCATCGCCAAGGCCTTGGGCCTCCCCTACTTCCCCATCACCGCCAACCAACTCCTGCTCGGCCCGGCACTCGGCACGGTCGGCTACCTGCCTGCCAAGTTCAAGCTGCGGGTGCTCGACCCCGTGTACTTCGACGTGCCACCCGACCAGGATCGCTACTCGAAGAGCCGCGTGATGGAGGAGAGCGAGCAGGTCCGCGAGGTCATCCAAGCTGCGCTCTACGACATGTTGCGCCAGCGCCGATCGGTGTGGTTCGGATGAGCCACACCCGGCGTCGCGTCCTCATCACCGGGCTGGCCAGCTTCTGGGGCGGTCGGGTGGCCCAACGCCTCGAGGCCGACCCCGACGTCGACGTGATCATCGGCCTCGACACCCGAGAGCCCTCCGTCGAGCTCGAACGCACCGAATACGTGCGCACCGACGAGAACTACTCGATCCTGGCCCGCATCGTGAAGGCCGCCCGCATCGACACGATCGTGCACACCTTCCTCATCGTCGACTCGACCCAGGTGCGGCCGCGGTCGATGCACGAGATCAACGTCATCGGCACCATGAACCTGTTCGCGGCGGCCTCGGCGGCGGGCAGCACCGTGCGCGATGTGGTGGTGAAGTCGTCGGGCTACATCTACGGCACCGCCAAGGAGGACCCGGTCTGGTTCTCCGAAGAGACACCTCGGAGCCACTCGCCCCACACCCAGATCGAGCACAGCCTCGAGGCGGTCGAGGGCTACGTGCGCGACTTCGCCGAGGACAACCCGCACGTCAACGTCACGCTGCTGCGCTTCGCCAACGTGCTCGGGCGCGACATCGAGACACCGATCACCAAGGCGCTCGAGCTCCCGGCCGTGCCGTCGATCTTCGGCTTCGATCCTCGAGTGCAGTTCGTGCATGAAGACGACGTCATCCGATCGATCCTCTTCGTGCTCGAACGGCACCTACCCGGCATCTACAACGTGGCCGGTGACGGCATCATCCCGTGGAGCGAGGTCGCCAAGATCTGCGCCAAGCGCACGGCACCCATGCCGCCGATCGCCACCGGACTCGCCACCTGGCCGCTGCGCCGCATCGGCGTTCCCCTCCCCGAAGAGCTGCTCGAGCTGCTGCGCTATGGCCGAGGCATGGACAACCGGCGGCTCAAGCGAGCGGGCTTCCACTACCGGTACACGTCGGCCGGTGCGGTCGAGGCGTTCGTCGAGGCCCAGCGACTCAAGCACACGGTCGGCGGCACCGAGCGTGAGTATCGCTACGAGCGTGATGTCGAGCAGTTCTTCCGCCACTCGCCCGCAGTCGTCCGCGACGCCGACGTGAGCTGACCGTGGCCACCGTTCGCACCACGGTCGACGACCGCGTGGCCACCGTCGTGCTCGACGACGCCGAGCGCCGCAACGCCCTGTCGCCCGATCTGGTCGACGAGCTGGTCACGACCTTCGACACGCTCGAAGCCTCGGGCGAGGTCGGGGCCGTGGTGGTCACGGGCGCACCGCCTGCGTTCTGCGCCGGGGCCGACCTCTCCCACCTGGGCGCGTCACGCGAGGAGGGACTGCGAGGCATCTACGACGGCTTCCTGCGGGTCAGCCGGTCGCCGCTGCCCACGATCGCGGCGGTGAACGGCGCGGCGGTGGGCGCCGGCATGAACCTGGCCCTGGCCTGCGACGTGCGCTTGGCAGGGCGCTCGGCCCGGTTCGACACCCGGTTCCTGCAGCTCGGCATCCATCCCGGTGGCGGCCACACCTGGATGCTGCACCGCCTCGTCGGACCGCAGTCGGCTGCGGCCATGGTGCTGCTCGGCGAGATCTGCGACGGGGCCGAGGCGGAGCGCATCGGCCTGGTGTGGCGCTGCGTCGACGACGACGCGCTGCTCGCCGCCGCCCACACGATGGCCGACCGGGCCGCAAGCGCGCCGCTCGAGTTGGTGAAACGCACGAAACAGACTCTGCAGTCGGTGCCCACCGTCGACGACCACGACCGGGCGGTCGAGCTCGAGCTCCGCACCCAGCTGTGGTCGATGGACCAACCCGAGTTCGCGGCGCGCCTCGAAGCCATGCGCCAGCGCATCAACCGCGGCTGAGCGTCAGTCGATCCAGTCGGCCAACAGGTCGTCGCGGCGCACCACCCACTCCTCGGCGGTGATGGCGTAGCGCACGTGGTCCTCCCACACGCCGTTGATCTCGAGGTAGCGCTGGGCGATGCCCTCCTCGCGAATGCCGAGCTTCTCGACCACCCGCCGGCTGGCGGTGTTGCGCGGGATGATGGCGATCTGCAGACGGTGCAGGCGCAGCTCCTCGAACACGAACCGACCCACGAGCACCAGCGCCTCGGGCACATAGCCCTGCCCGGCCAACTTCTCGTCGACCCAGTAGCCCACGTAGGCGCTCTGGAACGGGCCACGCTGCACCGACGACAGGTTGATCTCGCCGGCGAACTCCCCTTCGACGAACAGACCGAACCCGTAGCCGGTGCCCAGCTGACGCTCGCGCTGGCGGGCGCTGCACCGCACGGCGAACGCGTCGCGATCGTCGACCACGTCGGGCTGGCCCGGGATGCGCGCCGGCTCCCACCGGGTGAGCCAGTCGACGTTCCGGCGGCGCACCTCCTGCCAGGCCGGGAAGTCAGACACGGTGAGGGGCCGGAGCACGAGGCGCCGGCCGAGCAAGGTGGTCATCCGCCGAAGATCTCCTCGAGCGCACCCAACAGGAGGGTGACGTTGCGGGGACGGGCGGTGTGACCCATGCACCCGATGCGCCACACACGCCCGGCGAACTCACCGAGGCCCGAACCCACCTCGATGCCGTAGCGATCGAGCAGCAACCGGCGCACCCCGGCCTCGTCGAGGCCGGTGGGCAGGCGATCGAGTGGCACCCACACCGAGGTGAGCTGCGGCAGGCGGTGGCCCTCCTCGGCGAACAGCTCGAAACCGAGACGCTCGAGCCCGGCCTGCAGGGCTTCGCCGCACGCGCGATGCCGCTCCCACGACGCCTCGAGGCCCTCGTCGAGCACGGCACCCAGCGCGGCGTGCAGGGCGAACACCATGGAGATGGGCGCGGTGTGGTGATAGGCGCGGGCCCCTTCGCCGGTGACGTAGCGGGCGATCATGTTGAGATCGAGGTACCACGACTGGGGCTTGGGCAGCAGCTGGGCGATAGCGCGAGGCGACGCGGTGAACGGCGAGAGGCCAGGTGGCACCCCAAGGCACTTCTGCGTGCCCGAATAGGCCAGGTCGACGCCCCACCCGTCGATCTCGACCGGGATGCCGGCCAGCGACGTGACGCAATCGACCAACACCAACGCGTCGCCCTTGGCCGCACCGACGCACGCCACATCGTTGCGCACGCCGGTGGACGTCTCGGCGTGCACGAGGGCTATGGCTTTGGGTGAGGGGTGGGCGTCGAGCAGCGCCTGGGGATCGAGCGGTCGACCCCACGGTGCGTCGACCCGCACCACCTCGGCCCCGCAGCGCGAGGCCACGTCGCACATGCGCTCACCGAACACCCCGTTGACGCCGACGACCACCACGTCGCCCCGCTCGACCACGTTGACGAACGCCGCCTCCATACCCGCCGAGCCGGTGGCGCTGATCGGGAACGTGAGCGGGTTGGCCGTGCGAAACACCTCGCGCAGGCGTGCCCCGGTTTCGTCGAGCAGCGCGATGAACTCCGGATCGAGATGGCCGAGCAGCGGTCTGGCGAACGCCTCGGCGACCTCGGGATAGGGGTTGCCGGGACCCGGGCCCATCAGGATGCGATCGGTGTGCGGCATCGTCGGCGAGCCTAGCCAGTGATGCTCATGGCCAAACCGTCGAGGATGTCGGCTTCCGACACCAGGCAGTCGGCGATGCCGAGATGGCGCATGATGGCCACCAGCACACACATGCCGCCCACGATCACGTCGGCCCGACCCGGTTCGAGGCCGGGGTTCTCGAGTCGTTCGGCGAGCGGCTCGGTGGCGAGCGTGCGGAACACGTCTTCGGCGGCGGCCTTCGACAGCACGAAGTGGTGGATCTGGTCGCGGTCGTAGGTGGGCAGGCCGATCTCGACGGCGGCTGCCGTGGTGACCGTGCCGGCCAGGCCGACGAACGTGCGGGCCTCACCGATCTGGGGGATGGCCCGCACCACGTCGTCGACGTACAACTGGGCCACCGAGATCGCCGCCGACAGCTCGTCGGCCAGCGGCGGGTCGTGGTGCAGGTACTTCTCGGTGAAGCGCACACATCCCATGTCGACCGAGATGGCGGCCTCGCACTCGGTGAGCCCGTAGCTGAACTCGGTGGAGCCCCCGCCGATGTCGACCACGAGGAACGGACCGGTCGACGGGTCGAGCTCGGCGGTGGCGCCGATGAACGAGAGCAGCCCCTCTTCGTCGCCCGTGAGCAACTCGGGCCGCACACCGACGGCGGCTTCGGCCCGGTCGAAGAACTCGTCGCGGTTGGCGGCGTCACGGGCCGCCGAGGTGGCGCTCATGCGCACCCGCTCGACGCCGAAGCGCTCGATGACCTCGCGGAACTCGTCGAGCACGCCGATGGTGCGGTCGATCGCCTGGGGATCGAGACGTCCGGTGGCGTCGACCCCGGCGCCCAGTCGGGTGATCCGCATGAGGCGGGCCAGCGTCGAGCCGTCGGCGCTGCGCACCAGCAACCGGACCGAGTTGGTGCCGCAGTCGACCGCCGCCACCACCCCGCTCATCGCTCGATCCTGTCGTCGACCCAGCGGCCGACCGGGTCGTCACCGCCAGCGAGGAAGTAGGCGTAGTGGGCGTGCAGGCACTTCACGCCCTGACGGGTGCCGCCCACGCCACCGAAAGGGCGAGGACCGGCATGGTCGGGAGGAAGGGCGGCGTCGCGCTCGGCGGCGTAACGCTGGTGGGCGGCGGCGAGCTGGTCGGCGTCGACCTCGACTTCGGCCTGGCGTACGCCCCCCACCGACTCGAGCGCGCCGACCGCGCGGCGCACCACCGGGTCGACCAACCAGAACCGGGTGGGCATCGGTGTGCCGTCGTCGAGCAGCGGTGCGTTGCGGATGACGACGGGCTCACCCTCGGCGGTGCGTACGACCACCTCGTAGGCACCTTGGGGCGCGCGACCGAGCAGTTCGGTGACCCGGTCGTGATCGGCTGCGGTTCGAGTGGTCACCCTCGCCGACGCCTGCGACGCCTCATGACGCCGATCACGACCACGACACCCACGAGCACGGCGAGCAACGGAAGCAACCGCTTGGCCACCGGCAACCCCGCCGTCTCCAGCAGATCGATGGGCTCGGGCTCGGTGTTGTTCACGACCGCGCGGGGCGCGCCGGTGGCGCCGTCGGGCTCGGTCGAGGCAACGACCTCCGGCTCGGTCTCGTCGTCGGCGGTGGCCAACACACTCGTGTGGAGGTTGTCGACGAACTGAGTGAGCAGCTTCTCGCTCACATCACCCAGCGCACCACGGCCGAACTGCGCCACCTTGCCCGTGATGGTCAGGTCGGTCGACAGGCTGACCCGGGTGCGGTCGCCGGATCCCGTGAGCTGTGCAGTGATGGTGGCGTTGGCATTGCCCTGACCGCGGGTGTCGCGTCCTGATGCGGCCAGCACCACCCGGTGGTCCGCCTCGTCGCGCACCTGGAAGGTGGCCACGCCCTTGTACTGGGCGGTGATGGGACCGACCTTCACCTTGACGACGCCCTTGTAGTCGTCGCCGTCGACCTCCTGCAGCTGCGCGCCGGGTAGGCAGGGCGCGATGCGCTCGAGGTCGGTGAGCACCTCCCATGCCCGGTCGACCGGCACCCCCACCTCGAACTCGTTCGTCAGCTCCAACGGGCCAGGTCCTCCTCGGTGTCGATGTCGACCGGATCGCCTTCGCACGCTATCGCCGTGACGAGGTCGGGCCGCTCCCGGAGGAGCCGGCGGGCCCCCTCGTCGCCGGTCGTGGCCAGCAGGGGCCAGACCTCGCGGCCGAGTCGCACCGGGTTGCGACGCCTCCCGCCAAAGCTGGCCACGGCGATCGGCGTCGTCGTCTCGGAGGCCACCGCACGCCACGCCGAGCTGGGAACGAGGGGTTGATCGCCGAGTCCGACCACCACGGCGTCGAGCTGCTGGTCGTCCGCCCAGTGCAGTGCGACGGCGAGCGAGGTGGCGAGGCCGAGATGCGCGTCGGGGTTGGGCAGCAAGTTGACACCAGGGGGCACGAGGTCGGCCAAGGGCGTGGCGCCTTCGACCACAGCGACGGGGCCGATGGCGCTGTCGACCGCGGCGTCGATCGCCCAGGTCACGAGTGGTCGACCGCGGAAGTCGGCGCGCTGCTTCGGGTGTCGGTCACCGAAGCGCTCGCCGCGTCCCGCCGCGAGCACCACCGCACCAGTCAGCACGCGGGGTCGCCTACGCTCTGCACCAGCCCAATCAGACCGGAGGGATCGGTGGCCCGCAACCCGAGTGAGCCAGTCGGAGACCAGTCGTCTCCACCGACACCCCGGTTGTCGTCGATCGTCTCCTGTCACGATCGATGACCATGGACGAGCTCCCCATCGTCGACGTCACCATGCTGCTCGCCGACGCCGCCCAGGTGTCCGACGGCAAGCTCTTCATCCTGGGCGGCGGGCTCCAACTCATCGGGGCCAACCCGCAACCGATCGCCATCGCTCTGCTGCTCCGGGTGCCTTGGGACCGGGCCAACGTCAGCCACGACTGGCAGCTCGAGTTGCTCGACGAAGACGGCATGCCGGTGATGCACGGAGACATGCCCGTGCTGGTGGCCGGCCAGTTCGAGGCCGGCCGACCGGCGGGCTGGCCGGCGGGCACACCGCTGCCGGTACCGTTGGGCATCACCTTCCACGCACTCCCGGTCGAGCCGGGTCATCGATACACCTGGCGGCTGGCGATCGACGGCACCTCGGAGCCGAGCTGGCAGGCGAGCTTCGGAGTCGCCCCGTGAGCAGTGAGATCGACATCGCCGTCACCGTCAACGGCGAACGACGTGAGCACCGGGTCGAGGCCCGCACCCTGCTCGTGCACCACCTGCGCGACACGCTCGGCCTCACCGCCACCAACGTGGGCTGCGACACCTCGTCGTGCGGGGCGTGCACCGTGCACCTCGACGGCGAATCGGTGAAGTCGTGCACTGTCCTCGCCGTGCAGGCCGACGGCTGTGAGATCACCACGGTCGAGGGGCTGGCCGACGGAGCGGAGCTGCATCCGATGCAACAGGCGTTCCACGAAGAACACGGCCTGCAGTGCGGGTTCTGCACGCCGGGGATGGTGATGGCGGCGATCTCCCTGCTGCGCGAGAACCCCGACCCGAGCGAGCACGAGGTGCGCGTCGGGCTCGAGGGCAACCTGTGTCGTTGCACCGGCTACCACAACATCGTGCGGGCCGTGCTGAGCTGTGCGGGGAAGTCGGTTTGATCCCTCCCGCCTTCGACTACCTGCGCGCCAGCTCGGCCGACGAGGCGCTGGCGATGCTCGCGGAGCACGGCGACGACGCCAAGGTGCTCGCTGGTGGCCACTCGCTGCTCCCGCTCATGAAGATGCGCCTGGCCGCGCCCGCGGTGCTCATCGATGTCGCCCGTGTGAGCGAGCTCGCCTACATCCGCGATGCGGGTGACCATGTGGCCATCGGTGCCCTCACCCGGCACCACGACGTCGAGACCTCGACACTGCTGCTCGCGTCGGCACCCCTGCTGGCCCACGCCGCCGGGCATGTCGGCGACCCGCAGGTGCGCCACCGGGGCACGATCGGCGGTTCGATCGCCCACGCCGATCCCGCCTCCGACCTGCCGGCCGTGCTGCTCGCCCTCGGCGCATCGCTCGTCGTGCGCGGTGCCGACGGCGAGCGAGTCGTGCCGGTCGACCAGTTCTTCGTCGGGTTCCTCGAGTCGGTGCTCGAGCCCACCGAGCTCGTCACCGAGATCCGTGTGCCCCACCACGCGGGCGCCGGTTGGTCGTTCCAGAAGTTCACCCGCCGGGCCCAGGACTGGGCGATCGTCGGCGTGGCCGCCGTGCACTCCCCCGCCCGCACGGGCGTGGCGCTCGTGAACATGGGCCAGACCCCGTTGCTGGCCACGGCGGTCACCGACGCACTGCTGTCGGGCACGCCCGCAGTCGAGGCCGCCCGCCTGGCCGCCGAGGGCACGGACCCGTCCGACGACGGCAACGGCTCGGCCGCCTATCGGGCCCATCTGGCCCGCGTGCTCGTCGGCCGCGCCCTCACCGAAGCCGGCGCCTGACCCACCTCACCGCCCTTCTGGCTGGTCAAACCCGCACCCTGGTGCGGGTTTGACCTGCCAGAACGCACACGCGAAGGGTGCGGGGGTCAGCGGTGGATGGGGCCGGAGCTGTCGCGCAGTGAGGGGGCGGGCCGGCCCGTGCGACAGGCGATGATCTCGGCGCAGATCGCCACCGCGGTCTCGTCGGGGGTGCGGGCGCCGAGATCGAGCCCGATCGGGGCCATCAGTCGGTCGAGCGCCGGCCCGGCGATGCCGACCTCGGCCAGGCGCTCGAGCCGATCGGCGTGGGTGCGTCGGCTGCCCATGACTCCGATGTAGCCGACCGACGTCGCCAACGCCGACGCGATGGCCGGCACGTCGAACTTGTGGTCGTGGGTGAGGATGCACACCGCATCGCGCTCGGTGAGCGACGGCCCGACGGCGTCGAGCAGCCGGTTGGGCCAGTCGACGACGACCTCGTCGGCCTCGGGGAACCGAGCGGCGGTGGCGAACACTTCGCGCGCATCGCACACCGTCACCCGATAGCCGAGCAGCTTGGCCACGCGCACGAGCGACGCGGTGAAGTCGACCGCGCCGAACACCAGCATGTGGGGCGGGGGCGCGAACACGTCGACGAAGACCCCCACGGTGGTCTCGTTGGCCTGCCCCTGGGCACCGTAGTGCCGCACTCCCGAGCGTCCGGCGGCCAGCTCGCCGCGTGCATCGCGAGCGACCACCCGGTCGAGATCGGCATCGCCGAGCGTGCCACTCGCGCCGGTTGGCGCCACCACGAGATGGGCGCCCGTTGCGGGGCCTTCGATCACGGTGGCGACCGCCAGCGGAACACGATCGGCGACCGCAGCGGCGATCGGATCGAGCAGAGCGGCGTCGAGTCTTTCGAGGAACACGTGCACGGTGCCGCCACAGGTGAGCCCTACCGAGAACGCGTCGTCGTCGCTGTAGCCGAACGTGTGCAGCCGGCCACCACCCGCGTGCCCGCCCTCGGTTGCGCCAGTCGAGGCCAGCAGGTCGAGGGCCTCGGTGACCACGGCACCCTCGATGCACCCACCGGTGAGCGAACCGAGCACCTCGCTCTCGGCGTTGACCGCCATGGCTGCGCCGGGCAGACGCGGACCCGATCCGTCGAGGTCGACCAGCCGCACCAGCACGACGTCGTCGCCCCGAGCCGTCCAGCGCCCCAGCCCGTCGAGGATCTCGATCACCGCGTCACCCCATCAGTTCCTCTTGTTCGGCCGTCCCCGCCGGCCTCATCTCCCACAACAGGATCTCGGTGGTGTCGGATCGAGACGTGAGGGTCAGCGCACCCGCGTCGGTGAGGCGCACCGCATCACCCTGGGCAAGATCGCCCGCTCCTTCGAGCCCGACCGATCCCCGGGCCACGAAGAGGTGTGCGTGGCTAGCGGGAGGCACGTCGACCTCGCGGCCCTCGGCCAGGCGGGCCGCCCACAGCGTGGCGTTCGCCTGGTGGATGGTGACGGCCGCCCGGCCGGGCACACCCGACGCCACCGCCACCAGCTGACCACCGTCGAGCTGATCGCTCACGTCGACCTGCTCATAGGAGGGGGCCACGCTTGCGGTGTCGGGCATCACCCACATCTGCACGAAGTGCACGGGCAGAGTGGCACTGGCGTTCATCTCCGAATGGCGGATGCCCGTGCCCACGCTCATCCGTTGGGCCATGCCGGGCCTGATCACGTCGTGCGCACCCGTCGTATCGGTGTGCTCGAGCTCGCCGCTCAGCACCCAGGTGACGATCTCCATGTCGCGATGGGCATGGGTCGGGAACCCCGCGCCCGCAGCCACCGTGTCGTCATTGCTGACGAGCAGCAGCCCGTGGTGGGTGTTGGTCGGGTCGTAATGGCTGCTGAAGCTGAAGCTGTGCCACGAGTCGAGCCATCCGAGATCGGTGTGGAAACGCTGCGCGGCGCGGCGGACGTCGACCTCGGACATGGTCAGGCTCGTTCGAAGACGAGTTGCATCTCGAACTCGCCAGCGTCGTCAACGGAGACGAAGGGGATGTCGGGTGGTTCGATGCCGTAGTCGGCCAACACGATCGGTGCGCCGCCTGCCACGCTGATGCTGCTGCCGTTCCAGCTCGCCTCGAGCGTGATCTCGACCGGCTGGGTGACCCCGTGCAACGTGAGGTCGCCCGCCACCGTGACCTCGATGGCCTGGTCGACGGGGAGATCGGCGGGCAGGGCGATCGGCTCGGTGATGGTGAACGTCGCAGTGGTGAACGTGCTCGTCTCGAGTGCGTCGTCGCGGATGAACGAGTCGCGCCGACTCGAGTCGCTCTCGAGCAAGGTGACGTCGGCGGTGATGTCGACGCTGGTGACGGCGCCATCGCTGATGGTCATGGTGCCGGTGACGGCCGGCGTGCGTCCGACCGCGGTCTTCTTGATGGTCTCGCCGCCGAACAGCTCCTCGATGCGGTAGCCGACGAACACGTCGTCACCCGTGACCACTACCCAGTCGCCGTCGGGCGACGCCGACGAGCCGGGGGCTCCGGAGGTGGGGGTTGCGTCGGTCTCGGTGCGCACCGGCAGAGACGCCCGCTCGGGGGCATCGTCGCGCAGCACGAACCACCAGAACGCCGCCCCGCCGGCGAGCAAGACGACGACACAGGCAATCAGGGCGTACTTGGCGGACTTCTGCATGGACTACCCCCGGTTCGTCCTCATCATGGCACCAGCCGATCGAAGCCCCGCTTCGCGAACCACCCGAGCAGGACGAGGCCGACGAGGAACGACAGCAGTCCCGGCCAGGTGTCGGCCCAGGTGACGTCACCCAGGAATCCCTGGCGGGCCATGGTGAGGATGTAGGTGAAGGGATTGCGCTCGGCCACCCAGAGCAGCCAGCCGGTCATGACGTCGAGGGGCACCTGCCCCACCGAGAGGAAGAGGGCCACGAAGATGCCGGCCTGCACGAGCGCGCCGGCGCGTTGCGAGCGAGCGCGATAGACCACACCGAGGCCCCACAACGCGGCCAGCACCGACACACCGAGCGTGGCCAGCAGCAGCACGACGAACCCCAGGACACCACCCTGGATGCGGGCCCCGCCGAGGTAACCAACCGGCAGGACGATCGCCAACGGGAGCAGGGAACGGCCCATCGTGAGCAGCAACGGCCCCATCACGAGCGCTCGCCGCGGCACGGGTGCGAGCAGGAGTCGGTCGTAGAACCCGTTCTCGAGATCGCGCCCGGCTCCGAACGCAGCCCCGAACCCGGCGAAGGCGGCGCCTTGCATGATGGCGAACGGCACCATCCAGTCGAGGATGTTGTCGGTGGGGAACCCGGGGATGTCGGTTACTGCGCTGAACGCCCCGCTGAACGCAAGGGTGAAGAACACCGGCATCACGACGACGGGGATGATCGTCGCCGGGATGCGGACGATGCCGAGGACGCCCCGCCACGCCAGCTGACCGGCGACCGGCGCGGTCACGACGAGGCCGCCAGCCGTCGACGGAACTGCCCGGTGGCCACCACGACTGCGAGCACGGCGATGACGGCCGCGACACCGATGGCCTTGAGCGCGTCGCTCAGCGCGAACCCACTGATGACGAGCGAACGCATGCTGTCGATCATCCAGGTGATCGGGTTGTTCTCGGCCACCGTCTGATACCAGCCGCTCATCAGGCGCGGTCGGGAAAACGCGGAGCTCACGAACACGAGCACGAACATCAACGGGAACGTGTTCTGCACGGCCTCCTGCGAGCCGGTGCGCAGAGCGATCGCGGCAGCGAAGCCACCAACACCCAGGGCGAGCAGCATGGCGGTGACGATCAGCACGGCCACCGCGGCCAGGCCGCCCTCGATGGGTACGCCGAACAAGACGAAGAGGGTGACGAAGATGACCGCCTGGATGGCGCCGAGCGTCGCCGCGCCCGCCAGGCGTCCGACGAGGATGACGGGCCGGGCCACCGGTGAGGCGACCAGCCGCTCGAAGAACCCGTTCTCGATGTCGAGTGCCACGTCGGCGCCGCCGATGATGCCGCCGAACAGCACGCCTTGAGTGAGCGTGCCGGGCAGCAGGAACTGGAGGAACGAGTCGACCGGCGGAAAGCCCATCGACGCCAAGGCCTCGGGCGCCCGGTTGAACGCCGCGGAGTTGACCGCGGCGATGAGCAGCGGGAACACCAGCGCAGGGAACCACATGGCCGGCTGGCGGAGCGTGCCCACCACCGAACGTCGCGCCAGCGCGAGCGTCTGGTTGACCAGGTTGAGGTGAACGACGGTGGGCTCGGCGACGACGGTTGTCACCCGGCCACGCCCGCCTCTTCCGGCCCACCAGGCGTATCGGATTCGGCCCCTTCGAGCCTGCGCCCGGTGGCCTCCGCGAAGACGTCGTCGAGGCTCGGCTGGAGCAGCTCGATGTGTTCGACCGACGCGCCGATCTCGTCGAGGGCGCGCACCACCTCGGTCATCTGTTGCGGACCACCCTCGAGGCCGAGCGCCAGCTCACCCACGCGGAACGCGGGACGTTCGTTCCCGAAGCGGGCGCACAGCTCCTTGCGGGCCATTTCGAAGTGATCAGGATCGATCTGCAGGGTGAGGGTGGGCGCGCCCACGCTCTCCTTGAGCACCGCCGGTCGCCCCTCGCGGACGATGCGACCCTGATCGATGATGGCGATGCGGCCAGCCAGCTGGTCGGCCTCTTCGAGGTATTGCGTGGTGAGGAACACCGTGGTGCCGTGCTCGGTGTTGAGCCGTCGCACCTCGTCCCAGAGGTTGATGCGGCTCATCGGGTCGAGCCCTGTGGTGGGCTCGTCGAGGAACAGCACCAGTGGCTCGTGCACCAGCGACAGCGCGAGGTCGAGACGGCGACGCATGCCTCCCGAGTAGGTGCCGACCCTGCGGTCGCCCGCCGCGGTGAGCCCGACCCGTTCGAGCAGCTCCGCGCCCCGGGCACGGGCCTCAGACCGGCTGAGGCCGTGCAACACCGACTGCAGACGCAAGAGCTCGTTGCCGGTCATCAGCGGATCGATGGCGGCGTCCTGCAGGGCGACCCCGATCGACTCGCGCACCTGGCGCGCCTGGGTGACCAGGTCGAACCCGGCGACCCGGGCGGTGCCCTCGGAGGGTGTGAGCAGCGTGGTGAGCATGCGCACCATGGTCGACTTGCCGGCGCCGTTGGGCCCGAGGAAGCCGAACACCTCGCCCTCGTCGACCGAGAGATCGACACCGTCGACCGCGACGAGATCGCCGAACCGGCGCACCAGACCCTCGGCTTCGACCACCGCCACCATCAGCGAGCCTCTCTCGCGTGCTGGAGCGCGTCCCAGACGCGCGACGGAGTGAGCGGCATGTCGATGTGGCGAACCCCGAGATGGGCCACCGCATCGATCACCGCGTTCTGCACCGCGGGCGTGGCGCCGATGGTGCCTGACTCTCCGATGCCCTTGACCGACAGGTCGTTGACCGGCGTGTCGGTCTCCATGGGCACCAGCTCGAACATCGGCAGCTCCGTGGCCGAGATCATGCCGTAGTCGGCCAGGTTCGACGTGGTCGGGTTGCCGTCTTCGTCGTAGCGGATCTCCTCGAGCAGCGCCTGGGCCACGCCCTGGGCGATGCCGCCGTGGCGCTGGCCCTCGGCGGTGACGGGGTTGACGATGCGACCCGCGTCGTCGCACGCGATGAGCCGTCGGAGCTCGACCCGACCGGTGTCGGTGTCGACCTCGACGACGGCGACGTGCGAACCGAACGGGAAGGTGGGCCCCGTTGTCTCGTAGGTGGTCTTCTCGGCGAGCGGCTCGTCGACGGCCTTGGCCACATCGCTCCACGAGCGGTAGTCGTCGGAACCGCCGCCGGCATGGAACCGGCCGGTCGCGGCGTCGAGTACGACGTCGTCGCGCTCGGTCTCGAGCAGGTCGGCGGCCCGGCCTCTGGCTTTCTCGACCAGCGCACGAGTGGCTTGCAGCACGGCCATGCCCCCCACCTGGAGCGAACGCGATCCGAAGGTGCCGGTGCCCTCGGGCACCAGGTCGGTGTCGCCGTGGATGACCCGGATGTCGTCGAGGGGGATGCCGGTCTCGTCGCTCACCAACATGGCGAAGGAGGTGTCGTGGCCCTGGCCGTGCGCGGACGAGCCCGTGTAGACGATGGCGGTGCCTTCCGGCACCACCTCGACCTCCGCGTATTCGGTCTCCCCCGCGCTCGGGGCCCGCGGTGATCTCGACGTAGACCGAGATGCCGATGCCGAGGTGGACTGAGTCGCCCCGCTCGCGGCGCTCGCGTTGCTCGTCGCGCAGTTGTTCATAGCCGGCGGCCGAGAGGGCGCGATCGAGAGCGCCGGCGTAGTCGCCGCTGTCGTAGACGGTGCCGATCGGCGTGGTGAACGGGAACTGGTCAGCCGCCACCACATTGCGCCTGCGCACCTCGGCCGGATCCATGCCGATCTCCGCAGCGAACAGGTCGACGGCGCGTTCGATGGCCGCGGTGGCTTCAGGCCGTCCCGCCCCGCGGTAGGCCTCGATGGGCGTGGTGTTGGTGACGACCGATCGGAACCCGAACTCGGCCCGAGGGATGGCGTAGACCCCGGTGGTCATGGTGCGGGTCATGAACGGGAGCACCGAGCCCATGCTCGGATAGGCCCCGCCGTCCTGAACCACCGACAGCCGGTAGGCCTCGATGGTGCCGTCGCGCCGGCCGCCGATCTCGACCTGCTGGCTCTGTCCTCGCCCGTGGGGCAGGCCCACCATGTTCTCGGACCGCGTCTCGGTCCAGCGCAACGGGCGCCCCAGCGTGCGGGAAATCGCAGGCAGCAACAACTCTTCGGGGGTGGGACGGATCTTGGGGCCGAACCCACCGCCGACGTCGGGTGCGATCACCTGCACGTCGCCTGGTGCGAGCCCGTAGATCTCGACCAGCCGCTCTTTCACCCCGTGCGCGGCCTGGGTGCTCATCCAGAGCACGAGCCGGCCGTCGACCCACGCCGTCGCCGCGCCGCGCACCTCGAGCGGGCAGGCGGCCAAGCGCTGGTTGACCATGCGCTGGTGGACCTTGACCTCGCACCCGGCGAACAAGTCGTCGCCTGCCTCGGGCACCACCAGGGCCACGTTGGTGCCCGCCTCGGGGAACAGCAGCACCTCATCGGCCAACGTGTGGTGCACGTCGACCACCGGAGCCAGCGGCTCGTAGTCGACGATGACCAGTTCGGCCGCGTCCTCACCCTGCCAGGGTTGCTCGGTGACCACGGCCGCGATGGGCTCGCCCGCGAAGCGCACGGTGCCTTCGGCGAGCCACGGGCGGGCCATGGCAGCCGGGAACATCCCCGGGATGTAGGGAGTGGGGGCGGCGATGCCCTCGAGGTCGGCGGCCGTGAACACGCCCACCACGCCCGGCGCCTGGCGCGCCTCGTCGGCATCGACGTCGAGCAGGGTGGCGTGCGCCATGGTCGACCGCACGAAGGTGACGTGGGCCGATCCGTCGAGCCGCTCGTCACGGAGATCGGCGCAGTAGGTGGCGCCAACGGTGAGGAAGGGCCGGTCTTCCCGCCGGCCGACCCGCGTGCCTCGCAATGTCATTGCGGCAGGCTACCCGCCGACCGTCAGCGATCGATGCGCTGCTCGAGCTGGCTGAACGGCCACACGTCGGGCACGGCCACGGGATCCTCCGGAGGCGGGAGCACCTGGTAGACCTCCTCGCCCGGTTTGGCCCAGCCGAACTCCGAACGGGCGAGCCGTTCGATCTCCGCGTCGGTGCCGAGCGTGTCGACCCGCTGGCGCAGCTCGTCGTTGCGCCGAGCCAGCTCGTCGAGCCGAGCTTCGGCTTCGGCCGTGTCGGATCGCTGGTCGAGATAGGTGCGCGTCGGGAACAGGCCGAGGAACAGTACGCCGCAGAGGATCGTGGCGATCAGCAGAGGCCACGCGAGGCGGCGCACCACCTTCACGCCGGGCTGGCTCCCCGCGCCAGCGCACCAGCGCCCCAGTATGCGGCCGACTCGGCCAAGTCGTCTTCGATGCGCAGCAGCTGGTTGTACTTGGCCACGCGGTCGGTGCGCGCCGGCGCGCCGGTCTTGATCTGGCCGCAGTTGGTGGCCACGGCCAGGTCGGCGATGGTCACGTCTTCCGTCTCGCCCGAGCGGTGCGACATGACCGACGTGTACGACGAGCGGGTGGCGAGCGCCACCGCTTCGAGCGTTTCGGTGAGCGATCCGATCTGGTTGACCTTCACCAGGATCGAGTTGGCCACACCTTCTTCGATGCCGCGGGCCAGGCGCTCGGTGTTGGTGACGAACAGATCGTCGCCCACCAGCTGCACCCGCGATCCGAGCACCTCGGTGAGCTGCCGCCAGCCCGCCCAGTCCTCCTCGGACATGCCGTCTTCGATGGACACGATGGGATAGCGGCTCGTGAGGTCGTCGAGATAGGCCACCATCTCGGACGGCGTGAGGGTGCGCCCCTCGCCCGCCAACACGTAGTTGCCGTCGACGAAGAACTCCGTTGATGCGGCGTCGAGGGCGATGGCGATGTCGTCGCCCGGCGCAAAGCCGGCCTTCTCGATCGACTCGACCAGCAGCTGCACCGCCTCTTCGTTCGAGCCCAGGTTGGGAGCGAAGCCACCTTCGTCGCCGATGGCGGTGGACAGGCCGCGGTCGTGCAGCACGCCCTTGAGCACGTGGTAGGTCTCGGCCCCCCAACGCAACGCCTCGGAGAACGACGCCGCCCCGACGGGCATGATCATGAACTCCTGCACGTCGACGTTGTTGTCGGCGTGCTCGCCACCGTTGAGCACGTTCATCATGGGCACGGGCAGCACGTGGGCGTTGGGCCCTCCGACATAGCGGTAGAGCGGGAGCTCGAGCTCGGAGGCGGCCGCCTTGGCGACCGCGAGCGACACCCCGAGGATGGCGTTGGCGCCGAGCCGGCTCTTGTTGTCGGTGCCGTCGAGGTCGATGAGCATGCGGTCGATGTCGCGCTGCTCGAGGGCGTCGAAGCCGATGAGCGCGTCGTAGATCTCGTCGTCGACGTTCGCCACGGCGCCGAGCACGCCCTTGCCGCCGAAACGCTCACCGCCGTCGCGCAGCTCGACCGCCTCGAACTGGCCGGTGGAGGCACCGGAGGGCACCATGGCCCGC
This sequence comes from uncultured Iamiaceae bacterium, assembly GCA_963706425.1. Classification (GTDB taxonomy): domain Bacteria; phylum Actinomycetota; class Acidimicrobiia; order Acidimicrobiales; family Acidimicrobilacustridaceae; genus CAVPMN01. The sequence goes on from CAVPMN010000001.1 coordinate 398,573, forward strand.
CCGCGGGCCCCTGACTCGAGCACCACCTCGACCTCGACCGTCGGGTTCCCGCGCGAGTCGAGCACCTCACGCCCGACGATGTGTTCGATGATGCTCACCGGCTGATGCTCCTGTTGATAATGGTCGAATAGTGGCATGTGGGGACGCTGACAGCGCGCACCCACCGAACTGGTCGTCCAACCGACGACATTCGGTCAATCCGGACGGCCAGTCTTGCGGGTGCTCGGCGGAGGGGCCGCTTCGTGCGCCTGCACCTCGTCGCGATAGCGGTTGGCGGCCGCTCGCAAGGCCGCTTCCGGATCGACGCCGAGCGTGCGGGCGTGCTCGACCACCTCGAGCAGCCGGCCACCCACGTCGTCGGCGTCCGCGCTGGGCAACGGGGGCACGTCGACGCCGGTGTCAGCCAGCGAGATCGCCTTCTTGCGCACCTTCAGGGCGTAGAGCAGCGCCGGCAGCTCGACCGGGATGCCGTCGAACACGCTGGCTCGGCCCTTCTCGGCCTTCTTGATCTGCTCCCAGTTGCGGGCCACCTCGTCGGGCGTAGTGGCGTCGACGTCGCCGAACACGTGCGGATGGCGATCACGAAGCTTGTCGTGGATGCCCGTCGCCACGTCGGCCAGGGTGAACTGGCCCGCCTCGGTAGCGAGCGTGGTGTGGAACACCACCTGGAAGAGGAGGTCGCCGAGCTCCTCCTCGAGATGGTCGTAACCGTCGCCCTCGTCGACATCGAGGGCGGCGATGGCATCGAGCACCTCGTAGGTCTCCTCGAGCAGGTGCCGAGTGAGGCTGGCGTGGGTCTGCTCGCGATCCCACGGGCACTCGCGGCGCAGCAGCGCCACCAGCTCGACGAACTGCTCGACCTCACGTGCGATCGGCGCGGCCAGGCGGGGCAACCACACCGAGGTGAGGTGATCGGGCTCGACCGCTCGGTCGAGATCGGGCCACGCCACCTCGAACACCCGCTCGTCGGGCAGTCCGAGGCGCTGCAGCACCACCACGGTGTCGGTGGCCCCCAACGGTGGCTCGGCGGATGCGTCGAGCACCAGCTTGATCTCCGAGAGCACCTCGACGCGGTCGCACTGCGCGACGAGCAGCGGGCCGCGCTCGCCCGCCGCTTCGGTGGCGAAGCGCTGGCCGTCGACCAATCTGGCTCCCACCGCCACGGGGTCGATCGCCGAGGCGAGCCCAGGCCAGGTCGGCGAACGAGAGCGCAGCGAGCACCTCGACCGAGACCCGGGGGTCGGCGACGAGCAGTTCGACCGATCGCTCCGCCACCACCGGAGAACCGGGCACGGCGTAGAGCACCTCGCCGTGCCGTTCGGCCGCGGCGACCAGCCGCTCGACGATGGTCGGGTAGACCTCGTCGAGGGACTCCGCCCCCTCGTAGACCTCGTCGAAGCTGGTGCACGCGCCCACCACGTCCACCGCGGGATGGCGGGTCGTCCGCACGAACCGGACGGCGACCCGCTCGATGGCCGCGAGCGTGCCGGCCGTGACCAGATCGGCACCACCGGGACCGAGGCCGACGACCACGATCCGCGCCGGGTTCACTCGCGATCAGCCGCCCAGGTCGAGCTGCGGGACCTCGGTGCCCACCGGCGTCTCTGCTCCCTCCGGCGGCACCACGCCGGTTTCCGAGCTCCAGGTGCCGTACTGCGGGTCGATGGTGACGTCGGCCGCCGCGACCGCCGCACTCAACCACTCGGACACCAGTGACTCGGTGTCGCCCTGCGCCTGCTCGGTGAGAATCTGACGGATCTGGTCCTCGACCTCCTCGAAGGGCAGGCCGCCGCGGCTGCGCACGAGGATCAGGTGGAACCCGAACTCGGTCTCGACCGGCTCGCCCACCTCGTTGATCGGTTGGGAGAAGGCCGCTTCCTCGAACTCGCCGACATAGGAGCCTCGGGGCTGGCAACCGAGGTTGCCGCCGTCGGCCGCACTCTGGGTGTCGGTCGACACGCTGGCGGCCACGTCGGCGAAGCTCTCGCCCTTGTCGAGACGCTCCTGGGCGCCGGCCGCCGCCTCCGCGCTCTCGACCAGGATGTGGCTGGCGCAGACGAACTCGCCGTTCTCGGCGAGGATCTCGTCGATGTTCTCGTCGTAGTAGGCGCGCACGTCCTCGTCGGTGACCTCGCCGCTCTCCGGCGCATCCGACTCGAGCGCGCGGGTGAGCGCGACCTGGTTGGCGATGGCCGCCACCTGGCGCTCACGGAAGCTCTCGGTGGCCGCGGTGGGGTCTTCGACGAGCGACTCGAACTGCTCCTCGGCGGCCTCGCGATCCTCGGGGGTGGCCTCGACCCCTCTGGTCTCGAGCTCGGAGGCGATCAGCCGGTTGTAGATCGCGAGCGACAGCACCTGGGTGGTGTATTCGCTGGTGAACGAGCCTTCGGTGGGCCCGTACGACTCCGCAGTGGCGAAGCCCTGCAGATCCTCCAGCAGCTCCTCTTGGCTGATGTCCTGGCCGTCGACCGTGGCGGCCGGCGCCGGGCCCACTCCCCCGCTCGACGAGTTGCAGGCCGTCGCACCGAGCAGGGCGAGCGGCAGGAGGAGGAGCAGCAGACGTCTCATGAGGACCGTGAGCCTAGGGACGCACCCCCCTCGACACCAGTCAGGCCGGCAGCGGTCAGGCCACCAGCTCCTGGAGGGCGGCCACGATCTCGGCCGCGGCGGCACCCGCCTTCTTGACCGGGATCTGCAGCTGACCGACATCGGGCTTGTAGACCGCCCCCTTGTAGAGCCGCTCGAGCCGCACGGTGCGGCTGGCCGAGAGCTCGATGGGCGAGATGCGGGCGAGATAGGTGGGGCCACTGAACCCGCTCGCCTTGGTGACGGTGACCTCGCGGACCCCCGTACGCACGCATTCGGCCCGCAGCCGCGCCACCTCGAGCAGCGACCGAGCCTCGTCGGGGACCGGGCCGTAACGGTCGAGCCACTCGGTTTCGATGTCGGTCACCTCGTCGGGCGTGGTGACCGATGCCAGACGGCGATAGGCCTCGAGCCGGAGCTCCTCGCGCGCCACGTAGTCCTTGGGCAGGTTGGCGTCGAGCGGGAGCTCGAGCTTCACCTCGGCCGGCTCCCGAGCCTCCTCGCCCTTCAGCTCGGCCACCGCTTCGGTGACCATCTGGCAGTAGAGGTCGTAGCCGACCGCGGCGATGTGACCCGACTGACCGGTGCCGAGCAGGTTGCCGGCGCCCCTGATCTCGAGGTCGCGCATGGCGATGCGGAAGCCCGACCCCAGCTCGGTCGCCTCACCGATGGTCTTCAACCGCTCGTAGGCCTCTTCGGAGAGCGACCGGTCGGGCGGATAGAAGAGATAGGCGTAGGCGCGCTGACCGGCTCGACCGACGCGCCCGCGCAGCTGATGGAGCTGACCGAGGCCGAGCATGTCGGCCCGATCGACCACCAGGGTGTTGACCGTCGGCATGTCGATGCCCGACTCGATGATCGTGGTGCAGACGAGCACGTCGTACTGCCCTTCCCAGAAGTCGAGCACGATCTGTTCGAGCGAGCCCTCGTCCATCTGCCCGTGGGCGATGGCGACCCGCGCTTCGGGCACCAGATCACGGAGGCCGGCGGCGACCCGTTCGATGTCCTGCACCCGGTTGTGCACGAAGAACACCTGGCCCTCGCGCAGCAGCTCTCGCCGAATGGCCTCGGCCACCGCCCGGTCGTCGTACTCGCCGACGTAGGTGAGGATGGGCTGGCGCTCGGCCGGCGCGGTGTTGAGCAACGTGAGGTCGCGGATGCCGGTGAGGCTCATCTCGAGCGTGCGTGGGATGGGGGTGGCGGTGAGGGTGAGCACGTCGACGTCGGCGCGCAGCTGCTTGATCGACTCCTTGTGCGACACACCGAACCGCTGCTCCTCGTCGACCACGAGCAGGCCGAGGTCCTTGAACTCGATGTCGTCGGAGAGCAGGCGATGGGTGCCGATCACCACGTCGACCGTGCCGGCCCGCACGCCTTCGGCCACCTTGCGCGCCTGGGCCGAGGTGAGGAAGCGGCTGAGCACCTCGACCCGGATCGGATAGCCCGAGAAGCGGTCGGAGAAGGTCTGGAAGTGCTGCTGGGCCAGCAAGGTGGTGGGCACGAGCACCGCCGCCTGCTTGCCGTCCTGCACGCACTTGAACACCCCGCGCAGCGCCACCTCGGTCTTGCCGAACCCGACGTCGCCACAGACCAGGCGGTCCATCGGTAGCGCCGCCTCCATGTCGACCTTCATCTCGTCGATGGCTTTGGCCTGGTCGGTGGTCTCCTCGAAGGGGAACGCCTCCTCGAACTCGCGCTGCCAGGGCGTGTCGGGCGCGAACGCGTGCCCCTCGGTGTGCACGCGCTTCTGGTAGAGCACCACCAGCTCCTGGGCGATCTCGGTGACGGCCGAACGCACGCGGGCCTTGGCCTTCTGCCACTCGCTGCCGCCGAGCCGGCTGAGCGACGGCGAGTCGCCGCCGGTGTAGTGGCGCACCGCGTCGATCTGATCGGAAGGCACGTAGAGCCGGTCGTCGCCCCGATACTCGAGCAACAGGTAGTCGCGCTCGACACCACCGATGGCCCGCTTGACCATGCCGCCGTAGCGCGCCACGCCGTGCTGGTAGTGCACGACATGGTCGCCGGGCTTGAGGTCGTCGAAGTAGCCCTGCGCAGCCTGGCGGCGCGGGCGAACCCGACGATGAGCACGGCGCCGTCCGGTGACGTCGCTCTCGGCCAGCACCGCCAGCTTCACGCTCGGCAGGATGAAGCCCCGCTCGATCGGCGCTACCACCACATGGGCGCCCGGGCGGGTGATGTCGGGGGTGGGACGAGTGGCGGACGGCTCGTCGAATCGGGCGTGCACGCCTTGTTCGGCGAGCAGCTCGGCCACCCGACCGGCCGACCCGACGCCGTCGGCGGCCACCACGATGCGGAACCCGTCGGCCAGCAGCTCGGTGAGCTGGCCGGTCAGCGACGACCCGTCACCGATGACCGGGGCCCAGCCGGCGGCGACGACGGTGGCGACGTCGGGCCCTTCGGGCGCGGTGGTGACCGTCCATGCCGGTGCGGTGGTGTGCGCCAACAGCCGATCGAACGGCAGGTGCAGGCGCGGGAACTCGTCGTCGCCCGCCTCCCAGGTGCGCGCCAGCGTGGCCGCCAGATCTTCCTCTTCGGCCAGCAGGTCGGCGGCCCGATCGCGCATGCGCCGGGGCTCGACCAGCAGCACTTGGGCGTCGGCGTCGATCAGGTCGAGCACGAGGTGCTCGGCGTCGGCCAGCCAGGGCAGCCACGACTCCATGCCCTCGAACGACAGGCCCTCGGCCAACCGCTCCCATTGCTCGCGGCCCCACGGCTGCGACGCGATCAGCGCCGCGGCGCGTGCTTGCACCTCTGGCGTGGCCAGCAGCTCGCGGCACGGGAAGATCTCGACCTCGGCGATGTCAGTGGTGGATCGTTGCTCCGACACCGAGAACTCGGTGAGGCGATCGACCTCGTCTCCCCACAGGTCGATGCGCACGGGCTGGTCGGCGGTGGAGGGGAACACGTCGACGATCGAGCCCCGCACGGCCACCTCGCCGCGATGCTCCACCTGGTACTCGCGGCGGTAGCCGGCCGCCACCAGCCGCTCGACCAGCTCGACCGGGTCGACCTGGTCGCCGTGCCCGATGATGATCGGCTCGACGTCTTCGACGTGGGGACCGAGGCGCTGCACCAACGCCCGGGCGGCGGCCACGACGACCCGCGGGCGAACCGGCTCGTGCTGGAGGCGCCACAGCACCCGCAGCCGGCGCCCCATGGTCTCGATGCCCGGGCTCACCCGCTCGAAGGGCAACGTCTCCCACGCGGGGAACAGCTCGACCTCGTCGGGATCGAGGTATTCGGCCAGGTCGCGCGCCAGGCGCTCGGCTTCGGTGCTGGTGGGCACCGCCACCACGATCGGGCGGCGCGCCGACAGCGACGCCAGCCCCGCGATGACGATGGCCCGCGCCGGTTCGGGTACCGCCAGCACGGCCGACGCCCGACCCAACACCTTGGTGAGCGCCGGCTCGTCCTCGAGGAGCGCAGGGAGGTGCTCGAGGGCCATCTCAGGTGGCCGCGCTGTTGAACCGGCCCATCGCCGACTCGACGCCCTCGCTCAGGATCAGCTCGACTGCGTCGGCGGCCGTCGTCACCATCTCGTCGAGCAGCACCCGGTCGGCCTTGCCCAACCGGCTGAGGACGTGATCGGCGCCGTGCTCCTTCGACGGCGGTTTGCCCACACCGATGCGGATCCGCACGAAGTCGTCGCTGTGCAGGTGCGCCTTGATCGACCGCAGCCCGTTGTGCCCGGCCAGACCCCCGCCGAGCTTGACCTTGAGCCGACCGAGGGGCAGGTCGAGCTCGTCGTGCACGACGACCAGTCGGTGGAGATCGTCGACGTCGAAGCGCCGGACCAGCTTGCCCACCGACTCGCCCGACAGGTTCATGTAGGTCTGAGGCTCGGCCACCACGAGCCGCTGCCCGTCGACCCGCAGCTCGTCGACGAGGGCCAGCTCCTTGCCCTTGCGCAGGCGACCGTCGTGGCGACGAACCAACTCGTCGACCACGGCGAAGCCCACGTTGTGGCGGGTGCCGACGTAGTCACGCCCCGGGTTGCCGAGGCCGACCACCAGGAGGTCGGCGGCCATCAGGCGGCTCGGTTACTCGCTGGCTTCGTCGCTGCTCGCCTCGGCACCTTCGCCGCCGGCTTCGGCACCTTCGCCCTCTTCGCCTTCACCCTCGGCCGGCAGGCCCTCGTCGGCCGCCGAGAATCGGGTGGCGACACCGGCGATGACGGTGGTGGAGGGGTCGACCTCGGTGGTGACGCCCTCGGGCAGGACGAGATCGCCGACCGTGATCGACGTGCCGACGGTGAGATCGGTGATGTCGGCCTCGATCGAGCCGGGGATGCCGGTGGGCTTGGCCATCACCGTGAGCGACTTCATCTGCTGCTCGGCGATGCCCTTGGCGTTGTCGACCTCTTTGGCCTCGCCGATGGTGACGATGGGGACCTCGACCTCGACGAGCACGTCGGGATCGACCCGGAAGAAGTCGATGTGAAGGACGTCGCGGCGCACGGGATCGCGCTGGAGATCCTTGACGATCGTGAAGTCCTTCTTGCCGTCGATGTCGAGGGCGATGAGCGCGTTGAGCCCGGCGTCGGTGGTGAGCACCCGGCGCAGCTCGGTCCACTTGACGGCGACGGCGACGGGCTCGGAGCCCATGCCGTAGACGACGCCGGGCACCTTGCCCTCGGCGCGGAGCCGGCCAGCGGCTCGGGAGCCGGGCGGGCGTCCGGTTTCGGCGGTGAGAGTCAGATCCATAAGGTTGACCATGCTACCGGTCCACCTTGGGACGGGCGAAACCGGTCGACGTGACCTTTGGCCCTAGGCCGGGCCACACCGAGACCTGACCCTGTGGGCATGTCTTCTGCCCTGAGCGCCCCCATCCCGACCACCGCCCCCGAGGTCGCCCAGACCGAGGCCGCCCGCACCGAGGCCGCCGGGCCCGTTGCGGTTGACACCGGGGCCGCCGCGCCGAGCGCGGCGCCCACCACCGACGAGGTCGATCGCGGCTTCGGCGCGGCCATCGTGTGGGGCTCGATCCTCGGCATCGTGGCCTTCGCGGTGCTCATCGCCATCGGCACGGTGCTGGCGGCGCGCAGCGTGGACGTCGATCTCGAAGCCGGCGCGGTGGCGGCCATCGCGGTGTGGACCGGCATCTGGGGCGGCCTGTTCCTCGGCGGCACCGTCGCCGTGGGCCGCTGGTCGATGCGCCAGGGCCACTGACACTCTCCGACCTTCGCTCCCCTCCGAAATCGGTGCGTGAAACCACCGTAGGGGGTGTTTCACGCACCAATTTGGGTGGTGGGCCACCGGGTCTGCCGGCGGTACCGGGCCTCAGGACTGGTTGGCGCCGCCGAAGATCTCGCTCACCGACGTGTCCTCGAAGACGGCGTCGATCGCCTCGGCGATGATGCCGGCCACCGACAGCACCTCGACCTTGTCGAACTGCTTCTCGGGCGGCAGGGGCAACGTGTTGGTGACCACCACCTTGGAGATCACCGAGTTCTTCAGCCGGTCGACCGCGGGGCCGGAGAACACCGGGTGCGTGCACGCGGCGTAGACCTCGGCCGCGCCGTGCTGCTTGAGCTGCTCGGCCGCGGCGACGATGGTGCCGGCGGTGTCGATCATGTCGTCGATGAGCACGCAGTTGCGGCCCTCGACGTCGCCGACGACGTCGCGAGCCTCGACCTCGTTCTTGGCCCCCTTCACCCGGCGCTTGTGGATGATGGCCAGATCGGCGCCCAGCTGCTGTGAGTAGCGCTCGGCCACCTTCACCCGGCCGGCGTCGGGCGACACGACCACGAGGTCGTCGCCGAGGCCGGCGAGGTAGTCGACCAGCACGGGCATGGCGGTGAGGTGGTCGACCGGGCCGTCGAAGAAGCCCTGGATCTGGCCCGAGTGCAGGTCGACGCTGATGATGCGCGTGGCGCCGGCGATCGAGAACATGTCGGCGACCAGCTTGGCGGTGATGGGCTCGCGGCCCTCGGCCTTGCGGTCCTGGCGGGAGTAGCCGTAGTAGGGGCACACCACCGTGATGCGCTTGGCCGAGGCGCGCTTGGCGGCGTCGACCATGATGAGCTGCTCCATCAGCGCGTCGTTGAGCGTCGAGCCGTCGGCTGCGCTGTGGGTCTGCACGATGAACACGTCGGTGCCACGAACCGACTCGTCGAAGCGGCAGTGGATCTCGCCGTTGGCGAACTCGGCCAGGTTGGGCTGTCCGAGGGGGATCTGCAGGCCGGCGGCGATCTCCTCGGCCAAGGGCAGGTGAGCACGGCCCGAGACGAGGACCAGGCGCTTCTTCGGGACGAGTTCCATCACTCAGGAAGCATAGAACGGACCCGTGCGGGTCTCCGGCGGGATGTGCGATCCGGGCTCGAGCACCGCGAACGGGCCCACTCGGGCCTGGTCGCCGATCTCGGCGTCGCGGCCCACGGTGTGCTCGACCGTGGCGCCCGCCCCGACGATGCAGTCGACCAGTCGGGTGTCGGGGCCGAGTTCGGCTCCGGCGCCGACCACGCAGCGCCCCTGGAGCATCGTGCCCGGGAAGAGCGTGACGTCCGGTGAGAGCTCGACGGTGGCGTCGATGTAGGTGCGATCGGGGTCGAGCATGGTGACGCCCTGGCGTAGCCAGCCCTCGTTGGTGCGTCGCCGCAGCTCGGCTTCGGCCACCGCCAGCTGCACCCGGTCGTTGACACCCTGGGTCTCGAGCGGGTCGGCGGCCACCATCGACACCACCGGATAGCCGGCGTCGTGCAGCACTTCGACCACGTCGGTGAGGTAGTACTCGCCCTGGGCGTTCTCGGGGCTGAGCCGGCGCAGCGCCGGCGCGAGGACGCTGCGCCGGAAGCAGTAGATCGAGGTGTTGATCTCGTCGATGGCCCGCTCGTCGTCGAGCGCGTCGCTCTCCTCGACGATGCGCGAGACACGATCGTCCTTGTCGCGCACCACGCGGCCATAGCCGGACGGATCGTCGAGACGGGCGGTGAGCAGCGTGCAGGCCGCGCCGGTGTCGCGATGGCGCTCGACGAGGGCGCTGATGGTGCCGGGTCGCAGCAGTGGCGTGTCGCCCGGGAGCACGAGCAGGTCGCCGTCGTCGAACTCGTCGTCGGGGAACGCGGTGAGCCCGACGCTGACGGCGTCGCCGGTGCCCCGCTGCACGTGCTGCTCGACGAAGTCGAGCAGGAGGTCGGGTGCCTCCTCCTGCAACTTCTTGGTGACCCGCTCGGCGCCGTGGCCGACGACGATGACGACCCGCCCCATCTGGGTGTCGCGGGTGGCGTCGAGCACGTAGAGCAACATCGCCCGTCCGCACAGCAGATGGAGGGGCTTCGGTCGTGACGATCGCATGCGGGTGCCCTCGCCCGCGGCGAGCACGATGGCGGAGAGCGTCGGATCGGTCATACGGAAGTTCTATCGGGGTCGGACGCTAGGGTCTAGGAGCCCTTCGGGGGTGATGTAATCGGCAACATGCGAGGTTTTGGTCCTCGTCTTCGGGGTTCGAATCCCTGCCCCCGAGCTGCTCCTCCCTCCTGGTCGGCCCGTCCCCGCCGGGCCTCCGCTCTCCCACCCAACTTGGGGGCGCGTTTGGTGTCGGCCCCATGCCGCCCGGTAAGGTCCCCGGCGCCATGGGTTCACTGATCAAGAAACGCCGCAAGCGGATGCGCAAGAAGAAGCACAAGAAGATGCTGAAGCGCACCCGTTTCCAACGCCGCGCCGCGGGCAAGTAGCCGCGTCCGGCTCAGCCGGCAACCGTCCTCACCACCACTCGGCCCTCGCCCGGGTGGTCGCCTTCGACGAACCAGGTCGAACCGCTGCCCGCCAGGCGCGGCAGCGCACCCGTGGCGTCGCCCAGCCGGTCGCGCCACTCGGCCAGGCGCGGCTCGTGGGCGAGGGCGGCCGGTTCGAGGTCGTTGCCGTGCGCGCCTGACGGCCCGCCCATCTCGTCCCAGGCGCGGTAGACGGCGACGGTCGAGCAGCCGAAGGGCGGCGTGAGCAGGGTGAAGGTGCGCGGCTCGACGGGCAGCGGATCGACCACCTCGCCGATGCCCTGCACCCGGGCTCGACCCCCGACCAGACAGAACGGCACGTCGGCCCCCAGGCGGGCGGCCGCCTGCAGATCGTCGAAGCCGGTGTGGCGGAGGATGGCCGCCGCATCGCTCGAGCCGCCGCCGAGACCGGCTCCGGGCGGGATGCGCTTGTCGAGGCGGACATGGGCGTTGAGCCCGACCAGCCGCATGGCCCGCAGGACGAGGTTGTCGTCGTCGACCTCGAGATCCGCGCCGACGATCTCGAGGCTGGGCTCACCCGCAGCGCCGAGGTCGGTGAGGGTGAGCGTGTCGACCAGGTCGAGGCTCACCATCTCGGCGTCGATGAGGTGGAAGCCGTCGGGCCGCACGCCGGTGATGCGCAACGACACCGTGAGCTTGGCCGGGGCCGTCAGCACGGCCATCACCCTAGAGCGACCACCGCGTCGGTCAGACGGCCCCACGCCTCGATGCCGAGCTCCTCGGGTCGGGCCTCCGGACGGACGCCCGCCGTGGTGAACGCCTCGGCAGGCACGACGCCGGCGAGGGACCGACGCAGCATCTTGCGGCGCTGGCCGAACGCGGTGCGCACGAGAGCGAAGAGGCGATCGGGATCGGCGGCGACGGCCGGCTCGAGCCTTCGGGTGATGCGCACGAGCACGGACTCGACGCGGGGCTGGGGCACGAACACCGTGGGCGGCACCCGGCCGACCAGCTCGGCGTGCGCGTGGTAGGCGACCTTCACCGACGGGATGCCATAGGCCGGGTCGCCGGCAGACGCAGCCAGCCGCTCGCCGGCCTCGCGCTGCACCATCACCAGCATCCGGGTGATGGCCGCCACGTCGTCGAGCAGATCGAGCACCAGCGGTGTGGCCACGTTGTAGGGCAGGTTGGCCACGAGCACCCATCGGTCGTGAGCGGCGAGCAGCTCGGACCAGTCGAGCGTCGAGCGCGTCGCCCTCGACCACGCGCACCCCTACCGGCTCGACCTGCTCACGCAGGATGGGGACGAGATGGCGGTCGACCTCGATGGCGGTGACCGACGCACCGGTGTCGGCGAGGGCGAGGGTGAGCGAGCCCAAGCCGGCGCCGATCTCGACGACCGGCTCGCCCGGTTGCACGCCGGCGAGGCGCGCGATGCGGCGCACCGTGTTGGGATCGGCCACGAAGTTCTGGCCGAGCGCCCGGCTGGGGCTGAGACCGTGACGGTCGAGCAGCTCGCCGATCTGGCGGCCGCTCAGCAGGCGCCGTTCCAGGGCCGCTTGCCCTGCCAGCGGTAGAGGTGCAGCGCCATGGCGTCCTGATCGCCGGGGGCGGCCACATTTGGCGGAACACCGACAAGGTCGCCCCGACCCGCATGGTTGGCCGTGCTGTCCCACGACGACCGCATGAACTGGTAGGCGCCGAAGTAGAGGCCGTTGGACGACACCACGCCGTAGTTGCCGCCCGACTCGCGCTGGCGGATGCAGGCGAGGAAAGCGGCTTCGGCGGGGGTGGCGCCTCCGCCGGTAGCGACCGGGGCGGGAGCCGGCGCAGGAGGCGGGGGTGCAGGCGCCGGGGCGGTGGTCGCGGGCGCCGACGTAGCCGCGGTGGCCCTCGGGGCCGTCGTCGTGGTGGTGGCCTTGGGCTTGGGAGCGGCGGTGGTGGTGGGCGCCGCGGTGGTCGTGGTGGTGGGCGCCGCGGTGGACGTGGTGGTGGGCGCCACCGTGGTGGTGGTGGGCTCGGTCACCGTGACGATCGCAACATCCGCCGACGCGACATCGGTCTGCTCGGCCTGCGCATCGGGGAACATCGCCACGAGGAAGGCGGGGACGAAGATGACGGCCAGCACACCGACGAAGAAGCGTCGACGCTTGGTCTGGGAGTCAGACCCTGAGTGTTCGCCGGCGGGGCGAGGCGTGGCGTAGTCAAGCATGTTCGGGCACGCCTCGGCCGGCCCTACTCCGCCCGAGGCATGACGCGCACCCTATGGTCGCCGTAACCAGACCGCAACTTTCGCAACGCCGTTGTGACGAACGTCAACGGACGGTCACAAGCGCACGAACGGTTGACACCAAACTGCGCCGTTCTGCGTCCGGCCGCGCTGCCGTGCAACGGCGTCAGGCCAGGCGATACAAGGCCGTGGCGTTGGCCGACGTCGCCTCGGCCACCTGCTCGACGTCGAGTTCTTTGACGGCTGCCAGGGCCTGGCCCACCAGCGGCACCAGCGCCGGGCGGTTCTTCTCGCCCCGATGGGGCACGGGCGTCAGATAGGGGGCGTCGGTCTCGACCAGCATGCGATCGAGCGGGCAGAGCGCAGCCGCCTCCCGGAGCTCGTCGGCGGTCTTGAAGGTGACGATGCCGCTGAACGACAACGACATGCCCCGGGCCAACCCCTGTTCGGCCTCGGCCGGCCCACCGGTGAAGCAGTGCAACACGGTTCGGCTCGGCACACCTTCGTGATCGAGGATGGCGAAGGTGTCGTCCCAGGCCTCGCGGGTGTGGATCACCAGGGCGAGGTCGTGCTCGTGCGCCAACCGGATCTGCTCGGCGAACACCTGGCGTTGGCGGTCGCGGGGCGAGTGGTCGTAGTGGTAGTCGAGGCCGCACTCCCCCACGGCGACGACGTTGGGAGCGGCGAGCAGCTCGGCGATGCCGTCGAGCCCGCCACTGGCGTCGTGGGGGTGCACGCCGACGGTCGCCCACACGTTGTCGTGCGCTGCTGCGAGCGCGATGGCCTGGCGAGACTGCTCGGCGTCGGTGCCCACGGTGATCAGCCGGGCCACGCCGGCGATGGCCGCCTCGGCCACCGTGGCCGCGCCGGCCTGCCCCGGTTCGAGATGGCAATGGTTGTCGGTCCAGGAGACGGCGGTGGCGCCTGCGTCGCCCGCAGGGCTCACGCGTCGGCCTTGATGCGGGGGAACAGGGCGTCGCCCTTCTCGACGGGCAGGCCGCCGGGATAGCCGCCCCACGCCGCCGCGGCGGGCAGCCGTTCGTCGGCGGGCGTGCCCGACAGGCCGATGCGTCGCCAGATCTCGGCGGCGGTCTCAGGGATGGCCGGGTAGGCGAGCACCGCGACGAGACGCAGCACCTCGAGGGCATCGCCCATCACGGCGTCGACCTGCGGCCCGGGATCGAGCTTCCAGGGCTCGTTGGTCTCGAGGTGGGCGTTGGCCTCGCGCACGAGGCGCCACGTGGCCTCGAGGGCGCGCGACGGCGCCACCTCGGCCCATGCCGCGGCGGCGACCACGTAGGCCTCGGCGGCGACGGTGGCGAGCGGGCTGTCGGCCGAGGGAGCGGGCCCGATGCCGTCGCACTTCTTGGCCACGACGGTGGCCACCCGCGACAAGAGGTTGCCGAGGTTGTTGGCCAGGTCGGTGTTGTAGCGGGTGACCATGCCTTCGTAGGAGAAGTCGCCGTCTGGCCCGAACGGTTGATCGCGAAGGAACTGGTAGCGGAACCCATCGACGCCGAAATCGGCCACCAGGTCGGCGGGGAAGATCTGGTTGAGGCGGGTCTTGCTCATCTTCTCGCCGCCGACCAGCAAGAAGCCGTGGACGTGCAGGCGATGAGGCGGAGCCAGGCCGGCGGCCAGCAGCATCGCCGGCCAGTAGACGCAGTGGAAGCGCAGGATGTCCTTGCCGAGGAGATGGTGCACCGACGGCCACCACTGCTCGAACCGGGCCTCGTCGGTGCCGAACCCGATGGCGGTGACGTAGTTGATGAGGGCGTCGTACCAGACGTAGAAGACGTGCTCGGGGTCCCACGGCACCGGCACCCCCCACGTGATCGAGGTGCGGGTGATCGAGATGTCGTCGAGGCCCTGGCGGATGATGCCGAGGGCCTCGTTGCGCTTGCCGTCGGGCTGCACGGCCTCTGGCTGGGACTCGTACCAGTCGAGCAGCGGCTGCTCGAAGGCCGACAGCTTGAAGAACCAGTTGTCCTCTTCGAGCCATTCGACCGGCTTGCCGTGGATCGGGCAGTTGCCGTCGACGAGATCGGCCTCGGTGTAATAGGCCTCGCACGACACGCAGTAGAGCCCGGCGTAGGTGTCGCGGTAGATCCAGCCGTTGTCGTAGATGCGCTGGAGCAGTTCCTGCACGCTGACCTGATGACGAGGTTCGGTCGTGCGGATGAAGTCGTCGTAGCTGATGTCGAGCAGCTCCCAGGTCTCCTTGAACCGGGCGCTGGTGGTGTCGGCGTGCTCGAGCGGCGTGCGGCCCCGCTCCTCGGCCGCCCGCTGCACCTTGAGCCCGTGCTCGTCGGTGCCGGTGAGGAAGTAGACCTCGTCCCCGAGCAGTCGGTGCCAGCGGGCGAGCGCGTCGGCGGTGACCGTCGTGTAGGCGTGGCCGATGTGGGGCACGTCGTTGACGTAGTAGATCGGCGTGGTCACATAGAAGCGTTCGGGCACGCTTCTCAGGCTACGAGGCGGCGACAACCTCCACGAACCCGTTCAAGGTTGGCCCGCTCGTTCGCGGTCATACTGCGTCCGTGAAGACCCTCGGCAACATCCTCTGGTTCATCCTGTTCGGGATCTGGCAGGCGATCGGCTACACGGTGGCCGGGATCGTGTGTTGCATCACGATCATCGGCATCCCGTTCGGCATCCAGGCGTTCAAGCTGGCGGGCTTCGCCCTGTGGCCCTTCGGGCGCACGGTGGTGAGCACCGGTGAGGGCTCGACCGTCCTGCAGACCGTGTTCAACGTGATCTGGTTGATCGTGGTGGGCTGGGCGATGTTCATCGCCGCGCTCGGGTCGGCGCTGTTGCTCTGCATCACGATCATCGGCATCCCGTTCGCCGTGCAGGCCGTGAAGATCGGGGCGTTCGGGCTCTGGCCCTTCGGACGCACCGTGGTGGACGAGTAGAAGGACGAAGGGCCCGCTAGCCCAGCCGCACCGGCCGCAGGCGGGGAATGTCGGGCACGGGCTCGTCGCCGCCCGCGTCGGACCCGACCCCATCGGCCTCGCCGTCGTCGGGCTCGTCGACCACCGAGGACGACCGGGCCACCATCGGCTCGGGCAGCCCCCGACGGTGCCGGAGCTCGTCGACCTGGTCGACCGTGCGTTGCATCTGGCGTCGCCGCGGACCGGTGAGCTCGTCGAAGGCCTTCTGGGTGCTCTCGAATCGCCGGCCCACCTTGTCGAGCTCCTCGGTGAACTTGCCCCACTGGGCGGTGAAGCCGGTGAGACAGGTGAGGATCTCGTCGCTGGTGCGCTCGAGCGTGAAGGCGTCGACCGCCTGACGCACCACGGCCAGCACGGCGAAGAGGGTGAACGGCGAGCAGAGCACGACCTTCTGTTGCAGGGCGGCGTCGGCCAGCTGCGGATCGTGCTGGTGGATGAAGCCGTAGATGCTCTCGTTGGGGATGAAGAGCACGACCGCCTCGACCGTCTCGTCGGGGTCGATGTAGTTGCGCCCGCCGATCTCTTTCACCCGCTGGCGCACATCCTTCAAGAACGCGGCCCGGTAACGGGAGGCCTCGACCGAATCGCCTGCGGCATCGGCGCGCAGGTAGTTGTCGAGGGGGAACTTGACGTCCATGTGCATGACCCGCCCGCGGGGCAGCAGGAACGTGAAGTCGGGGATGCCGCCCGACGCGATGGCGGTCTGCTTGCGGTAGTTGATGCCCTCGACGAAGCCCGCCATGGTGAGCACGTCTTCGGCCATGCGCTCGCCCCACTGGCCGCGGGTCTTGCTGTTGGCGAGCGCCTCGCGCAGCGTCTGGGTGGTGTCGGACAGCGCCTTGGTGGAGCTGATGGCGTGCTGCAGTCCCTGGGCGATCTGGCCGTGCTGCTCGGCCCGCTCCTGCTGGAGTTGGGCGACCAGCTCGCGCATGCGGGTGAGCTCGTCGCTGACCTCGGAGAACTGCCGGGCGATCGACTGCTCGCGCAGGTCGAGCTCGCGGCGACGCGGCCGCCGACTGGTCGCTGAACTTCTCGCCGGCCACGGTGACCAGCGCATCGATGGAGCCCTGGAGCTGCTCGGCCTGCGTGGCGGCCAGCTGCTGGCGGAGGGCCTCGAGCTGGGCGAGCACCTGCGACTCGACCTCGGGAGCGGTTGTTCGGGCGCCTGCCCGGGTGGCCCGGAGCACGGCGAACGCCGCACCCAGCCCGAGGGCCAGGCCGATTGCTGCGGCGACGAGAGCGGTTCCCATGCCGACAACGATAAGAACGACCACTGACAAGAATCGCGGATGGCCTGCTCAGTAGGGGCGGCCGCGGTCACGGATGAGCTGGTCGAACTGCTCCCATTCGAGGCTGTAGGTCGTCTGGTGGCGGCCGGGGCGCCAGTCGATCGAACCCCGGCTCACCTTCAGCTCACCGAGCAGCTCGTCGTCGCTCCAGACATGCAGCGTCACGTCGGTGTTGAGGACGTCGGTGGTGGGCAACGACAAGGTGATGCGGTGCGAGGGCATGCGCCATTGTCGCGAAGCGGCGGACTGCAGCGGCGTCTCAGCAGGGGGCGAGCCACGGGCGGATGACCAGCCGGCTCGCCGCGGGTGCTCCCGGCACGTGCACGAAGGTGACCCATCGCTCGGCCGGGTCGCCCGCGTCGGGCCGGAACTCGGCAAGGGGCTCGTCGTCGTCGCCTTCCAGCGCTTCGCGCAGGCCGAGCGCCATGCTGGTGAGCACCAGCCCGGCGAGCCCGGCCCGGCCGAGCCGCTTGGGTGGCTCGGCCCCGCGACGGGGCTGCCAGGCGTCGAGCGCGGCGAGCGTGGCGTCGTCGTAGACATCCTCGAACGAGGGCTCGTCGAGCGGCGGCGCCTCGGCGGCCCGTGCGGCGTGGTCCACGAGACAAGCCTACGGGTGGCGCGTGCGAGACTGCGGCCGTGGACGAACCGCGCACCCGACCGCGCCGCCGCCTGCTCGTCATCACCGCGCTGGCACTCGGCGCCGCCGCCGTCTTGTTCTTCGGTGTCACCGCGTTCACCGGACTCGCCGGGCCGGGCATGCTGACCCGCTATCCCTACCGCGAGCTCGGCGACCTCGCCGCCGCCATCGACAACCAGGCGGACGACATCCGCACGCCCGACGACTGCTGGCGCGAGCTCGAAGGCGCGACCGGACCGATCCGCGAGATCGCCCGGGTCGACTATCTGCGCAGCCGGGTGGTGGTGCGGGCCTACGCGGCCCAGTCGGGTCGCATCGAGCCCGCGACCTTCCGGGCGATCACCGACCGCATCGACGAGGTGATGGCCGAGAACCCCGACTTCTCCTGGCAGATGGTGCAGATCGAGCCGTCACCCGACGGCTGGTCGCCGCTGGTGTCGTGCCGCCTCGTGACCCGAGGCGGGCTGGTGGGCTTCTGAGCGGGCAGAGAGGCCGAGCCCCGCTAGGCCGTGGCCCGAGCGGCCCGTCGGCGACGCCGACCTGAGCGGGCAGAGCCGAGCTAACGGCGGGTGGCGAGGTCGTAGACCCGGCGCTTGGGCAGGCCGAGTCGGCCGGCGACCGCGGCCACTGCGTCCTTGGTGGTCGCTCCGGCGTCGAGCTCGATCTGCAGGGCGGCCTCGATCAGGTCGTCATCGGGCGCATCAGCCGGCGGTGCGCCGTCGACGACCACCACATACTCTCCGCGCGGTTCGACGGACGTGGCGTGCGCGACCGCATCGGCGAGCGTGCCGCGCCACACCTCCTCGTGCATCTTGGTGAGCTCACGTGCGATCGCCACCCGGCGTTCGCCTCCCAGCGATTCGCCCAGGTCGGCGAGCGTGCGGGCCAGGCGATGGGGCGCCTCGAACAACACGATGGTGCGGGGCTCTTCGGCCAGCTGCGCCAGCCGCGCTCCCCGACCGGAGCCCTTGCGGGGCAGGAAACCCTCGAAGACGAACCGACCGGTCGGCAGCCCACTCACCACCAGTCCGGAGACCGCGGCTGACGGCCCAGGCACCACCTCGACGACGTAGCCCGAGTCGGCGGCCGCCCGCACGAGGCGCTCGCCGGGATCGGAGATGCCCGGCATGCCACCGTCGGAGCACACCACCACGAGCTCGCCTCGTCCGAGGCGTTCGAGCACCTCGTCGGTTCGCGCCACCTCGGTGTGATCGTTCACCACGAGGAGCGCGTTGGCCCGCACGCCGACCCGTTCGAGCAGCCGGCCCGTGCGTCGCGTGTCCTCACACGCCACCACATCAGCTTTGGCGAGCACCTCGACGGCCCGCGGTGAGAGGTCGCCGACGTTGCCGATCGGCGTACCCAACAGGACCAGGCGACCGGCCGGTGGGGTCATCGGTCCACCATGCCTTGGTCGGTGGTCGCCCGGCCGCGGATCTCGAGCTGATCGCCCACACAGAGATGCCACGATGCGAACGCGCCGGCCTCTGCCTCGATGGCGGCGTGCGCCTTCCACACCGGCAGACACACCCGGTTGGGTCGCATGGTGGTCACTCGCACCACGCGAAGGTCGCGGTCGACGAAGGCCACGTCGATCGGGAACCGCATGCGGAACGTGTGCACCGAGCGGGTCGGCTCGAGCAGCAGGGCCCCATCGATGCCGTCACGACCGAGGAGCCCCTTCGATCGGCTGCGGGTCGAGTCGGCCACCTCGAGCGTGGCGAGCACCTCGTCGTCTCGTACCAACCAGGGCACCGAGCACCTACACGTTGAAGCGGATCTCGAGGACGTCGCCGTCGACGACCTCGTAGTCCTTGCCCTCGACTCGCAGCTTGCCCACGTCGCGGGCCTTCGACCACGACCCGATCTCGAGCAGCTCGTCCCAATGGATGACCTCGGCCCGGATGAACCCGCGCTCGAAGTCGGTGTGGATCACGCCGGCGCACTGCGGTGCCTTGTAGCCGGCCCGGAAGGTCCAGGCGCGGGACTCCTTCTCACCTGTGGTGAAGAACGTGCGCAGACCGAGCATGCGATAGGCGGTGGTGAGGAACCTGGGCAGGGCCCCCTCGCCGAGCCCGAAGCCTTCGAGCATCTCGGCGCGCTCGTCGGCATCGACCTGGGCGGCCTCTGCCTCGAGTTGCACACACATGCCGATGACCTCGCCGTGCCCGCCGAACTCGGCCTCGACCGGCGCGGTCTTTGCGTCGAGGTCGTCGAGGTCGGCCT
Source organism: uncultured Iamiaceae bacterium (assembly GCA_963706425.1). Lineage (GTDB taxonomy): Bacteria > Actinomycetota > Acidimicrobiia > Acidimicrobiales > Acidimicrobilacustridaceae > CAVPMN01. Next base: position 418,185 of record CAVPMN010000001.1, read on the forward strand.
CGCCGACGTTGACGATGGCGAGCACCGGCTTGTTGGTCAGGAGGAAGTAGTTCCGCAACAGAGCGCGATCGGCGTCGCTCACGTCGCTGCGGTAGATGGGTGTGCCCTCGGCGAGCACCTCGAGAGCCGCGCCGAGCGCGGCCACCTCGTCGGCGATCGACCGATCCTGCTTGGCGGCCTTGCGGCGCTTCTCGATCTGGTTCTCGACGGTCTCGAGGTCGGCCAGGGCGATCTCGGTCTCGACGATGCGAAGGTGCTCGAGCGGATCGGAGGGGCCCGGCACGTCGTCGTCCTCGAAGGCGCGCAGCACGAACACGATGGCGTCGGCCTCGCGGATGTTGGCGAGGAACTTGTTGCCCAGGCCCTCGCCGGCGCTGGCCCCCTCGACCAGGCCCCCGATGTCGACGAACTGGACGCTCGCAGGCACCACGTTCTTCGAGCTGCTCATGGCAGCCAGTCGGTCGAGTCGGTCGTCGGGCACCTTGGCCACCCCGACGTTGGGGTCCTTGGTGGCGAACGCGTAGGGGGCGGCCAACGCGCTGCCGCCTGACAGCGCGTTGTAGAGGGAGGACTTGCCTGCGTTGGGCAATCCGACGAATCCGAAGCGTTCCACGGCGGGTCAGGGTACTGCCCCTGTCCTCGTGGTCCGTCGGGCGGCCACGTCGATCTACCGGATGGACCGGTGCCGGCCCGACGGCGTGCGACCGGTCAGGTGCGGCCTCCGCACGGGAACAGCACGCTGCACGCGACGGTTGAGAAGTGACATGGCCCGCTATGTCGCTGTCGTCGACTCCCCCCTTTCCGTCGAAGAGGCGTTCGCCTCCCTGGCCGATCTCCGACGCTTCGCCGAGTGGGACCCCGGCGTGGCGTCGTCTGTGCAGGTGACCCCCTCCGCCGACAGCCACGACGGCCCCGGGCTCGGTGCGACCTACGATCTGACGCTCGCCCCGCCATCGGCACCGCTGCGGCTGCGCTATCGGGTCATCGAGTTCGACCCCCCGAATCGGATCGTGGTCGAGGCCGCCAACCGGCTGCTTTGCTCCTACGACACCATCTCGGTCGCAGCTTCGGCGACCGGCTCGCTCGTGGTCTACGACGCCGAGTTGCGCTTGCCGTTCCCCCTCGCCCTGGCCGACCCGGTCCTCGGGCCGGTCTTCAACGTGATCGGAGATCGGGCCGCCACGGGCCTACGCCGGTTCCTCGAGAGTGACCACGCAGAGGATGACGCGGTCGTCCGTCCGGTCGCTGACGAGTCCGGCGCCACGCTCGGCCGATCGTCGTGATGGGCCTGGCCGACCTGGTCGACGGAGCGCTCGAGCTGCCCGTCGTCCCCAGCTACACGCGCTTCGGCCCGATGATCCGGCGACACGTCGACCACTGGACGCCGCTCGACTCCTACGACCTGACCGGTCGGGTGGTCGTGCTCACCGGCGCGACCTCGGGCCTCGGTCTGGCCGCCGCCCGTCGTCTGGCCGACCTCGGGGCCACCCTGGTCCTCGTCGGCCGCGACCAGGCCAAGCTCGATGAGGTCCGCTCCGAGCTGGCCGAGCACACACGCGCCGGTGACGTCCGCGCCGTGGTGGCCGACCTGGGTGATCTCGACCAGGTCCGCGCTGCGGCCGACACGATTCTCGACACCTGCCCCAACGTGCACGTCCTCGTGCACAACGCCGGCGCACTGACCCCAACTCGGCAAATCAGCCCCAACGGCACCGAGCTCACGATCGCGTCGCAGGTCGACGGGCCGTTCCTGCTCACCTCGCTGCTGCTCGACCGACTGGCCTCGTCGGCCCCGTCGCGCGTGCTGACGATGTCGTCAGGGGGCATGTACTCGCAAGGCCTGGATGTCGCCCATCTCGAGATGGGCGACGACGACTACCGCGGGAGTGTGGCCTACGCCCGAGCCAAGCGGGCGCAGGTCACGCTCAACGAGATGTGGGCCGAGCGCCATGCCGATCGTGGCGTGGTGTTCCATGCGCTCCACCCCGGGTGGGCCGACACCCCGGGCGTGCGGGCGTCACTCCCGAGGTTCCGACGGGTGCTCGGTCCCCTGTTGCGGTCACCCGACGACGGCGCCGACACCTTGGTCTGGCTGGCCGCGGACGATGGCGCGCCGCTCGAGACGAACGGTTGTTTCTGGCTCGACCGCCGACCCCGACCGATCCATCTCCTGCCGACCACGAAGGCCAGCGACACACCCGAGGAACGGGAGCGCCTGTGGGGCCGATGCGTCGCCCGCACCGGCGCAGGTGCCACGGTCAGTCGCCGGGAAGGCTGATCGACCGGCCGACGTCGAGCGCCGACACCCCCTCAGGACCGATCACCTCGACGACCGGCTCGTCGCGATCGTCGAACTCGGTCCTGAGGGCACGGCTCATCACTGCGTGCATCTCGTAGAGCGCCGTGATGTACGTGAGCTCGAGGATCTCTTCGTCAGAGAGATGGCGACGGAGGTCGTCGAAGAGCTCGTCGGCCATCCGGCCCCCGTCGTAGACGAGCGCATCGGTGTAGGCCAACACCGCCCGCTCGGTCCCGTCGAAGCAGGTCGCGACCGGCCACGAGGGGATCGCCTTGATCTTCTCCTCGGGCATGCCGAGCGCCCGACACGACTTGCAGTGCTGGGAGAACACGAACTGGCTGCCACGCGCCCAACCGGCGCGCGTCTGACCGAGCTCGCGCAGCTTCGGGTCGAGCCGGCGCGAAGGGCTCTGGTACAGGCCGAACCCGTCGACGGCATGCTGCAAGATGTCGGGCACCAGCGCGAACACCGTCCACCAGTCTCCCGGTGTGCCGGTGGCCGTCCCCGGCTCGTCCACCGGGTCGCGCCCGGCTCCGAAGAGCAGGTCGTACATCAGGCCGACGATGGGCGCGTTGTCATCGGAACGGTGCACTTGGCCGAGACGGGGCATGGTCTTCTCCGGGTCAGTCGATCGGGGCGCCCAGGCTCTCACGTGACGCGTCAAACCTTTCCGAGAACACCCGCGCACGCGGAAAGGACCTTCAGCCCTCGCAGCGCGAGGCAGGACGCGAGAGCATGCTGGTGCTGCATCTCGTCGACCGAGGGAGACAGCCATGAGCACGCCAGGTGACGCGCCTCCCGCTCCACCCAGCCCGCCCGCATCGAGTTGGCCGACACCCGACTCGCCGGCTCGCCAACGGGTTCCGGTCGGGTCGATCATCCTCGTGGTCCTCGGAGCGTTGCTCGCGTTGACCGCGCTGGCACCGCTGGGCGTGGGCACCGCCTTGGTCTGGGCCAACGCCACGCAGCGCGACGACGACGGCTTCTACTCGACCTCTGTCGAGCGCTTCGAGACCACCTCGTTCGCCATCACGTCCGACGAGATCGATCTGGGTAGCGGACCGGGCGAGGAGCGCTTCCTCGACCTCGGCGACATCGCCACGGTCCGTCTGCAGGTCGAGAGCAACAGCGAGCAACCGGTCTTCGTCGGCATCGCATCACGCGACGACGTGGCCCAGTTCCTCAGCGGCGCGGCGTACGCGCAGATCGACGACGTGCGGTTCGGGCCGTTCGGGGTCGACTATCGCTACCAGGATGGTGGCCGTCCGGCGAACAGGCCCGGGCAGTCGGACATCTGGGTGGCGTCGGCCCAGGGCCCCGGACGCCAGACCCTCGAATGGGATCTCGAGTCGGGCCGCTGGGCGGTGGTGGTCATGAACGCTGACGCCTCCCAGGGCGTCAGCGTCAACGCGTCTGCGGGAGTGAAGGCGTCGTGGGTGCTGCCGCTCGGCGTCGTCCTACTCGTCGTCGGCGGCCTGATGCTGGTCGTCGGCGCCGTCCTCGTGGTGCTCGGGGTGGTGATGCTCGCCCGCGGCACGCACATCAACCTCACCGGTGAGCATCCGGCTGCCGGGCCTCCCGTGCGCCTCGAGGGTCATCTCGACGGCGCGCTCAACCGTTGGCTGTGGCTGGTCAAGTGGGTACTCCTCATTCCCCACGTCATCGTGCTCGCCGTGCTCTGGCTGGTGTTCTCGGTCGTGACCGTCGTCGCGTTCTTCGCCATCCTCTTCACGGAGCGCTACCCGAGGTCGCTGTTCGAATTCAACGCCGGAGTCCTGCGCTGGACCTGGCGGGTCACCTTCTACGGCTACAGCGCGCTGGGCACCGACCGCTACCCACCCTTCAGCCTGGGCGCCGAGCCCGACTACCCGGCCACGCTCGAGATCGCCTACCCCGAGCGCCTCAGCCGTGGCTTGGTGCTCATCAAGTGGTGGCTGCTGGCCATTCCGCACTACCTGGTGCTCGGGGTGATCGGCGGGGGCCTGTTCCTGGGCTTCGGAGATCGCTACGCCGCGGCGGGTGCGTTCGGAGGCCTCATCGGGCTGCTCGTGCTGTTCGCAGGTGTCGGTCTGCTGTTCACCGGTGTCTACCCGCGTGGCATCTTCGACTTCGTGCTCGGTCTCGACCGTTGGGTCTACCGGGTGATCACCTACGTGGCGTTGATGCGCGACGAGTACCCGCCGTTCCGACTCGACCAGGGTGGCGACGAGCCCGCACCTCCCCCACCGCCACTGCCACCCTCCGACGCAGCGACACAGACCGAGCCTGACCCGGAAGCGGTCACCGAGGTGTCGCCGATCTGATCCGCCGGGCTGCGAGTCAGCTCAGCGTGCGCTCCAACCAGGCGAGCAGGTCGGCGTGCACCTCGTCGCGATTGATCTCGTTGAGCATCTCGTGGCGGCCGCCCTCGTAGAGCCGCAGCTCCACGTCGGTCAGCCCGAGAGCGCGATAGGCGTCGGCCAGAGCCCGCGGGCCGTCGCCCATCGCCCCCACCGGATCGTGGTCGCCGGCGAACACGTAGACCGGCAGGGTCGTCGGGATCTGAGCGAGACGTTCGGGCGAGGTGAGCTCGTTCCCGTGCGCCAACATGTCGGCGACGAACCCACTCGTGAGGACCACGTCGTCGCCACACAACGGATCGTCGACGTAGGCCCGCACCTCCGCTGCGTCTCGCGACAACCACTCGTAGCCGGTGAGCGTGCTCGCGTCGGGGGCCGCGTCGACGAACGGTTGGTTGAAGCCGGCGAACACCTGCGTGAACAGCTCCGACGGCTGATCGGCGGCGTCACCCTCGGCGCCGGCGACGAAGATGTCGATGATCGACTGGTCGGTGATGGGCGCAGGCGGTCCGGACAGCACCACCCCGGCGAGCTCGCCGCCCCAGCGCGGCAGATAGCCCTGCACCAGCGCGGCGCCCATGCTGTGACCGAAGAGCACGAGGGGCACTTCTGCCACCTCAGCGTGCTCGTGGGCACCGATCTCGTGCAGATCGTCGACCTTGGCGAGCCATCCGCCCGGACGGGCCACGCCGAGCGTGCCGTGATCGGTGCCGCTGCGCCCGTGTCCTCGTTGATCGTGGGCCACGACCTGGAAGTCGGCGTCGGTGAGGACCGATGCGAGCCGCCGGTAGCGTGCCGCGTGCTCGGAGGCGCCGTGGGAGATCTGCACGATCGCCCGGACGGGCCCGTCGGGTGACCAGCGATAGACGTGCAGCGGGGTGCCGTCGGAGGCTTCGAGGACGAACTCGGTCTCGCGCATGACCGCAATGTAGGCCCCCAGCAGGCGGGTGAGGGCCGGCGATGGCGGACGATCGTCGCCCAGGATGGGCCTTTGTTCTCTGCCGCCAGAGCCCTCCCCCCGCCAACGATGGTGGGATGGCACTTCGACGGGTCGACCTCGCCATCCTCTGCACGATCTTGCTGGTGGCTCTCGTGGGCGCCGTCGACGCCGCCATCGCGGTCGAGCCCGATCTCGTGGCCCTCATGGTCATCATCGCCACGCTGGCGGTGGGCCTGCTCGTCCGCAACGCCAGCGGCCGCCGGGCGATGACGGTGCGCGCCGATCTGGCTCGCTGGGTGCGCCGGCGAGAGGCCCTCACCGGCGACTCCCCCGATGCGCTCGTCGACCGAGCGTTGGCGGTCTACCGCGTGCAGCTCGGGGAGGCGTCCGACGACCAGCACGCAACCCGCACGACGACCTCCATGACGTGCCAATCCACGAGGTGAGCGTGTCGACCGAGCTCCAATGCCCGCTCGACGGGCAGGGTGCACCGGTGGCCGTGGTCGGCGGCAAGGGTGCTTGGCTCGACCGACTGGTCGCGGCCGGCTTCGCGGTCCCTCGCTGCGCAGCCGTCACCACCGACGCCTACCGACTCGCGGCCACGGCTCCCGACGTCGCCGCCCTGATCAGCGAGCTGGTCGCCGGCCCTCTCCCCGATCCGGACGACTACGACCGCGAGCAGGCGCGCATCGACGCGGTGTTCCTCTCCGCCGAGCTCCCCGACGAAGTCTCCGAAGCCATCCGCGACGCCGCCGCGTGGTGTCGTGCGCCGGGCACGCTGCTGGCGGCGCGTTCGTCCGCCACGGCCGAGGACATGTCCACCACATCGTTCGCGGGCCAGTACCGATCGTTCCTCGAGCTCACCGACGAGGCCGAGGTGGAGCACGCCGTGCGACTGGTGTGGGCCTCGCTGTGGTATCCGGCGCCACGCGCCTACCGGCGCTACCACCACATCGACGAGTCCGCCCTGGCCATGGCTGTCGTCCTCATGGAGATGGTGCCGGCCGAGCAGGCGGGCGTGGCCTTCACCGTCGATCCCGGTGGCACCCCCGACGTCGTGCGGGTCGAGACCGTCGAAGGACTCGGGGAGCAGCTCGTCTCCGGCCAGGTCACCCCCAGCGTGACGCTGGTGCCACGCCCTGGGCCCGGCGCGGCACCAACCGCACCGAACGGACACCTCGCGACGCGGGTGGCGGCGCTGGCGCTCGCCGTCGAAGACGCCTTCGGTGCGCCTCAGGACATCGAATGGGCCCGGACCGGCAACCAGCTCGTGGTCTTGCAGGCCCGGCCCATCACGACCGTCGGGGCCACGCCCGACGACGACGGCTTCGACACGGTCACCACGGCCGACGCGCACTGGACGACCGCAGGCATCGCCGAGATGCTGCCCGGGGCGATGGGGCCCCTCGAGTGGGAGACCACCGGTCTGTTGCTCGAAGAGGCGTTCCGGCGGCTCTTCGACGACCTGCAGGTACTCGATCACATCGACGACCAGGCCCGGATCGTCGGCCGTTTCCGCGGTCGGGCCGCGCTGAACCTCGGTTTGATCGAACAGATGGCGGTGGCTCTGCCGGGAGGCTCACCCACGGAGGTCGAGCAGCAGTACTTCGGGCGGTCTGCCGGTGAGCACCCCGTCACCGAGAAGGCGCGGCGCCGCGGCCGCCTGCGCACCGCACGTCACGACCTCACCGTGCTGCGCGTCGAGCGGCAGGCGAACCGCGAAGCGGAGACGGTCATCGAGGCCATCGACGAACTGCTCCAGATGTCCACGCCACTCGACCTGGCGACGGCTGAGCTGCTCGTGAGACGCCGCCGACTGCTCGACCTCGGAGCACGCGCCATGGCGGCGGAGACGGTGGTGGCCGCGTCCGCGGTGGCGGCCTATCGGCGGCTCGAAGGCTGGCTGCGACGCCGATTCGAGCGGGTCGAAGCCGAGCGGTGGGCCCAGCGGATCACGAGCGGTTCCGGCCCGATGCCCTGGTGGCAGACCGTGCTCGAAACCGGTGCTGACGCTCCGGAGATCGTGGCCATCATCACCGACAACGACTCGTGGACCGACGCCGAGCGCCAGCTGCGCGCCACCGACGTGGGCACGCGTTTCTGCACCACCCTCGCCGAGGCTGCCCGGCGGGCCGGTTCCGCAGCCATCTTCGGCGGACCGACCTGGTCGGAACAGCCGGATCAGGTCTGGGCGACCGTGCGCGCCGCGCACGCCCGGGGCGCCGTCCCGTCCACCGGTGGGCCGACGGTCGCGCCCGACACGTGGGCCGAGCTGGTGACGAGCGTCCAGGCCCTGCCCGACTGGAACCGGACCCGGGCGCTCACCCTGCAGCTGATCGACGTGCGGCTGTCAATGCTGCGACGGCTCATCGATGACGCCGTCGAGTTGCTCGATCGACGCGAGCGGACCAAGGCAGCCGTGCTCGCACTTGGGGGCGAGGTGCGGCGCATCCACCTCGAGATCGGACGCCGACTGGTCGACCGAGGGCTGCTCGAAGTGGTCACCGACGTGCGCCTCCTCGGTGAGGCCGAGGTGCTGGCGAGCGCAGCATCGAACGCACCGAGCCTGGCCGAGCTCGGGCGCCGACGACGCTGGCTCGAGCGCTGCGAGGTCGAGCCCGGCCTGCCCCATCGCTTCCGCGGGCGTCCTGCTGCGCCGGTGGCGACGACCCCACAGGGCCAATCCCAATTCCACGGCTGGGGGGCGGGACCAGGCGTCCAGACCGGTCGCGCCTGCGTCCTGCGCCATCCGAGCGGCGAGCTACAGCGGGGCGACGTGCTCGTGGCGCCCACCACCGACGCCTCGTGGTCTCCGATGTTCCTGCTCGCGGGGGCCATCGTCGTGGAGCAGGGGGGTCCGCTGTCGCATGCCGCCATCGTGGCGCGCGAGCTCGGGATCCCTGCGGTGCTCAACGTGCCGGGCATCGTCGCCGCCCTCGAGGGCCGACGGCACACCGTCACCGTCGATGGCGATCGCGGGGTGGTGGTGGTCGATCCGGGTGATCCCGGTGATCGCGACGAGGCGGAACGGCCACTCGCCGTGTCGCAGTCCCCCGCTGACGAGCGACCCCTCGACGAGGTCGAGCCATGATCGGCGAGCCGCAAGGTGCGGTGATCGTTCCTGCGGTGCTCGGCGTCGGCCTGATCTTCTCGTTGGGCGCCCTCACGCGCGATGTGGTGCATCGGGTGCGCGGCCGCCGCTGGCTCGACCGACGAGCCATGCTCGAAGGACACACGAGCGCGCTCGTGGCCACCGAGGGCGAGCGAGCCGCGCTGGCCGACCACCGTTCGTTCCGCCCGCGTTGGGCCTATGGGGTGATCGGTTTGGCCGCGACGATGCTCTCGATCTACGTCGCCCTCGGCTCGTGGGGGAACTTCCGCGGACTTACCGAGTGGGCCGAGAACATTGCCTGGGCGTTCGCGCTGCTGCTGGTGCTCGCCGGCGCGTTCGGGGTGATCGGTGCCACCTCCCTCACCGTGTGGGCGCGCTACGCGAGCGCACCCGCGTGGACTCGGCCATTGCTCGCCCACACGCCGTTGACCCGGTTCCCCCAGGTGAGCCGGCCCGAGCCGGCGGTGCGTGACGTCATCGTCCAACGACTGCGCCCGCTCGGTCCCCACCAGGTCAACGATCGGGTGGCGTTCGTGGCACGCCTGGTTGCGTTCGTGTGGAGCATCGCCGCGACCTCCGCCTTCTTCTTCCTCGCGATCCGTGGGCAGATGCCCCAGGCCGAAGGGGGCACCACGCTCGACGCAGCCATCGCCGGGCCCATCCAGGTGGGCCTGCTCGTGGTCACCATGATCGGCGTCGGCGTGGCGTTCCGGTCCGAAGCAGTCGGCGCCACAGTGCTCGCCGTGGGTGGCGTCGGGCTGGCCATCACGGCGAGCATCCAGTACCCGCCGCGTGTCGCCCTTGCCGTCGCCGCGGTGTTCCTCGTCCCTGCGTTCCTGCACTGGCTGGCCTGGCAACGCGACCGCCACCTGCACCACATCGTCGCTCTGTTGGGCGTGACGATGCTCCTCACCGGTGTGGTGTGGGTCGGGTCGGAGCGGGTCTACGCCCGCTACTTCGGGCCGGCGCACCCGGTGACGACACAGCCTGCGTTGCCCGACTCGGCGGTCGACTGGGTGTGGGCAGGAGGCACCACATCGACCGAGACGACCGTCGTGGGCAAGCTCCGGTCGGACCGCGACCGCGTGCGGATCGCACTTGCCGAGCAGCCGGACTTCTCTAATGCCCGCTATTCGGAGCTCACCACCGCCGACCGCTCGAACCACCAGGTGGTGAGGGCCACCTTCTCCGGCCTACGTCCCGATACCACCTATCACTACGCGGTAGAGGCTGACGGTGAGCTCGATCTGGTGCGATCAGGATCGCTGCGCACCTTCCCCGACGGCGCGAGCAGCTTCTCGGTGGCGTTCGCCGGATGCGCCCGCACCGGCTCGAACGGCTCGGTGTACGACGCGATCCGCGACGAGCAGCCACTCGCCTACCTGGTCGTGGGCGACATGCACTACGCCAACATCGCCACCAACGACCAGGACCTCTTTCGCGACGCGCTCGACCGCACGCTCAGCACCACCTCGCAGAGCGCGCTCTACCGCTCCACGTCGGTCGGCTACGTGTGGGACGACCACGACTACGCAGCCAACGACGCCAACGAGACGGCCCGCACCCGTCCCGCCGCTGAGGCCGTCTACCGGCAGTACGTCCCCCACTACGGATTGGCCGGAGATGCCACGAGCGGGCCGATCTACCAGGCCTTCACGATCGGCCGGGTGCGCTTCCTCCTCACCGACACCCGCTCCACCCGCACCCCGCAGTCGGCCCCGGACGACGCGTCGAAGTTCATGCTGGGGCCGGCCCAGGAGCAGTGGTTCGTCGACGAGCTCGAGGCCGCGCCGCGACCGCGACGGCATCGTCGTCTGGATCAACCCCGACCCGTGGATCGCGGCGCCCAGCCCCGGTGGCGACTCGTGGAGCGGGTACACCACCCAGCGAGCCCGCTTGGCCGACGTGGTGGCGTCCTACGGGCTCGCCGACCGACTGGTGATGCTCAGCGGCGACGCCCACATGGTGGCGCTCGACGACGGCACCAACAGCGACTACTCGTCGACGGGCGGGGCAGGGTTTCCCGTGCTGCACGGCGCCGCCCTCGACCGACCTGGTGGCGTGAAAGGCGGGCCTTACTCCGACGGCACGTTCCCCGGTGCCGGCCAGTTCGGCTTGATCGACGTCGCCGACAACGGTGGCGACACCATCGAGGTCACCCTGTCGGGGCACACGTGGGACAAGCGCACCCTGGTGGAGCGCTCGTTCACCCTTCGTGCGCTGGGCGCACCCGGCGGCTGACGGCTCGCCTACGCTTCAGCCGTGGCACTGGCGGAGCAGCACGTCGATACGGCAACGGTGCTGTTCACCGACGTGGTCGGATCGACCGCGCTGCGCGCGCGCATCGGCGAGGAGGCCGCCGACGAGCTGCGCACCGCCCACGACCAGCTGGTCAACGACGCCATCGAGTCGAAGCGGGGCACGGTCGTAAAGCACACCGGCGACGGGGTGATGGCCACCTTCTCGGCGGCGGTCGACGCCGTGGCCGCCGCCGTCGGCATCCAGCAGGCGGTCGACCGCCACAACCAGCGAGCGAGCAGCGAGCGCTTCGAGGTGCGGGTCGGCATCAGTGTCGGTGACGTCACCTTCGACGGCACCGACTGCTTCGGCCTGCCCGTCATCGAGGCCCAGCGACTCGAGGCCGCCGCCGACGCCGGCCAGATCCTCTGTGCCGAGCTCGTTCGACACCTCGCCCGGGGACGCGGTGGACACGAGTTCGCGAGCATGGGCGAGCTCGAGCTGAAGGGCATCCCCGACGCGGTGCCCACCGTCGAGGTGCGGTGGGAGCGCGCCGTGCAGGTCGCGGTGCTGACCGACATCCCGCTGCCGGTCGCGTTGTCGGGCCCCACCGGGTTCGGGCTCGCCGGACGCGAGGCCGAGCTCGAGACGCTCACGACCGCCTGGAAGAGCGCGCTGACGGGACGCCGGGAAGTGGTGCTCCTGTCCGGCGAGCCGGGCATCGGCAAGACCCGCCTGGCCATCGAGACGGCCCGACTCGCTCGCGACCACGGCGGCCTGGTGCTCGCCGGGCGATGCGACGAAGAGCTCGAGATCGCCTATCAGCCGTTCGCCGACGCGCTGCGTTTTCAGCTCGGGGTGGGTGACGGGCTGCCGGTCGGGTGGCTCGGGCCGACGCCGGGCGAACTGGTGCACATCGTGCCCGAGCTGGTCGACCTCGTTCCCGGGCTCGCACCTCGCGCCAGCGGCGACGCCGAGGCAGAGCGGGCCCAGCTCTACGAAGCGGTCACCGGATGGCTGCGGGCCACGGCCGCGGCGGTTCCCCTGATGCTGGTGCTCGACGACCTGCACTGGGCCGACCGGGCCACTCTGCAACTCGTGCGCCATCTCATCCGCGAGACGCCGAACGACACCGTGCTCATCGTGGGCACCTATCGCAGCACCGACCTCGACCGGTCGCACCCCCTGGCGAGCGTGCTCGCCGACCTGCGTCGCGAGGGCGGCGTGTCGCGGGTGGCGCTCGACGGGCTCGACGGTGACGGTGTCGCCGCGTTGCTCTCGGGTGCAGCCGGCCACGAGCTCGACGACGCCGGCCGCCAGCTAGCCGACGCCCTGTCCGACGAGACCGGCGGCAACCCGTTCTTCGTGGGCGAGGTGGTGCGTCATCTGGTCGAGAGCGGCGCGTTGGTGCAGCGCGACGGCCGCTGGACGAGCGACATCTCGCTCGACGAGATCGGCCTGCCCGAAGGGGTGCGCGAGGTCATCGGGCGCCGTCTGTCGCGCGTCGATCCGGACACCCAACGCTTGCTGTCGATCGCGGCGGTGATCGGGTACGAGTTCTCGCTGCCCATCCTCGCGACGGTGGCAGACGTCGACGAGGACACGGCCCTCGACCGGCTCGACCCGCTGATGACGTCGGGTCTGATCGCCGAGACCGGACTCGACCGCTATCGCTTCGGGCACGCTCTGCTGCGCGCCACCCTGCTCGAGGAGCTCACCACCAGTCGGCGGGTGCGTACCCACCGCCGCATCGCCGAGGCGATCGAATCGTTGCGCGGTGACGACCCGGCGACGGTATCCGAGCTCGCGTACCACTACGGAGAGGCCGCCGCCGCCGGCGCCGCGTCGAAGGCCGTCGACTACGCCGCCCGGGCAGGAGACCTGGCCCGCGCGTCGTCGGCCGCCGACGAGGCGATCCGCTGGTACGAGCTGGCCCTCGAGCACGTCGAGCTCGTCGACGACCCCGGGCCGCTCGAGATCGACCTGCTCATCCGTCTCGGTAGCACCCAATGGATAGCCGGTGCTGGAGACCCTGCCGGCACGCTTCGCCGTGGCGCCGAGATGGCGCGCGACGCAGCGCTCTACCCGCTCATGGCCGAGGCCTTGCTGGTGAGTGGCCGCACGTCATTCGACAGCGGCCAACCTGCGGATCCTGTCAAGATCCAGATGCTCGACGAGGTACTCCCCCAACTCGCGGCCGAGCCATCGCTGCGGGCTCGGGCCATGGGGGCACTAGCGGTGGAGTTGATCTTCGTCGGGGACGTCGAGCGACGCAGTGCACTGCTCGACGACGCAGTCGAGATCGCCCGCCAGCTCGGCGACCCAGCCGCCTTCGTCAATGTGGTGTACTCCTGGTTCAACGCGCGCCGTCGCAGCACATGGACCACGGCGGAGATCGATCGCAGCGTCGCCCTTCTCGATGCCGCAGTCGCCGCCGCAGATCAGCTCGACGACCCCGAACCGCTGATCCGCGCCTTGATCAATTCGGGCTTCCTCGCCCTCACCTGCGGCGACCGCACGACCCTCGATGCGGTGATGGCCAGGGTCGAACGCGAGATGGAAGTCCATCGACACCCGACGGCCGTGCGCATGTCGCTCTTCATGGCCACCCACATCGCCGCGGTCGACGGCCGATTGGCCGAGGCGGCCGCCCTGTCGGCTGAGCAGTATGCCGAGTTCCGCAGAGCAGGCCTACCTGGCGCGGAGACCTACCGGTCGATCCAGTACTACGCCTCGCGCCGCGAGAGCGATCGGCTGCGGGACGCCGTGGATCCACTGCGAGCGTTCGTCGAAGCCACCGACGAGTCCGCGGTCGTCGAGGCGATGCTCGCCTTCGCCCTCGCCGAGAGCGGCGGCATCGACGAAGCAGCCCGCATGCTCGACGACGCCCAGGCCACTGACTTCGCCACGATCCCCGACGACGCCGGCTGGCCCGCCGGCATCGCCTTCTGGGCCGAGACGGCTGCGCTCGCGACGGCCCGCGACGCCGCTGAGCAGCTCCATCGGATCCTCGACCCGTTCGACGGCGTCGGCCAGTTCGGCACGGGTGGCATCCAGTTCGGCCCGACGGCCCGGATGCTCGCCCGGCTCGAGGTAGTGCTCGCTCGTCCCGACGACGCCGATCGGCATTTCGCCGAGGCCCTCGACCAGAGCGTGGCGTTCCAGAGCCCGCTGTGGATTGCTCGCTGCGCCCTCGACTGGGCCGAGAGTCTCTCGGCCCGGGGAGAGACCGAGCGGGCGGTCGACCTCGTTGCGCAAGCCCACGAGGCGATGGCCGGGCTCAGCCTGCCCCGCCTCGAGCGGCAGGCCGCTGAGCTCGTCTCCCGGTTGCCGTGACACCGAAGGATCCGCCCGACCCGTTCGCCCCCGCCCGGTTGGGCCCTCTCACCCTGCGCAACCGCATCATCAAGGCAGCCACCTTCGAAGGGGCGACACCCGACCACGTGGTCACCGATCAGCTCGTCGACTTCCACGTGGCTGTGGCCGCGGGCGGCGTGGGCATGACCACGGTGGCCTACTGCGCGGTGTCGGCCGAGGGCTGCGGCACCCCCAACGAGATGGTGATCGACGACCGGGCGATTCCCGGGCTGGCTCGACTGGCCGACGCCGTGCACGCCGAGGGCGCCGCCTTGTCGGTGCAGCTCGGCCACGCCGGCGCAGTCGCCGCCGCCACCGGCCATCGCGGCCTCGCCCCCTCGCGCATCTTCAGCCCGCTGGCCATGAAGTTCACTCGCGCGGTCGACGAGGGAGACATCGCCCGCATCACGTCGGAGTTCGCAGCGGCGTCGCGCAGGCTGGCCGACGCAGGCGTCGATGCCATCGAGCTGCACCTCGGCCACGGCTACCTGTTGAGCGAGTTCCTCAGCCCAAAGCTCAATCGGCGGCGCGATCGGTGGGGCGGCAGCATCGAGAACCGCAGCCGCTTCCCGCGCCAGGTGGTGGCCGCGGTGCGAGAGGCCGTGGGCGATCGGGTGGCGCTGCTCGCCAAGCTCAACATGTCTGACGGCGTGCCCGGCGGGCTCTGGGTCGACGAGAGCATCGCCGTGGCTCGTCTCCTCGAGCGCGACGGGCACCTCGACGCGCTCGAGCTCACGGCCGGCAGCTCGCTGCAGAACCCGATGTACCTCTTTCGCGGCGAGGCGCCGGTGCACGAGCTGGCGGCCGAGTTCCCCCAACCCATGCGCACCGGCATGAGGCTGTTCGGCGGCCGTTTCCTGCGGTCATACCCCTACGAAGAGGCCTACCTCCTCCCCTATGCCCGCCAGTTCCGCGCCGCGTTGTCGATGCCCCTCGTGCTGCTCGGGGGCATCAACCGGCGCGACACGATCGACCACGCCATGGACGAGGGCTTCGAGTTCGTCGCCATGGGTCGGGCCCTGCTCCGCGAGCCCGACCTGGTGAAGCGACTCTCCTCCGGAGCCACGGACGAGGGCCTCTGCATCCACTGCAACAAGTGCATGCCCACGATCTACACGGGCACCCGCTGCGTCCTGGTCGAGTGATGGACGAGGTGCTGGCGCATGCGCTGGCCTACCCCTACGACATCCCCGGCCACTCATTCGTCTTCGAGCCGCAGTCCGGCGTGGCGCGACCCTCATCCGTCGACGAGCTGCACGCGTTGTGCGCCGGCCGCACCCCGGTGTTGGCGGCCGGCTCGAACGCAGCGCCCGAGCAACTGGGGCGCAAGTTCCCACCCGACGGCCCCGACCTCGATCCCATTCCGGTCGTGCGGGCCGACGTCGACGGGGTCGACGTGGTGTACGCGGCACGGATCGCGTCATATGGCGCCGTGCCGGCGACGCCGATCGACCTGCCCGGCACGACTGCCCACGTCCACCTCACCTTCCTCACCGACCTGCAACTCCGGAAGATGAACGACAGCGAGGCAATCGGCATCGCCTATGCGATCGAGGAGATGGACGCGACGCGGGTGGGCACGACGGTCGAGTTGGATGGTGCCGTCCTGCGATATGTCGCGATCGCGTCGGCCCTACCCGTTGCCGGCGAACCGGTGGCGCTGCACCCCATTCGGTCGAGCGGTCGGCGACTGACATCGTGGACGCAGCTCGAGATGCTGACCCACATCGGGAGCCTGGTCGGCCTCGCACCCGAAGCACTCGTGCGCCGATCGGTCGACGATCTTGGGTTCCGCGCTGCACTGAACGAACGACTGGCGAATCTCGCCTCCACCTGACCAGCCCGCGCGCCTGCCCTGTCACGGTCGTGCCCTACGTGATGATCAGACGGACAGCGCGGGCCGAGAGCCGGCGCGAGAAGGAGGCGGCGTGGAGATCAACTGGGAGCTCGTCGGCGGCGCGCTGGAGCTGGCGGTCAACGACACCAACGGGACCACCATCGGCGACACGGCTGTGCCCGTGCTGGCGACCCGACTGGCGGTCGCAGTCACGGTTTGGGAGCACGGCGGTGGCGACGATGCGGTCGCAGCCTCGTTGATCTACGACCCGGCCGGCTCACCGCCCCCGGCGGATGTCCGCGCCACGCTGGCCAGGCGCACCGACCCGGCGGTGGTCGACATCCTCGAAGCGCTCTGGCAGCGACACGACGCGCACTCTGGCGCCGGCGTGGCCCCCGCCGGCGCGGGCGATCACGATGCGCCGGAGGTGCGGCTCGTGCGTCGGGCCGCCGACCTGCACCGCGCCCGACGCGCGCTGGCCGAGATCCGCGACGAGCAGACGTGATGTCGCCTCGGAGCGACGAAGGCTGAGGTCAGGCCGACAGCGACGAGAACGCAGAGCCCCAGAAGGTGGTGGGCCAGAACGTGGCTTTGCCGGCCATGTCGCCGGCGTCGCCGTAGACGTCGGCGTGCAGGAACTCACAGTGCTTGATCAGTTCGGGCCCGACCTCGCTGAAGACGGGGCCGGCGATGTGCGCGCGCAGAGCGTCGAGCGACTCGTAGGCCTCGTAGAGCCGAGCCCGGTTGGTGGCCTCGTCGAGATACCAGTCGTACACGAGCGTGCCGGGCTCGGTCCGGCTGATCTCGACGCAACGCTCGACTGCGGCTCTGAACGCGTCGACGTCCTTCACCACGATGTCGACGACGAAGCGCACACTCTCGTTGTCGCGCACGGCCTACCTCCCAGCCCCCGATGTGGAGGCGACGCTATCGGCGCCGGGAGCCGAGCGCTGAACCTGGCCGAAGTGGGAGGATGACACCCACCCGACGAGCGAGGTCGCAACCATGATCGAACAGACCGTCGAACGCTGGCACCAACTCCTTGCCGGAGACCTGCCCGGCGGGCTCGACGAGCTCCTCCACGACGATGTGGTGTTCCTGTCGCCCATCGTCTTCTCGCCCCAGCGCGGCAAAGAGCTCACGAAGATGTATCTCCAGGCTGCGTTCGTCACGCTCGCTGCGCCCAAATCGGCGCCGGGCGACGTCGGCACGGTCGCGGTCGAGTCGCCATCGGCCGGCAGCGGCTTCCACTACATCAAGGAGGTGTGGGCAGGTCATCACGCGTTCCTCGAGTTCGAGACCAAGGTCGGCGACACCATCGTCAACGGCGTCGACATCATCACCTGCGACGACGACGGCAAGATCGTCGAGTTCAAGGTCATGATCCGGCCGCTCAAGGCCATCAACCTGCTGCACGAGCAGATGCGCCAGATGATCGAGCAGATGAGCGCGTGAGCACCACCACCGCCACACCGGTGGTGTTCGACCCGTTCGACCCGGCCACGATCCGCTCGCCCTTCGAGCTCTATGCCACCCTGCGCGACACCGCGCCGGTGCACTTCCAGCGTTACGACGAGATCTTCGAACCGCACCGAGCACGAAAGACCCGTGCCGAGGGTTTCTACGTGCTGTCCCGCTTCGCCGACGTGTTCGACGCCGCTCGAGACCCGGCCACCTTCTCGTCTGCCAGCGGCTTGTCCCTCGACGGAGGCGACATCGAGGCCCTGGGCCTGGTGCCCACCATCGTGATGATGGATCCGCCCGACCACACCGCCTACCGGCGGCTGGTGGCGCGGGGCTTCACCCCGCGCCAGGTGGCCACCCTCGAACCGGAGCTCCGGGCGTTCGTGCGCCGCTGCCTCGACGACCTCGAAGGACAGGTACGCGACCACGGCACCGGCGATCTCGTCGCCACCCTGGCCCGACCGGTGCCCAGCTTCGTGGTGGCCACCTATCTCGGCGTGCCCGAGAACGACCGCGAGCAGTTCGACGGTTGGACCAACGCCATCGTGGCGGCCAACGCCGCCGAGGACGTGCTGGGCGGGGCGCGCGACGCAGTCGCCGAGCTCTACGGCTACTTCGCCGAGCTGGTCGAGCGTCGGCGACGCGAGCCTGGCGACGACATGGTGAGCACCCTCGTGGCCGCATCCCTCGACGGAGAACCGCTGCCACTCGAGCAGATCCTCGGCTACGCGTTCGTCATGGTCGCCGGCGGCAACGACACTGCCACCGGCCTGCTGGGCGGAGCCGCCGAGCTGCTCAGCGATCATCCCGACCAACGTCAACGGCTGGTCGACGATCCCACCATGATCGGCGCGTCGATCGACGAGCTGCTCCGACTCACCTCGCCGGTGCAAGGTCTGTCCCGCTTCGTGACCACCGACGTCACCATCCACGACGTCGACATCCCGGCCGGCAGCCGGGTGCACCTGCTCTACGGCTCGGCCAACCGCGATCCGCGTGAGTTCGGCGACGATGCCGAGCACTTCGTGGTCGATCGACCCATCGCTCGCATCATGACGTTCACCACAGGTCCGCACTATTGCCTCGGCGCCGCTGCCGCCCGCCTGCAGGGACGTGTCGCGCTCGAGGAGCTGCTCGCCCGTTTCCCTGACTTCGCGGTCGACGCCGCCGCGGCCACCTACGCACCTGGCGCGTTCGTGCGCCGGTTCACCTCGTTGCCGTTCGCCGCGTCGAGCTGACCGCTCAGACGCCGAAGGCGAAGAACATCATCTGCGTCGCGTACGCGACGAGCGTGGGGCCGGACGGGTCCCACAGCGCCAGGTCGACTGACGCATACCCGTCGCCGGCGTGACGGGCCCGGTTGTGGGCCAACAGCCAACCCGGGGTGCACGGGTTGAGGAGATGGATCGTGAAGTCGGCACTCGGCCCGAACCAGGGCTCGGTGTCGGGCCCGACCCGGGGGAAGATCGCACCAGGCATCGTGTCGCACAACACCAGGCCGGCGAGCGGGTCGAGCGACCCGTCGGCGGTGACCGGCGGATCGTCGATCCGGTACCACGATGCCTGTTCGGCCGGTCCGGGCTCGTAGGGCTCCCATGGCGGACGGCCGATCGCCGGTCGCCCTTCGATGACCTTCTCCCAGAACGGCATCGGATCGCGCCAGAACTCGAAGTCGACGCCCTCGGGGATGGGGTCGCGGAACGAGCGCAAGCCCTCGGGACCGGGCACGTCGGGGTAGTCGAGGTCGGTGAAGTCGAAGCCTCGACGTGACGCGCCGAACACCGCCACGGCCGTCAGGCCGGCGGCGGCCCCCGGATTGTGCACGGTGGCCGTGAGTTGTGACATCGAGCGGCCCTGGCGCAGGACGCTGACCTCGATGTCGACCGGGCCGCACCCGACCTGCCCGGCGAAGACCGCCGAGAGCGACCGCAACGACTGTGCAGGAACGGCCAGCACGTGCTCCATGGCTCGCGCCGCGAGGGCCGCCACGATGCCGCCCTGGGCCACGACGGCCAGCTGCCAGGGATCCGAGATGGTGGCGGTGAATCGGCCCGGCACACCCGCCACCTCTTCGATCCTCAGGTCATCCCACGCCGAACCCATGGCCGCATCCTTGCCGCGGGAGCGGTTGAGGTCCCAAGGCATTTCGACGGCGTACTCCGCCACGGCCCTGCCGGCGCGCTGCTGCGGTCAGCGGCGGTCCGCGCGCCGCTCCTTGCGGCGACGGTGGCGCCGCATCACGCCGAGTCCGAGCCACACCATCGCACCGAACACCGCCGACACGATGATGAGCAGCCAGAGCGGCCACGTGAAGTCCCAGATCAAGAAGTTGAGGGTGACGTCCTCGGTGTTCTGCAGCATGAAGACGAGCAGGAGGCCGGCCCCGGTGAGGGACGCGATAGCGCCGCCGCCGAGTTGACGACCGCTGGACTCTCCACCAGATTCTGCATCGGCCATTGCCGCGTCCCCTTCCGTTCAGCGACACGTCCCCGGACGCCCCGGTAGCTTCTCCGAAGCGTGGCACGTCGAAGCGTCGCCCACAGGGATCCGAACTGGGGGGAGGGCGAGGAGCGAATGAGTGATCCGGCCGGCCAGGCGTGGCAGCGCTGGGTGACGACGTTGGCCGCCCTGGCCGATCGCATCGCGACCGACGACTTCCCCACCGACGACCGAGGCCGCGCCGAGGGCATCCGCCATCTGGCCCGCCAATCGCAGCTGGCGCTGCAGGGCGAGCTCGAGCACAGCGACGTGCACCACCCCCGCCTCCATCGTTACGAGCTGCCGTGGTCTCAATGGGGTGCCCCCAACCCCGACAACGTCTACGGGCGGTGCGCCATCGACCCGTCGGCCGACTACGTGCTGCGCGGGAACGTGGCCGGGGTGCACGAAGCGCTGTTCTCCCTGGTGGAAGGGGACATGCACCTCGACCAGAACGAGGTGTTCGCGGAGGTGGCCCTCACCGACCTGACGCCATCCGCCGACGGTTCGCTCGCGCTGACGATCGGGCCCGGCGTCCACAACGACCTGGTCACGGCTCCCGGCGCGTCACTGCTGCTGATCCGGCAGTACCTCTACGACTGGAGCGGCGACTCGATCGCCTCGTTCACCATCGAACGGGTCGACACCGTCGGCATCCCGCCGCCACCCCCCGCCCAGGTGGACGTCGCTGCGGCACTCGACCGCGCCTCGCGCTGGGTCGAGCGGTCGATCGACTACTGGGCGGCCTACGTGGCGGCGTCGCGCGACCTGCTCGAGCACAACACGTTCACCGCACCCAACACACCACCCGGAGGTGCGCCCAGCATCGCCTACGGAGGCGGCTGCTTCGACCTCGCGCCCGACGAGGTGCTCGTCATCGAGCACGACGAGCCCGACGCGCACTACTGGAACTGGTCGATCCACCATCTGCACTGGTTCGACTCAGGCGACTTCGATCGTCGTCTCACGAGCTGCAACGGCCGCCAGGCTCACGTCGACACCGACGGTCGGGTGCGCCTCGTCGTCGCGCCCACCGACCCCGGCACTCCGAACTGGCTCGACACCGAGGGCAAGCCGCTGGGCATGGCCGTCTACCGCTACGTCGGAGCGCGCACCAAACCCCAGCCGACGGCGCGCGTGGTGACGACAGCCGAGCTGCACGATGCGCTACCCACTGACCATCCGACGGTGTCGCCCGACGACCGTCGCCGCCAGCTGGCCGCCCGGTCACGCGCCGCGCAGCGGCGCTGGAGCTGAGGGCCCAGATCATGGGAGCGACCTCATGACCTGGCGGGCGCCCGAGAGCCCGTCGTGGGTGGAGCGGCTCAACGCGCACGGGCAGGCGGTCGGCGGGCCGGAGTTCATCGTGAGTCTCGACCCCGACCGACCTGCTCGACACGGCCTGTGCCAGCACCGGCCTCGACGACTTCGGCGGTGAGACCTGGCGCCCGCACTTCGATGTCTTGGTCGCCTCCCTGAACGACGAGGCCCGGCTCACCCTGCTCGGTCGGGTGGTGGCCCGCACCGAGCTGCTGCGCGCCTTGCGCCAGCGCCTGCTGCTCACCGCGCTGTGGACCGACGATCCGACCATCCTCGACGAGCCGATCACCGCGCCCGTGTTCGTGGTGGGCACCGGGCGCTCGGGCACGTCGATCCTGCACGAGCTGTTGGCCCTCGATCCCACCAACCGCACGCCCGCCACCTGGGAGCTCCTGCATCCGGGCGAGGCGACGACCGCCGACACAGAACGGGTGCGCCAACTCGGCCACCAGGTGCACGCGTTCTGGGCCGACGTGCAGCCGGCCTACGAGACGATGCACCACAACGACGGCGACGAGCCCAACGAGTGCATCTTCGCCACCATGCTCGAGTTCCTGTCGGACCAGTGGGGCGGCACCTACGAGGTGCCCACCTACTCGGCCCACCTCGTGGGCGCCGATCAGACCGAGGCCTATCGCGTACCACCGCAAGGTCCTCCAGACCTTGCAGCGACGCCAAGCCGGCGAGCGATGGGTGCTCAAGGCGCCGAGCCATCTGAGCCAGCTGCGGACGTTGTTCGCGGTCTACCCCGATGCACGCGTCGTGCAGATCCACCGCGACCCGCTCAAGACGGTGCCGTCCACCATCAGCCTGATGGGCACGATCAGATCGATGCGCACCGACGATGTCGACGTCGACTCGCTCGCGCCTCTGGTGTCGATGGGCTACGGATTCATGCTCGACGACACCATCGATGCCCGCGAGTCGGGCGAGCTACCCGATGACCGGTTCGTCGACGTGCGCTATGCCGACCTGATGGCCGATCCGGTGGCCACGCTCGCCGAGGTCTACAACCGCCTCGGCATCGAGTTCGGCCCGTCGCTCGCCGCTGCGGTCACGCGACTACCTCGCCGACCGGCCGCAGGGCGCACGCGGCACCCACCAGTACTCGCTCGCCGACACCGGCCTCGATGTGTCCGCCGAGCGTGGCCGCTTCGCGCGCTACCAAGCGCACTACCAGGTCCCTTCCGAACCGGTCGCGGATTCGGGGTCGGACGGCCCCGATCCCGCGACAGGAACGAAGGGGTAGGCGCGTCGACCGGTTCGCATCGCAGCGGGCAGCGCGTGACAATGTCACGACGCACTGACCGAGGGGGAGCATGGACCCAACCGTTGTCGCCATTCCCGGCTACTTCGGCACCATGGGGGCCGAGGCGTGGTGGCTGCGCCGTCGCGCTGCGTTGCAGGGCCCGAGCGCGGCCGACTACGAGCGACGCGACACCATCACCAGCCTGACGATGGGTGTGGCCAGCCTGCTGGCGCCGCTGGTGGCCCAGAAGGTGCTGGGCCCGGTGACCCCCGGCGTCGGCCGTTTCGGCAAGGTGCTGGTGGGTGCGGCCGTGGGCGCGGTGGCGGTGACCACGGTGGCCGATCAGTTGGCTCGCCTCGACGACACGGGTCCGGCAGACGACGACGGACGAGCATCCGCCACTACGACAACCCCGCGCCGCGAGCGTCGGCGGCGCATCGCTCGACGGGCCCGCAAGGTGGCATCGGTCGGCGGCGTCGCGTCGATCGTGGCCGGCGGCGTCGCTCTCACCACCGCGGTGGCGGCGCGCACCACTGGAACTCGTCTCTGGGAGCGCCGGGTGCTGCCCGACCTCGGCAACGGCGCCGCTGCGCTCGCTGCGGCCGTGCTCGGCTGGGACTTCATCTACTACTGGAACCACCGCTTCATGCACGAGAGCCGGTTCCTGTGGGCGATCCACGTGGTGCACCACTCGAGCGAGCGCTACAACCTGTCGACCGCGCTTCGTCAGCCGGTGGCCGACGCCTTCGGGGTGTTCGTTCCCTACGGCCTGCTGGCCCTGCTGGGCGTGCGTCCGTCGGTGATCATGCAGGCGCGCGGCCTCAACCTCATCTACCAGTACTGGATCCACACCGACGTCATCCGCAGCATCGGGCCGCTCGAGCACGTGTTGAACACCCCCTCGCACCATCGGGTGCACCACGGCAGCAACCCCCAGTACCTCGATCGCAACCACGGCAGCATCCTCATCGTGTGGGATCGCCTCTTCGGCACGTTCGAGCGCGAGGACGAGCCGGTCGTCTACGGGCTGACGAAGAACATCAACACCTTCAACCCGGCGCGGGTGATGAGCCACGAGCACCGCGACATGCTCGAGGACGTGGCCGGGTCCACCACCTGGCGCGAACGCCTGTCGTATGTGGTCCGGGGCCCGGGCTGGGCCTACGAACGACGTCGCGAGCCACGAGCGGCATGAGGTTGGCCTGACCATGCGGCTACCGAACGTCGACCTCAGCCGGCTGCGACATCGCAACGACCCGAGCGTGCAGCTCGACCTCGACTGGTCTCGTCACGGCGTCGACCTTCCCGCCGGGCTCGAGCTGCAATGGCTGGGCACGGCCGGGTTCCGGCTCACGTACGAGGGCACGACGGTGCTCATCGACCCGTTCTTCTCCCGGCGGCCACTCAAGACCACCCTCCGAGCACGACCGTTCCTCTCCGACACCGACCTGGTCGATCGCATCGTGCCTGCAGCCGACGCGGTGCTCGTCGGCCACACCCACTTCGACCATGCGGTCGACGTCCCCCACATCGCCCGCACCCACGGCTGCGATGTCTACGGCTCGTCGTCGCTGCGGTCGCTCATGCACCTGCACGGCGTCGGGTCTCAGGCCGTCGTGGTCGAGCCGCACCAGCGATACGAGATCGGCCCGTTCGTCGTCTCGTTCACCCCGAGCATCCACTCGAAGCTGCTGTTGGGATTGAAGGTGCCCTCCGAGGGCGAGTTCACGTGCGACTGCCTCGACGATCTCGGCTCCGGCAACTACCGCTGCGGCCAGGTGTGGGGCATCCACATCGAGGTGGCCGGCATCAG
Organism: uncultured Iamiaceae bacterium; assembly: GCA_963706425.1. Taxonomy (GTDB): domain Bacteria; phylum Actinomycetota; class Acidimicrobiia; order Acidimicrobiales; family Acidimicrobilacustridaceae; genus CAVPMN01. The sequence goes on from CAVPMN010000001.1 coordinate 442,631, forward strand.
CCTCTACCACCAGGGCTCCGCCAACCTCCTCGACGACGAGATCAAGGCCCGAGGCGTCGACGTGTTCCTGTGCGGCATCGCCGGGCGGGTCTACACCCGCGACTTCACCCGGCGCATCTTGCGCGCCCTCGACCCCAAGGTCGTGGTGGCACACCATCACGACGACTTCTTCCGGCCGGTCGAGTCGCCCATGGCCTACTCGTTCAACGTGAACCTCGGTGGGTTCGTCGACGAAGTGACCGCCGTCGATCCGCACCTACCCGTGCGGGTGCTGCAACCGTTGGCCACGGTCGTCGGGGTGCGCACGATCACCTGAGCACTCGCGTCTGCCGACCAGACGCTCACGCCGGGTCGGCCGCCACGACCGCCGGGCGCAGCCGGGGCCGCAACGCGGCGATCGCCACGAGCGCCAGCGCCCCGCCATAGAGCAACCAGCGCGACGTGGTGAGATCTCGCCAGTCGGCCAGCTGCTGGATGTTGGTGACCAGCAACAGTCCGCCCACGGCTACGCCCATCGGGCGGGCGGGCACATGGCGCACCATCCACGCGGCCACCGGCGCGGCCGCCACACCACCGAGCAGCATGGCGGCGAGTACGGCGATGTCGAGCCCGCCACTGCCGAGCGCCGCCAGCAGCGAGGTGGCCGACACCATGGCCACGGCCACTTCGGCGGTGTTCACCGATCCGACCGCGAACCGGGGGGCCAGCTCGCGGTGCATGAGGAAGGGCGTGACGATCGGGCCCCACGCACCAATGAGACCGTTGGTGACGCCACCGGCGGCCGCGACCACCTCGACACCCTTGTCGTTGAAGGGAGGCATCTTGTCGGGATCGTGCTCGAGGTCTTCGAACTCGGCAGGCTTGGCGACCACTGGCCGGCTGAACCGCCAGAGGATGCGCAGGCCGACGAGGACGAGCAGCCCGGCCAGGAACGGGCGCAGCGTGTCACCGTCGACCCGCGACAGCACGGTGACACCGAGCACGGCGCCGATGCTGCCCGGAATGGCGAGCTGCAGCACCAGGCGGTGGTCGATGTTGCGGAACCGCCAGTGCGAGATGGCGGCGGCGATGCCCGTGGCCACCTTGGCCAGGTTGACCGTGGTCGACACCGAGGCAGGGGAAAGACCGGTGCCGAGCAGGATGCTCGAGCTCGTTGGCCCGAAGCCCATGCCCAACGCTCCGTCGACCAACGCCGCACAGAAGCCCGCCAGCCCCACCAGAAGCAGTTCCTCCACGAGGAGAAAACCTACCAATCTAATGGGAAAGGTGCAATAGGCGATTTCTCAGCGCGGCTCGAGCACCACCACTGGAATCGTGCGGTCGGTCTTGCGCTGGTAGCCGGCGTAGTTGTCGTGAGCCGCGGTGAGCTCGGTCCAGAGACGCTCACGCTCCTCACCTTCGACGATCCGCGCTCGCATCGGCTTGGCCGACCCGCCGCCTATGGCGACCTCGACGTTCGGATCGCTACGCAGGTTGACGAACCATGCGGGATGGTGGTCGTCGCCACCTCGCGACGCGACGATCACGAGATTGCCGTCGACCTCGAGCGGCGAGGTGAGGAACACCGTGCGGGGCTGACCGCTCTTGCGGCCCGTGGTGGTGAGCTCGAGCACCGGCATGCCCATGGCGTGCCATCCCAGTCGACCGAAGCTGACGGTGGTGATCACCCGGTGAACCAGGTTCATCCCCTTGAGGGCGAGATCGTGCGGCATGGCGGCGCTCCAGTCGGCGGGGACAGGTCTGCACCGAGGTATACCCGCGATGCGGGGTCGGTGCCGAGTGAGGTGGCCGGCCTGCATCCGGCCTCGGTGTCGGACGGCACCCAACCGGTAACCTCGCCGCCGACGTCGACGAAGGAGAGCTCATGGGCGAACGGGCCGTGGTGACGGGGGCCAACTCGGGCATCGGTTTGGCCACGGCGATGCGCTTGGCACGCGACGGCTACGACGTGTTCGCCGGGGCCCGTCGCGCCGAAGGCCTGGCCGACATCGAGGCGGCGGCCACCGCGGCGGGCGTCAACCTTCGGCCGGTGGCCATCGACGTGACCGACGATTCCTCGGTCGAGCAGGCCTTCGCCGCGATCCTCGCCGACGGACCGGTCACGGTGTTGGTCAACAACGCCGGCATCACCGGCGCGGGCAGCGTCGAGGAGACCGACCTGGCGACCTACCAGTCGATGTTCGACACCAACGTGTTGGGGGTGGTGCGCTGCACCCAGCAGGTGCTGCCGGGTATGCGCGAGGTCGGACGCGGCCGCATCGTGAACATGTCGTCGGCATCGGCCATCAGCTCACCGCCGATGATGAGCGCCTACGCGTCGACCAAGTTCGCGGTCGAGGCGATCAGCGAGTCGTTGCAGGCCGAGGTGGCCCCGTTCGGCATCCGGGTCATCGCGGTGCGAGCGGGCACCATCCTCACGCCGATCTGGGGCAAAGCCGAGGCCCCGCAGTCCGACACCGTCTATCCCAAGGCGCGCGACTTCCTGTTCAAGGTCATGACCCACAACCTGACCAACAGCGGTGTCAGTGCCGACGTGGTGGCCGACGCCATCGCCGAGGCCGTCGAAGCCGACCAGCCACCCCTGCGACAGGTGGTCGGCGATGCCGAGGTGCTGGCGGGCATGCGCGACCGACACGGCGACGACGTGGTCGAGGTGTTCTTCCTCGACGACGAAGCGTTCCGCGACCGCTACCGCCAGCTGAGCGGCATCGACTACTGGGCCTGAGCTCGGGTCAGGCGAGCGAAGCGTCGAGGGTGATGGTGGTGCCGGTGAGCGCCTTGCTGACCGGGCAGTTGGCCTTCGCCCCTTCAGCCGCCTCGACGAACTGATCGGCGGTCAACCCCGGCACGGTGCCGCGCACGGTGATGTGGATGCCGGTGATCCCCTCGCCGGGCTGGAAGGTGACGTCGGCCGACGTCTCGAGCCGCTCCGGGGGGTTGCCTCCCTTGGCGAGCGCACTCGACAACGCCATCGAGAAGCACGACGAGTGCGCGGCCGCGATGAGCTCCTCCGGACTGGTGCGCCCCTCTGGCTCTTCGGCTCGTGAGGCCCAGGTGACGGCGAAGGTGCCGACACCGGACGACTCGAGCGTCACCTCACCGGAGCCTTCCAGGAGTGAGCCCTGCCATTGCGTGGTTGCCTTACGTGTGGTCGCCATGCCGTGAGCGTAGGGAGATCTGGGGCCAAAAGAGCAATCCCGACCCGCATTGTCAGGCATCCTTCGAGCCAGCCAACCGGTCCATGACCAGGGCAGACGGTGACCGACGACCGCACCCTCACCCCGGAGGTGACTGCACTTCTGCGCCGGTTCGGCCGATACTCGGGCGTGCCCGCACGCCAACACCACGCCCTCGTCACCCCCCGCCGGGTCATCGCCGGCCTCGCCGCCGGCACGGTGGCCGCCGCCGCGGTCCCCGTCATCCAGGGGGCCTTGCTGCGGTTCACCCGTCGCCCGGACGTGCCCGGACCGCACGACCAGGACGGGATCCTCGGATCATCCGTCCCCACGACCGAACCGCTCCGACTGGTCTGGCTGGGCGATTCGTTGGCGTCAGGACTCGGCGCCGACACTCCCGACGGCGCCCTGCCCCGCAAGGCGGCCGACCTGTTCTGCGCCCACGACAACCGATCGGTCGCCCTGACGTGCCTGGCCCGCGCCGGCGCCTGTGCCGCCGACGTGCTCGCCGATCAGGTGCCGGCCGCGACGGTGCTGCTCGGTCCCGGCTCGGTGGCGGTCGTGACCGTCGGATCGAACGACGTGGGCAGTCTCACTCCGCCCGGTCGGTTCCGTCGTGACTACGACGCCATCCTCGCCAGGCTCAGCTCGACCGGCGCCACGCTCATCACCACCGGACTGCCCGACATCGGCTCGGCCATGGTGATCCGCCAGCCGTTGCGCGGGCTGGCGAGGTGGGTCGGCCGGCGGGCCGACGCCCAGATCCGCACCATCACCGAGCGGTACGGCGGTCATTTCGTGGGCATCGACCACCGCGCCGAAGGCGCCCACCCGGTCACCTACCTGGCCGCCGATCGTTATCACCCGAACACCGAGACCTACGCCCTGTGGGCCGGACGAGTGGCCGCGTTGCTCACGTTGGTGGCGACCGCCGCCCCGATCGCCAATCCCACCTGACCACCGCGCAGCCGCTCACACCAGGCTGGCGCGACCGCCTTCGAGCCAGGCTCGTAGGTCCGGATCGAGCCGGCCGGCCGCATCGTCGTAGAGGGCGAGATCGTCGTCGGTGAGCACGCCGCGCCACCGGCCGTTGGTGCCCTTGAAGAGGAAACGGTCGACACCACCTTCGAAGATCATGGCCGCCGGGTCGTCGCCGTCAGCACCCTTGGCCTCCTCGCGCATGGCGTCGAGCTGAACGGCCGCGACCAGCGCCGGCCAGCGATCCTCGGGGACCTCGATCTCGCAGAAGGCGGCGAGCCGGCGCATCTCCCCTTCGGTGTCCGCCTTGAGGTCACCGAAGTGGACGAAGTGCACGTTGGGCAGGTCGCGCCACTGCCACCAGGTCGACAGGTGATGGTGGTGTGACCAGAACGGCCAACCATCAGGCTCCCACTCGAACCAACCCTCGCTGATCCAACGCGGCCAGAGCTCGCGAGGATCGTCGGGGCAACGGGGGAACTCCGCGCCGGGGCGATCGGCGTCGTTGAAGAGCGAGTAGGCGATGTCGGTGTAGGCGCTGTAGTGGTTCCACAACGACATGAACACGTCGCGCGTGTCGCGGCCGACCACCACGTACTTCGCCTCCGGGAAGTAGAGCAGCCCGTCGGCGGCGAGGTGGCTCTTGACGAACCGTCGGTGCGTCTGGGCATCGAGCGACTCGATCATGGGCTCGATGGGTCCGTGCCACCGAGCGTCGATCCACGGCGAGATCTCCATGAGGCCCCGACCGTCGGGCTCGAGGCCGAGCACCAGCGCCGCGAGGATGCGCTGAGTCCACGTGGTGCCGGCCTTGTAGGCGGTGGTGACCACGATGTCGCCGTCGCGCACGTGGAAGTGGTCCCACCGGGTGCTGTCGAGGTGGTGGTTGCGGTACTCGTGTACTCGCTCGGGTCGCTCGCGGCCGCTCATGGTCGGCCAACGTACGACACGCGAGGCATTGACGGGCGGAGAAGGGAGCCGTACCTTGAGGAGACTTAGTTCGTTTGTTGAACGGAGTTGCGCATGACCGGAACCGCCACCCCCGAGCACGAGTCGCACCCGAGCGAGTGGCAGCAGACCGCGTGCATCCTCTGCTCGATCAACTGTGGCATCGAGGTGAAGGTCGATGGGCCGACCATCGCGCGGGTGCGCGGCGACAAGGCCCATCCCGCCTCGGCGGGCTACACGTGCGAGAAGGCGCTGCGCCTCGACCACTACCAGAACGGCCCGCACCGGCTCACCACTCCCCTGCGCCGGCGGGCCGACGGCACGTTCGAGGAGATCGACTGGGACACCGCCATCGCCGAGGTGGCGGCCCGCTTCCAGGACGTCATCGCCGAGCACGGCGGCGACAAGATCCTCTTCTACGGGGGCGGCGGACAGGGCAACCACCTCGGCGGCGGCTACGGCAGCGCGTTCCGCGCTGCGCTCGGCATCCGCTACAACTCGAATGCGCTGGCCCAGGAGAAGACCGGCGAGTTCTGGGTCGACGGTCAGCTCTTCGGGCGAGCCAGCTGCCACACCACCGGCGACTACGAGCACGCCCAGGTCGCGGTGTTCTGGGGCAAGAACCCCTGGCAGTCGCACGGGTTCCCACAGGCCCGCCGCGTGCTCAAGGCGATCGCCAACGACCCCGACCGCACGATGATCGTGGTCGATCCTCGACGCACCGAGTCGGCCGACCTGGCCGACATCCACCTGCGCCCGGTGCCCGGCGGCGACGCCCACCTGCTCGCCGCCCTCTTGAAGGTGCTCGTCGACGACGACCACCTCGAACCGTGGCTGGCTGGCCGACAACGCCGACGGCCTCGACGAGCTGCTCGATCACCTGGCCTCCGTCGACGTCGCCGAGTCGTGCGCCAAAGCCGGGCGTGCCGGAGGAGCAGGTGCGCGAGACGGCCGACGGCTGATCGGCGCGGCGCACCGGCGGCGTGTCGATCTTCGAGGACCTCGGCATCCAGCAGGCTCCCCACTCGACGCTCAACAGCTACCTCGAGAAGCTGATCGTGCCTGCTCACGGGCAACTTCGGGGTGAAGGGCGGCATGAACCTGCACACCCGCTTCGCGTCGCTCGGCGGCGGTGGCGGCGGTCCAGCGTCGCGGTCGGCGCGCCGAGCACCCCGGTCACGGGCCACCGCCTGGTCACCGGGTTGGTGCCGTGCAACGTGATCCCCGACGAGATCCTCACCGATCACCCCGATCGCTTCCGGGCCATGCTCGTCGAGTCGGGCAACCCGGTGCACTCGCTGGCCGACAGCGTGCGCATGCGCGAAGCGCTCGACGCGCTCGATCTGGTGGTGGTGATCGACGTCGCACTCACCGAGACCGGCAGGCACGCCGACTACGTGTTGCCTGCGGCGTCTCAGTTCGAGAAGTGGGAGTGCACGTTCTTCAACCTCGAGTTCCCTGCGCAACTACTTCCACCTGCGCCGACCGGTGTTCGAGCCGCTCGAGGGCACCCTGCCCGAGTACGAGATCCACGCCCGACTGTGCCGAGCCCTCGGCGCCTACTCCGACGAGCGATCTGGCGCCGTTGGCCGAGGCGGCGCGCGACGAGGCCGCAGCGAGCTATGCGACCGCCTTGTTCACGTTCATGGCCGAACGACCCCGACAAGGGCAAGCTGCTACCGACGATCCTCTACGAGACGCTCGGCCCGACTCTGCGCACTCCCGACGGCGTCTGACGCGGCCGGTGCGGCAGCAGTGTGGGGCCTGTCCCAAACCGCGGCCGGGTTCTGGGATGCGTCCATCCGACGGGCGGGCATCGGCGACCCCGACGGCGGTGACGCACTCGGCGACACCCTCTTCGACCACGTGCTCGCCCACCCGTCGGGCATCGTGTTCTCGGTCGACGACTACGACGAGACGATGCGCCGGGTGGTCACCGGCGACGGCCGGGTCAACCTGGTGATCCCCGACCTGCTGGCCGAGTTCGATCGCCTCTCCGACGAGCGCTCACCGATAGCGGCCGACGATGCCTTTCCCCTGGTGCTGTCGGCCGGTGAGCGGCGATCGTCGACCGCCAACACCATCTATCGCGACCCCGCCTGGCGGAAGAACGACCAGCAGGGGGCGATGCGCATCGGGCCCGACGACGCCGCCGCGCTCGGCCTTGACGACCGGCGATCGGGCTCGGGTCGTCACCAAGCGGGGCACAGCGCGTGGCCGTGGTCGAGGTCACCGACATGATGCCGCGCCGGGCACATCTCGCTGCCCAACGGTCTCGGTCTCGGCGCCAGTGGCGACTCGTCCGACGCGGTCGGTGTCGCCCCCAACGAGCTCACCTCCACCGACGATCGCGACTGGTTCGCGGGCACGCCCCATCACAAGCACGTGCGGGCCCGGGTCGAGCGAGTCGACCAGCCGCTGCCCGTGGCGGGTGCGTGACCCGATGAGACGAACCCGCTTCGACGACTGGCCGTGCCCGATCGCCCGCACCACCGACCTGATCGGCGACTGGTGGACGCCGCTGGTCATGCGCCAGGCCTTCATGGGTTCGCGCCGCTTCGAGGAGTTCCAGGCACGACGCTCGACGTCGCCGACGTGCCGTGCTGACCGCCCGCCTGAAGCGCCTCTGCGACGAGGGCCTGCTCGAAAGGGTGGCGTATCAGGAGCGGCCGCCCCGCTACGAGTATCGGCTCACCGACAAGGGCCGCGACTTCTGGGGCGTGTTGGCCGCCATGTGGCGTTGGGGCAGCGACTGGATGTGGCCCGACGGCGAGCGCCGCCGGTGGTGCTGGTCGATCGTCAGTCGGGCGAGGTCGTCGATCCCGTCGTGGTCGACGAGCACACCGGGCGACCGCTCGACGTGCGGGCCCTGCGCATGGCGCCGGCGCCGGCCCGCTGAGGGCGACGCTCGCCCGAGGTCGTGCCGCTCCGCGCGGCACCGCTCAGGCGGCTCGAGACACCTCGTCCATGGTCCTCGGACGAAGCTGCACCGGCTCGTCGTAGTGGCGCAGGTCGTCGGCGAGTTGGTTTCCGGCGATGGCGCGGCCGGCAACGAAGACGGCGACGGCGACGGCACCGGTGAGCAGCACGATCAGGGAGGCGACGGCAACAACCACGGCATTCTCCTTCATACGCGAGTCGGTTGTTGTACCACCGCGCCGCGGACGCACAGACCCCCTCGAGGCGATCGTCGCGAAGCTGCAACAGTCGCCCGCGGATCGTCACAGCAAGCCACGGCAAACGCGCATACCCGGCGACTGTCGCGGTAGGGACCACCGATCGTGTCCACCTCGTGAGGAGGCCCGTCATGGAGGAATGGTTGATCGTGTTGATCGCCCTCGTGGTGATCGCCGTCGTCCTGGGACTGGCGGTGTGGACCCAAGTGAAGCGACGCAGGGGGCGGGTCACGATGGTGACGGAACCTCCTTCCCGAACGGAGGGGTCCCGATGAGCGCCCAGAAGCCGCTCGTCGAGCGGGCCAGCGAGCTGATCGGACGTCCGGTGGTCACCCTGGCCGGCGACGACGTGGCCGAGGTGAAGGACGTCGTGCTCGGAACCCGAGCCGGCGAGCTTGCCGGGCTCACGCTGAACAACCGCGGCATGCTCACGGGACCGATGCACCGCATGGCCGAGTGGAACGACATCCACGCCCTCGGTGCAGACGCGGTGCTCATCACCGACGAGAGCGACCTCGACGAGTTGTCCGACGATCGCGAAGCTGTCGGCCCCACCGAAGAAGTCACCGGACTGCGGGTGCTCACCGACGACGGCAACGAGGTGGGCGCGGTCACCGATGCCATCGTGCGCCTCGGCCGCGACGCGGAGCTGGTCGGCTATGTCATCGAGACCGGACCCCACTACCCGCCCGAGGGCCGCGAGCTGCTCGTGCGGTACGACATGGCGACCGCCGTGTCGGATCAGGCGATGATCCTGCCCGAGGAGACCAGCCGCCACGTCGCCGAAGACCTGGTGGGCTTCACACTCCTGCTCGACCGCGAAGGGGGCTCGTCCCATGAGGCTGCGTGAGCTGATCGGAACCGAAGTGATGGATGTCGACGAGGCCAACGGACTCGGCCAGGTGCGGTCGGTGGTGCTCGACCTCGATCGCGCCTCGCTGTCCGGGCTCGTGCTCGACGACAACCGGGTGGTCGACTGGGACCAGATCGACCAGACCGGCGGAGACGTGCTGACGGTGCACGGCGCCAGCGCTCATGAGGTCGGCGAGGACGGTCGCGCCGAGATCGACCGATACCAAGATCTGCTGGGCAAGAACGTGCTGCTCGAGAGCGGTCGACTCGACGGCGAGTTGCGCGACCTCGACATCGACACCGACAGCGGGTCGATCCACCGGGTGGTCTCGACCAGCGGCGAGCACCCTGGTGACGCCATCATCGGGGTGGGCCGCTTCGCCTTGGTCCTGGCCGACGACCAGCGCTGACCGGGCGGCTCAGACGCCTTTCGCGCCGCTCCTGCGCTTCTGGCAGGTCAAACCTGCACTCTGGTGCGGGTTTGACCTGCCAGAACGGAGTTTCTTTGGGGGCGGGGTCAGACGCCGAGCTGGTGGTGGGGCGGCAGCTCTCCCGCGGCGATGGCGTCGGCGCGGCGATGCAGCAGCTCGGCCGTGCCGTCGAGGTTGAACGCGATGATGTAGCGGTCGGCCTTGACCCCGTCGATCACGAACCGGCCCAGCACGTCGAGGTCCATCACCTGCACCTCGCGGCCCGAGCGTTCCATCGCCGCCTTGAGCTCGGCGAACGTCATCGATCGCTTCGACTCGGGCTGGCGCACCCTGGCCAGCTCTGCCGGTCGGTTGCGCGTGGCCGTGAACAGGCCGGTGTCGAGCATCCCGCCCGACGGATAGAACACCGAGGCCCGCAGGTTGGTGCCGTCGTCGATGAGCTGGTGCGCGAGGGCCTCGGTGAGACAGCTGATGGCGGCCTTGCTCGACGCGTAGACCGCCGCTCGGGGCACGGGAGCGAAGCCACCGTCGCCGGAGCTCGTGTTGACGATGTGGCCGGGCTCACCCGACTCGATCATGCGGGGCACGAACGCGCTGATGCCGTGGGCGGCGCCGAACACGTTGACGCCGAAGCACCACCGCCAGTCGTTCGACTCGTTCAGCCAGACGTTGCCGCCTCCACCTGAGGTGACGCCGGCGTTGTTGAAGAGCAGATGGCAGGCGCCGTAGCGCTCGAACACCTGCGCCGCCAACGCGTCGACGCTGTCGAAGTCGGACACGTCGGTGCGCACTGCGCTCACCTCGCCGCGCCCGCTCAGCTCGTCGACCGTCCGATCGAGGGCCGCCTGCTCGATGTCGGCGATGACCACCTTGGTCCCTTCGTCGAGCAGGGCGTGCACGATGCCTCGCCCGATGCCGCCCGCTCCCCCGGTGACGACCGCTACCCGATCCTGCAGGTCTTGCACGTGACCGTCCCTTCGTCCTGGCGAGACATTTCTGTAGTATGTCTTGTCGAATCACTATGGCGGTGATAAGCAGTGAGGCCGTGGCGACGACCCCCGAACCAGCGGTTCGTGACGCGTGGCGGGCCCGACCCGATGGCCCCGACTACGAGTCGGTGCGCAAGCGCCTGGTCGATGCCGCCGAGGCGATCGTGCGCGACAAAGGTGTGCGCGCCCTGCGCCTCGACCTGGTGGCCGACGCCGTCGATCTGCACCGCTCGTCGATCTACCGCTACTTCGGGTCGAAGGAGGAGCTGCTCACCGCGGTGGTGGTGCAGGCCACCATGCGGGTCGGCCGCAAGGTGATCGCCCAGCTCGGCGACGATGCCGCGCCCGAGCGCTACCTGGCCGAGGGCATGGCCCTGGCCCTCGCCGAACTGGCCGCCGATCCGGTGCACCAGTCGCTCACCGCGCCGTCGGCCAGCGCCTGGATGGCGCGCGTGGGCGGCAAGGCGCTCACCGAGGGGATCCGCCCCTTGCTCGAACCCACCTTCACCGCGGCGGCCGCGGCGGGCACTCTGCGGGCCGGGGTCACGCCCGACGACGCCACCCGCTGGCTGCAGATCGTGGCGACGGGCCTGACGCGCTCGAACGAGATCGTGCCCGACACCGACGAGCTCGTGGCCCTGCTCGAGCGCATGCTGGTGCCCGCCCTGCTCGACCGATCTCAGGCCTGAGCGCCCCGCGGCGCTCACGAGGTGATCGAGCACGACACCGGCAGGCGGTTGAGGCCCCGGATGACCATGCGCGAGCTCCACTCGGGCTCGCCCGCCAGCTCGAGGCCGTCGAGACGATCGAGGATCGCGGTGAACACGATCTCGGCCTGCAGACGGGCCAGATGCGAGCCGAGGCAGGCGTGCACGCCGGCGCCGAACTGCAGGTGCTGGCCGGCGTCGTCGCGGTCGACCACGACCTGGTCGGCGGTGTCACCCCACCGGCGGGGGTCGCGGTTGGCTGACGGCCGGGCTGGCGAAGATGACCGCACCGGCCGGCAGCTCGGTGTCGCCCACGAGGGTGGGCCGGGTGGTGATGCGCCGGGTGAACTGGTTGGGGCCGTCGTAGCGCAGCAGCTCCGAGATGGCGTTGCGCAGCAGCGTGCGGTCGGCGCGCAGCCGGCCGAGCTGGTCGGGTGCCCGCAGCAAGGCGAGGGTGCCGGCCGCGACGAGCGCCGCGGTGGGCTCGTGGCCCGCCATGTAGAGGGTGACCAGCTGACCCATCAGGTCTTCCTGGGAGAGCCGCTCGCCGTCGATCTCGACGTGCACCAGGTAGGAGAGCAGGTCGTCGGCGGGCGTCGGCGCGCTTCTCGTCGGCGCAGCTCCTCGAGATAGGCGTACATCTCGTCGAGTCCGGCCAGGCACTCGTCGCGCTCCTCGGGCGTGATGATCGGGTCGATCGATCGCGCCACGCACTGGGTCCAGTAGCGGAAGCGGGGTTGGTCCTCGTCGGGGACGCCGAGCATCTCCGAGAACACCTCGACCGGCAGCGGATAGGCGAAGTCGCCCACGAGGTCGATCTCGATGCGGCCGTCGCCCCGTGTGCTCGCGGAGGTGGTCGAGCGACCGGTCGCACTCGTGCGGTGATGCTGGCGCGCAGCTCGTCGATCTCTCGGCGGACGGAACGGCTTGGCCATCAGCTTGCGGATGCGGGTGTGGTCGGGGTCGTCCATGAGCACGACCGTGCGCGACGCACGAGTCTGCTCGGCCAGCCGGGCCAGCTCGTTCTCGGTGAGCGGGCTGGGCGTGGCGTTGTGGATGTCGCTCGAGATGGTGGGGTCGCGCAGCAGCTGGCCGACGTCGTCGAAGCGGGTGACGACCCATCCCCAGAGCAGATCCGAGTAGTGCACCGGGTCGTGCGTCGCGCAGACGCGCGTACTGCTCGTAGGGCGAGTCGGCGAAGCCCTCCGCCAGTGGGTTGAACGTCACCCGGTCATCGGCCGTCTCGGTCACGGACGTGGCTGCTCCTGTGTAGGGGGATTCACGCGATGGCGATGGCTGGGGTCTCGACGCCGGTGATCCACGGACGGCCGGCCTCTCGCAGCAGCGCCCACTTGGCGGAGGGATCGTCGGCCTGGCCGAGCTCGGTGGGCGTGGGGCCGATGCGGTCGACCAGCGGTTGCAGGGCCGCGGTGTCGAAGCCGTAGACGGCCGCGGCCGTCGTGCCGAGCATCGCCGCCGTCTCGTCCCGGGGGATGTCGCAGAACACCTCGGCCAGGAACTCGCGGGTGTGGGGCCAGGTGCCCTCGGGATGGGGGAAGTCGTTGCCCCAGCAGATGTTGTCGACCCCGATCTCGTAGCGCCGGGCCAGCTCGCGTCGCTGGGTGTTCGACGCACCGATGAAGCAGTTGCGGTCGAAGTAGTCGCTCGGGCGCATGCGTCATGTTGGCGGTGAGCTGGTCGCCCAGCTTCTGGGAGCCGTGGTCGCGTTCGTAGACCAGGTCCATGCGCCAGAGCAGGTCGTTGACCCAGAACGCGCCGCATTCGGTGACCCCGAACTTCAGGCCGGGGAAGCGCTCGAACACGCCCGACCAGATGAGGAACCACAGCGGCCGCGACGACCAGAAGCGCACCTCGGTGGTGTAGATGCCGATGTGCGCGCCATAGGACGCCTTGTCGGCCACACCCGAGTGCACGTGCACGGGCATGTCGAGCTCTTCACACACCGCCCAGACCGGGTCGTAGCTCGGGTCGTGGTAGGGCGCGTAGGGCTGCCACATCGGAGGGATGAGGATGCCGCCCCGCAGACCCGACTCGTGGGCCCGGCGGATCTCGACCACGGGCGGCGTCGACGTCGGCCATGATCGGCACGACCGCCACGCCGGCCCGCCGCTCGGGGCTGTCGTCGCACAGCTCGGCCAGCCAGCGGTTGTGGGCCCGCGCGCCCGGCGAACAGCAGCTCGGGCGGCGTGTCGCCGGTGGCACCCGAGACCGGCGCCGAAGGGCGCGGACGCGCCGGACGTGACCGAGTCGGCGTCGGGGAAGATGACCTCGCCCGCCACGCCGTCGGCGTCGAGCTCCTTGTCGCGACGGGCCGCATCCCAGCCGCCGCGCAGGCCCTCTTCGTTCTCGGCGTGCCACTGGTCGGCGAACTCCTGGTTGAGGAATCCCTGACTGGCCAGCTCGGCCAGGCGGCGACGTTCGGCCAGCGCCACGTCGAACTGCTCGCGGAACTCGGGATCGAGCCAGTCGCGGTACTGCTCGTTGGGCAGCCCGGCGTGGCAGTCGGCGGAGATGACGAGATAGCGCTCGTCGTCGTTGCGATCGGCTTGTGTGGTGTCGACGTTCATGGCGTCAGTCGTCCTTCCCGACCGGGGACAGGTCGTCGTAGCGCTGATGGGCGAAAGGCAGCAGGTCGCCCGCCGGCACCCGCAGCTTCAGCTCGCCGCGCTGTTGGCTGCGGCGTTCGGACAAGGTGATCTCGACCGGCCCGAGCACCGGGAAGTCGGCCACGGGGTCGAAGCGTGAGTCGCGCAGCACGAGCGTGCCGTCGACCCGGTGATGCGTGCGGGTCTCGGTTTCGCGATGGCAGTAGACGAGCCACGGGTCGTCGTCGAAGCCGTCGCCCGCCGGGTCGCGGAGGAACTTGAAGTAGAAGTCGAGCCGCTCTTCGGCGGGTGGCGGGTCGAGCGCGGCACCGACGGTGCCCGAGATCTCGACGATGGTGACACCCATGCGCGCCACCGTGGCCGTGAGCTCGTCGCCCGTGCGCTGCAACTCGATCTGGGCCAGCTTCTTCGGCTCGCCGAAGGTCTCACGACCGCCGATGACCGACTGCTCGGTGGTCATCGGCATGAGCAGCGGATAGAAGCCGTCGTGGCCGTCGTGGCGGGCCGCCACACCGAAGGTGCCGGCGCCGAACGGAGGCAGGCCTCCACCGAGGTCGACCCGGGAGATGCCGACCTTGACGATGGGCTCGGCGCCAGGCTGCAGGGGCGGCGGGAGCACCGAGGCCAACACGTCGGGATCGGTGCGGAACATGGCGGTGACCGAGGTCGACCACGCACCGATCTTGGTGGCCTTCACCTCTTTGTCTTCGCGTTGACCGATCGGACGGGCGGCGTAGCGGATCGTGCTCATGCGCCGACCAGTCGAGCGGTGGCGAACGCCGGGCAACGCATGGCGTCGTCGGGGATGTCGCCCGGCGACAGCGGCGTGTCGACGTCGGCCGGCGACGGGCCGATCTCGTCGGCGCGCCGGCTGAGCGCGTCGAGGTCGAAGCCGTAGAGTCGGGCGGCGTTCTCGCCGACCATGGCGCGCACCTCGTGTTCGGGCACGCCGGCGAACGCCAGGCGCAGGTGGTCGCGGGAGTAGGGCCAGCAGCCCTCGAGGTGGGGGAAGTCGCTGCCCCACATGATGTGATCGACGCCGACCTGGTCGCGCATCTGCACCTCGTTGGGCCGGATGAAGCTCGAGCCGAGGTGGCACTGCCGGGCCCAGTACTCCGACGGCTTGAGCGACAGCTCGCCGAGCGCCTCGCCGAAGCGGGCCTCCTGCGAGCCCGCCGCGCCCCGGGCGCCGCTGAGGCGACCGGCGTAGTAGTCGAGACGGGTGAGCTCGTCGGGCACCCAGGCGGTGCCCTGCTCGGTGAACACGAACTGCAGGTCGGGATGGCGCTCCATCACGCCCGAGAAGAGGAGGTGCCAGAGCGTGCGGTGCGCCCACCAGGTGACCTCGAGCAGGAACATGGCCTGTGCGGCCGGGTAGTCGCCGTAGTCGGGCGCCGCGCTGCCGCTGTGATGGTTGACCGGGAGGCCGACCTCTTCGCACGCCGCCCAGATGGGCTCGTAGTCGGGCGCGTAGAGCGGCGGCACACCCGAACCGGGAGGCGCGCCGGGCAGCAGGACCCCGCCGGTGAGACCGTGCTCGGCGGCCCAGTGGATCTCGGCCACCGATCCTTCGACGTCGTGCAGCATGATCTGGCAGATGCCCGCCCGCCGGCCGGGAGCATCGGCGCAGAAGTCGGCCAACCAGCGGTTGTGGGCGCGCAACCCGGCCCAACGTCGTTCGAGGTCGCCGGCGCCCGGCGCCGGGCGGCTGGTGCACCAGCGACACCTTCGGGAAGAAGGGCGGGATGGTGTTCGGGAAGATCACCTCGGCCACCACACCGTCGTCTTCCATCTCGCGCAGCCGGCGGGCGGAGTCCCAGTTGCGGTCGGCATCGGCGCCCGCGATGTCGTCGTAAGGGTTCTGGAACGTGGCGAGCCATGTGTCGAAGTCGTCGTGGTAGCGGCCCTCGAGATAGGGCCGGTAGTCGACCACGTTGGCCCCGCCGTGGCAGTCCGCCGAGATCACGACGTAGTTGCGGCTGGCAGCTGACGGCATCGGCATCCCCTGCTGGTCCCCCGGCCGGCGGCGCGAGTGCCGCGGCATGCGTTCGTTCTACCAGCGGCCGGCCGGGCGGGCAAGACGTTCTACGAAAATGTCCTATCTGGCTTGTGTCGAGCTGCCTGACGCCATCACCCACCTGCCGAAATCGGTGCGTGAAACAACCCCTACGGTTGTTTCACGCACCAATTTGGAGGTGAGCGGCTCGGCTCACGACGGGCGGACTGCAGCGAGCACGTCGCGAATCGAGACCACGCCGATCACCTTGCCGTCGGCGTCTGCGACGGGAAGATGCCGGATGGCGTCGTCGATCATGACCCGGGCCAGCTCGGCACTCGACGTGTCGCTCCTCGCGAATTCGACGTCGAAGGTCATGTGATCGCCCACCCGGTCGACATCGGGATCGGCGCCCTCGGCGATCGCCCGCACGAGGTCGCGCTCGGAGATGAGCCCGGCGATGCCGCCGTCGCTCGATCGGACGAGGACGGCACCGATGCCGTTCTCCTCCAGGAGTTGGGCGAAGCCCCGCAGGGTCAAGTCGGCCCACACCTCGATCGCGGGACCGGTGATGAGTGTCGCTGCAGTGGTCATATCCCGACTATCCCCGGGACGAGCCCCGTCTGGCAGGGCCATCGGTCACGATGAGGTCAGCCCGAGCGACTCACGAGGTGAGGGAGACCTCGAACAGCTCTCCGGGGTGGACCTGCCGGCGGGTGCCGGCCACCTCGACCGTGATCGGAGCCCCTTCGTCGAGGTCGACCCGTACCCGGGCCAGCTCGGTGGTGAACTCGAGATGGACCACGTGGCCTCGATATCGGATGCCGAACGCCAAAGAACCCAGGTCGGGCGGGATGACCGGGTCGAACGCCAACACATCGTGGCGCAACTCGAGACCCGTGTAGCAGCGTTGGAGCAGGTCGACCGTGCCCGCCATGGCGCCCAGGTGGATGCCCTCGGCGGTGGTACCGCCCTGGATGTCCTCGACGTCACTGCGCAACGCGGAGGTGAAGAGGTTCCACGAGTGCTCACGATCGAGCCGGGCGTTGATCCAGGCGTGCACCACCCTGCTGAGCGTGGAGCCGTGGACGGTGCGTGACTCGTAGTACGCGTCGTTACGGGCGATGAGGTCGTCGTCCCAGTCGTAGCCGAGCCGTTCGAACAGCCCGGCCACCTCGTTCGGTGAGAGCACGAAGAACACCATCATGGCGTCGGCCTGCTTGGCCAGCTTGTACCGGTTCGGGCTGTCGTCCTCGGCCTCGAGGATGCGGTCGAGGCGGTGGATGTCGCCGTAGCGCTCGACATAGTCGGCCCAGTCGAGCTCGGCGAGGTCGTCGAAGCCCTCGAACTGCGAGAGCACGCCGTCATGGAAGCAGAGGCGCATCTTGTGCGCGATGTCCTCCCAGAGATCGAGCTCCTCCTGCGTGATCGACAGTCGCTCACGCAGCTCACGCACCGACACGGGCGGCAATGTCTCGAGCGCCTCGGCCGCGCGAGACAGGCACCACACCGCCATGAGGTTCGTATAGGCGTTGTTGTCGAGGCCGGGCTGGTCGCGATCGGGGTATCCCTCGTGGAACTCGTCGGGTCCCATGACGCCCTTGATCTCGTAGCGGTCGAGCGCGTGGTCGTAGGTGGCGATGCTCGACCAGAACCGGGCGATCTCGAGGAGCATCTCGCCACCGAAGAAGCGCAGGAACTCCTCATCGTGGGTGGCCTGGTAGTAGTGCCACACGTTGAACGCGATCGCCGCGTTCACGTGGCGCTGCAGGTGAGACGCATCGGGCAGCCAGCGCCCCGATTTCGGGTTCAGGTGCATCATCTGGGTCTCTTCTCGACCGTTGCTGGCGCTCTGCCACGGGAACATCGCACCCCGGTAGCCCGCGGCCCGAGCCGCCCGGCGAGCCTGATCGAGCCGCCGGTAGCGGTAGAGCAGCAGCGCTCGGCCCAACTGCGGGAAGCGCAGGTTCAGGAACGGCACGATGAACAGCTCGTCCCAGAACACGTGGCCCCGGTAGGCCTCGCCGTGCAGTCCTCGGGCGGGCACGCCGACGTCGAGGGGCACCGAGTTGTTCGACACGGTCTGCAACAGGTGGAACAGGTGGAGGTGCAGGATCTGGCTTATCTCGCCGTCGGTTCCCAACTCGATCCGCGCGCGATCCCAGATGTGCCCCCAGCTCACCACGTGCCGACGCATCAGCTCGTCGAAGTCGCCGACCGCGTCCCGCGCCCACTCGATCGCCTCCTCACGGGGCTCGGTGATGCCGTGATCTCGAGACGAGAACACGCTGACCAGCTTCTCGACCCGCAGGTCGTCGCCCTCGTCGAGGTCGACGGCGAAGCGCTGCGCGATCCAGCCCGCTCGTTGCTCGATCCGAGGCTCGACCAACAAGCGGGTGCCGCACCGCCACAGTCGGGTGCGGGCCGCCTCGGCGATGCGGACGTGGCTCTGGTTGGTCTCCACCAGCAGAGCGATGATGTCCTGGTCGACCTGCTCGGTGCTGATCGGCGCGAGATGGACATCGTCCAGTCCGCGGTACCTGGGCACACCGTCGTTTCGGACGGTGCCGTCGAGCCCCACGCGGACTTCGAGGGTGCCGGTCCAGTTCTCCGCCAGCACCGTGGTCTCGATGGCGGCCAGGTGGGCGTCGCGCATGCTCACGAAACGACGCTGCGTGAGCCCGACGATCCGTCCGTCGGCGTCCTCCAACCGACTCCGACGGGTCAGCGTGCCGCGCTGCAGGTCGAGCTCGAGGTGGTGCTCGAGCACTTCGCACGAGTCGAGGTCGAGCCAGTCGCCGTCGTCGACGCGGAACTGCACGGGCAGCCAGTTGGGGAGGTTGACCAGGCTCTCGTTGGCCACGCGCCGGCCCCCGATGTCGTCCGCCAGCCGGTTGTAGATCCCAGCCATGTAGGTGCCGGGGTGATGCACGTCGTCGGACATCGCCTCGGGAAGCGCGCCGCGAGTCGCGAAGTAGCCGTTCCCCACGGTGCAAAGCGCCTCGCGCAAGCCCACCTGATCGGGGTGATAGCCGTCGTAGCTCAGGAGCCACTCGCTCACTCGTGCCCTCCCCCGCCCAGCCACCGCCAACCTCCGTCATCGTCGATGCTGAGCTCGCCGAGATCCCCGACGACGAGATCGGCGCCGGCGTCGGACATCTCGCGGGCGTGCCCCATGCGATCCACACCGACGACGAGTGCGAACGCCCCTGCCCTCCCGGCGGCCACCCCGGCCAAGGCGTCCTCGATCACGGCGGCCCGGTCGGGCGCCACGTCGAGGCGACGAGCTGCCTCGACGAAGATCGCGGGGTCGGGCTTGCCGGCGAGGTGCAGGGCGGTGGCGTCGAGTCCGTCGACCAGCTCGTCGAACAGCTCGGCGACCCCCGCCCGCGCCAGCACCGCCGCGGCGTTCTCGCTGGCCGAGATCGCAGCCGTGCGTACCCCCGCCGACCGCAGGGCCCGGGCGAACGCTGCCGTCGTCTCGAAGGGCTCGACGCCGTTGCGGTCGAGCTCGGCGAGGAAGGCCTCGTTCTTGCGGTTCCCGAGCGAGCACACCGTGGTGTCACCGGGTGGATCACCCGGCGTCCCCGTCGGGAGCGTGATGCCACGCGATCCGAGGAAGCGGCGGACACCGTCATACCTGGGCACGCCGTCGACATACCGGCGGTAGTCGTCGTCGGTGAACGGCTCGAACGGAATTCCGTGGCGGGCGGACCAGCCGTGGAGGAAATCGTCGAACAGCACCTTCCATGCCGCGGCGTGCACGGTCGCAGTGCGCGTGATGACACCGTCCGTGTCGAAGATCGCCGCCTCGACCCGAGGCCACCGGGACGTGACCATCACTGCCGGGCAGTCGTGTAGCTGGCCAACGAGTGCAGGTAGTTGGCCCGCTCGAACCCGGTCGGGTCGGGTCCCGTGTGCTGAGCTGCGCTGCCCTTCATCTGCTCGACCGAGTCGTATTCGTTCTCGTCGAGCCATCGCTGCAACCCGTCGAGCACGACGGCCACGTGCTCTGGTCCCCGGCGGAGCAGCGCCGAGGCCATCATCGTGATGTCGGCCCCGACCAGCAGCGCCTTGGCCGCGTCATCGGCCGTGTGGACACCGGTGGTGGCCGCCAGGGAGCAGCCCACCCGTCCTCGGAGCAGGCCGATCCAGCGCAGGGGTAGGCGCAACTCGTCAGAGCTCGACAGCACCAGGTGCGGCACGGCCTCGAGCGACTCGAGATCGAGGTCGGGCTGGTAGAAGCGATTGAACAGCACCAGCCCCGCCGCGCCGGACTGCTCGAGGCGCACCGCCAGATTGGCCAGGCTCGACCAGTAAGGACTGAGCTTCACGGCAACGGGCACCTGCACTGCGTCCGCCACGGTGCCGACCAGCTCGAGCATCTCGGCTTCGAGGTCGGTTCCAGTGCGCTCCGGGTCGGCCGCCACGGTGTAGAGGTTCAGCTCGAGGGCGTCCGCGCCAGCCTCCTCGAGCAGTCGGGCGTAGCGCAGCCATCCACCGACGCTCGTGCCGTTCAAGCTGGCGACGACAGGCACGGAGAGCTCGGCCTTCGCCCGCGAGACCAGCTCGAGGTACGAGTCGGGCCCGGTGTCGTAGTCGAGCAACTCGGGGAACACGCCGGAGGCCTCGCTGAACGAGTCGGTGCCCGTCGACAAGAGCCGCGCGATCTCGAGCTCCTCGTGCTCGATCTGCTCCTCGAAGAGCGAGGGCAGCACCACCGCACCCACACCGGCATCGTCGAGCCGGACCAGCGTCTCGAGGCGCGACGTGATGGGCGAGCTCGACGCCACCAGCGGCGACCGCAGGGGCAGTCCGAGGTACGTGGTCGAGAGATCGGCGGTCACGTCGCCTCCCGGAGCACGCCGTCGGGCGGCTCGCCGTCGTCGAGCCCCGATCCGACCTCATCGCCGACTCCATCAGTCTCGTGAGCGATCGTCCGCTCCACGCCGGCGAGTTGGCGGTAGAGCCGCCATCGTTCGTCGACGTCGGCCTGCAACAAGCCGACGAGATGCCCGAAGGCCGCCGGGTCTGAGCGAGCGAGCATGGCGAACCTCGCCTCGTCACGCACGAAGTCGACCACGGGCATGGACGGTGCGTGCGAATCGAGCTGGAACGGCTGATCGTGCTCGCCCACACCGGGATGGAATCGGAACAGCGGCCAGTAGCCGCTCTTGACCGCCGACTTCTGGTGCGTCATCGACGTCTCCATGTCGATGCCGTGCGCGATGCAGGTGCTGTAGGCGATGAGCAGCGAAGGACCAGGCCAGGCCTCGGCCTCGACGAACGACTTGACCGTCTGGTGGTCGTTGCCGCCGATCGACACCTGGGCGACGTACACGTCGCCATACGCCATGGCGATCATGCCGAGGTCCTTCTTGGGCGTCGACTTCCCTCCGGTGGCGAACTTGGCGACCGCACCGCGCGGGTGGCTTTCGACGCCTGACCGCCGGTGTTCGAGTAGACCTCGGTGTCGAGCACCAGCACATTGACATCGCGCCCTGACGCCAGCAGGTGGTCGAGACCTGAGAACCCGATGTCGTACGCCCAGCCGTCACCACCGACGATCCAGACGCTGCGACGCACGAGCTCCCCGGAGACCGCTTGCAGCGCGGCCGCATCCGCGCCGAACGCCACATCGGCGCTCAGCTCGATCTCCCTGAGCCGCGCGACGAGCTCGGCGACGCGTTCACGCTGAGCGACGATGCCCGCCTCGTCGGTCTGGTCTGCGTCGAGGATGGCGGTGGTGAGGTCGTCGCCCACTGCGGGGGCGACGCGTCGCAGGAGCCGACGGGCCAGCTCGGCCTGTTGATCGGCGGCGAGTCGGATACCCAGGCCGAACTCGGCGTTGTCCTCGAAGAGCGAGTTGGCCCATGCCGGGCCGCGGCCTTCGTGGTTGCTGGTCCACGGGGTCGTCGGCAGGTTGCCGCCGTAGATGGACGAGCAGCCGGTGGCGTTGGCGATGATCGCTCGGTCTCCGAAGAGTTGCGTCAACAGCTTCAGGTAGGGCGTCTCGCCGCAGCCCGCGCACGCTCCCGAGAACTCGAACAGCGGCTCGAGCATCTGGGACCCCTTGAGGGTGTTGTGCTCGAGCAGGGTGCGATCGATCTCGGGGATGGCGAGGAACGCATCGAAACGGGCCCGCTCGCGGTCACGGTGCTCAACAGCGGGGCGCATGTCGATCGCCTTGTGCCGCGCCACCTCCTTGCTGCGTGCGGGGCAGACGTCGACGCACACGCCGCAACCCGTGCAGTCGTCGGGAGCCACCTGGATCGTGAGACGGTGTCCGGGGAGGTCTTTCGACCGGAAGTCCTTGCTCAGGAAGTCGGTGGGTACGCCCGAGACCTGTTCGAGGCCTTCGGCGGTGAAGACCTTCATGCGGATGGCGGCGTGAGGACACACCACCGCGCACTTCGCGCAATCGATGCAGAGATCGGGGTCCCAGATCGGGATGACGTCCGCGAGCTGGCGCTTCTCGTAGCGGGTCGTGCCCGTCGGGAACGTGCCGTCGACGGGCAATGCGCTCACGGGAAGCAGATCGCCCTGCCCCGCCAGCATGCGCGCCGTCACCCGACTGACGAACTCCGGAGCGTCATCGGGGACCGGAGGGCGGAGCCGGCGCGAGGAGGTCGCGACGCCGGGTACGGCGACCTCGCGCAGCTCGGCCAACGCTGCGTCCACGGCTGCGTTGTTGCGCTCGACGACGCTGCGACCCCGCTTGCCATAGGTGCGCTCGAACGACCGCTTGATCTCGGCCAGCCCTTCGTCGCGAGGCAGGATGCCCGACAGGGCCATGAAGCACGGCATCATCACCGAGTTGATGCGCCCACCCATGCCCGCGTCGCGAGCCACGCGATAGCCATCGATCACGAACAGACGCAGGCCCTTGTCGACGATCTGCTGCTGGACCTCGAGCGGGAGCTGTTCCCACACGTCGTCAGGGCCATGTGGGCTGTTGAGGAGCACGGTCGCGCCCGGCTCGGCGACCTCGAGGGTGTCGATCCGATCGAGCATGCCGAACTGGTGCACACCGACGAACCCAGCCCGACGGATCAGGTAGGTCGAACCGATGGGTCGGGCCGAGAAGCGCAGATGCGACACCGTTGTCGATCCCGACTTCTTCGAGTCGTAGACGAAGTACCCCTGGGCGAACAATCCCGTCTGCTCGCCGACGATCTTGACCATGGCCTTGTTCGCGCTCACCGTGCCATCACTGCCGAGACCGTAGAACACGGCCCGCACGTCGCTCTCGTCGGTGTCGAACGAGCCATCGACCGCAAGGCTCGTATGACTCACGTCGTCGACGATCCCGACCGTGAAATGGCGCTTCGGCTCGTCCCGGTCCAACTCGTCGAGGGCCGCCTTGGCCATGGCTGGCGTGAACTCCTTCGAGGACAGCCCGTACCGGCCACCGATCACCTGCGGCATGAACCGTGCGCCCTCGTCAGCGGCTTCGGCCAGCGCGACGAGCACGTCCTGGTAGAGCGGCTCCCCGACCGCGCCCGGCTCCTTGGTGCGGTCGAGCACCGCGATCCGTCGCGTGGTGTCGGGCAGCGCGGCCAGCAGGGCACGGGACGGAAACGGGCGGTAGAGCCGAACGACGAGGACCCCGACGCGCTCACCCGACCGGATCATGGCGTCGACTGCCTCGATGGCTGCGCCCGCACCCGAGCCCATGATGACGAGAACCCGTTCGGCGTCGGGCGCACCGATGTAGTCGACCAACCCGTACCGACGGCCGGTGCGCTCGTGGAGCCGACCGAGCTCGGCTTCGACGATGTCGGGCACCGCCGCATGGAAGGGGGTCGAGGCCTCGCGGGCCTGGAAGAAGACGTCGGGGTTCTGGGCCGATCCCCGCAGCACGGGCCGGTCGGGGTCGAGCCCGCGACGGCGATGCGCCTCGACGGCAGCCGGGTCGATCAGAGCCCGCAGGTCATCTTCGTCGAGCAGCCGGATCCGATTGATCTCGTGTGACGTGCGGAACCCGTCGAAGAAGTGGACGAAGGGAACTCGGGCCCGCAACGTCGCTGCGTGAGCCACGGCTGCGAAGTCGTGGGCCTCCTGCACCGACGACGCGCACAGCATGGCAAAGCCTGTGGATCGGGTGGCCATCACGTCGCTGTGGTCGCCGAAGATCGACAGGGCGTGCGTGGCCACCGAGCGTGCCGCGACGTGGATGACTGCCGGGGTCAGCTCCCCGGCGATCTTGAACATGTTCGGGATCATCAGCAACAGGCCCTGCGACGCCGTGAACGTGGTGGCGAGCGAGCCCTTGATGACCGCGCCGTGCAACGCACCGGCGGCGCCGGCTTCGCTCTGCATCTCGACGACCTCTGGGACGGTGCCCCAGAGGTTCGGCTTGTCGGCGGAGCTCCAGGCGTCAGCCGCCTCGCCCATGGGTGAGGCCGGCGTGATCGGATAGATGGCGATGACCTCGCTGGCGGCGTAGGCCACGAGCGCCGTGGCCTCGTTGCCGTCGATGCACGCCCATCGGGCGCGATTCGACGTCGGCTCGCCCTCTGGCCGCAGAGAACGGGGCTCGGTGACGGTCATCCGCCCATGATGTGCCCTTCGACAGCAGCACGCACGGGCCGGAAGTCGGTTTCCGTCCGGCGGACGGCGACACGGTCGAGCGAGCCGGCAGCCAAGCGAGAGCGAGCGGACGTTCGGGCTGGACGGCGGACACGGGTCAGAGCGAGCCGGCAGCTGCAAACGTCGAGAATGTCGCCTGGCGGACCGGAGCGGACCTGGCCAGGACATGCCCCTAGAGCTCGCCGTGGTGGCGGGCTTCGAGGGCATCGGCCCAGTCGCTGCGACCCGTAGCGCGAAGGCGGTCGAGGTAGGGCCTCAGATGGCGGCGCACGTGGTAGGGGCCGCCCTCGCGGCGGACGGTGTCGAGCGGATCCTCGAGCCCCGACCGCTCCAACTGATGCGCCGTCCAGTCGTCGAGCAGGGTGGCGCCCTCCCTTGCCGTGGCGGGCGCGCTCTCGGCCAGGTCGGTGGTCTCGTGGGGATCGGCAGCCACGTCGAACAGCATCTCGTCGCGCCAGTGCGGGTGATAGCCGTCGTGCCACGTACGCAGGTAGAGGTGGTCACCCCAGCGCACGCCCCGCTGGCAGGCCCACGCCCCCTGCGAGAGGAACAAGGCGTCCCGACCCGCGCCGCCGAGCTCGACCACCTCGCCATCCCAGTTTCGGGGCACCGCCAACCCGGCCAGCTCGAGTGTGGTGGCCGCGATGTCGAGGTGATACTGCAGGCCGTCGTGCACCTGGTGCGCGATCCCGGGCCAGCGGAGCACGGCCGGGATGTGACAGGTCGCCTCGTCGGCCGCTTGGTGGTCGGCATAGACGCCGAGCTCGCCGAACGCCTCGCCATGGTCGCTGCTGATCAGGATGGCGGTGTCGTCGAGCACGCCCAGCGTGTCGAGCTTGTCGACGAGCTGGCCGACGGCGTCGTCGGCGTAGCGCACGCCCACGTCGTAGCCGTCGAAGACCGCCTTCAGATCGTCGGTGTCGGCCACCTGCCAGGGCTGGCGCGGCGGTGGGTCGCCCCATTCGTCGGGTCGAAAGCCCCAGGGCTCCTGGGCCGAGTGCGGCCCGGCCAGAGTCCAGTTGTGGGCCCGGACGTCCTCGGTGTGCCAGGCGGGCGGTGGGTCGCCCTCGAACGGGTTCCCGTAGTCGGCCGGCGTGTTGTACGGCGTGTGCGGATCCCAGAGGTGCACGTGCAGGAACCACTGGTCGGCCCGCCCGCGCCGATCGAGCCAGTCGAGCGCACCGGGCAGCACCTGGTCGGCCCGCTCTGCCCCCATGCCCCGCATGAGGTTCATCGCCTCCATGAACCCGGCGTTCCACCAGGTGGCCGAGTGGCGGAACGGGAAGCTCGACAGCGATGCGGTGTGCCAGCCGGCCAGGTAGAAGGCGCTGGCCCACGAGTTCCACGACCACCAGCTGACGAACTCGCGCTTGGGGCCGAGGGAGCGCAGGTCGGCGGCGGTGCCGCCGTGGTTGACCACACCGTTGCGGATGCCGAACGCGCCGGTGATCAGCGCGGTGCGGCTCGGCAGACACGGCACGTCGGACGCGTAGACGTTGGTGAAGTGCACGCCCTCGGCAGCCAGCGCGTCGATGTTGGGCGTGGTGTCGCGGTGATAGCCCGCACAGCCGAGGTGATCGGCCCGCAGCGTGTCGATGTCGATGTAGAGCAGCCGCACCCGGCGAGCTTCGCACAGCCGCCTCGTAGGGCCGCTGCCCACCCGACTGCACGCCTGCTCGAGTGATGACGAGATGTCGACGTCTTCGATCACGTCGGCATCGACCGTGACGCCGACACCGAGACCGTCCTCGTAAGAGAGCACGCGATGATGACCGCGATGTTCCCCGTCACGGCCACGTAGGGGAACAGCTCGAGCAGGCGCGACCCGAGTAGGTACATGGGATCTCGGGTGCCCGGGAGATTCGTGACGGCGAGGTTCACGAACGGTTGGTGATCGAGCAGGGCGGGACCGACCAGTTGCAGCAATGCGGGGGGCAACATCGCACCAAAGGTGAAGAGGACGGCCCGAGGTCGGGCTGGGCCGACGCCTTGTGGCGTTCCATGTCGTCGTGGACGCGCTGCAGGCGTTCGAGGGGATCGGCGACTGCCACCGGGAGCTCGGCGATCATCAGGGTGAAGCGGTTCTCGATCTCATCGCCCGCTTTCACGAGGGTCGAGACGGGAACGAGGGAGCGCGGGACGACGTCGATCGACACGTCGTGGCGCTGCAGATAGCGGCGGAGCGCTCCGGCGACCACGGTCAGGACCACGTCGTTCAAGGTCACCTCGTAGGCGCGTTTGAGCGCCAAGAGGTCGTCGATGGGCAGGTCGCGTCCAGCCGAAGTCGCGATGCGGCCCGACCGGTCGGGTGATCGGCAGCGCTGGTGCCAGCGACACGCTCGACGCCCCGGCACGACCCAACTCGAGCATCCGGCGCACGAGTCGATCGGGACGGCTGAAGCCCACGACGAGGCCACGCGCCAGGTCGATCGGCATCCGGACCCGCTCCACCAACTCGTCGCGGAGCAGCAGGGCGTGTCGATGGGGTCGCCTGGGGCGACCACTCGGGCGGAGTGTCGTCGACGAGCGAGTGCGGCGCGGTGTCGAGCAGCGATAGGGCGAACTCGAGGACCGCCATCCCGTCGGCCATCACGTGGCTGACCTTGGGCACCACCGCGACCCGGCCCTCCTGCGACGCCCGCGACGACCCAGATCTCCCAGAGCGGTCGCTTCGGATCGAGGGGAGCCTCGATCAGCCTCGAGACGAACTCGCGGAGCTCTGCATCTCCCCCCGGATCGGGCAGGACGGCGGCACGGACGTGGTGGGCGATGTCGAAACCCTGGTCATCGACCCAGACGAGTCCCTGACGCAGGGCCACCGACGCAAGCCGCGTGCGGAAGCGAGGTAGTCCGGCCAGGCCGCGCTCGACGTGCCGACGCAGCTCGTCGATTCGCAGCGCACCGGCGTCGTCGAGCAGTGGTCCTGCTTCGAAGAGGCAGAGCGCGCCGATCTGCAACGGCGCGTCACGTGCCTGCGCGCACCACAACGTGGCGTCTTGGGAGGACAGACGCTCAACCGGCACGCCTCGCCTCCGGTGACGACGTGGAGAGCTCGTCGAGGAACGTGCCGATCACGTCGGTGAGTCGGTCCGGCCGCAGGCGCAACTCGACCGGAGACCGGGCCGGCACGAGCGTGGCGTTCGGCAACTGCTCCGCGAGGTTATGGGCGTCGTCGAACGGGTGGATCAGGTCGTTGCGATGCGCGAGCACGAGCGCCGGGACCGCGATGGCGGCCCGTTCCTCGAGCGTGGGGGCGACCGGCCCGACCAGGATCCCGTGCAGCACCGCGGCCATCGACTCGGGTGGCAGCGATGCACCGTGGAGCAGGCTGTTGAGGGGGGCGAACCGGGTCGGCGGAATGCGCCGAATCAACGCGGAGGTGACCCGCAGGAGCGGCCGGCCGTAGTGGGCCAGCAGCACCATCGGGGTGAACAACAGCGCGGCCGTGGGCACCGCCCATTCGAGTACCGGCATCTCGAGCACGAGACCTCGCACCCGTGCGGGTTGCTGGCTGCGCCGCGAAGAGGCTGACGTTCGCGCCGAGCGACATCCCTCCCAGGACGGCGTCGGGCTCTTCGAGGTGGTCGAGCAGCTCGAAGACCTGATGGCGTAGGTGTCGATGCGGTACGCCGACGCGTGCGTCGGCTTGTCACTGCGACCATGACCGAGCAGGTCGAGCAGGACGACCGATGGCCCCGGTCGGCGACCGCCTCGGCGATCCCTCGGTTCACCTCCGAGTCGATCAGCAGCCCGTGCAGATAGACGAGCAGCGGGCCCTCGTCGCCATAGACGTCATAGACCAGTCGGTCGCCACCGATGGACGAACGATGCGGTTCGGAAACCCACTGGCCGACCCTCCTCGAGCGAGCTACCTCTCGAATGGTCCTCCTCGGGCACCTCGTTCAGACACTGCCGAAGGTCCTCAAACCTTTGCGGCCTTGGCCGGTTCCGTCTCCATCCGGTTCGGGCATGCTGAACCCATGGACCGCAACAACAGGCCCGCGCCCTATCCAGCCGCGTGATGACTCGATCCGACATCCGCCACCGGCGTGTGGGCCAGGCCTTCCTGGCGGCGAGTGCGATCGGCGCGGCCCGAACTCTCGAACGCCTGGCGCCCGGTGAGCCGCATCGGGCGCACGTCGGTCTTCGCGTTCCCCGGTGGCCTGACCGTGTCCGAGATGCCGCTGCACTCGCTCGCCTGGCAGGCCCTTGCCACGGCGGGCTTCGTCGCCGCGGGAGCCTCCGGTCGCGCTGCTGGTCGAGCCGGGCTGGCGCTCACCGCAGGCCCTCGTGGACCGGGCCTCGTCGGCTGGACCGGGTCGCCGGCCAGGCGGACGAGCGTGCTCGAGGCGGCGCTCGTCGACGGGCTCGGCGCCGACTACCGGAGCACGATGGCCGCCACGTTCGCGCCTCCGGACGACGTCCGAATCACCCGGCGCGAGGTCGCGAACCCGCTGCCGCCGCTGCGTCGCCGCTACGCGACGACCCGCGACGTCCCCTACGGCGAGTTCGGGCGGCGGAACCATCTCGACATCTGGCGCCGGGCGGACCTCCGCGACGACGCCGGGGCGCCGGTGCTGATCCAGGTGCACGGCGGGGCGTGGATGACCGGCAGCAAGGACCGGCAGGGCGCCCCGCTCATGGGGCACCTCGCCGAGCGCGGTTGGGTGAGCGTCGCGCTCAACTACCGCCTCTCGCCGCGCAGCACCTGGCCCGACCAGATCGTCGACGTGAAGCGGGCGATCGCCTGGGTGAAGGACCACATCGCCGAGTACGGCGGCGATCCCGACTTCGTCGTCATCACGGGCGGCTCGGCCGGCGGGCACCTGTCGGCGCTCGCCGCGCTCACTGCGGGCGTCGCCGCGTTCCAGCCTGGCTTCGAGGACGCCGACACCAGCGTCCAGGCGGCGGTGCCCATGTACGGGGTGTACGACTTCACGAACCGCGACCTCACCGGCCGAGCCGACATGGAGGACATGCTGTCGCGGCCGTCTTCAAGTCGAGGCTCGCCGATGCCCGCGAGGTCTGGGAGCAGGCGAGTCCGATGAGCTGGGTCGGTCCCGATGCGCCGCCGTTCTTCATCGCCCACGGAGCGAACGACAGCCTGGTGCCGGTCGAGCAGGCCCGGTCGTTCGCCGAGCATGCTGCGTGAGGCGTCGGACCAACCCGTGGTCTACGCCGAGCTGCCCCGCGCCCAGCACGGCTTCGACCTGTTTCTCGTCGGTGCGGACGCTGCACACCCTGCGGGCGATCGACCGGTTCCTCGCCGTCGTCCGCACCGCCCATGGCGCGCGTGCGCGTCCCCACAGACGCCGCCGAGCCGGCGCCGGCATCCTCCCACTGACCCTCGACCCAGGGTGGGGCTCACGTCGGGCCGTTGGTCAGAACTGCGTGCCCCAGGGGCCCATCCCTCGGACCTTGGTGGGCGACACCCGGATCACGAAACCGTCGGGTCCGCTCGTCGGCGTGCGAGACCGCTTCAACATCGACGTCGACGGCGGCGAGGACCTGAAGGCCCACGGCAACATCGTCGACCACGAGTACGAGATCGAACGAGGCCACGACACGGTCGGCCGCGTGTCGAAGAAGTGGTTCCGGGTGCGGGACACCTACGGGGTCGAGGTGGCCGAAGGAGTCGACCCGGCATTGATCCTGGCGGTCACGGTGGCGATCGACGCCATGACTCGCGACCACTGAAGTCGCCGGATCGGCCCCGGTTGATCCTTGGGCGCCGGAACCAGGCCAACAGCGGGTGAACATTGGTTGAAGGACCTGTCGCGATCGGAGACGCGATGGTTAGATGTCGCCGCTTCCCGAGGAAGGACGATGCGATGACCGATGTCGCGGCAAACCATGAGCTCATTCCCCTGCTCAAGGGTGTGGGCCTCTTCTCGCGCTGCACCGACGGTGAGTGCCGGCAGATCGCACGGGGCGCCGAGATGCGCGACGTCGGCGCCGGCCAGAAGGTGATCAGCGTCGGCGAAAACGGACAGGAGCTGTTCATCGTGCTCGACGGATCTGCCGACGCCGTGCTCGACGGCAAGGTGCAACGCACCTACAACGCGGGCGACTACTTCGGCGAGCTCTCTGCGCTCTCACCGGCACCTCGCACGTCGGACGTCGTCGCCACCACCGACCTGCGGCTAGCCGTGTTCGGCCGTCCGTCGGTCTACCGGCTGATCGACACCGTGCCAGGCGTGGCGGCCAAGATGCTCGAGGGGCTCGCCGAGAGCCTGCGCGACCAGATCCAACACACCTGACCGGGAGCCGAGGACGCCGCTCCCGAGCCCGTCGACGGGCGCGGCGTGCACCGACTTCCGCGGCACGACACTCGTCCCAGCTGCTGGTCACTGGGTGCAACGCGAAGCACCCGATGCGGTCAACGCGGCGCTCGACTCGTTCCTCGACACGCTCTGACCGATCCGACCTTGCCCGCAGACCGTGGTCTGCCCACAGGTCTCAGCGGTCTGCCGCACCCGACGGGATGACGTCGAGCACCAACTTCCAGGCCACGAAATCGTCTGGAACGCCTTTCATGTCTCGATGTCCGAGTGGTTCGGTGGGCGGCGGCGGCTCGATCTGGGAGCGCACGGCGTCGGACAGCACCACCTGACCGGGCCCGGCCTGAGCGGTGAGGCGAGCGGCCACGTTCACCGCGGTGCCGATCGCCGTGTACTGACGTCGCCACGACGAGCCCGCGTGGGTGGCGACGATTTCGCCGCTGTTGAGGCCGATCCCGAAACGGAGTGACTCGAAGCCGTGGGCCGCCAGCCGCTCGTCGAGCTCGGCGTACCGCTCCTGGAGCTCCTTCGCGCAGGCGACGGCGTGCTGCGCATGATCAGGCTGCGGCACCGGGGCGCCGAAGATGACGAAGATCTCGTCGCCGATGTAGGTCATCAGGGTGCCGCCGTGGTCGAGCACGATGGCGCAGGAGAACTCGTAGAAGTCGTTGAGCATCGTGTTGACCTCGACCGGCAGACAGGTCGGCTGACCGTGAGCGTGAAGCCACGGAGGTCGCAGAACATGGCGGTGACGTCGAGGCGCTGCCCCTCGGCGGCGCGCTCGACGCTGCCCTCGTCGATGAACTGGGCGGCCACTCGATCGGGGACGTACTGCGAGAACAGGCGCGCTGACCCGACGCTGCTGACGCGTCTCGATCAGGTAGCGCGACACCACCGGAGAGCGGCACGGCGAGCGCCACGGCAAGGGTGGGCAGCGCGAAGCCCATGATGATGCCGGTGTCGACCCGGAGGAACGCGAGCACGAGGTAGCCGACCAAGGTCGCCACGCGCCACGACGCCAGCCACCGACGCCGGGAGGAACTGCACGGCGAGTGCGATCACCAGCGTCATCGCGAAGACCCACGCCGCCAGCTCGAGGGTCGACGCCGGCTGCAGGTAGGCCCGGCTGGCCATCGTGTCGTAGGCGCTCGCGTGCACGAGCACGCCGGGCAGGCCACTGCCCTTCGCCACCGGCGTGAGCAACCGGTCGCCGAGAGACACATCGGTGACGCCGACGAACACAACTTTGTCCTGCAGAGCCCCGTCCGGCAGCTCACCCGAGAGCACATCGGCGGCCGAGTACACCGGCCCCGTCGACGAGGACCTCCGAGCAGCTCGGGTGGATAGCTCACCCGCATCTCGTAGCTGTCGTTGGTCGGGACCGCTCGGCCTTCGACCTGCACGCCCGAGGGTCGGCGCAGGATCGGGTCGGCCGATGTGCCCGTCGACAGCCCCATGGCGGCCAGCCCGAGCGCGGGGAACACCCGCCGCTGATCGTCCTCGATGGCCAGCGGGACCTCGCGCACGACGCCGTCGGTCGGATCGCGTGTCACCTGAGAATGGGCGACCGCCAGTGCGGCGTCTGCGAGCACCGGGATCGGTGGCAGCACCGTCGAGCGCAGCAGGCCCGCCGGAGCGGCGGCCGAGTCGTCGACCGGGGACGACGACGTGGTGGCCAGCACGACGTTGCCCGCGTCGCTGATGGCTGCCGCGAGCTGCTCGTCGCCGTCGGCCGTCGACACGAACGCGATATCGAACACGATGAGCTTGGCGCCGGCTTCGTCGAGGGCCCGGATCAGCTCGGCATGTCGCTCGCGAGGCCACGGCCACGCCGGATCGACCTCGGCGAGCGCCTGCGCGTCGATGGCCACCGTGCGCGACCGACGGGTCGACCTTGCCGCGGGGAAACGCCAGGTCGGACGCGACGCCCTCGAACCGACCGAGCCGATCGGTGGCGTCGAGCAGCGCGGTGAGCCCCGCCAACGACAGCGCGATCACAACGCACGCTCCGACCCGCGATGAGTCGGCGTCGTCGGGCCGTCAAACCACCCGTCGCCCGCACGAGGCGGAGCGTACACCGCGACCTTCTCGCGACTTGTCGCAGCCTGTTTGACGGCGCGCCGTCATCGGTGAGTCGACAACGTGTGGTTCGATGGGCGAATGCGAGCATCCGTCCGATGAAACGAGCGCTGTCGGTGCTCGTCGTTGGCTTTCGTCTCTCTGACCACCCTCTCGTGCTCGGGAGGTGACGGCGGCGACGACGAACGCAGCCGCGTCGCCGAACGTGCTCGCCACCCTCGACGTGTTGACCGAGGCGGTGTCGGTCGTGCGGGACGGCACCGGCACCCCCGAGGCGGCGTCGAGCGGCGCCGAGCTGACCCAGGGCGACGAAGTGCGCACCGACGACACCGGCTTCGCCGAGATCGCCTTCTTCGACGGATCGTGGCAACGCATCGACTCGGGCGCGTCGGTGACGCTCACCGAGCTGGTCGACGTCGAGGAGGGCCATGTGGTCCGCACCGGGCTCGACCAGGGCCGGGCCTGGCAACGGGTCGAGGATCTCACCAACAGCGACGACTCCTTCGAGGTCGACACGCCGGTCGCCGTGGCGGCGGTGCGCGGTACCAGCTTCTCGATCGAGTGCGGCACCGACCCTGTGGCCTGCACGTTTGCCGTGATCGAGGGGGTGGTCGACCTCGATCTGTCCGACGGGACGACGGTGGCCCTGACGGCCGGCCAGCGGCTCGAGGTGCGGGCTGATGCCCCACCCGAGGCACCGACCGACGTCGGAGTCGAGCAGCTCGAACAGGACGAGTGGATCGCCGACAACCTTGCCCGTGACGCGGACGATCCACCCCAACGCCCGACGACGGGAACCAGCCCGTCGTCGCCGGCACCGAGTGAGGGCGCGGCAGCCGACTTCCGCGAACAGGCCAACGCGATCTGCACCGAGTTCGGCGAGCAGAACGCCGCCATCGGCGGGCCGGATGCCACCGCCGACGACGCCATCCGGGCCCAGGCCGCGCTGCTCGACGACGCGCTCGCCGAGCTCGACTGCGCTCGCTCCCCCGCCGGAGCTGTCCGACCAGTTCGACGAGATGCTCGACCTCTATCGGCAGCGCAACGAGGTGGTGGCCCGCGCCCTCGACGCCGACGCCGCCGCTCGGCCGGCCCTCGTGACCGAGTTGCTCGTCCTCACCGCCGACGGCGCCGGCGTTGGCTCGCGAGCTCGACATCACCGCGTGCGAGATCCGGACCGGTTGAACCGCGGTCAGGCGGCGCGACGCGCGCGCGCCATCAGCATCAGCGAACACGATGAGCAACACCAGAGCGACCGCGCCGAGGGCAACCGCGGCAGGCACCCAGGGGGATGATGACGACGATGGCGTTGTCAGCGCAGCGGGGCTGCGGAGCTGTCCGTAGCTGATCGGTGGGATCACGGCGACGTTCACCGCCCGCACCTCGGTGGTGCCGAGCACTTCGGCGGGAACCTCGGCGGGCGCTTCAGGTGTGGGAGCGGCGGCCGGCGGCAAGGTCTCGGTGGGGAACGAGAACGCAGGCGGCGCGGGCTCGCTCGGCGCTGGCGCCGGCGCCTGCTGAGGAGGAGGCGCAGCCGGCAGCGGCGAGAGGTCGGTGAAGATCTGATGGACGTAGACGACCCCGGCAGGGCTGGTGGCCACGCCGATACCAACCCGGTTGGCGCCCGGCAACAACATGTTGCCCCGGTGACTCGGGCTGCTCTCGAGCTGCGACCAGGCGTCGTCGATGCTCACGCCGATCGTCACGTTGTCGGCGATGGTGCCCCACACCGCTGAGGTTGTCGAGGAAGTAGGAGTTGGGCGGGTGTGCGGGGACACCCGTGGAGGCCATCTGCTGCAGCCCACTGTTGAGCGAGCGATGTCAGCAGCGGGTCGGCGGTGAGCCCAGGCAGGCCGTTGGCCGCGCGCAGCCCGTTGACACGCGCCACCAGGTCGTCGCTCTGAGGCGTCGCGGTCGACCGGCGCGGCCAGGCTCAGCGTCGCGACGAGAGCAGCGAACGCGGCGAGCACAACGACGAGTGGGCGCCGCGAACGACCTGGGCATCGCCATCACGTCCCGTTTCTGTCGCCGCTCACGCTGTCACCGTCTCCCAGCTCCGACCTCGCTGTCCAACGCAGGAGGGGTTGGTCGACTGTTTGACGCGTGAGTGCCGATCGTGATGCGGTACCACGCGTCCGACACCGTAGGCCGGTGACACCGACGATCGGCCGCTCACGGTCACGGCGAGGTCAACACTGCGTGAACATGCTCCTGACGGCCACGTCCCGCGGACTCGGACGATGCTTAGATGTCGAGTCACTGATGCGCGCCTTGCTGGTCTCGGACCTCCACTACGAACTTCGCAAGCTCGATTGGGTCCTGGCCCAGGCCGGCGACGTCGACCTGCTCGTCGTCGCCGGTGACACGCTCGACATCGGGTCGGCGGTTCCGCTCGACGCCCAGATCGCAGTGGTGCTCGAGTACCTCGCACGCTTCGCGGCGCGTACCACCACGGTCGTGTGCTCCGGCAACCACGACCTCGATCACCGCACCGCCGCGGGAGAGAAGGCCACGGGCTGGCTGGGCGAGGCTCGGAGCGCGGGCGTGACGGTCGACGGCGACAGCATCGTGAAGGACGGCTGGCTCGTCACCGCGTGCGCGTGGTGGGAAGGCCCCGAGACCCTGAACGCGTTGCAGGCCTCGCTCGATGAGGCCGCGAGTCTGCGCACCGGGCACTGGCTGTGGGCGTACCACGGGCCACCCGAGGGCAAGCTGTCGTGGACCGGTGCCCGCCACTACGGCGACCCGGAGCTGCCCGCATTGATCGAACGCCATCGACCCGATCTGGTGCTCTGCGGTCACATCCACGAGGCGCCCTTCGTCGACGATGGCGCCTGGTTCGAGCAGCGCGACGGCACCTATCTGTTCAACAGCGGCCGCCAACCCGGTGAGATCCCCGCCCACGTCTTCTTCGATCTCGCCGACCGGTCAGCGCAATGGTGGGCCTACGGCCAGTCGGGCGAGATCGCATTGGAGCCCGCCCCCGTTCAGTAGTCGGGCGACCGATCCGAGCCGGGCTCGAGGTCGACCGGTGCGCGGGCGGAGAGCCGCCCGAGCACTGCGTCGACCATCCCCAGGTGTCCGTCGGCGCCCTCGTACTGGGTGCGGAGGTCGCCGAGGTAGGCCGTGATGCGCTGGAGGCGCCCGGCCAGCTGGCGGGCCAGCTCGAGACCCAACTCGGGATGGGTGGCGAAGAACGCGTCCGGATCGCCGATGACGCGCACCGTCGATGGCTCGTCGGCGATGACGGTCGCCGTTCGCGCGGTCGACGAGCAGGGCGCCGATCTCGCCGACGAACGCACCCCGGTCGGTGATCCGGTCGAGCACGACGCCGTCGAGCTCGACCCGCATGACGCCGTCCATCAGCACCGCGACGTGCCGCGCCTCGTCACCCTGGTCGAAGAGATGTTCGTCCGGTTCGAGACGACGCTCGGGCATGCCCGTCGGTGATGGCGATCACATCGACCCGCGGGCTCATGTGGTCGCGACCGGGTCGGGCACACCGTCACGATAGAGCACGTCGGACGAACCCCGAGCACCAGCGACCACCCAACTACGCTGCGAGCCGTGAGCATCAGGGTGGTGGTGGCAGAAGACTCGTTGCTCGTCCGCGAGGGCATCGTCGGGTTGCTCGCCACCACCGACGACGTGGAGGTCACGGCCTTGTGCGAAGACCTGCCGGGCCTGCTCGCTGCGGTCGACGCCGACTCGCCCGACGTCGTGCTCACCGACATCCGGATGCCCCCGACCGGCACGGACGAAGGCATCCGGGCGGCGGCCACCCTGCGCAGCGAACGCCCCGAGATCGGCGTGGTCGTGCTGTCGCAGTACGCGGAGCCTGCGTATGCGCTCGCGCTGCTCGAAGGGGGGTCCGAACGGCGGGCCTACCTCCTGAAGGAGCGCGTGTCCGAGCCGGAGCAACTGCTGGGCGCCATCAGAGAGGTGGCGGCGGGCGGCTCGGTCGTCGACCCCAAGGTGGTCGAGGCGTTGGTGGCGGCCCGCGGCAGGGCGCAAGAGAGCCCCCTCGACCGACTCACGCCACGCGAGACCG
Source organism: uncultured Iamiaceae bacterium (assembly GCA_963706425.1). Lineage (GTDB taxonomy): Bacteria > Actinomycetota > Acidimicrobiia > Acidimicrobiales > Acidimicrobilacustridaceae > CAVPMN01. Next base: position 479,514 of record CAVPMN010000001.1, read on the forward strand.
AGGTGCTCGCCCAGATCGCCCAAGGCAAGAACAACGCCGCGGTGGCTGCCTCGCTGGTGCTCTCGGAACGGGCGGTCGAGAAGCACATCAACTCGCTGTTCTCCAAGCTCGGTCTCACCGAGGAGCCCGAGGTCCATCGGCGAGTGAAGGCCGTGCTGCTCTACCTCGCCGATCCTCGTGTGGGGGTGCCCGAGCAGGGGGGCTAGCACCCCCTCACCTCGGGGGCGCACACCCTCGCCCCAGCCGATCCGAGGTGCGACGATGCCATCTGGCCGTGCGTGGCGAGGAGGTCACCATCAACGACGCCCACCCCGTCCCCGTGCTGATCGTCGACGATCAACCACCGTTTCGCGCCGTGGCGCGCACGGTGGTCAGCGTCGCTGATGGCTTCGAGGTGGTCGGCGAAGCCGACTCGGGCGAGGCCGCGGTCGACCAGGCTGCGACCCTCCATCCGGCCATGGTGCTCATGGACATCAACCTGCCGGGCATCGACGGCATCGCCGCCACCCGCCGCATCCTCGACACCGATCCGAACGTCGTGGTGGTGCTGCTCTCCACCTACGACGTCGAGTCGCTCCCCGCGGACGCGGCCGACTGTGGGGCGGCCCGCTACGTGCACAAGGAGGACTTCAGCCCAGCCGTGCTCGATGAGGTGTGGAGCGCAGCGCGCGCCTGACGGCGTCTCGCCTCACCCGGCCCTGAGCACTTCTTGAGCAGCGTGCCAACCGCACATGCCGTGCACACCACCACCGGGCGGTGTCGACGACGAGCACAGGAAGAGCCCTGGCACCGGGGTGCGCCATGGGTGGAGACCGAGCGTGGGTCGGGCGACGAACTGGCGCAGGTCGGCGAGGCCGCCGTTGATGTCGCCACCGACATAGTTCGCGTCGTGCGCTTCCATGGCGGCCGGGCCCATGCTGGCGCGCCCGATGACGCGATCACGGAAACCCGGCGCGAACCGCTCGATCTGTGACTCGATGCGATCGGTCATGTCGACGCTCGAGCCGTGGGGCACGTGGCAGTAGGCCCAGGCCGTGTGGGTGCCCGCCGGGGCCCGAGTCGAGTCGAACAGCGTCGGTTGGGCGAGCAGCACGAACGGACGCTCGGCGTGACGGCCCTTCGCCACCGCGTCTTCTGCCGCAGCCACCTCGGCCAACGAACCGCCCAGGTGCACCGTGGCCGCCCGGGCCACGTCGGCGTTCGTCCATGGAATGGGCCCGTCGAGGGCCCAGTCGACCTTGTGCACTCCCGGCCCGTAGCGAAAGCGCGAGAGGCGACGTCGGTAGCGATCGGGTAACCGGTGGCCGGCGATGGCGACGACCTGGCGAGGAGTGAGGTCGAGCAACACGGCGGTCGGCGAGCCCAGCTCGTCGACGTTGGTGATCCGGCGATCGCACTCGACAGTGCCGCCGTGGGCCGCCAGCAGGGAGACCAACGCGTCGGCCACGGTCTGTGAACCGCCAGCGGCCAGCGGCCAGCCGACCAGGTGGGCCAGCGCCCCGAGCATGAGCCCGTAACCGGCGGTGATCGGTGCGCTCAGCGACAGCATCGAATGGCCGGCCAGCCCGGCGAACAGGCCGCTCGCTTCGTCGGTGTCGAAGCGCCGACCGACCCAGGTGGCTGGACGGATGCCGACTGCGCCGTAGCGCGCCAGGGCCACCGGGTGGCGGGGCGGCATCCGCAACGGGTCGAGCAGGCTGTCGGTGAGCGCGAAGCCCGCGTCGACCGACGGTCCGAACAGCCGCCGCCAGGCCTCACCGTCGGGCCCGAGCCCGTTGGCCGTGTCGTCAAGACCTCGTTGCAGCAGTGCGGCTCGGCCACCGTCGAGCACGTGGGCCAACGGCACGTCGGGCTGCACCCACCGCAACCCGTGGTCGTCGAGCGGCAGCCGCCGTAGCGCGGGCGACCCGATGCCGAGCGGGTGGATGGCCGAGCACACGTCGTGCACGACGCCGGGCAACGTGAGCGCGGCCGAGCGCAGGCCTCCACCCGGCCGATCGGCCGCTTCCACCACCTGCACCTGCCACCCCGCTTCGGCGAGCGCGACGGCGGCGACCAAGCCGTTCGGGCCCGATCCGACGACGACCGCGTCGGGGCGCGAGTTCATCTCAGCTGTCTACAGCATCTGGCGCGACCGGAAGCGTGCCCCGCACCGTCGTGCCCTTGCCGGACGTCGACGTGACAGCCAGCTCGCCACCGAACGCTCCGAGGCGGTCACGCATGTTCACGAAGCCATGCCCACCGCCGCCTGCCGCCACGTCGAACCCGGCGCCGTCATCAGTGACCTCGAACCACAACGAACCGGCACCGTTGCCGACGGTGACATTGATGCACGCCCCCTCGCCGGCGTGCTTCCCTGAGTTCTGCATCGCCTCGAGGCAACAGAAGTAGACGGCCGCCTCCACGCCGCGGTCGTAGCGGCCGACCCCCTCGGCGGCCACCGTGGTCGGCAGCGCGGCCCGGTTGGCGGCGGTCTGCAAGGCCTCGGCCAGACCCCGGTCTCGCAGCAGCGGCGGGTAGATGCCATGGGCCAACTCACGAAGCTCGGTGAGTGTGGCCTGTACGTCCTCGCGCAACTCGTCGAGCATGGCGGTAGCCCGTTCGGGATCGGACGCCATCAGCGTCTTCACCAATCCGACCTTCACCGCCAACGCGACCAGGTGCTGCTGAGCGCCGTCGTGCAGATTGCGTTCGATCTGTCGACGAGAGTCGTCGGACGCGGCCACGATGCGGGCCCGCGATGCGACCAGCTCCTCGTTGCGCAGCTTCAACTCGTCGAGCGAGGCCTGCAGCGCAGAGTCGAGCCGCACGTTGTGAAGCGCCAGCCCGACCTGACGAGCCAGGTCGACGAGCACCCGGTCCTCGTCGTCGCTGAACGGCGTTCCCCCCGCCGGGCGCTCGACCACGATGAGGCCGAGGAGCTCACCCAGGTGAGCCACCGAGACCGAGCGCACCAGCCGGTCTTCGCGACCGTCGAGCAACGACGGCGCCCACACCTGCAGCCAGGCGTTCCCCTGGGCATGGCCGCGCGCGAACACCGGCAGCTCCTCGGAGGCCAGATGGAGCTGGGCGAACGGTCGATCGGGCACGGACACGGTGCGGGTGAGCGTCCCATCCGTGCCCGTCCAGATCTCGGCGGCGCTGAGCGACAACGTGCGCTGCAACGTCTCGACCAACTGCAAGAGCAGCTCGTCCATCGGCACCGCGCGCGACATGCGACCGCCGAACGTGCTGAGCGCTTCGTCGGGTGCGTGGCGTTCGCCGTAGACCCGCTCGCTGGCCCACTCGTCGAGAGCCCGCCTGGCCGGGAAGGCCAGGATGCACGCGATGCCGGCCGCGACCATGGCCAGCGCGAGCATTGCGCGCTCGTCTCCCTCGGGCACCTGGCCGAACCCGACGACCACGAGCAGGTAGATCCCGCCCACCAGGCCGACGAGGCCGCCGACCACGAGCGTGTCGACCAGCACCCGGTCGGCCACCGTCTTCATCGGTGACCAGCGGCCGAAGGCGAACGCGAGCGGCAACACCACGCAGCCGAAGGCCAGGCCGGCCGTCACCGCGACTGGCCAGCCGACGAGAACACTCGTCACCGCTCCGGCCATGCCGAAGGTGGCGGTGGTGACGAGGCCCCACACCAACCACCTCACCGGGGCTCGCGACCCACCGGCGGGTCGACGCGACTGTACGAGCACCACCACAAGAGTGAGCACCGACAGCGCCGCGCCCAGCACGGTCGCCGCACCGATCAATCCACGCATCGCAGAGCCCTCACTCCGGCTCCAGCTCGCGAGCGATGCCCAACCTCGAGGCCAGCCCACCCGGACCGAGCGACACCAGCACGGCGAGCACGGCCAGCACGGGAACGATGAGCAGCACCACGCTCCAGGGCACCACCGGTTCGGCGATGACACCCAGATCCGAGACGAGCTCGCGCCACACAGCCCGGCCGACGACGAGGCCGACCGGGACACCGATCACCGACCCGAACGCCGCCAGCACCAGCGCCTGCACGCTGACGACGTTGCGGACCTGCGCGGCTCGCATCCCGAGGGCACGGAGGACGGCGAGATCATGACGGCGACGACGCGTGGACACCACGAGAGCATGGACCAGCCCGATCACCCCAAGGGCGGCAAAAAGCATGCCGAGGGCAACTGCGACCTGGCGGGTCTCGCCGAGGTTGCGGATCGGACCCGGTAGCTGCGGCTGGGTGAAGAGGCCAAACGCGAAGCCGTAGTCGGCGCGCAGCTCTGCTTCGAGGGCGGCGACGTCGACTCCAGCCGGATACCGCAGCACGACCGCCGACTGCACGTCGCCGTGCTGCAGGGCTTCGAAACCGTCGGGCGACAGCACTGCACCGCGATCGACCTGGTTCCGGCCGTCGGGAGGGAGCACGACCGTGCCGACGATCGTGAGTTCTACAGGGTCGTCGGGAGTGCCACCCGCAACGACGTCGCCAACCGCCCGGTCCAGACCGGCGAGCGTCTCCGTCCCGAGTGCGACCTCGCCTGATCCGGCCGGCAGCCGACCCTCCACCACGGTGAAGGCGATCGAGCCGCGATGGCTCAGGAGTGTGTGGGCATCGGTGGCCTGATCGTCGAGCGCCACCTTGCTCGTGACGTGGTCGGCGACGGCATCGATCCGATCGTCGTCGTAGAGCCGCTCGGACAGCTCGGCGATGTCTCCGTCGGCGAAGTAGTCGGGCGTGGTCGACCAAGGCCATCCCCACCTCGGGGGTGTGTCGGACAGGTCATCGAGGCTCACCGCTACCACGCCGGCGCCGACCAGGCCGGCCACACCGAGGGCCAGACCGAACGCGGCAGAGCGCACCGGGACGCTGCCGTGGCGCGTCGATCGGTCCTGGGCGAAGCGCACACCCGCCGCCACCGTCGGCGACCCGCCGGCTCGGTTGACCAGGCCTGCCAGCGCCGACGGTCGACGCGGCTCAGCGCGATCGCTCGAACTGCGGCCGACCGCCCGCCGGGCGGCCAGCCAGCCGCCCACCAGCACGCAGATGGCGAGGGCGAGGCCACCGGCAGCCAGCGTGCCGGGATCGATCCAGACGCCGCGATCAACCTCGGCCCGTGCGGCCAGGCCGGTCGACGGCAGCGGCGACGCCCCGATCGCCACGACCACACCCAGGACGACCCCGACGAGGCCCGCAGCGACCATCGGCAGGGCGAGGGCGGTAGCCCGGGCCGTTCGGGTGAGGCCGACGACGCGCAAGGTGTGATCGGTGAGGCGACTCGTGGTGAGTTGTCGACCGAAGGCCTGGCCGATCGCCAGTCCGCCGGCGACGGCGGCGACGGCCGCCACAACCACCAGGCCCGCTGCCTGGCGGTCGACCGCCTGCTGCGAGGTCTCGGCATATGCGTCGGAGGCCGTGGTGTCGACGAGGGTGACGGCGTCGAGGGCGTCGCCCGGCGTGAGGGGAGCCATCGCCTCAGCTACCGCAGGCAGGGCCCGCTGATCGTGCAAGCGAGCCATCACCGCGGGAGGCCACACCCCGATGCCCTCGTGGCCGGTGAGGAAGGCAGGTGAGGCGACGGCATAGGGGCCGGTGCGGTGGATCTCCCGGGGCAGCTCGTCGGGCATGCGGCCGATGCCCACCACCTCGAGGTCGAGCGCCGGACCGTTGAACCCTGGGAAGGAGGTTGCGTCGAACAGTGCCGCCAGGTCCGCCTCGCTCCACGAGCGCATCCGCAGCCGATCGCCCACGTGGAGCCCGGTGACCCGGGCCGCCATCTCGTTGAGCAGGATCTCGTCTGCGGCGTCGGCTGTCGGCAGCCGGCCGTCGAGCACCAGGGGACGCTCGACGTCGGTACCGTAGACATCCTCAGGATCGAAGTGGATGGCGATGTCGGCCAGCTCGCCGTCCTCAGGGAAGGCGTTGACCACCCAGCGAGTGGCGGCCACCTCCACCTCGTCGAGGGCGCGCAACCTGGCGATCAACTCGTCGCCGGTCTCGGGGTCGGCCGCCTGGAAGGTGACGTCGGCCGCGATCGATCGCTGGCGGAAGCGGTCGATCGACGTCGACACCCGCCACGCCCCCACCAGCGAGGTGAGCACCGCGCCGGCGACCACCGCGACCAGCACGGCCAGCCACAGGAGCGACGGCCAACGTCGCCGCAGGTCGACCTTGGCGACCAACCAGGCCGCGCTCATCGACGCTCTGTCCGCTCAGGTCGGGTCGAGGCCGGCATCGTCGATGCGCCCGTCGAGCATTCGCACGACGCGGTCGGCACCAGCCGCCACCTCGTCGCTGTGGGTGACCATGGCGATCGTCTGCCCGTCGTCGTGCAGCCGGCGGAAGAGCTCGAGCACCTCCCGCCCGCCGTCACTGTCGAGCGCGCCCGTGGGCTCGTCGGCCAGCAACAACGTGGGCTCGTTGGCAAGGGCGCGGGCGATGGCCAGGCGCTGGCGCTGGCCACCGGAGAGCACCGCAGGCAGCTCGTCGGCCTTGTCGCCCACGCCGAGCAGGTCGAGCAGGTCGCGTGCCCGGCTCTCGGCGTTGCGCCGCCGCACGCCCGCTACGAGGGCAGGCAGCACGACGTTCTCCAGCGCACTCATGCCCTCGAGCAGGTTGAAGAACTGAAAGACGATGCCGATGTGACGGCGGCGCATCTCTGCCAGCCAGTCCTCCGATCGACCCGTGATGGCCTCGCCGCCGATGAAGATCTCGCCGTCGTCAGCCTGGTCGAGCCCGGCCACCAGGTTCAGCAACGTCGACTTACCACAGCCCGAGGGGCCCATGATGGCGACGAACTCGGCTGGGGCGATGTCGAGGTCGACGCCGCGCAGCGCGCGCACCGGCGCCAGGTCGGCTTCGAAGGTGCGCCGCAGGCCCCGGACACAGAGAACTGCCTCGGGTGCTGCATCCGACGAGTCGAGCTCGGCCGGTTGAGTGGTGGTCACGACAGCACCTCGCTGCTGGTGAGGGCGGATCGGGTGTCGACGGGTTGGTGGACGAACCGGTGCGCAGCGACGGGTGCCTCTCGACCCTTCACCTGTTGAGGTTCCATCGGCTCGGCTGCGGATGCGAGCGCGGAAGACAGCACGGCGAACGTCGGCTCGCTGATGACCGTGACCCCTTCGGGCCGGGCCAGATCTTGCAGGCGTTGCGACAGATTCACGGTGTCACCCACAAGGGTGTACTCGAGGCGCTCGTCGCTGCCGAGCAAAGCGGCCGCGACCTCGCCAGTCGAGACGCCGATTCCCAGCCCGAAGGGGGGCAGACCAGCGGCCCGCCACTGCTCGTTGAGCGCGGCTTGGGCGGCGTGCATCTCGGACGCGGCTCTCACCGCACGATCGGCATGATCGTCCTGACGGAAGGGAGCACCGAACACCGCCATCACTGCGTCGCCAACGTACTGCATCACCGTTCCTTCTTCTCCGAGGATGGCGTTGTTCATCTCACGCCGGTGCTCGTTGAGTTGCGACGCGAGCACCGTGGGATCGCTGACCTCGGCGATGGCCGAGTAGCCCCTGACGTCCGACATCAGCACCGTCACCTCGAGACGCTCCGTGCGAGCCACCGCGTCGCGGTCGGTCCGTAGGCGGTCGGCGAGTCCGCCGGGCAGAAGGCGGCTGAGCGTTTCGCCCTGCTCCTCACGATCGACGATGGCCTTCTGTAGCAGCCGCAGGCGGCGCAACGCGCTCTGATGGCCGGCGCTGGCATCGTGGGCGAGGCGCAGGAAGAGGGCTTCGATGTCGCCGTTGACCGCTTCCGCGCTGGTGCCGCGACCAGCGGCGATCGCCTTGACGGGACGGCCTTCGGCGACCTGGCGCAACAGGTCCTCCTCGTCGGCGCCGAGCTCACCCGTCTGCTGCACCGGCGCCATGAGCGTGTGCACGATCTCGGGGTCGAGCATCGATCCGCCGGTGGCGACCTCTCGGATGGCGCGCGCCAAGCGGTCGCCGTCCGACACGCGGTCCTTGAGCAGGTACGCGTACCCGGCGGCGCCCTCGCCGAGCAGGGAGATGGCGTATTCGGGCTCGTCGTACTGCGAGAGGACCACGATGCCGGTGCCGGGATGCCGCTTGCGGACCTGCTTGGCCGCTTCGATGCCTTCGTCCTGGAAGCTCGGTGGCATCCGGATGTCGGTCACCACCACCTGGGGATGCAACTCGATGGCGCCCGCCACCAGCTCGTCGAAGTCGGCGGCCACGCCGATGACGACCAGGTCTTGCTCTTCAGCAAGCAGGGCCCGCACACCTTCTCGCACCAGCAGGTTGTCGTCGGCGAGGAACACCGTGATCGTCGCATCGTCTGCCACGTTGCCATCAGACCCCGACGCCCGGCGGTCGACAAGGGGGGCCACGCACCGTTCGAAGGGGATGCCAGCACCCCCACCGGACACCGGCCTGCGCCCTGGAGCCATCAGGCACTCCCTCGTACCGTCCGAACCACAGCCCGATGAGTACGGAGGACCCGCGATGCCGACAACTCGCAACGCCGCGTCGGAGCGCCACGAAGCTGCCGTCACCAGCTTGAGCTGGATCCCGTCGGAGGCGGTCACCGGACTCAACAAGGCGGCCTTCGGCAGTGGCTTCACCCACTACGACGACCCACCGCCTGGGGTGATCGACGACCTCGATACCTTGCGCGCCGACGACGCGTTCCGCTTCGCCAACCACTTGGCCGCGTGGATCGACGTGGACGATGGCCGCATCGTCGACGCGGGCTATTCGGCGGGCGGCCTCATGGGCGCCACCACGGTGCGACTCGGCGGTGCCGCGGCCACGTTCGCCGCAGTCGGCCTGCCCGATCTGCAGGCCTCGGTGGTGGTGAGCGACACGTCAGCCCGCTTCCAACAGACGGTCGGTGGTCGTACGGCCGTGCCGGCGCCTCGCCGGGTGAGCCGGCCGCCGTTCGTCCAGTTCGCGGCCCCCACCGTGTGGACCACCCTGGCGCTGACCATCCATGTCGACGGCACGGCGGACGGCGCCCTCGTCGGTGCCAGCTCGTTCCCACGCCATTGGGTCTACGACCACGAGGGCCGGCTCGCCGCCAAGGCTGGTCTGGCCGACTTTCGCGACTGGTGGCGGCACTCGTTCGGTCGGAACACACCCTGGGGCGACCAAGACTCCGAGGTCTTCGTGACCGAGGTCGAAACCGCCCTCGAGCGAGACCTCGCGGCGCGGATCATGCGCGGCGGCGGCAAACCGTCGATCCGCAAAGTGAAGCAGGGCGCGACCCTCACCGAGCAGGGTCAGCCCGGAGACGAGGTCTACCTCCTCCTCAACGGAGTGCTCGCCGTCGAGGTCGACGGTGAGGTGATCGCCGAGGTCGGGCCCGGCGCCATCCTCGGCGAGCGCGCGCTGCTCGAAGGCGGAGCGCGCACCGCGACCTTGCGGGCGATGACCAAGGCCAAGGTCGCATCGGCCGACCTCGATCAACTTGAGGTGGACGCACTCGCCGAGCTGCGCGAGCACCACCGACGAGAGGAGCGCCCCGATTCGGCCGGGTCGACCGTGCCGTGAAGTTGAGACTCTGCGGCGTACGGGGCTCGACGCCTGCACCCGGAGCTGCGTTCACGCGTGTGGGCGGGCACACGTCCTGTGTGGCGATATGGCCCGACGGGGCGGCGGTGCCGACGCTGCTGCTCGACGCCGGCACCGGCCTGCGAGCAGCCACCCCCCTCCTCGCCCGCGGGGCGTTCGAGGGCACGATCCTGCTCACCCATCTGCACTGGGACCACACGCAGGGCCTGCCCTTCTTCGCAGCCGGCGACCACCCTGATGCTCACGTACGTGTGCTGCTGCCCGACGACGGAATCGCAGCGACCGAGCAGATCAGCCGGGTCCTGTCACCGCCGCACTTCCCGATCGGCCCCGAGGGACTGCTCGGCGAGTGGACCTTCGAGAATCTCGGCGCCGGACATCATCTGATCGAAGGGGTTCGGGTGCTCGCCCGACCGGTGATCCACAAGGGCGGGCTGACGTTCGGCTATCGCCTCGACGGTCATCACGGTTCGATCGCCTACCTGCCCGATCACCATGCTCGCCCGATCGATGCGGACGGCCATTGGGACGACGCCGTGCTCGAGTTGACGACCGGTGTCGACGTGCTCGTACACGATGCCCAGTTCGTAGAAGGCGAACAGGCCCTGTCCGCGGCCTATGGCCATGCCACGGTCGACCAGGCCATCGCGCTGGCCGCTCGCGCCGAGGTGGGTGAGCTCGTATTGTTCCATCATGCGCCCGACCGCTCCGACGACGAGCTCGACGCAATGCTCGCGGTCGCGCAGCGGATCTCGCCCGTTCGCGTGAGCCTTGCCGTCGAGGGACGCACAATCGATCTCGATCCGAAGGGATGGTCCGCACCGGCACCTTCACCGATGGAGACCCACCGATGAACGCGCCACACCCACACGGGGGGCCGAACGACGTAGCCTCACGACCGATGGGCGATCGGGGCGGGCGAGCCGCCGCGAGGTTGTGGGCGCGTCATGAGCTGCGGGCCCGCTGGCGGTCAGTGCTGGTCCTCGGCCTGCTCACCGGATTGGCCGCAGCGGTGTCGCTCGCCGCTCTCGCCGGGGCCCGGCGCAGCGCGACCGCATTCGACCGGCTCCGCGACGCCACCGATGCCGCCGACGCGGTGATCTTCGCCAGTCAGGTCGACATCTTCGCCCCCGACTGGGAACCGATCGCCGAGCTGCCCTACGTCGAAGCGGCCGGCTCGTTCGGCATCACGTTCGCGCCCATCGTCGAAGGCCCACCGGGCAAAGATCTCGAGAACATCGGCTACTTCACCGTTCCCTACGGAGGTTGGCGCACCGAGATCGATCGACCCGTGATCGTCGAGGGTCGCGCTCCCGATCCGAACAACCCCTATGAGGTGCTCGCCAGTCCAGAGGGTCGCGATGTCGGCATCGAGGTGGGCCAGGAGTACGTCATCGCGTTGCCATCAGAAGAGCAGGTCGCCAACGTCGATCTGTTCAGTGAACCCGAGGGCGAGCGCGTCACCGTGCGCGTGGTGGGCTTCGGCACGTCGACCTTCGAGCGGGCGGTCATCCCGGTCACCGACGGCGACGGATTCGTGACCACACCGGCATTCGACGACCGCTACAGCTCCCCGTCGACGTTCATCGACAACCTGTTGGTGCGGTTCAAGCCGGGACAGGGATCGGTGGCCGAGCTCGAGGCCGACGCCCGCCGCATCTTCGACAGCCCCAAACTGCCCGTGCTCGATACGAGCGCGGTCAGCAAGCGGATCACCAACGGCACCGATCTCGAAGCCACCGGACTGGCCATGTTCGGCGTGGCAGTGGCGTTGGCCGCGTCGGTGCTCATCGGCCAGGCGCTCACCCGGTCGGTGCGCGCCGGCGCCGCCGACGCGCCAACGCTGCGATCGATGGGCTTCACCCGACGCAACCTGGCTCGGGCGCAGGCCTTGCCGCACCTGCCCGTCGTGGCGGTCGGCGCCCTTGTGGGCTTCGTCGGCGCGGTCGCCTTGTCGCCGCGGTTCCCGATCGGGCTGAGCCGATCGGTCGACCCCGACGTGGGTGTGCACGTCGACTGGCTGGTGCTGGGCGCCGGGCTGGCGCTGATGATCGTGGTGCTGGTGGTGACCATCGCGCTGACCGCCCGTCGGGCCACCGCGCCGATGCCGGCCACTCGGCCGACCCGGCGCTCCAAGCTGGTTGCGCTCCTCACCTCGCTGGGGGCCCATCCGCCGGTGACGCTCGGAGCCAGCCTCGCTCTCGAGCCCGGGCGCGACCGTCGGGCTCTGCCCACTCGGCCCGCACTGGCCGGCATCGCCGTAGGGGTGCTCGGCGTCGTCGGCGCCCAGACGCTCCTCGCCGGCATGAACGACGCCATCGACAACCCGGCTCGCTTCGGGGCCGTGTGGGACGTGGAGACCTTCCCCGAGGACACTGCCGGCCTTGACGGCTGGGAAGCGGCCATGGACGTCGTCGACGGCACCGATGGCGTGGTGGAGTCGGCCATGGCAGCCCGTGGACTGATAGTGATCGACGGCGTGACCCAGCCCGCCTATGCGATCACGCCGCGTGTCGGTTCGATCGAGTACACGGTGCTCGACGGCCGCCGGCCGGTGGCCCCGGGCGAGATCGCTCTCGGCCCCGCGACCGCTGGCGAGTACGGCGTCAGCATCGGTGACACGGTCACCGCAACCGGCGCCGACGACTCCGAAACCCAGCTCGAGGTGGTCGGCACGGTGCTGCTGCCCACCACGCCGCATTCGAGCTACGACCAGGGAGCCTGGCTGGCGCTCGACGAGCTCGAGGCGCTCGCCGGCGCGCCCGTGGGCGAGCTGGCGCCGGGCGCCGACGAGTTCGACCTCCCGCCCGTCGTGCCCAGACATCTCGCCGTGCTCGACGACCCTGCGCGCCGCGACGAGGTCGCTCTGTCCCTCATCGAGCAGTTCGAGGGCCAGCTGATCATGTCAGAACCGGCCACCGAGCCCATCGACATCAACAGCTTGCGCAACGTGCGCTCGCTGCCGGTGCTGTTCGCCGTGTTCACGACGATGCTGGCCCTCGGCACGGTCGCCCACGTGTGCGTCAGCACCGTACGCCGTCGGGGCACCGACCTCGCGGTGCTGCGTGCGCTCGGCATGACCCCCCACAACACCCGGGCCGTGCTGGCATGGCAGGCGACCACGCTCTCGGTGCTCGGCCTGTTGGTCGGGTTGCCGTTGGGCGTCATCGTGGGGCGCACGGTATGGCGCGTGATCGCCGACGTGACGCCGTTGCTGTTCGTGGCACCCTTAGCCGGCCTGGTGCTGGTGCTGGCCGTGCCCATCACCTTCGCCGCCGCCAACGCGCTCGCCCTCGTGCCCGCCCGCCGCGCGGCTCGGATCCGACCGGCGGAGCTGCTCCACACCGAGTGACCCTGTCGTCGGTGTCAGTGCTCGATGCGGCGATGCTCGACGGCGAGGGTGACCGCAATGGCGGCAACGACGACGCCGAGCAGCACGAGCCCGTTGGGGTTCGCCGCCACCAACAAGAACGCGAACACCGCGAGCGCGCACACGATGCGCTCACGTGCCACCGCGTGGAACGCTCGCCACACGGCAACCGACACGCCTACGAGCATGGCCGTCAGGCCCCCGGCCAACATCATCCGGAAGCTCAACTCGAGCGGCTCGTCGGGATGCAGCGTGATCTCCTCGAGCGCGGCTGCGGCCAGGATCACGCCCGCCACGATCGGTGCGTGGGCCCAGGTGTAGACGTCGCGCACGTAGCGGCCTCGGGCCTGGTCGCCCTCGACCTCGGTGCCCCGGTGCTCGAGGGCCGGCCCGACCCGGTCGAAGTAGCCCCACCACAACAGACCGGCGAACACACCGGACGCCACCAGTGCGGCCACGGTTCGCCCGGGCACCCCTTCGCCGGCTTCGAGCGAGGCGACCACCGGCAGGCCGATGGCCACGATGACCTCGCCGAGCGCCACGATGTAGATGAGCCCGTGCCGCTCGGCCATGTGCGCCGTGCGGATGAGCCACTCGCCCCGCCCGGCGAGCACCATGGCCCCGAGCACGATCGCCAGACTGAAGATCCACAACACGATCTGGCCGGTGCCGCCGACCGCGGCGCCCACCAGGAGCACGACGATCGCGATCACGTTCGGGGTGATCCACCTGACGACTGCGGCATGCAAGCGTGCTGCCCCGCTCGACGCTCAGGGCCTGGATGGCGAACCCGAGCAGCATGATCACGCCGAGCGTCACCGCGAACACCTCGGCGCCTTCGCCGAGGGCGGTCGAGGTGGCGGCGGCCATCGGCACCGATGCCGCCGTGGCCGCCAGGAAGATGAGCCGCACCGATCGGGCGTTGCCCGACACCGCATTGGCCGCCCAGGCGAGTTGCTGCCATGGCAGCCAGAGCAGTCCGAACAGCAAGGCCACTTCGCCCACGCCCGTCCAGGTGGGGTCGTAGATGAGTCGACCCACGAGTTGCGAGAACGCGAACACGTAGGCCAGATCGAAGAACAGCTCGACCGGGTCGGCGGTGAAGTCCTCGACGCGATCCGGAACGACGATGCCTTTCATGCGGAAAGGCTAGGTGGCGCAGCGCCGCGAGCGGCGCAACGGTCGGTCAACCGGCGGGCGAGCTCACCACTCGAGCGCGAAAGCGGGATAGGTCGCGCTCAAGCCCTTGAGGGTGAGCTCGCGTGGCGGCCCGAACGAGTGGCGCTCGTCGGCCACCCGGCGGATGTCGTCGGTGACCAGCACCTCGCCGGCCCCCGCCGACGCCGCCACCCGGGCGCCGACGATGACGGTGCGCCCGAAGAAGTCGTCGGCGTCACGGATGACCTCGCCGCAGTGCACCCCGATGCGCACCCGCAGCTCGCCCACGTCGTCGGGCCAGTCGTGGGCCGCCAGCCCACGCTGGAATGCGCCGGCGAAGGCGAGTGCGTCAGCCGGCTCGGCGAAGGCCAGCATGAAGCCGTCGCCCTCGCTCTTCACCTCCACCCCGTGGTGCACGATGAGCTCGGTGCGCAGGATCTCGGTGTGCACGCGCAGCAGGTCGTGCGTGCGCTGGTCGCCCAGCCGGTCGGTCATCTCTGTGTAGCCCACGATGTCCGAGAAGCAGATGGTGATGTGGCCGTCGTCGCCCGCGTGCCGACCGAGGTCGGGCCGCTGCACGGTGACCGATGCCGACACCAGGTCGATCGAGGCAGTGATGCGGTGTGTCGATCGGGACGCCCTGCATCTCGAGCCGTGCCGCGATGGCCTGTTCGAGCAGCCGGGTCATCCCTCGGGCGTTCGCCGTCTCGACCACCTCGGTCAGCAGCGTCGCGGCCCGGTCGACGTCGCTTCCCGACCGGCGGCCGAGCAATGCGACGGCGAGGTCGTACCTGCTACGCGCCGCCCATCCCGGGGCGCGCATCGCTTCGTGTTCGGAAAGTGCTCGCTCGTGGAACGCCACCGCCTCGTCGTGCTCTCCCAGGCCGTATGCCGCGAGGCCGAGGAAACGGGCGAACGACCCGTGATAGCTCTGCGGGCCGAGGATCACCCCGTGGATCTCACCTCGATTGTCGGCGCGCATCCATTCCCGCAGTTCGACGAGCAGATCGGTGCGCCCGGTGATCGCAGCGACCTCCGCCAGGATGCACACGGTGTAGCGCCGCAGCACGTTGTCGGGGATGGAGTCGTAGCCCCGGCCGACGATCTCTTCGACGACGCCAACAGCTTCGTCGAGCTTGCCGATCTCGCAGAGGGTCTGGGCCAGCCCAGCCGACCAGGCCGGAATGTCGGGGGCATCAGCGACGATGCGGCGGGTGGGTCGCTCGAAGGCCTCGAGCCGACCCAGCTCCCGGTACACAGGGGCGAGCGCGACGCCGACGTTGGCGAGTTGCGCACCGGCGCCCGCCGAGCGCGCCACCTCTACCGACTCCAGGATCAGGCGCTCGGCCTCGTCATAGTCGGCGTCGATCGCGGCGCGGCTGCCTCGGCAGTGCATGCTGTTCACCAACTCGGTCGCGACCGCGCGAGCGCTCGGCGCCGGCCGCGTACGCGTCGACTTGCTCGTCGAAGTCGTCGCGCTGCTGGGTGAATGCCGCGGTGGTCATCAGGCTGGTGCGGGCCCCTTGGAGCAAGTCGTGCGCGCCCGAGCGCTCAGCGGCGACAACGACTTCGCGCTCGAGCGCCGTGCGCTCCTCCATGGTGTGCGCAGTGGAGGTCGAGGCCATCAGTGCCTGCACCAGAGATTCAGGATCGTCGGCTGACTTCGCCCACTCCACCGCTTCGGTGGCCAGCCGGAGGGCCAGGCCCGGATCGTTCCAGGCGACGGCTGCGGAGTGACGCGACAACACCATCGAGAGCAGCGCATCGTTTCCTGCGCCTGCGCCCCTCAGCGCCACCTCGGCCTCCTCGAGGAGCGTCAAGTGGATGGCATCCGGAGCGGCCGCCGAGAACCAGTAGCCGCCCGTGTACTCGATCGCAGCGCGCCCGAGCCGGACCGGGTCGTCGAGTCGGCGGGCCAGATCGGCGGCTTCGCGTGCGGCCGTATGCGACCCGTCACCGTCACCGGCGCTGGCTCGCACGTGCGACAGCGCCAGCAGCAGATCGGCGCGCCGCCCGTCGTCATCGTCGCCACCGAACTCCAGCGCCTGCACGGCCATCTCGTAGCTGCGAGCCGCTTCCTCATAGGCCGCCTGTCTGGCGGCTGCCTCGGCGGCGCGGCGGGCGTAGTCGACCGCCTTGTCGACGTCGCCCCCGGGCGCCGCCTCATAAGCGTGGTAGGCCAGCTCAGACAGGTGGGCGTCGATCGAGTCGGCGAAGCGCACTTCGAGGGCGTCGCCCACGCGACGGTGCATGCGCACCCGTCGGGGTGTGCTGAGCTCGCCGTAGAGGGTCTGGCGGATGAGCGCGTGGTTGAACTCGTAGGTGCCCGGGCCGCTCGCGTCGCTCGCGCACCACCTGCGCGGCGAGAGCCTCGTCGAGCACGTCGAGCATGGTGTCCTCGTCGAGATCGGCCACGTCGCCCACCACGTCGACCGTGAAGCCGCCGGGCATCGATGCGGCGATGGCGAGCGCCTTGTTGCAGGTCTCCGACAGGCCGTCGAGCCGTCGGCCGATCACCTCGCGCACTCCTTCGGGCAGGTTCTCGGCCACGCTCTCGGGCGTGCCGATCCAGCTGTCGCCCTCGTGGCGGATGGCACCGGTCTCCACGAGATGGCGCAGGATCTCGGCCACGAAGAACGGGTTGCCCTCGGTCTCGCGAAAGATCAGGTCGGCGAACTCGCCAGGTGTCTCCTGGCCGCCGACGGCCTCGATGAACGCCTTCACCTCTTCGATGGGCAGACCGCGCAGCAACACCCGCTCGTAGAGACGCTCGCGTCGCAGGGTGGCGATGGTCTCGGCCAAGGGATGGGAGCGTTCGAGCTCGACGTCGCGATAGGTGCCCACGATCAACAGACGCGACTGGCCGTGCCGGCGCGGCGAGGTGGGTGAGCAACAACAACGTCGGCTTGTCGGCCCAGTGCAGGTCGTCGAGCACGATCATCAGCGGGCGGATACGCGTAGCGGCCGTGAGGAAGGCGTGCACGCCTTCGAAGAGCCGGTGGCGCTCGGCGTCACCTTCGAGGGGTGGCAGCTGGGGAAGCTGTGGGAAGCGGTCGCGCAGCTCGGGGACGATGGCCGCCACCTCCGCGCACCCGGCGGCCGGGTCGAGCAGATGGCCGTCGTCGGAGATCTCGCGCACGAACGCCCGCAGCGCCTCGACGAACGGCAGGTAGGGAACGCCGATCTCCCCCTCGTAGGAGTGACCCCACAGCACGTGCGCTGCCGCGCATGGCCGCGTAGACACCGAGCTCCTCGACCGTGCGGGTCTTGCCGATGCCCGGCTCGCCCACCACCATCGCGATGCGCGTGTGACCCGTGAGCGCTTCGTCGCACGCCGCCCGCAACGTGTCGAGCTCGTTGGTGCGGCCGACGAAACGGCCCCAGTCGGCCAGCGCCGCCGGGCTGCGGGTGTCGGGCGCGGCCTCGCCGGTCGGAGCGACGGAGGCGATGCCAGCCCTGGCTTCGCGGAGCAATGACAACGCATCGGCTCCCGAGGCGGGCCGGGCGTTCGGGTCCTTCTCGAGCAGCTTCAGCACCAGCTTGTCGACCCGATCAGGCACGTCCGGGTTGTGGAACCGTGGCGAGACCGGAGCGTTGTTGAGGTGCTGGCTGATGACCGACACGGCATCGTCACCGAGGAACGGTGGCCGACCGCACAGCAGCTCGTAGAGCAGAGCGCCGAGCGAGTAGAGATCGGAGCGTGGGTCGGGCTCGCGGCCGAGCGCCTGCTCGGGGGCGAGATAGGCGAGCGTGCCCAGCACGGTGCCCTCGCTGGTGATGCGACTGGCGTCGACGTCGGCGGCCAGTCCGAAGTCGCCGAGCCGGCCGCTGCCGTCGCCGTCGAGCCAGACGTTCGCCGGCTTCACGTCGCGGTGCACGATGCCGAGCCCGTGGGCGTGGGCCAGCGCCGAGGCGAGCTGCTCGGTGAGGGTGAGGGCCCGATCGAGCTCGAGTCGGCGGCTGGGCATGGCCTCGAGATGCTCGGCGAGCGAGCCTCCGCTCATGTACTGACTCACGATGAACGGGGTGCCGTCGGCCTCCTCGCCCACATCGAAGACGGTGACGATGTTGGGGTGGTCGCCCAGTCGCGCCATGGCCTGCGCCTCGCGCGTGATGCGGACCCGCCCGCCGGTGTCGAGTCCGTCGGTCTTGACCACCGACACCGCGACCTCACGAGCCAGTCGCTCGTCGAGGGCCAGGTAGACCCGCTTGCGCGATCCCTCACCGAGCAGCCGCTGCGTGCGATAGCGGCCCGCGCCGAGGGTGACCGGGAGCTGCACTGATGGGGCGTCGAGGGGCGGAGCATCGAGCGGTGCGCCGCAGCCGCCGCAGAAGCGGTTGCCTTCGGCGTTGTCATGTCCACACGCTCCGCAGTGCACCTCGCCCGCTCTCCCCGTCGTGGCGACCCTCCAGGTTGCCGAACCTCCATCATGGCAGCGCAAGGCGGCAGGTGCGCCGGGGGTGCGTTGGGATCAGGCGACGTCGACGGCGGGGGCGGCGAACTGGGCCTGGTAGAGCCGGGCGTAGGCGCCGTCGCGCTCGAGCAGCTCGTCGTGCGAGCCCTGCTCGACGATGCGCCCGGCCTCCATCACCAGGATGGTGTCGGCGTCGCGGATCGTCGACAGGCGGTGGGCGATCACGAAGCTGGTGCGGTTCGATCGCAGCGCCGCCATGGCGTGCTGGATCAGCACCTCGGTGCGGGTGTCGACCGAGCTGGTGGCCTCGTCGAGGATGAGGATGGTCGGGTCGGCGAGGAACGCTCGGGCGATGGTGATGAGCTGCTTCTCGCCGGCGCTGACCGTGCCGCCTTCGTCGTCGAGCAGCGTGTCGTAGCCGTCGGGCAGCGAGTGCACGAACCGGTCGACGTAGGTGGCCCGGGCCGCCTCGAGGATCTCGTCCTCGGTGGCGTCGAGCCGCCCGTAGGCGATGTTCTCGCGGATCGTGCCGCCGAACAGCCACGTGTCCTGCAGCACCATGCCCATGTTCGAGCGCAGCTCGTGGCGGCGCATCTTGGCGATGTCGTGGCCGTCGAGCGTGATGGCGCCGCCGTCGAGCTCGTAGAAGCGCATGATGAGGTTGACCAGCGTGGTCTTGCCGGCGCCCGTCGGGCCCACGATGGCCACCGTCTGCCCCGGCTCGGCGACCAGCGACAGGTCGTCGATCAGCGGGTTGGCCGGGTCGTAGGAGAACCTCACGTGGTCGAACTCGACCCTCCCCCGCGGCTCGGGATCCTCGAGCGGGATGAGCTCGTCTTCGGACTCCTCGGGCGCGTCGAGCAGCTCGAACACCCGCTCGACCGAGGCGATGCCCGACTGCATCACGTTGATCATCGACGCCATCTGGGTGAGCGGCTGGGTGAACTGGCGCGAGTACTGGATGAAGGCCTGGATGTCGCCGATCGTCATCTGGCCCGCCGCCACCCGCAGGCCACCGATGACGGCGATGACCACGTAGTTCAGGTTGCCGAGGAACATCATCGCCGGCTGGATGATCCCCGAGATGAACTGGGCGCCGAAGCTGGCGGTGAACAGCTCCTCGTTCTTGTCGTTGAAGCGGGCCTCGACGTCCTTCTGGCGACCGAACACCTTCACCAGCGAGTGGCCGGTGAACGCCTCCTCGACCTGCGCGTTCAGCGCTCCGGTGTGCCGCCACTGATCGAGGAACTTCACCTTCGAGCGCTTGGCGATGGCCTTGATCATGTAGATCGACAGCGGCACGGTGACCAGGGCGACGAGCGCCAGCACCGGCGAGATCGTGAACATCATGATGAGCACGCCGACGAGCGTCAGCAGCGACGTCAGCAGCTGGCTGAGCGTCTGCTGCAGGCTCTGGGCCACGTTGTCGATGTCGTTGGTGACCCGGCTGAGCAGGTCGCCGCGCGGCTGGCCGTCGACGTAGCGCAGCGGCAGGCGGTTGAGCTTGTCCTCGACGTCGGCCCGCAGCCGGAACATGGTCCGCTGCACCACGCCGGCGAGCAGGTAGGCCTGCAGATAGGACAGCACCGCGGACGCGATGTAGACGGCGCCGACGGTCAGCAGCACCCGGTGGAGCTCGTCGAAGTCGATGCCGCCGCCGCCCAACACGCCCTGCACGACGATGTCGGTGGCCTGGCCCAGGATCTTCGGGCCGAGCACCACGAGCGTCACGCTGGTGAACGCCAGCACGAGCACCGCGGTGACCGCCGGCCACTGCGGGCCGCAGACGGGCGGCCAGGCGACGGGTCGAGTTCTTGAAGTCCTTCGACCGGTCCATCGGGATGCCGGCCGCGCCCCAGCGCCCGCCGATCGCGCCGCGACCGTCTTCGGCCGGACGCACGACCTCGTCCGCCTTCGTCGGTGGTGACCGCGGTGGGCTGCGTGGCGGCGCTCATGCCGCCTCCTCCGCCGTGAGCTGCGAGGCCACGATCTCGACGTAGGTGGGACACGTGTCGAGCAGCTCGTCGTGGGTGCCCAGCCCGACCTGGCGACCGTCCTCGATCACGAGGATCTGGTCGGCGGTCCTGATGGTCGAGACCCGCTGGGCCACCACCACGGTGACCGCGTCGGCGACCACCGGGGCGAGCGCGGCGCGGAGGCGGGCGTCGGTGGCCAGGTCGAGCGCCGAGAACGAGTCGTCGAAGAGGTAGATGCCGGGCCGGCGCACGAGGGCCCGGGCGATGGCGAGGCGTTGGCGCTGGCCGCCCGAGACGTTCGACCCGCCCTGGGCGATCGGGGCGTCGAGGCCGCCGGGCATGGCCCGCACGAAGTCGGCGGCCTGGGCGATCTCGAGCGCCTCCCACAGCTCGTCGTCGGTGGCGTCGGGGTCGCCGTAGCGCAGGTTGCTGGCCACGGTGCCCGAGAACAGGTACGGCTTCTGGGGCACGAGGCCGATGCGGCTCCACAGCAGCTCGGGCTCGATCTCGCGCACGTCGACGCCGTCGACGAGCACGACGCCGTCGGTGGCGTCGAACAGGCGGGGCACGAGGTTGAGCAGGCGTGGTCTTGCCGGCGCCGGTGCTGCCGATGATCGCGGTGGTCTCGCCCGGCCACCGCCTTGAAGGAGATGTCGCAGAGCACCGGGTGCTCGGCGCCGGGGTAGGCGAACTCGACGTGGCGGAACTCGAGCGAGCTGGTGGGCGCCAGGCTGGTGATGGGCGTGACCGGCGCGACGACCGACGAGGCGGTGTCGAGCACCTCCTCGATGCGATCGGCGCTCACCGAGGCACGAGGCATGAGCACGGCGACGAAGGTGGCCATCATCACCGACATGAGGATCTGGATGAGGTAGCTGAGGAAGGCGATGAGCTGGCCGACCTGCATGTCGCCCGCGCCGATGCGCTCGGCGCCGAACCAGATGGCCGCCGCGCTCGACAGGTTGAGCACCAGCATCACGGTCGGGAACATGAACGCCATGAGCCGCCCGGCGCGCAGCGAGGTGAGCGGTGAGGTCGTCGTTGGCTCCGGCGAACCGCTCGACCTCGTGGGGCTCGCGGACGAAGGCCCGCACCACCCGCATGCCGGTGATCTGCTCGCGCAGCACCTGGTTGATGCGGTCGATGCGGCTCCTGCATGGCCTGGAACTGCGGCACCATGCGCACGATCACCAGGCCGACGCTGATGACCAGCGCCGGCACGCTCACCAGCAGCAGCAGCGACAGCGGCCCGTCCTCGCGCACCGCCATGATGACGCCGCCGACGATGGTGATCGGGGCGGCCACCAGCAGCGTGCACGACATCAGCACCAGCATCTGCACCTGGGTGACGTCGTTGGTGATGCGGGTGATGAGCGACGGCGCGCCGAACGCGGCCGACGTCCTGGGCCGAGAAGTCGGTGACCCGGTGGAACAGCGCACCGCGCACGTCGCGACCGAACGCCATCGCCACTCGCGCGCCGAAGTAGACGGCGGCGATGGCGAACGCCACCTGCACCAGGGTGACGCCGAGCATGATCAGGCCGGTGCGCCAGATGTAGGCGGTGTCGCCGGTGACCACGCCGTTGTCGATGATGTCGGCGTTGAGCGCGGGCAGCGTGAGCGTGGCCATGGTCTGCACGAGCGTGAGGGCCACGACGATCAACAGGTCGCGGCGGTAGCGGCCGAGGAAGTCGACCAGGAGCTTGCGCAGCATCAGGCCGCTCCTCCGCCGTCGGAGGTGGGCGCGCCATCGGACGTGCGCACGCCGTCGAGGAAGAGCGACACGATGTCGGCCGACGACAGCGGCTCGTCGAGGATGAGCGCGGGGTGCGTGCCGGCGATGGTCATGCCCCGCAGCAGGTGGGCGGCTTCGAGGGGATCGCGGCGGATCTGGTCGCGGCTGGGCTCGAACAGCGCGGCCAGGCCGCTGAGATCGGGAGGCAGGTGGCGGGCGGAGATGGCGGGTCGTCCGTCGGCCAGCGCCAGGGACTCGACGGCGGCGCGCAGCTGGAGGATCTCGGCGAAGCGGCGGCGCAGGATGTCGACCGCTTCGACGAGGCGGGCCTCGAGGGGCTGGGCGGCGTCGATGTCGGCCAGGGCGGCATCGATGGCCGACATGTCGAACGCCGACTCGACCACGGCCTCGATCAGGCTCTCCTTGTCGGGGAAGACGCGGAAGATGGTGCCCTCGGCGACGCCGGCGGCCTCGGCGATCTGGCGGGTGGTGACGGCCGGGCCGTGGGCCAGCAGCAGGGGCAGGGTGGCGGCCACGAGGGCGGCCCGCCGCTCCTCGGCCGGCAGGGCCGCGGCGCGTGCCCGCCCCGTCGACGGGTCGGGCGCCCCGGTGGACGACGGAGAGGACGGGGGGCTGGATGGTGGGGAGCTGGTGCGGGCGGCCATGGCCGAGCCACTCTATGAGTGAGTGCTCACTCATTCCAACCTGGCGGCCGAACCGGTAGGTTGCCCAGATGGACGACCGGGCGCTGGCGCGAGGGGTGGCAATGGGACGAGTGGCCTTCGGCCTGCTGATGCTGCTCATCCCCAACGTCGTGCTGGCCCGCGTGTCCGACGTGCGCCCCGGCCCGCTGGTGTGGATGTGTCGGGCCTTCGGCATCCGCGACGTGGTGCTCGGCGCCGGCGCGCTGATGGCGCTGCGCGACGGAGAAGACCCCCAGGCCGCCGCGCACTGGGTGCAGATGGGTGCGGTGGCCGACACCACCGACGCCGTGGCCGCCCTCGTGTGGCACCGCGAGCTGCGGTGGTCGGGCACCGCGTCGACGTTGGCGCTGGCGGTGCCCGCGGCCGCCGCGGGCCACAAGGCCGCCGCCGGCCTGAAAGCCAACCGCTGAGGCGGTCCGGAGCATGAGCGTGTTGAGTACCGACGCGGACGGGGACCAAATCGAGCTGACCGATCGCGTGCTGGCCTTGTGCGACCGGGCTGCCGACCTGTTGTCACCAGGTCCCGACGCCGACGAGGTCGCGACTCATCCGCGACAAGGTCGTCGAACCCCTGCGCATCGCCGTGGCGGGCCGCATCAAGGCGGGCAAGTCCACCCTCGTCAACGCCCTGTTGCGCCAACGCGTCGCTGCGGTGGCCGTCGGGGAATGCACGAAGGTGGTCACCTGGTTTCGCTACGGACACCAGGAGCGCGTCGACGTCCATCCGAAGGGAGGGCGCTCCATGGTCGATCGGCCTCACCCCGGCCGGCCGACTGCCCGAGCGACTCGGGGTCGATCCGAACGAGCTCAGCCACATCACCGTCTTCCTCTCGAACGAGACGCTGCGTGCCCTCACCATCATCGACACCCCCGGACTCGACTCGCTCGACACCGCGGTCGAGCGCTGGCCACCGAGGAGCTACTCGCCCTCGGGCGAGGCGTCACAGCGAGCGGTGGCCGAAGCCGACGCACTGATCCTCCTGTTGCCACACCTGTCGCAGCGAGACGCCGACAGCCTGACCGCCTTCCAGGAGATGTTCCGCTGGAACAGGTCTCTCGTCGGCCACCACCATCGGCGTCCTCAGCAAGGCCGACAAGGTCGGCGACGACGAGCCCCTTTCGGAGGCACGTCGACTCGCCGACCGCTACGAGCAGCGTCTCGGCCGGCTCGTGTCCAGCGTCATCCCGGTCGTCGGCCTGCTGGCCGAGACCGCCGACGCCGACGCCTTCACCGAGGCCGACGCCCATGATCTCCGCACTCTCGCGGCCCTCGATCCGATCGTGCTCGACGATACCCTGCGCGTCGGCAGATCGCTTCCTCGACGACGACACGCTCCCCGTACCGGGCCAGCGTCGACAGCACCTGCTCGAGACGCTCGACCTCTACGGCATCGGACGTTGCATCGAGCTACTCAACGCCGGCCACGCCCAGACGTCTCAGCTGATCGAGCAGCTGCGTGCTCACGTCGGGTATCGGCCCGCTGCGCGACGCGCTGGTCAGCGCAGTTCGCACGGACGGGCCGGCGTCCTGAAGGCCCATGCCGCGTTGGCCGATCTCGAGCGCATCTCCTATCGCAACGCGGTCGGCTCCGACGCCGGGGCCGGCGGGCGCTTCGCGACGGCATCGAGCAACTCCGGGCGAGCCCAGCGATGCACCAGCTGCGCGAGATGGAAGCGGCCCGCGCCTGGTCGGCAGGCGAGCTCACCCTGCCAGCCGCGTTGGGCAGCGAGCTCGAGCGGGTCACGTCCCAGATCGACACCCGCGGCAAGCTCGGCCTCTCCCCCGACACGAACGACGCCGACCTGCGCCGCCGCCGCCATGGAGCGCGCCGGCGCCTGGCTCGGCGTCGTGAACGACCCGCGCACCGATCCGCCCACCCGCCGGGCGGCCACCACCATCCACGAGTCGTACGTCATCGCGTGGGAGCACTTCGATGGCACCTGAACCGGACCACCTCGACGCCGCCAGGCGCGTCCAGGACTTCGCCAACGGGGTGCACCAGATGTGCGTCGCCGCCGGCCGGCCGGATCTCGCGACCCAGCTGCAACGGGAGGCCGAGCGGTACCGCAGCCGCAGACACGACCGTCGTGGTCGTCGGTGCCGAGAAGGCGGGCAAGAGCCAGCTCGTCAACGCTCTGCTCGGCGAGACGGTCGTCCCCGTCGGCATCGACACCGGCACCACCACCTACGTCGAGCTGCGCCACGGCCCCGACCCTCGACGGTCGAGGTGTTCCATGAGGGCGAGGCTGAGTCCCGTCGCGTCGATCCCGACCGGCTCGAGCAGTACGCCACAGCCGATCGCGACGCCCCAGACCAGCGCCGGGTGAGCGGCATCATCGTGTCGCATCCACACCCGCTGCTGGCCTCGGGCCTGGTGCTCGTCGACACGCCCGGGGTGGGCGGACTCGACAGCTCCCACGCCCAGTTGACGCTGGCCGCGCTCGCACACGGCCGACATGCTGCTGTTCGTCTCCGAAGCGGGCGCGCCGCTCGGACGCTCTGAGCTCGACTTCCTCGAGCAGGCCACGCACGCGCATCAACAAGGTCGTGTTCGCCGTCACCAAGATCGACGCGTTCCGCGGCTGGCGCACGATCGTCGACGACGACCGCGAGCTCCTCGGTCGCCACGCGCCACGCTTCGCCGAACGCTGCCGCTCGTCGGAGTCAGCGCCAAGCTGCGGATGAACGGCGGCCAGCCTCGCTGCCGACGGCCACGAGTCCCGGGCCGAACGGGCGCTCGCCGACAGCCAGCTGCCCGCGCTGATCGACGTGCTGCAGCGCACCGTCGCCACCAGTGCCGAGGTGAAGCTCGCCAACCTGGTGAGAGCCGGAGAGCAGGCCCTGGCGAGCGCCGAGGACGTGCTGCACACCAATGTGCGCAGCGCCGAGGCCGACTCGACGGTGGTCGCCGAGCTGCAAGAGCGAAAGCAGGCCCTCAACGTCGTCACCCAGGCCGCCGCTCGATGGCGGCTCGACCTCGACAGCGAGGCCAAGGCACTGGCGTTCGACTTCGATGCCAAGGTCGACCTCGGCATCGCCCGGCTCGACCAACAGCTCCAGAAGCAGATCGACGAGACCCGCGAGGCACGGCTCGACTCGATCGTTGCTCGAGATCGACACCGCGCTCGAGGCGCTCTGGGTCGAGTTGGGGGCCTACCTCAGCACCGAGATCGACGGCGTCGTCGATCGTCTGCTGGCCACGCTCACCATCGACGGCGTCATCTCTCACGCCGGCCGAGTTGCTCGTCCCCGACCACTTGCGAGAGACCGCCGACGTCCGCAAGGAGCGGGCGCAGGCCACCGACTCGGAGGACTGGGCGGCGAAGCTGCTGCAGTACTACCCGATCGCGTTCGCCGCGATGATGCCGGTGTCGCTGGCCGGGTTCGCCGGCATCGCCCTCGGCGGGCCCATCGCCTGGATCATCGGGGGAGGGGTCGCAGGCGCGATGTTCACCGCCAGACGAAAGCAGGCGGTCTCGACGCGCGACCGCCGGGCTGCGATGGACTAC
Organism: uncultured Iamiaceae bacterium; assembly: GCA_963706425.1. Taxonomy (GTDB): domain Bacteria; phylum Actinomycetota; class Acidimicrobiia; order Acidimicrobiales; family Acidimicrobilacustridaceae; genus CAVPMN01. Next base: position 505,886 of record CAVPMN010000001.1, read on the forward strand.
ACCCGCTCGACGCTGGCCGATGCCCGCAAGGCACTCGGCAAGCAGATCGGGCAGGTCCTGGCTGACACCCGACGCCGCCTCGAGGAGGTCGTCAGCACCGCTCTCGCCGAGCAACGGGCCCGGCTCGAACAGCAACTGCGCGAGCACGAGGCCCTCGCCCGTCAGGACACCGAGACCCGCAACCGTGCTCGCCAGGAGGCGAACGTCGGCACTCACGGAGGCGGCCAGGCTGCAAAGCGCGCGTGCCCGACCTACTCGACCGCCTCGACCCGCCGGGCGGCGGAACGGACGCCGGTCGATCAGTAGGCGACGATCGTCAGGCTCTTGGTGGTGCTCCGACCCTCGCTGTTCCAGCAGGTCACGTTGAGCGTCCTGGTGGAGGCGTAGTAGGTGTAGTACTCGGCCTCGGTGCCGCGGAAGGCGTTGAACACCCCCGGCATCGACATCTCGCAATACGAGACGTTCCGCTGATTCACCACCCGGTAGTAGTAGGTGTAACAAGCCCCGGTCGTAGAGCCCGCACCCCCACGTGTAGCCCGAGTAGATCGACGCCGGGTCCGTCGATGTCGAACGCCGGCGAGCCCTCGGGCTGGGGTGGGCAGGCGCCGTAGTTGGGTGCGGTGCTTCCGTTCCAGCAGGTCACGGGAGGGGGCGGGCACTTGCTGGCGTCGTCGACGACGCTGCCGTCCTGACAGGTGATGCGCACCGGAGGCTTCGGGCACGACCCCGCATCAGGAGCGGAACTCCCGTCGGAGCACACCACACCGCCACCGCCACCGCCACCGCCACCACCACCGCCGCCGCCACCGCCGCCACCACCATCGCCGTCAGTCGGGGGGAGCGTCACCAGTGGAATGGGCTTGTAGACGACGGTGATGGCGATCTGGGTGATCTGGCCGTTGGGGCCCGTCGCGGTGACGGTGAACGAGTTCGGGCCCTCGGCCATCTCGGTGGTGGTGTGCGACCAGGTGCCGTCGGTGTTCACCGGCACCGGCCAGCCGTTGATGTCGATGGCCGCGCCCGGGTCGGTGGTGCCGGCGATGAGCACTTCGGGCTTGTCGACCTCGGTCTGATCAGCCGGTTCGCTCACCACCAGACTCGGCTTCTTGTTGACCTCGTGCCTGGTAGGCGTTCCACTCCGCCGTGGCCTCGTCCTTCCAGCGCAGCAGGTCGGCGTCGTCGGTGTCGGGGGCGACGTCGATGCGATAGGTGATCGTCACGGCCGAGCCGGCGGGAATGACCACGTCGTAGCCGAGGATGGGATCGGGTCGCACCACCTCGCTGGGCTCGGGCTCGGACTCGACCAGATCGGCGCTGGCCGCCAGCGACTTCGGGATGACTTCGAGATGGCGACCCGACTGCTCCTCGCGCCGTCGTTGGCCAGTTGAAGGACGCCTTGCGAGCTCACCGTCGAGTCACCGTCCACGTGCGGTCGAGCATGGCGAACCCGATGCTCTGAGACGGAAAGGCCAGCTCGGCGGATGGCTCCGGGGGTGGAGGTGGCGGTGGGGTCGACTCGCCCCGGGTCATCGAGCACCACGGCGGCCACCACGCCGAACAGGACGAACAGGGCGCTGCCGACCAGGAGCGGAAGGCGACGGTTCATCGAGCGATGCGGCTTCGTCCGCGTCGGGGTCGTCTCCGACGCGCCGGCTCAGCCAACAACACGGTCGTCGGTCGGCCACCGTCAGGCTCGTGCATCGATCGGACACGGATCGGCTCGTGCGACGCAGTGACGGTGGCGGAGGCCGGCAGGGTCGTCGTGTCGGATGGAACAGCCGCCACTGGCAGCTCGGTGACGTCGGACTCGACGATGGGGCCGGCTCGTCCACGTCGTCGGGCAGGGGGCGACCGCAGCGACGGACACCGCGCACCGGCCAGGCCGGCGAGGCCCGATCGATTCGGGCAGCGTCGCCGTCGTCGGGTGCACTCGGCTCGGATCGGTTGGCGTCGATCACGCCTACCTCGACACGGCGGTCCGGAGGATACGCCGTCGAGATGAGGGGCCTGCGCGGCACCCAGGGCCACGGCCACCTTCGGATCGTCGAAGGTGTCGGGCGCCGCGTCGAAGGCCTCTTGGAGCAGGCGCGACACGAGCGGGATTCGCGACGACCCGCCGGTGAGGTAGCGGGCCGCGAGGTCGGCGGGCGCAAGGCCGGCGGCTTCGACGGTGGCGGCGAACTCGTCGACGGTGCGCTGCACGTCGGCTCGGATCAGCGCTTCGAACTCGGGGCGGGTGATGCGCATCTCCTGGTCGATGGGCGCCGGCAGGAGCATCGTGTAGGACGTCTGCCGGGACAACGCCTCCTTCGCCTGGCGCGCCTCGACGAGCACCTGCGACGCGGCGCGACGCCACTGCAGATCGTCCGACTCGCGTAACGCCGACGCCGCGTCGGCATCGGACACCGTCAACCGAGCGAGCACGAAGTCCATCAACCGATGGTCGAAGTCCTCGCCGCCGAGACGGTCGTCGCCTCCCTGGCGGACCGGCCAGCTCGAAGCCACCCGCCGTCCGGCGCAGGACGGCGGTGTCGAAGGTGCCGCCACCGAGGTCGTAGACGGCGACGTACTCGCCCGTGTCGACCTTGTTGCCCCCGTAGTGCATGGCTGCCGCCACCGGTTCGGCCAGCAGGCACACCGACGGGATGCCGGCGACATCGGCGGCGGTGCGCAGCGCCTCGAGGCGGTCGACCGGCCAGCGGGCCGGGTGGGTGAGGCGTACCTCGGCGGGCGGCTCACCGCCCGCCCGCCGCAGCGCCTCGGCGTAGACCGCGCGAGCACGCCACCCGCGGCGTCCACCACCGGCACGCGTTGACCACCGAGCAGCAGGTTCTTCCTCACGCCGAGATAGCGCTTGGGGTTTCGCTCTGCGGCTTGGGGGTGGAGCAGGCGTTGGCTCTCGGCAGCCGCACCCACGACCAGCTCGTCGTCGAGCCACAACACGACCGAGGGCAGCCGACGGAGCTCCGTCGACCTCCAAGACCTCCATACGTTCGCCCACGACCATGGCCGCCGAGGTGAACGACGTGCCGAAGTCGATCGCCAATACCCACCGCTCGCCCATGACCCCTCCGTGCTTTCGCCGATGTTAGTGCGGCGCCGATCGCTCTCGACCAGTCGCTGGCTCGCACCAAGGACGACCGTCAGACGCACCGACAACGGTCCGGTGTTCCCGACATCACGAAGATCTCTGACAGGACGGCGCGAATCGACAAGGCTGGGCACGTGGGCGGGACCTGGTCGTTGGCAATCGACTTCGGCACCACCGCGACCGTGGGCGCCATCCTCGACGATCGCGGTCAGCTCCTGGCCGAGATCGACGGCGAGCGCTCGATCCCGTCGACCGTCGCGTGGGTCGACGGGCGACTCGTCGTCGGCCGAGAGGCCGAGCGGCGACGCGCTGTTCCGACCAGACACCGGGGCGGCCCGACCCAAGCAGCTCCTCGGGCGGCGGCGCACCATCCTGCTCGGCGACCAGGCGGTGCCGGCACACGAGGCCGTCGGCGCCATCCTGCGCGTGGTGGCCGACGCGGCGACCGCCCAACAAGGTCGGGCCCCGGTCGCGACCGTGCTGACCCACCCGGTCCGATGGTCCGACGAGCAGCTCGACCAGCTCGTGGCGGCCGCCCGAATCGCGATGCTGCCCGACGTGCATCTCCTGCCCGAACCGGTCGCCGCCGCATTCCACGTCGGGCGACGGACTGGTCGACGATGGCCGACCACGTGGCCGTCTACGACTTGGGCGGGGGCACCTTCGACACGGCCGTGCTCACGAAGTCGGCCGGGTCGTTCGAACTGGCGGGCCCGCCCGGTGGTGACGACCGCTTCGGTGGCGACGACATCGACGCCCGTCTGACCGCAACCGTGCTCGACCGGATCGGGGCACGCTCCACCGAGTGGGCCGCCCAGCTACGCAACGCCGACGACCCGTTTTGGCGCCACGCCCACGCCGAGCTGACCATCGCCGTACGCCAGGCGAAAGAAGCCCTGTCGAGGCAGACCACGGCGAGCGTGATGCTCGGCGCACCGATGAGCGGCGACGTCAGGGTCACCCGGCCCGAGTTGGAGTCGCTCATCGAGCCCGAACTGCGCCACACCCTCGACCAGTTCACCGCCACCGTCGAACGGGCGGGGCTGTCGCTCTCGGACCTCGGCGCCACCTACGTCACCGGTGGCGCCAGTCGCACCCCGCTCGTGGCCCGCCTCTTGCAGGATGCTGCTGGGGCGCCCGCCGGACACGTTCGACGACCCCAAGGCGGTCGTGGCGATGGGCGCGAACCGATGGCTCCACCAGACCAGCGGCCCGCGCGTGATGAGCCAGGTCGGGATGACCGCCCGGCGCCCACCCCGGAGCCGGTGGCGACCCGGTCGGTGGCGGTGACGACGATCCTGCGGCACGCCGCTCCCCCGCCACCGACCGAACCGGCAACGGCCGAGACGCCCGTCTGGCGACGGCGACCGACGGTCGACCTGGCTCGTCGGCGCCGGCTCGTGGCCGGAGCGGTCTCGATGGCGGTGAATAGTGGTGCTGATCGGTGGTGGCGACGGAGCCGACGACGTCACCATCGCGGTCGACGGCACCCCGACCGGTGTGGCCTTCGGGGACGGGTCGGTCTGGGCGGCCGTCGACGAGTCCGGCGAGGTCGTCCGCATCGAGGCGGACTCCAACCTCATCAGCAGCACGGTGGCCAGTGGGCGACGCTCCGCTCGGGGTGGCCTACGGCGACGATGCGGTGTGGGTCATCGACGAGGACGCCAGACTCGGTCGTGCGCGTCGACCCCGACCACCAACACGGTCGTCGCCCGCGTGGCGGTCGGTCGACGACCGCTCGCCGTCACCGCGCGGGGCGACGCCGTGTGGGTGGCGAACTACGACGACGGATCGGTGTCGCGCATCGACGCCACCACGCAACGCCGTCGTCGCCACGGTCACCGTCGGCCGAGGACCCGTCGCCATCAGCGCCGACGACGGCGCCGTGTGGGTCGCCAACGGCGACGACAACAGCGTCTCTCGCGTCGACCCGGCCACCAACCAGCGGCAGCTGACCATCGCCGTCGGGGCCCAGCCGCTGGCTATCGCCACCGGTGCGGGAGGCGTGTGGGTGGCCAGCTTCGCCGACAGGCCGTGCTGCGCATCGATCCGGAGCGCAACCTCGTGGCCGGGAAGGTCACCGTCGGCCGGGGGCCGGCCGCCCTCGCGCTCGACGGCGACGACCTCTGGGTCGCCAACTCCCAGGACGATTCGGTCATGAGGGTCGATGTCGAGTGAGCTCGTGGTGGTCAGGTACGCAGGCCACCGGCAGCGGCCCGGCCGCTTGGCGGTGGGCGAGGGATCGCTGTGGGTCGCCAACGCCGTGGGCCGCACGATCACCCGGCTTCCCACGGGCTGAGCCGGTCCTGAAAGGATTCTGGGAACATCCCACACCCGGGCCGCATCTGAGCAACCGGAACCAAGTGACGCCGAAAGGGAGCCTCCGATGAGCCCATTCGAACCAGGCGACTTCACCAGCGCCGAGCTGCGAGACGTCGATCACGATGGCGTCGACGACACCGTGCTGATCCAGACCGACGATGACGAGCTGCCCGACGCCATCTTCACCGACTCCGACGGCGACGGGGTGCTCGATGCGGGGATGATCGACACCGACGACAACGGGGTGGCCGACGTCTTCGTGCGCGATCCCGACGAGGACGGCCACCTCGACATGGTGGTCGTCGATGCCGATCTCGACGGTGTCGACGACAACGTCGAGGCTCAACGAGCCGCCCACGACGCCGCCGTCGCTGCCGCTCGTCGACCCACGCAGCAGCCATCCCCGATCGACCTGTCCCCGTCGTCGGGCACATCGCCGTCCGACCAGGGTGTCGCCATCTCCGCTACCAGCGCGGCCGCCGTGCCGTCGAGCGCCGCGCCCCTGCCAGCAGATGCGCCGGCCTACGACCTGTCGACCGACCCGAACTGGATCAGCCTGACCATCCCGGGTGCCGAGTACCCGGTCGACATCGCCAGCAACCCCTGGGTCGAGCCCAGCGATCCGACCACCACCGACTACGACGGCGACGGCCGACCCGACGCCTACGACCGCGACCCCTACGCGGACGACATCCACGATCGCGACGCCGACGGCCGAGCCGACGGGTACGACCGCGACCCCTACGCGGATGACATCAACGATCGCGACGCCGACGGCAGCTACGACGGCTATGACCGCAACCCGTACGACAGCCGCGACTACTGAGACGTTCAGCACGAGGAGATGACGATGGACGAGTTCGAGCTCTCGGATTTCCCCGACGACGACCTGATCGACGCCGATCAAGACGGCAGGGACGACACCGTTCTCATCGACGACGACGCTGACGGCACGGCCGAGGCGATATTCACCGACCTCAACGAAGACGGAGTGCTCGACGCCGGCATCGTCGACACCGACGACGACGGGGTGGCCGATCTCTTCGTCGCTGATCGAGACCAGAACGGCACGCTCGAGGAGATCGTCGTGGACGCCGACCGCGACGGCTTCCTCGATGTCGGCGGACAGACACCGGACCTGGGCAGCACCGCGTCGTCGGAGGTGGCGCCCGCGATCGACCTCCTGGGCCAGGCGTCCCCCACCGCAGCCAGCGAGACAGTTGCCGACACCGACGGCATCCTCGAGCCCCGACTCCGACTCCCCCGCCCGCCGGCGCCAACGTGGCGACCGACCCGCCGGCGACGAGCGACCGTCGAAACGGCACCGATCAACCTGTCACGCGACACCCCTCGCCCACACCCACGCCGCGACGCCGGCGCCGGAGCCAGACCCGACTCCGGACCCCGCCCCGCGCACTGGCGACAACGGCCCGGGTGAACGGCGCGTGCCGGACCTGGCCGATCTGCGGCGCAATCCGGGAGCTCGTGACGACGAGCCACCCCCCGGCGACGCCGCGCAGCCCGGTACGGAGACCGACGGATGACCTGCAAGCCGTCGTCAGGTGTCGTCGGCGAGCAGCAGTGCCATCGCCTGACGGGCACGCGCGATTCGGGTCTTGACCGTCTCGACCCTGATGCCCTGGGTGTCGGCGATCTCCTGGTAGGAGAGGTCGCAGAACTCACGGAGCACCAGCGCAGCGCGGAAGTCAGGCGGGATCCTGGCCAACGCCCAGCGAACGCTGCGGACCGCGCTCACGGTGTCGTCGAGCGGCGCATCCCGCACGGTGCGTCGATCGACCACCTCGATCGCTTCGACGGGTTCCGGACGCGAGCGACGGGCCTGGGCGAGTGCCGCGTTGTGAGCAATGCGATAGAGCCAGGTGGAGAACTTGGCGCGGCTCTGGAAGCGATCGAGGTGCCGCCACGCCGCCAGGAGCGTGTCCTGCACCGCATCCTGGGCGAGGCCCTCGTCACCGACGATGCGGAAGCAGACTCCGGTCAGCATGGCGCGGTGCGGCTCGACGAGCGCCGCGAACGCGCGCTGATCGCCGCTTCGAGCCTGATCGATGAGCAGTTGCTCGCCCTGCGCGTCGGACCGATCGGTCTGATTGCCCGCTGCTGCCACCCCGTCCCGCCCCTCAGTGGATGGCCCAACGCTAGTCGTGCCGACAGACCGACGCGTCGGCCAGAGCCGCCCGCCGAACCCTCGGAGTTCTGAGCGATGGATCCTGAACAGCAGCTGACGTTCGACGCCGAGGGCTACGTGCGGATGGAGGATCTTCCCGACGTCGACCCCGATACCGCGCTCGCACCAGCTGAGCTGGCGCGACTCCACGACGCGCTGATCGGCGAGCAACCGCCCGACAGCCTGCTCGCATCGTGGGATGCCGTCGTGGAGACGGTCGACGAGCTGGTGCCGGGCGACCTCGCCGACATCGTCCCGAACGAGCCGGCGTTCGCCCCAGGGCCGATCAACCTGGTCGACGACGGCGATCAGCCTGGGCCGACCCACACCGCGGAGCGGCCCACCATCGGCGAACCCGACGCATCGCAGACACCGGATGCCGACGGGCCTCGACCGAGCCTCTCGAGATCGACGGCTCGTCTCCTTTCGCCGACCCCGTCACCGAGCTACCTCTCGACGACGACCCGACCTTCGGGGTGCTCGACGAGCCCTCGCTCTCGATGCCCGACGACGATGCCCACCTCCAGGTCGACGACCTCGACGTCGACACGGTCGACATCGAGCTCGACGGCGACGACACGCTCTTCTGAACCGGCACACATTCTTTCCATGCCGCCATCGAGCCGGGAACATTTCGCCCACCCGCACACTCCTATCCCCGACATCTACGCAACGGCCGGACATCAGCCCGGCGAACGAGTCCCAAGGGAGCAGACATGAGCACCTTCGAGCCGATCGACAACACTGAGCTGATCGACGAGGCCGGCGCGGTCGATCCCGCCGACTCGTTCGACGACCAGAGCACGGCTTACGAGCCGGGCCCCGAGCTCGAGCCGGCACCCGATCCCGAACCGACGTTCGACCTCGAGCCCACGACCGAGGCCCCCGACACCGAGTTGAGCCAGCCGACCGAGTCGCTGGCCACCGACGAGGTGCTGCCCACCGACGAGGTCCTGGACCCGGGCCCGACGGTCGAACCGCCGACCGCAGCCGCGCCGACGGTCGAGCCCGAGGCGATCAGCTTGGCGGGCGAGAGCATCGGCACCGAGCAGCCGCCACCTCCGCCGCCCAACCTCGACCAGCCGGCGCCCTCGGATCAGAACGTGCAGGCCGTCGGAATGACCGGTCCCGCCGACACCGATGCTCTTCTCACTGACGAGCAGGCGACCGATTGGTCGGCCGTCGACCCGACGACGACGGACCAGGCCGATCTCTGGACCGCCGAGTACGAGCAGTGGCGCACGATGGTCACCACCAGCGGCCGTTCGCCCCTTGGCGGACTCGAGCCCGACGACGCCTTGGCATCGACCTCAGTGGTGGGCGAGCCGTTCGCAGACACCGAGTTCTGGTTCCAGCAGAACACTGCGTTCACCTGCGGGCCGGCATCGGCCACTCAGATCATCTCTGACTTCACCGGCAACGTCAGCCTTCGAGAGGATGCGCTCTACGCCTACGCCGACCAACGCGGGTGGATGGTCGACGCAGACCAGGATGGCGACATCGACGGCATGTCCATCCAGCATCTGTCACAGCTCCTCACCGATCATGACGTCCCGAACCAGGTGGTATCGGGTGACTTCGACGACCTGTCGACGTATCTGTCACAGGGCCGGTCGATTGTGTTGTTCCTCGACAACGAGAACCTGCCCGGCATGACCGAGCTCGACGGAGCGGAGAACAGCTTCCAGGACGATCCGAACCACTTCGTGCGGCTGACGGGCATCGATCTCGAGCGCGGCATCGCCTACCTGAGCGATCCGGGACGACCCGACGGCCAGAATCTGGTGGTGCCGCTCGATCTTCTCGAAGAAGCGTGGAACGACTCGAACAACTACATGGTCGTGACCGATGGGTCCGATCCAACCCCCGATGATGGGACGCAAGGCCCGACGCCAACGCCGGAGCCCGAACCCGAGCCGGAGCCCGAACCCGAGCCGGAGCCCGAACCCCAGCCAGCGGCCAGGGCCGAGGCTGCCAACAACGAGCCGGCCGGGGTCGAGGTCTCCCCTGCCAGCGCGGCGTCGCCGCCGCCGCCCGCCCAGCCCATCGCCGTCGCCCCGACTCCCGCGCCGACTCCCGCCCCGACTCCCGCACCGGGTTCTGTTCCGAATGTGGCGATCCCGGCCTTCGATCTGGGAATCGGCGAGCAGGTCAATGACCTGCTCGAGGCGGCGACCACCACACCGGTCGATCTCACCACGCCTCCCAGCCAGCCTGACGGCCTGTTCGACTCGGCCAAGGGCTTCGTGCTCCTCCCGCTGGCTGTGTCGGCCGGGGTGGCCGCAACCCTTGGCTACTCGAAGCTCCGCTCGACATCGTGATCGACCATCCTTTCGCCGACCTGTTGGGCTTCGATGTGTCGATCGTCGAGCCGGGACGCGCTCGCAGCCAACTCGACGTGGGGCCCGAGCACCAGAACCCCAACGGGGTGCCGCACGGGGCGGTGCTGTTCGCCCTGGTCGACACCTCGATGGGCGGTGCCACCATGAGCGTGCTGCCGGCGGGGCGGTTCTGCGCCTCGATCGAAGTGCACCTGCGGTTCCTCGCCCCCGCGCTGGGCGAGCGCCTGATGGCCGAGACCGAGGTGGTGCGGGCCGGCAAGCGCATCGTGCAGCTCGAGTCGCGGGTGTGGTGCGGACCGGCAGCGTCAACCGCACCGGGCACGTCGACCGAGTCAGGCGGACCCGACGAGATGGCGACGCTGGTGGCCACGGCTACCGGCTCGTTCGCCGTGCTCGGCGGTGCGCCTGCCGCCTCTGGCTGACCGTCAGCCGACGGAGTGCATTGCGATCACCGCGGCTCGATGAGTGCCGCGGCGAGCTCCCGCCACTCGTCTCGGGGCATGGCTCCGTCCGGGCGGATCACCTGGATGCAGACGTGGTCGGCGCCCGCGGCGCGCATCGCCGTCACCCGATCGGCGACGGCGGCGTGGTCGCCCCACGCCACGATGGCGTCGACCAGCCGGTCGCTGCCGCCGTCGATGAAGTCGTCGTCGCCGAAGCCGAAGTCGCGCAGGTTGTTGGTGTAGTTGGGCAGCGTCACGTAGATGCCGGTGTGCCGACGGGCCGTGGCCCGAGCCGACGACGGATCGGTGTCGAGCACCACCGCCAGCTCGACGGCGATGAGCCCGTCGGGGCCGATGGTCTCCCGGGCGTGGGCCACGTGCTCGGGTGGCACGAAGTAGGGATGCACGCCTGCCGCGCGGTCGCGGGCCAAACCGAGCATCCGCGGCTTCAGCGCGGCGAGCACGCGCGCCCGGGCGGGAAACGGCTCGGGGGCGCCGTCGAGGGCGTCGAGGTACTCGACCATCTTCGAGTAGGGCTTGGCGTAGCGACCCGGGTGACCGTGGTCGACCAGCGGAGCATGGCTGACCCCGAGCCCGAGCGTGAACCGCTGCTGCCAGTCGTCGCTCCACGTGGCGCGCCGGGCGGCCACGTCGACCGGGTCGTTCAGCCACACGTTGAGGATGCCGGTGGCCACCCCGATGCTCGGCGTCGCTCCCAGCAGGTGCTCGACCGAGCCGAGCACGTCGCCGCTCACGTCGGGGATCCAGATCGCCTGGTAGCCCAGCTCCTCCAACTCGGCCGCCGCTTCCGCGATGGCGCCCGGGTCGCCGTAGCGCAGCTCCGCCGCCCAGATGCCGATGCCCTGCAGTCGCATGCGACCCCGATCCTAGGGCTAGCGCCGGGAGAGGTGACCTTTGCCTCTGCTCTCCCCTGCCGGGGTTCGGCACCCTCGACGAAGCGACATGCCCGCGACGGTCGATCGGGTCGGCGCGTGCATCACAGACAGGAGCGACTCGATGGCGAATGAGAACGACGGTGTCGATGGTCTCGATCAGCTGGTCGACCGGCTGAGCAAGAGCTCCGAGGAGGTGGTGAAGCGCTCCGAACAGCAGCTCCGCCAGCTCGAGGAACAGGTGAAGGCCTTCCTGGACCGCAGCGAGAAGGCCACCGAGCAGTTCATCGGCCGGGTCGACAAGGAGCTACGGGCGCAGATCGCCGCACTGCGCAAGGAGCTCGAGCATCTCCAGCGCCGGCTGGCCGAACTGACCGGCCAGACTCGCCCGCCGGCGAAGAAGGCCACGGCCAAGAAGAAGGCGGCCACCAAGAAGACGTCCTCTGTGAAGAAGAAGGCCGTCACGAAGAAGAAGGTGGCGACCAAGAAGGCTCCGGCCAAGAAGAAGGCCGTCGCCAAGAAGTCGGCGGCGGCGAAGAAGAAGGCGACGGGCAAAGCCGCCGCCACTCGCGCCGCGCGCTGAGGACCCGCCATGAAGCAACCCGGTCGACAACCGATCCGCGCCGCCCTGATCGTGGGCCTGCTCGCCCTCTTCGTCGCTTCGTGCGGTGGCGGTGGCGACGGAGACGACACGTCCGCGCCCGATGGCGGCGCGTTGCCCGAGTGCCCGCTCGCCGCCCTCGACAACGCCACGCAACCGGTCGAGGTCGTCGTGTGGCACTCGTTGCAGGCGAAGCAGAAGGACACGCTCGACGAGCTGGCCGCCGAGTACAACGCGTCGCAGGGCCGGGTCCAGGTGCGCATGGAGAGCATCGCCGCCACCGACGAGGAGCTGTTGCGCCGGTTCCAGTCGGCGTTGCCTTCGCGTGAGCTGCCCTCGATCTTCGTGGCCAACGACACCATGACCCAGCAGATGGTCGACAGCGAGGTGGCGCTGCCCGCGCAGTCGTGCATCGACGCATCGGGCTACGACATGAGCCCGTTCGCAGAGACGGTGAAGGCCTACTACACCGTCGACGGTGTGCTCTGGGCCGCCTCGGCCAACCCGGGATCGGCGCTCGTCTTCTACAACAAGGACCACTTCCGCCAGGCCGGCCTCGATCCCGAGAAGGCGCCGGCGACACTGGCCGAGATCCGCACCGCGGCCGAGGCGATCAAGGCCGCCGGGGTGGTCGACCAGCCGTTCGTGCACGAGGTGGCGTCCTACAAGACCGAGTTCTGGCTCACGGGCGCCAACGCGCCGATCGTCGACAACGACAACGGTCGGGCCGCACCGGCCACCTCAGGCGCGCTCGAGGGCAACGCCGACACGACCGAGCTGTTCGAGTGGTTCGCGGCGATGAACGCCGACGGCCTGCTCAACCCCATCCCGGTCGCCGAGGGACAGATCAACCAGTACCTGGCCATGGCCACCGGGCAGGCGTCGATGGTGGTCGAGACATCGAGCGCGTCGACGTCGGTCGAAGCGTTCCTGTCGGGCAACCTGAGCGGCAGCGAGGTGGGCATCGACGACAGCGCCGCCAACGTCAGCGGCCTCGACATCGGCGCCGGCCTCTTCCCGGGCATCCGCGAGCCGGGACGCACGCAGATGGGCGGACCGGCCTGGTACATCATGTCGACCGCCCCGCCCGAGGTGCAGGCCGCGTCGTGGGACTTCCTGACGTTCATGAACTCCGAAGCCGCCCAGACCCGCATGCTGACCGGAGGGTCGTACCTGCCCTACCGCACGTCAGTGGCCGACACCCCCGATGCCCAGGCGTTCTTCGCCGGCAGCTTGGCGGGCCAGTGGCTGCAGCTCGCCAACGAACAGGTCGACACCATCGACCCGGCGTTCCCAGGCCCGCTGATCGGGCCCTACGACGACGTGCGCAACACCTTGCGCGACGCGCTCACCGCCGTGCTGTTCGACGACGTGCCGCCCGATCAGGCCATCGCCGACGCGCAAGAGGCGATCACCGCCGCCGTCGAGAGCTACGCCGAAGGCGGCTTCTGAACCTCAGCCGCTGATCACCCGGTCGACTTGTGATCGAATGGCCGGGTGCGGGGAGCTCCGAAGACGCAGTATGCCGACAGCGACGGCGTCAGCATCGCCTACCAGGTCGTGGGCGAAGGCGAACGCGACCTGGTGTTCGTGCCCGGCTTCATGTCCCACGTCGAGCTCAACTGGGAGTACCCGTTCCTCGCCGACTTCCTCGATGACCTGGCCAGCTACGCCCGCCTCATCGTGCTCGACAAGCGGGGCACCGGCCTGTCAGATCGAGCTGCTGGGCTGGGCACCTTCGAGGAGCGCATGGACGACGTGCGGGCGGTCATGGATGCCGCAGGGTCCGAGCGGGCGCACTTGGTCGGCACCTCCGAGGGTGGCGCGGCCTGCGTGCTGCTGGCGGCGAGCGACCCGGCCCGCATCGCGTCGCTCACCTTGAGTGGCGCCGCCTGCCCGGGCGCGTTCGGCCTCGACGACCGCGCCAAGGACGCGATGCTCGGCTTCATACGCTCGGGCTGGCACACCGGCCGGGTGCTCGACTTCTTCGTGCAGCACCCGACCGACCACGATCAGGCCCTGGCCGCGCTGGCCCGCTTCGAGCGCTACTGCTGCGAGCCGAGCATCGCGGAGGAGATCATGCGCCGCATCCTCGAGAGCGACATACGTGACGTGGTCCCGTCGGTGACGGTGCCGACCCTGGTGCTGCACAACCGGCACGACCCCGTGGTGCCCGTCGCCCACGGCGAGTTCTACCGCGACCACATCCCGGGCGCCGAGTGCACGATCTTCGATCTCGACTTCCATGGCAGCTGGCAGACCGAGCAGTACCGCCCGTTCCTCGAAGCCATCCGGCGTTTCGTGACCGGTGATGCGGCCGCGCCCGACCAAAGTCGACCGGGTGCTCTCCACGGTGCTGTTCACCGACATCGCCGACTCCACCGCCCGCGCCGCGAGCTCGGCGAGCGGGCGTGCTAGCGGCGCCGACGGCGACACCGGCGACAGCGCCACGGCGACCCTGGGCACCGACGGTGCTGGCCCTCGATCCGCTCCGTCGACGGCCCCAGCCGGGCCGTGTCGTGCGCCCGCCTGCGCGCCGACCTGCGCGACACCGGCGCGACGGATGCGCGGCGACGACGTCGCGGATCGCCGCCACCGCGCTGGCGCCCGACGTGCCTGTCGTGTCCCAGGACCGTCGGTCGGCTCCGACCCTTCGAGGCGGGGCGAGCACGCGAAGGCGTGCCCGTCTCCTGGCAGATCTACGCCCACGGCCTGACCGAGTCAGCCGCGCCGATCGATCAGCCGAACGAGTCGTCGACCTGGGTGAGGCGGAAGCTGTTGCCCGACGGATCACGGAACCCGGCGTCGACACCGTAGAGCTGCCGCTCGGGCGCCTCGGTGAACTCGACGCCCCTCGCGACCAGCTCCTCGTAGGACGCCTGGCAGTCGTCGGTGGTGAGGAACACGGTGCCGGCGAAGCCCTTGCCCATGAGATCGGAGACCTGCTTGACGGTGTCGTCGTCCATCATCGGCGGGCCTGGGATGGCCATCAACACGATGGCCACGTCGGGCTGGCCGACGGGGCCCACCGTCAACCAACGGAAGTTGCCCATCTCGGGCACGGTGACGTCGGAGCGCACCTCGAAGCCGAGCTTGTTCGTGTAGAAGTCGAGCGCTTCGTCCTGGTCGTGCACCCACACCTGTGCGTTGGCGATCCTGATCATGTCGTTCTCCTGGGGGTCGTTCGTTACCCGGCAGACGGTACGGAACGCCGCCCGTTGCCGTCTTCTCGAAACGTGCGGTTCTCGGGCCGGGCATAGGCGCGCACCACACACGCGGGGATGAGGGCCAGGTTGCTGGCCGGCGGATGGCTGGCCCGGTAGGCGGTCGGGGTCATGCCGTACATGCGACCGAAGCTGGTGGTGAACGAGCCGACGCTGCTGAGTCCGACCATCACGCAGATGTCGGCGACCGTGCGATCGGTGGTGCGCAGCAGGGCGGCGGCCCGCTCGAGTCGGCGCGTGAGGAGATAGGAGTGGGGCGGCTCGCCGAACGCCTGGCGGAACTCGCGGCTGAAGTGGGCCTTCGACAGCCCGGCCACCCGAGCGAGATCGGCCACCGTGATCGGCTCGGCGTAGCGGGCGTCGGCATGGTCCTTGGCGCGCACCAGATGCCGAGCGGGCGGGACGGGAGCCACGTCGATGAGTCTGCCCTGCCCTCGCCTGCCACTCCCGAATTGGTGCGTGAAACAACCTATACGGGTGTTTCACGCACCACTTTCGCGGCCGGTCGCACGCGGCGGGCTCAAACGGCGGGTCGTGGATCTCGGCGATGGCGATGCCCGACTCGCCGGCGACGGCGTAGAGCAGCCACACCCGATCGTCCTCGGTGAAGATCGCCGGGTCGCGCAGCTGGTGCACGCGGCTCGGTCACCTGGCCACGCACGGACGCCTCGATCGGCAGGTCGACTCCCTCCCATGGCTCCTCGGGCGCCAGCACCGACGTGGGCGCGCTCGGCTGTCCAGGTCGTCCAGTCGCCGGTGAGGTCGATGGTCGAGTGCAGGATGTGCTCGGGCGCGTCGCCGACGCGCGTCCAGAACACGTGCAGCGTGTCGCCGCCGACGCAGCAGGGCGCAGTGGCGGAAGTCGGCGTCGAAGAGCATGGGACCGGCGTCCCAGGTGAGCAGGTCGGCGCTGCGGTAGACGATGCCGGGCATCGACATGGCCAGCCATCCGTCGTCGAGACGCTCGGGCAGCACGCGCAGATAGGGGAAGGCCACCAGCGGTTCGTGGGCCTCGAAGTGCAGCCCATCGGAGGACTGCGCCATGCGCGTGAGCTGCGAGCCGTCGGCGCACAGGCCGTGGTAGGCCATCCAGATCGTGCGGTTCTCGTGGTCGACGACGACATCGGGCGACGCGATGTGCGGGGTGAAGTGGGCCGCGTAGCCCTCGGCTTCGATGGCGGCGGCCTGGATCTCCGAGGTCGTCACGATGCCCGTCGGTGTCTCGGTCGGGAACAACGAGTCGGGCAGTTGCAGCGCGCCCGGCGGGTGCAGCCGGTAGGGGCCGGCGACGTCGTCGGCGAAGGCGAGGCGGATCGAGCTGCCCTTGTGATCGGCGAAGTAGAGGTAGTAGCGACCGAGCGGCTGGTCGACCCACGGCGGCACGGCGATGAGCGACGGGCCGTTGATGTTGGTGCCCGCGGCGGGGTGGGTGTCGGGCGTGATGATCGGTCCCAGCCGTTCGACGCGCACTGGCTCTCCCGCTACCGCGCCGGCCAGAAGGGCACGAAGCGCGGCACCCGGGCGGCGTAGTCGGCATAGTCGGGATAGCGCACCCGCAGGCGTGACTCCTCCCACCGGGCCTTCCAGGCGAACCAGGCGATGAGCGCGCCGGTGGCCACCGCCACGGCCACGCTGCCCGACCGAACGGCGGTGCCGATCACCAGCGCCATGATTCCCGTGTAGATCGGGTGGCGGACCAGTCGGTAGAGCCCGCCGGTGCGCAGCTCACCGTGGGCGATGGGACTCGGCAGAGGCGTGAGCGACCGACCGAGGTTGACGAGGCCCACCACCAGCACCGCCGCGCCGAGCCACTGCAGCCACTGGGCCGCGGTCGCCAGCCAGCCGGGCGTGGTCCAGGCGTCACCGCTCGGCAGGAACAGGATCAGCACCAGCAGCGCGAACTGCACGAGCACGAACACCCACGCGATCACGGTGTCGCGCGGATTGTCCGCACTGAGCAGTCCCACGCCTGGAGCTTACGGACCTCAGCGAGATCGGTAGACGTCGGAGCGGTGCTCGATCCACACAACCCTCACGCTGCGACTCTCCGGGACCATCCGATAGCGATCCATGAACTCGACGACGGCCGCCGTGCCCGGGGAGCCGAGTGAGTAGCCGTCGAGCTCTCGTTGCAGTGGTTTGCCGACTCGCTCGGGCTCGGCACAGAGTGGTCCGACCATGAACTCGACGACGGCCGCCGCTACCCTTCGGGCAGCCGCCTGAGGGTGCGTTCAGCGGACGGTGCGACCTGGAGCGTCCACGGCTTCACCGCTTCAGGTACTTGCCCGCGCTCATCGCGCCGCCTGCGGCCTGCCGCCCGACGCGGCCGGATCGGAGAGGATCGCCACGGTCTCCTCGAGCGACTCGAGATCGTCGGGTGACAGGATCACTGCCGCCGGACGGCCGTTTCGGGTGAGCACCACTCGATCGTGTCGAGCCTCGACCCCGTCGATGATCTCCGAGAGGCGCTTCTTGATCTCGGCCAGGGGCAAGGTCGAATCCGACATGACCAGAAATGTAGTCACCACGACCCCCAGAGACAACCACCGCCCCCGACCCATCCTCTGTGTCGACGAGGGCGCGGCTGCTGAGCACGGTTGGCGATGAGAGAGACAACCACCGCCCCCGACCCATCCTCTGCATCGACGAGGCGCGGGCTGCTGAGAACAACGGTTGGCGATGGTCGCGGCGCGCCGCATCGCCGGCTGCCGCACCACTAGCCTCCGACCGTCCAAGGTTGTAGCTCGTTCGGTGAGCGAAGCACGGGCAGGGAGGTCGGATGTCGGAGCGCGAGCAGGTCACGATTCTCTTCTGTGATCTGGTCGGGTCCACCGCGCTGCTGGCCCGCATCGGTGAGGCGGCCAACGACGAGCTGCGCCGCGACCTCTTCGCGGCCATGCGCGAACCGATCACCGCCTTCCGCGGCCGCGAGGTCAAGAGCCAGGGCGACGGACTCATGGTCGCGTTCCCCGCCGCACCCGCCGGCTCCGCCCGCGCCGCCGATCCGCTGCGCTGCGCGGTGGCCATGCAGCAGGCCGTCGGCCGTCTCGACCGCCGCGATCCCCTGCTGGGTCTGGCCATCCGCATCGGCATCTCCACCGGCGAAGCCACCAGCGAGGACGACGACTGGTTCGGCACGCCAGTGGTGGAGGCGGCCCGGTTGTGCGCCATCGCCCAGCCGGCGCAGATCCTGGCCACGGGCGACACCGCTGCCCATGCCATGGCCGACGACGTGCCCACCGAGGCGCTGGGCACCGCCGAGCTGAAGGGCTTTCCCGAGCCGGTGCCGGTGGCCGAGGTGCCCTGGGAGCGCGACGACCCGACCCCTGCGGTGCCGCTGCACCCGGCGTTGGTGTTCAGCGCGGCGTTCCCGATGGTGGGCCGAGCCGACGCGGCCGCACCGCTGGCCGCGTCGTGGGCCCAGGTCGAGGCGGGCGCGGCGGGCCTGGCGCTGGTGCGCGGGGTGAGCGGTGCGGGCAAGACCCGCCTGATCGGCGAGCTGGCCCGCGACGCCGCGCAACGTGGGGCGACCGTGCTCTACGGCTCGTGCCGGCGCGACGGCGGCCCGTTGGGTCCGTTGCTCGAGGGGTTGCGGTGGTGGGCGGCGGCGTCGATGGCCGACGAAGTGCGGGCGTTGCTCGGCGACGAACGCCACGTGTTGGCGCCGCTCGCTCCGTGGGTGCGCCATCGCGTGCCCCAGCCGTCGACCGCGTGCCGAGGGCGGTCCAGCTCAGCGCGGCGACGGGCCCGATCTCGACGGCCCCATCGACGCGATTATCTCGGTGCTGCGGCGGCTGGCGGAACGCGCGCCGGTCATGGTCGTGGTCGACGACGTGCAGGACGCGTCGCCCGCCATGACACTGGCTCTGTCCCGGTTGGCCACCGGGGAGCCGTTGTCAGGCGCGCTGGTAGTGGTGTCGGGCCGGCCCGATGCGCCGCGCGACGTGGCCGACGTGCTCGACAAGGTGATGGCGGTCGACGGTGCGGTGGCGGTGGAGCTCGGTCCGCTGCTCGCCGACGACGTGCGGGCCCTGGTGGCCGACGCGCTGCCCGATCTCGACATCGACGCCCGCCACGACGTGGAGCAGGCGGTGATCGATCAGACCGGTGGCGTGGCCGGCCAGGTGGTGGAGGCCGTGCTGGGAGTGCGCGACGAGCTGGCCACCGATGGCACGGGCGGGGGCGCGCTGGAAGGCGAGGCGTTGGTCCGGCGCACCCGAGAAGCATTGGCGCGTGCGTGCCCCTACCGCGGCCTGCTGGCGTTCACCGAAGCCGACCGCGACCTGTTCTTCGGGCGCGACGAGGTGACCGCCGCCATCCTCGCCCGCCTGTCGCGCAGCCGGTTCGTGGCGGTCATCGGTGCGTCGGGCAGCGGCAAGTCGTCGGTGGTGCGCGCCGGTGTGCTCCCCGCGCTCGAGCAGGGCGCCCTCCCCCGGCTCGGCCGCTGCCGCACCCTTGTCGTGCAGCCCGGTTCCCGGCCCGCGGTCGCGCTCGACACGGCGCTGGCCGATCAGCCCGCCGACGACACTCCGCTCGTGGTGTTCGTCGACCAGTTCGAGGAGGCGTTCACCGTCTGCCACGACCTCGACGAGCGCCGCCGCTTCGTCGACCGGCTCCTCACCGCTCCCCTCGATCCGGCGGCTGCCATCAGCGTGGTGTTGGCGGTGCGGGCCGATTTCGTGGGCCTGTGCGCGGCCGACGCGGCGTTGGGCGCCGCGCTCGAAGCGTCAGATCTGTTCCTCGGGCCGATGGATGCCGACGACCTGCGCCTGGCGGTCGAAGGACCGGCGCGCGCCGCCGGGTTGCGTCTCGAAGCCGGATTGGTCGATGTGGTGCTGGCCGATGTCGATCAGCAGCCGGGCGCGTTGCCGTTGGTGTCGCACGCGCTGTTGGAGACGTGGCGCCGGCGCGACGACCGCACGCTCACGTTGGCCGGCTATCGCGAGGCGGGCGGGGTGCACGGCGCCATCGCCCGCACCGCCGACGAGATCTATGTCGAACGCTTCGACGGTGCCGAGCAGGCAGTGGCCCGCACGATCTTCCTGCGGCTCACCGAGTTGGGTGAGGGCACCGAGGACACCCGGCGGCGCGTCGACCGAGCCGAGCTCGACGGACTGGCGGGCACCGACCCGGCGATGGTGGCCCACGTGGTGCAGGTGCTGGCCGACGCCCGGCTGGTGATCGTCGACGAGGGCACCATCGAGGTGGCCCACGAGGCGCTCATCCGCGAGTGGCCGCGCTTGCGCGGCTGGCTCGACGACGATCGTGAGGGTCTGCGACTGCATCGCCACGTCACCGAGGCCAGCCGCGAGTGGGATCGACTGAATCGGCCGGCGAGCGAGCTCTATCGGGGCACACGCTTGGAGGCGGCCCGGTCGTGGATCGAAGAGAGCGAACCGGCGCTCACCGACACCGAGCGGGCCTTCCTCGACGCGTCCGAGGAACGCCAGCGCGCCGAGGAGGAGGCCGAAGCCGAGGCCGCCGCTGCGCAGGTGCGGGCCAACCGCCGGTTGAAGGGGTTGCTCACCGCCACCGCCATCGGTCTGGTGTTGGCCCTCGGCGCTGGCGTGGTGGCCGTGACGCAACGCAACCGGGCCGACGACGAGGCGGGCCGAGCGGGCGAGCAAGCGGTGGTCGCCACCGCCGGGCGGTTGGCAGCTCGCTCAGCCGCACTCGCCGAGACCGACCCGTCGGCGGCGGTGCTGCTCGCGCTCGAGTCGGTGCGTCTCGACGACACGCCCGACAACCGGGCCGCGCTGGCCGCGGCCATCGCCGCCCGGCCGGCGTTGGTGGCGATCCTGCCGCCGAGCACCGGCACCCGCTATTACGCCACCGCGTTCCGGCCCGACGCCAACGAGGTCGCGGCCGCCGGCGACGGGGTGATCGACCGGTGGGACACGTTCACCTTCGAGGCGATCGGCGAGCCGCTCCTCGTTGAGGCGCGCGACGTGGCCTACTCCCCCGACAGTACGCAGCTCGCCGCCGCCACCGCCGTTGGGATCGAGCTGTTCGACCTGGCCGACGGCGGAGCCGCAGCGCCGATGGCGACGATCGAGGTCGAGGGCGGCGCTGACGGCGTGGCGTGGAGCCCCGACGGTGCGACGCTCGCCGTGGGCCGGGCCGACCAGGAGGCGCTGCTCGTGTCGGTGGCCGACGGGCAGGTGACCGGCCCGATCAGCCCCGGGTTCGTCGGCGCGGTGGTGGCGTTCTCGCCTGAGGGGACGGCGGTGGCGGTGGGCGGCGAGGCCGATGCGCAGGTGTTCGACGTGGCCACCGGCCAGCCGCTGCTCGAGCCGCTGGCGGCCGGCGCGGCGGGCATCGGCATCGGAGGCGCGTCGGTGTCGTTCGACGAGATCGAAGACACCGTGGCGTTCGGGCGTCGTGACGGCAGCGCCACCGAGTTCGACCTCGCCTCGGGGACGCTGGTGGGCGGGGCGCCCGGCGAGGTGGGGGTGGCGGTGGCGATCGGCCCGGGCGTGGAGGGTGACGGCGGAGAGGTCACCGATGAGCAGTCGGTGGTGGTGGCTGGGGAGGAGGTCGACGCGCCTGCGCAGGTGTTCCACGTGGGGGCCGACCTGTGGGAGTCGTCGACCACCGGCAACCTGGTGCCCAACCTGGCGAGTGCGTCATTCAGCACCACCCTCGGAGCCGGCCAGCCGAGCGAGTATCGCCCATCGGTGGGCGCGGTGGGCGACATCGCGGTGAGCGTCGACGAGCAGATGGTGGCGGTGGCGGGCGACGGGCTGGCGCTGCTCGACCTGGGTGGGGCCGACGCATCGGCGCGGCAGGTGTTCGTCGGAGAGGCGTCCGACCCGTGGACCGCGGTGGGCGAGCCCGTGCTGGTGCCGAGTGCGTTGGCCGGCGGATTCCGGCCCGACGGCTCGGTGGTGGTGGCCTCGTTCGCGCAGACGCTCGAGGTGGACGTCGACGTGCGCACGATGGCGGTCGACCTGGCGACCGGTCGGTCGCTGGCCCCGCCGTTGTCGGGGGTGGCGCAGTACGTCGACCTCGAGCGGTTGCTGCGGGGCGACATGGACGGCGCCGGCGTGTCGCTCGACACCGTCACGATCGACGGTGAGGAGCTGACCGCTCCGGAGGACGCCGGGGTGGTGGGCACGCAGCTGTTCGCCTACGACCCGTTGCACACCGCGCTGGCCCTCACCAGTGCCGACGGCACCGTGCGGGTGTTCACCGGCGGTGGTGACGCGCTCGCCGCCACCACCGTCGCCGTGGGCGACGCACCGATCGTGGCGATCGCCGTGTCGCGCGACGGACGGTTCCTGGCGGTGACCACTGGCACGGAGGACCGAGTGCTGTCGATCTACGACGTGGCCTCGGGTGAGCCGATGCTCGGCGGACTCGAGCTCGGCGCCCCGTTGGTTGAGCCAGTGGCGTTCAACGCCGACGGTTCACTGCTCGCGGTGGCCGGTGGCGACGACACCGTGCTGTTGCTCGACCCGACCACCGGCCAGCCGGCGTTCGACCCGATCGTGACCGGCGATGGTGTGCTGGCCCTGGCGTTCTCACCCGACGGGTCGGAGCTGGCCGTCGGGCGCACCTGGCTCGACGACGTGGGGTCGACGGTCGCTCGTTGGACCCTGCAGGGTGCCGAGGTGGGCGCGCCGCTGCCGTTGGGCCGTGAGGATCCGCGGTGGCTGGCGTATGGCCCCGATGGCGGCCGACTGCTGGTGGGCACGACGGGCGCCCGCGTGCTGCTGTGGTCGTTCGACCGGGCGCTGTTGGAAGAGTCCGCCTGTCGAGTCGCCGGCCGCAATCTCACCGAAGCGGAATGGGCTCGCGAGCTCCCGGACGAGGCCTACCGCGCCACCTGCCCGGCCGGGCGTGCGCCGGGCGGCTGAGGACTTCCCGCTCGAGCGACCCGCCGCTGGCGGCACGCAAGCAACCCATGCACAACGGAAAACGCCCAGACACCGACGACGGCCGCAGCGACGGTGAGCACTCCGGCGGCGGTGGCCGCGAACGCGACCAACCAGGCGATTCTTGCGGCGATCGGCAGGGCGGTTGCACCGGTAGCATCGGATAGCGATGGTGGCCCACACGCTGCAGACCGACTACCTCGTCGTCGGCGCGGGTGCCATGGGCATGGCGTTCGTCGACGCCCTGATCGATCACGCGGATGTGCACGTCACCCTTGTCGACCGTCGTCATGCAGCAGGCGGACACTGGCATGACGCCTATCCGTTCGTGCAGTTACACCAGGCTTCGCTGTTCTACGGCGTCGCATCGACCGTGCTCGGAACCGGAGCCACGCAACAGCAAGGCCCTGAGACCGGCCTGCACGAACGAGCTCGACAGTCCGAGATCATCGCCTACTTCGACGATGTCCTACAGCGGCGGTTCGTGGGCTCGGGTCGGGTCACCTTCCTCGGCGGAAGCGAGTATCACACCGACGGTGTCGAGCATCTGGTGACGTCACATGCAGGCACCGAGACGACGCGCATCGAGGTTCGTCGTCGGGTCGTCGACGCCACCTACCTGTCGCCGACGATCCCGGCCACGACACCCCCACCGTTTGGCGTGGCCGACGACGCACGGGTCGTTCCGGTCGGCGAGCTGCCGCTCCACGACTCGGTGTCCGGCGACTTCGTCATCGTCGGCTCCGGCAAGACCGCCACCGATGCGATCGTGTGGCTGCTGAGCACCGGCGTGGCGCCGGAACGCATCGTCTGGGTGCGACCGCGCGATCCGTGGATGCTCAACCGGGCGGTCGTTCAACCCGATCCGCTGGTCGCGCTCGGCCTGGCCGCCGACACCATGGCGGCAGCGGCCGACGCCACGTCCCTCGAGGACCTCTTCCTCCGGCTGGAGGCGTCCGAGGTGCTACTCCGTATCGACCCCGACGTGGTGCCCACCATGGCGAAGACCCCGACGCTCGCCACCTGGGAGCTCGATCTGCTGGCTGGCGTCGAGCGGGTCGTCAGGAAGGGTCACATCGTCAACGTCACGGCACGCGAGATCACGTTCGGCGACGGGACGTTTCCTCTCGGGAAGGGCTCGCTCGTCGTGCACTGTGCAGCGTCAGGGCTGCGCTATCCCCCGATCGTGCCCATCTGGGGACCCGATCGAATCCGACCGCAGACGATTCGGGCAGGCTTCCCGTGCTTCTGCGCGGCGTTGGCCGGCTATGTGGAGGCGACCCGCGACGACGATCGGGAACGGAACCGGCTCTGCCCGCCCAACACACTCCCTGACCGCATGGGCGACTGGGCGTGGATGCAGGTTCGAGGCACCGAGGCGACCCGCAGCTACGGGGCGGAGCCCGACATTGCGCACTGGGCCAACGGTTGCGCCCTCAACCCGGCCCGCATCGACGACTCGCGGCGCGACGATCCGGCGGTGCTGGCCGCGGCGGCGCGCCTAGCCGAGCAGGCCGAACGTGGCTTCGATCGCATGGCGAAGCTCGCCGTTGAGCCGGCGTGGATGGGACCGGCGGGCAACCCCGTGGGCTAGAAGCGGTGCACGAACGAAGGGAAGGTGAGCACCAGTTCGCCGCTGGCCGGGCAGCTGAAGGGCACCGAGCCCGACAGCCCGTAGAGCGCGGTGAGCTGGCCGACCTGGGCGAGGTTGAACGACTGGCTCACGGGTGTGCCGCCGACCGTGCCCGCGAAGGACGCCGTCCCGCTGATGGAGCTGAGCACGAACGTGATCTTCCCCGAGCCCACCGAGTAGGTGCCGCTGGCGGCACCATCCACGGCAATGGTGCCGGCGATCGCGCCATAGCTCGTGTTGCCCGAGACGGTGAGGGTCTCGTCACCTGAGAGGTTCCAGGTGCCTCCCCCGATCGTCAGGTTGACGGTGCCAGGATCGACGGAGACCGTGACGTTCCCGATCGGTGTCGACAGCGCCGAGGAGACCTCGGTGTGATCGAGCGTGAACGTGCCGACCGGACAGCTCGTGCCACCCACCGGCGCCCACACGATCGGCGTGCAGGCAGCCGTGAGCAACAGCAGCGCTCCGAAAACCCCGATCAGCGGTGCCCTGCGAATCGACGAACCCCTCATGGCCTTCCCCCTTGGCTCGATGCGAGGGGCACGCTATCGCATCGTGGCCGGCCGCTTGCGGTGAGCAGGCTGCATGGCGAAGACCTGAGCGGCGGAAGGTAGCGTGGCGACGGGCGTCGAGAGCGGGGGGCGAGTCGATGGCAACACAGACCGCGACGATTCTCGTCACCGATCTCGTCGGCTCCACAGCCCTGCGGGCGGATCTCGGCGAGGACCGAGCCGAGGCGGTGCGTCGCGACCACGACCGGTCGCTCGTCGATGCTGCTCAGGCCAACGGCGGCACGGTCGTGAAGGGCCTCGGCGACGGCGTCCTGGTGATGTTCGCTGGTGCGGCAGAGGCGGTCGCGTCTGCGGTGGCGATGCAGCGAGCGGTCGACCTCCAGGCCCGCAACGAGCGACTCGGCCTGGCTATCAGGGTCGGGATCTCGGCGGGCGACGTGACGCTCGAGGACGGCGACTGCTTCGGCACGCCAGTGGTCGAGGCGTCCCGGTTGTGTGCCGCAGCCGAAGGTGGCCACATCTTCGTCGCTGAGGTCGTGCGCATCCTCGCTCGTGGCCGAGGCGGCCACGAGTTGACGGCGGTCGGCGAGCTCGAGCTCAAGGGCCTCCCCGACCCGGTGCCGACCTTCGACGTCGGCTGGGAGCCGGCGGTGGGCGCAGCCGATCTGCGCACACGGTCGCCGTACGTGGGGCGGAGTCGTGAGCGCGAGCTGCTCGCTGGTCGCTTGGCCGCCGCCCGGGACGAGGCCGGTGGTCTGGTGCTCATCGCCGGTGAACCGGGCATCGGCAAGACCCGATTGGTGACGGAGGTCTGCTCACAGTTCGAGGGACTCACGGTGCTCGCCGGCGGCTGCCACGACGGCGACGTCGTCCCCTATGCGCCCTTCGCGGAGGCCCTCTCCGACTGGGCGCGCCGCACCCCCGCGGCGCGCGCCCGCGCGACGCTCGGGGTGGACGGAGCTGTCGTGGCCCGCCTCGCTCCGGTCATCAGTGAGCTGCTGCCCGACGTCGGGGAGCCGATGCCGATCCCTACTGAGGCCGAAACCGCCCGTCTGCACGATGCGGTGGGACAAGTCCTCATCCGGCTCAGCGACGCCGGCCCGTTGGCGCTCGTCGTCGAGGATCTGCACTGGGCGGACGACGCTACCGTCGGCATGTTGCGCACGTTGGCGCGCGTCGCCGCTCGTACGCACCTGGTCGTCATCGGCACCTATCGGGAGACCGATCTCGACCGCCGCCATCCCTTCGCCAAGGCGCTGCCGGAGCTGCAGCGTGACGTCGAGGTGACCCGAATCCAGCTGGACGGCCTGGCCGCCGACGACGTGCTCGCGCTCCTCGAGCGCATCTCGGGCCATGCCGTTCCTCCCGACTTCGCCCAGCGCCTCGCCGTCGAAACCGACGGCAACCCCTTCTTCCTGCGCGAGACGCTGCTGCACCTCGCCGACGAGGGTCAGCTACGCGTCGAGGACGGGGTGTGGGTGGCAGCTCCGGACGTCGAGTTGAGCATCCCGGCTGGCGTGCGCGACGTGATCGGTCGCCGCCTCTCGCGGTTGTCGCCGGACGCCAACAAGCTGCTCGCGGCCGGCGCATTGTTCGAGGTGTCGTTTCCGCTCACCATCGCCGCCTCGGTCACGAACATCGACGAATCCGAGGCGCTCGACGCGATCGACGAGGCACTCGACGCGCGCATCCTCACACCGACCGGAGAGTTCGACCGCTACGCCTTCACCCACGCCCTGTTTCGCCACACCCTCGTGGAAGAGCTGAACCCCAGTCGGCAGGTCCGTATGCACCGGGCGATCGCCGAGGCCATCGAGAAGGACCTTCGCGGTCAGCCCGATGCCGCCACGGCCGCCACCCTTGCGCGCCACTACTCACACAGCGCGGCGATCCCCGGCGCGGAACGCGGTGTCCCGTACGCGCTGGTGGTCGCCGACGACGCAGCAGCTCGCTACGCGCGGCATGAGGAGCTCGCGGCGCTGCAGACGGCCGCTGAGCTCCTCGAGGAGGGTGACGAGCGCATGGTGGAGGTGCGGTGCCGAATGGCGAGGGCCGGGCTGCTCGCGCAGGCCGATCCCGAGTCGGTACTCGACGATGCGGACACTGCGGCCGCTCAGCTCGCAGCCTCGCACGGGGCCGACGCCGCTGCGGATTTCGTGGTCGAGCTAATCCAGCTCGCCAACCAGCTCGAGGACATCACCATCTCGTGGCGTCTCGCGCACCTGGCTCGGCGATGGTTGCGCGACGACCGGCGCGATCGCCAGTGGGCTCTCGTGCGCCAGGCCGAGCTGGAAGAACGCGATCACAACGATCCGTCCACCCCCGGTATCCCGGTCGACGACGAGGAATACCGCGAGTTGCGCGCCGTCGTCGCGGGGCTCGGCGCCGAAGCCGAGGCCCAGTTCCGGTACAGCGGACCGGCGACCGGAGCTGAGGCGCGAGAGCGGATGCGCCAAGGGGCCACCTTTGGCGTGTTGTTCTCCTGCGGCGAGTGGCGGGCGGCGATCGCCGTCCTGGGTGACGGTGCGGCGAGGTATCGGGACGAGGGTCTCGTCGCGATGGAGGCATTCCTCCTCGCCGTTCGCTCGCGCCTCGAGACCGTCGTCGGAGACTTCGATGCTGCGGCCGAGGACCTCGACGCGGCCCTGGCCTTGCTGCCCCGCATCGCTCCCGGGTCCAATCAGGCCCTCCAGGTGCTGGTGACGCCGATACTGCGCGACGTCGTCGGCGGCATCGACCACGGCGCCGAACTCGCCGAGGTGCTGCTCGCGGCGTCGGAGCGACCTGACACCCGCTGGGCCGGCCTCGCGTTGCGGCTGGGCGCTGCAAGGGCGCTGGCGATCAATCGCGAAGACGAGCGGGCGCGAGCGCTGCTCGACGAGGCGCTACCGGCGCTCGACCGCGCCGGCCAATGGGCGCCGAACGCACCGATCGCCCTGGCCTACGCGGTCGACACGGCGTGGAGGATCGGCGACGACGCCAGCGTCGAGGTGCTCGAACGAAACGTACGGGAGAAGTGGCTCGAGCCCGATCTCGACTATCCGGAAGTCGACGCCAGGTGGTCCTATGCGCTGCTCTGTGCGCTCGACGGGCGCCCTGATGACGCTCGCCGGTGGTTTGCAGAGGCGCGGCGTGTGCTCGCCGAACGCGAGTCGGAACCACTCATCGTCGGAGTCGACGCCGATGCGGCCGAGGTGGAGCTGCGTCTTGGGGCCGCAGGCATCGGGGACGCTGACCAGTTCGCGGCATGCATCGACGCGGCGCGCCAGCGGTGCACGCACCCCGCTATGAGCGCCTGGATCCCGAGACTCGACCAGCTCGAAGCACGCGGGGCCGAAGTCTTCGGCGATGAGTCGCTGGTCGCTCGGCGCAGGCGCACCTACCAGATGTCGGGCGGTGAACCATGACTCGAGTACCTGGTCGACCTCGCTTGCGCTTCAGCGAGCGTTGGCGGCGTAGAGACTCCATGAGTCCGGGATGCCCTTGAGCGAGTGCTCCCCGCGGTCCTCGAAGGTGATGCCAGATCCGGCGACGAGGTCGGTGACCGTGCGCGAGACGAGCACCTCGCTCGGGTCGGCAAGGGACCCGACCCTGGCCGCGATGTGGACCGCAAGCCCCGCGATGTCGTCGCCGCGTCGTTCGCACTCGCCGGTATGTATCCCGGCCCTGACACCGAGTCCGATCTCCCGGGACGTCCGGATGATCTCACCGGCGCAGTCGATCGCTCGCGCTGGCCCGTCGAAGCAGGCCAGAAAGCCGTCCCCCGTGGTGTTGATCTCCCGTCCACGATGGCGGCGTAGCTGCTCACGCACGGTTTTGTCGTGCGCGTCCAGCAGCGTTCGCCACCGATGATCGCCAACTTGGACTGCGTGTTCGGTCGATCCGACGATGTCGGTGAAGAGGACAGTCGTCAGGATGCGTTCGTTGGCCACAGAGGGCCGCTCGCCGGTGATGAACTCGGCGATCTCGGCGATCACAGGCTCGTGGTCGCCGGCGAACAGATGACTGTCGGACCCCGGTACCTCGACATAGCGAGCACCGCGGATGTGGTCGGCGAGGTACCTCGCCCGCTCCGGCGAACCGGTGAGCGGATGGAGATGCGTGCCGTTCTGCAGCACCAGCGTGGGTGCGGTGATGAACGAGAGCGCCTGCCGAGCGTCGAGCTCCTGCATGATGTGACGGAACTGAGCCGCCGCTGCACGCGGCGTTGCCGCGGCCCTGGTCAGACGCGCCAGTGCATTCAAGTCGGCACGATCATCGGCGAGGCTTGGCATCGACGCCGCGATGAGCTCCGGTGTGCCCCACGTGGACTCGATGAAGTCGACCATGAGGTCGATCTCCGCCGCGTCCATCCCGATCGGATAGTCCTCGGCCGCCGCGGTCCGGGCGGAGGTGTTCCCGAGGATCAGCCGGTTCACGCGCTCCGGGTGAGCTGCCGCGAATAGCAGGGCCATCGGGCCTGCTTCCGCCTCCGCGAAGAGCGCGATCGTCTGCGCGCCGGCCGCATCGAGCACGGCCAACACATCGAGATCCCACTCCTCCCACGTGGGGAAGTGCCCGTGTGGAACGGGTTCAGACGCGCCGCTACCGCGACGATCGAAGAGGATCACACGGCTGAACGAAGCCAGACCCTCGATGAAACGCGCCTCTGAAGCTGCGTCCCACTGAAGGTCGATGTGGCAGAACCCATGATGGAACAACAGGTCGATCGGGCCGTCACCGACGACCTGGTAGGCCACCTGGGCATCGCCGACCGTCACATACCTCGTCACCGGCGGTTCCATCGCCCGGCATTATCACCCATCGCGGGCTCGGACGAATGCCACATCGGGGCCGGGAACGACCGGGTGGTCGACACGTTCCGCTCGGCGGGCCGAACCGAACTCGACCCGCCGGCGCTACAGGTCCGTCGTGAACGCAGCGAGGTAGGTCTGCATCGATTCTTCGTCGGTCTGATTCCGCCAGTCGTCGAGGAGGGCCTGGCCGAGGTCGTCGCAGGCCACGCGATGGGGCGATGTCGGGTCTTCGATCGCGTCGACGATCCGCTGGGCCGCCACCTCGACCGGGGTGGCCGACTCGAAGGTGCCGGCGCGGAGCACGGCCATGCGTTCGGCGCCTGCGGTGTATGGGGCCGACGAGACAGCTTCGGGCGTGACCGACGATCCCGCCAGCATGTCGGTGTCGATCGGGCCGGGGAGCACCTCGACCACGCGGATCCCGTGGGGCGCGACCTCCATGCGCAACGACTCACCCATGGCCGAGATCGCCGCCTTCGAGGCGCGGTAGAGCCCGTAGAACGGTGTCGGGACGACGGTGCTGGCCGAGCCGAGGAGGCACAGCACTCCCCCGCCCGCCGCCCGCATGACCGGCACGGCTCGCCGCACGACCTCCACCGCACCGAAGACGTTCGTCTCGAACACGCGCCGCCAGTCGTCCATCGGCGTGTCCTCGACGGAGTGGTTGGCCAGTTCCACCGCGGCGTTGCTCACCACGATCGAGGTGCCCGCTGGAATCTGGATCGTCGAGGGCACCGTGACGTCGAGGCGAGCGACCTCGATCGAGCCCCGGAGCTCCGCGGCCAACGTGGGCAGGTCGGCGCCGGCCGCGGGGTCGCGCATCGTGGCGAGCACGTCGTGAGCCCGAGAAGCCAGCTCCAGCGTGACTGCCCGCCCGATCCCCCGGCTCGCTCCCGTCACCAGCGCCTGCATCCAGCCAGCCTCGCAGATCCCCGGCTCCCACACGCCCGGCAGAAGCCTTCGCTTCGATATCCGCCGCTCGCACCGCACGGCGCGGACCAACGGACCGGTGCGCTCGGTCGTCGGTGGTGCTCAGCGGCGAAGCGCAACCCAAGTGAACGGCTGTGTTCCACCCGACGGGGTCTGATGCACATTGCCACCCGAGTAGAGCGGGACCAGATCAGCGCCGAGCTCGGACGCGAGGTCGGACTGGCTATACCGACGGACCGGCAGTCCGGAGCAGGAGTGGGGACCGTCTGCGGCAAAGGTGGCCACGATGATGACCCCACCCGGCTCGACGGCTTGGTGAAGCACCTTGCGATAGGTGGCCCGGTCGGCCGGGTCTGTGAGGAAGTGGAACACCGCCCGGTCGTGCCAGACCGTCCAGGTCCGGTCCGGCTGCCACCGCAGGAGGTCGGCATGGACCCAGGAGACCTCAGGTCGGTCACCGACGCGGCGACGCGCTTCGCTCAGCGCAGCCTCGGAGACGTCGAGCACCGTGAGGTCGCCGAAACCCCGGTCGAGCAACGCCGCGGCGAGGCGCGACGCACCACCGCCGACATCGATCACCGACGCATCCGCGGTCACGCCGACTGAGTCGAGTACCCGAAGCGACATCGCGGGCACCGATTCGTGCCAACTGACCTTGGAGGCACCGGTGGTTCGGTAGCGCTCGTCCCAGTGCGCCTGGCGATCTGCTGAGGTCAACGGCACATCGGTCACGGTCGAACGCACCTCCTCGCCCCATGCTCGGCGCCAACACCCTCCGCGGCCGCTGCGCTTCTCCCTTCGACGGGAATCAATGGACCCATCCACAACAGACCACGGCATCCACCGGTGGGCCAGGGTCGGACGTCACTCAGCATCGGTCGACACGCTCCCTTGCCATCGAGCGCCATCGCCGATTCGTCATAGGCTGGGGCGATGCCCAACGAACGGCTCCCTCACGAGTCGACGATGGCGGTGAGGTTGGGCTTCATGCCCGCCTCGCACGCAGTGCCCGACCCCGATCATTCGGGCCTGCTCCGCGCTGGGCCCCGTGCGGCGGCTCCCTACGGTGGCGACAGCGTCGAGTTCCACGCGTGTCCCGCGGTCGATCTGTGTCAGGACGACACGGTCCGGCCCGATCTGCTCGAGCTTGGGTTCGACACGGTCGACCTGTCCCCCTTCGACGCCCTTCAGCAGACGTTCAGGCGGGTGGCCGACGCGGGCCACATCACCGACGAGGACGCGTCGGTCATTCGCTCGTCGCTCGATGGCGCCGTTCTTTCCTGCTCCGGAGCTGCGACGCTCGAAGTGCTGCACATCGCCGATGAGGGCCTCATCATGCGCAAGTCAGGGCCGAACGGTCTGTCCGTCGTCGGCTCACGGTCGACCGGCATGAACGACCACGGCGTCGCCACCTCGATCCACGCGGACCAGGATGTCTACGGCACGCCGCTCACCCAGCTCATGGACGGTCGCGCACCGTCGTTGTTCCGCCACGACTCACCCGACGGACACAACCACGACGCTGGGCTCATGTTGCTCAACCTCTGGATCCCGCTGCAGCAGGTCACCCAACCGCTGGTGCTGGCCGACGGGCGCAGCATCGATCGACGTCGCCATCAGCTCCGCTACGGGCTGGCCACCACATCGTTCCTCGAACGCGACGACGACATGGCCATCAACGACATCTGGACCTTCCTCCACGATCCGTCCCAGCGGTGGTTCCTGCGCTCTGACATGGACCACCGAAGTGCCTACGTGTTCAACACGCTGAGCACCCCCCACGGTTCGTGCACGCTCCCGGGTGAAGACCTCGCCGAACGGTGCTACCGCTCCTTGGAGGATGCTGAGGCGGCGGTCATCAGCGGCGATGCCGCCGCCCTCGCCGAGGCCGTCGTCGCCGGCGGTCCAGCATCGAGGCTCCTGCGAGCGTGCCCCCTGCACTGCGGCAGGCGATCTCGCGGATGGTGGCCGTGGCTGAGACCGCCGGCGACGACCCCGCCCACGTCTGCGGTACGGGATCGGCCGACTGGCTGACGGCGTCGCGCACCGCGCGCCGCGGGGTGATCCGCATGTCGCTCGAGCTGAGGATGGTCGTCTCGCTCACACCCTGAGTCGACTTGGGCCTCGCTCCTCCACGAGCCGTCGACCCGGCCTACGTCGCGCCTGCGCCGGTCGGCGCCGGCTCGGCCTCGCACAGCGTCTGAGTGAGTTGAACCATGCGGGCCTCGAACTCGGCGGCCCGGGACGGCTCGCAGGGATCGTAGGTGAGCCCGCCCACGGCCTGTCCGGCCCCGAAGTAGAACGAGACTGCGCCGATGACGATGTTCCACACCACGAGGGGCTCGAAGTCGACGCCGCGCTCGCGGGCAAGGGCATCGGCGAAGCGACGCCACTCCCGCTGCGAGGCAATACCGACGATCTCGCCGCCCTCGCCTCCGTCGGCGAATGCTTCGCGCATCACGAGTCGAGCGGCCGACGGGTTCGCGGCCGCGAACCTCACCAACGCGCCGGCCATCGCGGCGAGCCGGTCGGCGAGCGGCGCCTCGCCGGACAACTCGAGGCTGAGCTCATCGAGCATCGGCGTGAACATGCGGATCAGCACCGCCTCGTAGAGCTCCCGCTTGGTGGCGAAGTGATACAGGATCGCGCTGCCCTGGATCCCGGCCCGCTCGCCGATCGCGTTGAGAGGGGTCGCATCGAAGCCTCGCTCGGCGAACAGCTCCTCGGCCGCAGCGAGCACGGCCTCGCGAGTCCGCTCCGCCTTCGACCGCCGTGCCCTTGAGTCCATGACGTTTCTGAGTATACACTCAAAACTGAACGGGTGCTCAATTGGCTTCGGGGGCTTGCGATGACCATCACCGACGGATTCGACCTGATCGCGCCCGTTCCCTATGCGGAGAACGGACCACCGCACAACACCTGGTCACGTCTGCGCGCCGAGTCTCCGGTCCACTGGTGCGAGACCGAGGAGTACGAGCCGTTCTGGGCAATCACCACGCACGCCCACATCACGGAGATCTCGACGCACCCCGAGCGATTCCTCTCCGAACCCGGCATCAACATCCTGCGCAAGCGGGACCGGCTCGCCCTCGAGAAGAGCGCGTTCGGGCAGATGCGGGTGATCATCCAGATGGACCCACCGGAGCACCGATCCGTGCGCAAGGTCGCCAGTCCGGTCTTCACTCCGAAGGCGATCCGGGCTCTCGACGACGAGATCAACCGCAGTGCCCGCGAGCTCGTCGACACCCTCGCCGGTGCAACCGGCGAGGGTGAGTGCGACTTCGCCACCGACGTCGCCGCCGCCCACCCGTTGCGCATCCTCTCGCACATGCTCGGCGTGCCGCGCGAGCAGGAACCCGACATCCTCCGCCTCACCAACGAGCTCTTCGCCTTCGAGGACCCAGAACTGCAGCGCGAGGGCGAGGATCGCCAGCAGGCAATGGTCGAGCTGGCGATGGAGCTCTACACGATGTTCGATGCGATCATCCAGGATCGTCGGGCGAACCCCGGAGAGGACCTGGCCAGTGTGCTGGCCAACGGCACCGTCGACGGCGAGCCGATGGGCCCGATGGAGACGGTCGGCTACTACCTCATCACGTTCAGCGCAGGCCATGACACGACCAAGAATGCACTCGTCGGAGGAATGAAGGCGTTCCTCGACAACCCCGATCAGCTTCGGATGCTGCAAGACGACCCCGAACTCGTCGACAAGGCCGTCGAAGAGATCGGGCGCTGGACATCACCGGTGAACTACATGAAGCGCACGGCAGCGGAGGACGCTGTGCTCGGTGGCCGGGAGATCGCCAAGGGCGACTCGCTCGTGTTGTTCTACGCCTCCGCGAACCGAGACGAGAGCGTCTTCGACGACCCATTTCGCTTCCGCATCGATCGAGAGTCCAACCGTCACCTCGGCTTCGGAATCGGCGAGCACTTCTGCTTGGGCGCCAACATGGCCCGCCGCTCGCAGCGCGCGCTGTGGCTCGAACTCTCCCGCCGGCTCGAGTCGATCGAGCTGGTCGGCGAGCCGGAGCGCATCCACTCGTCGTTCGTCGTGGGCTACAAGCACCTTCCGGTCCGCTACCGCATCCGACCGGCGCAGGACTGAGAGGACCGTGCGCCTCGGGGTCATAGCGACGATGGGACGGGACTGGCAGGCCTCAGTCGAGCGCGTCCGCATCGCAGAGGATCTCGGCTACGAACACGTCTCCACCGGCGAGGCCTGGGGCGCGTCGGCCATCCCGTTCCTGGCGCTCATCGCCGCGAACACGAGCCGCATCTCCATCGGCACCTCGATCCTCAACTGCTACTCGCGCTCCCCCGCCGTGTTCGCGCAAGAGTTCGCGCTACTCGACCGGATCTCCAACGGTCGCACGGTGTTCGGCCTCGGATCGTCGGGTGCGAACGTGATCGAGCACTTCCACGGTGTCCCGTTCGACAGACCGCTGCGCCGCATCCGGGAGACGGTGGAGATCTTCGACACCCTCATCGCCGGCCGCCCGCTCGACTACGACGGTGAGATCTTCGAACTCCATCGCGGGTTCACGCTCGATGCCGGGCAGCCTCGCACGAAGATCCCGGTGTGGATCGCCGCGCTCACCGCGGCATCGATCCGCCAGACCGGCGAGATCGCCGACGGCGTGATTCCGATCCACTGGCCGCGGCAGCACTTTGCGTCACTACGAACGGACCTGGAGGCGGCCGCTCATCACGCCGGCCGTCACGACGCATGTTTCACCATCGCGCCGTTCACCACCGTCAACGTGCTCGACGGCAAGGACGACGACGCGAAGTGGCGAGCAGCCCGCGAGATCCTGTGGTTCTACATCAACAAGATGGGCCGCTTCTATTGGCAGATGCTCGTCGAGCGGGGCTACGAGGCGGAGGTGACCGCCTGTCGTACCGCCTTCGCCGAACGCGACACGGCCGGGGCGATGGCCGCCATCTCCGAACGCATGATCCGCGATCTGCAGTGCATCGGCCCGATCGAGGAGGTCCGCGCCCAACTCCGGGCGCGCGCCGACGCCGGCGCCGACCTCCAACTCATCTACATGCCGAACGGCGATGTCGCCGAGGCGGCACGACGGCTCGAAGCACTCATCACCTGACCCGACCCACCCACCCGACGAGGGACATCCCATGCCCGACTACAGCGGACCCGTGTTCGACGCCGACAACCACTACTACGAGGCCTCCGATGCCTTCACGCGTCACGTCCCCAAACGCATGCGACATCGCTGCGTCGACTGGGTGCAGATGGACGACGGCCGGCGCTACCAGACCGTCGGTGGGCGCATCAACCGATCACTCGGAAACCCGACGTTCAATCCGATTTCCAAACCAGGGGTGCTGCGGGAGTTCTACCAAGGAAACCCGCGCGGGGTTTCCAGTGCCGAGCTGATGTCGGGGTCGCTCGAACCGATGCCCCCCGAGTACATGGACCGCGATGCCCGGCTCGCCCGACTCGACCAGCAGGGACTCGCCGGGGCGTGGCTCTTCCCGACCGCCGGCGTGCTCTACGAGGAGCCACTCGAGAACGACATCCCTGCGCTCACCACGACCTTCTCGGCCTTCAACCGGTGGCTCGATGAGGACTGGGGACTCGTGTACAAGGACAGGCTCTTCGCCGCGCCCTACATCACCCTCGCCGACGTCGACTGGGCGTGTGAGCAACTCGAGTGGGCGCTCGACCGCGACGCAAGAATGGTTGTGATGCGCCCCGGCGCCGTCTTCACCGCGCTCGGCCCCCGAAATCCCGGTCACCCCGACTTCGACCCGTTCTGGGCCCGCGCCAACGAGGCCGGCATCACCGTCGTCACCCACATCGGGGCGACCAAGCACAGCAGCAACGGCTACGACCATCGCAGCACCGACGTGCTCGGACTCGCGCCGCGGCCGACCATCGCGAACTTCCACCGAAGCCGCAACATCAACGACTTCCTGGCGAGCATGATCTTCGACAAGCTCTTCGAGCGCTTCCCGAACCTGCGCATCGCGTCGGTCGAGAACGGCGGTGAGTTCATCGGCGAGCTGCTGCGGGTACTCGACAAGACCAAGCAGCGGATCCCCGGCTACTTCGCGAACGATCCGGTCGAGACCTTCCGCAACCACGTGTGGATCAACCCGTTCTGGGAAGACGACATCCCACTGGTGGTGGAGCAGATGGGCCCTGACCGCGTCATCCTCGGGTCCGACTGGCCGCACATGGAGGGGCTGTCAGAGCCCCGCGACCTCCTGAAGGAACTCGACGGCGTTGCCGAGTCCGATCAGCAGGCGATCCTCCACGACAACACGGCGTCGCTCAACAAGAGGAGGCCGGCATGAGCTACCGCGACATCCGCTACGACGTCGAGGACGGACGAGCCCGGATCACGCTCTATCGGGCCGAGACGCACAATGCCATCACCTCGACGATGCTGCGAGAGCTCGAGGAGGCGCTCTGGGACGCCGACGACGACACGTCGGTCCACTGTGTGATCCTCCGCGGCGACGGCCCCTCCTTCTGCTCCGGCTACGACTTGATGGCGTTGGGCAGACCCAAGGAAGAGGGCCGCCGAACCGGGCGTACCCACGACGACGACGTTTGGCTCATCGAGCAGAACAACCGACGGGTCAGGTCGGTCTGGGAGATCCACAAGCCGGTCATCGCCCAGGTACACGGCAACTGTCTCGCCGGCGGCACCGACCTCGCCCTCGTCTGCGACATGGTCATCGCCGCCGACGACGCCCGGATCGGGTTCCCGGCCGCCCGCTCGATGGGCGCGCTGCCG
The DNA here is from genome assembly GCA_963706425.1 of uncultured Iamiaceae bacterium. GTDB lineage: Bacteria > Actinomycetota > Acidimicrobiia > Acidimicrobiales > Acidimicrobilacustridaceae > CAVPMN01. The sequence continues at coordinate 543,502 of CAVPMN010000001.1, forward strand.
AGCAACCTCTGGATGTATCAGTGCGGCCCCCAGTGGGCGAAGCGGCTCCAGCTGACGGGCGACAGCGTCACCGGCGCCGATGCCGAGAAGATCGGCCTCGTGATGAAGGCCGTGCCCGCCGATCTCCTCGAGGACGAGGTGGAAGGCCTCGCCGACCGCCTCCGACTCATCGACCCCGACCTCCTCTCGGCCAACAAGCGGATCACCAACCTCGCGCTCGAACTGATGGGCGCGCAGACCCTGCAACGGCTCGCGGCCGAGAACGATGCGCGGGCACATCGTTCGCAGGCGGTGCGGGAGTACGGACGATCGGTCCGCGACGAGGGGTTGCGAGAGACGCTGCGCCGCCGCGATGAACCGTTCGGCGACGGCTACGCCCGCGTCGGGGAGCCGGAGGGACGCCTCGGGGGAAGCGCGGGATCGTGAACTTCGACGACGCGCCCGACGAATCGGCGTGGCGGTCCGAGTGTGCGGCGTGGATCAAGGAACACCTGGGCGAACTCGAGGCCGACGGCGGCAGCCCGATCGAGCGGGCGAAACGCTGGCAGGCAATGAAGTTCGACGCCGGCCTGGCGAAGATCGCGTGGGCGCCCGAGGAGGGCGGGCGCAACGGGACCGACATCCAGCAGATCATCTTCGATCAGGAACAGGCCGCGCACCGCACGCCGCCAAACATCCTCCAGATCGGGCTCGATCTCATCGCGCCGACGATTCGCGCCCACGGCACCGACGAACAACGCATGACCTACCTGCAGGCCATGCTGCGAGGAGACCACATCTGGTGCCAGATGTTCAGTGAGCCGGGCGCCGGATCGGACGTCGCCGGGCTGACCACCACTGCCGTGCGCGATGGCGACGAGTGGCGTCTCAACGGCCAGAAGGTCTGGACCACCAGCGCTCATCTCGCCGACTTCGGTGAGGTACTTTGCCGAACGAACCCCGACGCCCCGAAGCACCACGGCATCACCGCATTCATCCTCGACCTGCGTTCGCCCGGAGTGACGATCAGGCCGCTGAGGCAGATGACGGGCACGGCGGAGTTCAACGAGATCTTTCTCGACGACGTCCGGGTGCCCCACAAGAACGTGATTGGCGCCGAGGGCGACGGCTGGCACGTTGCCGTCACGACGCTGATGAACGAACGCCGGACCATGGGCGCCGGTGGCGCCTCGAGGCCGAGCTCGACCCCGCTACGCCTCGCCGAGCTGGCACGGCGGACCGGCCGCCTCGACGCAGTGTCCCGACAGCGCATCGTCGACATCCACATTCGATCCGAGCTGCTCCGGTTCCTCGGTCTCCGCACACTCTCCGCGGCCATGCAGGGTCGGCGACCCGGCCCCGAGGGCTCGGTGGCCAAGCTGGCGTCGGCGCGACTCAATGTCGACACCGGCGACCTCGGGATGATGCTCCTCGGCGCCGCCGGCACGGCGCCCGACGCCGACGATGCCCGCTGGGTCACCCGCTTCCTGTGGGGGCCCGGCCATCGTCTCGGCGGCGGCACCGACGAAGTGAACCGCAACATCGTCGCCGAGCGGGTGCTGGGACTGCCGAGCGAGCCACGCAACGACGACACCATCCCGTGGCGAGACGTTCCGCGATCCGCGCGATGACGACCCACCCACACGACCCCGGCGACATGCTGCGCCGCCGCGGCGACCACCCCGCCATCGTGATGTCGGGATCGGGTCGGATCGTCAGCTACGCCGAACTCGATGAGCGATCGACCCGACTGGCCCGCGTCTTCGACGAGGCCGGTCTGCGACCCGGTGACCGTGTCGCCCTCATGCTCGGCAACCGGCCCGAGTTCTTCGACGTCCTGTGGGCGGCCCTGCGCAGCGGGCTCTACCTCACCCCCATCAATTGGCACCTCGGTCCCGAGGAAGCCGCCTACATCGTCGACGATTGCGGCGCGCGCGCCGTCGTCACGTCCTCCGACCTCGCCGACGTCGCTGCGGAACTCCTGGCCCGCAACCCGGATGTGGCCGTCCGGCTCATGGTCGGCGATCCCATCGATGGCTACGACGGAATGGACTCGGCGCTCGAGTCGGTGCCGTGCGACCCGCGGGTCGAGGAACGGGCCGGGGCCCTGATGATGTACTCGTCGGGCACGACGGGCTACCCGAAGGGGATCGTCCGCCCGCTTCCCCGCGCCCCATTCGGCGCCGGCCCCGACGCCATCGCAATGATGATGACCGGGCCCTATGGCGCCGACGACCGCTCGGTCTATCTCAGCCCTGCGCCGCTCTATCACGCGGCGCCGATCAGCTTCTGTAGCGCCGTTCACCGCATCGGCGCGACGGCGGTGGTCATGGAACGGTTCGACGCCAGCGACGCGCTGCGGGCCGTCGAGGATCATGCCGTCACGCATGCGCAGTTCGTACCGACCCACTTCATCCGGATGCTGCAGCTTCCCGACGAGGTGCGGGATCAGCACGATCTCTCCACACTCCGCTGTGTGATCCACGCCGCCGCCCCCTGCCCGGTGCCGACGAAGCGCCGGATGATCGAGTGGCTCGGCCCGCTGCTCGAGGAGTTCTATGCCGGATCGGAAGCGATCGGCGTCACCCTCATCTCGTCGGCGGAGTGGCTCGAACATCCGGGCTCCGTCGGGCGGCCGTCCGGCACCACCGTGCACATCCTCGACGATTCGGGCGCCGAGCTACCGCCGGGCGAGACGGGCCAGGTCTGGTTCGATGCGAGCAGCAGGTTCGAGTACCACAACGACCCCGCCAAGACCCGCGCCGCGCAGGACCCGCGAGGCTGGGCGACCTATGGCGATATCGGCCACGTCGACGACGAGGGCTACCTGTATCTCACCGACCGCGCCTCGAACATGATCATCTCCGGTGGCGTCAACATCTACCCCCAAGAGGCCGAGATGGTCCTGGCCCCCCACCCGGCCGTCCACGACATCGCCGTGATCGGCGTACCCGACGACGTAATGGGCGAACGGGTCAAGGCGTTCGTGCAGGTCCGTGACGGGATCGACGCCGACGATTCCTTGGCGGAGACCCTCATTGCCCACTGCCGTCGCCATCTCGCCCACTACAAGTGTCCCCGAGAGGTCGAGTTCGTCGACGAACTCCCCCGGCTCGAGAACGGCAAGCTCGTGAAGCGCAAACTGCTCGACTGAGCGGGGCGTACCTCCCGGATGGCGCGGGTGATCGCGCTGCGCAGCTCCAGCGTCGACTCGAGACGCCCGTCGGGCAGACCGAGGAACCGCACATCGGTGACGATGCACTAGAAGACGGCGGCACCAGCGAGCACCAGCCGAGCCACGGTCCCGGCCACACCGACGTCGATGTCACAGGTCGACGTGCCCGCCCAGGACGCTGGTGCCGCGCTACCTCAACTGGTCGAGGAGCTGCGTGGCGCGGGTCACCCAGGCATGCAGGCCCATGTGATCTGCGTCCAAAGATGCTTCGGCGAGGAGACGTTGCGCATCCTCGAGGTCACCCTCGGACCCGCGCCGCACCAACAGCTCGGCCAACTCGATGCCACTGATCGCCTGCACGAGCTTCCAGTCCCGGTTCGTCGCGAACGCGCGCGTCGCGCCCGCGTCCTCGATTGCGCCATCCAGGTCTCCGCTCGCGGCCCGAAGGTAGGACAGCACTTGCCGTATGGGCCCACCAAAGCCGATGCAGTAGTGCGACACATAGTCGGCATACGGTTCGAGCACGGGCAGCATCTCCCGAGCGAGTGCTGCGTCGTCGAGGGCACTGATGGTTCTCGCCATGTTGAATGCAGCCGAAAACCAGAACACGTCCTTCGGAAGCGCGTCGATGTCGCCAAGTCGGTAGCGCTCGATCAGGTCACGGCATTCGGCGACTCGGCCGCGCCGGGCGAGGCTCAACACATGAGCGGCCCGCCACGTCGGCGCGCCTGGGTACTCGTCCGCCAGCTCGCCGATCAGGTCGGGATCGCCGACCTCCCCGTCTCGACACCAATTGATCCCGGCCTGGCTCGCCGCCCACCACGCTTCGCTGTCGACCGCATCGATCTCTTGGCCCGACGCGAGGACTGCATCGTTCTCGACTTGGGCCCGATCGAGCTCGCCGGCTTCGAGCAGGAATTGGCAGGCCTGGGCGCGAGCGGCCCACTGGCTCATCGGGCCGGCATCGACGCGGGCGATGGCCAGAAACTCGTCGGCCACCTGACGCGCGGCCTCGAGATCGCCGCGAGACATGAGGTTCCATTTCAGGGCGATGCGGTTGGCGACCCGGAGGTTGGGGTCGCCGCAACGATCCGCCGCAGCCACGGCCCGTTCGGCGCGCTCGAGCCCGGTGGTCCAACGCTCCGGTACGAGGTCGGGCATGCGGGTGATGCCCAACACCCACGCCTCGGTCAGCGCATCGTCGATTCCCTCGACCAGTTCGACGGCATGATCGACGAGCGCAAGGCATTCGTTGCGGCGCTCGAGGTCGAACATCAGCTCCGCTGCGAGCAACGCTTCGAGCCGCGCCCGGTCGGTGATCGCGTGGTCGGCAACCCGGGAGAGCGCGGCTTCGATGTAGGCGATCCGTTCGGTGTCGACGCCGCCGATGATGCTGGTGAACCCGCGGGAGTTGCCGAGCACCGAACGCACCAGCAGCTCGACGTCGTCCGCGGCGACGGCATCCTTCGCGACGGCGAGCAGGTCTTCCCGGAACGACGAATCGCCCTGATCTCGCAGGATCTCGCCGATGCCGCACCGCGCCAGGAGCGCACGCCGGTCGAGCGGCTCGGCGTCGTCCTCCTCGAGCAATTCGATGGCTTTGCGGTAGAGATTCTCGGCCTCACCCAGGGCGCGGGCCGCCCGAGCCTGGTCGGCAGCCGCCAGGACGTAACCGATCGCGTCGCTCAGATCCCCGCCGCGTGGACCGGCTTCCACCGCGTGATGGGCGAGCGACGCGACGTCGTTGGGATCCCGCTTGGCAATGAGCTCGGTGACGCGCCGATGAAGGCGACGGCGGCGGCTGGCCGACAGCTCGTCGTAGAGCGATGTACGGACCAGCGCGTGGGCGAAGCGGTAGCGGTCGGCGTCGATCTCCTCGACGAGTCGAGCCCGCGACGCCTCATCGATGGCGTCGAGCAACGGATCCTCGTCGATGCCGACCAGCTCGCCGACCAGATCGAGATCGAACTCGCGGCCCACCACCGACGCGGCACGCAACACGTCGTTCGCCACATCTGACAGCCTCGACAGCCGTTGGCCGATCACGTCGCGCACACCCTCGGGCACATCGATCTGATCGGGGTCTGGCACGATCCAGCGTCCATCGACGAACCGAACACCACCGCTCTCGATCAGATGGCGCAACACTTCGGCGACGAAGAACGGGTTGCCCTCGGTCTCGGCGTGCGCCCGCGCCGCGACACTGCGGGTCACGTCGTCGAGAGGATGACCGGCAGCTTGCTGAACCAGCTCGATGACCTCGTCGACATCGAGGGGATCGACCGGGATCCGACGAACACCCTCGAGTCGATGCAAGTCACCGAGCACGGCAGACAGCGGGTGAGCGCGATCCACGTCGGTGTCGCGGTAGGTGCCCACGACGAGCAACCTCACCCCGTCGAGCCCGGCGGCATGCCGGACGGTGTGCATCAGCATCAGCAGCGTCGGCTTGGTCGCCCAGTGGAGGTCGTCGACCACCAGCACGAGGCCGGTCTCCTGGGCGGTGGCCGTGATCCACGTGGACACCGCCTCGAGCAGCCGGTGCTCCTCGGTGCGCGGATCGGACGCGACCGGCGGATCGAGGCCTGGGCGCCGCGACGTCAGGTCGGGTACGAGTCGGACCAACTCGCCCGGCAGTCGACCGAGTGGCAGGTCCGGAGCGTGCCGGGTCTGCCAATCGAGCGCTTCGACAAACGGCTGATAGGGCACCTGGAGTTCGTCATCACAGCGCCCGAACAACACGATCGCGCCCGACTGGCGGGCATCCCTCGCGACCTCATACGCGGTGCGGGTCTTTCCGATGCCCGGCTCGCCGACCAACAAGGCGGTGCGCGGTCCCTCGAGCTTGGTCTCGTCCCAGAGCGCCCGCAGCGCATCACGCACATCGGGTCGTCCGATGTAGACACCGCGATTCGGGGGCACCAAGGCAGGTGGGAATGGCACCAAGTCATCGTCGGTGTCGCTCGGGAGCGGGTCCCAACCCACGCTGCAGGTCTCGACCGGCTCGGGCAGACCCTTCAGGTCGAGCGCACCGAACGACTCGAACGTGAACCCACCGCGGCCACGCGCCAGCGCTCGAACCAGATCGGCCACCAGGATCTGCCCCCCTTGTGCGGCACTGCACAAGCGGGCCGCCTCGTTCACCGCGGTGCCGAAGCAGTCGTCCCCATCGAAACTGACGTCGCCCACCGACACGCCGACACGGATGGCGATCGGCTCAGGGAGGTCGGCGCGGAGGGCGGTCACCCCTTGTTGTGACGCGATCGCTGCGGCCACTGCGTCGGCGGCAGAGTCGAACACGGCCATGAGGCCGTCCCCCAACGACTTCACGACGCGACCGTTGGGCCCTTCGATCGCGGCGGTCACCACGTCGTCATGAAGGCGGCGGACCACGTCGGCCGCTTCCTCACCCAGCCGCGACCGCAACTCGGTCGAACCGACGAGATCAGTGAACAGCACCGACGCCGTGCTCGTCGAGCTCCACCCACCATGCCGACAGGGTAGTGCGAACCCGAAGAAGGCCCCGTTGCGTCTCGTGGGCTCTTCGAGAAGCTCCGAGATCAGCTTGCAGGAGCGACTAGGGACTCTGTCCGGCTCACGGCGGAACTGCTGAGACGCGAACCTCGCGCCGGCGACTCACTTGCGATCGGGATCGAGGAGGCCTCGCTCCTCCACGAGTCGTCGACCGGTGTCCTCGACCTTCGCCCGGAAGCCAGGATCGAGATCGGACAAGTCGCCGCCCGACCGAACGTCGACGAGGCTCGCTCGCTCGTTCGGACTGAGCTGCGCCAGCTCCGAGGCCGACAACACCGGTCGCTGCGCCATGTGGAAAGACTACCGGCGACCTACGACAGCGACCTCGACACCGTCAGGGCGCCATGAGCAGTCCGTCCGGTTCAGGGCAACGGCCGACCCACAGGAACGGCCCACGGTTCTCACATGTGTCAGCTCGCTGCGAGATGACCGCGGAGTGCCTCGCGGATGACCTCCGACACTGGCACGCCCTCCTCCTCGGCTCGGCGTGCGAGGCGCTCTTTCAACTCGGGGTCGAGCCGGACGGACTCGACCGTCGACGGGGCGGAGCCGAGCCGTGGGCGGCCACGCTTGCCGCGGCGGGCGATGACTTGGTCCGGGTCGTAACCGGCCTCGGCTTCGTCGGCCAGGTCCTCGATGAGCTCGTCGTCAATCGGCTTGCCCGACTTGGTGTGTCCGTAGGTGCGCTTTGTCATGGATCGAGCAGCTTTCGGTAGACCGCCCGTACGGGCATGGCATGGATGATCAACTCGTCGCCTTCGCCCGTGATGAGCACGACGACTTCGAGCAGGTTGCCGGCGCGGTCGGGACCGATGACCAGCCACCGATCGGGGTCCTCACCGATGTCATCGACGACCATCGAGTGTTCGATGGCGTGGAGAGTGTCGTCATCGGCGACGCCGTGGCGACGGGCGGATGGGTGAATCTCCACACCCGATTATTGTAGTACAGAAATCCGTTCAATCAACCACCACAGCCCACGGGTGCGGAACGGACGATTCCAGCGGCGTGAAGTGTGCGCCTCCGGCTGGTTTGGCCGTCGGGCTGGGAACCCGAAGGTCAGTGCTGTCCGCTGTTGTCCGGTTCTGCGGCGAACCGTCAGATCGGGTCGATCGACCCACGCCGACGCACGCGACCGCCGATCGGCTCAGCCCAAGCCGCCGAAGCCCGTCGAGGGAGGCATCTGTCGACGTCGCTGCTCGACCTGCCTGGCCGCCTCCTGCAGGGCCACCCGTTGGTGATGCATGCGATCGACCCACACGTCGTAGACGGCGACCGCGCCGGGGTTGACGTGGGAGTCGATCATCTCGTCGAGACCGGCAACGGTGGGCGTGGGCGTGGACGGCGTCGCCCGGTCGGACTTGCGCTGGCGCCGGCTGCGCTTCCGGCGGGGCTCACTTGGCCCCGTATCGCCGGCGCGCTCCTGGTCGTCGCGCACGTCGATGGGCTCGTCGGTGTCGACGTCGACGGAGTCGGTGGCGATGACTGCGCTGAGGATCTCGGACGCGGTGCGCCACGACGAGATGGCTTCCTGCTGCAACTCGAAGGCCACGTGGAACTGCCGGGCGCCGAAGGCGGCGGCCGCCGCTGCGGACGCCTTCTCTCCCTGCTCGACGCCTTCGAGCACGCTTCCATCGCCTGCGAGGCCACGAGGTCGCCGGCGAGCGCCCTCACCGCGGCGATGCGACGCATCGTCGCCACCAGATCATCAGTCGGCCGCGCTTCGGCGCCTGTCATACCGCTCCCGCCCGCCGGAGCACCGTGAGCGCGTCGTGCAGGGCACGGAACTCGGCGGCGTGCTGCGCCGCGGTGCGCTCGTCGGCATCGATGTGTCGGTCAGGATGATGCACCTTCACGAGCTCGCGGTAGCGGGCCGTCACGTCGGCAGCAGGCGCATCTGGCGACAGACGCAGTCGATCGAACGCCTGGCTGACGGCGGCAACGTCGATGGGCCCGTCCGTGGCATCGGGCTCGGAGTCGGCGAAGAGGTGCTCGGGCTGCCAGTAGTCGGCGCACGCAGCGGGTGGCTCGTCGTGGTAGAGGCGCTGTGCAGTCTGGCGACGCTGGCGCAAGCGCACCGCCCACTCGTCGTAGGGCTGCGATTCGGCGGCGCCGGGGGCGTGAAACCCGATCAACTCCTCGAGGACCGAGGTCTCGCAGGACGTCGACGGGCCCTCCGTCGCCTGCCCGCGTCGCCCGAAGATCGTCCTGGCCACCTGTCCGCCTCCCATACCGCCCGCTCCCCTGTCGGGCAGTTGCCATAGGGATCGCCGCGGCCGGCAACAACGGCATGGGCCATTCGGCCGATATTTCACAGCCGTCGGGCGTAGCGCCCGAAGGTCATCGATGTGCAGTAGATGATGTCGAGGGCGTACCTGAGGGCAGCGTCGAGTCCGGTGCGCTTCAGATGACCTCGATGGCAGGTGGGCACAGGTCGAGAGCGCCGAACGAACAATGACCACGTTGTCTCGGCGTCTCGAAACAACGTGAACTCCTCCATGCTGCGCGGACGGGCACTGCTCGTCGAGAACCTGGACTGCGCCAGGAACTCGTCGCGAGTAAACAACAGACCCGACTCCATGGCTGTCGACCTCGGGTCGGTCGACGAGACGCCCCAACGATTTGACGCAATTCAGCGCAGCGAACCCGGATGGCTGTGGACACATCGGCCGCGAGACGTAGCGTCGCGGGTCAGTGACGCCGGCCCTCAGGTGATCTGAAGTCCGCCGTCGGTCATCTTGGTCGGAGTCTCTCGAACCGGCTGAGCGTGGCGAGGAGGGGGCGGTTACATGGCTGGGTGGCGGAGCCGACCGAATCGCTGGGCGATGATTCGTCGGCGTCTAGCCCCGGTCGTGGCAGTGGCGATCGTGGCTGCGGTGGGTTCGGTGACCGAGGCTCCTGCGGCGACTGCGACGAGCGCAGGCCCGGCCGGGGTCGCTGGTGCGGTTGCTGCGGCGTCGGATCCGATCACGTTGGGTGATGAGGATGTGGTGCCGTTGGTGCCGGCCCGCTTGTTGGACACCCGTGACGGCACGGGCCTTCCCGCCGGGGTCCCTCACACGGTGGGCGCTGGTCAGACCATCAACTTGACCGTCACTGGTCGGGGCGGCGTGTCCGCGACCGGCGTGTCCGCTGTGGTCCTCAACGTGACCGCCACCCAACCCTCCGCCTCCAGCTACGTCACGGTGTGGCCCAAGGGCGAAACACGACCACTGGCGTCCAACTTGAACATCGCCGCCAACCAGACGATCCCGAATCTGGTCGTGGCCAAAGTCGGCGCCGGTGGCCAAGTCAGCCTCTACAACAACAACGGCAGCACCCACCTCGTCGCCGACGTCGCCCGCGCGGCTCCCGGAGAGCAGCGGCTTCAACCCGTTGGTGCCGGCCCGCTTGTTGGACACCCGTGACGGCACGGGCCTTCCCGCCGGGGTCCCTCACACGGTGGGCGCTGGTCAGACCATCAACTTGACCGTCACTGGTCGGGGCGGCGTGCCCGCGACCGGCGTGTCCGCTGTGGTCCTCAACGTGACCGCCACCCAACCCTCCGCCTCCAGCTACGTCACGGCGTGGCCCAAGGGCGAAACACGACCACTGGCGTCCAACTTGAACATGGCCGCCAACCAGACGATCCCGAATCTGGTCGTGGCCGAAGCGGCGCCGGTGGCCAAGTCAGCCTCTACAACAACAACGGCAGCACCCACCTCGTCGCCGACGTCGCCGGCTGGCTCCCCGAAAGCAGCGGCTTCAACCCGTTGGTGCCGGCCCAGCTTGTTGGACACCCGTGACGGCACGGGCCTTCCCGCCGGGGTCCCTCACACGGTGGGCGCTGGTCAGACCATCAACTTGACCGTCACTGGTCGGGGCGGCGTGCCGTGAACGGCGTGTCCGCTGTGGTCCTCAACGTGACCGCCACCCAACCCTCCGCCTCCAGCTACGTCACGGTGTGGCCCAAGGGCGAAACACGACCACTGGCGTCCAACTTGAACATGGCCGCCAACCAGACGATCCCGAATCTGGTCGTGGCCAAAGTCGGCGCCGGTGGCCAAGTCAGCCTCTACAACAACAACGGCAGCACCCACCTCGTCGCCGACGTCGCCGGCTGGCTCCAAGAAGGCACCGGTGCGTCGACCACGATGACGCTGACTGCCGGCACGGTCCTAGAGGGCCCTGGTGACGTGGTCTCCCTCGACGGCGATTCCAACCAGGACTCAATCGTGACACTCTCGGGCTCAGCCGACCTGCCCGCCGTCGGGGGACATGTCGCCGTGTACCCGACCACCGCCGCCCCCGAAGGGTTCCTCAGGTGAGGTCATCGATGTCGATCCAGGACCGGGCGACACAACCATCGTCTCAACGCGCGCCTGCGACGCTGGATGACCCGTTCAGCGACCTCGAGATCCATTCCAGGGACCGACCGGCCCAGCCGTTGGATCACAGCCGTCCGGGCTGACACCACAGGCTTCCTGTCGGGATTCTCGGTGGGGCTCGTCGGGGCCGCCTGCAAGGGCACGACCAAGCCGCTCGAGCTCGTCCCCCCGACCACGGACCTCAGCTTCGAAAACACCACCCTCGAAACAGACTTCTCCTCTACGCGATCTGCACATGCTCTTCGCGCTGCACACCACCCCCACTCTCACCTTCGACATGGCCGTCAACGGCGGGTTCTCCTGCACAGACAAGATCGAAACCCCGTACAAGTGGCCCATCCCCGGCACCCCGTTCCTCGTCGACGTCGGGGGCAAACTCAACTGGTCCGCCAACGAGTCCCTCACAGTCCACGCCGTTGCCGCCGCCTCGACAACCCTGGGCTTCGACATAACCGGCGCAAATGCTGACAACCTCTCCGATGTCGACTTCTTCGGCGATGGGTCTCTCACCGGCAACGCAACCATGAGCTTCACCCCCGCCCTGACCCTCGGCCTCAAGCTCTTCGGACTCGTCGGGGTCGAAGGCTCGTTCGGCATGAAGCTCACCGCCGCACACGACCTTGGCAAGGACCCCTGCAACCAGATCACCCTCGCCCCCACGGTCGGGTTCTCCTTCAGCGCCGACCTCTGGCTCAAGAGCTGGTCAGTCACTGTGGCCAGCTTCACAGGACCAGAGGCTCTCCTGTTCTCCACCAGCGTTGGGTGCCCCCCATCCCTCGGGCGCTGGACAGGAACGATCACCCTCACCGCGACCTCGAGTTGGGTCAGCGGTTACTTCGGCGCGCCCGGAAGTGGCCCGACAACCATGACCTTCACGCTCGGGGGGCTCGCCCAGCCCGCCGCAGCCGGACCCGTACAGACCTGCAACTTCGGGTGGGGCGACATCGCGCAATGTCAGGCGTACTCGTTCAACCAGACCGGCACCGCAGCAGGGACCATGTCCCTCACCCAGAAACGACCACAAGTGGAATACCCCAACTGCACTGCCAACGACCTCATCAGCGGAGCGTTCGACATCATCGCCCCAGACCCGCAGCGGGAACCGGCCTCGCTCGTTCTGTTTCACCGATTCGACACCGACCAGTGGGCAATCTTCCCCTACATGTACGCGGGCAGGGGGCAACGATCATGCGTGGACGACGGGATGTGAACAGAACACGAGCAACGACGTGCCCTGGGTCGTGTCGCTCCTCGTCCCAACGCCATGGCTGGCAGGACCCGGGCCACCGACCACCGTCCAGGCCACCACCACGGCTCACATGGACAACGACATTTGGAACCTTGTCAGGTGGTCTGGCTATTTCGTCGGCCCCGTTTCCGAATCGATGACCGAAGACGTCACTGTGACCTACAACCTCACGCGAGGTCGAGCCCTAGACCGGCACCGAGCGGAGCGGGTGCAACCAGATAGCAGCAGGTGATCTCGATCGGGCTAGCTGTCCGAAAATGCGCAGGTCAGACGCCTAGCGCCACACTCCCCGCCGACCCACGGAGCTGCTCCCGATCCGGCACCGGGTCGCCGCTCGTCGTCCACGAAACCCCAGTACACCTTCGGGGAACAAGCCCGATTGTCGGTCGCCCGGTCGTGCCGCGTCGTGAGGGCCGAATCGGGATCGAGCCGTCAGGGAGGCCCGGGCGCGGCGAGGGCGCCCACGTCGACCGCGACGAACGGCGAGACGCCGATGGCTGCGGCTTCTGCAGAGGTGAGCGGTCTCCCACGGGCCAGCGCGGGCGATCCGGGCACGAGCGTGAAGTCTCCCCGAGCCCGGTCGACGAACACCTGGCCGAGGTCGATGCCGTCCACCGCCCCTCCGTGCACCTCCATGGAAGGCACCGCCGCCCGGAACAGGCTGAGCGAGGCGAATGCGTTCGTCGCTCCCCAGGTCGACCCCTGCCAGCCGACGAGCCTGAGCGCCGGACGACCGGCTGACCTCACATAGAGGTCGTAGTCGAGTCCGTCGAGCATCTGCTCGGGGTCCTTTCTTACCGGGTCGCACGGGTGGGTGGCGATGAACGTGACCGTGCTGGGGTCGAGGTCGTACTCGTTGCGATGGCTCCCGGTGGCGTCGACGCTCAGGTTGTTCCAGATCGACACCTTCTTCGTCGTCGGGAAGATGGTGCTCCATCCCGGATCGCCGCTGCAGGCGTAGGGCTGGCCGACCGGTACCCGGCCGTCTTCGTAGACGGCGATGTTCTGGTTGTTTCCGACCAGAGTGTTGTTGAAGACCTTCACGGCCTCGCCTTTGACCTGCACGCCGTTGTGGCCGTTGTCGTAGGAGAGATTGGACGCGACGACGGCGTTTCGGGAGACCTCGATGTAGAGACCGTGCTTGGCGTTGCCGTGGACCCGGTTGCGGACGAACGACACGCCGTCGCACCCGAGATCGCACCACAGTCCAGTACCGCGATTGCCTGACACCACCGAATCCGACACGACCAGGTCGAGCGTCGCCGAGAACTTGGCCCCGGCAGTCTGCCCGGCATCGGCGGTTCCCAGATAGAGAAAGCCCTCCCGATTGTTCCGAGCCAGCTCCACCCCTTGCACCCGCATGGCCGAGGCCTTGTCGACTTGCAGCCCGTTGAAGCCGTTGTCGATGAACGAGCTGTTCGAGATGGATGTCCCGCCGGCGCTGTAGATCCCGAGGCCGGCTCCGGCACTGTGGAAGAACGTGCTGTCGCGTATGGCCACGTTCATGGGATAGCTGCGGTCGCCACCGTTGACGACGACCTGCGCGGGGTTCGGACAACCCGAGGCGGGCCGTTGGTGTGACCCGTAGCGGCGAAAGCCCAGACCGTGGAGCTCGGTGCCGGCGGCACTCGAGCTCGGCCAGCGAACGAGCCGCATCGCGATGGCGTAGCGGGTCGCTTCGACGAGCCGGCCGGCTGGGTTCGTGCCGACGAAGAGCTGCCCGCGAGCGCGGTCGACGTAGAACGTCCCCGGGCGCACCTGATCGAGCGCCGTCACCTGCGTCTGGGCAACGCCGTCGACGAAGACCATGTCGGGCAGCTGGGGTGTGGTGCCGGGTGCCACCAGCTTCGGTTCATAGCAGTTGGCCTGCAGGTCGGTGAGCCAGCCGTCGCGACGCCACACCCCGCGGTCGGGTACCCATTCGCTGGTCGCGATCACGACTGCCCCGTCGAGCCACACCTGCTCACCCGGATAGGCCTGTATGGTCAGGCGCTTCGCGACGGCGCCGATCTGCTCGCGGTAGACACCGCCCCGCACCACGATGGTGGCGCCTGCGGGAGCGGTCTGCACCGCCCCGGCCACCGAACGCAGCGGTCGGGCGAGGGTGCCGGGGTTGGTGTCGTCACCGTCGGGGGCGACGAACAACACGGTGCCGGTGCTGGGAACGGGCCTCTGGGTGGTGCGGGGTGAGGTGTGATAGATGCTCGCCGGGTCGGCCAACAGCGGATCGCCGGACGCTGCGTCGACTCGGTGCGCCTCGTAGTCGTCGAAGGCGAAGTTGATGGGGGGGTTGCTGGTGGTCGTCGACGCGTACGCCTGCACGCCATACGCGCCGGCACCCTGCAGCGTGGGCTCACTGTCACCGACGACCAACTGCCATTGCGCAGGCTCGACGGCCCCTTCCCGCCAGACTCGGGCGCGGATGGTGGTGGGAGTCGACCCGACGACCTCGGACCGAACGTGGATGCCGACCCCTGCTGCGTGGGTGACGCCGCCCGTTACCACCTCGGGCGCGATGGCGATCTCGCTGGTGCCACCGCGCAGGACGAACGCCCCCACCCGCACGATGCCGGTGGCGTCGAAGCGGACCCGCACCCGGTACTCGCGGTTGTCAGCCACCCGCCGGGCGACGAGCGATGCCATCTGCCCTCCGCCGCTCGCTGCCTTGTCGGTGCGAACCAACACATGCTGAGTGACGTCGCGTTCCCTCGGTGAGCCCAAGAGGAGCGCTTGGCGTCGCGCTCCCGGGGCGCGAAGGGTGATCACGCCCGCAGACCCGTCGACGCGATAGTCCCCGGGCGCATAGGTGTTGGTGGTCCACACGTTGCCGAGGTCATCCCGGCCCCAAGAGCGGTCGACCTCTCGGGTGAAGGAGTCCGCCCCCAGCGGTGCGACCGACGCCACGGCCACTGATCTCGCCTGCGCCTCCGGAGCCAGACCGGCGAGCAGCATCACCGACACGAGCGACGACACCACCGCCCAACGGAGCGGACGACGACTACCGGACATGCTCGCTCGCAGGCTGGGTGGTGACGGTGTCGCTCGTGGGCCCCGCGGCCGCCGGCGCGAGGCGAAGGGTGTGCCGGGTAGCAGCCGACACGTCGTCCTCGGCCCACGCGATGGGCACACCGTCAGCGCTCTGCCACGCGTCCAGTTGGTCGTCGTAGTGGGGCGAGCACGGGTTGCCCGACTGGCCACCGGGCAGCGCCCAGCGACAGCGATCCCAGGCACCGACGTCGATCACCATCCGCAGAGCCGGGGTGAAAACCGGACCGCCGAGCACCTCACGTCCCACGGCTGCCTGGGCGGGGGTATCGGCGTCGCCGAAGCCCGCCAGCGGACCGAGGTTGAACACCCGGTCGAGCGGCGGACGGTCGCCCACCGGGTGGCGAAGCCGGATGGGACGCACCCGACCCCATGCCAGTCGGCCCGCGCGCCCTCGGCCGTCGGCCAGCAACCGGTCGGCGACGGCTTCGACGGCGTTGCCCACCATCTGCGGCCAGCCGGCCCCGAACCAGCCCTCGGGCTGCTCGCGCAGCAGCCACACGAGCTGGCCGGTGCGATTCGTGGCGAACAACGTCTCGGATACGAGGGGCGTGAAACCGCAACCGAGCACCCACTCCCGCGCTGTTGGGCGCCTTCGCGTAGGCGACCCGCTCGAGCAGCTCCGCCACCAGATGCTGGTAGACGGTGGCCGCCTCGGAGTCGGGGGCGAGCCGTCCGTCCCACTGCTGGAGAAGCAGGCGAGCGAAGGCACCGTCGACGGTGGCCACGGGGGCCGACAGGACCACGTCGCGTAGCTCCTGCCACGGCAGGCAGAAGACGTCGAGTTGCACGTCGGCCATGTCGGCCACATCCCAATCGTCACGCGCCGCGAGGAGCTCCCCGATGCGAGCCATGCGATACCCGTCCGCGAAGTCGACCGAGATGAACGGTGCCTCCGGGTCCGAGGTGGGTCGGCCGTTCGCGGTCGCCAACCAACCGCACGCTGGGTCGAGCTGTCTGGGCATCTCGGCGAACGCCAGCGTGTCGACCCAGCCCGCCCGCTCGTCATGCCCGGCGACGGGCATCGCACCCCAACCCGATCGTCGAACCGGTGGCTCGCCGACCAATTGCGAACCGATGTGGCCGTCGACCGTCGCGAACGCGACGTTCATGGACGCGGACGGGAAGTCCCCCAGCCGCTCGTGGAAGTCGGCGGCCGTCCGCAGACGAACCAACTCGAGCAGTCCGCGCAACGGTCGCGCTTCAAGCCAGGTGGCGCGGCAGCGAGACCGCCACGGAAACGCCGTCGAGCACCGGGCTGATCACCGGACCCTCAGGGGTGCACAGCACCTCCTCGTCGACGGGCTCACCACCCTTGACCTCGATTCGCTCGCGAACGACCTCGCACGGGACGAACCGGTCACCCCGACGCACACTGCGCCCGTCGGACCCGAGCTGTTCGACCGCCAGATCGGTGTTGTCGACCATGCCTGCCGTGACGCCCCAGGCGGCGGCGTCGTTGTGCCCGGCGAAGATCCCGTGACTGCCGACCAGCGATGCCCCCGCGGCCTCCCAGTCGGGACAACGTAGGTGGGCCAGGTAGAAGTGGGTCGGCAACGTGGGGGCGAGGTGCGGATCGTTCGCCAGCAGCGGTCTCCCCGTGCTCGTGCGCTCGGGCGCCACCGCCCAGTTGTTCGACGCGCCGCCGACTGGGATCAGCTCGACGAATCGGGCGAGGTCTTCGGCCAGGTGATCGGCCACCTGGCCGACCGGCACGCCGGGAGGTATGGCGGCCGGCAACCAGTCGGTGCCCAACCCGCCAACCGCCGACAGGGCGTCGGGCCCGTCGCGCTCCACGATCGCCAGGCGAGCCAGCTCGCAGTCCCAGTTCGCGGCGAGCAGGAACGCCATGAGCTTGCTGAAGCCGAACACATCGGCTGCGTCCCACGACGTGGGTCGTCCCCGCAGGAGGGTGAACTCGTGCGGAGGCCGCTTCAGGCCCTGGCCGATACCGGCGTTCACGCCGGCTGCGAACGCGTCCATCGACGTGGCAACGTCGTCGTCGAGCACCTCGAGGTGCTCCACGGCGGCCCGGCGAAAGCCGATCCGGCGCGACAGTCGATCGACAGGCAGGGCATCGGGCCCGACCAGCGCAGCCAGCGTGCCGCGCACCACGCGCACCAGGCCCTCCAGTTGAAAGGCGCGATCCTGGCCCTGGCAGAAGCCGAGCCCGAACCACGCATCGGCCTCGCACGACGCCTCGATGTGGGGAACCGCCCAACGATCCCGTCGCACGACCAGCTCGCCGTGCAGCCCCTCGACCGTGCGCTCGCCGTCGTACACCGGCAGCCGCCGACCGAGGGCCGCCCCGAAAACCCGCCGTGCTCTGTTCACCCGGAGCCTCCCGCTTCGATCAACGATCAGCATCCTGAGCCGCACCCGAGCCGGCCAGGGTCGAAGGACTCGTCTGCCGGGCCGCCAGTCCCACCGGGCGATCGACCCCTCGCTCGCGAACGGCGCTTCACGCGTCGGGCGACGTGCGCTTTGACGCAAGCAGCACCGTCACCCGGATCGTGCCGGTGTTGACAGCCGACACCGAGACCTCGCCCGGTGCGAGGACGGGCCGACGGTGCTCAGGGCGCGAAACGCCAGACGTCGGCGTCGACGCGGGTGGCGTTCACCGGAGGCGGTAGCTCGAAGCGTTCGCGGTCGCCACCGAAGGTCATGATCGCCGGGCGACCACCGCCGGCCCGGCCGGCGACGCTCAGCACGTCGAAGTCGTACTTCACGTCGTCGGGCGATGCCGCGTTCCACGGGGCGTCGCCGACCTGGGTCCACTTGGCGCCGTCCCGGCTGGCCCACACGTCGCTCGGGTTGGCCGGCTCGCCGTAGCCGCCGAAGCACACGATCGAGTTGATCAGCACCGCGCACTGGTGGCCGGGCCGGGGGCTCCACCCCGCCGCCGGGGTCACCTGTTCCCAGACCACCCCGTCGCGAGATCGCCACACGTCGTTGAAGTACGGCGGCACACAGCCGGGCACCCCGCCACAGGTGAAGCCGACCTCGCCGCCGAGCAGGTAGATCCACCCGTCCTTCACCACGGCGGCCGCACCGGCCCTCGGCGACCACGCCGCGCTGGGCGTCTCGAGCCGCCAGGTGGCGCCGTCAGCCGAGGACCACACGTCGTTGAAGAACACCCGCCCCCGACCGCCGGTCGACGCGTCGTCGCCCTGGCTGCCGCCGAACACGAAGATGCGCCCACGGTGCACGACGGCGCTCAGCCCGGCACGCCCGGCCCACGGCGCGTCGGTGGTGACCGGAGTCCAGGTGCGGCCGTCGCTGCTTCGCCACACGTCGTCGAAGAACGTCGAGGCGGGCAGGAACGGGAAGCACGGCACGCCCGGAGGCAGCGACGCGCAGCTGGCGGGGTAACCGGGGAACGGCACGGTGTCGAAGTTCTGACCCCCCAGCACGAAGATCGCGTCATCTTTGGTGACCGCCTGGAAGTAGCCGCGGGCCGGCCACGCGTTCGCGTTGGCCAGCCGCCACGTCCGGCCGCCGTCGGAACTGCGCCAGACGTCGCCGTAGAGCGGCGTGACGCCTGCCGGGTTGAACGCTCCCCGCCCGCCCATGACGAACAGGTTGTTGCCCAGCTCGGCCGCCTGCAGGCCGGCTCGCGGTGCCCATCCACCGTCAGCGGTGACCTCCGTCCACGAGTAGGACGCCAGGTCGACCGCGCTGCACCCGTGCCCTTGGGGCCGGCAGCGGCCGGCGCGACGGCGACGACCGACAACGCGACCACCACCGAAACCGTCATGACGCGAGGCCAACGCATGGTGGCCCTCCTCCCGCTCGCGATCGACCGGGATCGTAGTCGCTCGCACGACCGAGGACTCGATCGACGCGCCCCGCTGGACCCGTTCTGCGACACTGCGGCGTGGTCGATCGCCGACACCTTCGCCGTGAGCTGGGCCTCTCCCAGGCCGACGCCTGCGCCACCGACGCAAAGCGGCCATCCAGGCAGCCGACGATCGACGAGCGCGCCACGTCCGGCTGTTCGGGAGCGCAGCGCGAGGTGAAGACGTCGAATCCAACGACGTCGACTCGCTGGTCGACCTCGACGAGGGCGTCGGGCTGCTCGGCCTGATCGGGCTCAGAGAGCGCCGGGGTCGGTTACCCGCGCACGTCGACGGTCGCCGTGAAGATCACGGCTCCGTCCGGGCCTCTGACCTCGACGGTGCGACCAAAGCGGCGCTTGCCGAGCGTGTCGACGATCACGATCGTGCGGGGCCGACCGGGGGACACCGAGGCCTGGGTTGGGCTGGCCTGGAGGTTGTCGCTCACGGTGACGGTGAACGTCCCCGGTCGCCCTCCACTGTTGTTGACGGCGATCTCGAACTTCCCATTTCGGGGGATCACACAACTCGGACTGCACGACGACGATGCGGACAGGGCCGCCGGGGGTGGTGGCGTGGTCGTCGTCGGTGTCGGAGGTGGCGGCGCCTGCGGCGGCGGTGGGGCGCCCGGTTGAACCGGCGCCGGTGCCCCGAAGCCCGGCTCGTTCGACGCCGCCGACCGGGCGCCGGCCGTGGTGGTGTCTCCGACCGCGGCTGTCGTCACAGTGGTCGCAACGTCATCGGTCGCCACCACGGAGTCGTCGCCGGGCGCGGGCGCGTCACCGTCGGTTGCGTCGGGGCTACCCGCCTCGACGGTGTCTGACTCACTGGGGGCTTTCGTTGTGATCGTGGTGCTGATGTCGGCTGCGATCACCGCATCGTCGCTATCCGATCCGCTGGAGCTGATGACGACGCCGACCAGCAGGGCCGCCGCCGCGGCAATCCCCACCAACACCGGCGCGCGCCTCCGCCGTCGCCGCTTGCCGGCCACCGGCGGTGGGAGAACGGGCAGCAAGTTGGCGGTCTCGGATGGCGGAGTGGGATCGACGTCGACTGGCTCAACGGATGCAACTTCGGATGGAGCGGCGGGATCGACGTCGGGTCCGGCGACGTCGCCGTCCGGCTCGGTCGACTCCACCTCGTCGGCGGGGCGCTCCAGTCGGACGCCACACTCACCGCAGAACGCGGCCTCGGGTGGCATCTCGCTCGCGCATTCGCCACAGATGAGCGTTGAAGGCTCCGGCTCTGTCCACAACCCCCATGGGCTCGCGCCCATCGCGACGACATCGGTGGTGGGCTCGAGCGCCATACCGTGGTATCGGCAGGAACAGACGCGAGTTGGAGCGAAAAGAAGCTCAGGAGCGGGAACGTGCCGCAGGTTGGTTATACTCATCGGTATGACTCACAAGGTCGGCCCGAAAGGGCAGGTCGTGATCCCGAAGGCGCTGCGTGACGAACTCGGGATCGAGCCCGGCGACGAGGTCAGCTTCTGGTTGGAGGACGACCACGTCGCGGTGCGACCGGCCGACCACCGCCGCCCACTGCGCGGCCGCTTCCGCGGTTCGAAGCTCACGGCCGAGCTCGAACGCGAGCGCGCCGCCGACCGTCACCGCGAAGCAACCAGGTGACCGTCGTCCTCGATTCGTGGGCCGTGCTGCGCTACCTGGAGGACAGCTCGCCCGGCGTCGACTCGGTCGCGCAGCTCCTCGACCAAGAGAAGCCACTGATCTCGTGGATCAACCTCGGCGAGGTCCACTACGTGCTGCGTCGCCTCCACGGCGAAGACGAGGCCCACGACACCGTCCGCGACCTCCGCGATGTGATCGAGGCCCGGTTGCCCGATGAGCGACTCGTGCTCGACGCCGCCCGCATCAAGGCCGACCACCCGATGGCCTACGCGGACGCGTTCGCCGCAGCCCTCGCCGTCTCCCAGGACGCCACCCTCTGGACCGGCGACCCCGAGCTGCTCGTCGAGACGGCTGGTTGGCGCTGGCGCGACCTCCGCGCCTGACAGACCTGTCGGCTGATCCCGAGCCCAACTCAGGAGCGCGCGCCGCGGCCCGCTAGCCTGCCCGCTCGTGTCGATGAAGCGACGTCCGCGCGTCCTGGTCGCCGGCCTGGGTGACACCGGCGTGCTGGTGGCCTCGCACCTCGGCCGGAACGTCGACGTGGTCGGCGTGTCGACGCGCCCCGCTCTGGTCAGCGGCCAGGAACTGGGCAACCGCCTGGCCGACCCGGAGCACTGGCGCCGCAACTTCTTCCTCCCGCTCGAACGATTCAAGCGGCTCGACCGCGTGCGCCTGCTGCACGGG
Source organism: uncultured Iamiaceae bacterium (assembly GCA_963706425.1). Lineage (GTDB taxonomy): Bacteria > Actinomycetota > Acidimicrobiia > Acidimicrobiales > Acidimicrobilacustridaceae > CAVPMN01. The sequence continues at coordinate 564,999 of CAVPMN010000001.1, forward strand.
CGCATCGACCGGCTCGACACCATCCGCTCACAAGCACACGTGAGTCGCGCCGGCGGCGGCAAGACGATCGTGCCCTACGACGTGCTGGTCGTCGCCACCGGCGTCACCAACGGTTTCTGGCGACACGACCGCGTGGAAGACCTCGACGCGATCGAGGCCGACCTCGGTGCGGTCACCTCGCAGCTCGACGCGGCCCGATCGCTGGCCATCGTGGGCGGCGGCGCCACCGGTGTCAGCGCGGCGGCCAGCCTCGCCCGCCGCCATCCCGACCAGCAGGTCCACCTCTTCTTCGGGCCCGACGAGCCGTTGCCGGGCTACCACCCGTCGGTGAGGAGCCGCATCGCGAAGGCGCTGCGCGACGCCGGCGTGCACCTGCATCCGGGTCACCGCGCCGCCCTGCCCGACGGCTTCGCCGGCGACCGTCTGACCACCGACCCGATCACCTGGTCGACCGGACAGCCGCCCTTCGACGCCGACCTGGTGTTGTGGGCGGTCGGCCAGGTGCGCCCGCACACCGACTTCCTGCCCGCCGACATGCTCGACGAGCACGGGTTCGTCCAGGTCGACGAGCACCTACGCGTGCCCGGTCACCCCAACGTCTTCGCGGTGGGCGACGTGGCCGCCAGCGACCCGAACCGCAGCTCGGCCCGCAACTGGGGCTACCTGCTGGTCGCCCACAACGTGAAGGCCCACCTGCGCGGCCGGGGCGCCCGCATGTGGCCCTACCGCGCCCCTCCCAACCGTTGGGGTTCGATCCTCGGCCTCCAGGACGACGGCATGATGGTGTTCCAGCCCGACGGCAAAGCGTTTCGCGTGCCGTGCTGGGCGGTGCAGCCGCTGCTCTTCGACCTGTGGATGCAGGTGATCCTCTACGGCGGCCTCCGCCGTCCGCCGGGTGGCAACTGACGCCCTGAAGGGCCCACACCTGCACGCTCCGCGGTGAACTCTGAGCGACCCGTGCATCAGACGGCGACGGCGGACTCGTCCGAGGCCGTTCGCTCGGCGTAGGCCGCAGCCAGATCGCGAAGCCACCCGCCTCCGTCGCCGCGGTGTGCCGGCCCGTGCATGAGTGCGAGCGTGGTCGGTTCGAGGGCAGCCAGGCGTTGCACGGTGGAAACGGTGCTGGGCGCCAGGCTCGAGTAGTGGAACGCATCCTCCGCGGCAACGGTGGCCTCCATGGGCGAGTCGTCGCGGACGGCCGGCCCGTCGCCCATCTGGGTGAACAGGTCACCGCACAGCAGCGTGTTGGTGGTCTCTTCGTAGAGGACACCCGCCTCCCAGCCGTGGGGCACATGAGGGGTGGCGAGGTAGCGGAGCCGCCGACCACCGATGTCGAGCACCTCGCCGTCGTCGAGCACCCTCGGCGGCCGATCAGCCAGGTCGTTCACCGACACCATGACACCCAGGCCACCGAAGGCGACCTGCGAGTGTGGCGCCGCCGCCAACCACTGGTTCATCGAGCCGCACTCGTCGGCCTCGACGTGGCCGAAGCTGATCCAGCGGAGCCGCTCGATCGGCATCACCCGGCCGACCGCCTCGCTCACGAGAGGGAACAGGGCCCGCATTCCGGTGTGGAACAGCAGGGGCTCGTCGCCCGCGACGAGGATCTGATTGAACGACAGGCCGGCATCGGGCACGAAGGTGCTGATGCGGTAGATCCCCTCGGAGATCTCGTCGAGTGTGGTGTCCATGATGATGGGTTCCTTTCGAGTGGTCTGGTCGGGTTCAGAACGGGACGATGGTGGCGAGCAGGCCGGTGCCGGTTTCGCGGCCGGCGAGGATGCGACAGAACTCGACCGCATCGAGCTCGAGCTCGACCGGGGCCTCGGCCGAGCCGGCGCCGCCCGTGGCGGTGAAGGTGCCGCCCGCCGGGCCGGTCAGGGTGAGCGTGAAGGGCTGGCCGTGCCGGCGGGCCCACTCGGCGACGACGTCGGCGACGAGGCGTCCGTCGTGGTCGGGACGCAGCACCAGCTCGGCTCCCGTGGCCCGAGCGGCGTCGACGCGGTGCATCCAGAGGTCGCGCAGATAGATCGTGTCGACCAGGTAGCCGAGTGCCCACGTCTCGACGACGGGGCCGTCGATCTTCATCCTCGCCCGGCGCAGGAGCGCGGGCAGCTTGGTGCGCTTGCGCACGGCGACCGGGGCGACCGCCGTCAGGCGCTCCACCAACTCAGCCGGGCCGAGCTCGAGGCGCTCACGCACCTGAACCGCGGAGAGTGCCGCCTCGAGCGGACCGCCCTCGGACTTCTGGTGGCGCTTGGCGGCGCGCATCTGATGCAGGTTCTCCCTGATCGAGGCCGCGGCCTCGCAGGCACCGAGCACGTGCAGATACATCTGGCGGACGTCCCACGCTGGGCAGTCGGTCTGCGTGGCCCAAGCAGCCTCGTCGAGCGGCCGGAGCAGCGCGAGCGTCTGGTCGAGCTCGACCGATTGGAGCTGCATGGCCTCGTCGTGGCTGAGGCCGTGCCTGCCGGTGACGTCGGTGATGGTGTCGTTCATGGTTGGTTTCCCCCTGTAGTCGGCTCGAAGAGATCGGGCGCGATCTCGCGCAGCACCATGTCGACCGCTCGGTCGATGATGCGTTCCCAGCGGTCGCCGCCGGGATCGTTCGAGATCTGCTGGTCGGTGAGACCGGTGAGCATCGCCGTCCACAAGTCGACAGCCTCGGGATCGACGGAGCCGAGGCGGGCCAACTGGTGGGCCATCGCCTGGTAGACCTCGAGCGCCACGGCATAGCTCTCGGCCGACGGCTCGAAATCGGGAATCGTGCGCTGGAAGAGCAGTTGGTAGCGCACCGGGTCGGACGTGCAGAACCGGAAGAACCGGTGCGCCAGCTCCCGAGCCGTCGTCCGGGCGTCGACCGCGTCGGGCGCCTCGTCGCCGGCGACCGTCTGCACCTCGGCCATCGCGGCGGCGAACGCCAGGTAGCCCTCGTGGAACATGGCGTCGTAGATCTCGTGCTTCGACGCGAAGTACGAGTAGATCGACTGGGCCCTCATCCCGACGCGCTCCCCCAGGTCGCGCATCGCCAAGCCGGCGAGGCCCTGGTCGCGCACCAGCTCCCAGGCGGCGGCGACGATCTGGTCCTTCGTCTCCTGCCTGCGGGCGGCCCGGCGGTCGATACGGGCCGCCCCGGCAGGACTGGGCCCCGCAGCCGGGCTCATCGGCCCGACCCCTGACATACTTCGGATGTCCTGACACTATTCGCTTTTCCGAACATTGTCAGGATCATGAGGCCAGCGCCCCTGGTTGTCAACCCCCCCTTCGCACGGTTCGCCACGTTCGACGGTTTCCCAAACGAACGTTTGATAACCTCCTGCGAACGGCCGGCACCGACACCGGGGAGGCACCCACCGTGACCTTGATCGAAGACCGCAAGCTCGACTTCTGCGACGCGACCCTCTACGACGATCCGTGGGAGCTCTACGCCGCGCTGCGGGCCCGACCCGAAGCGCTCTACTACGACGAGCTCAACGACCTCTACATCGCGGCAAAGCACGAGGACGTCTTCCACTTCTCCCGCGAGGCAGACACCTACTGCTCACGATTCGGCGTGCGGCCCGTGATCGCCGGTGACATGTCGCTCATCACCCTCGACGGCGACGAGCACACGCGCCAGCGCCGACTGATCAACAAGGGCTTCACGCCGGGGCAGGTTCGCAAGCTCGTCCCCCACGTGCGCGAGCTCACCCAGCAGCTCTGCGACGAGATCGAGGCCAACAGCACCATCGACTTCGTCACCGACTTCTCCATCCACATCCCGCTCATCATCATCTGCGAGATGCTCGGGCTCGACCCCGACGTCCGGTTGAAGATGTACCGCTGGTCCGACGCCATGATGGACGGTGACGGCCACGTCGATCCCGACGACCCGGTGCTGCACGCCGCCGCGCAGAGCTTCGGTGAGTATGCGGAGATGTGCGTGGGACTGATCGCCGAGCGGCGAGCCAACCCGACCAACGCCGATCTCATCGGTGTGCTCACCCAGGCGTTCGACGCGGGTCAGCTCGAGAAGCCCGAAGGGCACAACGCTCTGCAAGGTGTCGACGAGCCGGTGATGGTGCAGGGCCTCGACGACGAGGAGCTCCTCGGATTCCTGGTCATCTTGTTGGTGGCCGGGAACGAGACGACGCGCAACGCCATCTCCGGTGGCATGTTGGCCCTCAGCCAGTTCCCCGACGAGAAGCAGCGACTGCTCGACAACCTCCATGACGACACGTTCGTCGACCTCGCCGTCGACGAGCTCATCCGGTATGTCTCGCCGGTCCTGACGTTCATCCGCACCGTCACCCGCGACCACGACTACAAGGGACATCAACTCAAGGAGGGCGACCGGATCCTGATGCTCTACCAGTCGGCCAACCGGGACGAGACCGTCTTCGAGCGACCAGAGCAGCTGGTTCTCGATCGCAATCCCAACCCACACCTGGCCTTCGGCATCGGCCCCCACTACTGCCTGGGCGCCAACCTGGCCCGCATGGAGGTCAAGACCGTGTTCCAGGAGCTGCTCAGCCGCTATCCAGACCTGACCATCACCGACGCGCCCCCCGTCGAGCGGGGAGATTCGTCGCTGGTGCTCGCACTCCAACACCTCCGAGCCAGCACGGGGCGCGACACAGGTTGCCCCTTCCACGGCAACGACCGCTGAGCCGAGAGGGACAGCCGAGGACGTCACGGTGAGCAACGCCAACCAGCGCGAACGCATACTCGACGCTGCGCTGCTGCTCATGTCCGACCGGGGCGCCGGCTCGACGAGCATGCGGCAGCTCGCCAAGGCCTGCGATCTCAACGTGGCGAGCATCTACCACTACTTTCCGTCGAAGGCCGATCTGCTGCGCTCGGTCATCGAAGAGCGTCAGTACGAGCTGAGGCTGCGCGAACTACCCGACATCGAGATCGACCTTCCGCCGCGTGAGCTGCTCGTGGTCTTGATCGTCGAGATGTGGCGAGGCGCCGAGGCCGAAGAGGAGATCTGGCGCCTTCTGCTGGGTGAAGGCCTCCACAGCGACGAGACGGCGATCGCCGTCGGTCGTGAACTGCTCGAGGCCATCGAGGTGTCCCTCGATGCCTGGCTCCGGCGGCTGTTCCCCGACCAGGCCGAGCGCACGTCGTCGATGGTCGCCCTGGTCACCAGCCAGCTCTTCTCCTTCTTCATCGAGCGCCTGTTCCGGACGCAATGGACCACCGACGACGTGAAGGTCCGGGCCACCCAGATCGCCGCGCTGGTGTTCCCTGACGACGGCGAGCGCGCCTGACGAGGACGACCTGAGCTGCCGTCCCCGAACGCGTTCGCGGTGGGCGGCGGCCGGTGGAGCCCTACGGCGGCCTCCGTGACCTGATGCTCACGACCCGTCTACGCGCTCCGCGCCCGGCGCGGCGGTCGCCAGCCGGACAGCCAGATCGACCTCGTCCGACCGCTCGCCCGAGGTAGGCACGACGGATGCTTCGGGCCATGGATCGGCCTCGGCGGCCATGGCCCGGGCCACGTCGACGGTGGCGTCGGACGGATCGCCACCAGCCAGCGCGCGGGCTCGCATCCGCTCGGCAGCCACCTCCGCCTCCACCTCACAACGCAACTCCACCAGCCCGCATCGGACGGCCCTCGCCAGGTCACGCGCCGCGCGACGATGCTCGCTCGCGTTCCACGACGCGTCGAGCACGACGCTCTGGCCGAGCTCGAGCAGCGACCGCGCCCGCACCAGCAGCTCGTCGTACACCGCGTCGGTGGTCGCCTCGTCGTAGAGGCCGGTGCCGAACGGCGTTGCGGCGGACACCGAGGGCTCGAGGCCCGCCAGTTCCTTGCGCACCACGTCCGAGCGCAGCACCACCCAGCCCAACTCGGCGGCCAGACCAGCCGCGACCGTGCTCTTGCCCACTCCGGGCAGCCCGCCCACGAGCACCAGGCGCGGCAACGCTCGCTCCAACCGACCGACGCACAGGCGCAGGAGATCCCGGGCCGACTCGACCGCGGCCTCGGCCCCGATCTCGTCGCCCGCCGGTCGCTCTTGGGCGGCGCGCAGGCACATCACCTTGCACCGCACCTGGGCCCGGTAGGCCACGTAGAAGTCGAGCAGGGAACGGGGCAACTCCTCCCCCGCCGCCTGCTCGTACGCGGCGACGAACCGCCGGCCCAGCTCTGGCACACCCAGGCGCTCGAGATCCATCACCAGAAACGCCACGTCGTTGGCGACGTCGCCGTAACGGAACGAGTCGCTGAATTCGATGCAGTCGAGCACGCGTGGCCCGTCGTCGAGGCAGAACACGTCGTCGGCCTGCAGATCGCCGTGGCCGTCGCAGATCGCGCCGGCGGCAATCCGTGACGCGAACAGCGGACGACAACAGGTCAGGTAACGGGCGCTCAACGCCTTGGCGGTGTCGACCAGCCCCTGGTCGAGCAGCCCCGCGCCCACCTCGTCGATCTCGCCGAAGTTCTCGTCCCACAACGCCGCCACCGCGCCGCTCGAAGCCGCCGCGTCGATCTCAGTGGATCGGTCGGCACCCGCATGGAACGACGCGATCAGGCGACCCAGCGCCTCCACCAGCGGGCCCGCCTCTCCGACGCCGACCGGATCGTGGGTGGCGAGCAGTGAGAGTCGCCGATCGTCTGGCAGGCGTTCCATCACCACCAGGTGGTCCCAGGGCTCACCATCCGGCCCGACGACATCGGCGACACCCAAGTAGACGTCGGGGGCCAGGCGCCGGTTCAGCTCGACCTCGCGCTCGCACAATCGTCGGCGGGCAGCCCGCTCGGTGAGATCGACGAACGGGAAACGCACCGCCTTCTTCAGCTTGTAGACCCGAGGCCCGACGAAGAACAGCGTCGAGACGTGCGTCTCGACGACTCTGGCCGGCCACGGCTGCTCGTCCACGACGCGAGCCTCTCGCACCGACACCGGCGAGCACAGGGCCACAGTGCCTGCGTCACCGGGTTTCGTGACCCTCGGCCCTTGGGCGACCGGCGCTCCGTACGTACGGTTCGGGCATGCCCAAGACGACGACCGGCCGTGACAGCTCCGACGAAGCGGCCGTCTCGGACGGGTGGTGGCGGGTGCGCTCGCCGGCGGGATCGGGGCGCTCGGCGTCTACGACCTGCTGCAGCGCCGCCACTCGATCCTGCGCAACTTCCCGATCCTCGGCCATCTCCGGTTCGCGCTCGGAGGCGATCGGACCCGAGCTACGGCAGTACATCGTCACCGACAACGACTCGGAGCGGCCCTTCGCCCGCGACCAGCGCCACTGGATCTACGCCTCGGCCAAGCAGCAGAACAACTACTTCGGCTTCGGCACCGACAACAACGTCGAGCAGGCGCCCGGCTACCTCATCATCAAGCAGGCCGCGTTCCCGCACCGACCCGACGACGCCGGTGCCGCGTCACCGTCCGATGCGGTGCCGTGCGCCAAGGTGCTGGGCGCGCACCGGGGCCGACGGCACGCCTTTCGGCCCGCATCGGTGGTGAACGTCTCCGCCATGAGCTTCGGCTCGCTCAGCGGGCAAGCGATCGAGTCGCTCAACCGAGGGGCGGCCCATGCCGGCTGTCTGCAGAACACCGGGGAGGGCGGCGTGTCCGATCATCACCGCCACGGCGGCGAACTCGTCCTGCAGGTCGGCACCGGCTACTTCGGATGCCGCGACGCGGACGGACGATTCGACCTGCAGGCCCTGGTCGACAACGTGGCCTCCGCGCCAGTGCGAGCGGTCGAGATCAAGCTGAGCCAAGGCGCGAAACCGGGGCTCGGTGGCGTGCTGCCAGCGGCCAAGGTCACCCCCGAGATCGCTGCGGTGCGGGGCGTGCCCGTGGGCGCCGACTGCATCAGCCCGCCCTACCACCGCGCCTTCACCGACGTCGACGGCTTGCTGGAGTTCGTCGAGACGATCGCCGATGCCACCGGACTGCCGGTGGGGATCAAGTCGGCGGTCGGCGAGCAGGCGTTCTGGGACGAGCTGACCAACCGCATGGCGGCCACCGGGCGCGGCGTCGACTTCGTCACCATCGACGGAGGCGAGGGCGGCACGGGAGCGGCCCCGCTCGTCTACAGCGACCACGTGGCGCTGCCGTTCCTCGTCGGGTTCCCCCGCGTCTACCGCGCCTTCGCCGAGGCGGGGCTGGCCGAGCACGTGGTCTTCGCCGGCGCCGGCAAGCTCGGGCTGCCCGAGTCGGGCCTGCTCGGCATGGCGCTCGGCCTCGACCTGGTCAACGTGGGCCGCGAGGCGATGCTCGCCATCGGCTGCATCCAGGCGCAGCGCTGCCACACCGGTCGGTGCCCCACCGGTGTCGCCACCCAGAACCGTTGGCTGGCCGGCGGCCTCGACCCCGACGTGAAGTGGAGCCGGGCGGCGAACTACGTCATCACCCTCCGCTACGAGCTGCTGAGGCTGGCCCGCACCTGCGGCGTGGCCCACCCCGCCCTCGTCACGGTCGACCACCTCGAGTTCCTGGCCGACCGCTTCCGCAGCACGCCCGGTCGCGAGCTGTTCGACTACCAGCCCGCCTGGGGTCTGCCCGGCTCGGCCGACTGCGGGGCGATCCTCGACGTGATGGTCGACGCACCCGGCCGTAGGTGAGTCACCCGTACCAGCCGGCCAGGTCGGCGATCACGTCGGCCTGCCCGCTGTTGTTGTAGATGCTGATGCGCCCCTCGCCACCGATCTTGGCGGTGACCGCGTTGGCGATGGTCCACTGCGGACGCCAGTTGAGGCTCGACACCAACGGCAGCGAGCCACCGCTCGGCCAGATGCGCAGGTGCGAGGACGCCGTGGTGCCCGTGGCGGTCACGTTCAGCAGCACGTTCGTGGCGGCCGCCGGCACGCGGCTGGCGAGGCTGATGTCGCCGGACTCCGCGCCACCCCAGGGCGTCGAGTAGGGACCGACTTGCGACGCCGGTCGCGAGTCCTGGATGCGCTGAGGTACGAGCGGGTGGAACGACGCGCCTGCGCCGTCGACGAAGTAGCCCACCACGTCGATCACCACATCAGCTCGGCCGCTGTTGTTGTAGACGCTCACCTGGCCGCCGGTGCCCACCTTCACGGTGACCGCGTTGGGGATGGTCCACCCGGCCTGCCAGTTGAGGCTCGACGCGGTCGGCAGGGCACTTCCCTTCGGGAAGATCCTGAGATGGGACGACGCCGTCGTACCGGTGGCGGTGACGTTCAGCGCAACCGCCGTCGCGTTCGCGGGCACGCCATTCGCCCCGGCCACCGTCACGTCTCGGATGAGCTGTGTGGTCCACGGCGAGCTGTAGGGTCCGACCTGCGAGGAGGCTCGTGAGTCGAGGATGCGCACCGGGTCACCCGACACCAGACCGGCGCCCACGCCCGCCCGGTAGTAGCCCACCACGTCGATCACTACGTCGGCTTGGCCGTTGTTGTTGTAGACGCTGACCTGGCCCCCGGCGCCGACCTTCACCGTCACGGCGTTGGGCACGGTCCAGCCAGGCTGCCAGTTCAGGCTCGACACGAGGGGCAGGCCGGAACCGGTCGGGAAGATCCGGAGGTTCGACGACGCCGTCGTGCCGGTCACGGTCACGTTCAACGCCACCGCGGTGGCGTCAGCCGGCACACCTGCCACGCCCGCCACCACCACGTCGCGGCTCGACTGGGTGCCCCACGGCGCGCCATAGGGCCCCACTTGCGAGCCGGGCCGCGAGTCGATGACTCTCACGGGCGCCAGCGGCGTGAACCTCGACCCCACGCCGGCGCTCCACGAGAAGCCCAGCAGGATCGATCCGCTGGTCGCGTTGAAGCCATCGATCGCGATGCGGTAGGTGGTGCCGGCGGTCGCCGCGAACGACACGCGACTCCACCGAGCGCCCAAGATCTCGCCGGGCACGTCGTCGTTCGAGGCCACCGGCGTGAGCGCATTGACCGATCCACCCGTGTACACGGCGAGCATCGTGTCGAAGCTCGATCCCTCGGTCGACAGGGTCACGGTGCCGTCGGTCGGCGCGGTGAACCGCCACCACACCGACCGCCCCCCGGAGAAGCCCGCGTGGTCGGGCTCGCCCGTCTGCTTCACCGCCCCCACGCTGGTGCCCACCAGCGGACTGGCGTCGTCCAGCGCGAACGTGGTGGCCGCCTCGAAGTCGTCGTTCAGCGGGCCGAGGGACCACGTGAACGCGAGGGTGACCGGCCCATCGTCGCCGGCGTAGCCATCGACCGCGATGCGATAGGTCGTACCGGCGGTGGCGGTGAAGGTGAGCCGACTCCACCGCTCGGGCGAGCTGAAGTCGTCGTTGGCGCCCACGGTCGTGAGCGAGCCCACGGCCGTGCCGGTGTAGACCGCGAGGAGGGTGTCGAACTCCGAGCCCTGCGTCGACAGCGTCATGGTTCCGTTGGTCGGGGCGGTGAACCGCCACCACACCGATCGCCCCCCGTTGAAGCCGGCGTGGTTCGGCTCGCCGGTCTCCTTGCCGGCGCCCACGTTGGTGCCCGTGAGCGGGCTGGCTGAACCGACCGTGAAGGTCGTGGCCGAGGCGAAGTCGTCGTTGGCCGGCAGCGGCGTGCCGCTACCTGTCCACGTGAAGCCCAGGGCGATCGAGCCCTCGCGCACCGTGCCACCGGTGGTGCGGAAGCCGTCGACCGCCACCCGGTAGGTGGTGCCCGCAGTGGCCTCGAGGCTCACGGTGCTCCAGTACTTCTGGGCGGCCTGGTCGGCGTCGTCGTTGGCCACCACCTCGGTGAGCCCGCCTACGCTCGATCCCGTGTAGACGCCGAGCAGGGTGTCGAGCCCGACTCCGTCGGTCCGCTTCGACCCTTCGGTCGACAGGGTGAGCGTGCCCGCCGACGGTGCGGTGAACGTCCACCACACCGACTGGCCGCCTGCATTGCCTGCGTGGTTGGGCTCGCCGGCCTGCTTGGTCGCGCTGACGTTCGAGCCCACCAGCGGGCTGGGTGACGTCGAGGTGAACGACGTGGCCGCCGCGAACGCATCGTTGGCCGGTGCGGTGCTCGTGAGCGCCATGGCTTCCACCAGCCGGATCCGGGGCTTGGTGAGCGTGCCGGCGGGGTAGTTCGTGGTGGCGGCCCGGCTGTCGGTGATCTGCAGCCCCGTGCTGGTCAACCGGTTCAGCGTGGTGGCCACGTTGATCTCCGCCGGAAAGCGCTGGCGCATGAGCGCCCATGCTCCGGCGACGTGAGGGGCGGCCATCGACGTGCCGCTCTTGTAGCCGTAGGACGATCCCGGTACCGACGAGTTGATGCTGGTGCCGGGGGCGAACACGTCGGTGATGGCCGAGATGTTGGAGAACGACGACACCGCGTCGAACTTGTCGCTGCTCGACACCGTGACCGCCGCGGAGATGCATCCGGGAAACCCGACTGCATCGCGATAGCCGTCGTTACCGGCCGCGATCACCGTGGCGATGCCGACATCGGAGAGCTTCTTCACCGTGGCGGCGCCGACGATGTTGTCGCAGCTGGAGGGGTACTTGCCGCCTCCAAGGCTCATGTTGGCGGCGGCCACGTTGTAGGTGTTGCGCACCCCGTAGAGCCAGTCGAGGCCGGCGATCCAGTCGTTGTAGTTCGTGCGGGCACACGGGTCGGCGCGAATCACTCCTTCTGCGTCGGCGCACTCGTTACCCGTGTAACGGGAGAAAACCTGGACGGCGACGATCGATGCCTCCGGGGCGACGCTGACGTCACCCGCTGCGATGCCGGCCACGTGGGTGCCGTGGCTGCACTCGCCCGACGAGTAGGTACAGGGTGCGGCGGCGCCGGTGCCTGTCATGGTGGTGGCGCCGTTGGGACAGTTGCCCCGGAACGAGAAGCAGGCCTCGGCCACCACCCGGCCCGAGAAGAAGGGATGGGTGCGCTCGACGCCGGTGTCGAGCACGGCGACGGAGTAGCCCTGCCCCTTGTAGCCCGCAGCCTGGGCGGCGGTAGCGCCGACCAGCGGCACCGACTGCGTCAGCGTGGGCGCCGAGATGATGTCCTCCTCCACCCCGATGACGCCGGGCATGGTCCGCAGCCGCTCGAGCGCAGTCGCGTCGACCTCGAGGGCGATGGCGGGGATGAAGCGATACTCGCGAACGGTCTCGGCTGCGGTGCCGCGCAGCTGATCGAGCACCTCGTCCTGTGCCGACGCCACCACCGCTTCGGTGGCGGCGTCGGCCGCCGCGCTGCCGCCGCCCGCCGCCGGGGGCAGCGGAGCCTCGGCGTCGAGGTGCACGATGACGCGGACCGGGCCACCCGTCTCGGCGGCCTTGCCGACCAACTCGTCGACCTTGGCCGGATCGACGGCCGGCGGCTCCGGTGGGGCCGCGCCGTCGTCGGCCAACAGCGACGACACCAGCGCCTCGGCGCCCGCCGGACCCGCCGCCTCATCCTTCGGTGACGCGCTCGCCGGTGCCGGCAAGGCGCTCACCACCAGCAGCAGGCCCGCGACTGCGACCATCGTGCGCACCAGCACCCGTCTCGAACCCGCCTTGCCCACGCCGCCCTCCCGTTGGTCGGTCCCTAGACGCTGGACGACGACATCGGGCAACGTCTACCGCGGCTCGAGGACCACTACTGGCGCCTCGGTCGTGCGTTGGCCGGCATAGCCGTCGAGCTCCGGCTCGACGGTCTGCCACAGCCGCCAGAGTCGCTCGCGCTCCTCACCCACCGCGGCGTGGGCGCGCACCGGGCGGGGCGACTCGCCCGACAGGCGAACGGTGGCGTCGGGGTTGGCTTCGAGGTTCAGCCACCACGCCGGCTGACCTTCCTGCCAACCGTTCATGGCCAGCACCACCAGGTTGGGGCCGTCGTCGATGTAGCCCACGATCACGCTGCGCTCACGCCCCGACTTGCGGCCGATGGTGGTGAGCCGGGCCGCGCCCCGACCGCGCTTGTTGGCGGGGGTCCACAGGAATCGACCACCACTGATCTTGTAGAGCGCCCGGTGCACCCGCCACGCCACGTGCACGAACCATCGGGCCGGGATCTTCGGTGGTGGCGTGGCGTCGGTGTCCATCAGTCAGGTGCCGGCGATCAGGTGTTCAGCGGTCCGTCGTCGTCGATGATGGTGACGGTGCCCACCGAGCGGCCGATCGTGGCACCGGTGGCGTTCGACAGGGTGATCACCACGGTCTGGTCGCCGTCGACCGTCTCGTCGGCGTAGACGGGCACGGTCACCGGCTTGTCCCGCTGGCCGGGCTTGAAGGTGAGCGTCTTGGTCTTCACCGCTTTGAAGTCGACCCCCTCGACCGCCGTGCCGGCGCTGAAGGTGACCGTGACGGTGACCGTCTCGGTCGACACGTCCGACAGGTTCACCCACACCTTGGTGTTGTTCACGGAGGTGGGCTTCACCCGCTGGTCGCCCTCGACGATCGAGGCGTCACCCACTGCGATCTGGGGAGGGCTGGCCACTGGGTCGTCGTCGAGGATGGTGGCCACGCCCGTTCCGCGGCTCACCGAGAAGCCACCGGTGGGGTTCGACAGCGTCACCTGGAACGTCTCGTCGCCTTCGATCGTCTGGTCGGGATAGACCAGCGCGGTCACGAACTTCACCGTGGGCGACTTGCCGGTGGCGAGCGCCGGCTTGAACGTGAGCGTGCCGATCTTGGCTTTGAAGTCGACGCCGTTGGTCGCCGCGGCGGGCGATCCGTCCTCGCCGATCGTGTACTGCACGGTCGTGATGGCCGTGGCCGGTTCGGACAGCGTGACCGGGAACGTGATGCGCCGGGTCTTGCTGGCGTCGCTCTCGACGATGGTGGCGTCGCCGATCGCCACGCGCGGGCCGGAGGGCTGACGGGGTCAACGCGGCGGCCGCCGCCGCGCAGTCGATGCGCGGATAGGTGGCCAGTCCTCGGGTGACGGGCACGCCGGTGGTCTCGAGCGCCGACTCGATGGCGGCCACGCTGGCCGCCGGCGCCGCCTCCTTCAGCAACGCCACGCAGCCCGCCACCGTGGGACTCGACATGCTGGTGCCCGACGCCGTGAACAGGCCGCCGCCGATGGCGTCGGAGATGACGTTGTTGCCGGGGGCGAGCACATCGGTGGTGGTGCTCGTGTTCGAGAACGAGGTCACCGCGTCGGCGGTGTTGGTCGCCCCCACCGACACGACACCCGACAGACACGCAGGAGCCGACATCGACGTCGTCGAACCGTTGTTGGCTGCCGAGGCCACCGCCATCACGCCCTGGGCGGCGAGGTTGTCGACCACCGCGTCGGCCGCCATGAGCCACGAGGTGGCCGCGTCGCAGTCGCCCGCGAACAGCGCGTTGGTGCCGAGGCTCATGTTGATCACGTCGACGCCGTACTGCGGGTTGTTGGCGATGAAGTCGAGGGCGGCGGTGATCTCCGCGAACGTGTAGAAGCAGCCCGAATAGCCACAGTTGTCGGTGACCTTGATGGCCAGGATGTCGGCATCTGGCGCCACGCCCACCGAGCTGACCACGCCGTCAGAGGTGACGATGCCGGTGACGTGCGTGCCGTGGCCGGCGTCGTCCTCGGCCGCGCCGGCACCGCTCTGGCGAGCCGTGCCGTTGGGGCAGAAGCCTCCGGCGAAGTCCTCACCGAAGCACTCCTCGTGCACGACCGCTCCGGCCAGATCGGGATGGTCGGTGTCGTGACCCGTGTCGAGCACGGCCACGGTGATGCCCTCGCCGGTGATGCCTTCCGTCTGGAGATCGTCGGCGCTGATGATCGGCACGCTGTTGGCCAGCGACCCGGTGCCCGCCCCGAGGTTGAGATCGACCTGGCGCACACCCGGGAGCTCGGCCAGCCGGCGCAGCGCGTCGTCGGAGTCGACCTGGGCGGTGAACGCCGGCACGGTCTGGAAGCGACGCACATCCTGCACGTCGCCGCCGAGCTCGTCGATCACCTCGTCCTGGGCCTCCGCCGCCGAGGCCCGCAGCGCGGCGGGGTCGTCCTGGGGCTGGTGCCCCTCGAGCATCACGAACACCTCGACCGGGTCACCTTCGCCCACCGCCTGGGCCACCCCGGCGCCCACGTTGTCGAGCGGCTGGGCCGCGACCGGCCCGGCGCCGGTGACCACGCTCGATGCGATGGCCACGAGCAGGGCCAAGGTTCCGCCGACGATCCGTGCCTTCATGAGGTGTGCTCCCGCGCTCTCGACCGCTGTTGGCAGCGGTGGGTTGGCCTTGGCCCGAGGGGCGAGCGTAACGCGCTACTCCGCACCGGCAGTGCACCGACGGGCCGCGCCGGCGCGACACTGGGCCCATGTCAGCAGCAGACATCGACGCCTACCTCGCCGAGGTGGACGAGCCCAAGCGGTCGACGCTCGAAGCGCTGCGGCGCACCATCGTCGAGCTGCAGCCCGATGCCGAGCAGACCATCTCCTACGGCACGCCCGCCTTCAAGGTGAACGGCAAGGCCATCGCCGGGTTCGCCGCCTTCAAGAGCCATCTGAGCTACCTGCCCCACAGCAGCAACGTGCTCACAACGCTGGGTGACGACCTCGCCGACTACCAGACCTCGAAGGGCGCGTTGCGCTTCGCGGTCGACCAGCCGCTACCAAAGACGCTCGTCGAGAAGCTGATCGACGTGCGCCTGCGCGAGCTCGGCATCGACTGAGGCGCTAGCCGGTGGCTGCGTCGGGGTCGGGCGCGCTGAGCCGATACTGCGTGCCGACCACGCTCGGCCCGTAGCGCCCGCCGGCGAACCGCTCGGCCAGCGCCGCCTTGGCCCGCCATCCCGTGCAGTGGCCGGGGGCGATCACCGTCGGATCGATCCGCTCGGCCAGGTCGCGCACGGTCGCTTCGATGCGATCCTCCATGGCGCCACCGGCCAGGTGATAGCCGCCGAGCACCACGTCGATCGGTCGACCGGCGAACTGCGCCTGCGCGCCGAGGCAGGCGTTGACGATGCCGGCGTGCGAGCAGGCCGACAGCACGGTGACACCGCGACCGGCGACATCGGCGGCAAGAAAGCGCTCGTCCATGATGAGCGGATCGGCCACCGCGACGCCCTCGTTGATGCTGTGATGGCCGACCAGGCCGTTCTCGTAGCTGGTGACCCGGTCGATGGCGCCGCTGGCGAAGAAGAACCCGTCGCCGATCAGGTGCGCAGCGGCGTGGGTTTCGACCACCCCACCGGCATCGGCCATAGCGGCGAAGGTCGGCTCGGCCGGCAGCGTCACCAACGTGCCGGGCACGGCTTCGACGCCCCGTTGGTCGGGACGGTCGGGATGCAGGTCGACGACCACCGGTGGCCGGCCCGCCGCGGCCCGGGCCTCGGCGATCGCCTCGACCGCCGCCGGCAGGGCCCCGCTGTGGTCCCAGTGCCAGTGCGAGAGGAACACCACCTCGATGGCGGCCAAGTCGACATGTAGCCGGGCCGCGTTGTCGAGCCACACGTCGCCATACGGACCGGCGTCGAAGAGCACCGAGTGCACCTCGTCGCCCACCCGACCCTCGGCCAGCACCGAGAAGCCGTGACAGGCCACGCACAGCTGGTCGAACACGTCGAAGCACGCGTGCCCGCTCGCCAGCGTGGTGGGGACCGTGCGCCCGAGGTGCCCGATCATCTCGGGATGTTGCGGCACACCCTGGTCGATGCTCGACAGGGTGTCGGTCTCGTTGTCGACGATGACGGTGAGGGTCAGCTCGTCGAGCACGCGGGACGGCGTCGGGGTGGCATCCATCCGGCCATCATCGCCCGACCGACGAAGGTGCGCCGACTCGTCAGTCGGCGGTGACGATTCCAGGTGGCGGCGAGCCTTTCGCCACTTCCCATCCGGCCGCGGCGAAGCGTTGGCTCACGAGGCGGCCGATGCTGGCGCCCACACCCGCAGCCACCGCCCAGGTGACGGCCTCCGACCAGCCGATGCGCCGGTCGGCAGGGTTGAGCGGGGGCTCGTGGCCCGACCTGATCACCTTCGGCCACAAGGCCTGAAGGACGCGTCGGGTGATGACCGCACCGGCCACGCCGGTCAACGCCGACACCACCTTCCACTGCACGTCGTCTGACCGGACCTGCTCACCCACCGAAGCCATGTCGGCGTCCCTACCCGGTCGAGCGTGACCTCGAACCCCTCGACGCGTTCGACCCCGTCATCTCGGCCCGGAGCGCCGGCGGGCAGGCCGACCACGGCACGGCACCCGATTCGACGGCGGCGAGCTGATCGCCGGTCAGCCCCACCAGGGTGGCGAACTCACGGCGGCCGAGATGCCGCAGGCCTCGAGCGGCCAGCGCAGCGGCGGCGGTGTCGGGGTGTCGCGCTCCCCCGGTCCGCAGCCGCTCCGCGAGCCGCTCGCGCAGTCCGTCGAGGTCGGCCGACCAGCCCGACGGCGCTGGTGAGTCGCTCATGCGACCAGCTCCGACACCTGCTCACCACTCGACACCGGACGCGACCCCGCACGCGACACCGAACGGCGGCCGGTGATCCACGGCAGGTCGGCCAGCTCGGCGAAGTAGGGATCGCCCTCGGCCAGCACCTTCAGCTTGTTGCGCACCCGCTTGTCGATCTGGCGCACGTTGGCGGGCGTGAGCCCGAACATGGCGCCGACCGTGTGCGCCGGCGAGCGATCGCCCGCGGCGGACTGACGGCGATACTCGATGTGCACCTCACGATGGCGGTCGGTGCACACGATGTTGGCCAGTGCCTGACGCAACAGGTCGACGACCGGGTCGGCCCCGAGATCCTCGAGACCGACCTCGGTCGTCTCCGCCGCCCAGTGGCGATCGGTGGCCAGGTCGAGCCGGTCGAGCTCGACGTCGGCGCGGGCGTGGCCGATGTGGTCGGCGACCAGCTTGGCGATGCCGCGCGCCGCCCAGTTCCACGGCAGCGCTCCGCCGGGCCGCCACGCCCCGGCATGGGCCTGCAGGAAGAAGGCGACGTCGAGCACCAGCCCGCCGACCTCGTCGGGGTCGGCCGCCAGGTCGCGCCGGTTGAGCGTGCGCAGATGATGGCGAACGACGCCGGCCAGGCGGTCGCCGTGCTTCTCGATGAACGGGACGACCATCGCCAGGTCGTCGGCCATGACGGCCATCTCCCTGGCGAGCTCGTCATGATCGATGGTGCTCATGGGTCGGTGGGCTCCTCTCAGCCGATGGCCCCGGTGCGGTCTCGGCCACTGCGTGGCAGAGCCGTGCGGGGATCTGTGATCAGGCTGACAGGAGGGTGTGACGAGAAACATGCGTGTAGTTCGCGTCGTTCGATCGCAACGCGTCGGCGGCACGAGCACGAGCACGAGCACGAGCACGATGGTGAAGCAGGCAGGAGCGTCACCAGGTGACGCTGCGCACCGCCATGGACGGCATCATGACGTCGGCCGCTGGGCGGCATCGACGAGGTCGCCCAAGGCCGGGTCGACCTGTGCTGCGGCGTCGGAGAGGGCGGCTAGGAGATCATCGACCGGCAGAGCCCGGCCGGTCTGACTCTCGACCAGGCTCGACAGCCACCCAGCCTGGTCGGACAGGACCGCCGCATCGTCGAGATAGACGGCGACGGCGAGTGTGTCCACCAGTTCCTCGATCACCGCCACGAGCCGGCCGCGCTCGGGGTCTGCCTGCTGAACATCGCCGGGGACGGCGTCGCAGACGGCTCGGACGATCGAGGCCCGATCGGTGGCCAGAATCCCGACCGATGCGGACTCCGCCTCCGCCCCCTGCTCAGCTTGCTCGACGTCGGGTTGCCAGGTCTGCATGACGTCGGTGACGGCCGAGAGCCTCGGGGCATAGGCATCCGCCCCGATCCGCTGCCACCGGTCGGGGTGTCCGTTGAAGGCGCGACCGCCGACGATCACGGGGATCCCCGAACGGTGGCCTGCGGCGACACACGCGCGCGCGCCGAGCAACTTGGCCGGGCGGGTACACGACACCAACAGCGCGTCGGGCGCAACGGACTCGAGGTAGCCGGCCAGGTCGTCCGCCGGCACCGAGGTCCCGAGGAACACCGCGCGATACCCCTCGTAGGAGAGCAGAGCGCTGGCCATGCGGGCGGGCAACGTGTGGCTGTCGCCCTCGGCGCACACCACCACGACGAGCTCGGCGTCTGCCGGTTGGTCGAACGCGCCCGCCAGCATCGAGACGAGGGTCTCGACCGCTGCGGTGGAGACGTGCTCCTCCGAGATGCTCGAGTCGCCGGACGCCCAGCGTCGGCCGGACTCCCACTGGATGGGAGCCAGCACCTCGTCGACGATCATCGGCAGCGGGTAGCCGTCGTCCATCAGGCGCAGCACCAACCGGTAGGCCAGCCCGGCATCGCCTTCGCGCAGGGCGGCCATGGTGCCCAGTCGGGCCACGGTCAGGTCGTCGTCGGTCACGGGCTGCATCCTGTTCCAGGACGGCCGAGCTGGCCAGTCGTTGCCGCTCCCAGCCGTCGCGAGCAGGCCACATGGTGGAGCCCCACCACCTCGCCCATGTGCGTCTGCTCCTCGACGAACCGGTCGGCCTCGCAGAGGAACGAGCGCCTACTTGTTCGACATCGAGGCTCGCTGTGGCCACCATTGGCTGACCACCGCGGACCACGCCGACCGACAGTTCGCGACCGAGAACGGGGGAGAGCACCGATGGCACCGGAGCCGCACCACGGCGACCTCGGCACGTTGATGGCCGTGTTCGCCCATCCGGACGACGAGGCCTACCTCGCCGGCGGGCTCATGGCGTGCGCAGCCGACGCCGGTCGCCGGGTCGTGTGCGTCACCGCCACCCGAGGAGAGCTCGGCTTCGCGGACGACGATCCACGGTCGCTCGACGAACGGGCGGCGGAGCGCGAGGCCGAGCTGCGCTCCTGCCTCGCCGTGCTCAACGTGACCGAGCACCACTGGTTGGGCCATCCCGACGGCGGGTGCGCCGATGTCGACCCGGCCCTCGCGGTGGGCCAGCTCTGTGAGCTGCTCGACGAGGTGCGTCCCGACACCGTGCTCACGTTCGGTCCCGACGGCCAGACCTATCACCCCGACCACATCGCGGTGAGCCGGTGGACCACCCATGCCGTGCGCGCGTGGGGCGGCGGGGCCGAGCTCCACTACGCGGTGATGACACCCGAGTGGGTCGCCGATCTCACCGAAGTGGTGCCCCTCGACCAGGTGATGATGACCGACGACCCGGTGCCGACGGTGGCGGCCGACGACCTGTCGCTGTGGTTCGTGTGCGACGACGTGCTCGCGGCGCGCAAGGTGGCAGCGCTGCGGTGCCAGGCCAGCCAGGTCGAGGGGCTGGTGGCCGCCGCCGGGATCGAGCACTACACGCAGCTCACCCGAGACGAGATGTTCCGCGCCGCCACCGACGACGACTGGGCGACCTGAGCGCAGTCGGGCCCGGCTAGCCGAGTCGGCCGTAGCCGGAGGGGGCCTTCCACCAGCCCTGCAGGGCGGTGATGCGGGTGCCACCCGAGCCGAAGGCGTGGATGAGCTGGTTGCCACCCATGTAGAGGGCCACGTGCTCGGATCCGCCGCCGCCCCAGAACACGAAGTCGCCGGGTTGCAGCTGGCTGGCCGAGATGCGGGCCGTCATGTTGTAGATGGCGCCGCTGTAGTGCGGCAGCCGGATGCCCACCTGGGCGAAGGCCCACACCATGAGGCCCGAGCAGTCGAACACGTTGGGCCCGGCCGCGCCCCACACATAGGCCGAGCCGACCTTGCTGGTGGCGTAGGGGATGGCGGCGGCCGCGTTGCCGTTGCCGGGGGGCGCCGGCGTGGTGGGCGGCAGCGGCGCCGGAGCGACCGGCTTGGGCGCCGCGGCCGGTGCGGTCGCCCGAGCGGCGGGGGTCGACGGAGGGTGCGGTCGCAACGGCGGGTGCGGCGGCAGCGGCGGCCGCCGCGGCAGCTTCGGCCTGACGGGCCTGTTCGGCAGCCACCAGGCTGGCGAGCTCGCCCTGCACCTCGGCCTGCACGGCTCGCTGCTCGTCGACGGCCTCGGCCGCGGCGTTGCGGGCGGCGGCGATCTTCTCGGCGTGGGCGGCCGCTTCGGTGCGAGCTGCGTCGAGTTGCTCGATCTCGCCCTCGGCGCGCTTCTCGGCTGCCTTCAGCTGATCGACCAGGTCCTTGCGCGACCCCGAGGTGACCTCGATGTAGGCCCGGGCCTGGGGAGCCTCGTCGGGCTCACCCTTGAGGAGGGCGTCGACCTCGCCGCCACCGGACGACTGATAGGCCTCGACCGCGTAGGCCCGCACCTCGGCCCGGCGTTGCTCGAGCTCGGCGCCGGCCTCGTCGGCGTAGCGCTGCATCTCGGCCACCTTGGCCTCGGCCTGGCTCAGCTCGTAGTTGGCCCGCTCGAACTCGGCGGCCAGGTCCATCTGCTCGGCCTCGAGGGCGGAGAGCCGCTCGGCGATGGTGGACGCCCGCGAGCGCAGATCGTCCGCGGTCTGGGCTCCGGCGGCCGGCGTCCAGACGGCCGTGAGGAGCAGACCGATGGCCACGAGGGGGGCGGCCAGCAAGGTCGCGCGAGGTCGGGGGGGCGAACTCATGTTGCGGTATCTTTACAGAACCGTGACGATGAGTGAAAGCCAGCCCACAAAAGGGCCTGTGACCTGCCCAGTCGCGAGCCCATCCGGCATCACCGGGCCCGGTACACGGCCTCCATCAACGCCCGGTTCCGGCTGCTCTGCCACCGGGGGATGACGTCGTTCATCACGTAGCCGAAGGCCAACCCGGCGTCGGGGTCGGCGAACCCGAGCGCCCCGCCCGAGCCGAAGTGGCCGAAGCTGCGCGGGTTGGGCCCGAAGGGCCGGCGGGGCGTGGTGGGCTTGAAGCCGAGGCCGAACGTGACCTCCTCGCCGAGCACCGGGCAGTAGCCCTCCGACTGCGCGCTGGTCGCTTCGTGCAGCAGCTCAGCCGACAGCACCCGGCCCGGCTCGAGCAACGCGGCATAGAACCGGGCCACCCCGCGGGCCGTGCCATGACCGTTCGTCGAGGGCACCTCGGCCGAGCGCCATCTCGCGGTGTTCACCACGCCGATCGACGAGTAGCCCGGCGGGTTGAAGTAGCCGAGCGCCATCATGCGGGCGTCGTCGGGCACCGCATCGAGGTCCGACACGTCCGGAACGACGTCGCCCGCGAAGACCACCTCGGCGCATCTCGACTGCTCGAACTCCGGCACCCCGAACCACAGGTCGGCGTCGAGCGGCGCGGCAACGGCGCGCAGCCGTTCGCCCGGCGATTGACCCGTCACCCGTCGCACCACCTCACCGATCAGATGGCCATAGGTGTTGGTGTGGTAGGCGTGCATCGTGCCGGGCACCCACCACGCCTCGGTGGCGGCGACCGCGTCGGCCATGCGCGACCACTCCCACAGCGCGTTGTCGGTGAGCGGCTCGCGGATCGCCGGCACAGCGGCCTGGTGACACAACGCCTGGCGGAGGGTGGCCCCGTGCTTGCCCCCCGTCGCGAACTCGGGCCAGATGTCGGCGACCGGGTCGTCGAGACCGATCAGCCCGTCGTCCACGAGCTGCAGGGCCAGCGTGGCCACGATGGGCTTGCCGACCGAGTAGAAGTTCACGATCGTGTCGGGCTGCCAGGGTCGGGTGCGACCCTCGTCGGCCCAGCCGCCCACCAGGTCGACCACCACCTCGCCGTCGGCGATCACGCACACACCGGCGCCCACCTCGCCCCGCTCGGTGAAGTTGGCCTGGAACTGCCGGCGCACCGACTCGAAGGCGGGGTCGCATCGACCGCTGACGGGAACGTCCATCGACGGCGAGTCTGTCACCACGCCGGCTCAGTCCTTGTTGGCGTTCCACTCCTCGGAGGTGTTCGTGTGCGGGAACGGCTCGTCGGGCACGGCCACCCCGAGGAACTCGCACAGGGGCTCCCAGCCTGAGCCCACCTCGTAGACGAGCAGGCGATCGGCCGGCGTGTCGGCCACCACCCGGGCGTTGTGCAGCTCGTAGGCGGCGATCGCCGCGTCGCTGATCACCGGCCTGACCACCGAACACCACCCGGTCGATGGCCCGCAGCAGGGCGGCGAAGCCGGCGTCGTCGTGCTGGTTCGTGCCGTCGATGTTGGGCCGGATCGTCGAGTCGAAGCTGCGCCACCACTTGTCGGACGGCCGCACCGTGAGCAGCACCTTCGACTGCGGGTTCGCGTCCATCAGCTCGCGCCACATCACGCAGGCGGGGAAGTCGACGGTCGCCCGATAGCCGTCGAGCAGCGGGTCGAGGTCGACACTGTCGCCGGCGATCACGTCGGCCCAACCCTGGGCGTCGCCCGGCCGGTTGAACACTTCCATCATGTGGTGGCACGGCCCGAAGCCGAGTTGATCGAGCGCCAACTTCATCGACAGCGTGCCTGTGCGTCCGAACCCTGCTCCTACGACCTCGATCGTCACCGCATCCCCCTTCGTCGTGTGCACATCATGACCACCTTCAACGGAGATCGAACGCGCTGAGATCGGGCTCGCGCATCACCTCGCGGAACCGCTCGAAGCGCCACGGCCACGCCGCGGGGATGCCCCGGTCGTCGAGGTACCAGCTCTGACAGCCCGTCGACCACACGGTGTGCTTGGCCGCCTCGATGCGGGCCTCTTCGAACTCGTCCATCGCCTCGTGACGGGCGGTGATCTCGTGGCACTCACCGCTGCGCAGGCGTTCGACGAGCTGCATCACGTAGCCGAACTGGAGCTCGGCCACCTCGATGAGCGAGAAGTTGCCCACCGGGCCGTTGGGCCCGTTGAGCATGAACAGGTTGGGGAAGTCGGGGATGCACACCGACAGGTAGGCGCTCGGTCGCTTCGACCACACCTCGTCGAGCGACACGCCGTCGCGTCCCCGGATGTCCATGGGTCGCATGAAGGCGTCGGCCCGGAAGCCGGTGGCCAACACCAGCACGTCGAGCTCGTGCAGCACGCCGTCGGCCGTGCGCACCCCACCGGGCTCGACCTCGACGATCTTGTCGGTGACCAGCTCCGCGTTGGGGCGCTGGATCGCTTCGTAGAAGTCGGGCGAGATGATGAGGCGCTTGCAGGCGGCCCGATAATCGGGGCGCAACCGCTCACGCAGCTCAGGGTCGCGCACGGTCTCGAGGTTGGCCTCACATGCCTGCTCGATCATCTTCATCTCGGGCGAGTCGGCGTCGACGATGGCCCGGGCGAACACCGTGTAGCCCTCGTCGAGGGTCTGGCGGAGCTGGGCCATGCGCTCGGGGTCCTCTCGGAACGCCGCCTTGTCCTCGTCGGTGTAGGCCAGGTTCGGCGCGGGCATGACCCACTGGGCGGTGCGCTGGAAGAGCGTGAAGTGGTCGACCCGGTCGACGAGGGCGCACGTGATCTGCACCGCCGTGGAGCCCGTGCCGATCACTCCCACTCGCTGGCCGTCGAGGGGCACGTCGTGATCCCACCTGGCGCTGTGGAACACAGCGCCGGCGAAGCGGTCGAGCCCGGCGATGTCGGGATAGCGGGGATGGTGCAGCACGCCGGTGGCCGCGATCACCACGTCGGCCTCGTCGCGAACGCCTTGCTCGGTCTCGAGGTGCCAGCGACCGTCGGTCCACTCGAGGCGGGTGACTGCGTCGCCCAGCCGCACCACCTCGTCGACGTGGTAGTCGCGAGCGACCTGCTCGAAGTAGGCGAGGATCTCCGCGCCGGGCGAGTACTGGTAGCTCCACTCGGGGCTCGGCGCGAACGAGTAGGAGTAGAGGTGCGACGGGACGTCGCACGACAGGCCCGGATAGGTGTTCTCCCGCCAGGTGCCGCCGAGCCGGTCGGCCTTCTCGTAGACGGTCACGTCGTCGATGCCCGCCTCGCGCAGCTTGATCACGCTGAGGATCCCGGACATGCCGGCGCCGATGACGGCGACGCGCAGCTGTCGTTGCTCGTCAGAGCCCATGAGCCGCCCTCCTTCGTGGTACGCATCGGTGCACTGCGCATCGATGCCCGCGCAACCATGCCCTGTGCATCGCTGCACTTCGCGTTCGCTGCACTGTAGGGGAGGCCCGCATGACCGACTGGTTCGAGATCACCCGCCGCAACGCCCGCTCGGTGCAGACCACGATCGGCTGGATCTTCTGGGACCCCGGCGCCACCCGCCGATACACCGAGTTGGGGCTGCCGGCCGACTTCGCCGAGCCCCTCGGCTATCTGGCGGCGCGTGGCGTGCCGCTTGCCGGCGCCGGCCCCGATGCGGTGATCGCGGCGTTCGGGTCGATCAGCCCGCTCGGCATCCGAGCGCTCTTCAGTCTGCTCGACGACCCGGCCCGCTTCGAGCAGTTCCGACTCGCCCGAGACGAGGCCGTCGTCGAAGGCCTGCACGAGCACGCCCCCGAGATCGTCGAACCGTTGATCGAACTGGGTCCAGAGCTGTGGCCCGTGGTCGAACGACTGCCGGTCATGGGACGGGTGCTGTTCGGCGCGCACCTCGCGCTCCCCCGTCCCGCCGATCCGCTCCTGTCGGGGTGGCACGCAGTCAACTGCCTGCGCGAGTGGCGGGGCGACACGCACTGGGCGATCGTCGTGGCCACCGGACTGGGCCAAGCGGAGGCGTCGATCGTGCACAACGCATGGCTCGGCTACGAGACCGACTGGCTGGCGAAGTCGCGGGGCACGAGTGACGACGACCTCGAGGCCGGCTGGGGCGCGCTCGCCGCCAAGGGGCTGGCCGAGGGACGCACCGTGCTGCCCGACGGTGTGGCCCTGCGCCAGCGCATCGAAGACGACACCGACCGGTGCACCACCCTGCCGTGGGAACTGCTCGGGGAGGATCGGGCTCGCTGGTTCGCAGCGTCGTTCGAACCGCCGTGCGAGACGTTGTTGCGGCGGGTCGACATCACGGCCGGCCCCAACTATCAACCGGCCTCTCGACTGCGTTGACCAGCGTGGCTCAGCCGGTGAACCGAGGCTGAGCCGTGCCCGCCACCGGCGTGGTGCCCACGGAACCGCCGGTGGTGGTCGTGGTCTCCTCGGCCGGACAGGTGGTGGCTGCGAGGTCGTAGGTGATGGTGACCAGTCCGTCGCCCTCACGCACACCGGTCTCGAGGACGGTGCCCTCGGGACCATGACCCGAGCCACCACCACCGGCGCCGGAGGCGCTGATGTCGCTCTCGGGCGCGCCGCCACCGCCTGCGCCACCGAACCAACCACCGCCGCCACCGCCACCGGCGATGTTGAACCCCGTGCCACCGGCCCCACCCTGACCGGCGCTGCCGGCATCGCCGTTGCCGAGCGACACACCGCCAGCAACTTGCGTGCCGCCACCGCCACCCGCCGGGCCTCCACCGGCCACGCCGGCCTCACCGCCGCCGGCGCCGCCCTCGTCACCCGCGTTGCTGCGACCACCGCCGCCACCGGCGACGACCACCCGGTCGGCGAGATCGCTGCCCCCTCGGCGGATGTCGGACGCGCCGCCGCCGGGCCGACCCTGGGAGTCGTTGTTCGTGCTGATGCCGGCGTCGCCGCCACCGTTGAATCCCCCGGCGTTGCTGCCCCCGGGTGTGCCACCGACGTAGACCGCCAGTGTCTCGCCGGGCGTGACCGCGATGGTGGCCGTGGCCCGGCCACCGAGCCCGGCCCGGATCGCACCGCCGAAATCGCCACCCTCGGCGCCGTAGACGTCGACCTCGACGGAGCACACCGACGCTGGCACCACGAAGCTCTGCTCGTCTCCGGTGAACTCGAAGGTCTCCGTGGTGGGAGCTGCCTGAGCCGCATCGGGCATCACCAGGCAGAGCCCTCCGACAACGGCAACCGTCGATAGGACGCGCGCCGAACGCTTCATGGTCGATTCCTCCCCGCACGACCCTCGTCGCGCAATCGCCGACCCTACCGGCGCTCCACCTCGCGCCGCCGGATCAATGGTGCTCAGTGGGTGAGGCCGACGCCGTCCTGGCAGTGCGGACCGCCCCAGTGCTCGACGATCTGGCCGTCACGGATGCGCAGGATGGCGGTGCCGTTGATCTCCACCGGCTTGCCCGAGGCGGCCACCCCGTTGAACGGCGTGCCCGTGTGGGTGCCTTTCACCGTCCAGTTCGACACCACCAGGTCGTCCTTCTCGATGAGCAGGTCGACGGTGAACACCATGTCGGGGAACGACGAGCGCACCTCGGTCCACCACTTGAGCTCCTCGCCGCGGATGTCGTTGCCCACCGCGTCGGGGTTGACCCGCTCTGTGACGTGGCTGTGGAAGTCGGGCGCAAAAAGGAGAACACCGCCTTCTCGTCCCCCGCCGCCATCGCGTCGCTGTAGCGACCGAGCATGTTCAAGTTCTCAGACATGGCGACCATGCTGCCCCACCGACACCGGCCGTGCTCGCTCGTCTCAGCCCCGTCTCGGGATGGTCGTGCGGTAGGTCTGCCAGGCGATCCAGCAGGTGAGGGTCGACACGGCGACCATCACGGCCAGGGCGGGTCCGCCCACCTCCTCCTTCGCGACCCAACCGAAGAGGTAGATCGTCGGGTAGATCACCGAGCCCGCCGTGAACGCCACCACGGGCACGGCCCACCGCTTGCCGGCGGCGATGCCCCAGGCGCTCAACGCCGAGCCGACGACCGTGACGAACAGGTCCGGGTAGACGAACGCGTCGGTGACCCAGGGCCGTTCCTCCACCAGCTCGAAGCCCGACCGGATGGTCGACGAGTTGGCGATGCCGATCCACAACACGACACCGAGCGCCGCCTGCAGCGCGAGGTAGCCGGCGTAGAGCCGCGACACCATTGGGGCCTGCTTCATTCGACGTCGACGAGCTCGAGGGTGAGATCGACCATCTCGCCGTCGTCGAGTCCCTCGCGATCACGCACCTGCTTCTTGACGGGCAGCACGTAGGACTGCGCGGCCTTGTCGGGGAAGATCGACGTGCTCCATGTCGTGTCGCCCACGGTGACCCGGACGCGCACCGACCCGAAGCCTCGTCGCTCGTGCTCGGTGAGCTCGGCGATCTCGTCGGCCACATCGACCGGGAGCGTCAAGAAGTGCCAGGCCGCCTCACCGCTATGGCGCCACAGCTCGGCCTGGAACGCGAAGGCCACTCGCGATCAGTCGACCACGATGGTGGCGTCGATCTCGATCAACAGACCCGGCTGCCACAGCATGGGCACCGGCACCAAGGTGGTCGCGGTGATCGGGAAGTCGTCGCCGTAGACCTCGATGGCGGCGGTGACGAGGGCATCGAACGCCTCCGCCGAGTAGTCGACGACATAGAGGTGCAGCATGGCGATATCGGCCAGGCTCGCGCCGGCCGCCTCACACGCGGTCCGCAGGTTGATCAGCGCCTGTCGTGTCTGCTCCGAGTGGGTGGTGCCCACCGTGTTGCCGTCCGCGTCCACGCCCGTCTGTCCGGAGAGGTGGATGATGCGGCTGCCGCGAGCCACCGTGACATGAGCGGCTCCGGGCAGGGGCGCCAGCCCCGGCGGGTCGATTCGCTCGATGGTCATGCCATCTCCTTGGGTCGGGTGCGCCAATCATGGCACCCGGCCCGATCAGCGGTGCGCCCGAGTGAGGCCCGCCGATGCGCGCCGAGGGCGGCGGGCAGGCGAGGATGTGCGGGTGGAGGCGAGCCCGACCAACGAAGCAGTGCGAGGCGCCTTGCGCGCCGCGCTCGGTGACGGCCCGATGGTGGACGACCCCGACATCGTCGGCGCGTACGCCGCCGATCGGGCCAGCACGGTGGTGCCCGGCCGGCCGTTGGCCCTGGTGCGGGCCCGCCACACCGCCGACGTGCAGGCGGTGCTGCGCATCGCCTCGCAGTTCCGGGTGCCCGTGGTCCCCCGCGGGCTCGGCACCGGGCTGTCGGGCGGATCGGCGGCCATCGACGGCTGCATCGTGTTGTCGACCGAGCAGATGCGATCGCTGTCGATCGACCCGGCCGCGATGACAGCCACCGTGGGGCCCGGCATCCGCAACGTGGAGTTGAAGCAGGCAGCCGCGGCCGAGGGCTTGTGGTATCCGCCCGACCCCTCGTCGTTCGAGATCTGCTCGATCGGCGGCAACCTGGCCACCAACGCCGGCGGGTTGTGCTGCGTGAAGTACGGCGTGACCACCGACTACGTGCTCGGCATCGAGGTGGTGCTGGCCGACGGCCGGGCCGTGCGGCTGGGCGGGCGCACGATCAAGGACGTGGCCGGCTACGACCTCAAGCGACTGTTCGTAGGCTCCGAGGGCACGCTCGGCGTCATCACCGAGGCGCTGCTGCGCCTGCGTCCGCCTCCCCCGCCGGCGTCGACCGTCGTCGCCACCTTCCCGTCAGTGGTCGCCGCCGGCCGGGCGGTCACCCGCATCGTCGCCGAGGTGCGCCCGGCCGCTCTCGAGCTCATGGACCGAGCGGCCATCGCAGCCGTCGAGCGGGTGAAGCCGATGGGACTCGACCCCGAGGCCGCCGCGCTCCTGCTGGCGCGCACCGACGCGGGAGGCGACGAGGCCGACGTCATCGCGGCGGCGTGCGAGTGGGCCGACGCCGCGTACGTGGCGCGCACCGACGACGCCGACGAGGGCGAGCTGCTCATGGGGGCGCGCCGCATGGCGATCCCCTGCGTGGAACGGCTCGGCACCGTGCTCATCGAAGACGTCGGCGTCCCGATACCGCGCATCCCGGAGCTGCTCGCCGCGGTCGAGTCGATCGCTGCGCGCTACGACACCGCCATCCCGGTGATCGGCCACGCCGGCGACGGCAACTTCCACCCGCTCGTGACCTTCGACGCGTCCGATCCCGATGCGACCGCCCGCGCCGAGCAGGCCTTCGACGCGGTGATGGAAGCCGCCCTGTCACTTGGCGGAACCGTCACCGGCGAGCACGGCGTGGGCGTGCTCAAGGCCCGCCATCTCGTGAGCCAGCTCGGCGAGGACGTGATGGACCTCACCCGCCGGGTGAAGCAGGCGCTCGACCCCGACCACATCCTCAACCCGGGCAAGTGGGTCTGAACACTGAAGATGGCGCTCGGCGGTCGGCGCGACGAAGCCGCCGGACGAATGCCGACGGCTTCCTCAACCGGCGACGAGTCGCGCGGCGGGTGGCGCTCAGTACGAGCTAGATAGCGCGAACGTTCTGCGCTTCTTCGCCCTTGCGTCCGGGCGCCACGTCGAATTCGACAGCTTGGCCCTCGTCGAGCGAGCGATAGCCGTCGCCTTGGATGTTCGAGTAGTGGACGAACACGTCGTCACCCTGCTCGCGGGAAATGAAGCCGAAGCCCTTCTCAGCGTTGAAGAACTTGACGGTTCCGGTAGTCACAGGTGTTCTCTTCTCAAGATTCCGACCGGTCATCGTGACCAGCTCGGTATGACCACCCTACCGGCGTAGCCGACGAATCGAGCTGGCCCCGTCGATCGCACTCGCAACGGGCGTACCCTGAACCCACACCCTCTTGGGAGAGTCGCCTCGCTTGGGCTGGTCGGCCGTCATGGCCCCGTTGTCGCCCCGTGCAGGTTCGACGCCTCGACCGAGCTATCGATCCGGAGCTCACTTGCGCGTCGCAGATCATCAGACCTCATCCTTCGAACGCGCGCCTGATCGCGCCCGCACCTTCGGCATCCTCAGCACCTATCCGCCGACGGCATGTGGCCTGGCCACGTTCAGTGCCGCCCTCGCTGGCGGGCTGATCGCACACGGCGCCGACGTTCGGGTCGTGCGGGTGATCGACGAGCGCGCGCCGCGCCCGAGAAGCGTGGTCGCAGAGCTGGAGCGCGGTTCGGTGGCGTCGATCGCCGCAGCGGCAGAAGCCCTCAACCGTTGTGACGTCGCCGTCGTGCAGCACGAGTACGGCCTCTATGGCGGCGAGGATGGCGACGAAGTACTCGAGGTGCTCGCCGGCTTGCGGGTCCCGACGATCGTGGTGGCGCACACGATCCTGGTGACGCCGACGCTGCACCAGCGCGCGGTGCTGGTCGCCGCCGCCGACCTGGCCGATCGCGTCGTGGTGATGTCGGAGGCGGCGAGGCAACGCTTGTGCACCGGGTTCGACGTCGATCCATCCAAGGTCGTGACCATCCCCCATGGCGCCACCGTGCCGGCCGCCATCCTCCCACCGATCCGAGCGGTCAGGCCGACCGTGTTGACTGCCGGGCTCATCGGACCCGGGCAAGGGCATCGAGCGCGTGATCGACGCGATGCGCGTGCTGCACGATCTTCCCGCCCGACCGCGTTACCTCGTCGCCGGCCAGACCCACCCCAAGGTGCTGGTCGCCGAGGGTGAGGCCTACCGCAACGCGCGCATCGAGCAGGCATGGCGCAACGGGGTCTCCCCTTCGGTCGACTTCGACGCCGGCTACCGAGACGTCCCGTCGCTCACCGCGCTGATCCAATCGGCCACCGTAGTCGTGCTGCCCTACGACTCGACCGACCAGGTCACGTCGGGCGTGTTGGTCGACGCCATCGCCGCCGGCCGGCCGGTCGTGGCCACCGCTTTCCCCCACGCGGTGGAGCTGCTGTCGACTGGTGCGGGCATGGTGGTCGACCACGACGACCCCGACGCCCTGGCCCTCGCACTGCACCTGGTGCTCACGAACACAGAGGCGGCCGCCGGAATGGCGGCCGAGGCCGCTCGGTTGGCGCCGACGATGGCGTGGCCTGTCGTGGCGGAACGCTATGTCGAGCTGGCGGCAGGCGTGCTCGCCGATCGACCGGCGCTCGTATGACGAGCCACCCGGCGCCCGACTTCCGCCATCTGCTGCGGATGACCGACGGGCGGGCGACCTTCGAGCACGCCGAGTTCGACGAGCCCCGTCGGGAGCACGGCTACTGCACCGACGACATGGCCCGCGCGCTCGTCGTCGCCAGCCGCGAGCCCGAGCCCACACCGGCCGTGCGCCGCCTGGCCGAACTGAGCCTGCGCTTTCTCAGCGACGCCCAGGGATTCGACGGGGACTACCGCAACCGCATGAACCCACGCGGTCGATTCGTCGACCGGCCCACGCTCGACGACTGCTGGGGGCGCAGCATCTGGGGCCTCGGCACGGCGGCGGCGCGCAGCGACGTCGGCTGGGTACGCCAATCAGCCCTGGTGCAGTTCGAGCGCGCCGCCCGGCGCCGCTCGCCTTCGCCGCGCGCCACGTGGTTCGCGGTGCTGGGAGCCACCGAGGTGCTCACGGTCGATGCCGACCATCGCGAAGCCCGCGCGCTCGTCATCGACGCGGCTGACACGCTGACCGCGGCCGACGACGAGGTCGCGTCCGACGCGACGTGGCGCTGGCCCGAACCACGACTCGCCTACGCCAACGCCGCCCTGCCCGACGCCATGATCGCCGCGGGCGAGGCCCTCGACCGGCCCGATCTCAAGCGCCGCGGCCTCGACGTGCTGGGCTGGCTCCTCGAGCTGCAGACCGTCGACGGCCACCTCTCCGTGACGCCGGCGGGCGGATACACGCTCGGCGACGCCCGTCCGAGCTACGACCAGCAGCCGATCGAGGTGGCGGCCCTCGCCGACGCCTGCGCGCGTGCCGCGAGGATCGACGACCACGAGCGGTGGACGGCGGGCCTGGCCGCCGCGGTGGCCTGGTTCGTCGGCGACAACGACCAGGGCGCGGCCATGTGGGACGAGCTCACCGGGGGCGGGTTCGATGGACTCGAACCTGACGGGGTCAATCGCAACCAGGGTGCTGAGTCGACGCTCGCGCTGCTCTCGACACTCCAGCACGCCCGCGATCTCGTCCCGGTGGCGTCGGGATCGGCGAGCCGGTGAGCACGGTCGCCCATCTCGTACGACGCAGTCCTGTCCGCCTCGAAGCCGACCCCTCACGGGTGATCACCAAGCTGTTCGTCCCCGGCCAGGAGGGCTTCGAGCATCAGGAGTCGCGCACCTCGCCGGTGCTGCGGCGCATCCTGGCGCTCGACGAGTCGGAGGTACGAGAAGCACTCGACGACGTCGTCAAGCGCTTCGAGTCCCGTCATCGCGACCTCGAAGCGACGTTCACGCGCCACGTCACCCAGCTGGCCGATCGGCTCAATCCGGAGCTCGTGCTATCGGACAGTCGACGACTGCTGCTCGGTGCCACCTTCACCTGCGAGTACGCCATCGAGGGGGCCGCCCTCTGCAACCCGAGCATCGTCGCCCATCCGGATCAGACCGGCGTGGCTCCCGGCGGACTGCGCTTCGTCATGAGCGTCCGCGCTGTCGGCGAAGGTCATCGGTCGTCGATCGGCTTCCGCTCAGGGACCGTCGACCCAGCCGGCGTGGTCGCCCTCGACGAGCCACCCGCGTTCGCCGTCACCGGCGAGATCCAAGCGTCACACTTCGACGCCAGCGTGTTTCGCGGCGAGCTCGATCGTCTGCACGTCGGCGGCGAGACCGCCGACTACGTCCTCGACGGGCTCGGAGACCACTTCACCGCCGCCGAACTCGAGGTGCGACTCGGCCATCTCCACAATCAGCTCGCCACCCGCCGGCACGGCGGCGGAGCCATCCCGGTGATGCGACGGGTGGCGGAGCGCTCCTACGGCGTGCGCTTCCCGGCCGACTCCACGCTGACCGAGCGCGTCCTCTCGCCGGCCATGAGTGTCGAGAGCCACGGCATGGAGGACGCCCGTTTCGTCCGGCTCGTCGACCACGGGGCCACCCCCACCTACTACGCGACTTACACCGCCTACGACGGTGTGGACATCAGCCAGCAACTGTTGGAGACGACTGACTTCGAGTCGTTCACCTCGTCGCCCCTCGTCGGCCAGGCTGCGGCCAACAAGGGACTCGCGCTGTTCCCGCGTCGCATCGGCGGTCGGTTCGTCGCGCTGTCGCGCGCCGACCGGGAGACCAACCGAGTCGCCTTCTCCGACAACCTGCGCCGCTGGGACGACGCTCCCCTCCCCTGTCAGGTCCCCACCCGTTCCTGGGAGGTCCTGCAACTGGGCAACTGCGGATCGCCGATCGAGACCGACGCGGGTTGGCTCGTGCTGACCCATGGCGTCGGGCCCATGCGGACCTACTCGATCGGCGCCGTCCTCCTCGCCCTCGACGACCCCACCGTTCTGCTCGGCCAGCTTCGCGAGCCTCTTCTCCGGCCGGCGCCCGACGAACAGGACGGCTACGTGCCGAACGTCGTCTACTCGTGTGGCGCACTGGTGCACGGCAACACGCTGGTCGTTCCCTACGGGATCGGCGACGCCGCCATCGGCATCGCCACCGTGCCCGTCGACGGCCTGTTGGCCGCCCTCGTCGACCATCCCGGCTAACGCCCTGCGTCGTCACCACCCTTCGACCCCGCAACCCAAGGAGGCCCTCGTGCCCAGCAAGTCACCGCAGAAACCATCCGGCAAGAAGCCCGGAAAGTCGCTCAAGGAGAAGCGCGTCGCCAAACAGGAGAAGAAGGCCGGCAAGACCGCACTCGGACGCTGAGCCCAGCGTGCGCATCGCCGTGTTGGCGCCCATCGCGTGGCGCGTCCCGCCCCGCCACTACGGCCCGTGGGAGCTCTTCGCGTCGCTGCTGACGGAAGGGCTGGTGGCCCGAGGCCACGAGGTCACTCTCTTCGCCTCAGGCGACTCGCAAACATCGGCCCGGCTGGCTTCGGTGGTGCCGACCGGCTGGTCCGAAGACGCGTCGATCGAGCCGAAGGTGGCCGAGTGCCTGCACATCTCGCAGGTGTTCGAACGGGCCGACGACTTCGACGTGATCCACAACGGCTTCGACTTCCTCCCGCTCACGTATTCGAGGCTGGTCGACACGCCGGTGGTGACGACGATCCACGGGTTCTCGTCGGAGCGCATCGTCGCGGTCTACGAGAAGTACGACACCGGCAACTACGTGGCGATCAGCGACGCCGACCGCCATCCGGCCCTCGACTACGCCGCCACCATCCACCATGGTGTCGACACCGACCGCTTCGGTCTCCATCCCGACCCCGGGGATCATCTGGCTTACCTCGGCCGGATCCATCCCGACAAGGGGACCGTCGAGGCCATCGACGCCGCCCAGCGGGCCGGCAGATCGCTCATGATCGCGGGCATCGTGCAAGACGCCGACTACTTCGAGGAGAAGGTCAGGCCCCGCGTCGACGGCGAACGGGTGCGCTACGTCGGCCCTGTCGCGGCGACGAACTGCTCCGCTTTCCTCGGTGGTGCGGCGGCGCTGCTCCACCTGATCGACTTCGACGAGCCCTTCGGATTCAGCGTGGTCGAGGCCATGACCTGCGGCACCCCCGTGATCGCGTTCGATCGAGGATCGATGCGGGAGATCATCGACGAAGGGCACACCGGGGCGGTGGTCGCCGACATCGACGCCGCAGTTGCGGCGATCGACCGAGTCCACGGCTTCGACCGGTCGGACATCCGTGAGCGTGCCGTTGCGCGCTTCGGGGCCGACCGGATGGTCGACGACTACCTCACCGTCTACGAGCAAACGCTCGCTCGCTAGCGCTGGGCGGCTCAGCCCGCGTCGAGCAGGTGCAGCACCGTCTTGTCGGCTTTGGTCTGGCCCAGGTAGGGGGCGGCCGTGCCGTGCAGCTCGAGCTCTTCGCCCGATGCGGTGTCGTGCAGGCGGAGAATGCGGGACAGCCCGAACTTGGAGATGTGCACGTCGGTGGTCGCCCGGTCGAAGCGATGCACGACCTCGCCGGCGCGGTCGCCGAGCCAATTGAGCACGTAGATCGTGTCGGCGGTGACGGTCACGAGGAGCCTCGTGGTCATGCCGTTCTGGGCAGCGGCCTCCTCGACGGCGACCCGCCCACCTGCGACGGCGGCGACCCCGCTCACGGCCATGTTGTTGCTGAGGAGGTCACCCCCTATTGCCGCGGCCGTGCCGCCCACCATGCTGGCGGCCAAGAGGCCCTGCCAGCTGAAGATCCCGGCCGCCAGGACCCGGTCTCCACCGAGCGCTGCACTCGCCGCCGACTCCAGGAACCGCAGGTCTGCAGCATGGTTCATCTGGTCCCACCTCGTGCTCGACGCCGGGCTCCGCCGCCCGACTCCAATGGCACCCGTGTGCCGTGCCAGAGCCATCGACCAACGGCGGGTTGACCTGTTGGCGGACTTGCCGCGAACCGTCAAAACGGTCCGATCGACCCATCCCCACGAATGAGTCGGCGCGGACCGGGCGCGCGGTTCCGCCGGAGGTCGTCAGACGGCGCCGGCGGCGCGCAGCACGGTGAGCGCGTCGTGGAGCGCGCGGAACTCGGCGGCGTGCCGGGCGGCGGTGCGCTCGTCGGCATCGACGTGGCGGTCCGGGTGGTGCACCTTCACCAGCTCGCGGTAGCGGGCCGTGACCTCGGCGGGACCGGCGTCGGGCGCGAGTCGCAGCCGCTCCAGTGCCTGGCTGACGGCGGCAGGGTCGGGCGACCCGTCGACCGCATCACGCTCGCCGTCGGCGAAGAGATGTTCGGGGCGCCAGTAGTCGTCGGCCGTCTCGGTCGGCTCGTCGCGGTAGACGCGTTGGGCGGCGCTCCGGCGCTGGCGCAACCGGTCGGCCCACTCGCCGTACTGCTGCGATCCCGACGCCGGGGTGGCGTGGAAGCCGACCATCTCCTCGAGCACCGAGGTCTCGTCTGGCGCCGGTGGTCTGGTCGAGGTCGCTTCGCGCCGACCGAAGATCGTCCTTGCCACCTACCCGCCTCCCGCGTTCGCCTGGGGACCATCTTCCCCCGTCAAAACGCTGGGCACATGGGCCGATCGGCCGGAAAATGCGACCGAGCGGCCTAGGCTCCCCTGTCGGTTCGTTCCTGCGATTTCCGCGACGCGGGCCGATGAGTTCGGGCCGGACGGTCGGTCGGACTCTCAGAGCGCTCGGGGATGGGCGCTCGCACAACTTCGACGAAGCAAGCCGTCGGGCGCTGCCGCCCGACCGCGAGGAGGCGACGCGTGTTCACACGACTTGGACCTTGGTGCCACGACCATCGCAAGCTGGTCCTCGGCCTCTGGGTGGCGGTCCTGCTGCTCGGTGGGGCCATCTCGGGCGGAGTCGGCGGCGCGTTCCGAGACGAGTTCAACCTGCCCGACGTCGAGTCGAAGCAAGGCTTCGACATCCTCGACGAGAACTTCGGCGGCCAGGGCACGGGCATGGTGGGCACGATCGTCTACCGGGCCGAGCAGGGCGTAGAAGACCCCGCGGTCACCCAGCAGATGCAGGCGCTGTTCGACCAGGTCGCCACCATCCCCGACGTGCTGCGCGTCGAGAGCCCCTACGCGGAGGGCGGCGAACAGCAGATCGCATCCGAGGGTCCCGAGGCGGGCCTCATCGCCTACGCCAACGTCGAGATGCCCGACGACATCGACTTCACGCGCGCCGGGGAGATCCGAGAGGACATCCTGGCCGCCACGCCCGACATCGAAGGCGTCGACACCGAACTGGGCGGCTTCATCTTCGCCGAGTTCGAGGAACCGTCCTCGGAGATCCTCGGCCTGGCGTTCGCCATCGTGATCCTCATCCTGGCGTTCGGCTCGGTGCTGGCCATGGGCCTGCCGGTCGGCGTGGCCCTGTTCGGCATCGGCCTCGGCACGGCCATCGTCACGCTGTTGAGCAACGTGCTCGCCGTGCCCGACTTCGCCACCTTCCTCGGCATCATGATCGGCCTCGGCGTCGGCATCGACTACGCCCTGCTGATCGTCACCCGCTATCGCGAGCAGCTGCACGCCGGCCACGACGTGCGCGAGTCGATCGGGATCGCGCTCGACACCGCCGGTCGCTCGGTGCTCTTCGCCGGCACCACCGTCGTCATCTCCCTG
The DNA here is from genome assembly GCA_963706425.1 of uncultured Iamiaceae bacterium. Classification (GTDB taxonomy): domain Bacteria; phylum Actinomycetota; class Acidimicrobiia; order Acidimicrobiales; family Acidimicrobilacustridaceae; genus CAVPMN01. The sequence goes on from CAVPMN010000001.1 coordinate 602,437, forward strand.
CTCGGCATGCTCGTGATGGGCGTCAGCTTCGTGCAGGGTCTCGCCGTGGCCGCCGCCTCGGTGGTGGCGGTCACCGTCATCGCCTCGCTCACCCTGCTGCCCGCGCTGCTCGGCTTCGCCGGCGAGCGCGTCGAGCTCACCCGCTGGCGGGGCCTCATCGCGGCGGGCCTCATCGCCATCGCACTGGTGGGCGTGGGCTTGAAGATCACGCCGCTCACCCTCGGCCTGCCCCTCGCCGTGCTGGTGCTGGTGGTCGGGCTCTTCTGGGGTCCGCTGAAGCGAGAGGTTCCCCGCCGGCCCACCAAGCCACTGCGCGAGACCACCGCCTACCGGTGGAGCCGGGTCATCCAGCATCGTCCGTGGACCGCCGCCATCGCCGGCGCGTTGGTGCTGATCATCCTGGCCCTTCCCGTGTTCGCCCTGCGGCTCGGGTTCTCCGACGAGAGCAACTTCGCCGAGGAGACCACCACCAAGCAGGCCTACAACCTGCTCGTCGACGGGTTCGGGCCCGGCTTCAACGGGCCGCTGCTGCTGGCGGCCGAGCTGCCCGAGGGCACCGACCTCGCCGATCTGGCCGCCATCACCGATGCGGCCGCCGCCGACCCCGCGGTGGTGTTCGCCTCACCGGGTCGGCCCAACGATCCCCAGAACCCGACCGCCGCCGTCTGGACGGTCGTGCCCGCCACCGGTCCGCAGGACGAGGCCACCACGCAACTGGTGAACCGGCTGCGCAACGACGTGCTGCCCCCTGCGGAGGACGTCCTCGGCGCCCAGGTCGCGGTCACGGGCCAGGTGGCGGTCAGCATCGACTTCGCCGACTACCTCACCTCGCGCCTGCCCTACTTCTTCATCGCCGTGCTGGCGCTGTCGTTCCTGTTGCTGATGGTGGTGTTCCGGTCGCTGCTGGTGCCGTTGAAAGCCGTGATCATGAACCTGCTGTCGATCGGCGCGGCCTACGGCATCGTGGTGGCGCTGTTCCAGTGGGGCTGGCTGAGCGACCTCACTGGGGTGCAACCCGCACCCATCGAGCCGTGGATCCCGATGATGCTGTTCGCCATCGTCTTCGGCCTCTCGATGGACTACGAGGTCTTCCTGCTGTCACGCATCCGCGAGGAATGGCACCGCAGCGGCGACAGCCGCACGTCGGTGGCCGACGGGTTGGCGGCCACCGCCAAGGTCATCACGGCGGCCGCCGCCATCATGGTGTTCGTCTTCGGCAGCTTCATCCTCGAGAACGACCGGGTCGTGAAGTTGATGGGCGTAGGCCTGGCCACCGCCATCTTCCTCGACGCCACCATCGTCCGCATGTTGCTCGTGCCGGCCACGATGGAGCTGCTCGGCGACAAGAACTGGTGGCTCCCCCGCTGGCTCGACCGCATCCTGCCGAACATCGACGTGGAAGGCCACGCCGATGCGTTGGATCTGACCGATGACCCCGAAGGACGAGGCCAGACCGAGCCCGAGTTGGTCGGCGCCGACTGAACGCGGTGGTTCGCGCCAAGCTGTCGGCATGGAGATGCCGACCGTGGCCGACGCCGCCGCACAGATCCGATCCGGAGAGCGATCGGCCGAAGAGCTGACCGCGGCGTGCCTCGACACCATCGAGCAGCACGACGCCGCGCTCAACGCGTTCGTCTGCCTCGACGCCGACGGCGCCCTCGAGGCGGCCCGCCAGGTCGATCGCGAGGTCGCGGCCGGTCGGGCCGAACAGCTCGGGCCGCTGGCCGGCGTGCCGTTCGGGGTGAAGGACCTCGAGGACTGCGTCGGGCTGCCCACGACCAAAGGCTCCCGCTGGTTCGCGGACGGGCCGCCGGCCACGCGCGACTCGCTCCACGTCGGGCGGCTGCGGGCCGCGGGCGCCATCCCGATCGGCAAGACGGCCACACCCGAGTTCGGCGCCTGGGCCTACACGGCCAGCCCACTGCTCGGCGTCACCCGCAACCCCTGGGATCCCACCAGGACGCCGGGCGGGTCGAGCGGCGGGTCGAGCGCGGCGGTGGCGAGCGGCATGGTGCCGTTCTGCACGGCGAGCGACGGAGGCGGATCGATCCGCACGCCGGCGGGCTTCACCGGCCTGGTCGGCCTCAAGGCGACCTATGGCCGCATCCCTACGTTCGGCGACACCCACCTGGCGCAGAACGCGGTGGTGGGCAGCCTCACCACCACGGTCGCCGACACGGCGTTGCTGCTCGACGTCATGGCCGGGCCCGACAGCCGCGATCGCACCGCGTTGCCGCCGCCTCCCGTGCGCTACCTCGACGCGATGCGCACCGCCGATCTGGGCGGCCTGCGGGTGGGGTGGTCCGTCGACCTCGGCTTCGCCGTCGTCGACCCAGGCGTGGCGTCCGTGTGCCGCGACGCGACCGACGCGTTGGTGGCGACCACCGGCGCGACCTTGGTCGACCGACCGATCGCCCTCGACGACTACACGCTCACCTACGCGCTCGTCGAGGGTGTCGACAAGTTCGTGGGCATCGACCCCCATCTCTGGCAGGAACGGCTCGACGAGCTCGACCCGCACTCGGCGCCGGGCTGGTCCTACCTGAGCGCGCGCACGTTGCCCGACGCAGCCGCGGTCGAGTTCGACCGGCGCCAGCTGGTGGTGCAGATCGCCGCCCTCTTCGACGACATCGACCTGCTCGTCACACCGATGGCCTCGATGCCCCCGTTCGCCGCCGAAGGTCCGATGCCCACCGAGATCAACGGCGTCGACGTGCATGCAGGCATGTCGGTCGTCCTCGGCTTCCTCGCCAGCCTGGTGAACCTACCCGCCATCAGCGTGCCGGCCGGGGTCGACACCGACGGCCTGCCCGTCGGCCTGCAGATCATCGGACCTCGCCACCGTGAGGATCTCGTGCTGGCCGCCGCGGCCCGCTACGAAGCGGCTCGCCCGTGGCCCCGCCACTGTCCGGCGATCAGCCCCCGGTGAAGGCGGGCATCACCTGGGTGACGAACTCGTCGACCCGCTCGCGCCCCTCGCCCGGCCAGCCGCATATCACGTAGCCCACGCCGGCCTCGCGCAGCGCGTCGAGATGGGCCCGCACGTCGTCCCACGGCTCGGAGAGACCGACCGACGCCGCTCTCGTGATCGACCCTGGCGGGCGGCCCGCTTCGGCGGCCCACTCGTCGACCAGCCGGCCCTTGCGGGCGATCTCCGCCGGGGAGTCGTAGGTGTGCCACACGTCGGCATGGCGCGCCGCGAGCGGCAGCATCTTGCGCTCACCGCTGGCGCCGATCCAGATCGGCGGATGGGGCTGCTGCACCGGACGGGGCCGCAGCGTCGCGTGCTCGACCTGCCAATGGCGCCCGGCGAAGCTGAAGTCGTCGGTGGTCAGCAGGCCCTTGATGATGGTGAGGGCCTCGTCGAGCATCTCGATCCGCACCGATGTCGACGGGAACGGGATGCCGAGCTCACGATGCTCCTTGTCGTACCACGCTGCACCGAGGGCCAGCTCGAGCCTTCCGCCGGACGCGTGATCGACGGTGATGGCCTCGGCGGCGAGCACGGAGGGATGGCGATAGGTGACGCCGGTGACGAGCAAGCCGAGCCGCGCCGTGGTGGTGTGGCCCGAAAGGGCGGCCAGGGTGGTCATGCCCTCGAAGCACTCGCCCGGGCCCGAGCCGTACATCGGTTGGAAGTGATCGAAGCCCCACAGGCCGTCGAAGCCCCACTCGTCGGTTGAGCGGGCTCGTTCGATCAACTCGGCGAAGGGCATCCGTTGCTGGGCGAGGTCGAGTCCGAAGCGCATGCGATGAAGGCTACGGGACCGGCAGCGGCGGCCCACCGGTGCAGCGGCGTCACCCGGTCAGCGGGGCCAGTCGCTCACGGGTGTCGGCGCGGGCCAGGCGACGCAGGGTCGACTCCCGGATGTGGCGTGCCACCTCGATGCGCCGGCGCGCGTCCATGGCGTTGAGGCCCATCACCGCCACGTCGTCGCCTGTCGGCTGGAATGCCAGCACGTGCATGCCTTGTCGGCGCAGATTGCGGGCCTCGGCATCGAGCAGCGCCGACGACCACCGCCGCACCGGTTGGTCGACAGCCACCCGCAGACCCCGGCCACTCATCGACATGGGCGAGCTGACGAGCACGAGGTCGAGGTCTTCGCGCACCAGCACATCGGCGTTGGTGGGCGAGTGCACTCCACCGTCGACATAGGAGTCTTGGTCGATCACCACCGGGGTGAAGAACCCGGGGATGGCGCACGACGCGGCGACCACGTCGGGCAGTGGGCCCCGTCGCTCCCCCCGACCGAACACCACCCGACGGCCGTCGACCTGGCGCACGGTGCACAGCCAGAGCGGATGCGAAGGCCAGTGATCGGGGAACAGCGCTCCGATCGGGCCCGAGATGAGGTCGGTGCTGATGGCCCCCTCGGGGAGCAGACCAGCGAGCAGCGCCGTGGGCCGTGCGGCAAACGGCCGGGCGACGGCGCGCCGCAACACGGCGGAGATCTGCGCGGCAGAGAGGCCAGGCCGCTCGGCCGGGCGTGACGGCACCGTTCGCGGCGCCCCGACCTTCGCCATGAGACGGGCTCCCGCCGGCGAGAGCGGTCGGTCCTCGGCGCGGGCGAGCATGTCGGTGGCCGACAGCCCGGCCCGCAGCGTTGCCGCCGCTATCGACCCGGCCGACGTGCCCACGATGATGGTCGCCTGGCGCGGGTCCCAGCCGGTGGCTTCCTCGAGCGCGGCCAACACGCCCGCATGGAACGACCCGCCGACCACGCCACCCGCGCCGAGCACCAGTCCGACGCGGGGCGAGCTGACAGCCATCGCGGCCGAACCTAACCGAGAGCGGTCTACCTCAGCCGTACCAACCGGCCAGATCGGCGATGACGTGGGTCGTGCCTCGGTTGTTGAAGATGTCGATCTGGCCGCTGTCGCCCACCTTGGCGGTGACTGCGTTGGCAATGGTCCAGCCCGGTCGCCAGTTGAGACTCGACACCGTCGGCACCGGCAACCCAGTCGGGTAGATGCGCAGGTTCGAACTGTCGGTCGTGGCCGTGACCGTCACGTTCAACAGCACTCCGGCCGCGTCGGCGGGCACCTCACCTCCGATCACCGTGATCGCCTGGGGCGTGCCCTCGGGCCACGGCTGGTCGTAGGGACCCACCTGCGAGCCCGCCCGCGAGTCCTGGATGCGCGTCGGATCGAGCGGGTGGAATGCCTCGCCCGCGGCCAGGTCGAAGTAGCCCACCACGTCGATGACCACGTGCGCGTTGCCGTTGTTGTTGTAGACGTTGACCGCCTGGCTGTCGCCGACCTTCACCGTGACCGCGTTGGGGATCGTCCAGCCCGGCTGCCAGTTCAAACTCGACACCGTCGGCACCTCACCGGGCCCCGCCGGCCACACCCGCAGGTTCGAGCTGGCGGTGGTGCCGGTGACGGTGACGTTCAACACGACCGCATCGGCGTTCGCAGGCACCCCGCCCACACCGGCCACCGTGACCGCACGCGTCTGCTGACCCGACCAGGGCTGATCGAAGGGCCCCACCTGCGACTCGGGTCGCGAGTCGAGGATCCGCTCCGGCTCCAACGCGGTGTACCCCGCCCCCTCCCCGACCGCGTAGAACCCGACCACGTCGATCACCACATCTGCGTTGCCGTTGTTGTTGTAGACCGACACCTGCCCCTCGTCGCCCACCTTGACCGTCACCGCGTTGGGCACGGTCCACCCCGCCTGCCAGTTCAACGACGACACCGTCGGCAACTCCAGCCCCTTGGGCCAGATCCGCAGGTTCGAGCTCGCCGACGTGCCCGTGACCGTCACGTTCAACGCCACCGCCACCGCATCCTCGGGCACCACCCCGCCCGTCACCGTCACGTCCCGGACCTGCTGGCCCGACCACGGCGTCGCGAACGGCCCTACCTGCGACCCCGGCCGCGAGTCGAGGACCCGCACCGGATCAACCGCGGTGAAGAGGCTGCCGATCGGCAGCATGGCTGCCCGGTCACGCAGGAAGACGTCTGTCGCGCCGTTGTCGTCAGATGCCGGCTGCCACTGGTCTTCGGCGCTGGCGAAGGCCACGAAACCGCCGTCGGGCGATATCGCCGCGTCGTGCGCGGGGTGCCCGGCGGCCTGCTGGCTCTGGGCGTTGAGGCTGACCCGTTCGACCGCATCCGATTCGAGATCACGGACGAACACGTCGGGGAGCCCGTTGTCGTCGTCGCCGACGAAGAGGTCGGACTCGGACTCGAAGGCGAGCGATCGGCCGTCGTCGGAGAGCGACGGGCTGTGCGAGCTGAGGAAGAACCCACTGCCGCCGTCGGGCATCGAGGCCAGCACGGTGGTCTCAGCGTCACGGTCGCGCACGAAGACGTCCCTCGCGTTGTTGATGTCGTTCTCGACGAGGTTCTCGGCGTCCGACTCGAACGCTACGTAACGTCCGTCGGCCGAGAGCGACGGCGCGAATGAGTCCCAGTCGGCGGGGGCACCGTCGATGTCGGCCGACACCAGCTCGGTGGTGTGGGTGGCAAGATCGCGAACCAATACGTCGAACCACTCGTTGCCGTCGTCGTCGAGCAGGTTCGGCGCGTTCGACGTGTAGGCGACCACCTGTCCGTCGCCCGAGATCGCCGGCATGATCGCCGGGCCGTTCAGGCCCTGTTGACCACCGATGCCGGATGCGATCGACACGCGCCGGGTGGTGCCGGCGGCGACATCCCGCACGAACACGTCGGCGTGCAGGTTGGTGTCGCCTGCCACCAGGTCGGTGGCGGTCGACGAGAACGCGACCAGGTTCCCATCGTCGGAGATCGCAGCCTCGGTGGCGTCGCCGTTCCCTTCCAACGCAGCGGCCCCGTCCTTCACCGAAACCCGGACGATGCGCTCGGCGGCGTCGGTCGCGTCCCGATCCCACCGGTAGATGGCACACCGCCCCGGGCCCGTGAGCTCGACGGGTGTCGACAGCAGCTCGCACACCCCGGGCGCCGACGCCGTGGGCGCGACCAGGTCGGTGGCGTTCGAGACGAAGAGCACGAAACGACCGTCGGGGGTGATGTCGAGCGGCTTCGAGTCGCCGTTGGCTCCGGCGGTGCCGGCCAGGTTCCGACTCAGTTGGACGGTGGTCTGAGCGACGGGGTCACGCAGGGCCACGTCGAACGGTGCGGTGGCCGGAGCGCCTCCATCGAGATTGGCTCGCCGGGTGGCGAAGGCGACGACCCGACCGTCCGCGGCGGGGCGCGGCCACCCCGACTCGGCAGCCATCGGTGCGGCAGGGCCGGTGACCGACACCCGGAGGGTGGTGGCTCCTACTGCTGCGGGGGTGGCTGCTGCGGGGGTGGCCGTTGCGGGGGTGGCGGCGCCGACGGGCGTGGACGGCAGCACCCCGCCCATCGCGGTCAGCACGGCGATCACCAGCATCACGGTGGCGGTGGCCACCGCCGGTCTCGATGTCGTCACAGATCTCCTCGGCGCCCGATCGGTGCGCCAAACGCTAGAGGCTGAGACGGTCGAGGAGGTTGCGGGTGATGCGCTCCATCACCGGATCTCGGTGGGCCACACCCCAGGCCCATTCCGTGGAGCCAGCCGTGAACACGGTGCCACCTGGTTGGTGAACGCCCATCACCGCGTGCCCGTGCGCGAAGCGGCCGGCGGCCTCGGGCGACTCGTCGTCGGACACCCGCCACGCGATGAACTCGCACTCCGACCGGGCCCCGTCGGGCACCCCTCTCGGTGAGTTGTCGCGACCGAAAGGTCGGGCCGGCGTCATACCGAGGACCTCGAAGTCGGCGGGCGTGCCGTCGAGCCCCGTGGGCGCGGGCAAACCGTCGTGCATCGTGAGGTCACATCCGTCGCACTCGTAGCCGACGACCACCGCGTCGGCCCCGATGAGATCGCCATAGACCACCTCGGTCCCCTCGAACACCCAGTGCTCAGGCCGGTAGACCGTGTAGCCACCTGACCCGTTGCCGACAGCTCGCCCGATGCGGTGATAGCCACCCCGGGAGAACGTCACGCCGGTCATCTGGTTCTCGGGGCGACCGATGAGGTGATCGGACCACATCGAGGTGAGGAGATGCTGGCGGTCGGTGCCGTAGACGGGGTCCTTGCGGAACTGATCCTTGAACCCGACCATCGTCGAGCCGTCGTCCTCGAGCCGCACCTGCCAGAAGCTGGTGTTGCCCGAGAGGAACACCGCATTCCCGCCGCGAGCGACGAACGATTCGACGGCATCGCGCATCTCCCACGACCAGTACTCGTCGTGACCTACCGAGAGGTAGAGGCGGCGCCCGTCGAGCAGCCCCGGCACCAGCTCGAGATCGGCGTTGACCGCGTAGTCGAGCTCGTAACCGCTCGCCTCGGCCCACTGCACGAACGGGAGCTCGGCGTTGGGCCAGCCCGCCGACCCGGCCCACTCCGAGAATCCGTGCTGGCGGAGGTAGTTGATGTGGGCGTGCATCGTCGGATCAGGGGCATCGACCACCGCCACCCGACTTCCGGGCCCGTCAGGCTTGTGGAGATAGCCCGGCGCCAGCGGGCGCTCGAACGACACCTGCGTCCCCCGGCTGTAGAGGTTGCGGCCACCGAAGTCGTTGTAGGCGTTCCACGTGTTGGTCGTGAGCACCATCAAGGGCCGGAACGGATCGACCTCGGTGGCTCGCACCACGAAGAAGCCGAGCGACTGGCGACGGAAACCGACCGTCGTGCGCAGCGCGACCTCGTAGAAGCCGCTGCGCCACGACGGCAACACGTCGACAGTGACGGTGTCAGGCCAGCCGCAGCCGTGCGCGGCCGCGCCCTCCGGCACGTCGTGCGGTTCGAGCTCGACCGTCTCCGACCACACTCGCTCGCGTGTCGCCCCCACGCGGGTGATGACCAGCTCTGCGGTGGTTGGCGGCCCGGCGGCGCGCAACGCCACCTGCTCGCCGGCCGTGACCGACTGCGGCCACGCGTAGACCCACGGTTCGGTGACTGGCGCCATGGCGGGAGGTTAGCGATCGATCGGGTAGCGAGCGGCCAGCTCGGCGAGCACCCGGCGACAATCACGAGCACATTCGTCGATGATGTCGGCGACCGGCCTCACCTCGTCGATGCGTCCGGCGACCTGGCCCGACAGGGCGATGGACGACTCCATGTCGCCGCCGAAGTAGAGCTCGTTCAGCGAGAGCATCTCGGCCATGGCGTTGCGCTCATGGTCGAACTCGAGCGCCGACGTGCGCTCCGTGCGCAGAGCCCGCAGCGCCGGGCTGGTGTGCTGGTTGAGGAACACCGTGTCGGTCTCGGCGGCGGCCACGATGGCCTGCTTCCAGTTGTCGTGCACCGGCGACTCGGCGGCCGACACCATGCGGGTGCCCATCTGCACACCTTCGGCTCCGAGCGCGAACGCCGCAGCCATGGTGGCGCCGTCGACGAAGCCTCCCGCCGCGATGATCGGCAGGTCGATCTGGGACGCGACGAGCGGGAGCAGCACCATGGTCGACACCGGACGTGGGTTCTTGAACCCACCGCCCTCGCCACCTTCGACCACCAGTCCGTCGACGCCGGCATCGGCCGCCTTGTGGGCCGCCCGCAGGGTCGGCACCACGTGGAACACCGTGAGCCCGGCTGCCTTGAGCTCGGCCGTGTAGCGGGTGGGGTTGCCGGCGGAGGTGGTGACGAAGCGGACCCCCTGCTCGATGACGAACTCGACGATCGACGGATCTCGCACGAACGCCTGAGCGATGTTGACGCCGAACGGCTTGTCGGTGAGCTCGCGCATCTTGCGGATCTCGTCGCGCACCGCGTCGAGCTCGCCCGACGACGTCTCGATGATCCCCATCGCCCCGGCGTTCGACACCGCCGAGGCCAGCTGCGCCCGGGCGATCCATCCCATCGGTGCCTGCACGATCGGGATGTCGACGCCCAACAGCTCGGTGACCCGGTTCGAGAACATCGCCGCAGCCTGCCACGGACCCCCACCGCCCGACGAGACGCGTACACTCGTCGCCATCGAAGCCTCTTCCCCGGCTTCCACGATCACCGCCGATCCACGATCCAGGAGTGGGGAAGATGACCAGCGAACGACGCCGACACGAGCTCTACCGAGAGCTCCAGGATGTGCTCAGCGATGAATCAGCCGACGAGCTCATGAGCGCGCTACCCCCGGTCGGGTGGGCCGACGTCGCCACCAAGTCCGACGTCGCCATGATCCGTCACGAGCTCGACGCTCTCCGAGCCGAGCTGCGCGGCGAGTTCCAACACGACTTCGGTCGCCTTCGCGGCGAGTTCGGCGAGCTCCGCGGCCAATTCGGCGAGCTCCGCGGCGAGTTCGGCGAGCTCCGCGGCGAGTTCGGCGAGCTCCGCGGCGAGTTCGGCGAGCTCCGCGGCGAATTCGCGGAAGGGCTCAGCGACCTGCGGGTCGAGATGATCAAGGGCTACCAGTCGCTCCAGCGCTGGACCATCTCGACGATGATCGCCCTCACCGCCATCGTGTTCGCTGCGGTGCGCCTAGGCGTCTGACCCGGCGCACCCTTACTCCGGTCCCACGCCTGCCGCCGATGGGGTCCTTGGCCCCTAGCCGTCCGAGCGTGTGCCGTGGGTAGCTGAAGGGGCCACCCTCCCCCGAGGCGATCGATGACCTTTCTCGGACTAATCCTGAAGAACCTGATGCGTCAACGTGTGAGGTCGACGCTCACGCTGACCGGCATCGCCATCGCGATCACCACGGTGGTGGCGCTGGGCGTGGTGACCGCGGGGATGAAAGAGACCGCCAACGCCTTCGTGCAGTCTGGCAGCGCCGACTTCATGGTGGCCCAGGAGGGAGCCGCCGACCTCAGCTTCAGCACGCTGGCCGATTCGGTTGTCGACGACATCGCGGCCGTCGACGGTGTCGACCGGGTCCGGGGAGCGTTCCTCCACATCACCACGGCGGGGTCGAACGCGTTCTTCTTCCTCGTCGGCGTCGAGCCCGACGACATCGCCGCCGAGCTCGACGTGGTGGAAGGAACCACGCTCACCGGAGCGAGCGACGACGAGTTGGTGCTTGGCTCGCAGGCCGCCAGCGATCTGGGTGTGACGGTGGGCGATGAGGTCACGTTGGCCGATCGCCAGTTTCGTGTCGTCGGCATCTACGAATCCGACGTGCTGTGGGAGGATGGTGGCGGGTTCGCGCCGCTGCCCACGATCCAGGCAGTCGCCGGGAAGCCCGACACCATCACCATCGCCTACGTGACGGTCGACCAGGACTCAGTGCCGACTGCGGTAGCCGACGACGTAGCCGCTCAGGTCGACGGCGTGGTCACCATCGCCAACGCCGACGAGTACAGCCGAGTCGATCAGGGTTTCGTCCTGCTCGACGGGGCAACGGTCGCCATCTCAGTGCTGGCCGTGCTGATCGGCGGCATCGGAGTGATGAACACGATGATCATGTCGGTGTTCGAACGCACCCGTGAGATCGGCGTGCTGCGGGCCGTCGGATGGGGTGGCGGTCGGGTGCTGCGGATGATCGTGTTGGAGTCGCTGTTCCTGACGATCGTCGCCGCGTTCGTCGGATGTCTGCTCGGTGTCGCCGCGTCACGGTTCGTCACCTTGCTGCCTGCGGTCGGCGGCTTTCTCGAACCTGCCTACACGACCCAAACGTTCGTGCTCGCCTTCGTCGTGGCGATCGTCGTCGGCGTCCTCGGTGCCATCTACCCGGCCATCCGAGCGGCTCGCCTCACTCCGATGGAGGCCCTGCGCTATGAGTGAGCGACCGCTCCCCGAGACGCGTGTCATCCACCTCGAAGGCCTGGTGAAGTCATTCGAAGGCGGACGCCTGCGCGCCGTCGACCAGGTCGATCTCGACGTCGATGCCGGTGAGTTCGTGGCGATCGTGGGCCCATCGGGCTGCGGCAAGTCGACGCTGCTCAACCTCATCGCCGCACTCGACGAGCCCGACGACGGCACCATCATCGTGGCCGGTCACGACCTACGGGCAGGTCGTGACCTCAACCACTTCCGGGCGCGCGATGTCGGACTGGTCTTCCAGCTCGACAACCTGCTTGACATCACTGACCGCGGTCGAGAACGTCGAAGTGCCCATGTTCGGTCACGTGCGATCACGTGACGAGCGGCGACGGCGGGCACTCGAACTGCTCGAGTTCGTGGGCATCGCGGAACGGGCGGCCAGTCGACCTCCTGAGCTGTCCGGTGGTGAGCGCCAGCGCATCGCCATCGCCCGAGCCCTCGTGAACCGACCGCCGATCATCCTGGCCGACGAGCCGACCGGTCGTCTCGACTCCAAGACGAGCGCCCGGGTGATGGACCTCCTCCAGGATCTGCAGCGGGATCAGGGCATCACCCTGATCGTGGTGACCCACGATCCGGAGGTGGCCACGCGCGCCGGGCGGACAGTCTCGATGCTCGACGGTCGGGTGACGAGCGATGCCCTCGTAGTCTGACGGCGTGCAGCCGCTCGACGCCCTCGACCGCATCGTCTACCTGCTCGACCGCTCCCTGGCCCCGTCGCCGAAGGTGCGGGCGTTCCAGCGCGCCGCCGACATCGTGCGCGAGCAGGGCGACGACGAGATCGCCGAGCGGGTGCGCAATCAGACGCTCGAAGAGCTGCCCGGCATCGGGAAGTCGACCGGCCGGGTCATCGCCGAAGCCGTCGAAGGCAAGACACCCGACTACCTCGAGCACCTCGAGGCGGACACCGTCATCGACCTCTCCGACGACGGCCGCCGCTACCGCGCCGCGTTGCGAGGCGACTGCCACACCCACTCGGAGTGGAGCGACGGCGGCGCCCCGATCGAGACCATGGCCCGCACCGCCCAGGCCCTCGGGCACGACTACCTCGTGCTCACCGACCACTCCCCCCGACTCACCGTGGCGCATGGGCTCGATCGGCAGCGCCTCAGCGATCAGCTCGACCTCATCGAGCAGATCAACGCCCGCCTCACACCCTTCCGCATCCTCACCGGCATGGAGGTCGACATCAACGAGGACGGCAGCCTCGACATGGACGACGACATGTTGGCTCGGCTCGACGTGGTGGTCGCCAGCGTCCACTCGAAGCTGCGCATGGACCAACGCGAGATGACGCGGCGCATGGTGCTCGCCGTCGCCAGTCCGCATGTCGACATCCTCGGTCACTGCACCGGACGCAAGCTGCGCTCCCCCGCCCGCGCCGGCGCCAGCGGGGCGGTCGCCCAGGTCGCGTCCGATCCCGAGGTGGCCCGTCCGCCCTCGCAGTTCGACGCCGAGATCGTGTTCGCGGCCTGCGCCCGGTTCGACACGGCGGTCGAGATCAACTGCCGCCCCGAGCGCCAGGACCCACCCGACGAACTGCTCGAGCTGGCCCTCGAGTGGGGCTGCAAGGTCGCCATCGACACCGATGCGCACGCGCCGGGCCAGCTCGAGTGGCAGGCCTACGGCTGCGAGAAGGCGGCTCGCCACGACATCGACCCGAGCCTCATCGTGAACACCTGGGCGGCCGACGAGCTGGTGAGCTGGGCCGCGGCACATCCCACCGTCTGAGGCGAATCACGACCCGATTGGGGGAGGTCCGGGCCGCACGGTACGATCGTCCCCTTATGTCGAAGAAGACCTCGAAGCGCAAGACCAACGCCCGCCGCAAGCCGGCGAACCACGGGCGCAAGCCCAACGCCGGCCGGGGCTGAGCCTCCACGCCACAACCGATGGCGCCCGGTCCCCCCGTGTCGGTGCCACTGCCGCCGACGACGCGCCACGACGACATCGTCGACGTCCTCCACGGCGTCGAGGTCTCCGATCCCTTTCGGTGGCTCGAAAACGGCACCTCCGCTGAGACGCGCCGCTGGGTAGCCGCGCAGAACGATCGCACGGCCCGAGTCCTCACCTCCCTGCCCGGCCGCGACGCGCTGCATGCCGAGCTGAGTGCCCTGCTGCGCGCCGGCTCGTCCGTCGCCTGCACGGTTGCTGGCGATCGAGTGTTCTCGCTCGAACGGTGGGGGCCCCACGACCAGACGGTCTTGGTCGTGCGCTCGGCGACCGAGGCCGGTCCGGCCCGCACGATCGTCGACCCGCATCGGCTCACCGACGACTCGACTGCAGCGATCGACTGGTACCACCCATCGCCCGACGGGCGGCTGGTCGCGTACGGCATCTCGCACGCCGGCGACGAGCGCAGCACGTTGCACGTCATCGATGTCACCACCCGCCGCGTGCTGCCCGACCGCATTCCCAACACACGCGCCGCGTCCGTGGCCTGGCTGCCCGACGGGAGCGCCTTCGCCTACACGCGCTATCCGGAACCGCACACCGTGTCCGACGACGACCAGGGCTACTGGCGCAAGGTCTACTGGCACCGACTCGGCCGTCACTGGCGCAACGACGAGCTCATCTGGGACGAGCTGCCCGACAAGACCGCGTGGGCCAACGTCTCGCTCTCCGAGGACGGCCGCTGGTTGCTCGTCCATCTCTCTCTCGGATGGAGCCGGGTCGACGTCCACCTCATCGACCGCACCACGGGCAGCCGCACGGTGATGATCGAAGGCATCGAGGCGGTGTCGACCTTCAACGTGGTGGGCGACGAGGTGATCGGCATCACCACGCTCGACGCCGATCGCGGTCGGCTGGTGTCGGCCCCACTGGCCGCCGCCTGGCACGACAACTGGTGCACGCTCGTTCCCGAGAGCGACCGCGTGCTCGAGGCCTTCGCCCCCACCTCGGAGTCGCTGCTCGTGCTGTCGTCGCGCTCCGCGGTCTCGCACCTCGATCGCTATCGCCACGACGGCACCGACCACCAGCCGATCGAGTTGCCCGGGCTGGGCTCGCTCGCAGGACTGACGGGCAGTCGCGATCGGGACGAGGCCTTCTTCTCGTTCACCTCGTTCGCCACACCCCCCACCACCTACCGGTGGCACGTCGACGGGGTGTCCGACTGGAGCCATCTACACCAGCACGACGGCGACGACGACGGGCCGAAAGGCGACTACCTGGTCGAACAGGTGCGCTACCCGAGCACCGACGGCACCGAGGTCTCGATGTTCGTCATCCGCGAAGCCGGCACCGAGCCTGGGCCGCACACGCCGTGCGTGCTCACCGGCTACGGCGGCTTCGCGATCACGATGGGTCCGGCCTACTCGGCCGCAGTGGTGGCGTTCTGCGATCACGGTGGCATCTACGCAGTGGCCAACATCCGCGGCGGAGCCGAGGAGGGCGAGGCCTGGCACCGCGCCGGCATGCGCGAGCACAAGCAGCAGAGCTTCGACGACTTCGCGGCCGCGGCCGACTGGTTGGTCGATCGCGGGTACACCGCTCGCGACAAGCTCGCCATCCGAGGGGGGAGCAACGGCGGACTGTTGATGGGAGCGACCATCACCCAACGACCCGATCTGTGCCGAGCTGTGCAGATCGCCGTTCCCCTGCTCGACATGCTGCGCTTCCACCACTTCCTGATCGCCCGGCTGTGGATCCCCGAGTACGGCGATCCCGAGCACCCGGCCGACTTCGAGTGGCTGCACGCCTACTCGCCCTATCACCACGTGACCGACGGCGTCTGCTACCCCGCCACCTTGCTCACCACCGCGGAGAGCGACAGCCGGGTCGACCCGATGCATGCCCGCAAGATGGCGGCCCGCCTCCAGGAAGCCACCTCGTGCGGCGACGACCGACCCGTCCTGCTGCGAGAGGAGGTGGCGGCGGGCCACGGCCAGGGCAAGCCGGTCACCAAGCAGGCCGACGAGTTGGCCGACGTGCTCGGCTTCCTCCTGTGGCAGCTGGGATCGGAAACGACCTAGCCCCTCGGCGACCCATCCCGTGGACGACCCATGCCCTCGACGAGCGGGCGTGTGCGACACTGAACGGGTCCCGTGGGGAGGACCGACATGGCCGATCCAGTGTTCGCCAGCCCGGAGTCGAACTACACCGACCAGGCCGCGACGCGGCGCAGCCGCCGGGCCTGGCTCATCACCCTGCTGGTCGTGCCGCTGATAGCCGCGCTGGCCGTGGTGGTCGCCAACCAAGGCGACAGCCGGCCCGACGACGAGGCCGCCACCTCCACCACCCTCGCCGACGAGGAGGGCGAGGCTGAGTCGGTGGTCGAGCTCAGCCCCCAGGCGCCGTGGAACGGTGCCGAGTCGTTGCTCCTCCCGGTGAACGTCGAGCCGGCCACGGGGTTGGTCGACGGCCAGACCGTGACGGTGACGGGCGCGTTCTTCCCGCCCAACAGCAGCTTTGGCGTGGTCATGTGCACCACCCAGGCGGTGGTGTACGGCGTGAGCGCGTGCGACATCGGCAACTTCACGTCGGGCACCACGGCCGCCGACGGCACCTTCACCGTGACGTTCCCGGTCCGCCGCTACTTCTGGGTGGCCGGTGAGCAGGTCGACTGCCTCGCCGGCAACATCGAGCCGGCCGACTGGATGGCGGCCCGCAACGCGGGCGAGCCACCCCTGAGCGTCACCGACCCCACCCGCTTCTCGTGCATCGTGGCGGTGGGCCTCATCAGCGACTACGACCAGTCGGGGGGCTTCCCCATCTCGTTCGAAGGGGCCGTCACGGGACCTGATGCGCCGGCGCCGGCCACCGTGCCCCCGGTCGAGTTCCCCGACTGCCCCGACTACTCGGTGACGCCGCCGACCACGAGCTACGAGACGTTCCCCGGCAGCGGATCCACCATCGTCGAACCGCTGATCTCCGTCCCCATGGGTTGCCCACCCGCTCCGCCGGGTTGGTGGGAGCAGTTCTCGAGCTATCCCGAACAGTTGGCGCCGTACGACGAGGTCGAGCCCGTCCCCGCCCTCGGTTAGCGTCCAAGGCGTGCCCACCACGCCATCGAAGGACCTGCTCGCCGTCGACAACCCGCATCCGGGTCGCGACTACGAGATCCGCTGCGAGACGCCCGAGCTGACCTGCCTGTGTCCCATGACGGGCCAGCCCGACTTCGGCACGGTCGTCATCACCTACACACCCGACGCCCACATCGTCGAGCTCAAGTCGCTCAAGCTCTACCTGTGGAGCTTTCGCGACGAGGGCCACTTCCACGAGGACGTCACCAACCGCATCCTCGACGATCTGGTGGCAGCGATCGCGCCTCGCTCGATGACCGTGCAGACGCTGTGGAACGTGCGCGGCGGCATCACCACCACGGTGACCGCCAGCCACCCCTGACGGGGCGGCAGCGTCACGAGCGGCGCCGGCTCACACTCCTGGGGGCATCGCCTCTGGGCGGGGCAGCTCGTCGCGTTCGGTGACCTCGGGCGGCGCGGTCTCGCCGAGCGGTGGCGTGGGGACGAGCGTGGCGGCCAGATCGACCAGCCGACCGATGTGGGCCACCGTGGCCCACGAGAGGCGCTGGGCGCCCCACGTGCTGAGGTGCAGGTTGTCCTTCTGGTACGGGCCTCGTGTCTTGCCGTCGGCGTAGAGCACCTCTTTGGCGAACTGCTGATCAGGTCCGCCCAGCACGCCGAACGTGTCGACATAGGTCACCCAGGGTCGGCTCTGCGCCTCCGACCAGTAGATGTAGTTGAGCACGTCCATGTTCGAGATGTTCGAGCCCGGGCCCGCCGGCACCGCACCGACCCACACCACGAGACGGTCGTTGTCGGGGCTCTCGAGCAGATCCATGGTGGCACCCACCCGCTTGCGGTACTCCACGTACCACTCCGGCGAGTACTTGGCGATGACGCGACCGTCGCTCTCGAGGTTCTGGTCGTCGTTGGCGCCGAACATGGCGACGATGATGTCGGGGTCCTGGTTGGGCAGGATGTCCTTGGCGAAGTGCTCCGGCCAGTTGAAGTAGTCGGGCCGGATGAGCCCGGTGCCGAGCTGGTAGTCGAGGGTGGCGTCGAACAGGCCAGTCGAGTCGGCGATCGGCTGCATCTGCACGCCGAACGAGCCGCCGACCGAGTCGCCGCCGACCCAGAGCTTCAGCGGATCGTCGGGCGTGGGGGTGCGCAGCACCGGCGGACCGGCGACCGTAGTGGTGGTGACGCCCTCGGCCGCGCCCGCGGTCTCCTGGGCCTCCTTCTCGGCCAACAGCTCGTCGAGATCCGCGCCTCCGCCGACCGAACGACCGAGCGCCTCGTCGGCGGCGTCGCGAGGGCCGGTGAGCCCGATGGCGCTGCTCACGTCGGCCACGATCTGGGCGACGTTCTGACGGAAGCCGTCGCCGCTGGCCTTGCTCTTGCGAAGGGTGGCATCGGCGTTGAGCATCGACGCCAGCAACATGCCGACGACCACCACCACCAGCACGATGCCGGCCGGCATGGTGCCGGGCCGGTCCGAGCGCTGCATCTTGAAGAGCCGACGAAACATCCGGCGAGACGCTATCGGGCGGTCGGGGTCGGTCGGCATCGGGGCTCAGAACTGGAAGTAGATGAAGGGGGCGATGCCCTCGGGACCGAGTGTGTTCACCGCGACGAGCGCCACCGCCACCAAGACGATCTGCACCGCGGGCGCCAGACGACCGAACCCGAGCTGCACCCGCTCGGGCACCCAGGTCGGGACGAACTGCGAGCCGATCATGAGGAGGATCGTGGCGATGAACAGTGGGGTGACCAGCCCACCAGCCGCGTCACCGCCGCTGAAGAGTTGCCCGAGGAGATCGAGGGCCCCCTCGAGCGACTGCGCCCGGAAGAACACCCAGGCGAACACCACGATGTGAAAGGTGAGCACCCACTGGAGCACGTGGACCGCCCGAGGAGGCAGGCCGATGGGGCCCCGCTCGTGCCAGCGGGCCTTCACCACCCGCTCCGCGACGAGGACGATGCCGTAGATCGATCCCCAGATCACGAACGTCCAGTTGGCGCCGTGCCACAGCCCGCCGAGCAGCATGGTGAGGAACAGGTTGGCGTAGACGAAGGCGCGCAGCGGCCGGTTGCCCACCGCAGGGCTCACCATCGCCACCAGTCGCGATCCTCGATTGCCACCCAGAGGGATGTAGAGGTAGTCACGCAGCCACCTCGACAGGGTCATGTGCCAACGGCGCCAGAACTCCTGGACCGAGAGTGACCGGTAGGGCGCGTCGAAGTTCTGAGGGAACCGGAAGCCCATGAGCAACGCCACGCCGATGGCGATGTCGGTGTAGCCACTGAAGTCGGCGTAGATCTGGATGGCGTACGCGTACATGGCCCACAGCACCTCCCAGTTGCTGTGGCCCTGCGGGAACGCGAACACCGGATCGACGACCGTGGCCATGTAGCTCGAGATCACGACCTTCTTGAAGAGGCCGCGAAAGATCAGCATGAACGCCTCGGACGACTCGACCGATCGAGGATCGGCGCGCCCGTCGAGCTGCCAGGCGAACTCGTCGGCCCGCACGATGGGCCCGGCCACCAGTTGGGGGAAGAACGACAAGAAGACGGCGAAGTCGAGCAGGTTGAGCGGTCGACGCCACTCGCCTCGACCCACGTCGATGACGTAGCTCAGGGCCTGGAAGGTGAAGAACGAGATGCCGACCGGGAGGATGATGTCGAGCAACGGCGGGTCGACCGACAAGCCGAGCGCATCAAGACGCTCCACGACGGAATCACGGAAGAACTCGTAGTACTTGAAGAGCCCGAGGACGCCGAGGTTGGTCGCGACGGCGCCCCGAACGATCCATCGACTCCGACCCGTCGAGGCGCCGTCGGGGGCCAGCGCGGCGGACGCGGCCGACGCGAACACCCAGTTGAGCACGATGGAGCCACCGAGCAGGAAGACGAACCGCCAGTCCCAATAGCCGTAGAAGAACAGGCTGGCGGCCAGCAGGAAGTACCGCCACGGCTTCGGGTGCGGCCGCAGCAGCCAGCTCCCCGTGAAGACGATGACGAAGAAGATCGCGAAGTCGATCGTGGGGAAGAGCATCAGGCAGAGAGCAGCGTGGAGACGTCCCGGCGCAGGTCGCCGAGCACAGCGGTGGCCCGTGCTTCCGCCGTTCCGAACGCGTCGGGCCCGTCATCGAGCTCGATGACCACGCGAGCGTAGGCCTTCACCTTGGGTTCGGTGCCACTCGGCCGCACCATGACCCGCACATCACCGTCGAGGTGAAGTGCGATGGCGTCGGTCGGCGGCAGGTTGCCCCCGACGAGCAGGTCGTCGATCCCGAGCACCTCGCGCTCACCCACGCGATGGGGCAGGGCAGAGCGCAGACGTCGCATGAGGGCCCCGACCTGCGCGCCGGGCTCGTGGCCATCGAAGCGGAACGACCAGGTCTGGGTGGCGAACAAGCCGTGCCGGCGGGCGATCGCCTCGAGCCGGTCCCAGACCGTCTCGCCCTGGTGCCGAGCGTCGACGACCAGTGCGGCGAACACCAGCGCGGCGGTGACCCCGTCCTTGTCTCGCACCAGATCCGACACCGCGTAGCCGAGGGCTTCCTCGTAGGCGAAGACGAACGGCCACGAGGGATGGTCGACGGCGGCGCGCATGACCCACTTGAACCCGGTGAGCGTCTGGACGTGCCTGGCACCGTGCTCGGCGGCCAGCCGCTCGAGCAGGCCGGACGACACGACCGTGTCGACTACGAGTCGATCGGGATCGGTGCCTTGACGCAGCAGGTGGTCGGCGAGCAGCGCGCCGATCTGATCACCCGTGAGCCTGCGCCACTCGCCGGCCCGGGGCACGGCCACGCCCAAGCGGTCGGCATCGGGATCGTGGGCCAGCACCAAGTCGGCCGAACGTTCCGTCGCTTGCGCGAGCGCGAGGTCGAGCGCGCCCGGTTCCTCTGGGTTGGGATAGGGAACCGTCGGGAAGTCGCCGTCGGGTGCCGCCTGCTCCGACACGACGTGGGGGACGCGAAGCCGGCGCGCTCGAACAACGCGGTCGTGATCGCGGCGCCGACACCGTGCAGCGGCGTGTAGACGACGTCGAGCTGGCGCTCGCCCGCATCGATCAGCGCCGCGGCGCGGGTGAGGTACGACTCCACGAGGTCGTCACCGGCCATCCGGATCGCGGGGTCGGAGAGATCGGCGAGAGGCAGATCGTCGACGTCCATCTCGTCGATGGCCGCCGCGATCAGCCGATCGACCGGCGCACCGAGTTGGACACCGTCGTCGAGGTAGACCTTGAAGCCGTTGTCGGTGGCCGGATTGTGGCTGGCCGTGCACACCACGCCCGCCGAGCACTCGAGCTCGCGCACCGCGAACGCGACGAGCGGCGTGGGCGCGGGCTCCGGCAGCAGCACCGCCGTGCCGCCGCTGCCGGCCACGACCCGCGCCGTGTCCTCGGCGAAGGCGCGGGACTTGTGGCGGGCGTCGTAGCCGACGACCACCGTGGCCCCCGCTCCGAGGTAGCGCATGAGACCCGCAGCCGCCCGGCGCACGACCACCCGGTTCATCCGGCGAGGACCCGCACCCATGGGGCCCCTCAGTCCAGCCGTGCCGAACTCGAGCCGACCGTCGAAGCGATCGGCCAACTCGTCGAGGCGAGCACCAGGTCGGCCGTCGGTGACTCCCTCGCCGAGCAGGGCCCGCAGCTCGGCCCGAGTCTCGGGGTCGGGATCGACCCGGAGCCAGGCGCGGGCCCGGGCGACCAGCTCGTCTCCGGACAGGGGATCATTCGACACGGCCATACAGTTTGGCCGGTCGGTCGGCCCGGGCCGGCGGCCCATCCCGTCCAGAGGTGTTGGACAGTAGGGTCGACGTCCGTGGGAGACGACCTGGCCGGGCTCGACGCCACCGACCAACGCGAGCTGGTCCGCACCGGGCAGTGCCACCCGATCGACCTGGTCGAAGCCGCCATCGAGCGCATCGAGCGCATCAACCCGCGCCTGAACGCGTTCATCCATCCGCTCTTCGACAAGGCTCGAGCGCACGCCATCGCGCCCGACCTGCCCGCCGGACCGCTCACGGGCGTGCCCATGGCCCTCAAGGATGCGGTGGCGCACTCCGCCGGCGATCCTTACCACGTCGGCATGCGCTTCCTGCGTGATCTCGAGTGGACCGAGCCCGACGACGCCGAGATCGTGCGGCGCTTCCGGCAGGCCGGCTTGGTGATCGTCGGCAAGACCAACACTCCCGAGTTGGCCATGTCGGACACCACCGAACCCGAGGCCTACGGCCCGACCCGCAATCCGTGGGACACGGCCCACTCCCCTGGCGGATCGAGCGGGGGCAGTGCCGCGGCAGTGGCAAGCGGCATGGTGCCGGTGGGCCACGGCAACGACATGGGTGGATCGATCAGGCTGCCGGCGAGCGCGTGCGGTCTGGTCGGCCTCAAGCCGACGCGGGCCCGATCGACCCTCGCACCGAGGTTCGGTGAGTTCTGGGGGCCCACCACCCACGAGGGCGTGTTGACCCGCACGGTTCGCGACACGGCGGCCATGCTCGACGTGATCGCCGGACCAGCCCCCGGCGATCCCTACACCGCCCCACCCCCCGCTCGGGCGTACACCGCAGAAGTGGGCGCCGACCCGGGTCGACTCCGCGTGGGCCTGCGCAGCGACCTGCCCGATCGGGGCGGCGCGCCGCACAGCGAATGCACCGCGGCCGTCGCGCGTGCCGGCGCCCTGCTCGAATCGCTCGGCCATCATGTCGACTCGACCTGGCCCGACGCGATCGACGAGCCGCTGCACGAGGCGTTGGTGCTCTATCCGGTGTTCCTCGCGCGTGAACTCGAACGCTGGTCGGAGGTGGCCGGTCGGCCGATCCGTGAGGAGGACGTCGAGCCCAACACATGGATGATGGGCGAGATCGGCCGCAGTGCGACCGCCACGCAGTACCTGGCCGCGCTGGAGCGAGCCCAAGCGTGGTCGCGGCACGCGGCCGCCTGGTGGGCCGACGGTTGGGACGTGTTGGTCACGCCCACCATGCCCGCCCCGCCCCGTCTCATCGGCGAGCGCAGACTCGTCGACGACCACACGGTGGCGTTCGTGCTGCCCTGGAACCTGACCGGGCAACCAGCGGTGTCACTGCCCTTGCACTGGTCGGCCGACGGACTGCCGGTCGGCGTGCAACTGGTCGCCGCTCAAGGGAGGGAAGACCTGCTCATCCGGGTGGCCGCGCAGATCGAAGCGGCCGCACCCTGGCGCGACCGGTGGCCACCCGTGAACGCACTCGCCTCGGAGACGTCCGCATGACCACGACGGAAGGGCCGCTATGAGCACCACCAACGGGCAGGGCCCGACCATCGACTCGATCGAGGTGGGCGATTCGCCCGACGCTTGGCAGGCGGCCGGGTTCTCGGTCGACGACGACGGCACCTGCCGGGTCGGTCTGGTGCGCATCCGCCTGGTCGGCCGCGAGGGCGGCAAGCGCATCAGGAGCTGGACGCTTCGAGGGCTGGCCGGTCGGGTCGACCTCGACGGTCTCACCACCGCCGGCGATCGACGCATCACCGTGCGAGCCTGCCGTGCACCCCAACGGGGTCGAGGTCATCGACCACATCGTGTTGGTCACGCCGGACACGGGGCGCACCACGGCGGCGCTGGGAGCCATCGGACTCGACCCGAGGCGCACCCGCGAGACCGATCAGTACGGGCCGCCGTTCGTGCAGACGTTCTTCAAGGCGGGCGAGGTGGTGGTGGAGCTGATCGGGCCGCAAGAGCCGAGCGGCGACGGCCCGGCGGCGTTCTTCGGGCTGGCCTACACGGTGACCGATCTCGATGCGACGAAGACGCTGCTGGGTGAGCACCTCGGCGATCCCAAGGACGCGGTGCAGCCCGGTCGACGTATCGCCACCCTGCGCCACAAGCCGCTCGACGTCTCGGTGGCGACGGCCTTCATGAGTCGCTGAGCCACTGGCGAAGGGCGGGTAGCCACCGGCTACCCTCGGCGCAGGATGCTCGATCACGTCTTCACCGATGCCATCGGCGCACTGCGCGACGCGTTCGAGGGCGCCCTGCTCGAGCGCCAGGCGTTCGAGGAGCGCTTCCAGGTCGACGTCCTGCTCGGCGACATGACCTGGGAGACCAGCTATGGCCTGCCCGGCGAGGGGCTGCCACCCCGGGTGCAGGCCGACATCACGTTGTCGTGGCCGACGTGGTCGCAGACCGCCTACCGGCTCTGGTACATCGGCGATGACTTCGACGAGCCGCCCCGGATCGACATCGAGATCGTGTTGCGGGTGCAGCGGCTGGCCTCGCCGCCCGATCCGGCGATGCTGTTCGCCTCGCTGCCGACCGAGAGCCCGCCCATCGCCAGTGAGCCCCTGCACCGCTCCGGCCCCACCGTCGAAACGGTCTACCCAGCCGATCTCAAAGAGCCCGAGTTCGCCATCGAGGTCAGCTTCGAAGGCTCCTACGAATTCGACGAGGCCTCGCTGGCCGACGGGTCGACGCTCGACACCCACTTCTCGTCGATGGGCGGCTGGATCTCGTCGACCCTCGTGCGTGTCGGTGACCTCAAGTGGGACTTCCTCCCCCCGCTCGACGGCGACGAAGGCTGATCAGCCCAGTCGTCGAACCGTCTGCCACTGGACGCCATCGAACTCGATCACACAGAAGCGGTCGATCGGCACCAGCACGTCGAGCGCCCATCCCTTCAGCGCCGACCACGCATCCTCCGCGCGTGACCGGGGCGTCGTTCTGGGGTGCGTGATGGTGACATGGGGAACGTACGGATGAGATGGTTCGACGAGGCCGAGTCCGAGTCGGATCGTGGCAATGGCTCCGTCGATGTCGTCCACCGCCAGGTAGATGCCCCGCTCGGGACTGCCCCAGCACCGCGCGTCGAGGAGCTGGACTCGCCTCCCCGTCAACGATTCGATCGAGTACTGAACCCCGTTGAGGTCCGTCTCCTCGACGAGATCGTGAACGACCGTGATGTGAGCGGCAATGCGACGCGCCATTTGCGCATCCCAGATGGACCGGACCTCGTCGATCCGCGTTTGGGTCTCGGGCGTGAAAAACGCCGTCAACTGTCGCTTCTGGGCACGCTGGAGCGAGCGACGAGTAGCCCATCTCCGTCGGACCTCACTCGGTGGCGGGGCGGGTCCGGCCCGTTGGGTGCCGTGGCGTTGGCTCCAGATCGTGTCGCCCTTAGGGGTGGTCCACCAGAACCAGCCGTCGGCGGTGGCCTGCATGGTCCAGCCTTGGCGGTGGGTGACCCGGTGATGGTGTCGGCAGAGTCCGGCCAGGTTGTCGATGTCGGTCGGGCCTTCGGTCGGTGTGTAGTGCTCGACGTGATGGGCGTCGGTCCACGCCGCGGGGCATCCACAGCCGGGAAAGACGCAGCCGCCGTCGCGCAGGGCGATGGCTCGTCGTTGCCGGGCGGTGGCGTATCTGACGGTGTGGCCCATGTCGACCGGTATGCCCAGGCTGTCCGAGCACGATGGGGTGCAGATCGGGATCGCACAGCAACACCCGCGACACGTCGTCGGGCACGACGGTGCCGTCCGGGGTGACCGCCCCGCGAATGGGGCGTCACGGCGTTGACGGCCAGGGTCACATCCGGCCGCGGTGCCTTGGTGGTGTCGAGATCGACGCCCAGCCCTCGGCGGCACAGCTCGACGAACGCGAGGGCCCGCAGGGTGGACTGGTCGGGCATCACCAGCTCGGGGCAGCACCTCACGGTCGGCCTTGAAGGCGCGGCGCAGCTCGGCGGCCATCTCGTCGATGGCCTGGCGGGCCACCAGGCCCCATTCACCCACCAACCGGCCCGACACCTCGGTGGTGTCGCCGAACGTGCCCGACAACAACAACCGGTTGCGGGACAGGCCGTCGTCGGGGTCGTGGCCGCCGTCCTCGTCCAACAGATCGGCGATGCCGGTCACCTCGCGGCGCCACCGCTCGAACAGCGTGCCCTGAGCGGCGGCGACCAGGTGGTCCTGGATGTCGGCGATCTTCTTCACGATCCGCGGGTTCGCCGCGGCCACGATCACCCGGGCGTGCTCCCACGAGATCCGCCCGGCGACCAGCGCCTCGTCCACCCCCGCGAACCGGCCCGACAGCTCGACGCCCACCTTCACCCGACAACGCGCCACCGCCGACGGCAACATCGCCTCACGCGCCAACCACCCCCCGGTCGACAACCCGTGATCACGCTCGCACACCGACCGCTTCTCGAGCCTCGGCCAGCCAGGTGCCCCTCGCGCCGCATCGACCAGCCGACGGGCCTCTTCCAGCGCCAGCATCCGCCTCCAACACCTCGGCGATCGGACAACAACGACACATCCGCACCGGCCGCTTTGCGGCCCTGCTCCACGAGTGCGACGCCATCGAACATGTATTCGATAGTACCGAGAGGGTGTGACAGGAATCAGCTCGGTGGCGACCAGTGGTAGCGAACGTCGGGCATGCCTTCTTCGTTGTCACCGTCGGTCCCCCCGACCACGACGAATCCGTGACGTTCGTAGAACCTCCTGGCGCCGAGGTTCGAGGCGAAGGCCCACAGGGACAGGCCACCCGGTGATCGTCGCTTGGCCAGGCCGACCAGCTGCGAGCCGATGCCGCGACCAGTGTGATCGGGATCGACGTAGAGGTCGCTGAGCCACTCGGGCTCGAGCACCATCAGGGCGACGAGCACGTCAGCAGCTCTCGACCACCCACACCTCCCGCTGCGGCAGCACGACGGTCGGGAACCACTCGTCGACCTCGGCGTCGGTGTGGACCGGTGGCGGGATCGCCGGGATCGCCGCCCGCCGGGAGCGCAGGTAGAGCGCGGCGAGCCCGGCCCCTCTTCGGGCCGAGCCCGACGAATCTCCGGTTCGTCGTGGGCGCTCACGGCATCATGCGCCGAGCCACTTCAGCCCGGGCCGGCCGTCGGACCGCCGGTCAGAACTCGTCGGGGTTCGACAGCAGGTCGTCGAACTCGGGGTCGCGCTTTTCGCCCTTGGCCGCGAAGCTCTCCATCATGTCGGCCGGCTGGAACATGCCGGTCTGCCAGGTGGCGATGTAGTTGAGCGAGTCGGCCACGGAGTGATCGCGCGCGTAGTTGATCATCTCCTTGGTGCCCCAGATGGCGAGCGGGCTCTTCGACGCGATCTCGCGGGCGATCTCCATCACACCGGCGAGCATCTCGTCGTGGGTGGCGAACACCTCGTTGACGAGGCCGACCTCCTTCGCTCGCTCGGCCGGCATGCGGCGGCCGGTGTAGGCCAGCTCGCGGGCCACGCCCTCGGGGATGAGCTTGGGCAGCCGCTGCAACGTGCCCACGTCGGCCGTCATCCCGATGTTGATCTCCTGGATGACGAAGAACGCGTCGGCGGTGGCGTAACGCGAGTCGCACGCGGTGACCATGTCGACGGCACCGCCGACGCAGCCTCCCTGGATGGCCGCGAGCACCGGCATGCGGGCCTTCTCGAACGCGGTGAAGCTCTCCTGCAGCATCATGGCGGTCTGACGCAGCTTGGCCCGATTGCGGCCGAGCTCACTCGACCGGGGCGGCTGCCCGCCACCGGTGATGCCCGCCCCGCCGGTGAACACGGACAGGTCCATGCCCGCGCTGAAGTGCTTGCCGGTCGACGACACCACGATGACCCGTGCCGATCCCTCGTCGTCGATCTCCCTGACGATGCGGGGCAACTCGACCCAGAAAGCGGGGATCATCGAGTTGAGCTCGTCAGGCCGGTTGAGGCGCAGGTGCGCCACCTTGTCGGTGATCTCGACGTCGAAGCAGCTGTAGCCCATGGCCTCTGTCCTAACAGAAATGCGGCGCAGCCGCCTCCGTCAGGCCGTCGCTTCGGCAGCGGCGCGATCCTGGGCGACCGCGTCGAACTCGAGGTACTCCTCGCCGGTGTCGGCCCAGTCCTCGAACTGGATGACGCCGATCTCCTCGAACTTGCGTGCGCAGCCAGCCATCGCCCGCGTCGAGCAGGCCCAGCTTCTTGCAGTTGGGCACGATCTTCGAGAAGAGCATCTGCTGGAAGATCATCTGGTCCTGGGGCACCTCGAGCAGCAGGCGCACCATCTTGCGGGTGTCGATGCCCATCCGCTCCCACACCTCCTGCTGGAGGAAGCGGTCGCGCATGCGCACGGCTGCCTCGAACGCGAACTCCTGGCGCTCGCGCAGCTCGGGCAGCGACAACTCGGCGTAGTACTCCTTCAGCGAGAGCACGCCGAAGGCCACGTGGCGGGCTTCGTCGCTCATCACGTAGCGCAGCAGCTTCTTGAGCAGCGGCTCGTCGGTGAGCTGGTACATGAAGCCGAACGCGGCGAGGGCCAGGCCCTCGACCATGATCTGCATGCCGAGGTAGGTCATGTCCCACCGGCTGTCCTCGATGATGTCGTCGAGCAGCAGTCGCAGGTGGGCGTTGATCGGATAGAAGCCCGTCGAGCTTCTCCTGCAGGTACTTGGCGAACACCTCGACGTGGCGGGCCTCGTCCATCACCTGGGTCGAGGCGTAGTACTTGGCGTCGATCCACGGCACGGTCTCGACGATCTTCGCCGTGCAGATGAGAGCGCCCTGCTCGCCGTGCATGAACTGCGACAGGCGCCAGTTCATCGACTCGACGCCGAGCGCGGTCCACTCCTTGTCGCCGAAGTTCTTGAACGGCGACTCGGGATGGCTCTGGAGGTACTCGAACGGACCGGCCGAGTTCGAGCCCTGCAGCACGCTGACGACCTTCTCGGGATCGACGTCGATCGACCAGTCGAGGTCGGTCTCGCCGTTCCACTGGGCCGTCTTGGCCTTCTCGTAGAGCTTGTTGAGCGCCGGGCGCGAGCCCTTCTCGTAGTCCCAGGTGAAGATGGCGTCGGCGTTGTCCTTCACCTGATGCACCAACGCCTCGACGTCGCCGTTGGAGATGGCGAGGATCGACTCGAGGTCGTTGACGTCGGTCCGGCCGAGGATTTCCTGGTCGCTTGCCATGACGGGTTCTACTCCTGGGTTTCGAGATCGATGATCGTGAGGGCGGACTCGGACGGTGGCTGCACGGATGCCAGCACCCGCGCGATGAGGGCCTCCCACGCCGTGGCATCGGCGTTGGGCGCGCCCACTGCCTCGAAGAGCAGGAAGCCGAGCCCGACGGCATGGGCGAACTGCACCATCGACGTGGTGTCGACGGCGGGGTCGACGAGGCCCTGGTCTTTCGACGCGTCGACCAGGCTGGCCATGCGCGCCGCCCGATCGGCGAGGTGGTCGCGCAGCAGGGCAGCCACCTCGGGGTTGCGACGCGCCGCGACGAACGCTTCGAGCAGCAGCGCCCGGGCGGGCTCGGGGCGGCGGGTCACGAGGTGCGAGCCCACGGTGTGGAGGATGTCGGTGGCCCGGCCGGCGAACGCGTGCTCGGCGAAGAGCTGGTCGAACTCGTCGCCGGTGCAGGCCTCGACCGCCGCGGCCAGCAGCTCGGCCTTGCCCGAGAAGCGGCTGTAGATGGCGCCGGTGGTGAGGCCGGCCCGCCGGGCGATCTCGGCCACGCCGGCGCCGTCGTAGCCCTTCTCGGCGAACACCTCGGCCGCCGCCGCCACCAGACGGTCGGCGGTGGTGTCGGCGGCGTCGATTCGGTCGGACGCCGGGTCGACAGACGCCGGGTCGACAGTGGGCTGGGCCAAGGTCATGCCCGCACCATAATAACGATCATTATCGCCCTGTCAACGGCCGTCCTCCCCGCCAAATCGGTGCGTGAAACCACCGCATAGGTGGTTTCACGCACCGATTTCCCGAAGGGAAGGAGGTTCAGCGCAGGATCGGGGCGGCCAGCTCGGCCAGGTCGACCTCGGGGCGGGCGCCCACGTGGCTGATGACCTCGCCCGCAGCCAACGACGCCAACCGGGCCGAGGTCTCGAGGTCGAGGCCCTGGGTGTGGCCGAAGAGGAAGCCGGCCGCGTAGAGATCGCCGGCGCCGGTGGTGTCGACCACCGCGGACACCGGATGAGCGGGCACCTGCAGCCGCTCCCCCGCCGCGGTGATGACCACCGAGCCGAGCTCGCTGCGGGTGAGGCACGCCAGCTCGCAATGGCCCGCCACCCGGTCGGCTGCCGCCTCCCAGTCGTCCTCCTGGTAGAGGGCCAGCAACTCGGCCTCGTTGGCGAACAGGATGTCGACCTTGTGCTCGGCCAGCTCGAGGAAGTCGGCGCGGTGACGATCGACGCAGAACGAGTCCGACAGCGTGAACGCGACCTTGGCACCAGCGGCCGCCGCGGTGTCCATCGCCTTCACCATCGCCGCCTTGGCGTCGGGCAGATCCCACAGATAGCCCTCGCAGTAGACCACCTGGGCCCGGGCCACGAGATCGACATCAACGTCGTCGGGGCCGATCAGGCCCGACACCCCGAGGTAGGTGTTGAGCGTGCGCTGAGCGTCGGGCGTCACCAGGATGAGGCAGCGAGCCGTGCCGCGGTCGTCGTTCACCAGGCTCAACGGCTCGTAGTGGACACCGGTGGCGCGGATGTCGTGGGTGAACACCTGCCCGAGCACGTCGTCGGCCACCCGACCGATGAACCCGGCAGCGCCACCGAGCGACGCCAGGCCGGCCGCGGTGTTGGCCGCCGACCCACCCGACATCTCGACGGCGGGGCCCATGTCGTCGTAGAGGCGATGGGCCACCGAGTCGTCGATCAGCTGCATCGACCCCTTCACCATGCCGTGTCGCTCGAGGAACGACTCGTCGGCTTGGGCGATCACGTCGACGATGGCGTTGCCGATCGCGACCACGTCGAGGGCGCCGGCGTCGGACGGTCGGGACGTCGAGGGTCGGCTCGGTCATGGGCTCGGACCCTACCCGGTACGATCTCGGCGTCGTACGTAGCGAACGACCACACCGACGCAGGCCACCGCCGACGCAGACCACTGGGAGCGATCCGTGCCGAAAGACGCCATCACCGAGACGGCCGCCGACCCCTATCGCCTCCCGCGATCCGTGGTGCCCGTGCGCTACGACCTGCTCCTGCGACCCGATCTCGCGACGCGCCGCCTTCGACGGCGAGTGCGTCACCACGGTCGAGGTGATCGAGGAGACCAACACCGTCGTGCTCAACGCGGTCGACCTCGAGGTCGATGCGGCCTGGCTCGAGCGGGCCGACGGCACCCGGCTCGAGGCCGAGCTCATCGCGGTCGACACCGAGTCCGAGCGGCTCACCGTCGAGCTCACCGCCGAGGCCGAGCCGGGCACCTGGCACCTGCACACCCGCTTTCGCGGCACCCTCAACGATCAGCTCAAGGGCTTCTACCGCAGCACGTTCACCGACACCGACGGCAACGAGCAGGTCATCGCCACCACGCAGTTCGAGGCGACCGACGCCCGGCGGGCGTTCCCCTGCTGGGACGAACCCGATCTCAAGGCCGTCTTCGCGGTCACGTTGGAGGTGGCCGACGGGCTCACCGCGCTGTCGAACGCGTCGGAGCTGTCGCGCACACCGCTCGACGGCGGTCGGGTCGCGGTGCGGTTCGCCGACACCATGAAGATGTCGACCTACCTCGTGGCGTTCATCGTCGGCCCGCTCGAGGTCACCGCGCCGGTCGACGTCGACGGCACCCCGCTGCGCGTCGCCTATCCCGCGGGGCAAGGGTGAGCTCACCCCCTACGCGCTCGAGGTCGGCAAGTTCTGCCTCGAGTACTTCGCCGACTACTACGGCATCGTCTACCCGGGCGACAAGCTCGACCTGGTCGCCGTGCCCGACTTCGCGTTCGGCGCCATGGAGAACCTCGGCTGCGTGACGTTCCGCGAGGTGCTCCTGCTCGTCGACCCCGAGCGGGTGACCCAACCCGAGCTCGGACGGGTCACCGAGGTGATCGCCCACGAGCTGGCCCACATGTGGTTCGGCGACCTCGTCACCATGAAGTGGTGGAACGGGATCTGGCTGAACGAGGCGTTCGCCACGTTCATGGAGATGCTCGCCACCGACGCGTTCCGGCCCGAGTGGGACCAGTGGACGAGCTTCGGGCTGGCTCGCTCCGCGGCGTTCGACGTCGACGCGCTCAAGAGCACCCGCCCGATCGAGTACCCGGTGGTGTCGCCCGAGGACGCCGAGGGCATGTTCGACGTGCTCACCTACGAGAAGGGTGCGGCGGTCGTCCGCATGCTCGAGCAGTACCTCGGTGAAGAGACGTTCCGCGACGGCATCCGCCGCTACCTCAGCCGCCATCAGTTCGCCAACACCGAGACCACCGATCTCTGGGACGCCATCGAAGAGGCGTCCGGCGAGCCGGTGCGGCGGATCATGGACTCGTGGATCTTCCAGGGAGGCTTCCCGGTCGTCGACGTCGACCTGGTGAACGACGGCGGCACGTTGCGGCTCACCCAGGAGCGGTTCGGCTACGCCGGCGACCTCGGTGGCGACGAGGAGCTGGAGGCGCTGCGCGCCAGCCGCTGGTCGATCCCGATCATCCTCACGATCGCCATGAACGGGGTGATGACCGTCGAGCGGGTCCTGCTCGAGGGCGACAGCGTCGACATCGCCCTCGTCGAGGAGGTCGACTGGGTGCTCGTCAACACCGAGGGCACCGGCTTCTACCGGGTCCGCTACGCGCCCGATCTGCTCGCCGCGCTCGTGGCCCGGGCCCAGAGCGAGCTCTCCCCCATCGAGCGCTACGGCCTGGTCGACGACGCGTGGGCGGCGGTGCTCGCCGACGAGATGACCGCCGTGCACTTCCTCGACATGATCGAGGGCTTCGTCGACGAGAACGATCTGTCGGTGTGGCAGCGCATCGTCGGCGCACTCTCGGCCCTCGATCGCATCGTCGACGGCACCGCCCGCGACGTGCTGCGCGAGCGGGTGCGCACCCTGCTGCACCCCGCGCTCGATCGCCTGGGACCGACCCCGATCGACGGCGAGCGCGACCGCGACCCGCGAGCTACGAGGCGTGCTCTTCGAGGCTCTCGGCTCGCTCGGGCTCGACCACAACATCGGCGACCGTGCCCGCCAGCTCTACGCCAGCAGCCAAGCCGGTGAGACGGTCGATGCCAGCCTGCTGGCGGCATCGATCAACATCATCGCCGCCACCGGCGACACCGCCGCGTTCGACGACTTCCTCGCCCGGTTCGCCGACTCCACCAATCCCCAGGAGGAGCTCCGCTACCTGTCGGCGCTCGCCGACTTCGACGACCCCGATCTCATGCAGCGCGTGCTCACCATGAGTCTCACCGACGAGGTGCGCACGCAGAACGCGCCCTATCTCCTCCGGCGGGCGCTCACCAACCGCAACCACGGCGGTCTGGCCTGGTTCTTCGTGCA
Organism: uncultured Iamiaceae bacterium; assembly: GCA_963706425.1. GTDB lineage: Bacteria > Actinomycetota > Acidimicrobiia > Acidimicrobiales > Acidimicrobilacustridaceae > CAVPMN01. The sequence continues at coordinate 635,345 of CAVPMN010000001.1, forward strand.
GAACGAGTGGGACACGATCAACGAGCGCTTCCCGAGCAACAGCATCGTGCGGATGCTCGAAGGCGTGCGTTCGTTGTCGACACCCGACATCGCGCCCACGGTGTTCGCGTTCTTCGAGACCCACGAGGTGCCCCAGGGCGACAAGATCCTGGCCCAGCACCTCGAGCGCCTCGAAGTCAACCAGGCGCTGCGGGCCCGCGAGACGGAGCCGCTCACCCACCACTTGCGCTGAGCAGCTCGAGTCGGTTGCTCAGGCAGCGGCCACGAGAACGATCGTGAGGACCAGCGTTCCGAGCAGGATCAGAGCCAGCAGACCGGTGGCGATGGCGCTCGTGATCACTCCCGCCAGCGCGATGCCGTCGCCCTGCTCGCCCCGCTGGCGGATCTCCCTGCGGGCACGCAGGCCGCAGTAGAGGCCGGCAGGACCGGTGAGCTGGCACATCAAGAGACCCACCACGCCCAGCACGAGCGAGACGATGGCCAACGTATTGGTGGGGGCCGGCGCCGGGCCAACCGGCACGGGCGCGTAGGGCGCCTGACCGCCATAGGGCTGCATCGTCGGCCCCGGCGTCGGTGGTGGCCATGCAGGCGCTGCGCCGGGACCGAGGCCGCCAGGGACGGTGGCGCTGGCCGCCCGCACATCAGCCACGAGCGTCGACACTCGTTGCTCGAGCGCGGCGTCCACCCTGAGCGTGGTGCCACCCCAGGAGGCGGGGATGCCCTCGGACCGCAGCGCCTGGTCGAGCCGGAAGCGCTCGTCGGCCGTCAGCTCGCCCAGCTCGAAATCATGCCAGTAGGCGTTGGTCGGATCGGTCACGGGCTCAGGCTAGGCGTCGCCGGCACTCCAGGCTGTGCCAGCATGAGCGGCCGTGCTGCTCGCCGCGTCCAACACCGCCGTGCCCGGCGCCGACATCGTGGTGGCGCCGTGGCAGTGGGCGGTGTTCCTGGCGTTCATCGGCGTGGTGATCCTGGCCGACCTGCTCGTGTTCCATCGCGAGGCCCACGAGATCTCGATGAAAGAGGCCACGGTCGCCAGCATCGGCTGGATCGCGTTGGGCCTCAGCTTCGGGGTGTTCGTCTGGTGGTGGCTCGGCAGCAGCGCCGCCACCCAGTACTACGCCGGCTACGTGGTCGAGAAGAGCCTCTCGGTCGACAACGTCTTCGTGTGGGCGGTGATCCTGGGCTACTTCGCGGTGCCGAAGGCCTATCAACACCGCGTGCTGTTCTGGGGCATCTTCGGCGCGCTCGTGCTGCGCGCCATCTTCATCTTCGCCGGGGTGGCGCTGCTCGAGCAGTTCAACTGGCTGCTCATCGTGTTCGGTGGGTTCCTCGTCTTCACGGGATGGCGGGTCGGCACCCACGACGACACCGAGATCCACCCTGAGAAGAACCCGATGCTGAAGCTGATGCGACGCATCATCCCGGTGACGGCCGAGTTCCACGGCACCAAGTTCACGATCGTGCAGGCGGGCAAGCGCTTCGCCACCCCGATGCTCGTGGTCCTGGTGCTGATCGAGGCCACCGACGTGGTGTTCGCCATCGACTCGATCCCGGCGATCCTGGCCATCAGTCGCTCGCAGTTCATCGTGTTCAGCTCGAACGCGTTCGCCATCCTCGGGCTGCGGTCGCTCTACTTCATGCTCGCCGGAGCGCAGGACAAGCTCGTCTACCTCAACAAGGGCTTGGGCGTGATCCTTGTCTACGTCGGCATCAAGATGCTGCTCTCGTGGTGGGGCATCCACATCAACACCGTGCTGTCGCTCGGGTTCATCGCGATCGTGCTCGCCGTCACCGTCCTCGTGTCGCTGCGAGCGTCCTCGAGAGCCGAGGCCGCTGCCGCGGCGGCGGCTCTGGCCGACACCAATCCTGTGGAGGACGAATGACCACCGATCTGCTCGATGTCATCGTGGTGGGCCACGACGGCTCCGACGGTGGCCAACTCGCCGTGGAGTGGTCGGGTCGGCTGGCTGCCGCACTCGGGGCCAGCGTCATCGTGGTGCGGGGCTACAACCCGCTCGACGAGCTCGGCTCCGCCGAGCCGCCGGTCGACTTCGCCGAGCTCGAGCGCCAGGCCGCGGCCCGACTCGACGACATGGCGTGTGTGCCGCTGCGCGCCATGGGCGTGTCGGCCCGGTCGCTGCTGGTCGAGAACGATGGCGTCTCGGCCATCGTCGACACCGCCGTCAACGAGCACGCCGACCTGGTCGTCGTGGGCAGCCACGGCCAGACCGGCTGGCGAGCCCGCATCCTCGGCAGCACGGCCACCAAGCTCCCGCACGAGCTCGACTGTCCCGTGGTCATCGTGCCGCTGCCCGATCCCGTCTGAGTCGCGGCCGCCTGGATCACCCGGCCGCTTCGTCCCAGTCGGGTTCGAGGTCGGCGCCGCGCTGCAGCACTGCCACGGCCAGGGGCGGGTAGACCACCACGCTGAGCACGCCGGCACTCAACAGGGCGGCTGCGCTGGCCGGGTCGAGCACACCGGTCTGGGCGCCGAGGTTGGCGATGATGACCACCAGCGACAGGTTGGTGGCCTGGAGCAAGCCGGCCCCGAGCGACCGCCGGCTCCCGTAGCTCGACCGATAGAGCAGCGCGGGTAAACCACGCGCGACGAGCATCGCCATGAGCAGCAGGGGCACCAGCACCAGGTGCTTCGGCGACTCGAAGAGGGCGTCGATGTCGACCTGTATGCCGCTCGTGACGAAGAAGATCGGCACCAGGAACCCATAGCCGATGGCCTCGATCTTGGGCTTCAGCGACGGGCTCGCCAGGTGGTCCTCCCGGTCGAGGAAGCGCAGGAGTGCGCCCGCGACGAACGCCCCGAGGATCGCTTCGAGGCCGAGGCTGGTCGAGATCGTCAGGAAGATGAACAACACGACGAGCACTGCTCGCACCGCGAGCTGCGACGACGTGTCGGCCAGGCGGTCGAGGGTCGACCACACGGGCGGGAGAACGGTGACGCGGGCGAGGGCCAACGCCACGAGTAGCGCCATCACGCAGAAGGCCACGAGCAGCACGACCTGGGACTCCACCGTCGATCCGTCCGCGGCGAAGAACAGCGTGAGCAGGAGCAGTGAGCCGAACTCGGCCACCGAGCTCGCGCCGAGCACGAACTGGCCGAAGTCGGTGGACGTCAGACGGGCCTCGCGCAGGATCGGTGCAACCAGCCCGAGCGACGTGGCGGTGAGGGCGATGGCGATCAGGCGGACCGAGTCATGCAGATCGAGCGCGTGGAACGCGAACGCCGTGCTCCAGGCGAGCACACAGGTGAGCGCCCACGCCGTGAAGATGCGGCCAGCATGGCCACGCAACAAGTCGAGGTCGATCTCGAGGCCGGCGAGGAACAGCAGGTAACCGAGGCCGATGGTGCCGAGCACGTCGAGGGTCACGTCCATCTCGACCAGGTCGAGCACAGCGGGCCCGACGATGATGCCGAACACGATCTCGAGCGCCACCGCCGGGAGGCGCAACGCGGGGGCCAGACTGGCGATCACCGGTGCGAGGACGGCGATGACGAGGACGGCGAGCACGCCGCCGTAGGTGACCTCCACGATCGCGACGGTAGCGAGGACGCCGGACGAGCCTCGCGATGCCACTGCCGAGCCGGGGTGACCCGCTCGACCGACCGGCCCGTAGACTGCCGTCGTGGAGGTCTGGCCCGGCGAACCGTTCCCCCTTGGCGCGACGTTCGACGGCAGCGGCACCAACTTCTCGATCTTCAGCGAGATTGCGGAGCGGGTCGAGCTGTGCCTCTTCGACGACCACGACGTCGAGACCCGTGTCGAGCTGGTGGAGGTCACCGCCTTCGTGCACCACGGCTACCTGCCGGGCGTGCAACCCGGTCAGCGCTACGGGTTCAGGGTGCACGGGCCATGGGCCCCCGACCAGGGCCACGTCGCCAACCCCGCCAAGTTGTTGATCGATCCCTACGCCAAGGCGGTCGACGGCGAGGTCGAATGGGCCGACGCGGTGTTCGCCTTCGCCGACCATGACGGTGACGGTCGACCGTCGGGCGCGGACAGCGCGGCGTTCATGCCCAAGTCGGTGGTGATCAGCCCCTACTTCGATTGGAGCGACGACCGCCATCCACGCACCCCGTGGCACGACACGGTCGTCTACGAGACCCACGTCAAGGGCCTCACCATGCTCCACCCCGATGTGGCGCCCGAGTTGCGAGGCACCTACCTCGGCCTCTCGAGCCAGCCGATCATCGAACATCTCAAGCGCCTCGGCATCACCGCAGTCGAGCTCATGCCGGTTCACCAGTTCGTGCACGATCGCCGGCTCGCCGACCTCGGCCTACGGAACTACTGGGGCTACAACTCGATCGCCTTCCTCGCGCCACACAACGAGTACGCCGTCTACGGACAGCGTGGCCACCAGGTGCAGGAGTTCAAGCAGATGGTGAAGTCCCTCCACGCCGAGGGCATCGAGGTCATCCTCGACGTCGTCTACAACCACACGGCTGAGGGCAACGAGTTCGGTCCTACGTTGTCGCTGAAGGGAGCCGACAACGCGGCGTACTACCGCCTCGATCCCGACAACCCTCGGCACTACGTCGACTACACAGGCACCGGCAACTCGCTGAACATGCGACACCCGCACGTGCTGCAACTGATCATGGACAGCTTGCGCTACTGGGTCACCGAGATGCGGGTCGACGGCTTCCGGTTCGATTTGGCGGCCACGCTGGCGCGGGAGCTGCACGACGTCGACAAGCTCTCGTCGTTCTTCGACCTCATCCAACAGGATCCGGTCGTCAGCCAGGTGAAGCTCATCGCCGAGCCCTGGGACGTCGGCGAGGGCGGCTACCAGGTCGGCAACTTCCCGCCCTTGTGGTCAGAGTGGAACGGGAAGTACCGCGACGAGATCCGCGACTTCTGGCGCGGGTTCGACAACACCGTGGCCGAGTTCGCCTACCGGTTCACCGGGTCGAGCGACCTCTACGAGTCGAACGGGCGCACCCCGTCGGCCAGCATCAACTTCGTGACCGCGCACGACGGTTTCACGCTCACCGACCTGGTCTCCTACAACGACAAGCACAACGAGGCCAACGGCGAGAACAACAACGACGGCACCTCGGACAACCGCTCGTGGAACGCCGGGGCCGAGGGTCCCACCGACGATCCCGACATCATCGCCCTGCGCAGACGGCAACGACGCAACCTGTTGACCACCTTGATGCTCTCGCAGGGCGTGCCCATGCTCCTCGGCGGCGACGAGATCGGACGCACGCAGAGCGGCAACAACAACGGCTACGCGCAGGACAACGAGACCTCCTGGTACGACTGGACCAACGCCGACCGCTCGTTCCGGGCGTTCACCGAGAAGCTCATCCAGTTCCGCCTCGAGCACCCGGTCTTCCGGCGACGCCGGTTCTTCCAGGGCCGCCCGATCCGCGGCGAAGAGGTCGACGACATCGGCTGGTTCACGCCCGACGGCGTGCCGATGGCCGAAGCCGACTGGCAGGCGAGCTTCGCGCGCGCCATCGCAGTGTTCCTCAACGGCGAGGCGCTGCTCATGCGCGGGCCACGCAACGAGCAGATCCGCGGCGACAGCTTCTATGCGGTGTTCAACGGCTCGGACGACCTGATCGACTTCACGCTCCCCGATCCCTCCTACGGCGAGCGATGGGAGCGGGTCCTCGACACCGTCGAGGATGACCCGAGCCGGGCGTTCCCCACCGGGGCCGACCCCCTGAAGGCGGGCGAGTCGATCGCCGTCGAGGCGCGCAGCGTGGTCGTGCTGCGCCGGCTCGACGGCACCTGAGCGGTGCCCCCGCCGAGCGCGACTTACCGGCTGCAGCTCGGTCCCGAGCTCGGCTTCGCCGAAGCCGCCGAGCTGGTGCCGTACCTCGCTGATCTGGGGGTGAGCCACCTCTACACGTCGCCGCTGATGGAGGCCGAGCTGGGCAGCACCCACGGCTACGACGTGGTCGATCCCCGAGCCGTGCGTCTCGAGCTCGGTGGCCTGGCCGGCCTGCACTCGCTGTGGGCGGCGCTGGACCGCCACGGACTCGGACAGGTGCTCGACATCGTGCCCAACCACATGTCGATCGCGAGCGAGCGCAACGCCTGGTGGTGGGATGTGCTCCGGCTCGGCCCCACGAGCACCTGGGCCGACCATTTCGACATCGAATGGGAGCCGCCCGACCCCGACTCCCAAGGTCGCGTCGTGCTCCCCTTCCTCGACCGCGACCTGGGCGACGCCATCGCCGACGGCTGCCTCACGATCGAGCTCGACGAGCGACTGGGGCCGGTCGCCCGCCACCACGATCGTCGGTGGCCGCTGCGCCCCGACGGGCCCGTCGAGGGCCCCGTGGCCGACGTCCTCGCCGCGCAGCACTATCGGCTGGTCTGGTGGCGCGAGCGTGAGCGACTGCTCAACTATCGCCGGTTCTTCGAGATCGACAGCCTCGCGGCGGTGCGCGCCGACCTGCCGAACGTGTTCCGGTCGGTGCACGCCGGATTGGCGGCACTGCTCGACGACGAGCTCGGATCCCGAGTCATCGACGGCATCCGGGTCGACCACATCGACGGTCTCGGCGACCCCCAGGGCTATCTCGACATGCTGCGCGAGCTGGTCGGCGACCGATGGGTGGTGGTCGAGAAGATCCTGGGGCCGGACGAGCACCTGCCGACGACCTGGCCCGTGGCCGGCACCACCGGCTACGACGTGGGCGCGGCGTTCACCCAGCTGCTCGTCGACGCTGTCCGGCGGCCCCGATGCGATCGCGCTGGCCGGGTCGTTCGATCCGTCGCTCACCACCTGGGCGCACTGCGTGCAGGAGGCCAAACGAGAGCACCTCGCCGGTCCGTTGCGGCCAGAGCTGGAGCGCGCCGTCCGGGCCCATGGGGGCCCGCCCGACGAGGCGACCCGCGCCGTGATCCGCGATGCCCTCGCCTTGCCCGTCTATCGCGAGTACGGCCCACCGCAGGACCGCTTCGCGACGCGATTCGCCCAACTCACCGTCGCCCTCACGGCCAAGTCGGTCGAGGACACCGCCATGTACCGATGGTTGCCGCTGCTCGCCCTCGACGAGGTCGGTGCCGATCCGGGCACGTTCGGAGTGCCGCCTGAGTCGGTGCTGGCCGGCTTGCGCGAGCTCGGCATCCGCTGGCCCGCCACGATGGCGTCGATCAGCACCCACGACAGCAAGCGCAGTGCCGACGTGCGGGCCCGCCTGGTGTGCCTCTCCGAGGACCTCACGTGGTGGAGCGAGACCGTAGGCACCTGGATGGATGCGAATACGAAGCACTGCCGCGACGGCTGGCCCGACGACGCGATGCAGTACCTCATCTACCAGACCCTGGTCGGAGCCTGGCCGCTCACATCGGAGCGCCTGGCCTCGTATGCGTTGAAGGCGGCTCGGGAAGCCAAGCGCCACACCTCGTGGATGGAGCCCGACCGCACTTACGAGTCAGCCCTCGAGGCGTTCGTCGTCGCCCTGCTCGCCGACCTCCCGTTCGTCGCCTCGTTGGAGGAGGTCGTCTCGCGGGTCGCGGGGCCGGGACGGGTCACCTCGCTCAGCCAGACGGCCATGCTGCTCACCGCCGTCGGGGTTCCCGACGTGTATCAGGGCGACGAGCTGTGGAATCTCAACCTGGTCGATCCCGACAACCGCAGGCCGGTCGACTTCGGGGTGCGGCGCTCGTTGCTGCGCGACGTCATGTCGATCGACCTGGTCGAGCTCTGGGGGGAGGACCAGGCGTGGGGCGGCGACCAGGACGGCCTCACCAAGATGGCGTTGATCCACCGTCTGCTCGGGCTCCGCGCCGACCGACCCGAGTCGTTCTCGGCCGCAGCCGCGCTCCGTCCGTTGCCCGTGAGCGGTCCCGATCGCGAGCACGTGGTGGCGTTCGCTCGAGGCGACGACGTGGTGGTCGTCGTGCCGCGACTGGTCTTGTCGCTCGACGGACGGTTGCCGCAGGCGTCCGTGTCGCTGCCGAACGGTGAGTGGCGCGACGTGCTGAGCGATCAGCTCGTTGCGGGAGGCGAACGGGACGTGCCCGATCTCTTCGCCCACTTCCCGGTCGCGGTGATTGTCTGCTGATCAACGCACGCCGCTCGCCTGGGTCGGCCGTCCCCGCCGGCCTCGGCAGTGCCCCTGGGTCGGCCGTCCCGCCGGCCTCGGCAGTGCCCCTGGGTCGGCCGTCCCCGCCGGCCTCGGCAGTACGCTCGCCGGGGTGCCGACCAGCGCTGCGCCGACCAAGCCGTTGCGGAGCCGGACCGGCTGGATCGTGGTGGGCGTGCTGGTGCTCGTCCGCCTGCTCTCGATCGTCGTGCTGCTGAACAGCGGTGTCGAGGATCGCGATTCCATACTCGGGGGCGACGGCCGACGCTACGAGGAGATCGCCGACTCCTGGGGTGTGCCCTACGAAGACTTCGAGGTCGAGTATCCACCGGTGGCGCTCGCTTTCATCCACCTCATCGCCACCGACGACACGCACGAGACGCTCACCCGACTCGCGCTCTCGCAGCTCGCCCTCGAACTGGTCGTCGCCGGGCTGCTCACGTGGGCGTGGAACAGACGCGCCGCCGTCGTCTACCTGGTCCTCGGTACCCCGATCATCTTCTTCCCGTTCGCGTACGCCCGCCTCGACCTGCTGACCGTGGCCATGGCGGTCGGCGCCGTGGCCCTGCTCAAGAAGGGCTACGACCGCCTCGGAGGCGTCACGCTGGGGCTGGCGGTGTTCGCCAAGCTGTGGCCGCTGGCCCTCGTGCCCCTGCCCTTCGTGCAGAGACGATGGCGCTCCGTCGTCGCGATCGTCGTGACGGGCGTGCTCGGCCTGGTGGTCTGGGAGGGCCTGTTCGGCACCGACGGGTTCTCCCAGGTGGTGACCTTCCGCGGCAGCCGCGGCTGGCAGATCGAGAGCTTCCCGGGTGTCGTCCTCCACATGCTCGACCCGTCGGCGAGCACCGTCGAACAGGGCGCCTGGCGCACCGGCGCCGACATGCCGGCGGTGGCCCGCGCGCTGCTCACCGTCGCCAGCATGGCCACCGTGGCAGCCGCCTGGTGGTTGGCCGACCGTCGAGCGGTCACGTCAGAGGACGACCCTGACGACAACGTGCGGTATGCCCTCGCCCCCCTCGCTGCGGTCCTGGCTCTCCTCGTGTTCTCGCCCATCATCTCGCCGCAGTACATCCTGTGGTTCCTGCCGTTCGCGGCGGTGCTGGCTGCCGCCGGGATGCGCACGCTCGGCTGGCTGGCGCTGGCGGTGAGCGCCCTCACCACCTTCGTGCTGGCGACCATCCATGCCCAGGTCGACGGGCGCCTCTACGCCACCGTGCCCATCCTGGTGCGCAACGGCCTGCTGGTCGTGATGCTCGTGATCTGCCTTCGCGAGCTCTCGGGTCGCACGCCGAAGGCGCGACGCACTACAGCCAGCCTTTCCGCTTGAAGTACACGTAGAGGCCACCGGTCACCACGAGCATCATCCCGAGCGCGGTCAGGTAACCGAACCGCCAGGTCAGCTCGGGCATGTTCCGGAAGTTCATCCCGTAGATGCCGGCGATCAGCGTGGCCACGATCAGGATGGCGCCCCAGCCGCTCGTCTTCTTCATCACCGAGTTCGTGCGGTTGGCCACGAGCGCGAGGTGGGCATCGACCACGTTGCCGAGCAGCTCGCGTTGGGTGTCGATCTCGTCGACGATCCGCAGGAGGTGGTCGAGCACGTCCTGGAAGTAGAGGATGGTCTCGTCCTCGATCACCGAGATCTCGCGCCGCAGGATCACCAACATCACATCGCGCAAGGGCACCACCTTGCGCCGCAGTGCGATGAGCACCTTGCGCAGGTGGAGCAGCTCGCCCTGCACCCGGTGGTCGGTCGCGACCATCGCCCGCTCACCGGCCGCGTTCCGCGGCGCATTGTCGCCGTAGGCCTCGAACAGCAGCTCCTCGAGGTTGGCGATGCGATCCTCGACATCGTCGACCGTCGTGAAGTAGCCGTCGACCATCTCGTCGAGCACCGTGTAGACGAGGAAGCCGATGTCGGCCTGCTCACCGCATTGACGGATGAAGCGCTGCTCGGCCTGGTGGGTCTCGAACGCCCGGCCGGCCGCGTTCCGCGACCGGACGGTGATCAGCCAGCGGTCTCCGACGAACATGCCGACCGGCGGCAGATCGAGCGGGTCGGCATCGTGGGCATAGGCGACCAGGAACGCGTGGGTCGGGTAGAGCTCGATCTTGGGCCGCTGTCCCTGGTGGCGCACGTCGTCGATCGCAAGCGCGTGCAACCCGAAGTCTTCCTGGATGCGCGTCAGGTCGTCTTCGGTGGCATCGATGAGGTCGACCCAGAGCACCTCACCGGGATGTTCTGGCAGATGCCGAGGGATGTCGGCTGCGCTCTCGAGCGGGGTCGCCTCACCGTCACGGAGCAGCGTCGCGGTCAGCACCCGCCCATCCTGCCCCAGCGGCGGCCGAGGTGAGCGCGTCAGGCCACGCCCACGACGATGATGGCGAAGATGAGCGAGAGGGCGCCCACCAGATCAACCGTGGACGTCAGTATCGGAATCCCATAGGTATCGGGATCGAGACCGAGCCGGTAGGTCGCGATGGCGCCGTAGTAGGCAACCGCCACGGCGACAGTGGTGGCCATCAGCCCGCCGAGGAGCGCGATGGCGACCATCTGCCAGGCGCCCGGGCTGTCCAAGCCGAGGAGCAGGGCGAGGACGTCGGCGGACAGGGCCAGCAGGATGAACACCGGGACGGCGAGGATGGCGATGAGCGCGATGTCGTCGCGAGCGGCGCGCTGGGGCCGGGCGGTCGGCTCGATGATGCCGAGGTGGAGCTTCGATGACAGCCGGGCCGACAGCACACCTCCCAGTGCCCCGGTGTCCTCCAGGAAGGGCGGGACGAGGACCAGGAGGACGGGGTAGACCAGGAACGACTCGAGCCGCTGCTCGATGGAGAGGCCGGCGACGATGTCGATGGCACCGGCTGCGACGAGCACTGGCAACGACTCCCTGACGATCCGCCGCAGCAGCAGGTGGCTGGTGCGCAGGGCTGCGACCAACGCAATGATCGCAAACGCTCCGCCGGCGAGGGCGATGGCTTCGCTCCATCCGGTGATGCCGACCAGGAACGTGGCCAGGAACAGGGACGGCAGGGTGACCATGTCACCCGCGGCGGTGATGAGGGGCGCAGCAACGTTGTCCATGTCCCACCCCCGGCGCACGGATAGCGCGGCGATGCCCAGCGTCACCACCAGCACGATCGCCGACGACAGCACACCGCCGACCACGGAGATGACGAGGAAGTCGGCCAGCGAGATGGTGTCGGAGCCTGCGAACACGCTGGCGATGGCCTTGGCGAGCACGGCCAACGCGGCGGAAATGAAGAAGGTGAGCGCGACCGCGGCCCAGAGGTTCTGGCCGACGACCGTGTCGCGTCGCGACGAAAGGCGAAACGTGCCCGTGTGGATGGCTGTGCCGAGCCGGCTGCCCAGTGCCCCGAAGATGTTGCCGCGCATGCCGATCGCGGCCGGCACGAGCACCACCAGGCCGGGCAGTTCTTCAAGGGTGCCGGTGATGGCTCCGAGCGTCAGTCCGGCAACCAGGCCACAACCCGTCGAGACCAGGAGCGCGGCGAGTGCCTGACGCAGCCCGGCTACATCGGAGGCGGCCGCTGCCCTCAGGCGCGCGACGAAACGGAGGCGGGGTCGTGTAGTCACGACGACTCGGAGGCTCCGTTGCGAGGGCAGGCATCCGCAGGATCGTAGGGCTCGGCGACGAGCCCGGGCCAGCTTCGCCGTTCAGGCGGCTGCCGGCCGCAAGGCGACCGGGAGGGTCAGCTGACGGGCTCGGCGACGCCGGCAGGCACGCCGCTCGCCGCAGCGGTCGACTCGCCGGCGCTCAACCGGACACGACGATCGTGCTGATGGTCGGCGATGCGCTGAGCGGCGTAGCAGGCGCCGCCGATGAGCAGCACCACGCCGAGGGCGAGGACGTGCTGATAGCGGCTGAGGTTGGGGATGCCCTCGACGCTGGTCGGGAACACCAGCAGGCTGACCGCGAAAACGCCCACGAGGTAGGACGGCCGGAACTTGCCGAGGCCCGAGGCGGCCAGCAGGGCGAAGCCGGCGGGCAGGTACCACGGCCACACGACCGGGCCGAGCACGATGATGGCGAGCAGCACCAGGCCGACGGACCGCACCAGGCCCAGCTGCGGGCTGCGCAACAGCACGAAGAGCGAGATGAGCGCGGCCAGCGCCAGACCGGTGAGTCGGGTGAGGTCGACCACCGTCGATTCGCTGACCGAGAGCCCGATGCCGTTGAGCAGATCGGAGACCACGAATCCGAGGCGGGTGGTGACCGAGAAGGTGGTCTTCACCGTGCCGGTGCCCCGAAGGTTGGTGACCCAGCCCGGACCGACTCCGGCGATGACCGAGAAGAGGGCGATGGTGGCGGCGCCGGCGGCGAGCACCCCAGCGGCCCGGAACGCCCGGCGACGAACGGCGACGTTGCCCTCGAGCCATGTCCACCCGATGAAGACGAAGGCGACTGCTGCAGGGATCTTGACCGCCGTCGCAGCGGCGACCAACACCACGGCCAGCACCAGCCGTCGAGCGCGCGCCGCGGCCAGGCCTAGCGCGAGGAAGCCGAGCATGAGGGCGTCGTTGTGGCTGCCGCCCACCAGATGCAACAACACGAGGGGGTTGGCCAGGCCGATGGCAATGGCCGCCGCGGGAGCGACGCGATAGCTGCGGGCGATGAGCCCCACGCCGACGGCGGACATGATCACCCCGATCACCGCCAGGGCGCGCATGCCGAACAGGGCGGCCGCAGGATCGTGACCGGTGACCTCGACCGCCAACCGGCTGAGGCTGATCGCCACCGGACCATAAGGCGCCGGCGCGTTGCGCCATACCGGGTCGGCCGCGATGAGGAACTTGCCCCCTCCGAGGTAGACGGGCCCGTGGGAGGTGGGATCGATGCCGCGGCTCGCCAACTCGCCCTGAGCGGCATAGCTATAGGCATCGTTCGACAGGAGCGGCGGCCCCAGCAGCAGCGGTACGGCCCAGATCGCCATCACCACGGCCACCATCACCAGGCGCTTGGTCTCCGACCAGGGCTGGCGCTCAGACCGGCCGATGAGGCCCACCCAGCCGAGGGCGAGCAGGCAGACGCCGAGCAAGAAGCTGGCGCCGGCGAGAAACGAGCTGCCGGGCGGCGGCAGGAACGGCACCTCGAGGCGCGACGAGAACGTGTCGAGTCGCCACATCGGCACGGTGGCCACGATGAGCAGCGACCCGGCCAGACCCGACAGCGTGCTCGCCACGAGCACCGCGTATCGACGCATCACGCCGCGACCGGCCTGTCGGTCGACCACCGGCTGGGCGGGTGCCTCGAGGGGTGGGCGGGGCTCGTCAGGGCCCAGCAGGCGGGCGCGCCAGCGCAGCCGCGCCGCTTCGCGACGCGCCGGACTCTCAGGGGGATCGAGGAGTGTGTCGGTCACGTGGGATCTTCGGTCGAGCCGCCAGCCGGCCCGAAGCCGCTGAGCGCCGGGGGGACAGCGCCCCTCGAAGGTACCGCACACCCCTACCCAGATGAAGGAGGGGTTTGCGGCCATCGGTCACAGGCGGGCGAGCTCATCAAGTCTCCCTGGTGACGGCGTGCCCCCCGCCGTCACTGCCGGCCGTGACGGCGTGCCCCCCGCCGTCGCTGCCGGGCCGCCCCGACGTCCGTCAAACCCAGCCGCCGGGCGGGTCACTGCGGGGCCAGCAACAGCACGGACAGCGGCGGCAGGGTGAGGGTGAGGCTGTGGGGGCGGCCATGCCACGGCGTGTCGTCTGCCTCGACGGACCCCTTGTTGCCCACCCCGCTGCCGCCGTAGGCCTCGGCATCACTGTTGGCCAGCTCGATCCAACGACCACCGATCGGCACCCCGACGCGATAGCCCGTCCGGGGTACCGGGGTGAAGTTGCACACCGCCAGCACCTCACGACCCCCCGCGGAGCGCCAGGCGCCGTTGCCCTCGGCGCCGGCGACGCGCGCCGGAAGGCGCAGGAAGGCCAGGACGCTCGCCGTCGAGTCGGAGGCGTCGACCCAGTCGAACCCGGCGGGGTCGGCGTCGAGCTCGTGCAGGGCCGGCTCGGCGCTCAGGAGGCGGTTGAGGTCGCGCACCCACTGCTGGACACCCCGATGCTCATCGTGCTCGACCAGCTCCCACCACAGCTGGAGGTCGTGGTTCCACTCACTCGGCTGAGCGAACTCGTCGCCCATGAACAGCAGCTTCTTCCCGGGCTGTGCGTACATGTAGCCGTAGAGCAGGCGCAGGTTGGCGAGCTGTTGCCAGCGGTCGCCGGGCATCTTCTCCAGCAGCGAGCCCTTGCCGTGAACGACCTCGTCGTGCGAGAGCGGCAGGCAGTAGTTCTCGGTGAAGGCGTAGATCGCCCGGAAGGTGAGCTCGGAGTGGTGGAAACGGCGGTGGATCGGCTCGTGTGCGAGATAGCGGAGCGTGTCGTGCATCCATCCCATGTCCCACTTGAAGCCGAACCCGAGCCCGCCGACATCGACGGGACGAGACACCATCGGCCATGCCGTCGATTCCTCGGCGAAGGTCTGGATGCCGGGGAATTCGCCGTAGGCCATCTCGTTGAGCTTCTTCAGGAACCGGAGCGCGCCCAGGTTCTCGTTGCCACCGTGTTCGTTCGGGATCCACTCGCCCTCCCGGCGCGAGTAGTCGAGGTAGAGCATCGACGCCACCGCGTCGACCCGCAGGCCGTCGGCGTGGTAGTGGTCGAGCCAGAACGCCGCGCTCGACAACAAGAAGCTGCGCACCTCGTGGCGGTCGTAGTTGAAGATCAGGCTGTTCCAGTCGGGGTGATGGCCCTTGCGCGGATCGGCGTGCTCGAAGAGGTGGGTGCCGTCGAAGAACCCCAGGCCGTGCTCGTCGGACGGGAAGTGCGACGGCACCCAGTCGAGAAGCACGCCGATGCCCCGCTGGTGCAGCGCATCGATGAGCGCCATGAAGTCCTCGGGCGGGCCGAAGCGGGCCGTGGGTGCGAAGTAGCCCGTGGTCTGATAGCCCCACGAGCCGTAGAAGGGATGTTCCATCACCGGCATGAGCTCGACATGGGTGAACCCCATCTCGGCCACGTAGTCGGCCAGCTCAGGGGCGAGCTCGAGGTAGTTGAGTGAGCGGTGCTCGCCGACGGCGTGGCGCCACGATCCGAGATGCAACTCGTAGATCGATATCGGTCGGTCGAGCGCCTGGCGCTGCCGCCGCTCGGCCATCCAGCCGGCGTCGTTCCACTGGTAGTCGAGGGCCCACGCGCGCGACGCGGTGAGCGGGGGCTGTTCGGCGTAGACGGCAAAGGGGTCGGCCTTGTCGACCGAGTAGTCGCGTGCTCTCGACTCGATGTGGAACTTGTAGCGATCTCCGGGCGATACGTCGTCGATCGAGCCCTGCCAGATGCCCGAGTCGTACTGCGGCTCGAGGTGGTTCGCTTCGCGGTTCCACCCGTTGAAGTCGCCGATCACCGAGACCCGCCGGGCGTTGGGTGCCCACACCCCGAAGACCGCCCCGCCCGGCACCAGATGGCAGCCGAGCTTGTCGTAGAGGCGAACGTGAGCGCCCTCGTTGAACAGCCAGATGTCGTCGGCCGTGACCCACGTGTCGGCACCCGGGCGGCTCGGACCGGTGGTGCTCTCGGGGTTCGGGCGGGCCGGGGAGGAATCAGTCATCGACCATCCCGTTCGCTCGCGCGTGCGCGGTGAGCCTGCTCGACTGGAGCAGCGCCAGGTCATCGTGGACGGCCTCGTCGCCGGCGAGCGCCGCCAACGAATCCCGCATCCGTTGCACCCAGTTGGGGCGGTCGACGGTGGTGCCCGGGATGTTGTGCGGATCGGTCTCACCCCAGAGGTCGTCGAGGGCCACCAGCATCGAGGCCGCAGCACTGGCGCCCACATGTCGAAGCACGCCTCTCAGCAACTCGTGCTCTCCGCCGGGCTCCTCGAGCAGCCCCCGCTCGGCGAGGAAGCGCATGAGGTTGGCCACCGCCTGCTCGCGTTCGGCCCGCGCCACCGCGGCTTGCGTGTCGTCGAGCAGGCCGGCGTCGTGGCGAAACGTGATGTCGAGTCCCCGCAGGAAGCCGGTGAAGGTGGGCGTGTCGTGGGTGTTGAGCGACGCCAGCGAATGCGCTGCGGGCGAGCCGAGCTCGGCGCCCGGCCATCCGGGAAGCTCGAACTGCGCGACGTACATGCCCGACAGCCCGTGACGGTCCATCGCGTCGCGGATCTCGTCGGGAACGGTGCCCAGGTCCTCGCCGACGACCAGGCAACCGCTGCGATGGGACTCGATGGCGATGACGGCGAGCAGCTCCTCGCGCGGGTAGCCCACGTAGACGCCGTCTCGCGCTCCCATGCCGTCAGGCACCCAGTAGAGCCGGTGGAGCTGCATGACGTGGTCGAGCCGGAGCATGCCGGCGGCCGACATGTGATGGCGCAGGCACGCGGCGACGTGGCGATGTCCGTCGGCGCGGCTGGCGTCCGGTGCGAGAGGCGGGAAGCCCCAGTTCTGCCCCTCCGTGAAGAAGTCGTCGGGAGGGGCGCCGGTGGCCGTGCCCCAGGCGAACAAGTCGTGGTCGCGCCACGTGTCGTAGCCGTCGCCGTGGGCGCCGACGGGCAGGTCGAGGTAGAGGCGCTGGTCGCGGTCGCGCAGCCGGGCGGCGAGCTCGGTCATCTGGCGATGCATCGCGAACTGGGCATAGAGGTGGAGATCGACGTGCGCATGGTCGAGATCGGCCTCGTCGATCTCTCCCTTGCGCGATCGGTCGGGCCACCCGTGCCAGCCGGTGCCGTACTTCGCCACCGCGCCACGGAAGCGGGCGTAGTCGACCGCATCCGGACGTTCTGCGAGGAACCGCTTGTAGGCGGCCTCCTCGGCGCCTGGATCATCGAAGAACGTGGTGGCCAGCTCGGCCAGCACCTGGTGGGCCAAAGCCCCCTGCCGGCGGTAGTCGAAGTGCTGGAGGGCCCGGAGCTCGGCGATCTCGCGTTGGGTCTCGGGCGCATCGAGCACCGACCGTGCCCGCGGGCTGCGCGCCAGCTCGGGGACCCGCTCGAGGTCGAGATAGAGCTCGTTCCAGAACCGGCGGCTGACCGGCGCGTAGGGACTGGGGTCGAACGGCTGGTCGAGGTAGGCGGCCAGCAACGGCAGCGTGCCCACCACCCGGCCGCCGACCGGGTGCAACCACTCGCCCAGTGCCTGCAGGTCGCCCACGTGAGGACCGATGCCCAACTCGGCCCGGAGGCTGTAGACGGGCGCGAACACTCCCCACGTGCGCTCGTCGTGCGCCGGTTCGACCACCCGCTCCGGGGCCACGAGCAGCGCGGCCTCGTGGCGACGGCCGCCGAGCTCAACCGACATCCGGTGGCAACCCACCGGCAGGTGGCCGTCGATCTCGACCTGGTGCACCTGGGCACCGCCGTCGAAGTCGTGTCGGTCGATCACCGGACGCGAGGTCAGATCGAGATCCCACCCGAGCACATCGCCGTCGTCGACGGTGATCTGGACCCGTCCGAGGCGCGGCGCTCCCCGTTCGGGAACCGTGACCGTGAACCGCAGCGGCGCGCCGGTCCACATCACCACGACCGGCTCGACCGCGCGAAGCATGCGTCGCCGAAGATGAGCTCGCAACGCGTCGAGGTCATCGGGGCCCTCGATCTCGACGCCGCTGGCGCGGAGCACGGCGACCAGGGCCGCCGGTGAGGCCTCATGGAGCACGCCACTCGTGTCCCAGTAGCTCGGTTGCACGCCGGCCCGCGCCGCCAGCGCGCGCAGATCGGGAGGCAGGTCGTCGCTAGCCATCAGACCGGCTGTTGCTCACGACGCTCCACCCGCGTCGCCGCCGCTGGCTTCAAGGACCTGCAGCGCCCCGTTGAGCGGGATCTCGGCCCAATGCGGGCGGAAGCTCAGCTCGTAGCGGACCTCGTAGAGCGCCTTGTCGAGGGTGTACGCGGTGAGCAGCGTGCTGATGTCGGCGGGGCTCGACGGCAGGAAGGTGGTGCCCTCCGCCGTGTCGACATAGCCGGTGAGATAGCGGATCGTGACCCACGTCTGCCACGCGAGGCCCATGCGTTCGAGCCAATGGTGCTGGTCGGGTTGCACGAGGCCGCGCTCCTGGTAGGAACGCAGCGCCGCGGCCACGACGTACTGGAACGACCGGGCCATACCGGCCACGTCGGCGAGCGAGCACCGCTTGATGCGCCGCTCGGTGGGCGACTTCGATGGCTCGCCTTCGAAATCGATGATGACGAAGTCGCGACCGGCGTGCAGCACCTGGCCGAGATGGAAGTCGCCGTGCACCCGGATGCGGGAGGCGTCGAACCGATGCTTGGTGAGCGACGAGAAGACGGCGTGGATCTCGCTCTCGGACGCGAGCAACCGCTCGGCAGCCTCTCGGGTGGCGTCGTCGAGCTTCGGTAGCGACTGACGGGCCATCTGGAGCGTCGGCCGCACCTGGGCCCGCATCGACTGGTAGATCCCCCGCTGCGAGAGGGTGGTGAACGCCTCGGGGGTGAACGCGTCGTCGCCATCGGACGACAGGGCGACATGGAGCTCTGCGGTGCGTCGTCCGAGGAGCTCTGCGGAGTCGAGGTAGGGCCCGATGGCCTCGGCGATCGGATCGGGGGGCATGTGGCCGATCAGGTCGGCCACGCTGCTCCAGGGTGGGATGTCGAAGCCGTCAGCCGGCAGCACTGCGCCGGCCCGCTCGTAGAACAGCCCAAGGGCGTCGAGCGTGTAGTGCCAGGCGTCGCCCTCGTTGTGGACGTATTCGAAGAGGACCGCGAGGGTGCGCGGCTCGCTGCCGGCGTGGTGGTACTCGAGGGCGCCGAGCAACGGTGCGGCATGCGGGAACAACGCATGGTCGGTGAGGTAGCGACCGATCTCGAGATCGGGGTTCACGCCCTCCTGCGCCCGCCTGAACATCTTCATCACGATGCTGTTGCCGAACACGGCGGAGCTGTTCGACTGCTCGACGGTGAAGATCTGCACCGACAGGTCGTCGGCGGCGGCGACGACCTTCTTGAAACGCGGCGTGGTCGAGGTGCGCAGCACCCCGTTGCTGCGCCGAGTTGAACGAACGCCGGCCACGGAACGAGGCCAGCGTCGCCTCCATGAAGGTTGGGTCGACGACTGCGTCGAAGAGCAGCAGACGCTCGCTCGACTTCTCGGTGCGCACCCATGCCACACCGGCGTTCGGGTGATCGGCCAGCACCTGCTCGCCCACCGTCGCGTTGGCGACCGTGAGCGGCAGCACGTAGGTCTCCGGCTCCCCCTCGGAGTACTCGACCTGGACGAGAAGCACGAACGCGCCCGGCTTGCCGTGGCCGACCGAGGTGGGAATCTGGTCGACGATCTCGGTCGACCTCATGGTGCGGGCCTTGCCTGCGAACCACCGGTTGTGCACCAGGAACCCGCCCAGCGCCCGCTCGACCTCGCGGCGGGTGGTGCCCCGGAAGAGGTTGCGCCACTCACCCGGCGCGACGAGCTCGGGGAGATCGTGTCCGTCGTGGAACACGGGATTGCCGTCGGCCCGTTGCGAGGTCAACGAGAACCAGTAGAAGCCATAGGGACCGAGGGCCAACTGGTAGGGCGCGTCGTAGATGTGCGCGAACTCGGTGCCGCCGAAGAGCTCGATCGGCACCGCGCCTCGGTACTCGTGCAGGTCGAGTTGCACGCTCTGGGCGAACCTCGACAGGTTCGCGACCACCAGCACCGTCTCGTGCTCGTCGCGTCGGATGAACGCCAGCACCTTGGCGTTCTCCGGATAGAGGAACTCGATCTCGCCCCGGCCGAACACCCGGTGCTGGGCCCGCAGGGCGATGAGTCGGCGCATCCACCACAGCAGCGAGCTCGGGTTCTGGCTCTGGGCTTCGACGTTGACCGTTTCGTAGTGGTACTCCGGGTCGATGATCACCGGCAGGTAGAGCTGCTGCGGGTTGACGTCGGAGAATCCCGCGTTGCGATCGGGACTCCACTGCATCGGCGTACGGACGGCGTCGCGGTCGCCGAGATACACGTTGTCGCCCATACCCAGCTCGTCGCCGTAATAGATCACGGGGGTGCCGGGCAGAGCGAACAGCAGCCCGTTCATCAATTCGATCTTGCGGCGGTCGTTCTGCATGAGCGGGGCCAGCCGTCGGCGGATGCCGAGGTTCACCCGTGCCTGCGGATCGGCGGCGTAGCTGCGGTACATGTAGTCGCGCTCTTCATCGGTCACCATCTCGAGCGTGAGCTCGTCGTGGTTCCGCAGGAAGATCGCCCACTGCGCCTTCTCGGGGATGTCGGGTGTCTGTTGCAGGATGTCGATGACCGGATAGCGATCCTCCATCCGCAACGCCATGAACAGGCGCGGCATGAGGGGGAAGTGGAAGGCCATGTGGCACTCGTCGCCTTCGCCTTCGCCGAAGTAGGCGACCGCGTCCTCTGGCCACTGGTTGGCCTCACCCAGCAGCATGCGGCCCGGATAGTTCTGGTCGATGTGGGCCCGTAGCTCACGCAGGAACTCGTGGGTCTCGGGCAGGTTCTCCCCGTTGGTGCCGTCGCGTTCGAACAGGTAAGGCACCGCGTCGAGACGCACTCCGTCGACGCCCAGATCGAGCCATCGGTCGACCACGCGGAGCATGGTCGCCCGCACTTCGGGGTTGTCGTAGTTGAGATCGGGCTGGTGGGAGAAGAAGCGGTGCCAGTAGTAGGCACCCGCCACGGGATCCCACGCCCAGTTGCTGGTCTCGTAGTCCTCGAAGATCACCCGCACTTCGGGATAGCGGTCGGGGTCGTCGCTCCACACGTAGAAGTCGCGCCAGCGGCTGCCCGGCTTGGCCCGTCGGGCGCGTTGGAACCAGGGATGCTGATCGCTCGTGTGGTTGAGGACGAGCTCGGTGATCACCCGCAGGCCACGCTGGTGCGCCTCTCGCATGAAGCGCTTGAAACTGCGCATGTCTCCGTAGGCGGTGTTGATGCCGCCGTAGTCGGCGATGTCGTAGCCGTCGTCTCGCAGAGGGGAGGGATAGAAGGGCAAGAGCCACAACGCGGTGACGCCGAGCTGCTGGAGGTAGTCGAGCTTGGCGGTCAACCCGGCGAAGTCGCCGACGCCGTCGCCGCTCGAGTCGCCGAACGCGCGGACGTGCAGCTCGTAGATGACGGCGTCCTTGTACCAATCGGCGTCTGCGTCGGCGTCGGGAAGGCGTTCGGTCACGGCTGACTCACCCGCAGGAGATGCCCGGGGCGGTGCTCAGGCCAGAGCTCGACGTAGTTCGCCGACCCGGCCCAGTCGAACCGCCGATCTGTGAGCAGATCGTGGACCTCGTACGGCCGCGAGGAGTCGAGGCCGAGCGCGTCGAGATCGACGTGGATCGTGCCCCGCTGCGGCTGATGCGGGTCGAGGTTGGCGACGCACAGAATCGGGTTGCGCGACGGATCGAGCGGATCGACGACCGGGCCACCGTGGGGCACCTTCGAATAGGCGATGAGCTCATCGTTGTCGACGGCGTGGAAGTGCAGCGTGCGCAGCGTGTGCAGCGCGAGATGATCGCGTCGGGCGCGATTGATGTCGGCGATCAACGGGCCGAGAGTCTGCGGAGCATCGAGCGCGAATCGGCGGATCTCGTACTTCTCGGAGTCGAGGTACTCCTCTCTGCCGTTGCCGAGCGGCCGATTGTCGGCCAACTCGAACACCGGCCCGTAGATGCCATAGCTCGGGCTGAGCGTGGCGGCCAGGAACACGCGCAACGCATTGGCGGTGGGCGGCGCGTCCTGCAGGTGCCACGCGAGAATGTCCGGGGTGTTGGGCCAGGCGTTCGGGCGCATCTCGTCGACGAGCGGCGAGGTCGACAGCTCGGTGAAGTACGCGGTGAGCTCGTCCTTCGACGTGCGCCACGTGAAATAGGTGTACGACTGCGTGAACCCCACCTGAGCCAGGCGGCGCATGACGCGAGGCTTGGTGAAGGCCTCGGCGAGGAAGAGCAGCTGGGGATGAGTGGCGCGCAGCTCGGCGATGAACCACCGCCAGAACGGGAACGGCTTGGTGTGCGGGTTGTCGACCCGGAAGATGGTGACGCCCTGCTCGACCCAGTAGCGGGCCACACCGAGCAGGGCCTCCCACAGCTCGCGCCACTGCTCGCTCTCGAAGTCGAGCGGATAGATGTCCTGGTACTTCTTGGGAGGGTTCTCGGCGTACTGGATCGTGCCGTCAGGACGGTGCTTGAACCACTCAGGGTGCTCGGTGACCCAGGGATGGTCGGGCGAGCACTGGAACGCCAGGTCGAGCGCCACCTCGATCTCGCGTTCGGCCGCCGCCGAAATCAGCTCGCGAAGGTCGTCGACGGTACCGAGGTCGGGATGAACCGACTTGTGACCGCCTTCGACCCCGCCGATGGCCCAGGGACTGCCGGGCGAGCCGGGTGGCGCCGATTCGTTGTTGTTCGGGCCCTTGCGGAACGCCCGACCGATGGGATGGATGGGCGGGAGGTAGAGCACGTCGAACCCGAGCCCGGCGATGTAGTCGAGCTGTGCGGTCACGTCGCGCAGCGTGCCGTGGGGCCGGCGATCGGGAGCGGTGCTCCACGAGCGGGGGAAGAGCTCGTACCAGCTGGAGAAGAGCGCCCTCTCGCGCTCGACGTCGACCTCGACCGTGGTGCTGGAGCTGGCCTTCCGATGCGTGAGCGTGCGTCGGTAGAGCTCCGCGGCCGACGGTCGGTCGTCGCTGCCCGGATCGGTGACGTCGATGGTCTGGCCGGCCCGCAGGCGAGCCGCTGCCTCCGAGGCGAGCGTGCGATCACGGGCCGGCCGGCCAACCGTGGCCTGCTCGAGCAGCGCCGCGCCGGCGAGCAGCTCCGAGGTCACGTCGAGACCCGCCTCGAGCTTGCGCACCGTTCCATGGCGCCAGGACGCGAACTCGTCCACCCAGGCCTCGACCCGGAACACATGGCGGCCCTCGGTGGCCGGCGTGAACACACCGCGCCACTCGTCGAGGCCGGGGTTCGACGACCACATGGCCTCGGTGGTCCAGCGCGTCTGGCCCGGCGCTCGATGGGCCAGCGCCACCCGCAGCTCGTCGTGGCCGTCGACCACCACGACGGCTTCGACCTCGACGGGCTCGCCGACGACCCGCTTGACGGGCAGGCGGCCCTCGTCGACGACGGGCGAGACCGACACGATGGCGATCCGGGAGGGTGGGGCATCCGCAGACGCCGAGGCCTTCGCTGTCATACCCGCACCATTGTTACCCGGTGGCGGGCCGCGCTGGTGAGCGGGGCCGCCAGGGATCAGCGCGCGGCCAGTGGCGGGCCGCGCCAGAGATCAGCGCGCGGCCACCTGCCCGGAGTCGGGATGGACGATCAGCGTCGACGCGTCGACCACCTCGAAGTCACTGCCGCGGATCTGGTTGAGGGTGCGCAGCGCGTCGTTGTCCCAACGCTCGTCCGGCGCCCCGCTCAGGTACCACGCCGACCCGTTGTCGGCGACGATCGCACCGTGGGTCTGCAGGGCCACGATGATCGGGCGCACCTGGGGACCGAAGGCGTCGGGATCGACCGTCGGCTTGAGCCGCAGCCACGTGCCCATCGGGGGTGTGTTGAGGTCGGTGGTGGCGCCCGCCTGGTGCCGGGCCGGCCACACGTAGCTGCGCTGGGTGCGCGGCACGGTGATGCGGATGGCGTGGTCGACCACCCCGGCGGCCACCTCGTCGTAGCGGACGAGCCCGGGGTAGACCGGCAGTCCGGCGGCGTCGGCCGAGGTCCAGCCCGCCGGCCGCATGGCGTTCGAGCGCAACTCGAACACCGCGCCGGATCCGGCTCGCCAGCTGCCATCGCCGTTCGGATAGGTGCTCCAGGTCTCGTAGAGGCGGCAGTGCTGCTGGTCGATCACCAGGATGTGACGGTCTCCGGTCGACGCCGGCCCGCCCTCGATGGGGGCGTCGGCCGGGATCGGATAGGGGCCCGGGTCGCTCTCGTCGTCGTAGTCGAAGGTGATCGGCACGAACGGCTGGGTGGGCGGGATCTTCACGTAGGGGATGCCGATCGGCCCTCCGGCCCACAGCCCCGACCCGAAGTCGGCCTTCAGGCGACCGGTCGATCCGATGGTCGTGATGTAGCCGGCCGAGCGGGCGTGCCTGGGCAGGCCCGTCACATCGGCATGCCAGTAGTTGTCGGCCGGCATGTTCGGGCACGACACCGGTGGGGCCGGTGGCACCACCACGACCGGCAGGCAGCCCGCCGCCACGATCGCCATGGCGAGTGCGAGTGCGAGGGCGACACGGGACGATCGGGTGCGACGGACCATCTCGTCGCGTATCGACGCCGGCCGCCTCCGGCTTGAGGGACCGGCGATTGGTCGATCAGACCAGCGAGAGCACCAGCCCGATCTGGCCGAGGTGGTAGGTGATCATGATGGCCACTCGGCCCTTGGGCAGCGTGGTGACGAAGCGATTCCACGCGATGAGCGCGTCGGACGAATAGAAGAGCGACGCCCCGACGATGGCGAAGAGGTTCCGCGTGCCGAACGCGCTCGCCACCATGAGGGAGATGACGGCGATGTAGGCCGTGACGGGAACGGCGAGACCAGGCTCGTCGCCCGCCCGCACGGCCCGCAGGATGCGTGCGCCGATGAACACGATGGCAAGGAGCACGACCGCCAGGCCGATCACGAACCACAGGCCGGACTGCCCGCGGAGCTGCAACCCGACCACGTAGCCCAGGTGTCCGACGAGGAACGCCGCCAAGCCGGCCACGAAGAGGTTGCGAGGCAGCATCAAGAAGACATCGCCGGCCAGGGAGAACACCAGGGCCACCACGAACGCCACCCGGACGGCGTCGTCGACCGGGTTGATGGCGAGCGCGGCGGCGATCAGCACCACCATGGTGAGCGGCTTGGCGACGTACTCGACACCTCGTTGGTCGCGGTAGACGGCGATCCAGTCGACGACGGCCACGACGAGCGTGAGCACGATCAGCAAGGCGGCGGCGCCGGACATCAGAGCTCCCGAGCCCGTTCGATCGCCTCGGGCCAGCTCACCTGATCGGCGACCAGCTGACGCAGCTGCATCACGTGGCGGGGCCGGTTGAACCCGAGCACACCACTCGCCACGCCGTCGCGGCCATAGAGCACCACGAATCGCTTCTCGTCGAACGACCCGTGCACCAGCTCGACATCGTGGTCGGCCCCGCTGCGACCGGCGAGTTGGATCTTCCGGTCGTACTGGTCGCTCCAGAACCAGGGCACCGGATCGAACGGCTGGGCGTTCGATCCGTCGGCCAGCAGGCGACGGGCGGCGGCCTCCCCTTGTTGTACGGCGGTCTCCCAGTGCTCGACACGGAGCAGCTCGCCGTAGCGTGCGCTCGGCCAGCGGGCCAGGTCGCCGGCGGCGACCACCCCCGGAGCAGCCAGCAACGTCTCGTCGCACACCACGCCATCGGCCAACTCGAGGCCGCTGCCCTCGAGCCACGCGGTGTTCGGTGTGACACCCACACCGACGACCACAACGTCGGCCTCGACGCTCGTGCCGTCGTCGAGCGTCACCGCTTCGACCCGTTGCGATCCGACGAACCCGGTGATGCCCGTGCCGAGACGCAGGTCGACACCGTGCTCGCGGTGCAGATCGGCACACACCTCGCCGATGATCGGGCCGAGGGCCCGTTCGAGCGGAACGTCGGCCACCTCGAGCATGGTCACCTCGTGGCCCCGTTCGCGGCACGTGGCGGCCACCTCGGCGCCGATGAACCCAGCCCCGACCACGACGACCCGCCGGGGCCCTGCGTCGAGGTGGTGGCGCACGGCCAGGCAGTCGTCGAGCGTCCGCAGCACGTGCACCCCCTCGAGGTCGGGCTGGCCGGGCAGCCGTCGGGCGGAGGCGCCGGTGGCGATGACCGCAGCGTCGAAGGCGACGGCGTCGCCGCCCGCCAAGGACACCGTCCGGCGGTCGAGATCGAGGCGCTCGGCGCGCTGCCCGAGGTGCCAGTCGATGCCGAGATCCTCGTTGGCGGCCGGCAGCACGATGCGGTCGGGCTCCCACTCCCCCGCCAACACCTGCTTGGAGAGCGGCGGTCGGTCGTAGGGGCGATTCGGGTCGGCGTCGATGACCGAGATGCGCCCCTCGAACCCCTCCCGCCGCAACGTGTGCGCCGCATGCATGCCGGCGACCGACGCGCCGACGATGGCGACCGACCCGATCACCGGGTCGCGCCGACCGAGAACCGGCGACCTACCGGCTCAGCTCCCATCGGCTCAGGCCCCACGGTCAGTCTTCGATCGAGATGGCCTGTTTCGGACAACGCTGCACCGCTTCTTCCACCTTCGGACGCAGCTCCTCGGGAGGCGTCTCCTGCAACACGTAGAGGAAGTCGTCGTCGCGCACCTCGAACACCTCGGGCGCGATGCCCATGCACACGGCGTTGCTCTCGCACAGGTCAAAGTCGACCACGACTCGCATGTCGGTTCTCTCCTCGTCAGGCTGACGTCAGGGCGTCATCTTGCCTCACCCGATGATGGATCGCGTCGACCGGCGGCCCCCACCGGGCGTCCGACCTCGCATATCTGACGGGTCGTCAGGTATCGTTCCCGGCCATGACTGCCTCGCGACCCCCGCTCGCCGGCGTGCGCATCGTCGAATGCTCACTGCTCGGACCGGCCGCCATCACCACCAACCTGGCCGACCTCGGCGCCGACGTCATCAAGATCGAGTCGCCCACCGGCGACTACGTCCGTGAGATGACCTGGCCCATCGTCGAGGGCACCTCGCTCATGCACCTGCACATCAACCGGGGCAAGCGCAGCATCGTGCTCGATCTGAAGTCCGAGGAAGGCAAGGCCACGTTCGTCGAGCTGGTGAAGTCCGCCGACGCGGTGGTCGAGGCCATGCGGCCGGGCGTGCTCGACAAGCTCGGCATCGGCTACGAACGCCTACGCGAGGCGAACCCCAAGGTCGTGTTCTGCACGATCTCGGGCTACGGCATGACGGGCCCCTACAAGAACCTGCCGAGCCACGGCATCGCCTACGACACGTGGGCGGGCATCGTGAACCCGGCCTATGACGACGACGGCTTCTGCTACGTGCCCGAGCACGTCTCGATCGGCATCAACGCCGGCCCCGTCTACGGCGCGCTCGGCATCCTCGCCGGCATCCTGCAAGCCCGCGACACCGGCGAGGGCTGCCAGATGGAGTTGGCCCAGTCCGACGCGGCCGCGGCATTCGACTGGTATCGATCCGAGACCTGGCGCGCCTACGAACGCCCCGAGGACGAGGTCACCGGCAACAAGTCCGACAACTACGAGCGGCGGGCCCCGGGCACGGCGGGCATGCGCGAGGGCGTGCGCTACCAGATGTACGAGAGCTCCGACGGACATGTGCTGTTCATGGCGTCCGAGCAGCTCTTCTGGAAGAACTTCTGCGAGGGCGTCGGCCGCACCGACCTGTTCGAGCGCTGGCCGGGCAGCACCTATGCCGACCACGCCCGCAACAACCGGGAGATGCAGGCCGAGCTGCGCGACATCTTCCGCACCCGCACCTCCGCCGAGTGGATCGCCTTCGCGGACGAGCACAACACCACCATCGCGCCGGTCAACACCCCGAAGACCATCGCCGACGATCCGCAGTTCCAGGATCGGTTCAACTGGCTACCCGCCGACGTGTTGGGCGCCGAGCAGCTCGGCTTCCCGGTCAAGGTGATCGGCGAGGAGATGCCGGTGCCCACCAAGGCGCCCACCCTCGGCGAGCACACCGACGACGTGCTGCGCGACGTGCTGGGCTACGACGACAGCCGCATCGCCGCCCTGCGGGCGGCGGGCGCGCTCGGCTCGACCTGACCACATCGTGACCATCGACCCTGGCGGTCAGGGTTACCCGTGGGTAACTTCGGGGCGTGGACGACACCAGTGTGAGGCGCGCTGCGTATTCACGGTCACGACGTGGCGTATCGCATCACCGGCCCCGAGCCGAGCGAGGGCGCGCCCGTGCTGCTGCTCGTGCACGGCATGGCCGGCAGTGCCGGCACCTGGCGGGCGGTCATGCCATCACTCGGACGGCAGCTACACGGTGATCGCACCCGACCTGCTGGGCCACGGTGAGTCGGCCAAGCCCCGCCACGACTACTCGCTCGGCGCGTTCGCCAGCCTGCTGCGCGACCTGCTCGTGGCGCTCGACGTCGAGCGGGCCACGGTCGTCGGGCAGTCGCTCGGCGGCGGCGTGGCCATGCAGTTCGCCTACCAGTACCCCGAGCGCTGCGAGCGGCTGGTGCTGGTGTGCAGCGGCGGGCTCGGTCGGGAGGTGTCGTGGATCCTGCGTGCGCTCACCTTGCCGGGCACGGAGTACCTCATGCCGCTGGTGTTTCCCTCGTTCGCGCGCGACATCGGCAACGCCGTCAGCCGTCGACTCGGCCGGCTCGGCCTGCGCGCCCCGATGATCGAGGAGGAGTGGCGCGGCTACGCCTCGCTCACCTGGCCCGAGAACCGCGAGGCGTTCATCCGCACCCTGCGCGCGGTGGTCGACGTCGGTGGGCAGGCGGTCAGCGCCCACGACCGCCTCTACCTCGCGGCCGACCTCCCGACGCTCATCGTCTGGGGGGCACGCGACCACATCATCCCGGTCGCTCACGGCCACGCCGCTCACGAGGCGCTGGCCGGCAGCGAGCTGGTCATCTTCGAGCACGCCGGCCACTTCCCGCACACGGAGGAACCGCTCCGGTTCGTCGAGACGCTCCAGCAGTTCATCGACCACAGCGAGCCCCTCCATCTCGACCCCGGCGAATGGCGCGCCCGCATCGCCGCCGGTCTCCCCCACACCTGAGACGCAAGCCCTACCCTCGCCCACCGGTAGCCTGCTCGTCGTGGAACCGCTGCCGGTTCAACCACGGCGACCCTCGGTCAGGCGGATCGTCCTCAGGCTCTTCCTCCTCGCGGTCTCCGCACTGGTGCTCTACGGCCTGTTGCCGGGCCTCGTCGCGGTGTTCGCCGAGGCACCCCGCCTCATCGACGACGGCAACCCGCTCTGGCTCATCGCCATGGTCGTGCTCGAGGCCGGCAGCTTCGCCTGCGTGTGGTGGCTCACCCGCATCGCGGTGCCCGGCACCACTTGGTTCGTCGCCGGCACCGCCCAGCTGGCGTCGAACGCGCTCACGCGCGTGGTGCCTGGTGGGGCCGCCTTCGGCACCGCCCTGTGGTGGCGCATGCTCGCAGTGTCGGGCATCGACCGAGCGCGGGCTGGCACCGCCATCGCAGCCACGGCGCTGCTCTCGAACGGTGTGCTGCTCGCCATTCCCGTCGTCGCGATCATCGGATCGATCTTCGGGGTGCCCGTGCCGAAGAACCTGTCGGTGGTTGCGTGGGGCGGCACGCTCATGTTCATCGCCCTGTTCGCCGTGGCGTTCACGGTGGTGCGCTTCGATCGTCCTCTGCGCGCCTTCGGCCGTCTCACCGAGCGGGCCGCCCGGCCCATCTACGCCCGGCTCCACCGCCCCAACCCGCCCACTGCCGAAGGCGTCATCCATCAACGCGACGTGATCGTGGGCGCACTCGGGTCGCGATGGGAGCAGGCGCTCGCGGCCGCAGTGGGCAAGTGGATGTTCGACTACCTGGCGCTCGTGGCCGCGCTCTACGCCGTGGGCGCCAGCCCCAAGCTGAGCCTCGTGCTGCTGGCGTACGGCGCGGGCGCCGTCCTCGGGATGATCCCCATCACGCCCGGCGGCCTGGGCTTCGTCGAAGCGGGTCTGGTGGCCACCCTCGCCCTCGCCGGTATCGCCGGCGAGCAGGCGCTGCTCGCCACCCTCGCCTATCGCATCGCGTCGTACTGGCTTCCGCTCCCCGCCGGCCTGGTGGCCTGGCTGCTGTTCCGCCGCCGCTTCGGACGGCCGCCCGAGGTGCCGGTCCACGCCGCGTCCGCCACCTGATCTCTTCCGGTCCGGCTTGGCCGGGTGACCCACGCCACAGGCCGGATCGGGATGGCTGAGCAGCCCCCGGGCGTTGTCGCTCTCAACGGGAACATGATCCCAGCCAGATCTGGGAAGGGAGACGCCATGAACGCCGTCACAGCACCAAAGATCGACACGGAGCTCGTCCGCACCGCCGCCTTGCTGCGCCAGCGGGCCGAGAGCCTCCGGAGCCAGGCCGACGCCCTGAGCAGCCCCCTCGCCTCGGCCTACCGCCGCCGGGCGAGCGAGCTCGAGCTCCACGCCTGGCTCGACGAACTGGCCGCCGGCGTGCCCTACGACGAGATCCCCTCGGCCGCCTGACCCGGCCCACCAGCGAACTGCTCACCGAGAACGCCGTTTTCCGGCCTTCGGGGTGAACAGTTCGGATTCGAGCGCCGAATCCCCCCCCCCCACCGCAGGACAACTGGTCTCCCGCCGGTTCTGCGCCCGATGCCCGCCCGCCCCCCGGGCGGGCATCGTCGTTTCGGGCCCGGCCCAAACGAGAACAGGTTCTAGTTTTTGGGTAGGCTGGCGTCCATGACCACGACAGGGACGTTTCCGGCGACCGGTGCGGGCGGCGTCGGCATCGTCGACACGATGCTCGGCATCCCCGAGGACGACCGCGAGGACTGGTACGAGTTCCTGAAGCCGCAGCTTCGAGACCGCGAGAGCCTCGAAGACTTCGAGTTCCCGGCGCAGTACATGTTCAAGGACGTGCCGGGCGGGCCGCAGGGCGATCCGATCGCCTGGACCCTCGCCCAGATGGACCAGCACGGGATCGACGTGGCCATGATCGGGCACACGGCCGAAGGCACGCAGGCCCGGGCCCTCAAGGAGTACCCCGACCGCTTCGTCTCGTCGGTGTCGATCGATCCGAACGAGGGCATGGACGCCGTCCGCCGACTCGAGCGGGCGGTGCGCGACGAAGGGGCCGTGTCGGCCCAGTGGTTCCCTGCCGGGTGCAACCCGCAGGTACCCATCAACGACAAGAAGGCCTACCCGGTCTTCGCCAAGTGCGTCGAGCTCGACATCCCGATCTTCGTCTGTGCCGGTGTGCCCGGGCCTCGCGTGCCCATGCTGTGCCAGCACGTCGAGCTCATCGACGAGGTGTGCTGGTTCTTCCCAGAGCTCAAGTTCGTGATGCGCCACGGCGCCGAGCCGTGGGCCGAGCTCGCCGTCAAGCTCATGCTCAAGTGGCCCAACCTCTACTACTCGACGTCGGCGTTCGCGCCGAAGTACTACCCGAAAGCCATCGTCGACTACGCCAACACCCGCGGCGCCGACAAGGTCATCTACGCCGGCTACTTCCCCATGGGCCTCTCGCTCGACCGCATCATGTCGGAGCTGCGCGACGTGCCCTTCAAGGACGAGGTGTGGCCCAAGTTCCTCCGTGACAACGCCAGAAAGGTGTTGAAGCTCGATGACTGACCTCCTCGAACCGCAGACCGAGCCCACGCCCGACGAGCCCGCCCGGCAGGGGCGCTATCCGTTCGACCTGCCCTTCGGCTGGTTCCTGATGGCCTGGTCGGACGAGATCCCCCCGGGCACGGTGCTGCCCCGCTACTACCTCGACCGGCATCTCGTGGTGTGGCGCGACGACGAGGGCCAGGCCCACGTGCAAGACGCGTTCTGCCCCCATCTCGGCGCGCATCTCGGCCATGGCGGGTCGGTCAAGGGCACCGACATCGAATGCCCGTTCCACGGATGGACGTTCGACGGCGACGGCCACAACACCTGCATTCCCTACAGCGAGCGCACCAACGCCAAGGCCAAGGTGCACTCCTATCCGGTGGTGGAGGTCGCCGATCACTTCGTCATGGCGTGGTTCCACCCCTTCGACGAGCCACCCATGTGGGAGCTGCGTCTGCCGCCAGAGGCCACCAGCGACGAGTTCACCGAATGGCGCACCGTGCACTTCGTGGTGAACGCCGCTCCCCAGGAGCTGGCCGAGAACACCGTCGATGCCCCGCACTTCCGCTACGTGCACCACACCGACGTGGTGCCCGAGATCGAGTCGTACGACACCGACGGCTGGGTGGCCCGCACCAAGTCGGTGCAACGGTTCCCCACGCCCCGCGGAGTGGTCGACGGGCGTATCGACATCGAGAACCAGGGCACCGGGTTCGGCAGCACCTGGTTCCGCGGCATCGTCGACACGCTGCTCGTGGGCACGACCACGCCCATCGATCGCGAGCGCTGCCAGGTGCGCTTCAACTTCAAGGTGCGCAAGCTGGCCGACGATCGGTCGACGTCGAGCGTCGGTGACGCGTTCGTCAACGAGGTGTGCAAGCAGTTCGAGGAGGACCGGCCCATCTGGGAGAACAAGGCGTTCGTGCCCCGTCCCGCGCTGGCCGACACCGATCCGCCCTATCTCAAGTTCCGCAAGTGGTACTCGCAGTTCTACGTGAACGGACTGCCCGACGGTCAGGACATGTGGCGCCCGCCGGCGCCCGAGGGCCCCGACCAGCCCGTCTACATCCGTCCTGAAGCCACCGCCTCACGCAAGATCCGTCAGGACTGACGGTCAGGCCGGTCCGCCGGTCTCGGACGGGTCAGTTGGACGTTCGCGCAGCAGCGTCTCGAAGCGGGGTGCCCGCCGGTAGCGCAACCGGTCGTCGACGATCCCGATGACCGCGCCCACGAACGCCAGCGCGACGAAGATCGCGCCGGCAAGAAAGCCCATACGCAGGCGAGTGTCGACCCGCTCGGTGCAGGTGCCCTGGGCTCGTCGGGCTTCGAAGGTGGCCTCATCGAGCCCTTCCCGAACGACCCGATCGTTGCCCGGGCTCTGGATGGCGAACACGATCGGCGAGCCACAACGCTGGACGCCGGGGTTCTCGACCGGCACCAGGAACAGGGCCAGCGCTACGACCAGTGGCACGAGCGAGGCGAGCAGCACAGCGCGGGCCACTCGCCATCCGGTGCTGACAGGTGCGGAACCCATCAAGCTCGCGACGGTACCACCGGGTCGTGGCGGGCCGAGGCCACCAGCTCGCGCCGCGCGACCGTCATCGCCTCGGCGATCTCCGACGGGTCGGGCACGTTGTCGCGACAGGCCAGCACGCCGATGAAGAGCCGATCGACATAGCTCCACACCGTGATGTTGAG
Organism: uncultured Iamiaceae bacterium; assembly: GCA_963706425.1. GTDB lineage: Bacteria > Actinomycetota > Acidimicrobiia > Acidimicrobiales > Acidimicrobilacustridaceae > CAVPMN01. The sequence continues at coordinate 668,357 of CAVPMN010000001.1, forward strand.
CCCGATGCCCTCGAGCACCGGCCCCACGGAGTAGAGCTCGGTCAGATGGGCGCCCGCAACATGAAGCGGCGTCTTCGGTCCGGGCACGTTCGAGACGACCACGTTGATGGGTGGCGGATGGCGATCGGCGACCCGCCGGGCCGAGTAGAGGCGCATCAGCCACGCGTAGGGCCGGGGCGGCGTGTACTGCACCCACGATCCGAACGTGTCGGTGCCGAGGAGCGACTGCACGGTCTTCGCCTCCGCGGTGACCAGATGGATGGCGCGGAGGCGCTCGACTGGATCGACGACGTCGGTGGCGAGCGTGGTGAAGAGGGTCGACACCTGGTTGCCACCGAGCCGTATGTCGCCGTCGCCGTCCACGCCCACCGGCACGCCGGCCACCAACGCCTTCGCGGGCAGCTCATCGCGGGCGAGCAGGTAGGTGCGCAGCGCCCCGGCGACCGTCGCCAACACGACGTCGTTGAGGGTGACGCCGAAAGCGTCCTTGACCTCTCGGACTTCGTCGAGCGAGAGCGACGCCGAGGCGAAGCTGCGGCCGGGTGACAGCGCGGTGTTGAACGACGTGCGAGGTGTCGAGACGATCGGCACCGGCGTCGAGACCTGCGAGTCCATTCGGTGGCGGACGAGGGCGACCACGCGGTGCAGCGTGCGACCGAGCAGGCCAGGCAGGCGGACGAGCTGCACGAGGTGATCACGAAAGGCTCGGGCGAGCAGCTCCCTGCGGGTCGGGAGCCGGCCACTCGGGCGCGGGCGCGTGTCGGGCGGCGCGGCGGTCGCTCGATCGGACGGCGACATCACACTGGCGAGCAACGCCGAGGCCGCCGAACCGTCGGCCACCGCGTGGTGCACCTTGGCCAGGATGGCGAGGCGGTCGTCGTCGAGCCCCTCGATGACGTGCAGCTGCCAGAGCGGGCGCTCGCGGTCGAGGGGCACACCGGCGAGCCGGCCGACGACCTCGTCGAGCTGACGGCGGGTGCCGGGCGACGGCAGGACGACCCGTCGGACGTGGTGATCGAGGTCGAGGTCGGGATCGTCGACCCACACCGGATGGTGGAACCCGAACGGCACGTCGAGCACCCGCCGGCGCAACGGCTCGAGCGCCGGGAGGCGGGCACCGATCTCGGCTTTCATCGCCTCGAACGACAACGCCTCTCCGTCGGGCCGGTCGAGGATCGCGACCTTCAGCGTGTGCATGTGCAGCGACGGTGTCTCCATGTAGAGGAATCCCGCGTCGAGCCCACTCAGGCGCTCGGTCGGGGCGACGCTCGTCACCTGCGGTTCCTCCTCTCGGGCCGGCGGGCCGGCGGGCCGGCGGGCCGACACGTCCGGGGCCGACCCAGCGGAGTATCGCGCCCGCGCTCCCCGACCGCTACGTTGCCGAGATGGCCCACACCGCCGCCACCTACCTCGTCCATGACCCCGCCGAGCTCGGCATCGACGCGACGAAGCTGCAAGAGCTGCGCACCCGGGCGCGCCGCGAGATCGATGCCGGGCTGTTGCCGTCGTGCCAACTGGCGCTCGCACGCCACGGCCGCCTCGCCCTGTTCGAAACCCTCGGCGACGCCCGCGACGACAACCGCTACGTGATCTTCAGCGCGAGCAAGGGCGTGACCGCCGGCGCGATCTGGCTGCTCATGAGCCGGGGACAACTCGACGTCGAGCGTCCGGTCGCCGAGTTCATCCCCGAGTTCGCCACCAACGGCAAGGAGAGCGTCACCGTCGCGCAGCTGCTCACCCACACCAGCGGGTTCCCGCACGCACCCCTCGACCCTGCGGTCGTCACCACCCGCGAGCAACGCCTGGCCCGCTATGCCGAGTGGCGCCTCAACTGGGAGCCGGGCACGCGGTTCGAATATCACCCGTCGTCGGCCCATTGGGTGCTCGGCGACGTGATCGAAGCCGTCACCGGCATCGATCATCGAGAGTTCGTCAACGACGATCTCGTCGCCAAGCTCGATCTCCATGCGCTCCGGCTCGGTGAGCCCGCCGACCGCCAGGCAGACATCGCCCAGCTCGTCGCCGTCGGCGAGCCGCCCACCGCGAGCGAGCTCGAAGCCGTCACCGGCATCGCCGGCATCGATCTGCGCACCATGGTCGGCGAGGTCACCACCGAGGCGCTGCTCTCGTTCAACAACCCCGTCGTGCTCGAGGCCGGCTCACCGGGCGCCGGCGTGGTGAGCACCGCCGCCGACGTGGCGCTCTACTACCAGGCGTTGCTGCACAACGAGCAGGGCCTGTGGGACGACGACGTGCTGGTCGATGCGTCGCGCACCGTCCGATGCGACCTGCCCGACCAGCTCCGCGGCATACCGTCGCACCGCAGTCTCGGCGTGATGGTGGCAGGCGAGGGATCGGTCGCCACCATGCGCGGATTCGGACACGGCGTGTCCCCCACCACGTTCGGCCACGACGGCGCCGCCGGCCAGATCGCCTGGGCCGACCCCGAGACCGGCATCTCGTTCAGCTACCTGACCAACGGCGTCGACGAGCACCTCATCCGCCAATGGCGCCGCAGCGCCGGGCTGTCGAGCCGCGCCGCTCTGCGCTTCGACCCCTGACGGCACCCCCGTTCCTGTGGCCCGATCGGGACCCACGGGTCCCGCGGCCACGCCGAGCCCGTCGGGCCATCGGCCCACCCCGTCAGCCGGACGGGGCGGCGGTGGTCGTCGTGGAGGGGATCGGATAGGTGGGGGGCGGGGCTGCCGGTCGCCATGGGCCGAGCGGCAGCCCGAGATCTTCGATGTCGGTCGACTCGCAACCGGCCGGCGCGTTGATCGGGTTGCAGCGCGCCGGTGTGCCACCAGGCATCTGGGCGACGAAGTCCGTGCCCCAACGCTCCGACATGCCGGGCAACAGATAGTCGGCGCTCACCCACTGAGCGCCGCTGTCGAGGGCGGCTTGCAGCTGCGAATCGTCACCCGACACCGCCGTGATCACGGGCGAGTCGGCGCGGGTGCGCACCATGTAGCCATCTCGCACGAGCTGCTGGATCTCGGCGAGGTTGTCGCCGAGCGGATCGTTGCGTTTGATGAACGCGGCGTCAGGCTGGCCGGGCTCCGACGGTGCGAACGCCACCCGACCCTCGAGTGACGGATGGCCGGCCACGTACTCGTCCCGCTTGTTGTCGAGCAGGAACATCACCCGACCGCGCACGTCGTCGATGAGCGGCCACTCGTCGGCGAGCACCGCCTCCTCGAGCGTGGCCCGATCAGCACGGACGTCGTCGGGCGTGATGAGCTGATCTGCGTCGAACACCGACCGGATCTCTTCGTCGAGTTGATCGAGGCCGGCCGTGTCGACCGGCACCGGATCGGATCCGCCGGGGAACTCCACCGTGTCCTTCACCTCGACCAGCACCGCGATCGGCATGTGGTCAGGGTTGTCGTCGGACCAGGCCTCGACCTGGTCGAGGCACGACACGAACGTCTCGCAGCTCGCGCCCTCGTCGACCTGCTCGATGTGCAACACCTTGAAGCCGGGCGTCCCGATCGGCCGCCACAGCGTGCCGTCGGGGTCGGCGAAGACGTCGAGCTCGATCTGACGCACGCCCTGGGAGGTGAACTGCTCGTCGAGCGACTCGTGGGTGTAGGCCAGCTCGATGGCGGACGGCACCGCCGCGAGCAGGCCGGTCAGCACGTCCTCGGGCGGTTCGACGTGGTAGCTGTTGTGCGAGCCCATGACCTGCATCTGGTTGAGCCGGATCTCGGGCGCCATCCGTGCCGTCGTGGTGGGTGTGTCGTCGGCAGCGTCGTCCGACGAGCAGGCCACCACGGTGGCCGACACCGCCACCAGCACGAGGAACGCGATCGGCGAGCGTCGAAGTCTTGAGCTGAGGCGCATCGCCGGACCGTACCAGCGGGCTCCCACCGGGCTCCGGGCGGTCGCACCGAATTAGAACCTGTTCTAGAATCACGGCATGGCCCTGCCCGAGAACATCGGCATCATCGACACCATGGTCGGCTTCCCCGGGCGGGACCGACGCGAGGTCTACCGCTTCCTCGACCCCCTCCTGCGCGACAAGGAGAGCCTCGAGGAGTTCAAGTTCCCGGCCCAGTACATGTTCAAGGACGTCCCCGCCGAGCTCGACGACAACGTCGACCCGGTGGCGGTCGTGCTCGACAACCTCGACCGCTTCGGCATCGACCGGGCGATGATCGGCGTGGGCGAGGGGCGCGACGACGCAGCCCGCGCCATGAAGGAGCACCCGCAGCGGTTCATCCCCTCGGTGTCGGTCGATCCCAACCAGGGGATGGAGGCGGTGCGGCTGCTGGTCGAGTCGCACGACACCTACGGGATCAAGGCGGCCACGACGTTCCCCGCCGGCGTCCAGGTGCCGATCAACGACAAGCGCTACTACCCGATCTACGCCAAGTGCATCGAGCTCGACATCCCCATCTTCGTGTGCGCCGGCATCCCCGGGCCTCGTGTGCCGATGGCCCCGCAGCGGGTCGAGCTCATCGACGAGGTGTGCTGGTTCTTCCCGGAGCTGCGGTTCGTGATGCGCCACGGCGCCGAACCGTGGACCGACCTGGCCGTCAAGCTCATGCTCAAGTGGCCCAACCTCTACTACTCGACGTCGGCATTCGCTCCCAAGTACTACCCGAAGGCCATCGTCGACTACGCCAACACCCGCGGCGCCGACAAGATCATCTACGCCGGCTACTTCCCAGCCGGTCTCACCTACGACCGCATCTTCGCCGACCTCCCCCAGGTCCCGTTCCACGACGACGTGTGGCCCAAGTTCCTGCGCCACAACGCGGCGCGGGTGCTCAAGCTCGACGAGAAGTGAGGAGCGTCCCATGAGTCGTTATCCGTTCCCGGTCCCCTTCGGATGGTTCCAGGTTGCCTGGCCCCATGAGGTCGAGCCTGGCCAGGTGCTGCCCCGCTACTACTTCGGGCGCCATCTGGTGCTGTGGCGCGACGACTCGGGCGACTTCCATCTACAGGACGCGTTCTGCCCCCATCTCGGCGCGCACCTCGGACACGGCGGGTCGGTCAAAGACGGCCATCTCGAGTGCCCGTTCCACGGATGGACGTTCGACGGCGAAGGCCAGAACTCGTGCATCCCCTACAGCGAGCGCACCAACGCCAAGGCCAAGCTGCGCACCTATCCCACCATCGAGCGCAACGGCCTGGTGATGGCCTGGTATCACCCCGACGAGACGGTCGAGCCTCAGTGGGAGATCCCCGTGCTCCCGGAGTACAGCGGCGAGCCGGGGTTCTCCGAGCCGGTGTGCCGGCAGTACATCGTGCACGCCGCCTGGCAGGAGCTGGCCGAGAACGGCGCCGACTCCGCCCACTTCCGCTACGTGCACAACACCGAGGTCGTGCCGGAGATCGAGGAGTACGTGGCCGACGGGGCCCACGCCAAGATGCGCTCGTCCCAGAAGTTCCCCACTCCTCGGGGTGTGGTCGAGGGTCGCATCGACGTCGACAACTGGGGGCCCGGCTTCGCCATCACGAAGTTCAGCGGCATCGTCGACACCTACCTCATGGGCTGCAACACGCCCATCGACGCCGAGACCTGTGAGCTGCACTTCACGTTCACCGTGCGCAGCCTGGGCGACGAGGGCACCACCTCGACTGTCGGCGATGCGTTCGTCAACGAGGTGCACAAGCAGGTCATCGAGGACGGGCCCATCTGGGAGAACAAGGCCTTCATCCCGCGCCCCGCCCTCGCCGACACCGACGGCCCGTTCATGAAGTTCCGCAAGTGGGCGTCGCAGTTCTATGCCGAGGGCATCGACGGCGGCACTGACCTGTGGGTGCCGCCGCCCCCTGGCTCGTTCGAGTCGACCATGGTGCCCACCGACGCCACCGCGTCGAGCAAGTACCGCAGCAGCGACTGACGGCCCGGCCGCGAGGCGTCAGCGCAGCAGGCCGATCGACGGAATGCCCCGCGTCGGCCCTTCGTCGATCACCGAGGAGGGGATGATCTCCGGATTGAGCACGAAGGCAGACAACTGTGCGAAGCCGGAGTTCTTGGGCTCGGTCGGCGAGAAGGCCTCGCCGGGGTTGAACGCGCGGAAGCTGTTGCCCTGCTTGAACCAAGTCGTCTGCAGATAGACCGTCCTGAATCGCTTGACCGTGAACGAGCAAGAACCGGTGCAGGTCGTCAGGTCTTCCCACGACTCCGGGATCCAGGCAAACCGTGCGCTCTCCGCGATGGCCGTGGTGACGAGATCGGTGGTGTAGCCACCGGCGTCGTACACGTCGAGACAGGCCTTCATCGTCACCTTGGTCGGGTTGGTCGCCGCGTTGCCGTCGTTCAGCAGGGCGGAGACGCCGTCGTAGCATGCCTGAGGTATCTCGGCCGCGGTGTCGAGCCCGACGTCGCTGGCGGTGAAGTCCCGGAAGTACTCCCAGAGCCCGCAATTGTCGATGGGTTGGTCACCCTGGCGCACCTGGCGGGTGATGGTGCACGCACCCCGGGTGAGTCGACCGGCGCCGCCGTCGTCGAACGGGCCGGCCCCGAGGAGACCCACGTCGTCAGGATCACCGCTGATCGACCCGGTCTGAAGGAACAGCTTGTTCGGGCCATCCGGCACGGCTGGGCCTTGACAGGCATCGGCAATCTCCGCCGAATCGCCCGAGATGGGATCCGGATCCTCGGTGAGGAAGTGGTCGAGCCCCTGAGCGATGTTCTCCGCGAGGGTGTTCGACTGCCCGCCGTTGCAGTTCTGGTTGCTCACGAGCGATGGGCGCGGGGACGCCACATGGCCGAAGTTGCCCTGGTATGACCCTGTGCAGTCATCGGCGGCCAACCCATTGGGCGCAGTGAGCAAGCAGGACAGGCCCGACGACAGTGTGGCCGCGGACGAGATGGCGAAGGGCAAAATGTTCGTCTCTCGCGGGATGATGCCGGCTTCGGCGAACGCGCCCGTGCCCAACGTGTCGATTCCGATCACGCTGGCGAAGACGGTGTCGACCTTCCGGTCGGGCAGCTGGACTCGGAGGGCGCGTCCGTTCGCCGACTTGGTGATGCAGTCGATGTCCTTACCGGAGACCTTCAGCGGCTTCGTGAACCCACGCGCTACGGCGCCTGGATCGGAGCAGGTCCCCCACAGCGTTCGCCAGGCAGCCAGCGATGCCGGCCGAGTGGTGCGGTCGAGGTCTTCGTAGGTGAGCCGGGTCACCTCGTTGAAGATCGCTTGGTCCGTCTTGTTGGTGCCGAGCAACAGCTGCCAACTACCGGAGAGCACACCGGCATCGGCCGCAGACTGATCCTGCCGTCGTTCCGCGTAGAGCTTGCCGAGGTCGACGGCGAACGCCGACATCACCAGGAGCACCACCATCAGCAGGGCCACGAGAATCAGAGCGACACCCTGATCGTCGCTGCACCGCTCATGTCGACCTGCCCGGTTCATCAGCAGTGACCTGAGTAAGTGAACGAGTTGCCCGCGACCGCCCACGTGGCGCGGCGCTCCAGACGTGTCTCGACCGTGCTGCGCAGAGTCACTGGGTCGAGGACGGTGCTGAACAGACCGGTGATCTGTTGGACAGGAGTGGAGACGGTGACCCGAGCGAACCTCCCAGCGCCAGACGGATTCGCGACCGACGTGTCGGTCACCGTCATCGTGATCGCCATGTCGTTGTCGGTGACATCCATGCGCTGACAGATCGCCGTCACGATGTCGGCCGCCTGTGCGTTCGCGGTCACCTCGTTGTCCGGGTTGTAGTTGACGGCGACAAGCCGGGAACCCTCACGCGCCCCGTGGCGCACACCGAGGTTCTGCGAGAAGAGCCAGCCGCTCTCCATGATTCCGAACAGGATCAGCACGAGCACGGGCGCAACGAGCGCGAACTCGACCATCGCCGCCCCTGAATCGCCGCTGCATCGATCTTTCTCGAGACCCATCATCATCTGCTCCGATTGGGGGTGAGGGACCCGCCTGTCTCTCCGTCGGGATCGCTTCTTCACTGGCGCCGGCCTCACCGGGTCGGCGGCGCGCGCTCCCTTGTTCAGCTACGGCCGGGTGCCGTGGCGCCAGGGGTGCTCCCCGACCGACTCGGCGTCTCATCGGACTGGCCGGGCGTGCTACCCGACTGGCCAGGGGTGCCGCCTGTCTGACCCGGAGGCACTGCACCAGACTGACCGGGCGGCTCCGCGTCCGACTGGCCTGGCGTCTCACCAGACTGACCAGGCGTGGCACCCGACTGGCCCGGCGTCTCACCAGACTGGCCCGGCGGCTCCGCGCCCGACTGACCCGGCGTCTCACCAGACTGACCGGGCGTGGCACCCGACTGGCCCGGCGTGGCACCCGACTGGCCCGGTGGCTCTGCGCCCGACTGCCCGGGCGTCTCACCAGACTGACCAGGCGTGGCACCCGACTGACCGGGGGCTTCATCGGACGAGCCACCCCGTTGACCGGTCGAGGGATCGTCCTGCTCGACGGCGTCGTCACCGTTCGGCAGGTCGAGCCCGAAGGGCTCGGTGACCGACGAGACGAAGGCCTGCACCGGCGTCGGCAACGACCCCGACGCGGCGGCCACGCCACCTCCGACGACCACGATGCCGGCCACCATGGTCACCGCCGCGGCCCTGACTCGGCGACGCCTGCGATCGGCCAACGCGGGCACGTTCGGCGTGGTCGCGGCCGCGTACATCGCCTCGAGATGGCGCCGGGCGACATCGTCGTCAACGGGCTGGACGAACGCCTCGCGGAGATCGTCGAAGACCGTCTCGATCCGCTCGTCGTCAGCCATCGACCACACTGAGATGTCGCTCTTCACGAACCAGTGATCGCCCAGAAGCACCGATGCGATACCGGAGGGCCCGGATTGCCGGGGTCAGGTCTACGGGCCCCACCCTCACAGGACCTCCTGCTCGGTCTCGAGCTGCCGACGCAGACTGGCGATCCCCCGGCGCAACAGGGCTTTCACGGCCGATTCGGGCTTGCCCATCACACTCGCGATCTCGCTCACCGGCAGATCGGCCAGGGCTCGCAGCATCAAGGCCGCCCGTTGGTCAGGGGTGAGTCGGTCGACGAGCTCGAGCAGGCCGGTCATCCGTAGGCGCTCCATGGCCTCGTTCTCGACGTTGGCGGTCCGTGAGCCGAGGGCGGCGAGCTCCGGCTCCGCCATCAGGACGTCGGGACGCCTGGTCGTGCGGCGATAGTCGTCGACCAGACGCCGGTGGGTGATCGTCAGGGTCCAGGAACGGAACTGACGCTCCGAGCCATGGAACCCGGCCAGGCCGGCGACCACGGCCACCAGCACATCAGATGCCACGTCCTCAGGGTCGCGACAACGGTTGGCTCGGAGATAGCCGACGACCAGCGGCGAGATGTCGCGATAGAGGGCCTCGATGGCGGTCCGATCGCCGCGTTTGGCGCTCTCGAGCACCGAGTCGAACGCTTCACCGATCACGTTCGGGCCCGTGTCGTCCGGGTCGGGAGAGGCAACCCGCATGCCGCTGCTTGGCAACCGAGCGAGGCGGGATCGGACATTCCTTACCCATCGGACTCACCCAGCCGTGGTTGAGGTCGCACGACGACTCTGCAACGCCGATCACCCAGCCAGTGTGCCAGAGCCAACTTCCGTCCACCCTGGGCGGGGACGGGTCAGAACAGACCGGGATCGCCGGCGGTCTGCCCGCCGTCGACGGCGAACTCGCCGCCGGTGCAGTAGCCGCTCTCGTCCGATGCCAGGAACAGAACGAGCGGAGCCACATCGTCGACCGTGCCGACCCGCTTGATGGGCAGCTTGCGCACGAAGGGCTCGAAGTCGTCGAGCGACATCGCCGCCGGGTCGCGCACCATGGGCGTGTCGATGCCCCCCGGGTGCACGGAGTTCACACGGATGTTCATCGATCCGAGCTCTATGGCGGCCGCCTTGGTGATGCCGCGCACGCCCCACTTGCTCGCCACATAGGCAGACACCATCGGGAACCCGACCAGGCCGGAGCTCGACGAGATGTTGACGATCGAGCCGCCGCCACCGTCGGCCATCGCGGGTGCCACCACCTTGGTGCCCAGGAAGACACCGACCAGGTTGACGTCGATCACGCGCCGGAAGTCGGCCTCTTCGGTGTCGACCAGCATCGAGAAGTGGAGCACGCCCGCGTTGTTGACGAGCACGCTCGGCGGCCCGAAGGTGTCGAGGGTGAGGGCGAGCGCCTCGATCCATGCACCCTCATCGGTGACATCGAGTTGCACATACCGGGCCGCTTCGCCGAGCTCGTCAGCCAGTGCTTGGCCCGCCTCGTCGAGCAGGTCGCCGATGACCACTCGGGCACCCTCGGCCACGAAGAGCCGGGCCTCGGCCGCGCCCTGGCCACGCGCGCCGCCCGAGATGAGCGCGATCTTGCCGTCGAGTCGACCCATCGGTCAGGGCTTGTCGTCGCTGACGACCCACATGGCGAAGAACTGCGAGCCGCCGCCATACGCGTGGCCGACGGCCGTGCGCGCATCGGGCACCTGGTGCTCACCGGCCTGGCCCCTGATCTGCAACGCGGCCTCGGCGAACCGCAACATGCCCGACGCGCCGATCGGGTTCGACGACAGCACGCCACCCGAGCAGTTCACCGGTAGGTCGCCGTCGAGCTGGGTGACCCCGTCCTCCACCAGCTTCCATCCCTCGCCGATGTCGCAGAACCCGAGGTTCTCGAGCCACATCGGCTCGAACCAGCTGAACGGCACGTACATCTCGACCACGTCGACGTCGCGACGGGGGTCAGAGATGCCGGCCTGCTTGTAGACATCGGCCGAGCAGTCGCGTCCGCCCTGCGGGTTGACCTGATCGCGTCCGGCGAACATGGTGGGCTCGCTGCGGAACGCCGTGCCGCGAACCCATGCAGGCTTGCGACCGTCGGCCGCCGCCGCGTCACCGCCCTTCTCGTTGGTGAGCACCATGGCGCAGGCGCCGTCGGACGACGGGCAGGTCTCGCTGTAGCGGATGGGATCCCACAACATCATCGAGTCCTTCACCGACTCGAAGGTGATGCCCTCCTCGTGCAGATGGGCATAGGGGTTCTTCAAAGCGTTGAGCCGGTCTTTCAACGCCACGAGGACACCGATGTGATCGGGGGCACTCGTGCGCCGCATGTAGCTACGGATGTGTGGGGCGAAGTAGCCGCCCGCGCCCGCGTGCATCGGTGGCTGGAACGGCATCGAGACCGACAGGGCCCACATGGCCTCGGACTCGGACTGCTTCTCGAACGCCACGGTGAGCACCCGCTCGTGCAGACCGGCGGCGATGAGGTCGGAGGCGACGATGGCGGTGGAGCCGCCGACCGAGCCCGCAGTGTGCACCCGGAACATGGGCTTGCCCACCGCGCCGAGCGCGTCGGCGAGGTAGAGCTCGGGCATCATCACGCCCTCGAAGAAGTCGGGGGCCTTGCCGATCACCACCGCATCGATGTCGGACCACTGCATCTGCGCGTCGGTTAGCGCTCGCTCGGCGGCCACGCGGACCAGGCCGGCGATGGAGCTGTCGGCGGTCGCCACGTGGTGGGTCTGGCCGATGCCGACGACGGCCACTCGTTCGTTGCCCATCACTCGCCCTCCAGGACGCATACGAGGTTCTGTTGCAGACAGGGGCCCGACGTGGCGTGGGCCACGGCCCGATCGGCCGTTCCGCTGGTGATGCGAGCGGCGGCCTCGCCCATCCTGATGAGGCCTGCCGCCATCACCGGGTTGGCGCACAAGGGCCCACCCGACGGGTTGATGTCGACGTCGTCGGCCAGGCCGAGCGCTTCGGCGACGATGAGCTGCTGGTGCGTGAACGGCGTGTGCAACTCGGCCACGTCGACCTTGCCGGCCGACACACCGGATCGCTCGGCCGCCAATCGGGTGGACGGGGAGTCGACCAGATCGCGCACTCCCAGCGCATGCGCCTCGATGCGGTGGTCGATGCCGCGGATCCAAGCCGGGCGATCGCTCAGCTCGCGCGCCACGTCGTCGGCGGCGAGGATGAGGACGGCGGCGCCGTCGGTGATCGGTGCGCAATCGGACTTGCGCAGCGGCGCCACCCACTCGGGCTCGGCCAGGATGGTGTCGGCATCATCGTCGCCCGACAGCTGGGCGAACGGGTTGGACGTGGCGTTGCGCCGGTTGCTGGCCGCCACCTCGGCCATCTGCTCGGAGGTGAACGCCCCGCTCTCGAGGCCGGTGCGGGCCTGCATGGCGGCCATCGACACCGGGTCGACCCAGAGCGGGCCGAGGTAATAGGGGTCGAGCTGACGACTCAGCACGCGTCGGATCTCACCGGGCGACGACTTGCCGTAGGCGTAGATCAGAGCGATGTCGGCTTTGCCGAGCTGCATCTTCACCCACGCCTCGTAGACCGCCCAGGCACCGTCCATGTCGACGTGCGACTCGGAGATCGGAGGCCACGGGCCGAACGCATCGAGCGTCATGACGAACGAGAACGGCTGGCCGGCGAGGTAGTCGGAGCTGCCCGAGCAGACGAAGTCGACCCGGTCCTTGCCGATGCCGGCTTGGCCCAGGGCCTCGCCGAGCAGCGGCATCAGCATCTCGACCTCGTTGATCTCGGCTACCGCACGCTTGTGCTCGGTCTGGGCGAACGAGACGATCGCTATGTCGCGGATCAGACGTTGTCCTTGTAGCTGTCGTAGGGCGCGTCGGGCTCGCCGTTCGGTCGGAAGTACTTGATCGACTCGAGCGTCGGGCCGATCTCGTCGTCGGGCACCCACACCGCTTCGACCCGCATGCCCGGATGCACCTGGTCGTAGGTGGTCTCCTGGATGAGGTGCATCAGTGGGATGTCGGCGCCGTCGAGCACGATGAGCGCGCTGACGTAGGGGATCTCCATGAGGTTGCCCATGAAGGGGACGTTGACCACGCAGAACGAGGTGATCGTGCCGCTGTGGCCGAGCTCGACCTCTTCGGTCATGGCCACGCCGTCGGTGGGGCACGACCCACGAGGAGGCACGTAGACCTTGTTGCACGCCGGGCACCGGCGGCCGACGAGGCGCTTGTCGGCGACCGCCCTCAGGAACTCGGAGGCCGCCTTCCCCGCGGTGTACTGGTAGAGCAGGCTGGCGGGGGTGCGGATCGCCCGCACCATCTCGACGCCGTCGAACCGAGCGGGCAGGGTGACATCGCTCATCGGCCTGCCTCCGGCTCGAAGCACTCGATGTCGAGGATGTGACCCTCGCGATAGCGCGGCCCGTCGGTGGCATCGGGATCGGCGTCGGCCGGGCGCACCGCGCGCCAGCGCGCCTTCACCCGCATGCCCGTGGCCATCGCTGCCATATCGCCACCGGTGTCGACGGCGTGCACCATGGCCGTGTCGGCGCCGTCGAGCTGCACGAGCGCCCAGGCGAACGGTCGGTCGAGCGGCTGGGACGGGTGCGGGTCGGGCTCCCACGCCCAGGTGGTGACCACCCCGGCATCGCCCACCTCGACGATCTCGGTGAGCGACTCGGAGGTCACCGGGTCGTACTCGACCGGTGGCACGATGACCCGACCGTCGGCGCCCTTGATGCCGACGATGAACCCCTCCCGCAGCGCGGTGAGGAAGGCGCCGACGACCGGACCGGTCGTGCGGCTGAACGGGTACTCGATGACGAGCGGCGCCGTCAGGACGTCGGGCTCTGACATTCACTCCCCCTCTTCACGGTTCCGGCGAGCGGTTCCGGTCTCGGTTCGGCGCAGATTAGAACACGTTCCTGTTTCGTGCGAGTTCGCCCGACCCCCCGTCCGAAATCGACCCGAACTGGCCGTCCAGATCAAGAAGATCGGTCGATCTGGACGGCCAGTTCGGGGAGGTCAGGAGAGGCGGGCGAGGGTGCCGTCGCGGCGGTCGACCACCCACACCGCATCGGCCCCGGTAGCCACCCGCAGGGGCTGTGCGCCCATCGAAATGGTCGCGGTGGTCTCGCCGTCGCCCAGGGCCAGACGCGACAAGGTGCCGTCGCCGCTGTTGGCCACCCACACCGCTCCCTGGCCGACGGCGACGCTCACCGGACGATCGCCCACTTCGGTGGTGCCGGTGACGGAGCCGTCGTCGAGGTCGATGCGCGTGATGGTGTCGTCCTGCTCGTTGGCGACCCACAACATCCCCTCGCCCGCAGCGACCGCGTTGGGCAGTCGACCGACCGTGATGGTCGAGGTGACCTCGCCCGAGTCGGGATCGACGCGCACGACCTGGTCGGCGCCGGCGTCGGCGATCCACACGGCACCAGCGCCCGTGGCCACGCCGATCGGGAAGTCGCCCACGTCTCTCGTCCACTCGACGCGGGCCGTCGCGGGGTCGATCCTCGACAGCGTGCCCGCCTCGGAGCTGGTGGCCCACACGGCATCGAGGCCGACGGCCACGACCGCCACGCCAGCGACCTCGGCCTCCTCCAGCGGGACGAGGCTCACCGGATCGACGCGCACGACGACACCCCGGTCGCCGTCGGCGACCCACAGCGCATCGTCGTCGGCCGGATCGATGGCCACGCTCAACACCGTGCCCCCGACTCGGGGGGAACGCGTCTGGCCTAGCCCGTCGACGTCGAGCGCGACCACGGTGTCACCATCGGCTACATAGACCCGATCGTCGTCGACCGCCACGGCGGACAGCTCGCCGCCGATGGGGACCGTGGCCGAGACCTCGTCCGGCGGCGCCGACGACGAGCACGACCCGATCGTCCCGACCGCGACCGCAAGCGCCGCGGTCGCGCCCAGTGCCCGGAGCACGCGACCGCTCGCGTTCATCCGAGGCGCAGGGTCTCGAGGGGCTCGAGGCGGGCGGCCTTCATGGCCGGGAAGATCCCCGCGACCGTGGCCACGGCGATCGACAGGGCGCCGGCCCAGATGAGCAGCAGCGGGCTGAGCGTGAACGTCCAGTCCTGGAGGGTGGCACCGAGGAAGACGGCGATCGTGCCTGCCAGCGCACCCGCCGCCCCGCCCGCGACCCCGACCAGGAACGCCTCGATCACGAACTGGCTGGCGATGATCGAGCGGGTGTTGCCGAGCGCGCGCCGGATGCCGATCTCCGAACTGCGTTGGATCACCGAGATCGACATCACGTTGGCGATGCCGACACCGCCGACCACCAGCGCGAGCGCACCCATGGCGATGACGACCGCCTGGAGCGTCTGGTCGACCTGGGCTTCCGCCTCGAGCAGCGATGACGGCACCTCGGTGGTGACGGTCTCGGAGCCACCCAGCGCGATGGCGGTGGGCAGCACCTCGACCGCCTCGTCAGTGCGCCCATCCTCGACTCGCAGGTACATCGCCGTCGGCTCGGGGTCGGCGTCGAAGTCGCGCTCGGCGGCCACCGGCGTGATGAAGACCGAGTTGTTGACCGTGGGGATGAGATCGACCCGGTCGAGCACGCCGACGACGGCGTAGGCCTTGCCGTCGAGCTCGACGGCGCGAATCTCGGTGTCGAGGTACTGGAACTCGCCGGCCAGCTCCGATCCGAGCACCGCGGCACGGACTTGGGAGTTGTCGTCGGACTCGTCGAGCCATCGTCCTGCCCGCATGTCGACTTCGAGCACGCCGGGGAGCGAGCTGTCGGCCACGCGGACGCTCGCCGGCAGGGTCTGGAAGAAGTCGAGCGACTCCTCGGTCGGCACCACCTTGATGTCGCTCAACTCGTTGATGGCGGTGACCTCTTCGACGATGGTGACCCGGAAGGCGCGATCGACGGCTGCCTCCGGCAGCTTGGCGCCCCCGCCGGCGCTGCCGAGCGTGTCGGAAGCGTTCACCACCACAAGGTTCGTGCCCAGCTCGCGCAGCTTCTGCTTGAGGTCGCCCTTGGCCGACTCGGACATGCCCACCGCGCCGACGATGGCGGCCACCCCCAGCATGGGGCCGAGGGCGATGAGCAGGGTGCGGGTCTTGCGCGCGCCGAGACCGGCGAGCGCGACCGAGATGATCTCGCGGAGCCGACCCATCGCTCAGCGTTCCTGCGGGCCGAGGGTCGAGGACCCGCCCGCAGGCGCCTGCCGAAGCGGTCCGAGGGGTGTGCCGGGCTCGGCCCGCTCGTCGCCGACGATGTGACCGTCGAGCATCGACACGCGTCGCTCGGTCTGCGCGGCCAGGTCGCGGTCGTGGGTGACGATGACGACGGCACTGTCGGGGGCGACGAGGCCGGAGAGGATGCCCATGACGTTGGCTGCGTTGGCGGTGTCGAGCGCGCCGGTGGGCTCGTCGGCGAGCACCATCTTCGGCCGGGTCACGATCGCCCGCGCCAACGCCACCCGTTGCTGCTCGCCACCGGACAGCTGGATGGGCCGGTGATCGAACCGGTGACCAAGACCCACGCGGTCGAGGGCTTCGCGCGCCCGCTCGGTGCGTTCGGCCGACGTGAGGCCCCGATAGAGCAGCGCGGTCTCGACGTTGCCCTGCGCGGTGAGGTGAGGGATCAGATGGAACTGCTGGAACACGAAGCCGACGAAGTTGCCCCGCAGGTGCGAGCGGGCATCGTCGTCGAGCGCAGCCGTCTCGTGCTCACCCGCCCAGATGCGACCTTTGGTGGGGATGTCGAGGATGCCGAGCAGCCCGAGCATCGTCGATTTGCCCGATCCCGACGGGCCGACGATCGACATGAAGTCACCGGCCCGGATCGACAGGGACACATCGCTCAACGTGTGCACCGGGACTTCGTCGCCGTAGGTCCGCGTCACGCTCTCGAGGCGCATGAGCACGTCGCCCTCTGTTCGACGCCCTGGTCGAGCGGCATCGGCCGAGCTCAACGGTTCACTTCCACCACGACCAGCTCGTCACCGGCCAGCCCTTCACGGATCTCGATGTACGCGCCCTCGCTCAACCCGGTGACGACGGTGACGCTGGAGACGGTGCCGTCGTCGGACACCACTCGCACCGAGGCCTCGGTGCCCGTGCCCACCAGGGCCGCCACCGGCACCACGATCACGTCGGTGCTCTCCTCGAGCACGACGTCGACGTTGACCGTGGCGCCGTCGACCGCGGGCAGGTCGCCGAGCACTTCGATCTCGCCCTCGTAGCTCTCGGTCTCGGTGTCGTCGACCGAGGGGGTGTCGTCGAGGTCAGCGATCTGCGCGTCGGCGGTGACACCCGTGGCCGCGAACTCGACGGTGGCGGCCAGCCCGGTCGTGAGCTCGGCGCGGTCGCTCGGCGCCAGCTTCATGGTGACGGTGAGGTCGTCCTCGGTGAGCGTCATCAGCTCGGTGCCCTCGGGGAGGAACTCACCGAGGTCGACGGCGACGGTGCCCACCCGGGTGGGCCACGTGCCGACGATCATGTCGCCGGCCTGGAACACGGCATCGTCATCGATCGTCTCGATCGAGATGCCTGCTGCGATGGCACCGGCGGGCATGATCACCACGCCGGTGGTGGCCTTGAAGTCGTCGCCCTCGTCGGCGGTGCCGCTCACGTTGAAGCTGATCGACGTGGCTTCGGCCATCGGCGCGTCGGCCACCACCGCGAAGCTGATCGTGCCCCCCTCGTAGACGGGACCGCCACCCATGATCGACACCGTCGGCACGTCCTCCGACTCGATGACGACGGTGTCGCTGGCGGGCGAGCCCAACCGGTACTCGCCCGTCGGCGAGCCCAACAGCGTGAGCGTGAGGGTCTCGTCGCCCTCGACCGCGTCGTCCTGGTCGATGTTGATGTTGATGGTGGCCTCCGACCCGTCGTCGTCGTCACCATCGACCCCGATGCCTCCGAGGTCGAAGACGCCTTCGACCTCGCCGTAGTCGGCGCCTTCGGTGGCCGAGCCCCCCACGACGTAGCCGACCTCGATGGCCTCGGCGATGTCGACGTTGGACGTGACCGTGAACGACGCCGAGTCACCCTCGCCGACCCGCGACTGCTCGGCCTGCACGCGGAGCACGGGCAGGTCGCCGAAGTCGTCGTTGATCGTGACGGCGACCTCCGGGATCTTGCCGAGCCGATAGGTGCCCTCGAGGAAGCCCGGTGGGTTGGCCACCGCCACCGTGAGCTCCTCTTGGCCTTCGAGGATCTTGTCGCTCAGGATCGGCACCGTGATGGTGGCCGCGGACGCCCCGGCGCGGATGATGACGGTGTCGTCGATCTCGTCGTAGTCGTCGCCGTTGTCGGCGTCGCCGCCGATCGTCAGGCTGATCTGGGTGCTCTCGAGCATGCGCTGGTCGGACTGCACGGTGAAGGTGGTGCTCTGGCCCTCCGACACGACGGTCGGACTGGCGCTGATGTTCACCTCGGGCACGCTGTCGTCGATGATCGTGACCGTGGCGGCCGACGGGCTGCCGACCACGTAGCCAGACCCGGACCGCACCGTGACGCGCACGGTCTCGGGCGACTCGAGTCGGGAGTCGGCGAACGTCGAGACCAGCAGCTCGACTTGGCTCTGGCCGGCCTGCAGCGTGACCTCGCCGTTGATCAGCTCGTAGTCGGTGCCCGGCGTGGCTGTGCCCGAGATGGCGTACTCGATCGTGATGTCGGTCGCGGGACGCAGGGTTGAGTTGAAGATGAGACGGGACACCTCGCCCTCGGGCACCTCGGTGGGACTGACGGCCACGGCGATGCGCGGCAGCGCGCCGGCGAGCAGCACCTGCGGTGGGCCCTGGTCGAGATCGTGCACGGTGTAGCGAGGAACGATGGAGGCGCCGCCTCGGCGCAGCGAGGCGGGCACGCCCTGCACCCCGCCCGTCGACACCGGCGCCACCTCGCCACTTTCGACGAGCTGCTGAGGAACGCCGCCGGGCTCCTCCCGGATGACCGCACCTGCGCTGCTGAGCGCGCCGATCTCGTAGCCCGACGCGCCCCCGGCGCCGCCGAGGCTCACCGTGACGGTCTCGTCCGGCTCGGGCTCAGGGATGCTGTAGCCGTACTGGGCCTGCCAGTCGAGCAGCGCCGAGCGGGTCTGGGCGGTGAAGTCGAGGTCGACCGGGACCCGGATCGAAGCCCACCGTCGAGAGGATCTGCTCGAGCTGGTAGACGTCGAAACCGATGGCGCCCTCTTCGAGCGGTCGCCAGAAGGGCATGTCGCCGGGCACGGCCACCGCGGGACGACCGTCGACCGCCAGCACCTCGTCGCCCGTGTTGATCGTGTCGCCGTCGTCGACCCGCAACGCCGTGAGCCGGCCGTCGGTGAGCATGTTGAGCGAGCCGATCTCCTTGTGCGTCACCTCGCCCTCGACCGTGACCACGTCCTGCAGGGTGCGGCGTTCGACGGGTGCGAACACGATCTGCTGGTCGTCGGCGCTGCTGCCCCCACCGCCGAAGAAGAACAACCTGATGAGGATCAGGGCGGCGATGACGGCGAACGCGGCGACCAGCTTCTTGTGGCCCCGCATCCACGCGGCCACCGCCGCCGCCCTACCTGCGGGGGCGGCGCCTGCCGGCCCGCCGTCGGTGGACGGCCCGTCGGGCGGGGGCGGCAGTGTCGGATCGAGGGTGTCAGATGTCAACGCCGGCCTCCTCGGCTGCCTGCTGCCCGCATTCGCTGAAGTCCTTGGCCTCGTCGGCGTTCGGTGGCGCCTCAGGTGGCGCGGTGAACTGGAGCAGCCCGTTCTCGTCGGGGCGGAACTCGCCGACCGTCCAGCCGCGCCGATCGAGGCAGTCGAACAGGCCCACCACGACCTTGTTGCGGTCCTCGGCCTGCTCGGGCGTCATCGCCTCCTGTTCGGCTTGGAACTCCTGGTAGGTCTCGGCGATGCCGGTCTCGTTGTTGCAGGTGGCCAGGGCCTTCTGGAGCCCCGGCTCGAGGCTCTGGAAGTCGGCGATGACGTTGCTCAGGTCGACGTCGGCGTAGCCCTCGCGCTCGAGGCAGTCGCGGAAGTTGAGGTAGGCCGACCCGAGTTGGGCCGCGGCCGACTCCTCGTTCTCGGCGACGGGCACGGTGTCGCCACCGACCGCACCCCGCTCGGTGCCCTCGAGGTCGACCTTGGCGTAGCCGGCCGGCACGAGCTGTTGGTCGGCCTGCTCGCCGCCGCCGCACGCGCTCACCACGAGGGCGATCGCGGACGCGACGATGACCGGCATCGCCCGTCGCACTCCCCCCATGTGTGCCCCCTGTTTGCCCTGTCCGTGCCGGGACGACTGAGGCACAAGTTGTAGCACGCGGTCTGCAACCTTCTCGGGTCACCCCTGCCGTCGCGCACCCCGAGGCCGGCCGAGGAGCGACGGCGGCGCTCGGCGTCAGAGCTCGATGACCGAGCGGATGACCTCGCCGCGCTTCATCTTCTGGATGGCGTCGTTCACGTCGTCGAGCGTGATGCGCTGGCTGATCATGCCCTCGAGGTCGAGCTTGCCGGCCTTCCAGAGCCGCAGCAGCCGGTTGAAGTCGGTGCGCACGTCGGCCGAGCCGTAGTAGCTGCCCTTGAAGGTCTTCTCCTGGAAGAAGATCTCGAACATGTTGAACTCGACGCTCTGGCCCATGTTGCCGACGCCGACCACCACTGCGGTGCCGCCGCGGCGGGCAGCGTCGTAGGCGGCACGCACGGTCTGGGGCAGGCCGATGGCCTCGAAGGCGTAGTCGAAGCCGCCGGCGTCACCGGTGAGCTCGCCCTGCAGCGCGGGCAGGTCGTCGGGCTTGACCGAGTGGGTGGCACCCATGCGCTTGGCCATCTCGAGCTTGTCGTCGTTGAGGTCGACGGCCACGATGACCGCGGCGCCGGCGATGTTGCAGCCCTGGATGACCGAGATGCCCACGCCGCCACAGCCGAACACCACGCACGTGGAGCCCGGGGTGACCTTGGCCGTGTTGATGGCGGCGCCGACACCGGTGGTGACGCCACACCCGATGAGCGAGGCGATGTCGAACGGCACGTCGTCGTCGATCTTGACGGCCGCCTCCTGCGGGACGACCAGCTCTTCGGCGAACGTGCCGGTGCCGGCCATGCCGAACAGATCGGTGTCGCCTTCCTTGAACTTCGGCAGACCGGCGATGGCGAACTGGATCATGATGCAGAGGTGCGGCTGCTTCTGGTCGACACACGCCACGCACTTGCCGCACGGCGGCGACCAGGCGACGACCACGTGATCGCCGACGGCGAGGCTCGTGACGGCCGAACCGACCTCGCTGATGATGCCGGCACCCTCGTGGCCGGGCACGAAGGGCGTGCCCTGGGGGAGGTCGCCCTTCATGGCGTGCAGATCGGAGTGGCACACGCCCGTCGCCTTGATGTCGATCTTGACGTCGGTGGGCCCGAGCGCGTTGACGGTGGCGTTCTCGATGATCTCGAGCGTCTCGCCGCCACTTTCACGGAGCACTGCAGCACGCATGTAGGGATCCCCCTTGAGAAGTCGTGGCCCTTCCGGGCGCCGGGCCGTTGGCGTGGGCGCCACCGGAGTCGCGGCGGACCCTATCTCCGCCGGAGGCACCAAGCATCTCCGCCGGAGGCACGAAGCGTCGTCACCAGTGGCAGCTGAGCGAGAACGCGTTCTAGTCTGATGGCTCGTCAGATCTTCTCGAGGGGGCACCGACCATGCCAGATCTTGGCTTCTGGAATCTCGCGCAAGCCGATCCGGAGCGCGTCGCGCTCGTCACGCCCGACGGCCTCGAGCACACCGCGGGCGAGCTGCTCGCCGTCGCCAACCAGGTGAGCCACGGATTGCGCGCCCAGGGACTCGAGCGAGGCGACACCGTCGCCTGCGTGCTGCCCAACGGCCTCGAGATGGTCGAGCTCTACCTGGGTGCCATGCAGATCGGGCTCTACCTCACCCCGATCAACCACCACCTCGTCGGGCCCGAGATCGCCTACATCGTCAACGACAGCGACGCCAAGGTCTTCGTGGCCGACGCTCGTTTCGCCGACGAGATCGCCAAGGCCATGACCGAGATCGAGCTCGACGCCAGCCACTGCTTCGCCGTCGGTGACATCGCCGGCCTGCGACCGTGGAACGAGCTGGTCGACAGCCAGCCGACCACGCTGCCCGACGACCGCATCGCCGGCGCGCCCATGCACTACACGTCTGGCACGACCGGCCGACCCAAGGGCGTGAAGCGCCCGCTGGTCGAGATCGACCCTGACACCCTCGGCGAGCTCTACGCCGGCTTCCAGGGCATGTTCGGCGTGCAGGCCCTCGACGACCATGTGCACATCACCGGCTCGCCGCTCTACCACACCGCGGTGTTGATGTGGACGGCCAACTCCATGCACATGGGCCACAAGGTCGTGCTGATGGACAAGTGGACGCCCGAGAGCATGCTGCAGCTGATCGAGGAGCACCGCGTCACGACGTCGCACATGGTGCCCACGCAGTTCCACCGGCTCCTCGCGCTGCCCGACGACGTGCGCCTCAAGTACGACGTGTCGTCGACACGATGCATGGTGCACGCCGCCGCACCCTGCCCGCCCGACGTGAAGCGCCGCATGATCGAGTGGTGGGGCGACGCCATCATGGAGTACTACGCGGCCACCGAAGGCGGCGGCTCGATCATCACCGCCCAGGAATGGCTCACCAAGCCGGGCAGCGTCGGCAAGGCCTGGCCCGGGTTCGAGCTGCGCATCCTCGACGACGACGGCAACCAGTTGCCGGCCAACACCGAGGGCACCGTCTACATGTCGCTCGCCACCACCGACTTCGAATACAAGGGCGACCGCAAGAAGACCGACGACAACCGGCGCGACGGTTTCTTCACCGTGGGCGACTGGGGCCTCATCGACGACGACGGCTACCTGTTCCTGAAAGATCGCAAGAGCGACATGATCATCTCGGGTGGGGTGAACATCTACCCAGCCGAGATCGAGGGCGAGCTGCTCACGTTCCCGAAGATCGCCGACGTGGCCGTGTTCGGCATCCCCCATCCCGACTGGGGCGAGGAGATCAAGGCCGTCGTGCAGCCGGCCGAAGGGGTGGAGCCCGACGATGCCCTGCGCGACGAGATCCTCGCGTTCAGCGCCGACCGCTTGGCCAAGTTCAAGCGTCCGAAGACCATCGACTTCATGGCCGAGCTGCCCCGCGACCCCAACGGCAAGCTCTACAAGCGCAAGCTGCGTGACCCCTACTGGGAAGGCCGCGACGCCCGCATCTGAGCGGCCGACGCAACCGCCCATGGCGATCTCACTCGACGCCGCGCTGGGCCTGACGCCTCTCGCTCGCGAGCAGTGCCGGGCCCTGATCGCGGCGCTGCCACAGGGCGCGCTCGACGGATCGACGATCGATCTGTGCCGTCTGCGGGTGGCGACCCTGCTGCGGTGCGACCCCGGCTTCGCCGTCGGCTGGGTCGACGGCGCCTCCTCCCCGGAGAAGGTGGCCGCCCTGGCCGCCTGGCCCACCGATCCACGGTTCGACGATCGTGAGCGCGCCGCGCTCGCCTTCACCGAGCAGTTCGTGATCGACCCGTCGGGCGTCACCGACTCGGCCGCCGCCGAGTGGCGAACGGCGCTCTCCGACCCCGAGCTGGTCGCGCTGACCACCGCGGTCGCCGTCTTCGACGCACTGGCCCGCACACAGGTCGCGCTCGAGCAGGTTGCACCGGAAGCGGTCGGCTGACGTGCGGCTGCCACCTCCCGAGGGCGGGCTCACCTTCTTCGACCACCAGCCCGAGCTGTTCGCCGCCTTCAACGGTCTCTACGGCACGCTCTGGTCACTGGGGGCGGTCGACCAGCCCACCAAGGAGGTCGGTCGCCTGCGCAACGCCCGGGTGACGGGCTGCAACATCTGCAAGAACCTGCGCTTCGCCGGCGCGAAGGAACAAGGCCTCACGGAAGATCTCGTCGCCCAGATCGACGACGACTACGCGCAGAGCGACCTCTCGCCGCGCTTCCAGCTGGTCGTGCGCTACACCGACGCCATCATCGGCGACCCCCACGCCATCGACGGCGAGTTGCGCGACGCGCTCGACGCCGAGTTCACGCCGGCCGAGTTGGTGGAGCTCACCACCACCATCGCGTTGGCGATGGGCTTCTCGAAGGCGGCCGTGGCGTGGGGCCCGCCGCCGGACATCCCGCTCATCGAGGTGCCCACCCCCACCCCCGACGGGTCGGTCGACAACCCGCTCGCGTAGTTGCCCGGCCGGCCGCGAGCGCCTCCCCGCCTCGAACTGGTCACGCCCGACGACGGAAAACGGCGTTCTCGGTGACCAGTTCGCAGAGCGGGAGAGAAGTTGCTCAGGCGTCGATCTCGGTGCGGTGTCGCTCGAGGTCCTCGTAGAGGTCGTCGACGCTCTCGACACACGGCAGCGAGATGCGTTCGCCCGAGTTGAGCTCGATCTCGAGGTTCCAGAACCCTGGGATGACGTCGACCTGCAGGATGCGGTACCAGGGGATGTCGCGCCGGATGGGCCAGTTGCGTTGCAGTCGCAGCCCGCTCTGACGCACCACGATCGCCGGACCGAGCACGATGCGCAGGGCGATGATCGACAGGACGAGACCGGCGACGCTCAGCAGGCGCCACCACACGCCGAGCGCACCCGACAGCACACCTGGGACGAAGAAGAGGCCGATGACCACGAGCATCACGACCAGCAGCACACGGCGAACGAGCGACATCCTGAGCCGGTAGCCGGTCGACTTCACGTCGCCATTCTCGCAGCCTCGGCGGACAATGCCACTTCGGGTCTCAGCCCCTCTCGGATGAGGCCGGAGCCGGCCGGCGGCCCCAGGCCGAGATCATGAGCGGAGAGAGCACCGAGAACTCCGGTGAGCGAGCCTGGGCGAGCGCCTCGGCCACGACCGCCTGATCGAGCTGTCCTCCCTCGACCAGCACCGGACCGGCCCGCTCCAGGGCCATCACGTACCACTCGGCGCTGGGTTGGCCACCGTGCATCGTGGTGACCCGGCCCTTCGACTCCACCTCCACCAAGCCGGCCGTGGCCAGGGCATCGAGTAGGCGCCGGCCCCAGTAGCCGTCGTAGCCCGAAGCAGAGGTATAGGTGTCGCGAACCGTGCGGTGCAGGGTGGCGAAGGGCTCGGGCAGCTGCTGGTGCTCGAAGACCAGCCAGTCGATGTCCTCGACGACCACCCAGCCTCCCGGCCGGGTGGCAGCCACCATGTTGGCCAACGCGTCGTCCCGACGGGGGACGTGCTGCAGCACCGCCCTGGCGTGCACCAGGTCGAACGACTCGACCGGCAGCGGATCGGTGGCGATGTCGTGCACCAGCAACTCGACGTTGGCGGGCACCTCACCCACGAACTGGAGATCGAGGTCGGTGGCCGTGACTTGTCCGGACGGCCCGACCGCGGACGCCAGCCACCGAGCCATGGACCCCTGGCCCGCGCCGACCTCGAGGCAGCGCCATCCCGCGGTCAGCCCCAGGCTGGCGACGAGGCGGGCCGACCCTCGATCGTGGTTGGCGGCCAGATGGGCCAGTCGTTCGTGCTCGAGGGCGATCGAGACGTCGTCGGAGGCGGCCAGCCCATATCCCGACGGCGGCTCGGAGCTCACGATCGGCGAAGATCCTTCCAGGGCTGGTCTTTGTCGTCCCGCGGTTCGGCGGGCAGGCCGAGAGCCCGCTCGCCGAGCATGTTGCGATGCACCTCGTTGGTGCCGCCGCCGATGCGCGACGAGAACTGCGCCATGTGCTGGCGCTGCCAGAACCCGTCCTGCACACCATCGCGACCGGCGAGCATGCCGCTGGCGCCTTCGAGCGCGATGGCGAGGTCGACGCGCCTGGCCAGTGACTCCGTGAAGAAGTTCTTGAGCACCGACGGATCGGGCGGCGTGCCCCGGCGATGCATGACCGCGGTCTGCATCCGCATGGCGTGGAACTTGAGGATGCGCTCACGCGTGAAGATGTCGGCCAGACCCTGACGGATGATCGGGTCGTCGGTGCGACCGCACTCGCGGGCCAGCGCCAACACCGCCTGGAAGGTGGTGGTCTGGCCGGCGCCGCCGATCATGCCTGCCTCGCTCGCCAGCGTGGTGCGGGCCACCGCCCAACCGCTGTTGACCTCGCCGACCACGTTGGCCGCCGGCACTCGCACCTCCTCGAGGAAGACCTCGTTGAAGTGCGACAGTCCGGTGGCCTGCACGAGCGGACGGATGTCGATGCCGGGCGACGCCATGTCGAGCACGAAGAACGTGATGCCCTTGTGCTTCGGCGCATCAGGGTCGGTGCGGGCCAACAGGATGGCGAAGTCGGCGTGATGGGCTTCGGAGGTCCACACCTTCTGGCCGGTGACGACGAACTCGTCGCCGTCGCGCTGCGCTCGCGTCGCCAGGGCCGCCAGGTCGGACCCGGCACCGGGCTCGGAGAACATCTGGCACCAGGCATCGTCGCCCTTGAGCATCGCCGGGATGTAGCGGGCCTTCTGCTCGTCGTTGCCGAACCGCAGCAGCGGCGGCCCGACCAGCTGGTGCGACGCCCCGATGAATCCCGTGGTCACGTCGAACTGCTGGGCCTCTTGGTTGAAGATGATGCTCTCGGCCGGCGTGCCGCCTCGCCCGCCGTACTCCCGGGGCCACGTGATGCCCGCCCAGCCGTGGTCGAAGAGCGTGCGTTGCCAGGCTCGACAGCGGGCGAGGTAGGCGGCCTCGACCTCGGGATCGTCCGAGATGCCGCCTCTCGACCAGTCGGCGTCGGTGCCCGTCTTCAGCTCGGCGTGCGCTTCGAGGAAGGCCCGGGCCTCCTTGCGGAACGCAGCTTCCTCGGGCGAATCGTCGAAGTCCACCGCTCGATCCTAGAACGCGTTCTAATCAGGGGTGGTCCTCACCGCTCGGCCGTCCCCGCCGGCCTCGTCCACACCGCTCGGCCGTCCCCGCCGGCCTCGTCCACACCGCTCGGCCGTCCCCGCCGGCCTCGGTAGGGTGCCCGCATGTCGCCGGCCCGCACCCTCGCCGTGGCGCTCGCCCTCACCCTCGGCACCACCGCCACCCTCGCCGGCTGCACCGGCAGCGACGAGCGGCCGAGCCCAACCGGCCACCACGATGTCGCCCACCTCACCGCCGGGCACCGACAGCCCTCTCGCCTATCCGATCTTCAGCGATCCCGCCGTGCCGATCTACGCGGCGGTCGGCACCCGGTTCGGCATCGCCCTGGCGGCCGAGCCGTCGGCCGGCTTTCGGTGGTCGCTCGTCAGCCCTCCCGACCCGGCGGTGGTGCTCCCGCTCGGCAGCGAGTTCCTCACGGGCTCGACGATCGTGGCACTCGGCGAGAGCGAGGCCGTCGTCGATCATCAGCTTCGTCGCCCGGGCCGACGGCGAGACCACCATCGAGCTGCGGTATGTGGGCGCCGACGGCCAACCCGATCCGGAGGGTCGCACGGCGAGCGTTCACGGTGGTCGTCAATGCCGACGGCCAACCACCGCCGCCGGAGACCAGCGACACCACGACCGAGGAGCCGTGACGACATCCGGCGTCGCCTCGCGTCGATCGCACCTCGGACTCGCCGCCGGACGGCGCGGCGCGACCTCGACCGAGCGGGGCTGTGGCTCGGCCTCGGCCTCCTGGCCGCCATGGCGATCGCGTATCCGGCGTTGCGCGAGCAAGCCGAGAGCCCACTGACCGTGTTCCTGCTGCCCACGCTGCTCACGGCGGCGTTGAGCGGTGTCCGACAGACATCGATCGTCGCGGTGGCGGCGTTCGCCGTTGCGGTGCTCGAGGGCCTGACCGGCGGCGAGCTCGACGGGCTGGCGTTGGCCGCCCGACTCGCGATCGTCGTGGTGGCCTCGGGGACGGCGATCCTCCTCGTGGCCTATCGGCGCCGCCGCGACGAGCAGCTGCGCCTGGCGTTCTCGACGGCGTCGACGTTCGCCGCCTTTCAACGCGGGCTCGTCCCGTCGTTGCGGCCACCACCGGGCGTCTCGGCCGAGAGCCGCTACCGGGCGGGTGAGCAGCGGCTTCGTCTCGGCGGCGACTTCCTCGACGTGGTGACGTTGCCCGACGGGGCCGTCGGCTTCGTCATCGGCGACGTCAGCGGGCACGGCCCTGACGCGGCCGCCTTCGGTGTGAGCGTGCGGGCCGGCTGGAAGAGCATCGCCATGTCGATGCCCACCGACCCGGTGGCGTGGTGCGCGCTCGTCGAGTCGGCGTTCTTCCGTGACGACCGGTTCGACGGTTTCGTCACCCTGCTCACCGGCCGGTTCGATCCGTCGAGCGGGCGCGGCGTGCTGGTCACCGCCGGACATCCGTGGCCGATCCTGGTCGGACCCGAGCCTCACGCCCTCTCCATGCCCAGAGGCCCGCTGCTCGGGCCGCTCTCGCCGACTCCCCGCACGCCGATCGATCTCGACCTCGGTGACGACGAAGGCCTCTTGCTCTACACCGACGGCCTCATCGAGAACCGCAAGCGGGCGAACTCGCGAGAGCGATGGAACCAGGACGACCTGGTGGCCCAGGTGACCGCCTACCGCAGAGCCGACGACGTCGACCTCGACGCGGTGATGGCGCACTTCGAAGGCGACGGCTTCGCCGACGACGTGGCGCTGCTGCTTCTGCACCGCATCCCCACGCCCCGCTGACGACCGGCTCGCCGGTGTGGGCCCGGGTCAGGACGGGCCGAGGCGCTCGCCCGGGGCGACGGTGCGCAAGCGGGCGCGTTGGGTGGCGCACGCGATCAGTCGCCGGTCGACATCCCACAGCTCGACCGAGCCGGTGCCGTAGCCGTCGGCGGCGTAGGGCGCCCGCACGTGCTGGAGCAGCCAGGGTGACTCGGTGGGGCCGAAGAACTGCAGGCCGATCTCGAGGGTGAGGATGAAGAACGGATCGGGGCCCACCCGTTGGCCGATCGCCATGCCGAGTGTGTCGGCCGGGATGCAGAGCGACACCGGGTCGATCGTGCCGTCGGAGAGGCGCGGCTCCTTGACCAGCCTGGTCCAGGCGCTGGCCACGGCCGGGGCCGGCTGCCAGTCGGCGGGATCCCACCAGGCCGTCGGGCGCCAGTCGGTCTGCTCGTGGAAGTTGATGTTGGCGAAGGGCGAGTCGTCCGGACGCGGAGGCGGAGGCTGACAGTCGTCGGGCATGGGCACGTCGGGGAAGGTGGCGTCGAGGTAGTCGATGCTCGACTCGTGGAGCTGGCCGAAGGCGGCGGTGAGGTGCAGCGCCGTGCCGTCGTGATGGGTGTTGCGCAGATCGGCCACCGCCTGGCCGGCGGTGCGGCCGCTCCGCAGCACCTGCACGTCGATCTCGACCGGGCCGGGCGACACGGGTTGCACGAACAGGGCGTTCGCGGTGAGGGGCACGAAGTCGTCACGGTCGAGCTCTCGCTGCACGGCGCGCAGCGCACACGCCATGCTCATCCCACCGAAGATGTAGAACACCTTCCAGGCGCTCGACATCTCGACGTGGTAGCGGCCCGGGATGGCGGCATCGGCGACCACGTCGCTGTCGACCAGGAAGTCGCCGGCCGGCACGGCGTCGGCGTCGGCGTCGGCGGCGTCGGGCTGGAGGTTCACTCGGTCGGACACCGGGTCTGTCTATCGGGTTTCGGCCCGATCTCGCGACCGAGTATCGAGCGGGCGGCACCCACCGACACCGCGGCTCGAACAAGCGCGCTCAGTCGGCCGGGCCCTTGTCGCGGCGCACCGCGTCGACCTCCTCGGCCAGCTCGAAGCCGGGCGCCACCCCGTCGTCGAACTCGAGGGGTCGCATGGCCAGGTCGATCGCCGACCAGATCGTGCGCGAGAACGGGAAGAACCCGAGCGGCACCGCCAACGCGGCGACGACCGTGAGCAGGGCCAGCAGACCCATGGGCGAGTCGGGATAGGTGACCGCCACGCCGACGACGAGCACCATCACCACCGCGGTCTGGGCCACACAGATGTTGAGGAACCACGAGCCCAGCCAGTGCCCGGGCACCCGCTGGAAGTGCAGCCCGCATCGCGGGCAGCTCGGCGCCATGCGCACCCACTGGCGGAAGAGATGACCCGCGCCGCACACAGGACAGTGGCGGGTCATGCCCCGCTTCAGCATCGTGGTGCCCGACAGCGCCATCGGGGCCATTGTGCCCGCCCGCACCCGCGCGCACCCACCCGCGCTCCCGAACTGGTCACCCCGGACGCCGGAAAACGGCGTTCTCGGTGACCAGTTGGCCGGTCCGGCGAACTGGTCACCCCGACGCCGGAAAACGGCGTTCTCGGTGACCAGTTCGGCGTGGTGGGCCGAGGGAGCCGGAGCGTGGGGCCGGGGCGTCAGGCCGAGAGCAGGTCGGCCATCGTGTCGGCGCACTCGTCGCGCGATCCGAACGACGGCTCGAGGGCGTAGGCCCGCTTGGCGTAGAGGTGGGCGTCGACCTCCCACGTGTACCCCATGCCGCCGTGCACCTGGATGCACGCCTTGCCGTTGGCCACGGCCGCTTCGGCGGCGGTGAGCTTGGCCGCGGCGACGGCTCTCGGGACCGATCCGACCACGGGGTCGTCGAGGGTCACCCCGGCCGCGTAGACGGCGCCCCGGGCCACCTCGGTGCGCGTGAACATGTCGGCGAGCAGGTGCTTCACGGCCTGGAACGCACCGATCGGACGGTCGAACTGCATGCGCTCGTTGGCGTAGGCCACCCCCAGGTCGGTGGCCGCTTCGGCCACGCCGAGCAGCTGAGCAGCGGTGAGCGCGGCGCCGTGCAGGCGGAGCTGACGGGCACCCTCGGCATCGAGCACCCGCTCCCCCTGCGGGAGCAGACCGGTGAGGTGGTGCACCGGCGTGAGCGGATCGAGAGGTGTCGCGATCGCGTGGGCGTCGACCGCAGAGGGGTCGAGCACCCACACGCCGTCGTCGTCGACGACGAGCAACGCCTGCAGCGCCTCGTAGTGCTCGACGAGTCGGGACGAGTCGTGACGCTCGAGGCCGCCGACCACGACCTCGCCGGTGGCGGCACCTGGAACGAGGTCCGCCGCGAGATGGGTCCACACGAGGGGGCCGGGCACCAGCGCCCGTCCCAACTCCTCGAACACGAGCGCCGCGTCGGCCCAGCCCAGGTCGATGCCGCCCTCGGCCTCGGGCAGGCGCAGCGCGAACACGCCCATCTCGGCCAGCTCGGTCCACGACGCCCGGTCGACACCGCCCTGCTCGGAGAGCTGACGCACGGTGGCGATCGGGAACCGACCTTCGCAGAAGTTGCGCACGCCCTCTTGGAGCGCGGCTTGATCGTCGGAGAGCTCGAAGTCCACAGGTCAGCCCTTCGGGAGGCCGAGGATGCGCTCGGCGATGATGTTCCGCTGGATCTGGCTGGTGCCGGCCGCGATGGTGAACGAGGTCGAGCGCAGACGCTCCTCGACGAACGAGCCGCTGGCCAGCTCGCCGACGTCGTCGCGGCTGAGTCCGGCCCGGCCGAGCACGCGCATGGCCAGATCGGTCATGCGCTGGAAGAGCTCGGAGTAGTACACCTTCACGACCGAGCCGGCCGGACCGGGCACACCGTGGCGTTCGGCCTGGGCCAGGTTGCGCTTGGTCATGGCCCACAGCGCGTCCATCTCGGCCTGCAGGTGGCCGATCTCGCGACGAAGGGCGGCGTCGTCCCACGCCGTACCCGAACGGCTGGTGACCTTCTTGGCCAGCTGGGCCAGCTCGCCGATCATGCGGTTGGTCTCGACCAGATCCGAGATGAAACCGGTGCCGCGCTCGAAGCTGAAGGTGACCATGGCGACCCGCCAGCCGTCGTTCTCGTCGCCCACCCGCTGGGTCACCGGCACCCGGGCTCCGTCGAAGAAGACCTCGCCGAACTCCGACGAGCCGACGATGGTGTTGATGTCGCGGATCTCGATGCCGGGCGTGTCCATCGGGAAGATGAGCCACGTGATGCCCCGGTGCTTCGAGTCGGGGTCGGTGCGCACCAGCAGCTCGCAGTAGTCGGCGACCTGGGCGAAGCTGGTCCAGATCTTCTGGCCCGTGATGACGTACTCGTCACCGTCGCGGATGGCCCGACACGACAGCGACGCCAGGTCGGAGCCGGCGCCCGGCTCGGAGAACCCCTGGCACCACACCTCCTCGCCGCGCAGGATGCGGGGCAGGTGGTGCTGCTTCTGCTCCTCGGTGCCCTCGGTCATGATCGTCGGCCCGCAGTGCAACAAGCCGACGAAGTTGACCCCGATGTAGGGCGCACCTGCGAGGGTGGTCTCCTCGAGGTAGATCAGCTGCTCGGTGAGGGTGGCGCCGCGACCGCCGTACTCCTTCGGCCAGTTGATGCCGGCGTAGCCCGCCTCGTAGAGCTTGCGCTGCCAGCCGGTGTCGTACTCACGGCGGCCCACCCAGTCGTCGGGTGCGGGTTTGGCGGGCAGCGTCGGGAGCACCTCGGACAACCACTCGCGCAGCTCCTTGCGGAACTGCTCCTCTGCCTCGGTGTAACGCAGGTCCACGCTGGGGCTCCTCGGCCGACGAAATCTGACGCCACGTTAGGTGAGCGTTCGGCGACTCAGCTAGCCGGGGCTCAGGAGAAGAGCGACGTGTCCGGGGGCACGGCGAGCCGGCGCGCGAGCGTGACCTGGGCACCCGAGAACGTGTGACAGCTCTCGGCCATCACCGACCAGTCGATGTCGGTGGCCATCTCGAAGCTGCTCCAGTCGAGCTCGTAGTAACCCATCGCGACGGCGATGGCGCGCCGCATCACCCGCAATGCCTCGCGGGTGTCGTCGTCGACCGAGGCGACCGCAAGGCGGTCCCGCCAACCACGGTCGGCGAAGTGCAGTCCTGCGTACGGCCCCGGGCTGGTGATCACCCAGTCGTCGAGACGCCATCCGAGATGGGGTTCGGCGTCTCGGGTGAGCGAGGCGCCGTGCGGGGTGACCTCGACGTCGTAGCGACGATGCTCGTGGCGGCGGGAGGCCAACGCCACCAAGTCGTTCACATGCACACACGTGTCCGCGCGGGGCGACGAATAGAGGCGATCAGCCGCCTCGTCGATCGACCCCAACGTCGAGCGCGCCGACGGCAGCGCCCCGGGACAGGTCGTCCACGGATGACGGTGCGAGGTGGCCTCGGCTCCGATCACCGAGTCGCCGCGCACCGACAGCGTCACCTCGAAGCCGTGGAACGGGTCGTCGAGGCGAGCACGAGCGGTCTCGGTGCCTCCCGGGCCGTCGGCGCAGTCGACCACGAGCACTCGGGTATAGGGGGCCATGGCACGCGGAGGCTATCGACGCGGCAGCAGACGACGCACGGTGCGGTCCCACCCGACCGCCAGCAACACGCCGATCAGCACCAGACCACCCAGGACGACGATGAGATCGAGCGCACCCAGTTCGGACGATCGATCGATGACCCACCGCCGCCAAGCGTCGTCGGCACTGCCGTGGAGCAGCCGGTCGAACACCGCCGGGTAGAACGCCACGATCAGCACCATGGCGATCAGCTCGACCACCAGTCGGATCGGGAACCGGCGGTTCGCCTCGCCGGGCCCGACCCGCCGCCGACGAGCGGCGAGGGCCACCGCGGTTCGTCGCGACCACGACACGAGCCAGAACGCCACCCCGATCCAGATCAGCACCGCTGCCACGCTGAAGCGGTTGAGGAACAACGTGTTCTTCCACGCCGGGTCGGGCACCTCTTCGCTCACCGAGGCCGATCCGTCCTCGATCAACACCGACGCCGAGCCGCTGAAGGTCTCGGTGCGCTCGGCTCCGTCGCCGTCGATGATGCGCAGGCGCAGGTCGCCCGTCGCCGTGAGCTCGTCGCCGGTCAGGGCCACCTCCGAAGGCTCGGTCGCCGGCTCCGACGTGATGATCTCGCTCATCGAGTCGCCGATCAGGGCCAGGGCGACCACCAGCAGGGCGAGGAGCACCGGCCACTGCGACCACAGACCCGAGCGCAGGATGGCCAAGCCGACACCCACCAGGAGGACGACCGCGGCGAGGAAGACGAAGCCGCTCGCCACCTCGAAGTCGAAGAGGCGCATGGCGACGATCGCACCGGCAACCGCGAAGATCAGGGCGCTGGCCGCGATGCCGGTGCGCGTCATGGTCGTGGTCGAGTGGGTCACCGCGTAGATCGCCAGCCCGGCCTGTCGCAGCGGGCGGGCGATGCGTCCCGGCCAGCCCACGCCGGCGTGGTCTCCGGTGACCAGGTTCGCGGCCACGACGGCAGCCGCGCCGGCCGTACGGGTGAGCGAATCCGAGCCGACCTCGGTGGTGGCGTTCTCCTCGCCGACCCGACAGAGCCTCAGCAGCTCACGCACGTCGTCGTCGTTGAGGGTGCGCCCGCCGGCCGTGCGGCGATCGCACTCGTCGACGAACCGGCCGCCGTCGGGAGGCGCATCGGTCGTGGCGCGCACGGCCGCCGCCACCAACGGCAGCTCGCGGCGGGCGATGTCGAGCTGCACGCGCTCGGCCACCCGTGCTGCGCAGAGGGGCAACGTCCGGGGCGTCAGCAGGGTCTCCTGCTCGAGATAGAGGAGCTCCTCGTCGATGTCGTCGGGCGGGCCGTCGACACCCCCGACGCGCTCGAGCCCGGGCAGTGCCCGCACGTCGTCGCTGTCGAGGTCGAGTTGGCGCAGTCGGGCGGGATCGAGCAGCAACAAGACGAGCTGGTAGGCCCCGTCGAGGCGGCCCCACATCCAGTCGTTGGCCCTCCAGGACGGCTTGAGGAAGGCACCGAGACGGCCGAACTCCGGACCGGCGAGCTTGTCGTCGGGTTGGCGCGCCGGATCGACGAGGTTCTCGGCGTTCCAGCTCACCTCCATCAGCTCGACGATCTGCTGGCGGCTCTCGGCCTGGCCGAGCGCGGTGAGCACGACGTGCAGCGCGAGCACCTCGTCGAGCACCGCAGCCGGCGACGTCCCCGCCGCGGGGGTCAACAGCGCCAGCGTGGCGCGGAGCTGCCTGCGGTCTTCGTCGACCTCCGGGGCCAGCCGCCCTTCCTGATCGAGCTCGTCGAGCACGCGTGCGATGGCCGGCATCACGTCGACCGCCACGGTGGCGAGTGCCACCGCGCTGTCCCACAGCCGTTGCTTGGCCGATTGCTGGGCCGTCGCCGGGTCGGGATAGGCCCCGCCTGGGGTGAAGGGCCACTGCTCATAGCTCTCGTAGGCCCACTTCACGAGGTTGGGTGTGGCCCCGTCGAGCAGCGACAGGCGATGAGCCCAGTAGGAGTCGTCGGTGCGGCGGAGGTCGTCGAGCACCCCGAGCTGCACGAACGCCGCCTCTTTGGCGGTGACGAGCGCAGCCCACTCCCGTTCGGTGGCGAACAACGGCAGGCGCAGCGTGCGCCCGATCAGGTCGAGCAACACGCCTGCCAGGTACTCCACGGGCGAGATGCCCCACGGCCACGGCGGTGTCACCGGATCGAGCTGGCGCGGGATCCAGACATCGGTGGCCTCGCGCAACACCCCCTCGATGGCGCGGAGATCGACGAAGGTCTGGTCGAGCCGCACGGTCTCGCGAGCGCGATCGAGCGTGTGCAACACCGAGCCGCTGGCCCGCACCTCTCGGAACCGGCCGAACATCCCCTCCGCCATCTGCCGCAGCGAGAGTCGGGATGACGACGAGGACCCGATCGCGACGAGTTGAGCAAGGGCTTGGCGGGCGTCGACGCTGCGCTCGACTCGGCGGTTGCGGGCCCGCATGTCGTCGACGTCGGCCGCGATGCTCTCATTGCGTGGCGCGTTCACGCTCGCACCGACCACCTCGACCAGCGTCGGCAGATCGTCGAGCGGATCGGCGACGACCCGCTCCGGCAGACCGGCGGGCGTCGGGTTGACGAACAGCGCCACCCGTCGCACCTCGGTCTGGGCGGGCTTGCGATAGATGCGCTCGAGCGCCTCGCCCAGTGGGAGGTTCACGGTCACGCCGCCGTCGACCGCCCACCGGCTGACACCGAAGGTCGCCCGGTCGGCGCGGAACGCGGGACGTCCCGAGGTCGATTCGCCGATCGGGAGATAGCTCGGCTCGAACACCCCGGGGATCGACGCCGACGTGCGCGCTGCGAGCGCGACCCGCTCCGCCCAACGCTTGTCGGTGGGATCGGCGAAGTCGCGCTCGTCGAAGAGCAACCGGTGAGCCTGGCGCGTCTCGTTCAACCGGCGCTCGAAATCGTCGAAGCGGGAGGTCGGATCTCCCTCGAGCGTGGTGACGGTGACGGCCAGGTCGGTCTCGCGCCGACCCCGCCCAGGGGTGGTGTCGTCGGAGCGCTTGGCATGAGCGAGCGACTTCAGCACTTTGGTGAGCTGGGGCCAGAAGTACTCGTCGCCCTTCAACAGCGACGGCGGATGACGCTCGTTCGGCGATCGGAGCAGCGCGGGCAACGAGCCGAGTCGCATCCAGAGGTCGCGCAGCCCGACCACGTCGGCCGTCGGCACGCGCATCGACCATGCAGCCGAGAGCAACACGCCGTTCAGCCCGCCCGCACTCGTGCCGGTGACCACGTCGACCAGCGCATCGGTCGCCGTCAGATCGAGCAGTTGCCGGTAGGGGTCGTGTTCACCCGGGTCGTCGTCGCGGCAGTTCACCACCCGATAGAGCTCGGCCGTGACGCCACCCATCCAGACCGCCAGGCTGGTGCCGCCGGTCATCACCGGTGCGATGCGCAGCTCACGGCGTCCTGTGACCATCTCGACCCTCCCGACCCGCCAGCCGCGAGCCCGACCCGACCCTAGCGACGGCGGGCAGGCGCCGCGGTGCCCGCCCGACTCACACCCATTGGCCTGCAGGTGCGCCGGTAGGCTCGCCGCCGATGAGCGCTGCGCCCGATCCCACACCTGCTCACGTCGAGCAGCTGGGCGACACCGACAAGGTGGCATCGAGGCTGCTGATGCTGGCCGACGGGAACTTTCGCGGCTACAGCGCGCTCTACGACCGCATCGCCCGCTGCTGGGCCGACGACGACGTGGCGTTGGCGGCCACCGTCGGCATCGCCCGCCCGAGGGATGTCTCGATCAAGGTGCTCGCGGCGATCCACTTGATCACCCTGCTCGAGCCCGAGCTCGCGCTCGCCCAGATCTACCGCGGTGCCCCGGGCGACCCATGGCCTCCGTTTCGCGAGTTGCTGCTCGCCCGCCGTGACGAGGTGGCCGACATCGTCGCCGGGCACTCGATCCAGACCAACGAGGTGGGTCGGTCCGCCCTGCTCGTGCCCGCCATCACCTGGGCCCGTCATGCCCTCGATGCCGACCAACCACTCGCCCTGGTCGAGATCGGCCCGAGCGCGGGCCTCAACCTGCTCTTCGATCGCTACCACGTCGCCTACAGCGACGGCCGCGTGTGCGGCGACCCGAGCTCACCAGTCCGTCTGCAGTGCGAGCTCAACGGGGTGTTGCCGCCGCCACTCCCCGACCCACCGCTCACCATCGCCCACCGCCTCGGCCTCGACCTCTCGCCCATCGACGCGGCCGATCCCGATGCCACCCGTTGGCTCGAAGCCTGCCTGTGGCCCGACGTGCCCGACCGCCTCGAGCGGCTCCGGGGGGCGTTGACCCTTGCCCGCCACGATCCTCCCGAGCTGCGCAGCGGCGACGCCGTCGAGCTGCTCGGGCCCGTCCTCGACGGCTTGCCGGCCGACTGCCTGCCGGTTGTCTTCTCGACCTGGGCCATCGCCTACCTCTCGGCTGACGATCGCCGAGAGGTCCACGATCTGGTGGCCGAGCGCGCGGCGAACCGCGACCTCGCACTGATCACCGCCGAGTATCCGCATGTGATGCCTTGGATCCCGCCGGCACGACCACCGGCGGTCGACGAGGGGGTCGACGCCACCCTCATCGGCGCAAGTGTGTGGCGCGACGGGGTGGAGCAGGCGCAACCGATCGGCTGGGCCCACGCCCACGGCCAGTGGCTCGACTGGATCGCACCCGTTCCGGCAAGGGACGGGGCCACGTGAGCCCGTTCACCCTCCGGCGCAGCGCGGCGCGGGTCGTCCTGCTCGACGCACGCGGGCACGTCCTGCTCATCAACGCCTCCGACCCGGCCGATCGCTCGAAGCCACCGTGGTGGGAGATCCCGGGCGGCGGCATGGACCCGCACGAGTCGAGCGCCGAAGCCGCAGCACGCGAGCTGTGGGAGGAGGCGGGCATCCGTGACGCCCGAGTCGGTCCGTGCGTGTGGGTGCAGCACGCCAAGTTCAGCTTCGGTGGCTACCACTTCGATCAGCACGAGCGGGTGCACGTGGCGTGGCTCGACCGCGAAGGCGACGAAGGCTCGCATCGCGCCGCGGGACTAGAAGCGCTCGAGGCCCTGGCCTTCAACGGTCACCGGTGGTGGGCCCTCGACGATCTGCTGGCGTCGGACGAGCCTGTGCTCCCCCACCGGCTTCGTGATCACCTCCCCGACCTGGTCGCCGGACGAGCTTCCCGATCCACCGCTCGACATCACTTGGCCCGACGCGCCGGCCAACTGACAGACTCCCGCGATGTTCGATCTGAGCGGCAGGGTCGCGTTGGTCACCGGTGCGGGACAGAACGTCGGGGCCGAGATCGCGCGGCTGTTCGCCGCTCAGGGTGCGGCGGTCGCGGTGAACGACTTCTTCGGAGACCGGGCCCGGTCGGTCGCCGACTCCATCACTGACGCCGGCGGCCGCGCCATCGGCATCGAGGCCGACATCACCGACCTCGACGACGTCCGCGAGATGATCACGGCGGTCGACAAGGCGATCGGCCCGGTCGACATCCTGGTGAACAACGCCGGCAACGCCGGGAACGCCGCCGATCCGTGGAACCTCGTGCCGTTCCACGAGACGAGTCCCGAGTCGTGGGCGTCATGGATCGATGTCAACCTCTACGGCGTCCTGAACTGCTGCCACTGCGTCGCCGGCGGCATGGCCGAGCGCGGATGGGGTCGCATCATCACCATCGTCAGCGACGCCGGGCGCACGGGCGAGGGGCTGATGGCGGTCTATTGCGCGGCAAAGGCCGGCGCGGCGGGGTTCAGTCGGTCGATCGCCAAGGAGCTCGGGCCGCGTGGCGTCACCGCCAACGCCATCGCCCTCGGCACGCTCGGACCGCCCGACGGCGACCCTGCCATCGTCGAGCGTCTCGCCCGTCACTATCCCGTGGGGCGCATCGGCTCACCGCCCGACATCGCGCCGGCCGCGCTGTGGCTGGCGAGCGACGAGGCCGCGTGGGTGACCGGCCAGACCATCCCGGTCAACGGCGGCTACGCCACCAGCTGAACGATCCTCCGTTCGCGTCGCGGTTGGACGGCGTGGGCTCAGGACGAGACCGCGGCGGCCCGGTCGAAGCAGGGCTGCAACGCGTCGAACGCAGCGGGCACGTCGTCGGCGGTGAACGCGAAGAACAACGCGGTCACCTGGTCGACCCCGGCCTCGGCGTACTGCTCGATCATGTCGGGGGTGAGCTCGTTGAAGTAGGGGCACACGGTGACGGTGACGTCGGCCCGCGAGCGCCCCTCGGCCTCGAGGGCCGCTTCGAGCCGACCCATACCCTCGGACACATCGGGAGGCAGTCGATTGAACGAGTACCAACCCTGGCCCACCCGCGCCACCCGACGCAGCGCGGCGTCGCTCTCGCCACCGAAGTGCAGCGGCGGGTGGGGGTCCTGCACCGGCTTCGGGTGCATGTTGCAGGCCGGCAACGAATAGAACTCGCCCTCGAAGCTCGACGGGTCGTCACACCAGAGCGTGCGCAGCACCGCGAGGTAGTCGTCGGTGCGCTTGCCCCGATTGGGCCAAGGCGTGTTGACCACCCGGAACTCCTCTTCGAGCCAGCCGACACCGATGCCGAAGTCGACCCGTCCGTTCGACAGCCAGTCGAGGTTCGACACCTCCTTGGCGGTGTAGACCGGGTTGCGTTGGGGCAACAGGCAGATGCCGGTGCCGAGGCGCACGGTGGTGGTGCACGCGGCGAGGAAGGCCAGCGTGGTGAACGGCTCGAGCATCCCCGATCCCGGTGGCGCAGGGATCTTCCCGTCGGGCGAGTAGGGATAGCTCGAC
Source organism: uncultured Iamiaceae bacterium (assembly GCA_963706425.1). GTDB lineage: Bacteria > Actinomycetota > Acidimicrobiia > Acidimicrobiales > Acidimicrobilacustridaceae > CAVPMN01. The sequence continues at coordinate 707,969 of CAVPMN010000001.1, forward strand.
GAGTACTCGTCGAAGAGCACGACGTGCTCGGGCACCCAGATGGCGGCCACACCCCGCTCCTCCGCGTTGGAGCCGAGCGCCTGCAACCAGTCGGGCGTCGAGAAGGGGTTGGCGGTGGGTGCGAAGAGACCGAGTTCCATGTCGATGTTCTAGCGGGTCAGCAGAACACAGCCGGCAATCGGGCCACCACCCGTGGACACCACCGCCACCTCGGCATCGGCCACCTGCCGGCCGACCGCCTCCCCGCGTAGCTGAAGGCAGGCCTCGTGCAGCAACCCGAAGCCATGGAGGCGGCCGCCGCTCAACTGGCCACCGCCCGTGTTGATGGGCAGCTCGCCATCGAGCGCGATGCGTCCGTCCTCCACGAAGGGACCACCGTCGCCGTGGGGACAGAACCCGAGCGACTCGAGCCAGAACAGCACGAGGAAGCTGAAGCCGTCGTAGAGCTGGGCCACATCGACGTCGGTCGGGCCGAGATCGGTGCGGGCCCACATGGTGGCCGCCGCACCGAGCGACGCCATCGTGGTGAGGTCGGGCCACTGATGCCACGACGGGGCGAATCCGATGCCCGTGCCGATGGCATCGAACCGCACGACCGGTGCCGCGCCGTCGGCGGCGCGCTCGGCGGCGCTCACGATCACGGCGGTCGATCCGTCGACCGGCACGTCGCAGTCGAGCAGATGGATCGGCGTGGAGATCGGGCGCGACGCCAGGTAGTCGTCGAGCGACATCGGCTCGGTCATCACCGCACCGGGCGTGCGAGCCGCGTTGGCGCGCCCGTTGATGGCGACGGCGCCGGTGTGGGCGCGTGTCGTGCCGAACTGGTGTTGATGTCGGGCCGCGTAGGGCGCCAGCCAGTTCGCCGGGGTGACCGCGTCGAAAGGGAGCAACCACTCGGTGAAGCCGGATGCCCGGCCGAAAGCGGGCGGCTCGACCACGCCGGCACGCAGCGCGGCCGAGGCGGTCGACTCCGTCGACGTCCGGTAGACGAGCACGTGGCTGCACATGCCGGCGGCCACCGCGAGCACCGCGTCGAACAGCGGTTGGAGCTGACCGGCGCCCTCGGCCCCGAGCGCGATGCCACGACAGCTCGAGTCCGAGCGCGTGGGCGACCTCGTCGGTGTGCGGGCCGGCGTACCCAGGTGGTCCGATGCCGGCGCCGGGGTAGGCGGCGATGCCGTCGATGTCCGCAAGCGTCAGGCCGGCGTCGCGGCATGCGGCCGTGGCGGCCTCGATGGTGAGGTCGAGGTCGGACCGCCACAGCGCCCGGCCGATCTCCGACTGACCGATGCCCGTGATGACCGCCTGCTGCTCGGGCCGAGGGCCACTCGACCTGGACGAGAACGGGGAAGGACAGCCGGCCGGGCTCTGTGCGGTGGCGGGCGGGCGCGCCCGTGCCGACCCGCTGGGCGACCGGCACGCTGAACTGGTCGTCGATCTGCTCGAAGCCGACGCTGCACAGCGTCGCCGATGGCCAGCTCATCGGGGTCGCCGACGACCCGTAGGGTCAGGCGCACCTCAGGCGCGGCATCGAGCTCGACAATGGCCAGCGCAACCGGCACGGCCAGATCGGGGCGGGTGGGCTGGTGGTTGACGGTGAAGCTGTAGACCGAGCCCTCAGGGGGCACGTCGACGTGGGTCAGCGATCGAGACCCGCACCTCGAGCACACCGGTGCCGGCGGGTGGACGACGTGCTCGCAGTCGTCGCAGCGCGGGAAGCGCAAGCGTTCGTCGCGGCAGCCCTCCCAGAACGGCGCCGACTCGGCGGTGACTTGCGGACGGGCGGGGCCGGTGAGCGCGGGGCGGGGCACGCGGCGAACGCTAGTGCGATGCCGGATCACGTCGACGAGCTGAGGCTCGACGATCGACGCCGAGTCGGCCCGTTGGTCAGTCGCCCGGAGCGAGCGCGGCCCGCAAGGCGTCGAGTCGCTCGGGCACCACGCGGTACCAGACCCAGGTGCCTCGCTTCTCCCGATCGACCAGGCCGGCTTCGTAGAGCACCTTGAGGTGGTGGCTCACGGTGGGCTGGCTCTTACCCACGGGCTCGACCAGATCGCACGCGCACACCTCGGCGGACGCTCGTGAGGCGATGATCGACAGCAGCCGCAGCCGGGTCGGGTCGCTCAGCGCGGCGAACGCGTGGGCCACATCGGCTGCGTCGGCGGCGTCGAGCGGGGCGTCGACCACCGACGGGCAGCACGTGTCGATCGCATCGCGGGATGGTGCGGGATCGATCCGGGTCACCGTGGTCGAGCGCTTGGCCATGCCGAGCTCCTTGGCGATGGTCGACGCCGCCCGAACGCGTCGGCACACGCGGGGAAGGGCGTCTGGGATATTGACTGATGTCGATGTCCTCGGTACCGTATCGACGCTTGTCAATGTAGCGGCTGGACGCCGCCCACCGCCCGGAGGCCCGATGTCCCCCCTGCTGCGTCGCCTGCTGGCCGAGTTCGTGGGCACCGCGTTCCTCCTCGCCGTGGTGGTCGGCTCGGGCATCATGGCCACCCGACTGAGCGACGACATCGGCGTGCAGCTGCTCGCCAACTCCGCTGCCACCGCCGCCGCCCTCATCGCCCTGATCCTCGCCCTCGGGCCCATCTCAGGGGCCCACTTCAACCCGGTGGTCACCCTGGCCGACGCATGGTTCAAGGGTCTGGCTCGCCGAGAGGTGCTGCCCTACGTCGGCGCGCAGGTGTCAGGGGCGTTCGTCGGGGTGGTGATCGCCAACCTCATGTTCGAGCTGCCCGCGGTCGAGCTGTCGACCACCACCCGATCGGGCACCGGTGTCTGGCTGGCCGAGGTGGTGGCCACGCTCGGGCTGTTGCTGGTGATCTTCGGGGTCGTGCGCTCGGGCCGATCGTCGGCCGCCCCGTTCGCGGTCGGCGCCTACATCGGTGCGGCCTACTGGTTCACGTCGTCGACCTCGTTCGCGAACCCCGCCGTGACGATCGGCCGCATGTTCACCGACACCTTCGCCGGCATCGCCCCGTCGTCCGACCCGGCGTTCCTGGTGGCCCAGCTGGTGGGGCTCGTGGTGGCGGTGGCGCTCATCGGCGTGCTGTTCATCGACATCGAAGAGGTGGCCGACGAGATCCTCCTGCAGCACGACGACCCGACAAGGACGTGAAGCGATGACGAAACCGACGGTGCTGTTCGTGTGCGTGCACAACGCCGGGCGATCGCAGATGGCGGCCGCCCTGCTCGATCGCCACGCCGAGGGTCGGGTCGAGGTGCTCTCCGCCGGCAGCGCGCCGGCCCATTCGCTCAACCCTGCCGTGATCGAGGCCATGTCCGAGGTGGGCATCGACCTGGTCGAGCGCGGCGCTCATCCCAAGCTGCTGTCGACCGAAGCGGTCGAAGCGGCCGATGTGGTGATCACCATGGGGTGCGGAGACGAGTGCCCCTTCTACCCCGGCAAGCGATACCTCGACTGGGAGCTCGCCGATCCGGCCGGCCAGGCCGTCGACCACGTCAGGCCGATCCGCGACGAGATCGATCGCCGGGTACAGGCTCTCCTGGCGGAGCTCCTCCCCCAAATCGGTGCGTGAAACACCCGTATGGGGTGTTTCACGCACCGATTTCGCGAGTGGGGGTGAGGAGGGCGTCGACGGCGTCGGCGAAGACCTCGGTGTGGCGGTCGACGTCGGCGTCGGTGGTGGTGGGCGCCATCAGGGCCATGTTGTGGAACGGCGTGAGCAACACGCCGCGGTTCAACGCGAACAGGTGGAAGAACGCATCGAGCTCGTGGTCGACGGCGGCCGCTGCCTCGGCACCGGTGCGAGGTGGCGGGCAGAACCAGTACTCGGCGCGGCAACCGAGCTGCTGCACGTGCCAGGGCAGGCCGTGGTGATCGATCACCCCGGCCACCCCGTCGGCCCAGCGTGCGGCGAGCGGGATGGTGTGCGCGAAGTCGTCGGCTCGCAGCGTCGATGACAGCGTGGCTCGCATGGCGGCGACGGCCAGCGCGTTGGCGGTGAGCGTGCCACCGATGCCGCTGACGTCGGTGTCGTCGCTGGTGACGAAGCCGGCCAGGCGTTCGGCCACGTCGGCCGTCATCCCGTAGGCGGCGGCTGGGATGCCTCCGGCGAGCGGCTTGCCGACGGTGAGCAGATCGGGAGCCAGCGCGTGCTCCCGCGTGTAGCCACCGGGGCCGGCGCACAGCGTGTGGGTCTCGTCGATGATCAGCAAGGTGCCCGTGTCGCGGGTGATCGCGCGCAACCGGTCATGGAATCCGGGCTCGGGCAACACGATGCCGATGTTGGTCAGCGCCGGTTCGGCCAGCACACATGCGACATCGCCGGAAGCGAGCGCTGCTTCGAGCGACGGCCACGTCGTTGAACTCGACCACCTTGGTGGTGAGCGCCGGATCGACGGCTGGCCCGATGCTGCCCGGCCGCGCGACGACCCGCCCCTCCTCGTCGAGCACGGCGAAGGTCTCGTCGACCGTGCCGTGGTAGCACCAGTCGAAGACGAGGATCTTGTCGCGGCCGGTGAGGTGCCGCGCCAGGCGGATCGCGAACCGGTTGGCATCGGTGGCGGTCATGGCCAGCTGCCAGGTGGGGAGGCCGAACCGGCGGCTCAACTCCCCCGCCACCCAGATCGAGTCCTCGGTGGGCAGCATCGCCGTGACCCCTCTGGGCGCCTGCTCGGCGATGGCGGCGACCGTGGCCGCCGGCGCGTGACCCGTCATCGCCCCGGTGTCGCCGAGGCAGAAGTCGACGTAGGTGCGCCCGTCCACATCGGTGAACGACGAGCCTGAGGCCTCGGACACGAACACAGGGAACGGCCCGGGCCAACGGCGCATCCAGTTCATCGGCACGCCACCGAGGAGGTGCTCGCCCGCGGCCTCGAAGAGGGTTTGCGACCGAGGGTGGTCGCGGACGAAACGCTCCGACTCCGCCCGATGCAACTCGAGGAGGTGACGGCGGTCGATCACGGCTCAGCCGAACTGGTCGAGCATGAGGTGGGCCGCCGAGTCGAGCTCGTCGCCCGCCTCGGCGATGCCGACCCAGCCGTTCACCCAGCCCACGAGCGACGAGTACCACACGTGGCCGAGGGCCCTCGTGATGCGGGCCTGGAGCACCGGGTCGAAGTCGTCGGGAAAGGCGAGCCCCTGGATGTCGTCCATGACGATGCCCACCTCGCGCTGGCACTCGGTGACCTTCGCGTCGCTGGACGACAGCGCGGTGATCACCGCGGCCGAGAGCTTCGGCTCCTTCTCCATGGCCCGCGTGGCCCGACGCAGGACGTCGACCACCCGCGCGGCCGTCGAGTCGCCCTTGGGTGGACGCACGTTGACGCGACGTTCGAGGTCGCGGGCCCACTCGACCAACGCCGCCGCGAGCAGGTGGTCCTTCGACGAGAAGTAGCGGTAGATGGTGCCGAGCGCCACGTTGGCCCGGGCGGCGACGTCGCGCATCTGCACGGCGTCGTAGCCTCCCTCGGCACCGAGCTCGAGCGCGGCTTCGAGGACGCGTTGGCGACGAGCCGCTTGGCTCTTGGTGAGCTGATCGGTGGCAGTCGTCTCGGACATGGCGCTCCGGCGAGGTTAGTGGTGGCCCTAGGCGCGGCCCGGGACTGCCCGGTCAGGTCGAGGCTCGGACGGCAGGCCGAGCACCCGTTCGCCGATGATGTTGCGCTGCACTTCGTTGGTGCCCCCGGCGATCCCGCTGTGCGGTGCCCAAAGGAAGCGGTAGCCGAAGTAGCCCGACCACTCGCCGTTCTCACCGGTGAGCATGCCCTCGGCGCCCATCAACCGTTTGGCCAGGCCGGTGGTGCGCCGCAGGAAGCGGCCGTAGACGAGCTTGAGCACGGACGTCTCGGGCCCCGGCGCTTCGCCCCGACTCAACGCGGTCTGCATGCGGTAGCCGAGGTAGTCGAGCAATGCCGCGTCGGTGTGCACGAGCGCGAGCTCTTGGCGCACATCGGGATCGTCCTCGAGACCGCGCGACCGGGCGAGCGCGACCAGACCGATGAGGTCGTCGTCAGACGACGCACTGCCGATCATGTTCCGCTCGTTGGCGAGGGTGTGCATGGCAGCGCGCCAACCCTGGTTGATGCCGGCCTCGCCCCCGAGGACGTTGTCGGCGGGGATGCGGACGTCGGTGAGGAAGACCTCGCTGAAATGCGAATCGCCGGTCATCTGACGCAGCGGTCGGATCTCGATGCCAGGCGTGGCCATGTCGAGGAGGAAGTAGGTGATGCCGCGATGCTTCGGAACATCGGGATCGGTGCGGGCCAGCAGGATGCCCCATTGGGAACGATCGGCGCTCGACGTCCACACCTTCTGACCGTTGACCACCCACTCGTCGCCGTCGCGCACGGCGCGGGTCGACAGCCCGGCGAGATCGGAGCCGGCGCCCGGCTCGCTGAAGAGCTGGCACCATTCCTCGTCACCGCAGAGCATGGCCTCGAGGTGACGATCCTTCTGGGCCTGGGTGCCGAACTCGAGGATCGCCGGGCCCACCATCGTGTGGGCCACCGCGAACGTGCCCGTGTGTACGCCGTAGTTGGCCATCTCCTGGGCGAAGATCAGCTCCTGCATGGTGGTGCCACCGCGCCCACCGAACTCCTTCGGGTAGCTGACCCCGGCCCAGCCGGCGTCGAACAGCCGCCGCTGCCACGCCCGGCTGCGGGCACCCAGCAGGTTCCAGTCGGCATCGAGCTCGAAGAACCCCCGCGAGAAGTCATCGGCATGACCTTTGGGGATGGCGTGCTCGTCGAGCCATGCGCGCGCCTCCGCCCGAAAGGCCGCTTCTTCGGGGGAATCGTCGAAGTCCACCCCAGAAATGTAACGCGTTCTAGTTGTGGCGCCCCGAGCCGGGGCCAGACTGAGGCCATGGAGCAGGCCCCGACCGACGATCGCAGTGCGATGCCGAGCACCACCACGATGCTGCTTCGTGCGTGCTCCAAGCGCTGCCCGATCTGCGGCCAGGGCCATCTGTTCCGCCGGTGGTTCACGCTCATCGAGCGCTGTCCGCGGTGCGGACTGCGGTTCGAGCGCATCGAAGGTCATTGGACGGGCGATCTCGGCATCAACACCATCGTGAGCTTCGGCGCGCTGCTCGTGACGTTGTTCGTCGGCATCTTCGCCACCTATCCCGACATCCCTGCCGTCCCGCTGCTGGTGGCCGCCATCGGGGTGGCCGCCATCGTGCCGATCGTGTTCTTCCCGTTCTCGAAGACGATCTGGCTGGCGCTCGATCTCATGATGCGACCGCTCGAGCCCGGAGAGGTGACTGGCCCGCCGTTCGGCTAGGAATCACCTGTGCATCCCCGTCTGTCCGTGAGTCAGGTCTCGAGCCGTGACTGGTCGATCGACGACGACCTCGGGTTCTACGACGAAGTCGGCATCGACGCCATCGGGGTGTCGTTCGCCAAGCTGGCCGCCACCGACGATCCGATCGCCGCCGCAGAGCGCATCCGTGACTCCGGTCGGCGGGTCACCGATCTGGTTGCACCGAGCCCGTTCACCCTCCACGACCCCGACCGCTGGAGCGAACAACGCGAACAGGCGGGGGCGATCATGGACGTGGCCGCCGTCCTCGGGCCCGACCACCTCGTCGTCACCACCGGCGGGGCGGGGCCGCTCACCTGGGAGCGCGCCGCCGACGCCTTGGAGGAGACCATCACCCCGATGGTGCTCGAGGCACGGCGGGCCGAGCTGCGGCTGCTCGTCACCCACACCGAACCGCTCCGGGTCGATGTCGGATTCGTCCACACCCTTCGCGACGCCGTCGAGCTGGCGTGGCGGCTCGACGCCGGGGTGGGCATGGACATCGGCGCGTGCTGGGCCGAACGCAACCTGCACGGCACCATCGCGGCAGGCATCGACGCCATCGAGCTCGTGCAGGTGAGCGATTTCGCCATCGGCACCCGGTGCACACCCGATCGGGTCGTGCCCGGTGACGGTGACATCCCGCTCGGCCGGATCGTCGGCAGCCTGCTCGAAGCCGGCTATGCCGGCCCGTTCTCGCTCGCGGTGGTCGGCCCCCGCATCGACGACGAGGGCTACCGATCGGCCATCACCCGCTCGTTGCAGGTCATGGGCGAGCTGATCGACGACCTGGTCGACCCTTCGGACTGAGCGCTGGCCGGCCTGAACGCCAGCCGGCCCGGATCGCCGCGTGGGGAAAGTTCCGGATTTTGGTCTGGAGAACCGCCAGGAGCTGCCGATAGAGATGTCAGTGTCCCCCGTCGGGGCGATCACCCGTACGCCGCGAAGGCGGAGGTAGACGAGTGGGCAAAGAACGCAAGGTCATCGTCGGGCTGGTTGGCATCGTGCTGCTCGCCCTACTCGCCTTCGTGATGATCGATGCGATCGTCGCGGTCGGCGTGCTCGTGATAGGCGTGCTGGGTGGCGCGGTCATCCTCCGCCGCACGGCCGATGTGCCGATCCCGCGCCGCACGAAGTCGAAGTCGAAGTCGGCCGACGACTCACCGCTCGGCCTGCTCGACTCGACGCCGACCTCGCCGTCGAGCGCGGCGGCCCTGCTGCCCACGTGGACGCCACCCACCGAGAGCGTCGACCATCCGGCGCCCGATGCGGCGGTCGACGACGACGCCGCTTCAGGGGGCGATGGCTCGTGGAGCGACGGCGACACCTGGAGCGAGGGCAGCACCTGGTCGTCCGAGTCGGTGTCGTTCGAATCGAACCCACTCGACGACCTCGACCGGCTCGATGAGGTCGACGTGGTGGCAGAGGTCGAGCGCCTCGAGGCTCGCGACACCGTGCTCGACGAGCCTGCACCGTTCGAGACCTCGTTCGATGCCCCCTTCGAGACGTCGTTCGACACCCCGTTCGAGACCTCGTTCGACAGCGCGCGGGCGGAGTCTGCCACCTCGACGTTCGAGTCGAGCTTCCTGTCGCCGATCAACGAAGAGGTGTCGTCGCCAGACGACATCATGGCGGCCAGCCAGGCCACCGAGCTGTCCATCGCCACCGCGGCCGACGACAACTCCGAGCTGGCCAAGCTGCTCGCCAAGGTCCAACAGCGTCTCGCCGCCTACGAGTAGAGCAGAGGTCGACGGGGCGCACCGACCAGAGCCTGCACGTTGCAGCCCGGTCTGCGGCAGCCGTCGATGAGGGGGTCGGCCGATGAACGAGCCAGAGACGTCCGAGTCCGCAGACCAGCGCGGCCCGGGCAAGCTGAAGCGCCTGTTGCGCTCGTCTCCGGCCGATGCGCCGCCACCGCCTGACGACGCCGGGCCCGCACCCGACCTCGATCCCGTGACCGGACTGGCGACGAGAGCCCACCTGCGCGACGCGCTCGAGACCGCAGTGACGAGCAGTCGCCAGAAGAGCGTCATCGCCGTGCTCGCCTTCGTCGAGGCCGGCGCACTGCGCGACATCAACGACACCCTCGGCCCGGATGTCGGCGACTACCTGCTGCGGGCCACGGGCGAGCGCCTGGCCGCCATCGACGTGCCGGGTGCCGAGGTCATCCGCTACGAGGGAGCGGTCTTCGGCGTCGTGCTCCCCGACGTGCCCAACCTCACTGGCGCCGAGACGGCCGCCCAGTTCCTGGTCGAGCACCTCTCGGCGCCGTTCCTCGTCAACGGTGCGGAGATCCACGTCGGCCCGACCGTCGGCGCCGCCATCAGCACCGACAACTACGACGACCTCGACGACATGGTGCGCGACGCGTTCCAGGCCTACACCGAAGCGCGCGACGCGGGCCACGGCGCCTACGTCGTGCACGACGAGAGCAAGCGGGCCCGCTACAGCACTCGCATCGACGACCGTCGCTTGCAGGACGCCATCAATGGCTCCGAGTTCGAGCTCTACTACCAGCCGATGCTCCGGCTCGACTCGAACGAGCTGGTCGGCGTCGAGGCGCTCATCCGCTGGATCCAGCCCGGCACCACCAACATCGGCATGCTCTATCCGCACGACTTCCTGCCGCTGCTCGAGAAGAGCGGGCGCATGGTGGAGGTGGGGCGTTGGGTCGTCGACACCGCCTGTCGGCAGGTGGCCGAGTGGGAACGCGCCGCGCCCGACGGCCCGAAGCTGTTCGTGACCTGCAACGTGGGAGCGCGAGAACTGGCCGACCACCGGCTGCCCGACACGGTCATCAACGCGATCGACCATCACGGGATCAAGCCCTGGCAGCTCTGCCTCGACATCACCGAGGACGCCTTGCGATTCAACCGCTTCCAGCGCGAGACCGTGTGGACCCGCTTGCGCCAGATCAGCGACCGCGGCATCAAGCTGTGCCTCGACGACTTCGGCACGGGCATGGCGTCGCTGGGTGTGCTGCGCGACATGCGGGTCGACCTCCTGCGCATCGACCGGCTCTTCGTGAGCGGGCTCGGCGTGGCCGACGAGGACCACGCGATCGTCAAGCATGTGGCGTCGCTGGCCCACGATCTCGGTTGCCTGGCGATCGCCGAGGGCATCGAGACGATCGCCCAGGAGACCGCCTTGCGCTCACTCGGCGTCGACATCGCCCAGGGTTTCCTCTACGGCCGACCAGAGACAGCGGTCCAGATCACCGAGCGCCTCCGCCCCGGTTCGACACCCACCTCGACCGAGTGGGACGCGTCGAACGTACTGCCGAGCTGAGAGTCGACCGTGCTCGTCGGCATCGTCGCGACCGTCGTCATGATGGTCGTCGGCATCCTGGTCACCTGGGCCGCCCATCTGCGAGCCGAGCGGATCAAGGCGCTGCCGAAGGTCGCGGCCGCAGCCGGGCTGCAGTTCGCCGCCAGCGACCTCTTCAGCTGCACAGCCGTCGCTTTCCCCCTCTTCCGTGAGGGCGACGGTCGCAAGGTCGAGAACGTCATGTGGCGCGACGGCATCAACGGCCTACCGGTGCGCGCCTTCGACTACAGCTGGTACTCGGAGCACCGGGACGGCAACGGCCAGGTGCATCGACGTTGGCAGCACTTCAGCTGCGCGATGGCCCAACACAACGGAAAGTGGCCGGTCATCCGCATCTCCCGTCAGGCGTTGGTCGACAGCGTGGGTGAGCGCCTCGGGCTGCGCAGCATCGACCTCGAGTCCGAGGAGTTCAATCGGCGCTTCTTCGTCCAGTGCTCCGATCGCAAGTTCGCCACCGATCTGCTGGCACCGCAGATGATGGAGTTCCTGCTCACGACCGACGGACACATCACCTTCGAGACGAAAGGTCGTTTCCTCCTCTTGACGACGTCGCGACTCGACGCCCACCTCGTGCCGGGGTTGTTGAACGTGGCCGACCGCTTCGTCGCGTTGACACCACCACTCGTGTTCGACCTCTACGGCCGCTTTCCGGATGGCACCGGACCCGACGCGGTTCCCGTCGGCGAAGAGGGGCTTCTTGCCGGCGACTTCGATCGACGACCGTCCTCAGCAACCTCGGCCCAGCGCCGATTCGGCCCCCGGCCACAGTGGACTCCGCAGGAGCATCAGTTCGCGCCAGCCCCCGACCTGCGGCGCGAGAACGACCCATGGGACCCGACCCCCGGGATCGAACACGACCTCGACGGCAACGTGGTCGACACGAGCCGTGAGGACCCGTGGGGTGACGGCCGGTCGGCCGGCTGACCGACTGAACCGTCCCCAGCCGCCACTACCCTCTGGCGGGTGCGGACGACGACCGAGCATCGCCACGTCGACGTCGCGATCGTCGGCGCCGGGCCGGCAGGTGCTGCGGCGGCCATCACCCTCGCTCGGGCCGGACGCGACGTGCTGGTGGTCGACAAGGCCCGTTTCCCCCGCGACAAGTTCTGCGGTGACGGACTGACCGCCGGCGCGCTCCGACGGCTCGAGTCACTCGGTCTCGAGCCGGCCATGGTCGACTCGTGGACCGAGGTGCACGACGTCTGGCTGCGCGGCCCCGGCGGTCACGAGGTCGGCTTCCCCCTCCCGCGCGGCCAGGGCGTGTTCGCCGCGGTCGCCCGGCGCGTCGATCTCGACGCCGCCATGGTCGAGCTGGCCGTCAAGGCCGGCGCCGAGGTGGCCCAGGGGATGGCCTGCGTCGGGGTCGACCAGGCAACCGACCGGGTCACCATGGCGCTCGACGACGGCACCACGGTCGCCGCCCGCTACCTGCTCGCAGCCGACGGGATGTGGTCGTCGGTGCGCCGCCACCTCGGCCTGGCGATGCCCGACTACCGCGGCGACTGGCATGCCTTTCGCCAGTACTACTCCGGGGTCTCGGGCCGGGCCGCCACCGATCTGTTGTGCTGGTTCGAGCCCGACTTCCTGCCGGGCTACGCGTGGTCGTTCCCCCTCGGTGGGCGGGCGGGCCAATGTCGGGTTCGGCATCCGCCGGGGTGGCGCGTGGCAGGTGGGTGACATGGCGCACCTGTGGCGCGACATCCTGGCCCGGCCCCACATCCGCGCTGCGCTCGGTCCCGACGCCCGACCCGAGGGCGCACACCGGGCCTGGCCCATTCCCGCGCGCATCGACGAGATCGTGCTCGGTGCGGGCCGGGTGCTCTTCGTCGGCGATGCCGCCGCCGCCACTGACCCGATGACGGGCGAGGGCATCGGCCAGGCGCTGGCCACCGGCGAATGGGCCGCCCGAGCCCTCACCGACGCGGGACCGGTCGACGCCGCACGGGCCCTGGGCGCCTACGAGCAGCAGGTGCGAGCCACGCTCGTGCCCGACCACCGGATGTCGAGCCTGCTGGTGCGGGCCCTGCAGCACCGCCGGGGGGCCCGATTCGCCATCCGACTGGCGGGCACCTCGCCGTGGACCAGGCGCAACTTCGCCCGCTGGCTCTTCGAGGACTATCCGCGGGCGGTGCTGCTCACCCCCGCCCGCTGGCACCGCGGGCTCTTCGACGCACCCGGCGCCTATCACTCGCGAGCCGCATGAGCGGCGTGAGCGCACCCGTGACCGGCGCTTCAAGCGCCCGAAACGCTCCGGCAACGTAGGGCCGTTAGAACGGTCGACGGGTGTTGAGCCACATCTCGTTTCCCCCGACGAGATCGAACCGGCACTCGTCGTCCCACGGGGGCGGCCGGCGGAGCTGCATCCTTCGCCGGTCGCCCGAGTGGAACCTAGGGTGGCCGCGGTGAGCAGCGAGCCCCTCTCCGACGACGAGCAGCGCAGGCGCCGGGCGGCCATCGCCGAGCTGTTCCCCACCACCCCGTTCATCGGCTGGCTCGGGTTGGTGTTCGACCGCTACGAGCCCGACGACGTGCTGCTGCGCCTGCCCTTTCGCGAGGAGCTGACCAACGACGGCGTCGTCTACCACGGCGGCGTGGTGGCCTCCGCCATCGACACCGCCGGCGCAGCCGCGGCCTGGTCGAACCACGACTTCGACAAAGGCATGCGGGCCTCGACCGTCGCCATGACCGTGCAGTACGTGGGGGCGTGCAAGACCAGCGATCTGCTGTGTCACGCCCGGGCGGTGAAACGTGGCCGCGAGCTGATCTTCACCGAGATCACCGCCACCGATCCCGACGGCTCGCTCGTCGCCCACGCGCTCCAGACGTATCGCATCGTCTGAAGCGCGAGCGCCTCAGACCGTCGCATCGTCTGAAGGTCGATCGCCCGAGGATTGACCGGGCGTTCAGGGACTGGTCAGATCAGCGCCATGCGCACCCGGCTCACCGACATCCTCGAAGTCGAACACCCCGTCATGCTCGCCGGCATGGGCGGCGTCAGCTACCACGAGCTGGTGGCGGCGGTGTCGAACGCCGGTGGCTTCGGCTGCATCGGTGCATCGGCCATGGGCTTCGATCGCATGGTCGAGGAGATCGACGCCACCCGCGAGCTCACCGACAAGCCGTTCGGGGTCGACCTGCTCACCGCCTCACCCGGCGATCTGGTCGCGCAGGTGCAGGCGCTGATCGACCACGGCTCGCGAGTGTTCGTGGCCGGGCTCGGAGTGCCCCGCGACGCCATCGACCTGTGCCACGCGCACAACGTGCTGGTCGTGAACATGTGCGGGAAGGTGCGCCACGCCATCGCCGCGGTCGAGGCCGGGTGTGACCTGGTGGTGGCGCAGGGAACCGAGGCGGGCGGTCACACCGGACAGGTGGCCACCATGGCCCTCGTGCCCCAGATCGTCGACGCGGTCGACGGTCGGGTGCCGGTGGTCGCGGCGGGCGGGTTGTTCGACGGCCGAGGGCTGGCTGCCGCGCTCGCCCTCGGCGCCGAGGGCGTCTGGATCGGCACCCGGTTCATCGCCACCCCGGAAGCCCGAGCCACGCCGGGCTACAAGGAGGCCCTGCTGCGCACCTTCGAGGACGGCACCACGGTGTCGCGCGGCTACACGGGCAAGACCTGCCGGGTCATCGCCAACAGCTACACGCAGTACTGGGAGCAGCACACCGACGAGCTGCAGCCGTTCCCGATGCAGTTCCTCCGCTCGATGGAGGACGGCGCCAACCACCTGGGGTCGGGCGACGAGCTCGCTCCCACCGACATCGACCCCGACCGCGAGTTCTGGCCCGCCGGTCAGGGCGTCGGAGCGATCGACGAGCTCATCCCGGCCGGCGACCTCGTCCGCCAGATCGTGGCCGAAGCCGAGGCCGTCGTCGACCGCGTCGCCTCGCTCCGCTGACCCGCCTCACCAGCCCGCCCACCACTCGAACTGTTCACCGAGAACGCCGTTTTCCGGCTCTCGGGGTGAACAGTTCAGCGTGGCCCGGCCAACTGTTCACCGAGAACGCCGTTTTCCGGCTCTCTGGGTGAACAGTTCGAGCGGCGCCGCTTCTACGCGGACCAGTCCTTGATCTTCTCGATCGACCGACGTGGGATCGGGATCGATCGGGATGATGTTGAGCACGCCGACGCCCGCCTCCTTGAACGCGGCCAACCGCTCGCGCACCCAACCCTCCGGGCCGACCAGGTTCGACAGCTCGAGGAACTCGCGGGGCACCTTGGCGGCGGCTTCGGCCTTGTGGCCGTCGAGGTAGAGGTCCTGGATCTCCTTGGCCTCGGCCTCGTAGCCGTAGCGGCAGGCGAGCTGGTTGTAGAAGTTGCGATCGCGCGCGCCCATGCCGCCGATGTAGAGCGCGGCCATACCGCGGCTCATGTCGAGAATCGGGTCGGGGTCGTCAGTGATGGCCACCACCCCACCGGCCGCCACCTCGAGCGGGCCGAGCTCGGGTGAGCGCTTGGCGAACCCGGCGCGCAGGTCGTCGCCCCAGACCATGTCGGCCTTCTCCGGGATGTAGAAGATCGGCAGCCAGCCGTCGGCCATCTCGGCGGTCATGGTGACGTTCTTCGGCCCGAGCGAGGCCACGTAGATCGGGATCGACGGACGCTTCGGATGGGCGATGATCTTGAGCGGCTTGCCCAGCCCGGTGCCCTGACCTTCGGGTAGAGGCAGCTGGTAGTAGCGGCCGTCGTAGCTGACGCGATCCTCGCGCTTCCAGACCAGCCGGCAGATGTCGATGATCTCGCGGGTGCGGCCGAGCGGAGCGTCGTAGGGCACGCCGTGCCAGCCCTCGATGACCTGCGGGCCCGACGCGCCGAGCCCGAGGATGCAGCGCCCGTCGGACATGGCGTCGACGCCTGCCGCGGTCATGGCGAGCAGGGTGGGCGTCCGGGTGTAGATGGGCAGGATGCCCGACGCGATGGTGACCCGTTCGGTGGCGTGCGCGAGGTAGCCCATGAAGCTGACGCCGTCGAAGCCGTAGGCCTCGGCCACCCAGGCGATGTCGAGGCCGGCCTTCTCGAACTGCACGACCCGTTCGGCCGAGGCCTTGAACCCGCCCGAGTAGTCGAGCTGCATGCCGATCTTCATGATGCTCCCCCAGTGGTGGATGTGCCGGTCGTCGATGTGCCAGTCGCCGAGGTAACCGTGCCCGTGCGGCCAGCCGCCCGGGCCGCCTTGCGGGCCGCGACCTGCGCTTCGTACTGCTGCTCGTCCCAGTCCTTGCGCGACAGCAGTTGGACGGCGTCGAGCGAGCTGATGGTCTCGCCGTTCTCGAAGCCCACGTGATAGCGGATCCAGGTCACGCCGGCGACGTAGAGCACCGTGCCCGGTGTCCCCTTCGGCACATGTGGCAGGTCGACCGCGGCCACCACCTTCTGATGGCGCTTGAAGACCTGCTCCTTGCTGATGATGGCGGCCATGAAACCGGTAGTCCTTTCGATGGTTGAACGATGCGGAAGGCTCGACGTCACGCCGTGGCGGTGGCCGACCGAGCTTCGGCCCACGTCTTGCCGACCTCCACGTCGATGTCGTGGGGCAGTCCGAGCACGCGCTCGGCGATGATGTTGCGCTGCACGTCGCCGGTGCCCCCGCCGATCGTGAGGGCCTGGCTGAAGAGATAGCCGTAGTGCCAGAACGCAGCGCCGCCGCCGAGCGCGGCGCCGTCGGTGAGCATGCCCTCAGCACCGGCGAGGTCCTTGGCCAGCGCCATGATGTGCTGGCCGTGCTCGTCGGCGAGCACCTTGCGCACGCTTGCTTCGGGCCCGGGCGCCTCGCCTTTGATGGCGGCGGTGACGGTGCGCAGCCGGATGAGCCGCAGGATCTCGGCTTCGACGTGCAGTTGCGCGGCGCGTTGGCGGAGATCGGCATCGACGACGCCACCCTCGGCCCGCACGAGGTCGAGCAGGTCGGTCGCGCTCGGACCGAGTCCCCACAACGCCCCGCCGCCGGACAGCGACACCCGCTCGTTGCCGAGCGTCACCTTGGCCAACCCCCAGCCCTCGTTCTCGTCGCCCACCAGGTTCTCGGCGGGGATGCGCACGTCGGTGAAGAACACCTCGTTGAAGGTGTGGCTGCCGGTCATCTCGATGATCGGGCGCACCTCGATGCCGGGCGTGTCCATCGGGCAGATGAAGTAGGACACGCCTTTGTGCTTCGGCGCGTCGGGGTTGGTGCGGGCGATGAGGATGCCGAACTGGGCGATGTGTCCGAACGACGTCCAGATCTTCTGCCCGTTGACGACGTAGGTGTCACCGTCGCGCTCGGCGCGCGTACCCAGGTTGGCGAGATCGCTGCCTGCATCGGGCTCGCTGAAGAGCTGGCACCAGATCTCCTCTGCGGCCAGCAGCGGCACGAGGTAGCGCTCCTTTTGCGCCTCGGTGCCGGCGTAGATGATCGTCGGCCCGGCCCAGCCGATGCCGATCTGGTTCGACGGTCGGCGCACGCCTGCCCGACGCAGCTCGTCGTCGATGATGATCTGGTGGATGGGGTCGGCGTCGAGCCCCCAAGGCGCCGGCCAGTGCGGGGCCACGTAGCCCGACTCGGCCAGCTGGCGGTCGGTGGGGTCGGGGTGGGCGGCCAGCCACTCACGGACGGCGACCCGGCGGGGGTCGTCGTCGGTCGGCAGCTCGAAGTCCACGGACGGAGGTTAGCGACGCGCCCGCGTGCGGGACGATTCCGTGCCAGGCTCTCGACGACGGTGTCGGATCGAAACGGGGTGGGGCGTGGGACACGTCGCGTCATGGTTCAAAGCACAGCGCTACGGGATGTTCATCCACATGAACATCGCCACCGTGCCCGCGTTCTCCCCGGTGCAGGAGTACGCCGACTGGTACTGGGCGTTCTGGGCCGATCCCCCGCTCGACGACATCGTGTTGCACCCCTCGGTCCCGTTCCCGGAGGTGGTCGCCTGGCACCGGGAGCACGCCGCCGACGTGAAGGAGTTCGACGACTTCATCCCGGGGCTCACCCTCGAGCGCTTCGACGCCGACGCCATCGCCCAGCTCGCCGTCGACGCGGGCATGGGCTATCTGGTGCCGGTCACCAAGCACCACGACGGCTTCTGCTGGTGGGATTCCGACGTGAGCGAGCGCACGAGCACGCGGCTCGGGCCGAAGCGCGACGTCATCGCCGAGCTGGCCGAGGCGAGCCGGCGCGCGGAGCTCACGTTCGGCGTCTATCACTCGATCCTCGACTGGGCCCACGCCGACTTCCCCGACCAGGAGCGGTTCGTCGACGCCTACCTGCACCCGCAGGTGCTCGAGCTGGTCGATCGTTTCCAGCCGGCGGTGTTGTGGGGCGACGGCCACTGGGGGCGATCAGGCCCTTACTGGCGGGCCGGCGAGCTGATGGCACGCGCCCGCGAACGCCTCGCCGAGGCGGGCGTCGACCTGATGACCAACGACCGGTGGGGTCTCGACGAACCCGACTTCGTCACCTACGAGTACGACGTCCCCGACACGCCGCCCGACGGCCCATGGGAGCTGTGCCGGGGCATGAGCCACTCGTTCTGCTTCAACCGCGCCGAGGAGGACGACGACCATCTCACACCCGCCCAGGTGGTCGAACTGCTCACCGAGGTGGTGGCCAAGGGCGGCAACTTCCTGCTCAACATCGGACCGAAGGCCGACGGCACCGTCCCCGAGATCCAAGCCGACACGCTGCGCGCCGCCGGCGAATGGGTGAGGGCGAATGCCGCCGTGATCAACGGCAGCGAGCGCTTCGACGTGTGGGGTGACGGGCCGATCCGCTACACGTCGACCCCCGCCACCGAGACCGAGCGGCGGCGCGTCAACGTGATCGATCTCGACTCGGCGCTCACGCGGTCGTTCCCGCACTTCAGCCCCCACCGCTACCCCGTCGACGACGTCGAAGGCGCCGAGCACTGGCACCAGGACCACCACGGCCTCCATGTGTCGCCGAAGGCCGGCACCGAGACCTCGCTGGGCACCGTCTATCGCGTGGCGGTACGCGAACGCGAGCACATCACGCTCGCCGTCACCGGCGAGGCAGGCCCGGGCTCGATCACCATCGGCACGCGAGCGTTCGACACGGTGGCCGACGCGCTGGCCGCAGCCGAGCCCGACGACGTGGTCGTGCTGGGCGAGGGCCGCTTCGGTCCGCGATCGGAGTCGTTCCCGCTGCGGATCCCCGCGTCGGTCACGCTCAAGGGCATGCCAGGCGCCGTGATCGATGGCACCGGCGTCTCCTTCGGCGTCCCCGTCGTCGACCTGTCGGGTGACGAGAGCGCACTCGAGGGCGTCGAGGTCACCGGCGCGCCGGAGCCGTTCTTCGTGCTCGCCGCTCCGGCCGTCACCATCAGCGCGTCGCGGGATGCTGCCGTGCGCGACTGCACGGTGCACGGCGCCATCGTCGCCCACGGAGGCACCGGCCACGAGATCTGCTGGAACACGGTGCATCGCGGCAACATCGCCCTCCAGGGCTGCAACGAGAGCTCGATCACCGGCAACCGCCAGTCGGGGCTGCGCTGGGGCTCGGGCATCGAGGTGAACGACGGGACCGGGCATCGCATCGACGCCAACGAGATCGACGGCGACCTGTGTGCGGTGCGGATGCGCCGCACCGTCGACGCGCGCGTCACCGGCAACCGCATCGAGGGCCGTTGGTGGGGCGTGCACCTCGAGGGGGCCGTCGGCACCGACGTGAGTGGCAACCGCGTCACCCGCACGATGCGCGCCTACAACGCCACCGGCGGGCGCGACAACCGCATCGCCGCCAACGTGGCCGAGCGCTGCGACAGCGGGGTGCTGCTCGAGCGAGGGTGCACCGGCACCGACGTGGCCGGCAACCGCATCGACCGCTGCCGGGTCGGTGTGCTGCGCTGGGGCGACGACGGCACCCGGCTCGGCGCCAACTCGATCAGCGACTCACGCGACCACGAGCTCGTCGAGGGCCCCTGAGCGCTCAGCCCGAGTGCGCCGGCCCGAGTGGGACCCTCCGAGCCGGCACTCCTACACTGCGGGACCAACTGCCAGGCACTGCGGGCACTGCCGACGCCAGGCACTGCGGGACGATCACCGACCAGGGGGAACACATGCCGGGCTGGAACTTCGCCGAGATCTGGGAGACCGCGACCGCGCAGGTGCCCGATGCCGTGGCCCTGCGCCACGGCGACCGCGAGATCACCTGGGCCGAGTTCGACCGGCGAGCCAACGGCATCGCCCGCACGCTGCTCGACGCCGGCGCCGGCGAGCAGGACAAGGTGGCCCAGTACCTCTACAACGCTCCCGAGTACATGGAGTCGATGTACGGCGTCTACAAGGCCGGCTTGGTACCGGTGAACACCAACTACCGCTACGCCGACGACGAGCTCGTCTACCTGTGGGACAACGCCGACGCGGTGGCCGTGGTGTTCCACGGCACCTTCACCGAGCGCATCGAGGGCATCCGGTCGAGGGTGCCGAACGTGCGCACCTGGCTCTGGGTCGACGACGGCAGCAGCCCGTGCCCCGACTGGGCGGTTCCCTACGAGGACGCCGCCGCGGCCGGCACCGACGAGCGGGTGGCCGGCCCCTGGGGCCGCGATGGCCACCAGATCCTCATGATGTACACCGGCGGCACCACGGGCATGCCGAAGGGCGTCATGTGGCGCCACGACGATCTCATCCACGCTGTGCTCTACTCGACCAACCCGCTGTTCGCAGCTGATCCCGACTACGCGGCCCTGGCCGAGTCGATCGCCGGACCGGGCCTACAGATGCTGCCGGCGTGCCCGCTCATGCACGGCACCGGCCAGTTCACGGCTTTCATCGGGCTCTCGAGCGGCGGCTCGGTCACCACGCTGACCGAGCGCCACCTCGACGTGGTCGAGATGCTCGACACGATCGAAAGCAAGAAGATCCAGGCGCTCACCATCGTCGGTGACGCGTTCGCCAAGCCGATCCTGACCGAGCTCGACGCCAACCCCGACCGGTGGGACCTCTCCAGTCTGTTCCTCATGACGTCGTCGGGCGTCATGTGGAGCGAGCCGATCAAGCAACGCCTGCTGGCCCACAACCCCACCATGATGCTGGTCGACGCCTTCTCGTCGTCCGAGGCCATCGGGCTCGGACAGTCGGTGTCGACCGCCGGCAACGAGGCCAAGACCGCCAAGTTCCTGCTCGGCGAGAACGCCCGGGTGATCGGCGACGATGGCAAGGACGTCACGCCGGGGTCGGGCGAGATCGGTCGAGTGGCGGTCAAGGGCTACACGCCCATCGGCTACTACAAGGACCCGGAGAAGTCGGCGGCCACGTTCGTCACCATCGACGGCGCGACCTATTCGATCCCCGGCGACTACGCCCAGGTCGAGTCCGACGGGTCGCTCACGCTGCTCGGGCGCGGCTCGGTGTGCATCAACACCGGCGGCGAGAAGGTCTTCCCCGAAGAGGTCGAGGAAGTGCTGAAGAAGCACCCCTCGGTGCACGACGCGGTGGCGGTGGGTCTGCCCGACGACAAGTTCGGCGAGACGGTGAACGCGGTGGTCGAGGCCCGCGACGGCCAGCAGGTCGACGAAGGCGAGCTCATCGGTTGGGTGAAGGACCACCTCGCCGCGTTCAAGGCGCCCAAGCGGGTGGTGGCCATCGACACCATCGGTCGCGCACCCAACGCCAAGGTCGACTACAAACGCCTCAAGAGCTACGCCGCCGACCAACTCGGCGTCAGCCTCGCCTGAGCCCCGCGCCAGCGTGTTCCTCGGCTGAGCCCGTTCTGGCTGGCCCCATCCGGCTGGTCAGGCCCGCACCAGCGTGCGGGTTTGACCAGCCAGAAGCGGGGGCGGGACGATCTTCGCCACGCGGCGCCGAGCAACGGCACCCGCGAGCATCACCGCTTCGAGAGGAACGAGACAACGACATGGCAGACATCGGCTACGACGGCAAGGTCGCGATCGTCACGGGTGCTGGGGGTGGCCTCGGCCGCGAGCACGCCCTCGAGCTGGCCCGGCGCGGCGCCCGCATCGTCGTGAACGACCTCGGTGGCTCGGTGTCAGGCGAGGGCGGCGACGCCAGCCCGGCCGAGAAGGTGGCCACCGAGATCAATGATCTCGGTGGCGAGGCGGTGGCCAACCACGACAGCGTCGGCACGGCCGAAGGGGGCCAGGCCATCGTGCAGACCGCGGTCGACGCGTTCGGCACGGTCGACATCGTCATCAACAACGCCGGCATCCTGCGCGACAAGACGTTCCACAACCTCACCCCCGAACTGCTCGAGCCGGTCATCCAGGTGCATCTGCTCGGCGCGTTCTACGTCACCCAGCCCGCCTGGGTGATCATGCGTGAGAAGGGCTACGGCCGGGTCGTGAACACGTCGTCCAACTCGGGCATCCTCGGCAACTTCGGGCAGGCCAACTACGGCGCCGCCAAGATGGGCCTGGTCGGCTTCACCCGGGTGCTGGCCAACGAGGGCCGCAAGCACAACATCGGCGTGAACGCCATCGCCCCGGTGGCCAAGACCCGCATGACCGAGGAGCTGCTCGGCCCGGTGGGTGACATGCTCGACCCGGCCACCGTCACCCCGGTGGTGTGCTGGCTGGCCTCCGAGGACTGCTCGGCCACCGGCGAGGTCTACTCGGTGGCCGGCGGTGTGGTGGCCCGCTTCTTCATCGGGCTCACCCCCGGCTACCTCAAGAAGGACCTCACCGTCGAAGACGTGCGCGACCACTGGGACGAGATCCGCGACACCGACGGCTACCTCATCCCCGAGGGCCCCAACGACGAGCTGCAGAAGCTCTTCAAGGCTCTGACGGAAGGCACCGAGGGCAAGCTCAGCTGACGGTCACCTCCGTCCGAAATCGGTGCGTGAAACACCCGTAGCGGTGGTTTCACGCACCGATTTCGCGTGTGGGAGGAAGGGCTACTCGCTGGCGATGGCCTCGAGGATGTTGAGCCGGCCGGCACGCCAGGCGGGATAGAGGGCCGCCAGCACGCCGAACACCGCCGCCATCACCACGATCAGCACCAGGTTGATCCACGGCACCTGGACGATGCTGATGACGTCGTCGGGGATGGCGATGCTCAGGGCCACACCCAGCACCACGCCGACGACGATGCCGAGCAGGGCGCCGAACACCGACACGATCACCGCCTCGACGCGGATCATGCGGCGGGCCTGCTTGCGGGCCATGCCGACCGCTCGCAGCAACCCCAGCTCGCGGGTGCGCTCGAACACCGACAGCGCCAGCGTGTTGAGGATGCCGATGAAGGCGATGACGATGGTCATCAGGAGGAACACGAAGATGACGGCGAGGAGCACGTTGAGCTGCTCTTCCTGGCTGGCGGTGAACTCGTCCTTGTCCTCCACGTTCACCTGCGGGAACGGCGCGGCGATCTCTTCGATGGCAGCCCGCACCTGGGTGGGGTCGGCGCCCTCGACCTGCTTCGCCACGACCAGGAAGTCGTTGCGGGCGGTGAAGTTGGCGTCGTAGGTGTCGATGTCGATGGCCCAGTTGCCGAGCACGCTCGAGTCCTCGTAGACCGCGAGCACCGGCAGGTCGACCGCTCCGGTCTCCTGGAACACCACCGTGAGCACGTCGCCGGCCACGATGCCCAGCTCGTCGGCCGGGTCCTTGGCCAGGATCAGGCCTTGCTCGGTCGGGGTGATCTCGCCGTCGACGATGTCGAGCGCCAGCAGGTCGTTGGCCACGTCGAAGTTGATGGCGCTGAACGTCTTGACCGAGTCGCCCACGAGGAAGCGGTCCTGGCGGACGCCCGACACCGCTTCGAGCTCGGGCAGCTCGCTCATCTGGGTCGGCGATCTCGGAGCTGAAGCCGAAGAAGTCGTCGGACCCGACGTACCAGTCGGCGGTGACCGAGGTGCCGAGCGTCTCCACGAACGAGGCGCGGAGCGAGTCGCCGACGACGAACGACATGCTCACGAGGGCCAGACCGATCATGAGCGCGGCGGCGGTGAACGCCGTGCGGCTCGGCTCGCGTGCCGCGTTCTGGCGGGCCAGCTCGCCGGTGGCGCCGTAGAGCCGGCGGAACGGCAGGCCGAGCAGACGAGAGACCGGCGTGGCCAGCGCGGCGCTCAGCAACGCCACACCGATGAACACCATGAGCGCGCCCGCGCCGAGCACGATGAACAGGGGAGCGGTGTCGGGATCGGTGGTGAGCGACCAGGTGATGCCCGCACCGCCGAGGACCACCAGCACCGTGCCGAAGATGGCCAGGGTGCGGACGGTGCCGAGCGACAGACGGAAGCCCTCGCGCATGGCGGCCACCGGCGGGATGCGGGTGGCCCAGATCGCCGGCAGGATCGCCGAGAGCAGGGTGGCGCCGACGCCCACGGCGAAGGCGGCGATGATCGACGTGGGGGCCACCACCAGCTCGGTGTTGCCTCCACCGAACCCGGCCGCGTTGAGGATGGCGTTGAGCCCGATCGACAGCAGCGAGACCGAGGAAGAAGCCGATCACCGAGGCGATGAGCCCGACGACGAGCGCCTCGCCGAGGATCGAGCGGAACACCTGACCGGTGCTGGCACCCACCGCCCGCAACAGCGCCATCTCGCGGATGCGCTGGCCCACCACGATGAGGAAGGTGTTGAAGATCAAGAAGCAGGCCACGAAGAGCGAGATGAAGGCGAACACCAGCAGCACGGTGCCGAAGATGTCGACGATGCTGCCGATGTCGTCCTGGCTCTCGGTGACGACCTGCTCGGTGGGCACCGCTTCGACGCCAGGCGGCAAGGTCGCGGCGATGGCCTGTTGCACGGCGACCGGGTCGGCGCCGTCGTCGACGGCGACCTGGATCTCCTGGAACTTGCCCACCAGGTTGAACTGCTCCTGGGCCTCGACCGTCGTGAAGGCCACGAGATAGGCACCCGCCAGCGAGTTGGCCTCGCCGAACGAGAACGTGCCGACCAGCTCGTACTGACCGTTGCCGAGCGGGGTCTGCACGATGACCGTGTCGCCGATCTGGTAGCCGGCGGCATCGAACAGGCGCTCGTCGAAGGCCACCTGGTCATCGGCGGTGGAGCGGCTACCGTCGCGGAGGAACAGCTGCTGGATGTCGTCGACCCAGTTGATGCCGAGCGGCGGGCCGCCCGAGGGCGACACCGCCTCGCCCTCGGGGTCGATGACGAGCGCTGGCAGGCCGCCGGCGGTGCCCTGGGCGGCCGCCACGCCGTCGACGCCGCGCACCTGCGGGCAGCAGAGCTCTCGTCGATCGGCTGGCGCACACCGAACGCGCCGGTGTCGAAGCGCTCCTCGGCGCGCACGTTGATGTCGATGTTGGCGTTGATGTCGCTGAAGAGCTGGTTGAACTGGGCGCGGACGCTGTCGGTGAGGGTGAACGCGGCCACCACGAACGAGACCCCCGCCACCACGGCGATGGTGGTGAGCAGGAAGCGGATCTTGTGCTGGAACAGCCCTTTGAGGGTGAGCTTGAACACGTGGTTCTCCTACGCGTCGAGGGCGCTCAGCGGCCGAGTTGCTTGATGCGGTCGAGCACCCGCTCGGGCGTCGGGTCGGCCATCTCGTCGACGATCTTGCCGTCGGCGAGGAACAGCACGCGGTTGGCGTAGCTGGCCGCACCGGGGTCGTGGGTGACCATCACCACGGTCTGGCCGAGCTCTTGCACGGCGCGACGCAGGAAGTCGAGGATCTCGGCGCCGGCGCGGCTGTCGAGGTTGCCGGTGGGCTCGTCGCCGAAGATGATCGCCGGGCGGCTGGCGAGGGCGCGGGCCACGGCGACCCGCTGCTGCTGGCCACCCGAGAGCTCGCTCGGGCGATGGTGCAGCCGATCGCCGAGCCGCACCGTCTCGACCACCGAGTCGAGCCACTCCTTGTCGGGCTTGCGATGGGCCAGGTCCATCGGCAGCGTGATGTTCTCGAGCGCGTTGAGGGTGGGCACCAGGTTGAAGGCCTGGAAGATGAAGCCCACCTGATCGCGCCGCAGCTCGGTGAGCTGCTTCTCGCTGAGGCTGCTGAGCGGCGTGCCGCCGAGGTACACCTCGCCCGACGTCAGCGTGTCGAGGCCGGCCACGCATTGCATGAGGGTCGACTTGCCCGAGCCCGACGGGCCCATGATGGCGGTGAACTGGTGAGCGGGGAACTCGACCGTGACGCCGTCGAGGGCACGCACCTCGGTGTCGCCGGTGCCGTAGATCTTGCTCGCGTCGACGGTGCGGGCCGCCGGCGGCGGCGCCGGCTGGGCGCCGGGGCCGACAGGGCTCTCGGTGACGGTCACGTGGGTCTCCCTCTCCATGCGGCGGTCAGGCCTGTGGTCTCGTGGTGCAGGCTAGGGACTGGACGGCGCAGTTCGCACCATGGTTGTCGAGGCCAGGTCAGAACATGCGGCCGCGCGCCCGCCACAGGTCGGCCTCGAAGCGGGCCGTGTCGGCAGGCCGCTTCGCCCGCAGATGGTCGTAGGCGTCCTCGAGGTCTTGGCGGGCCTGGGGTTTGCTCGGCTCGTGCCGCCAGCGCCACAACAGCACGCTGGGGACTGCGAACAGGCCGACGATGATCAGCCACGCCTGCCAGGAAGCCACGGAGCCAGCCTAGGCGGCCGACCGTCGACCGCGGCCAGACGGGATGCCGGCCCGTTCAGGGGTTGACGTAGACGAACCCGTAGGCCTCGTCGCGATGGTCGACACCACACGACGTGAGCGCGTCGGCCCAGTTGCCGGTGCACGAAGGGTCGGTCTCCTCCATGCCGTGGTCGGCGACCACGAAGAACGCGGTGCGATCGAACACCCCCGCGCGCTCGACCGCAGCCAACACCTCGCCAACCCGCGCATCGGTGTCGCGCACACTCGCCTCGGCGATGTCGGAGTAGGGGCCGCCTTCGTGGAACGCGGCGTCGGTGAGCGAGAAGTTGACCCACGTGAACTTGGGCAGGGGCCACTCAGCGCCGCGATAGTGACCGCTCCAGAGACCGACGAACTGGTCGACGGCGGTGTGGTCGATCAACGACGACCACCGGTATTCCTTGACCGGACGCACGAACATCTGCGACGCGTGGGGCAGCTCGTCGGCGGGCGGCGGGCGGTCGAGCGGCTCGCCCCGGCGCATGAGGTCGAAGATCGAGTAGTCGGCGCCGGTGTCGCACGGTTCGTTGATCGAGAACGTCACCGCACCGGGGAACGCCCGCTTGGTCGCCTGGTAGAGCGTCTCGACGCCGGGCGCGAGCGTCTCCATCGATGTCACCCAGGTGGCGGGCGAGTTGGTGACGAGTTGCTCCTTGCGATCGCGATCCCACCAGGCGTTGTGGAGGATGCCGTGGTGCCCGGGATAGGCGCCGGTGAGGATGGTGGTGTGGTTGGGGAGCGTCACCGTCGGCAGCGACGACATGGCGCCGTGGCCGAGTGTGGTGCCCATCGCCATGAGCCGGGCCACGTTGGGGGCCTCGCCTCTCGCCACCATGTCGTAGAGCACGTTGGCGTTGGTGCCATCGAGCAGGAAGCCGACGACGTGCTCGGGCCGGTCGGTCGAATCGAGCAGATGGTCGAGCACGTCGCCGTCCTGCCGGGCCAGGCGAGCATCGGCCCTGCGGCCGCCGTTGAGCGCGGTGCCCTCGTGGGGCTCGGCCCCCATCAGGGCCATGACGGTGGGTGCGATGTCGACCAGCCGACACGACTCGGCGACCATGCCGAGCGCGCGCACACCGGCGCCGGCGAGCACGAACGGGGCCCGCGCCTGCACCACGTCGAGCGAGCCGTGCTCGCCGCGATGACCACCGTGGTCCTCCCAGTTGTGCCCGGCGGTGTGCACCGCCACGAGATCGGGCGCGGCAGGGTGGTCGAACAACTGGCCGAGCTGCTCGTACGCGTTGGGATAGGCGTTCTGCTCTCGGGTCGGAAAGGGCGTGCCGCGTTCGTCGGCGAGCGGCGAGAAGCGATCGGTCGACTGGTCGCCGAGCGGGTTGCGCCCGTCGACTTCGAGCTCGTCGAACTGCCAGCCATGGTCGTGGTCGCGACGGCGCACGCGGACCCGACCGTCGACTGCGGTCGCCTCATAGGTGTCGGGGTCGACCTGGCGCAGCACCATCTCGACCACACCGTCGAGCGTCGGGTCGAGCAGCGCGGCCTGCGCCTGGTCGACCGACGCCCGGTGCTCGTCGGTGCCAGGGCGGGCGGTGGGTTCGGTCGTCGCCATGGCCGAAGCCTAGGCTCGACCCATGAGCGCGAGTGGTGCCGAACCACGATTCGGCGAGGGCGACGCCCACGACTTCCTCGAGATCGACGAGCTGCTGTCGGACGAGGAGCGCCTGCTGCGTGACACCGTGCGCCAGTTCGTGGGCGACCGCATCGAGCCCGACGTGGGTGACTGGTTCGAACAGGGCGTGTTCCCCAAGGAGCTGGCCAAGGAGATGGGGGCCCTCGGCCTGCTCGGCATGCACCTCGAGGGCTACGGGTGCGCCGGCACCAGCGCGGTCGCGTACGGCCTGGCCTGCCTCGAGCTCGAGGCCGGCGACAGCGGGGCCCGCAGCTTCGTGTCGGTGCAGGGCTCGCTCGCCATGTTCCCGATCTGGAAGTTCGGCAGCGAGGAGCAGAAGCAGGAGTGGCTGCCGAAGATGGCGGCGGGCGAGGCCATCGGGTGCTTCGGCCTCACCGAGCCCGACTCGGGCAGCGACCCGTCGAGCATGCGCACCCACGCCCGGCGCGACGGCTCCGACTGGGTGCTCAACGGCACGAAGATGTGGATCACCAACGGCGGACTGGCCGACGTGGCCGTCGTGTGGGCGCGCACCGACGACGGTGAGCGCCCGGGCATCAGCGGGTTCATCGTGCCCACCGACACGCCTGGGTTCACCGCCAACGACATCCCGAAGAAGCTCTCGCTGCGCGCGTCGGTCACCTCAGAGCTGGTCCTCGACGACGTCCGCCTGCCCGACTCGCTGCGGCTGCCCGAGGTGTCGACCATGCGCGGGCCGTTGTCGTGCCTCAACGAGGCGCGCTACGGCATCCTGTGGGGCGCCGTGGGGGCCGGCCGGGCCTGCTACGAGGCGGCGCTCGACTACGCGAAGGCGCGCGTGCAGTTCGGGGTGCCGATCGCCTCGTTCCAGCTCACCCAGCGCAAGCTCGTCGAGATGATGGTGCGGGTCAACAAGGGCACGTTGCTGGCGTTGCACCTCGGTCGGATGAAGGACGAGGGTCGGCTGTCGTCCGCGCAGGTGAGCTTCGGGAAGATGGACAACGTGCGCGAGGCGCTGTGGATCGCCCGGGAGGCCCGCTCGGTGCTCGGCGCCAACGGGATCACCCTCGAGTACCCGGTGATCCGCCACATGAACAACCTCGAATCCGTCTACACCTACGAGGGCACCAACGAGGTGCACACGCTCGTGCTCGGTCAGGCGATCACCGGCATCAACGCGTTCACCTGAGCGGCTGCCGCCCGCTCAGGCGCGGGAGCGGTGCGGACCGGCGGCGAGTTGGCGCACGATGGAACCGGCGGCCACCTGCAGCAGCGGCTCGAGACCGCCCTCGACCACGATCAACGCATCGGGGCGCACGCCGTTGACGATGGCCACTCCACCTTGGCCGATGCGCAGGGTGGCGGCGGTGCCCTCGATGCGCACGCCCACGGCGAGCACGACGGGGTTCCAGAGCAACAGGGCCCGCACCACGGCGTGCCCGAGGTAGGTCGGCAACGCATCAGCGAGCAGGTGCACCACCAGGTTGGCGTCGCGCTCGGGCGGGAGATCGGGCTCGGGGACAGGAGGGGCCAACCGCACGGCCATCTTCAAGGCGCCCGCCATGGCGGCCGCGGGCACGAGCACCGGGAGCGCCATGCCGACCGCCGCGAACTGCCCGGCCACCGCGACCGGGCCGTCGGGCCGCCGACTCAGGAGCTGGCCGGCGAGCCGCCCGGCGCTGTTGGTGATGATGCTGCCGATCTCGGCCCTGGCCACCGTGGCCCGCGCGGAGCGCACGACCGAACGCGGGAACATGGCGTCGAGCACCGCGGCATCGAGCGGAACGCCCGCCTGCGCGCTGGCCCGGGCGTAGTCGAGCAGCGGCTGGGCCGCGTCGTCGACCGCAGCCGGACCGAGGAAGTCCTGCCAGGCGGAGTGCGCCCAGGACAGGAACCGACACCCGTTCTCGTCGGCGACGGTGACGATCAACTGCTCGCGCGTGCGGGCCCCGAACCCGATGCCGGGCAGATGCGACTCGACGACGCCGGGCGCCGACCGGCCGAGCTCCGCGATCCAGCGGCCAAGGCTGGCAAGTGGCGCAGATCCCTCAGGAGACACGTCACCAACGGCAACCACGCTCAAACCCTACGTGACAGCGGTCACGAGACGAGGGACCCCCGCCGGGCCGATCTTTGACGATGGGGTGACATGTGACCCTGGTAACCGACGCGCCGGCAGGGTCTGTCTGTAGGTCATGCGAGCTCGTTCGGTCGCCAGAGCCTCGGGATCCCGGATGAACGAGCCCGGCTGGTATCCCGATCCGTCGGGCCGCTTCGCGGCACGGTTCTGGGACGGCGCCGCCTGGACCCCTCGCGTCTGGCAGGACGAACGCGAGGTGGTCGATCTGGCTGCCAACGGGTTGACACTCACCGAGCACGACCGCGCCGTGATCACCGCGTATCTGCACGACGCGTTCGAACGGGGCCAGCTCGACGCACCGACCCTCAGAAATCTGGTCGACGATGTGCGGCGGCGAGCGCAGCAGCCGGTCGCGACCAGAACGGCGCCGGGCGCTGAGCCTCTCCCACAGCCCAGCCCGACCCCTACTCCACCGCCGACGCCGACGCCGACGCCGACGCTTCCGGCACCACCGCCCACTCCGGTCCGACCGCTCGCACCACCGCCACCTCCCATCCCCGTCGCCCCGAGCGCGATCCGAACGTGGTGGGACGACGTCCGGACGACGGTCGGGGCCGACCTCGCGGTGCACGGCCTGGCCTACCTCGGTGTGCTCCTGCTCTTCGCCGGCGTCTTCGGCTTCGTCGCCTTCGCGTTCGGCGACGTCGCAGAGGGGTTGCGTCCGATCGCCGAGCTGGCCCTGCCCCTGACCTTCCTCGGCGCAGGCTGGTTCCTACGAGCCCGAGGAGCGCCGTTCGTCGGTCGGGCCCTCGAGTTCCTCGGCGGTGCGCTGCTCCCCGTCCTGGCCATCGCCGCCATGGTCGACGGGGTCGACCCCGACCTCGACCGGCGGTCGGCTGCTCGCCTATCTGGTCGTGCTTCCGCTGGGCCTCGCCGGCGTCTACGCCGCCGTCACGGTCCGCCGACCCCAGTCGACGCTGCGCTACCTCGTGGGTCCACTCGTGTGGCTGGCGGTTGCCCTCGCCGGCCTCGCGTTCGCCGACGAGATGCCAGAGGGCGGCGACATCACCGAGCCGCTGCCCGTCCAGTGGGCTCTCGTCTGTGTCGCCGTCGCGGCGACGCTCGCCCTCGTGCGTTGGCGCGCCAGCGGCGCGCTCGGCCGAGCGACCGTGGTGGCCGCCGTTCCCTCGGGCGCGATCGCCTTCCTCCTGACGTTGCTGGCCGCAGGCAACGAGGGTTGGCCGGTCGGGCCGCTCGTCGTCGCCGGGGTCGCCACCGCGGCGGGCATCGAGTTGCTGAGCCTGGTGCGCACCGACATCGACCGGCGATTGGTGACCATCTCGCAGGCCGCAGTGGTTGCCATCACCGCATTGAGTCTGCGGCCGGAGCTGGGCGACGGTTGGGCGGCGGCGACCGCCGCGTTGAGCCTGCTCGCCCTCGCCGAGTGGCAGGACAGGCGACGACCCGACGCCCTCACGACAGGGCTCGTGCTCGGGGCGGCGGCCATCGCCGCCGTGCTCGCCGTCTCGACCGCACCGATGGATGGCGGCGCTCCTTGGGCCGCGGTCACGGCAACCGGGGTCGGATGGTCGTGGGCGGTGATCCGACACCACGTGCGCCCTCCGCTCACCGATCAGCGACGATGCGCTCGTCGCCGCGATCGCGGTGCTCCCTCTGGGCGTGCTGATCGGATTGGCGGAGGCGCTCGCCCCGCGCGACGCACTCGTCGCGTCAGGGGTCTGGGTGGCCGCCACGGCCGTCGTCGTGCGCCTCACCCGCGCACGCAACGACGTGGTGTGGGCCGCCTGGATCAGAGTGGGCGCGTTCGTCGCCACCGCCTGGGCACTCGGTGGCGGCACCGATACGCCCTGGTATTCGGCGACAGCCCTCGCGTTCGCATCCGTCGCGTTCGCCCTCGCGCCCCGCTGGCCCACGCTGTCCGTCTGGACGAGCGCCGCAGCGGCAGCCGGCGCCTTCGGGTTCGCCGCGTACGCGCTCGAGCTGTCGTCGGAGACCGTGGCGGCGACGGTCGCGGTGGTCGGCTTGCTGCTCGTGCTCACCGGTACGGCTCGACGCGAGCCCGTGTTCGGCCATCTCGGTGCGGTCGGCTCGGTGGTGACCGTGTCCGCCGCGTGGTTCCTGGTGCACCTGCCCGCGGATCGGGCCGAACCCATCCACGTCGTGGTGGTGGGCAGCTTCGCCATCGGCTGGGTCGCCGTGACGGTGGCCCAGGAGACCCGCGGGTCGGCCGAGGCCGATCTCCTGTGGCGGGCCGCCGGCTTGCTCGCAGAGTCAGTCCGGGCGCCGGTCCCGGCGACCGCGCTCGCGCCCCCACGGCCCGCCTCGCTGTTGCAGCGACTGTCGGCCCTGTTGCCGTCGGCGCTCGCGCTGATCGGCGCTCACCGTGCTCGTGATGTTCTCGGTCGACGCGACGCGCTGGTTCTCGATCACCAGCGGGTGGCCCGCGGTCGCGGCGGGCGCCGTGCCGCTCGCCGGGGCGGCCCTGACCCGCGTCGTCCCCGTCGACCACCGGCCTCTCTCCCGCGTGCTCCCCGACCTGGGCTTCGCGCTCCTGTTGGGGCTCAGCCTGCTCACGTTCGGCGAACGCGGGCCGGCGACCGCTGCCCTCACGCTCGTGGTCGCCTACCCGTTCGTCGTCGTCCCGGCGCGCCGACGCGCGTCGATGGAGTGGCTCGGCTGGCTGGCCTCGGCCGCCGTCGCGATCCTGGTCGCCGACATCGCCGGTCAACCCACCGACGACCTCCACCTCGTGCTCATCGCGTGGGGTGCCGTGGCCTTGCTCGGCGCGCTCGGCCTCGACGAGTTGCTCGCCGGTCCGCGGCTGCCCGGCGAGTGGACCCGACGCCGGTTCCTCACACCTGGCGTCGTGCTGGGCCCGATCGCCCTCTCGGCGGGGCTCGCGCCGTCGTTCCTCGACGGCTCGACGGCCTACGGGTGGTGGTCGTTGGCGGTGGCCGCGGTGGTGGCCGTGGCCGCTGCGCAACTGCGGAGCGGGGTGTGGACCGTGGTGAGCTGGACGTTGGCGTCGGTGTCGTACGCCGCGCTCGGTTCCCTGGGCACCGATGGACCTCCCGTGGACGTGGTTGCCGTGGACCGTCGGCCTCCTCGTGGTCGCCGAGACGGCAACCCGGCTGCAGCCACCGGCATCCGACGGGCCCACCCCGGCTTGGTGGGCGCGCTGGGATCTCCCGCCGTTCGTGGTCGCCCACGGCACCGCCGTGCTGGCGCTGGGGATCTCGCGTCGCGATCGGCTGGGTCCCGGCCACCTGGGGACTGGCCGGCGCGGCATCGATCGCGGTCGGTGCCCGGTTGCGCCGTGCCGTGTGGGTCGTGGTGGGTGCGAGTCTGGTGGTGATCGCCGCCGCGGTGCTCGGCCCGGGTTGGCTGACGCTCGCGTTCGCCGTGGTCTCGGTCGCCGCGACCGTGGCCGGCGCGCTCACCTCTGGCCCGGCGCGCCAGCATCCTTCCAGGCGACGGCGGTCGCCGCCGCGACCGCCGGCTGGGTCTCGGCCATCTGGTGGCAGCAGTGGGACGCCGAGCAGGCCACCACGATCACCGCGCTCGTCGCCGGTGCCATCGCCGCGCACCGCGCTGGCATCGAGTCGCCTGGCCGGGCTCGGCCGCGACTGGGTGCTCGCCTGGGCCGGTCTCGGCGCCGTCGGTGTGGCCACGAGCGCCCTCTTCCTCTTCCACCCGAATGTCGAGCCGTCGCCCGCCGGACTCGCGGTGTCCGTGGGCACGGGCCTGCTCGCCGTGGGAAGCGCGACGGCCGCCGAGCCCACCGGGCAACGTTGGCTCCGCGAGACATCGGCGACCCTCGTCGTGGCGGCACTTGGCGTGCTCGCCTACGGCGTCGAGGCCTCGGCCACCACCGTCGTCGTCGCCTCGGCGGTCGGTGCCGCGATCGTTGGCGGCAGGCACCGTGGCCGTCTGGCACACGCCCGCCCTCGATCCCTGGATCCGGCCGATGGCGGTGGCCGCGACCCTCGGCGAACAGCATCGCCCTGGCCGTCGGAGCAGCGACCGGGCGCGCCGACCTGATCGCCGCCGCCCTCGCGTCGATCACCGTCGCAGCGCTGACCTTCTCGACACGTGCGGTGGGCACGGCCCGCGTCGGCCTGCACTGGCTCGCCGCCGCCTCGACGGGTGGCACGTGGATCGCCTGGCTCGTCTGGCAGGAGTGGACGGCAGACGACGCGGTGACGGCGAGCGCGTTCGGTGCGGGCGTGCTTGCGATCGCCCTCGCGGCGGCCGTCCGCTACCTCGACGTGAAGCCCGAGCCGGTCGCGCCGTGGGCGCTGCTCGGCGTTGGCGACCCTCGCCTCGGCCGCAGTCGCCGTCCCCGTCGCCGACGTCGACCGGACACCGGCGGGCCATGCGCTCGCGCTCGGCGGCGCGGCCGCCGCCCTGGCCATCGCCATGTCGGCGCGACCACTCGGACGCGAGCGCTGGCGCGAGGCAGCCGCGATCGTGTTCGCAGGTTCGTTGGCCACCGAGGCGTGGGCGGTCGACGCCGACACGACGGAGTGGGTGGTCGCCGCGTCGATCGTGGGGGTGACGACCACCGTCCTGGTGGTCTCGGCCTGGGCATTGGAGCGGGCCCGAGAGTGGCGGACCGCGTGCTTGATCCTCGGTGGGCTGGCCAGCGCGGCGGCGCTGGTCGCCGCAACGAGCGCGCTCCCCGACCGGGGCCTGCTCGTCGCCGCACTGCTCGTCACCGCTCTCGAATCTGCCGCGATCGGGCTGGTCGGTCGCCGGCTCCCCTACCTGGTCGCCGCCCCCGTGCTCGTCTGCGCGGCGTGGATCACCTTCGCCAGCGAAGCCCTCGCGGGCGAACCGCAGTGGTTCACCGTGCCGGTCGGGGTGACCCTGCTCGTCGTGGTCGGGCTGGCTCGGTCGCAGTTCCGTCGCTCCCGTCGCGCGCTCGACGACCCGGCGCTGCTCGCCCTCGAGCTCGTCGGGATGGCGTTCGTCGTGGGCTCCGCGTACGTGCAGACCGTCACCGACGGACCGATCCACGGCCTGATCGGCATCGGTCTGTCGGTGGCGATCTGCGTATGGGGCGTCGTCACGCGCGTGCGCCGCCGGCTCGCGTTCGGCGCGGCGGCGACCGTCGGGTTCGTGGTCGTCATGATCGTGGTCCCGTTGGCCCGGTTGGTGCCCGGCGCCGGCGGGCCGGCGCTCTGGCTGACCCTGGCCGCGGTCGGGCTCGCAGCCATCCTGGTCGCTGCCTTCCTCGAGCGGGGTCGTGACGCCACCCGCAACGCCGTAGCCCGGCTGCGGGAGCTCACCGACGACTGGGAGTGAGCCGCCCCGGCCGCCCCTTGCCCCCCGCTCGCGGCCCGCTCCGCACCGGGTCGCCGACTGGGCCTTAAGGCCTATAGCTGACAGCGCCGATGACTCCAGGGTGCCAGACATGGAAGTTCTCCCCATCGACGTCGACACCGTGCTGGCCGCGCTCCCCGCGTGCTGTGCGATCGGCTCGTCGGGCGAGGCCCGCCTCGTCGTCGGGCCCACTGGTGCGTTCGTCCTGCTGCCCGGAGGCCCCGATCCGTTGCTGAGCGCCGATCGCGCCGGTCGATTGGCGGCGACCACTCGCACCGCGCTGGCCGAGCACGTGTCGTGGGTGCCGTTCATCGACGCGATCGTCGTGACCAGCGGCCGCCCCCCGGGCGCCGCCGCCGCCACACCCATCCCGCTCGACCTGCTCGCCGACGTGCTGGTTCGCGGCCCGGAGATGATCGAGGCCGACGTGCTGACGACCGTGGCGACGTTGCTCGACCGAGGTGAGCTCTGGAGCTGGCGTACGGGCCTGCGCATCGACGATGCCAAGATTGACCTGTGCGCTCCCGCCAACGACATCGCGTCGACCAGCTGAGCAGCCCTGACAGGACCGACGGTTGAGTCGGCGGGTCTCGTCGACGAACGCAGTCGAGCTCGCGGTGCACGACCTCGGTGGCGAGGGGCGTCCGCTCCTGCTCGCCCACGCGACCGGTTTCCACGCGCTCGTCTGGCAGCCGCTGGTCTCACATCTCGACGGGTTCCACTGCTGGGCCCCTGACCTGCGCGGGCACGGTGACTCCACCAGGCCCGACGACGGCGCGTTCGCGTGGAGCGGGTTCGCCGACGATGTCCTGGCGGTGCGTCGACGCGCTCGCCCTCGAACGTCCCTTCGCAGTCGGGCACTCGAAGGGCGGGGCGGCCCTGCTGCTTGGCCGAGGAGCGGCGGCCCGGGACCTTCGCGGGCCTGTACGTCTACGAACCGGTGGTGTTCCCCGGCGCGCCCAGCGAGGCGACCGGGGCCAATCCGCTCGCCGAGGGTGCGCTGCGGCGGCGCGACACGTTCGAGTCGATCGACGCCGCCTACGAGAACTACTCGTCCAAGCCGCCGTTCTCGGCCCTCGACCCCGACGCGTTACGCGCCTACGTCGACCACGGGTTCGTTGCCACCCCCGATGGCTCGGTGCGCCTCAAGTGCCGACCGGAGGACGAGGCCCAGGTCTACCGGATGGGCGGCGCCCACGATGCGTTCGCCCACCTCGATCGGGTGCGCTGCCCGGTGGTCGTCGCGAGTGGCGCCCTGGTGGAGGTGGGCCCCGCCGCGTTCCTCGACCCGATCGTCGAGGCCCTGCCCGATGGCCGCAAGGAGTCCTGGCCCGAGCTCGGCCATTTCGGCCCCCTGGAACGGCCCGACCTGATCGCCGCGGCCGTCGAGCGGGCGTTCGCCGCCATCTGACGACCGCGGCGCCCGGCGCCCGCAGGCCCGTCCACCGTCGCTGTCATACCCCCGGCGTACTGTTGGCCCATGCCGTTGTCGCTGCCGTCGTCGCTGTCGCCGTCGAAGGTGTCGTCGTTCACCGACTGCGCCCTGGCCTTCCGGTTCTCGGCCATCGATCGGCTGCCCGAGGCGCCCTCCGCGCCGGCCACCAAGGGCACCCTCGTGCACCAGGCGCTCGAGCGCCTGTTCTGCCTGCCGGCCGCCGAGCGCACGCTGCCCGCCGCGCTCACGGCAGTCGACGAGGCGTTCGAGCTGTTGCGCCTCGATCCCGACTACACCGGGCTCGGGCTGAGCGCGGAGGACGAGGCGGTCTTCCTCGACGACGCCGAGCAGCTCGTGCGACGCTACTTCCAGCTCGAAGATCCGCAGGCCATCAAGCCCATCGGCCTCGAGCTGATGCTCGCCGCCGACATCGGCAACCTCACCCTGCGCGGCATCATCGACCGCCTCGAGCTCGACGACGACGGCGAGCTGGTGGTCACCGACTACAAGACCGGCCGGGTCCCCCACGCCAACCACGAGCGCAGCCGCCTCGGAGGGGTGCACTTCTACGCCTTCTTGTGCGAGCGCCTGTTCGGCAAGCGGCCGGCCAAGGTGCAGCTGCTCTACCTGGCCGAGCCCGTCGCCATCATCACGGTGCCCACCGACCAGTCGATCCGCGCCCTCGAGCGGCGGGTGCGAGCCATCTGGACCACCGTCGAGCGGGCCTGCGAGAACGAGAGCTTCCAGCCGCGTCCGTCCCGGCTCTGCGATTGGTGCTCGTTTCAGTCGTTCTGCCCGGCGTTCGGCGGCGATCCGACTCAGGTGCCCCGAGCACCGGCCGCGGAGCGGCCCCTCGCGCTGCCCCTAGCATCCACCGGGTGATTCCAGACATTGATGGCCCGGTCGAGCCGCCGCACGAGCTGTCACCCATCCACCGATTCGACGATGCCGTCGACCGACGGCTCGATTCGGTGCGTGGCCGCGAGCCCAGCGATCGCATCATCTACGCCCTCACCGAGCTGGGCGACTTCAGCCTCATCTGGCACCTGATCGCGTGGTCGAGGGCGCTGCGCTCCGACGACGACCTGGCGGCGGCCGTGCGGGTGTCGGTGTGTCTCGGCATCGAGTCGGTGGTGGTCAACGGCCTGATCAAGTCGGCGTTCAAACGCGAACGACCCGTGTTCCAGGGAGAGCGCCCCCACCGTCTGCGCATCCCGCTCACCACCAGCTTCCCGAGCGGCCATGCCAGCTCGGCCGTGGTCGCCGCCCTGCTGCTCGGCCAGGGCAGGCGCACGGCGCCGGCCTACTGGGCCCTCGCCGGGGCGGTGGCCGCCAGCCGGGTCCACGTGCGCATCCACCACGCCTCCGACGTCATCGGCGGGGCCACGCTCGGGCTCGGTCTGGGCCTGATCTTCCGCCGGCTCTGGAAGCTGCCGGCCCGCCGATGAGCCTGCGCTCGACCGAAGGCGGAATGCGGCCACCCGCCGAAGGGTTGCAGGCACCATGCCCCTGACCTTCGGCGTCACCTGGGACTACCGCTGCCCCTTCGCCCGCAACGCCCACGACCACGTGATCGAAGGGCTGCTGGCGGGGGCCGACTGGCAGGTGCAGTTCATGCCGTTCTCGCTCGGCCAGGTGCATGTGGCCGACGACGAGCCCGACATCTGGGACACCCCAGAGCGAGACAGCGGCCTGTTGGCCCTGCAGGTGGGCGTGGTGGTTCGTGACCACCATCCCGAGCGCTTTCTCGCCCTCCATCGTGGGTTGTTCGATGCCCGCCACGTGCACGGCCTGCACCTTCGCGACCGTGACGTGCTCACCGAGCTGGTCGAGCTGGTCGGTCTCGACGCCGGCGCCGTGTTCGAGCGGGTCGACAGCGGCGAGGCCCTCGACACGGTGCGCAAAGAGCACGAGGCCGCCGTGGCCCATCACGACGTGTGGGGCGTGCCGACCTTCGTGGTGGGCGAGCACGCCTCGTTCGTGCGGCTGATGAACGACTCGGGCGGCGACGGCGTGGCTGCCCGCCGCACCGTCGAGCGGGTGGTCGACCTGTTGGGCGGCTGGCCAGAGCTGAACGAGTTCAAGCACACCACCCTGTCCCGCTGAGGCCCGGCGGGGACGGGCCGACCAGAGACACGAGGCCCGGCGGGGACGGGCCGACCAGAGACACGAGGCCCGGCGGGGACGGGCCGACCAGAGACACGAGGCCCGGCGGGGACGGGCCGAGCGCCGGATGGTCGATGGGGCTTACGCTGGGTGGCGATGCCCGACGAGGTGGCCAGACGGCCGAGAGACGTGCGCTCCGATCGGCGGATGAGCGACGTCGAGGCCCTGATGTGGAACGTCGAGAAAGACCCGCACCTCGATCCGAGCTTCGCCAGCATCACGGTGCTCGACCGTTCGCCCGACTTCGACTACCTGCGTCGGCGCTTGCTCCAGATGGTCGACCGCATCCCGCGCCTGCATCAGCGCGCCGTGCCCGCGCTCGGTCGGCTGGCGCCGCCCGAGTGGCGAGACGATCCCGATTTCGACGTCGACTACCACGTCCGTCGGGTGGCGTTGCCCGCGCCGGGCGACGAACGTCAGCTCTTCGACTTGGCCACCCGCTTCCTGCAGGATCCGCTCGAACGCACCCGTCCGCTCTGGGAGTTCCTGGTGGTCGAAGGCGTAGAGGGCGGGCGCGCCGCGCTGGTGCAGAAGATGCACCACACGATCACCGACGGCGAGGGCGGCATTCGCATGTCGGAGCAGTTCATCGACCTCACTCGCGAGCCGCCACCGGTCGACGACATCACCATCACCGCCGAGCCGGCCCCCGAGAGCGCATCGCTCGTCGAGACCGCGCTGGAGACGCTGAACCACACCGTGCGCCGCACGCTGGGCATCGCCCGACGGGCCGTCGGCTCGGCGACCAACCTGGCGCTGCACCCTCAGCGCATCCCGGCCCTCGGCGTCGACCTGGGTGAGACCGCGGCGTCGGCGGTGCGCCAGTTGACCATCACCGACCAGGCCCACTCGCCTTTGTGGACCGAACGCACCCTGCAGCGGCGGCTCGAGGTGCTCGACGTCCCGTTCGACGAGGCCCGCCGGGCGGCCAAGGAGCTCGGCGGCAGCCTCAACGACTTCTTCGTGGCGGGGGCGGCGGCCGGTGCAGGGGCCTACCACCGGGCGCTGGGCGCGCCCGTCGACAGCCTTCGCATCGCCATGCCCGTGAGCACCCGCACTGACCACAGCGCAGGTGGCAACTCGTTCGTGCCCACCAGGGTGGTGGTGCCGGTGAACCTCGGTGATCCGGTCGAGCAGTTCAACGCGATCCACGGGCTGCTCGACCGCACCAAGCACGAGAAGGCCCTCGGCATGATGAACCAGATGGCCGGCCTGGCCAACCTGCTGCCGACCTCGGTGCTGGCCCGCTTCGTGCTCGACCAGGCCCGCACGATCGACTTCACCACGTCGAACGTGCGGGCGGCATCGTTCGACCTCTACATCGCCGGCGCGTTGATCGAGGCGACCTATCCCCTGGGCCCGCTGGCCAACACCGCCTTCAACCTCACCATGATGAGCTATCGAGGCTTGCTCAACATGGGACTACACATCGACACCGGAGCCATCGACGACCCGACGCTGCTGCGGGACTGCATCGCCGAGTCGTACAGCGCGCTCATCGCCGCCAGCGGTTGAGCTGGCGCAGCTCGCACCCGCCGGAGCGGGGCGGACTCAGTTGACCGACGGCAGGTCAGCCAGGTCGGTCGTGAGCAGCAGGCGAACGTCGAGCAACAGGTTGGCGACCTCGTCAGTCGACACGAGCTCGCGATGCATCATGTCGGCGAGCCCCCGATCGATGAGGGCCACGGCATCGCTGACCGCGTCGGCTTC
This sequence comes from uncultured Iamiaceae bacterium, assembly GCA_963706425.1. Taxonomy (GTDB): domain Bacteria; phylum Actinomycetota; class Acidimicrobiia; order Acidimicrobiales; family Acidimicrobilacustridaceae; genus CAVPMN01. The sequence continues at coordinate 748,437 of CAVPMN010000001.1, forward strand.
GAGGGCCTCGACCTCTTGCGTCTCCGTCATGCTGTCTCCTGTGGTCGTCACGGTTTCTGGTTCCCGTTCGGGTTCCAAACGCCTGTCGGTGTAGGTGTCGCCTAGCTGTGACTCGTCTGCATCCAACGCCCGGGCTAGTGGCCCTGTTCCGTCTCGACCTCGATGTGACGGGTTTCGCCCCCGAGGACTGCTGTCACCTTACCGACGCTTGGTGACTGCCGTGTTTCACCCGGCTTTCGAATCCGGGAACTGACTGCCGGGCCCCGTGGGAAAATGCCCCGCTGAGAGGGCTGGCCGCGGCCGATCGGCCCGGTCCCGCTCGTAGGCTGCTCGACCGGTGACCTATCAGCTACGAGAGCGCCTCGGCCGGGGCGGCATGGGCGTCGTCGACCTGGCGGTCGACGAGCACGGTCGACCGTTCGCGCTCAAGCGCTTGGTGCTCCATGGCAGTGCACGCGAGATGGCCGAGGCCCGGCTGAGGATCCATCGGGAGGCGGACGCGCTGGGCCGGCTCGACCACCCGGCGGTGGTGACGCTGATCGAGGTGATCGACCAGGGCGACGAAATGGTCCTGGTGATGCCCTACCTGGCGGGCGGGACCCTGTCCGACCACGTTCGGGCTCGCGGCCCGCTGAGCCCGCCGCAAGTCACGGCACTGGCCGACACGCTGCTCGATGCTCTGGCCGCGGCACACCGCGAGGGCATCGTCCACCGCGACATCAAGCCGGCCAACGTGCTGTTCGACGGCGACGGGCGAGCACACCTCGCCGACTTCGGCGTGGCCAGCTTCCGCGACGCCACGTCGGGCCTGACCCTCACCGGGGCCATCATCGGCACGCCCGACTACATGGCCCCCGAGCAGGCACGTGGTGAGAGCGCCACCCCGGCGAGCGACGTCTTCTCGCTCGGGGCCACGTTGCTGTTCGCGGCCACCGGGGAACCACCCTACGGACGGGGCGACCCCCGCCTCACCCTCCAGCGAGCGGCACGCGGCAAGCTCACCGCGCTGAGCCCGACACTCGATCGCGACCTGCGTCGACGCCTCACACCGATGCTGCGACGCGAGCCATCACGGCGGCCGACCGCGGCGGCCGCCGCAGGGGGGCCGGCGGGCACCACGGTGCTACCGCCGGCTCGCCGTCGACGCCTCGGCGTCGGCGCGGGCGTGGGCCTGGCCGCGGCCATCGTCTTCACCCTCGCCATAGGGGCCGCAGCGGTGATCGCGGCGCGAGACTACCGAGTGAGCTTCAGCGGGGAGAACGCCGGGGCCACCCCCACCTCCACCACCACGCCGTGCACTCCGAAGCCCTATCAACCGTGCGGGCAACCCGTCGCCCCGTTCACCGACGGCAGTCGTTGCCTCGTCGATCACGCCGACTACGACGGCGATGCAGTCAACGGCTGCGAAGCGGCCGCTGACGACGTCGACGGCAACGAGCTCAGCCGCACCATCGACGCCAACCTCGTGCCCGCCGACGACGTCGACCGCTATCCGACTCCGGTCGTCGACAACTTCCACTTCACCTGCGACGGCACCTTCGAGGTGACCCTCCAGGCACCGAAGGGCACCTCGGCGCGAGTCGAGCTCTTTCGGGGCACCACCCGGCTGGGCACCGCCGTGAGCGACGACGGCGAGCCAGCCACGATCACCGTGCTCGAGCCGCGGTGCTTCGAGGACGACTCGGGCGAGCTCGTCACCCAGGTGAGCTGGGAAGGCACGGCCAGGTCGGCGACCGACTACCGGCTGTCCCGCAAGGGCTCGTTCTGAGCGTGAGCGGCCACGAGCGGTAGGGTCGCCGCGATGAGTCAGGTCAGGCCCGCGCCCCCATGGGCGTGACGTTCGCCAGCTTCATGAACCTCGGTCTCGACGCCGCCCTCGACGCGGCCCGTTGGGCCGAAGAACTCGGCTACCGGTCGTTCTGGACGGCCGAGACGGTGGGCCCCGAGGCGTTCGCCACGCTCGCGGCGGTGAGCCGCACGGCACCGTCGCTCGATCTCGGCACCGGCGTCATCGCCCTCCAGCTACGCACCCCGCCCCTCGCCGCCATGTCGGCCGCGACCCTGCAAGACCTGCAGCCCGATCGTGACGTCCTGCTCGGCGTCGGGATCAGCTCACCCGTGGTCACCAGCCAGTGGCACGGGGCCCCCTACGGCGACCGCCCCCTGGCTCAAGTGCGCGAGTACCTCACGCTCGTGCGCGAGTGCCTCTCGGGCGAGTCGGTGTCGTTCAAAGGCGACTTCTACGAGGTGAAGCGGTTCCGGCTCGGCATCCGGCTCGGTGATCGTCGACCGAAGCTGGTGCTCGGTGCGCTCAACCCGGCGATGCTGCAGCTCGCCGGCGAGCTGGCCGACGGCGTGCTGCTCAACTACCTGCCCGCCTCGCACATCCCGTGGTCGGTCGAGCAGGTGCGCAAGGGCGGCGACGCCGAGATCTACGCCTACGTGCACGTCGGCGTGTGCGAGCGCAGCGACGGCATCGACTACGCCCGCCGAGATCTGTTCTCCTACGCCGTGGTCGACTCGTACGCACGCAACTTCGAGCGGGCCGGGTTCGCCGACGAGGTCGCCGCGGTTCGCGAACGGCACGGCGCGAAGGATCGCGAAGGCGCCGTCGCCGCGGTGTCCGATCGCATGGTCGACGCCATCGACGTGATGGGCGACGCAGACCATGTGGCGTCGACGATGCGCGACTACATCAGCGCCGGCGTCGACGTGCCCATCGTGATGCCGCTGCCCTGGGGCCCCGACCGCATGGCAGTGGTGCGCAGCACCCTCGAGGCGGCCGCCACGGCCATCGAGCCGTGAACGTCTCGGGCCGCACGGTCGTGGTCACCGGCGCGGCGTCGGGGATCGGACGAGCCCTGGCCCGCCGCTTCGCGCGGAGGGCGCGACGGTCGTGGCCAGCGACATCGACGGCCCCGCCGTCGAGCGGGTGGCCCACGAGATCGGCGGTCGGGCGGTGCGCACCGACGTGAGCACCGAGGCCGACATCGTCGCACTGATCGACTCGACGGAGGCCGAGGTCGGGCCCATCGACCTGTTCTGCTCCAACGCCGGCATCCTCAGCATCGGTGGGGCCGAGGTCGCCGACGACGAGTGGCGCCAGATCCTCGACGTCAACGTGATGGCTCACGTGTGGGCCGCCCGGCACCTCGTGCCGCGCATGCTCGAACGGGGTGGGGGCTACCTCCTGCACACCGCGTCGGCAGCGGGCTTGCTGACGCAGATCGGCTCGGCCCCGTACACGGTCACCAAGCACGCCGCGCTCTCGTTCGCCGAATGGCTCTCGATCACCTATGGCGATCGCGGGCTGAAGGTCTCCGCGTTGTGCCCTCAGGCGGTCGACACCGCGATGATCGGCGGCACCGAGGAGGGTGGCGTGGCAGGCGTCGACGGCGTGTTGTCGCCCGACGCGGTGGCCGACGCCGTCATCGAGGGCCTGGCCGACGAGCGCTTTCTCATCCTCCCGCATCCGGAAGTGGCCGACTACGCCCGCCGCAAGGCCGACGACCACGAGCGCTGGCTGGCCGGCATGCGTCGGCTGCAGGCCCGCTTCGTCGAGCAGCCGTGAGCTCGGGGGCTCGTCGGCCACGAAAGGCGCCTGAGCCGTTCCCCGAAGCGGGCTTGGCCGCACTCGGACTCGAACGATCGGCGCGGGTTCGCTTTCGTCGGCGCGACGGCGAGCGCTGGAAGGAAGCCACGGTCGAGCGCCGCGAGCGCGACGGCAGCGTCGGACTGCGCGACGCCAAGGGGGCGGCGAGGTCGATCGCCATCGAGCACATCGAGGTGCGCACCAACGGGCCGCGCGGTGGCGTGGTGTGGGAGCCCCTCGCCGACCGGGCCGCCCGCACCGAGCAGATGCGCCTGCTCTAGCCAGCCCGCCCGCACAACTTGTATTCGACTTGTATTGCAAGCGGGCGCCTGGTGAACTGGGCTCGTGGACCCCAGAACCATCGAGATCTACGAGACGACCGCCCAGCAGTTCAACGAGCGACGCCAGCCCTCTTCACTCGACGACGGCGCCGCGCTCGGTCGGCGGGCCGCCCCCTTCTCGAAGCCGGTGGTCGACATCGGGTCGGGGCCGGGCTGGTATTCACCGGCGCTCGGGCCATCGCCGGTGATCGCGCTCGATGCGGTGCAGGCCATGCTCGACCTCGTGCCCGAGCACGCGCCCGACGCCCTGCGGGTGCGGGCCGACATGGCCACGCTGCCGTTCCGAACCCAGAGCCTCGGCGGCGCGTTCGCCAGCAAGTGCTACGTGCACCTGGCGCGGGCCGACGTGCCCCTGGCGCTGGCTGATCTGCACCGCAGTCTCGTGGTCGATGCTCCGATCGAGCTGGTGCTGTTCGCCGGAGACCTCGAACGCGGCGAGCTCGGGGGCGACGAGTTCGCCGGCCGGCAATACTCCGACTGGCCCGAGGACCTGCTGCGCGACGTCGTCACCGGTGCCGGGTTCGCCATCGACTCGGTGACCCACGAGCCGACGAAGCGCCAGGGCGAATGGCGACTCACGGCCACGAGGTCGCGCACGCTCGCCGACACGGTGGCGAGAGGTATGCGCCTGCTCGTCGTCGGGCTGAACCCGAGCGTCTACTCCGCCGATGTCGGTCACGGCTTCGCCCGACCGGGCAACCGCTTCTGGCCTGCCGCGCTCGAGGCCGGGGTGGTGACGAGGGCGCACGACCCGCGACATGCACTGCAGGTCGACGGGGTGGGGATGACCGACCTGGTCAAGCGGGCCACGCCGAGGGCCGACGAGCTCACGCGCGACGAGTACCGCGCCGGTCTCGCCCGGGTGACCCGGCTGGTCGAGTGGTTGCAGCCGGCCGCCGTCTGCTTCGTCGGCCTGGCCGGATGGAGGGCTGCCGTCGACCGCGACGCGGTGGCCGGTCCCCAGCCAGGACCGGCTCGGCGACGCACCTGTCTACGTGATGCCGAGCACGAGTGGGCTCAACGCCCATTCCTCACTCAGCGATCTGACCGAGCATCTCCGTCAGGCGTGGGCGCTCGGCGACCCGCTCGGCTGACGAGGCCACCACCGACCGACAGGGCGAGGCCGACGACCAGCAGCAGTCCGATGGCGATGCCGGTGACGGGAAGCGTCCCGCTCGATCCCCCGCTCGACGCCGCCGCCGACTCTGCATCGACGTCGAACTCGTCGGTGGGTGCCACGGTCGTGGTCGTGGTGGTGGGGGCGGTGGTGGTGGTCGTGGGCACGGGCTCGCCGACCGTGGCGGGGAGCGACGCGTTCGACGCCGGCGCCTCGACGCCGCCGTAGACCGCCTGCACCGTCGCCCGATAGGACGCGCCGACCTCGGCACCGTCGAACACGAAGTTGGTGGCATCGCCGCCGACCTCGAACACGCCCTCGGCGGCCGCGGTGGTGGCTGCAGTCTGCAAGCCGTCGCCTTCAGCAACCGCCGGCGGATCGACCGACTCGATCGCCACGCGATACGCAGTCGGCTGGCCGCCGGCGGGCGGGGCGGTCCAGGTGACGAGCAGGCCACCCGCCTGGTCGTCGGCACCGGTCACGTCGGTGGGGATGCGATCGGGTGCGTAGGTGCGGCACGGCTGGTTGCGCAGCGAGGGGCACGCGGGCAGGGTGGCCGGCACCGCAGGTGAGACGGCCGCGGGCAGCACGGGCAGCTGCACGCTCGAGGGCCGACCGACCGAGTGGCCGACCTCGTTGACCGTGCCCGGCTCGCCGACGGGCTCGAACTCCCAGAACGGCTGATTGCCTCCGGGCGCTTCGATGTTGACCCGCAGCCGCGTGCCCGGCCGGAACACGTGCGCGAACGGGAACAGCGCCACCCGGAGCTGCTCGAACTCCCCTTGCGGCATGGGTGCGGCATCGGACTCGAGCAGCGTGTGGAAGGGCTCGAGCTCGGTCGACACCGCAGGATCGAGGGCGCGGGCCTCGGCCCGCAGCCAGCCGCTCTGCACATAACGCTCGGTGCCGTCGGGCCTCACCTCGGTGATGGTGACCTCGACGCCGGTGTCGGCCGCCTCCGTGCGCAGCCAGAGGTCGACGCTGCCCATCCCCGCGACTGCGGTGGTCTGGGTGAACGGCTCGGTGACGAAGCTGCGAGCCGACCCCTCGTCGAGCGTGTCCCAGTTGAGCTGAGCGCTCGCCTTCCAGATGGCCTCGGTCGACCCGCCGAACGTGCCGGCGCTCTTGGTGCCGGGGTCGTAGGTGTAGGACGACCTGCCTCGCGGCTCGTCGTCGGTGACCGTCGGCGCGCTGGACGAGAGCTTGCCGTCGGGCTGGAGGTACCAACGGGTGGTCTGCGCCTCGGGGATCGGCCAGTCGGCGTGCAGCGTCTCCGCGGTGCCGACCGGTGCGCCAGGCGTGGTGCCACCTGCGCCGTTCTCCCACAGGACCCGCACCTTCGGCTCGGCTTCGTACGCCGCGAGGGCGGTGGCGTAGCTGGCGAAGGCGTCGAAGCGATCGGGCTGGATGTTGACCGGCGTGCCGAACAGCTGCAGGTAGATCGCTGGGGCACCGACTCGGACGAAGCTGTCGACCTTGGGGATGCGCTTGCCCACGTAGAAGTCGATGAACTCGGTCAGGCGCTGCAGCTGCTGAGGACCGAGCGGCTCGACATGGGTGCCGTTGGTGAGCGTGACCTTCAGAGGCACCGAGGGATCGAACTCGTCGATCATGGTCGAGAAGTGACCACCGGTCTGCTCGTCCTGGAAGCTGCCCGACAGGTAGACGGGCACCTGGATCTGATCGACGAACGTCCGCGGGGCCAGCGCGTCGAACCGTGGCTCGTAGAAGTCGGTGCTCTGGATGAGGCCGAGCAGGTCGGCGCTCTGCAGGCGCATCTTCTGGTTGTCGGCGCACACGGTGTCGCCGGCGTCGATGAGGTCGCGAGCCCAACCCGACGCCGCGGGCTTGGCCCCGTTGACGCGGTCGGTTGCCCAATCGAGCGCGAAGCCGTCGTTGAGCAGACCCCCGGGGAACAGGGTGGAGCGCACCGTGTCGGCGATGACCGACACGGGGCTGATGGCCCGCAGGTGCGGCGGCTGGGTGGCGGCGACGAACAGTTGGCTGATGCCGGGATAGGAGATGCCGACCATGCCCACGTCGCCGTTCGACCAGGGCTGGCGGGCCACGGCTTCGATGACGTCGTAGCCGTCGGTCGACTGGAGCGTCTCGAAGTAGTCGAACGCACCACCCGAACAGGTCGTGCCCCGGACGTTGACGCCGACGACGATGTAGCCCTGGTAGCCGAACACCGCGGCCTCCTGGGGCACCTGGCCGGGCCTGCTCGGGTCGTAGCCCGAGTAGTCGACGAGGACCGGATAGGTCTGCGCAGGGTCGTAGTCCTCGGGTGGTGTGACGTTGACGCTCAGCAGCGTGCCGTCGCGGGTGGGCACGTAGCCGTAGCCGATGGGGATGTCGATGGCGTCGTAGAAGGCGCTGTCGGGATGGTCGGTGGGACCGGTGACCACGAGGCCGTCGGCGACTTCACCGTCTTGGCGGACCTGGTAGCCCGAGCCCACGGCGACCTCCCGGAAGAGGAAGCTGCCGAGCGAATCGGCCACGCCAGAGGCCACCACGGCGTCACCGGCGTCGAGCAGTTCGACCGTCTCTCCGGGAACGAGGTCGACCACCCACACCTGGTTGATACTGCCGTGCGCCTCGAACGCCGGTGCGGCGCCGACGACCTCGTTCGCCGAGATCGTGAACAGCGATGCCATCACGACCGCCACTGCGACGACCGCGAGCGCGCGCTTCGTCCTCACCACCTGAGCACCTTGCACCGGTTCCCCTTCCCGTGGGCCGCGTGGCCGTGCACGCCGGCCGCCTGGCCGCCCACGGTAGCAACGACGACGGGGGGCACGTCGTCGCGACGGAACGTAGGGTGAGGCTCATGCGCGTTCGCCTCGAGCCCCAGGACGAGTACATGCACGAGCTCGGCCCAGAGCCGAACTTCAACGAGAGCATGTACTTCAACGTCTACGACCCCGGCGCGCAGGTGGGGGCGTTCTTCCGGCTCGGCAACCGGGCCAACGAGGGTCGGGGCGAGATGACGATCTGCCTCTATCTCCCCGACGGCCGGGTCGCGTTCATGTACCAACGGCCCGAGGTGCACACCAACGATGCGTTCGACGCAGCGGGCATGCGCTTCGAGGTGGTCACGCCCTTCGAGGAGCTGAGGGTCTCCTACACGGGCAAGGTCGTGTTGCTCGAGCAGCCGTTGGAGATGGCCGACCCCCGCAAAGCGTTCACCGAGAACCCCTACGCCGACTGCGCGGCCGAGCTCACCTACTTCGGCACCAGCGCCATGTTCGGAGGCGAGCCGGAGGAGTCCCACGAGCGACCGGGTGAGGAGTTCGCCAAGGGCCACTACGAGCAGCTGGTGGCGGCCAAGGGCACCATCCGCGTCGGCGACCAACAGTGGGACATCGACGGCCACGGGCTGCGCGACCACTCGTGGGGCCCGCGCTACTGGCAGGCGCCGTGGTACTACCGGTGGCTCACCGCCAACTTCGGTCCCGACTTCGGCTTCATGGGCTCACGCATCGCCCGTCGCGACGCGAAGGGCACGCGGGCGGATTCGTCTGGGACGGCGACCAGATGGTGCCGTGTCACGACTTCGAGATCAGCACCGAGTGGGAAGGCGACGACCAGTACCACCGCACCATCCGGGCCGTGCTGCGCGCCAAGGACGCCTCGGGTACCGCACGAGAGTGGGGCGTGCGCGGCCGCGTGCTCAATCTGATCCCGCTGCGCAACCGACGTGACGGCCTGGTGACCCGGATCTCCGAGGGGCTCACCGAATGGACGCTCGACGACGGGCGCGTCGGCTACGGCTGGTCGGAGTACCTCGATCAGATCATCGACGACGCCCCGGTGGGCATCGACGAGTAGCACCACCTCGCCGCCAGGGCGAGTGCGGCCCCGTGCGATCCGGAGGAGACCAGGCAGCTCGGCTGGTCGACCCTCGTGGCTGCGACGAACGTTCGGGTGCCGGGCACTCGCCCCTCAACGAGCGCCCGGCACCTGAACACCTGTGCTGCCCGCGGCCTTCAGCCGGTCGGGCGCAGCACCTCCCGCCACCGATTGCGATGGCCCCGCCAGGCCGGCCCCGGTGCGAAGTCGACGCCATAGGTCATGGGCCGAGGAGCGACGATCGCCGAGAGCACCGGCGTCAACTCGGCCGTCAGCAGATCGCCGGCCAGCCATGGGTTGCGCCGGGCCCGGTCGAGCGCCATCTGCGCGTCGAGCATCGCCCGATCAAAGGCGTCCGGCCGCGCCGCCGGGTCGAGCCGGTCAACCAGGTCGAGCAGGACGGCGCCACCATGCGTGGTGTCGATGCGGGCCATGGCGCCCACTATCACGCTCCGTGGCCGTAACCGGCAATAGGTCGTTCAACTCTATTGATTCGAAGAATCATGGGGTTTCAACGATTCATAGATTCTGATCGGGCAAAGGAGTACGTTTGACGACATGAGCGACGAGGCGGCGGTCGCCCAGCCGGGAGCACCAACCCAACCAGCGGCACTCACCAAGGGCGAGCGCACCCGGCAGCGTCTCCTCGAGCTGGCGGTCGAGCGGTTCGGGGCGCGCGGCTACCGATCGACCTCGGTGTCCGAGATCGCCCGCGCCGCGGGCCTCACCCAGGCGGCCGCCTACGCCTACTTCCCGAGCAAAGAAGCGCTGTTCGATGCGGCAGTCGACATCGACGCCACCGCCCTCGTCGCGGAGACCGAGCAGCGGACCGCCGACGTCGAGGCCCGTCAGCTGGTGCCCATGTTGCTCATGTTGTTCCTCGGGGCCCTCGATCGCCATCCGCTGGTGAAGCGGGTGCTCAGCGGGCAGGAGCCCGACGCCCTGGCCCGGCTCATCGATCTCCCCGTGCTCGGGCGGCTCACCGGCGAGATCGCCGACGCGGTCCGCACCGCCCAGGGACGCGGCGAGGTCCGCACCGACATCGACGCCGATCTTTTCGCCAGCGGAGCCGAGGCGCTCGTGCTCAGCCTGCTGCTGAGCGTGAGCCAGGTCGGCTCGTCCACCCAGAGCCGCCGCCAACTCGGCGTGCTCACCATCTTCGACGCTGCTCTGCGCCCGCCCGACTGACCGGCCAGGGTGCGCTACGGTGAACGGTGTTCACCGTCAGTGAGCGAGGGCCCGAGCGTGGCCGGACAGGGGGTGGTCATGACGGTCATCGGACGTGAGCCGGCCTTGAGTCCGGCCACCTGGGGCAACGTGGCTCCGATCACCGACGAGCTCGATGTCGACGAGCTGGCCGTCACCGGCCGGATCCCTCTCGAGTTGCGGGGCACCTATGTCCGCAACGGGTTCAACCAGGCCTTCCCCCCGATCGGCCGCTACCACCTGTTCGACGGCGACGGCATGTTGCACGCGGTGGACCTGCGTGACGGCCAGGCCCGCTATCGCAATCGCTACATCGAGAGCAAGGGCCTGCTCGCCGAGCGGCGCGCCGGCCGGGCCCTCTTCGGCGGTCTCAGCACCTTCGTGATGCCCGATCCCGAGGTGATGGCCGAGGTCGGCATGCTGAAGAACACGGCCAACACCCACATCATCCGACACGCCGGGCGGCTGCTCGCCCTGCTGGAGGCATGCCCACCCACCGAGGTCACGGCGTCGCTCGACACCGTCGGCGAGTACGACTTCGACGGCCGCCTGGTCGGGGCGATGACCGCGCACCCCAAGATCGACCCGGTCACCGGGGAGATGGTGTTCTTCGGCTACGCCCCGTTCCCACCGTTCCTCCGGTTCCACGTGGCCGACGCGGCCGGCACCCTCATCCGCAGCGTCGACCTCGACCTGCCCCGCGCCGTGATGATGCACGACTTCGTCGTCACGGAGCGCTTTGCGATCTTCTTCGACCTGCCGGCGATCTTCGACGTCGAGGGAGCGCTGGCCGGCGGGCCGATCGTGTCGTGGCAACCCGAGCACGGGGCGCGGATCGGCGTGCTGCCTCGCGACGGCTCGGCCACCGACCTCCGGTGGTTCGAGATCGACCCGTGCCATGTCTTCCACTTCGTCAACGGGTGGGACGACGACGACCAGATCGTCGTCGACGGCTGCCGCGCCCCACGCCTGGCGATTGGCTTCGGCGACTCACCGCAGGAACGGTCAGAGGGGCCTCACCTGCATCGCTGGACGGTCGATCTGGCGGCCGGGAAGGTCCGCGAGGAGCCGCTCACCGATCGCTCGGGTGACTTCCCTCGCATCAACGACGCGTGGGCCACCCAGCGGGCGCGCTATGGCTACCTCGGCGATGCCGTCCGATGGGACGAGGTGCCTGCGCAGTTCACCGGGCTCGCGAAGTACGACCTGCACACCGGTGACGTGGTCGTCCACCGCTACGGCGATCGCTTCGAGGCCGGTGAGCCGGTGTTCGCGGCCCATCCCGATCGCAGCGGCGAAGACGACGGCTGGATCCTCCAGTTCGTCTACGACCGAGAGACCGAGAGCTCCGATCTCGTGATCCACGATGCGCGCGACATCGAGGGCGAGCCCACCGCGCGCGTCCACCTCCCGCGGCGAGTGCCCTTCGGTGCTCACGGCAACTGGATGGCCGACGCCACATAATGAGGAGATGGCCTCCGCCGTCGAACACGTCCTGAAGCTCGGCGACGGACGGCGGCTCGGATGGACCGACTACGGAGATCCGGACGGCGTGGCGGTCATCAGCTGTCACGGCGGCCTGGTCTGCCGTCACGACGTGGCCTCGGCCGATGCCACGGCCAAGGAGATGGGCGTGCGGCTCATCTCACCGGATCGGCCCGGCATCGGGCTGTCCGACCGTCGCCGTGGCCGGCGCACGGTCGACTGGGCGGCCGATGTCGACGAGCTGACTCGCCGGCTCGAGATCGGTCGCTACGCGGTGCTGGGATGGTCGCTCGGCGGGCAGTTCGCCCTGGCGATCGGGGCACGACTGCCCGATCGGGTGTCGCGGGTCGCCGTGATCGCCGGCTGTCCCCCGCTCGACGACCCGGCCATGTTCGCCGCGCTCAACCGGGTCGATCGCACGTTGAGTCGGCTCTCGCACCGGGCCCGGCCGGCGGCCCGCGCGGTGTTCGCCCTCATGGGCCGCAACGCCCAGCGATCGCCGAAGCGGTTCGCGGCGCGGTCGGCCAAGTCGATGCCGGCGAGCGATCGGGCCGTGCTGCTGCGCGACGAGGGCGTGGCGTTCAGCGCCGCGGTGGCCGAGGGCATGCGCCAGCCGAACGGCGTGGTCGACGACTACCGGGCGTTCACCGGTCCGTGGGGGTTCGCACCCGAGGACGTGCACGTGGCGGTGCGCCTCTGGTGGGGTGAGGACGACACGCTGGTCTCGAAGACCCTCACCGACGAGCTGGTGCGCCGGCTGCCGCACGTCGAGCTCACCCAGGTCCGCAACGCCGGCCACTTCTTGGCCGTCGACCGCTGGGCCGACGTGCTCGGCGATCTCGGTCGCTCGCTGGCTCCCTGACAGGCGCTGACCTCAGCCGCCGGGCGAGCGCGGTCAGCGCGGCTCGCTCAGGCGGGTGACAGGTCGCGGATGGCCTGGCGCTGGTCGACCCCGGGGAACGGCAAGATGGCCAACGCGGGAGTGGTGACACCATTGGCCACATAGCGCTGCACGTGCTCGCGGCAGGCCTCCGGCGGCCCGTGCACGATGAGCTGATCGACGAGCGAGTCGGGGATCTCGTCGAGGGCGGCCTTGCGATCGCCTTCCTTCCACTTCGACCACATGCCGGCGAGCTCGTCGCCCCGACCGAGCCACTCGTGGAACTTGGCATAGACCGGCACGTTCAGATACGCGGCGATGGCGAACTTGCCGAACCCGCGTGCGGTCTCGGCGTCGACCCCAGGCGCCACGAAGATGCGCGCCACGATCTCCTTGTCGGCCCCGAAGGCGCGCACGATCGGCGCGACGGTGGCCACGTCGTCGGCCGACAACCAGTTGATGATCGCGCCGTCGCCCTCGCGACCAGCGAGCTTCAACATCCCCTCCCGCAGGGCCGCCACGAGGATCGGCACCGGCTGCTCGGGCACCACGCCCAAGCGAAAGCCGCTCACCGTGAAGCTGTCGTAGGTCTCCTTCACCTTCTCGCCGGTGAGGGCGACCCGCAGGAAGCGCACCATGTCGCGCACCCGCTGATAGGGATCCTCGAACGGGATGCCGTTCCACCGCTGCACGATCACATCGGACGAGGTGCCGAGGCCCAGCACGAAGCGACCGGGAGCGGCCTGCGCCAGCGAGGCGACCGACTGGGCCATGCATGCCGGGCCCCGGGTGAAGGCGGGCACGATGGCCGTGCCCAGCCGCAGCGTGGGCGCCCACACCGACGCGAGGGCGAGGGGCGTGAACGCGTCGGCACCATCGGCCTCGGCAGACCACACGTCGGTGTAGCCGAGGTCGACCAGCTCTTCGATCCACTCGCGCTGCTCGTGCAGGGGCACCTTGTCGAACGGGATGGTCATGCCGTAGCGGGCAGTCATGGAGTCACTCCTCTTTCCAGAGACGGATGATGGCCGACTGGCTGGCGGTGGCCATCAAGGTGCCGTCCTCGGCCCAGAGATGGACGACGCCGTGACCGAAGCCGTGGTTCACCAGATCGATGCGGATGTCGACGAGCACCCACTCGGTGTCGACCACGTTGGCGACCCGAAGCGTGTTGTCGAGGCTGTTGCTCGAGATCTCGGCCTTGATGGTCTCGCCGAGACCGAGCGGCACGTAGTCGCCGAGCACGGCGAGCGACGACGCCGAGACGCCGAGCAGGTCGGGCATGCGGGTCCACACGGCGGTGCGGCCGTTGGCGCCATCGCGCAGGGCCCATCGCTGGTCGAGTCGTTGCATGATCGACTCCGCCACCACCCGACGCGGCTCGCGCTGCGGGCAGTCGTCGGGCGGAGGCACATGGGGGCGCTCGGCCCACTGGCCGTGCTCGGCGAAGGGCCGGCTGCCGAGCGCGGCGTTGACCGTGAGGATCTCGGTGCTCACCACGTGACCGGTCGCCCGCGCCTGGGTGGTGTTGCGACCCGACGACGCCACTGTGACGTCGATGTCGAGGACATCGGGCGGGCGGGCGAACGACAGGTACTGCGCCGTGGCCCAGATGACCGGCCGTTGCGTGCTGGCCTCCATCGCCTCGATGGCCGCGCCCAACCCGCACCCGCCGAACAAGAAGTTGCCGCCCGCGGAGATGCCCGGCACCACCGGCAGGCACCAGCGCATGGGGTTGTGGGTGGCCTGCAGGCCGAGCCACTCGCGTGCGTCCATCGGGGCGATCGTAGGTGCCGCAGGCCTGCCCGGCGTCCCCGGTGGCGCCCGAACCGCCCCTCCCCGGAGCGGTCGGCGCGTGCTGTGCAACACTGCCGAGATGACCGACACACCGTGGCTCGGCGACACCTGCTCGCTCGTCGAGGCGTTCCGCCGAGGCGACCGCACGCCAGTGGAGGAGCTCGAGGCCACGCTCGCCGCCATCGACAACAGCACCCTCAACGCCTTCAGCTTCGTCGACCCCGAGCTCGCCCATCGCGCCGCTCGCACCGCCGACGTGGCGCTGCCGTTCGGAGGCGTGCCCTTCGGCATCAAGGAGCTCCACCGGTTCGCCGGCTGGCCCGACACCGACGGCTCGCTCGTGTTCGCCGACCGCATCGCCAGCTACACGTCGACCATGGTCGGCCGCGTGGTCGACGCGGGCGGCGCGGTGCCCGTCGGGCTCACCACCGCCAGCGAGTTCGGTGGGCTCAACGTGAGCGTCACCCGCCTGAACGGCATCACCGGCAACGGATGGGATGCCAAACGCACCGCCGGCGGATCGTCGGGAGGTTCGGCCGCTGCGGTGGCCGGTGGGCTGGTCACCATTGCCACCGGAGGCGACGGGGGCGGCTCGATCCGCATCCCGGCGGGCTTCAACGGCCTGGTCGGCATGAAGGGCACCGCCGGTCGCATCTCCCGCGGGCCGTTCATGCGACCCGGTCCCATGACCGTCGTGCCGGGCTGCCTGGCTCGCTCGGTTCGCGACGTGGCCCGCTGGTTCGACGTCACCACGGGCGTCGATCCGCACGACCCCTACAGCCTCCCGGCGGATGGCCCCTGGGAAACCCGCCTCGACACCTTTCGACGCGACGGTGCGCTCGCCGGTCGCCGGGTGGCGATCATGCCCGACCTCGGTCGGGCGGTCGTGCGCAGCGAAGTGGCCGACGTGGTGCGCACCGCGGGCGAGGCGCTCGCCGCCGACGCCGGTCTCGTCGTGGTCGACGACGTCTCCATCGACCTGCCGAAGCTCGGCTTGGCCTGGGCCATGACCAACCTGGCCACGCTGCTCGCCGAGTTGGGCGACCGTTGGCCCGACTGCCGTGACGACCTCACCGAGCAGATGGCGTTCGGCCTCGAGATGGCGACCGACGGGTTCAACCTCGAGATGGCTGCCCGCTGCGAGAACGGCCGCATGAAGGCCTACGAGGCGATGGCCCGCGTCTTCGACCAGGTCGACTTCGTGATCTGCGCCACCAATCCCGACGTGGCCTACCCGGCCGAGGTCAAGGTGAACACGCGGGTGGGCGACACCAAGGTGGGCATCGACAACAACGGCACGCTCACGATCCCCGCCAACATCTGCGGCAACCCGGCCGTGTCGGTGCCGGTGGGGTCATTCGACGGGCTGCCGATCGGCATGCAGGTGATCGGCCGGCACCACGAGGACGCCCTGCTGCTCGACCTGGCGCAGTTGGCCGAACGCGAGCGGCCGTGGCCCCTCGTGCCACCCAACGCGCCGATCTGACCACTTTTCGTCGGCCTCGAGGGGCGAACGGGCCGGACGGCCCTGCATGGTTGTCACACCCCCTGGGCATCATGGAGACATGGATGCACAGCTGCGACTGATCGCTCCGAGAGACCTCGCTTCGAGCGAGACCGATCGCCCGGTCCGGCCCTCCACCCGACGGGGCGACCAGCCGAGCCCTCGGCCGCTGCCCGCGAGCTGGCGGCTCACCACCACCACCCGCGAGATCGGGCGTAAGGGCGTGGCCCAGGCTCGCGAGGCGCTCCAGCAGGCGAGGCGCACCGGGCCGTCCGACGCTCGCGAGGGCGCCGACCGCTCCCGCGCCGCCTGACGCCCACCGCTCGCGTCGGTAGGCTGCCGCCATGAGCGACGTCGTCATCATCGATGCAGTCCGTTCCCCCATCGGCCGACGGGGCGGCGGCTTGTCCACCATGCACTCCGCCGACCTGCTGGCCGAGGTGCTCAAGTCACTGATCGACCGATCGGGCGTCGACCCGGCCGAGGTCGGTCAGGTCGTGGGTGGCTGCGTCAGCCAGGTCGGCATGCAGGCGTTCAACGTCGCCCGCACCGCATGGCTCACCGCCGGTCTGCCGATCAGCGCGCCGGCCACCACCGTCGACAGCCAGTGCGGCTCGTCCCAGCAGGCCACCAACCTCGCCACCAGCTTGGTCGGGTCGGGTGTGGTCGACGTGGCCGTCGCCTGTGGCGTCGAGATCATGAGCCAGGTGCCGATGGGAGCCAGCCTCGGTCGGGGCCTCGGCGTCGGCAAGGCGGTGCCGAAGAGCTACTTCGAACGCTACGAGTTCACCTCCCAGTTCGAGGGGGCCGAGCGCATCGCCGACAAGTGGGGCATCAGCCGCCGCGACTGCGACGAGTTCGCGGTGCGATCCCAGCACCTGGCCGCGCAGGCGTGGGCCGAGGATCGCTTCGCCACCCAGATCGTCGGCATCGACGCCCCGGACCTCGACGACGAGGGCAAGCCCACGGGCAGCACCCACCGCGTCGAACGCGACGAAGGCCTGCGTGAGACCACCCTCGAGGGCATCTCCTCGCTGAAGGCCGTGGCCCGTGAAGACGGTGCCCACACCGCGGCGAGCTCCTCGCAGATCTCCGACGGCGCGGGGGCCGTGCTGCTGATGACCCGCGAGAAGGCCGACGCCCTGGGCCTCACGCCCATGGCCCGCGTGGTCGACACCTGCCTCATCGGGGTCGATCCCGTCCTCATGCTCACCGGGCCCATCGACGCCAGCCATCACCTGCTGGCCCGCAACAAGATGGCGATGAGCGACATCGACCTGGTCGAGATCAACGAGGCCTTCGCCTCGGTGGTGCTGTCGTGGGAGAAGGAACTGCATCCCGACATGGACGGGGTGAACCCCAACGGCGGGGCCATCGCCCTCGGTCACCCGCTGGGTGGGTCGGGCGCCATCCTGCTCACCAAGGCCGTGCACGAACTGGCCCGGTCCGACAAGAGCACCGCGCTGGTCACCATGTGCTGCGGCGGCGGGCTGGGCACCGGCACCATCATCGAACGCATCTGATCCACACCTGATCGGCCCCGCTCGCTGCGGGCCCACCTCGACGGCCGAGCCGTCCGACGACTGTCATGCACGAGGGGTCGATCGATGGGGTCACAGCTGCGTAGGTGCGTCGCGGCGATGGCCGTCGCGGTCGCGGCGACATCCGCGGTCGCCTCGGCCTGCGGTTCGCCGGCCGACCGAGTGCCGGCGCGCACCCAGGTCCCCACCGTCACCGACGTGGTCGACGGTGACACCGTGGTGGTGCGCATCGGCCACACCGACGAGCACGTGCGCCTCATCGGGGTCGACACGCCCGAGACCAAGCATCCGAGCAAGCCGGTCGAGTGCTTCGGCGCGGAGGCCGCCACCTTCACCGCAGCCGTGCTGCCCCCGGGCACCGAGGTGCGCCTGGTCGGCGACACCGAGGAGCGCGATGCGTTCGGCCGCCTGCTGGCCTATGTGTGGCGCGCCCACGACGGGGTGTTCGTCAACCTCGAGCTCGCCGCCCAGGGCTATGCCGACCTACTCACCATCGCGCCCAACGTGGCCCACACCCGCGAGCTCGCCGACGCGGTCGCCGCGGCCCGCACCACGGGTCGAGGGCTGTGGGGCGCCTGCGGGGGCCCAGGCGTGCCGGCCGACCGCGGGCGCTAGCGTCTCCCAGGTGACCACGCTCGCCGAACGACTGGGCTATGCGCCCGACGACCGGTTGCTCATCATCAACTGCGACGACCTCGGCGTGTGCCACGCCGCGAACGTGGCGGTCTACGAGTCGCTGCGCAGCGGCCTGGCCACCAGCGCCACCCTGATGGTGCCCTGCCCCTGGGCGCGGGCGGCTGCCGCCTCCTACCTCGGTGAGGATGTGGGTGTTCACCTCACCCTCAACGCCGAGTACGACCTCTATCGCTGGGGGCCCATCACCCAGTCCCCCAGCCTGCTCGACGGCGACGGTGGCTTCCCGCGCACCGTCGCCGATGTGTGGGACCACGCCGACCTCGACGAGGTGCGGCGGGAGTGCCGGGCCCAGATCGAGCGCGCCATCCTGTGGGGCTTCGACGTCAGCCATCTCGACTCGCACATGGGCACGCTGCAGCTGAAGCCCGAGTTCTTCGACGTCTACCTCGAGATGGCGGTCGACTTCGGCCTGCCACTGCGCCTGTCGGGGGCGTCGACCGAGCCACTCGTCGGGTTCCCCTTCCGGCGTCTGGCCGCAGAGGAGGGGGTCGTGTTCCCCGACCACTTCGTGCTGGTGTCAGGAGTCGGGAGTCGCCGGACGATCGAGAAGCGCATCTTCGACCTGCGCCCCGGCGTCACCGAGATGTACGTCCACCCCGCCGCCGACACCCCCGAGCTGCGGGCGCTCGCACCCGACTGGGCCAACCGGGTCGACGATCACCACCTGGTCAACCACGACACCGGGTTGCGCACCATGATCGAGCGGTCGGGCGTGAAGCTCATCGGCTTCAGGGAGCTGCGGGCGCTCCAGCGGGCCTGACCCGACGGGCACGAGACGTCAGGGGCGCGCCTTCAGGTAAGTGCGAAACGACCGCGACACCGTGGCGCCGGCCTTGGCATAGAAGCGCACCGGACCGACCCACGAGATCTCGACGTCGTCGAACTTGGCCACCATCAGGTCGCGACACAGCTCGCCGAGCAACGCCCGACCGACACCGCCCGAGCGACGGCTGGGGTCGGTGCCCATCGGGCCGATCCACCCCGCCCGGTTGACCGAGTGGCAGGCGAAGCCGACCGGCCGACCTGACATCTCGTCGAACGCGCCGTGACCACCACCCTGTTCGGCCGCACGATGCAGCTCGGCCAGCCAGTGCGGCCAGTGGCCGCCGACGAAGTCGGCGACGGCGGCCACCTCCGCATCGTCGAGCAGGCGCCGCACGACCACCCCCGATGGCACGGGGGCCCGGAAGGTCGCGGGCAGCGACATGTTGAGCTCGCTGCCGGTGCCCTGATAGCCACACGCCTCCGCCAGGCACAGCATCCCCAACATGGCGGTGTCGACGCCGGGCCACAGGTAGAAGGGCGCCGAGTTGGCCAGCTGCACACTCGAGGCTCCGTGATCGAAGGCCCACGACTCGGCCGCCTCCACCAGCGCCGACCCGGTGCCCTGTCGATGGGCGTCGGGGTGCACGACGACCAGCTTGATCCACCCCAAGCGGTGCTCGCCGAACGATCGCACCACCGCCGACACCGCGCCCTGGTCGTCACCGGTGCCGAGCACCACGCCGCCGTCGTCCCAGCAGCACGCCAGCAGCTCGTCGGCCGTGAGCCGTTCACCAGGCAAGGCCAGGTCGGTGAGGCCGAGCAGATCTGCGAGACGATCGGGGCTCCACTCGCCGATGACGGCCATGGCCCACGACCCTAGCGACGGCACCATGGGCGTAGCGTGAGCGTCGAGAGCAGAGCGGCGGAGAGTAGGCCCCGAATGTCACCAGCCGAGAGCGAGCGCCCCATCCGGCTCCTCGTGGTCGACGACGAACCCGACGTGCAGACCCTGTTCGAACTGCGATTCCGACGCGACGTGCGAGCCGGCCGCTACGAGATGACCTTCGCCACGAGCGGCCAGCAGGCACTCGACATCGTCGCGTCCGAGCAGGAGCTCGACGTGGTCGTGACCGACCTCAACATGCCGGGGATGGACGGTCTCGAGCTCCTCGATCGACTGGAGAGGCTCGATCTCCCTCTGAAGACGATCGTGCTCACGGCGTATGGCGACATGCAGAACATCCGCGCCGCCATGATGCGGGGCGCGTTCGACTTCCAGGTGAAGCCGCTCGACCTCGACGACCTGAGAGCCACCATCGCCAAGGCGGCCGCGGTGGTGGCCAAGCTGCGGGCCGGCGAGGTGGCCCGTCGCGAAGCCGATGCCCTCGAGGAGCGCAACCGCCACCTCCGTGACCTCTTCGGCAGATACGTCAACGACGAAGTCGTCGACCAGCTGCTGCGCGCGCCCGACGGGCCGAAGCTCGCCGGTGAGCGGCGCACGCTCACTGCCCTCATGGCCGACATCCGTGGCTTCACGAGACTCACGGAGGAACATCCGCCGGAGGTCGTCGTCCGCGTGCTCGACAGCTACTTCGAGGTGGCCTGTGAGCACATCCTCCGGCGCGGCGGGACGATCAACGAGATCCTCGGCGACGGGCTGTTGGTGTTCTTCGGTGCGCCCCTCCCCGACCCTCGGGCAGCCGAGCACGCCGTGGCGGCGGCGATCGAGCTCCAGCTCGCCATGGCCGAGCTCAACCGCCGGCACCGGGCGGGCGGGCTCCCCGAGCTGGCCATCGGCATCGCCATCCACACCGGGTCGGCGGTGGTGGGCACGGTGGGGTCGGACCGACGCCTGAAGTACACGGCGGTCGGACCCACGCTGAACCTGCTCGGCCGGATCGAGAGCCAGGCGCGGGGAGGTCAGGTGCTGATCTCGGAGGCGACCTACCGGGAGGTGCACGACATCGTCGCCGTCAGCGGCGAGTTCACCGTGAACCTCAGGGACGTGGCCGATCCGGTGGTGCTCCGGGGGGTGAGAGGCATCGGCGGCGATCACCGGCGTCATCTCCCGTCGAAGGCGACCTCCATGATCGACGTTCCGCAGGCCCAGCCGTTGACCATCCGGCGAGTGATCGATGAGCGCCTCGGCGACCCTGCGCCTGGTCGGCTGCTGGCCGCGGGCGTCGACGCGGCAAGGGTGAGCACGCCGCTGATGTTGGCGCCCCTCGACGACGCGGCCATCGAGCTCGGCGGTCAGGCGGTCTTCGGACAGGTGACCGAATGCGAGGTGGACGACGACGGCTGGTGCGAGCTGACCCTCGTGTACGCGTCGATCTCCGACGCCGCACGTCGCGAGATCACTCGTGCAACCGGCGCGCCCGACTACTGAGCGAAGCGTTCGAGTGCGTCCAGGTCGGTGACCGACAGCCGGCCACGCGACACCGCCACGGCTCCGGCGGCCTGCAGTTCGCCGAGCGTGGCGTTGAGCGTGGGACGGGTGGTGCCGACGAACTCGGCCAGATCGTGCTGGGTGAGCACGACGGCCGAGGACGTGAGCTCGGACCGATCGAGCGCTCGGGCGATGTCGCCGATGCGGCGGGCGGTGCGTGCTCTGGCGGGTCGTCCGAGCAGGTCGACCAGGCCGTGGGAGAGACGGCGGGTCTGATCGCTGAGCTGGGCCATGAGCGCGGCACCCACGTCGATCGACTGGTCGCGCAACGCCTCGAACACGGCCAGGGGGATCTGCAACACCACGCAGTCGGTGAGCGCCACCGCCTGGTCGAGATGCAGATGCGCGTTGGCCGGCAGCAGGGCTGTGTCGTCGAGCAGATCACCCCGGGCCCTGACGTCGACCACCGCCGGATCGCCATCGGGCGTGGTCGAACGCACGAGCAGCACCCCGTCGTGCACCACGTGGACCACCTCGAGCGGGTCACCGACCGAGAACACCGATGCTCCGGCGCTGATCCGGCGTTCCCGGCTGCGCTCGACCAACTCAGGGATCTCGTGGAGGAGGGTCACGCGTCGACTCCCGGACGGGCAGCCGACGAGTCGAGGACGTGCACTCTGCCGCGACCGACGCTGACCACGCCCTCCTCGGCCAACGAGCTCAGGATCTGGTTGACGGTCACCCGGCTGACACCGACATAGGCGGCCAGATCGTCCTGAGTGAACGGAATCGGCCCGGCGAACAGCTCGTGCAGGCGGTGGAGCTGGACCACGAGGCGGCCGCGCGCGTCGAGATGGCGCGCGTCGAGCAGCCGTTCGACGAGCCGACGGTTGGTGCGGGCGAGCGACTCTGCCATCGCCCGCCTGATCATGGGGTGTCGGTCGCGCAGGTCACGGAAGTGCTCGGCGGGCACCGCCCGGGTGACGCACACGTCGAGAGCCTCGACGGTCGCCGAGCGGCGAGGGTCGTCGGAGAGCACGGCGATCTCGCCGAAGTGGTCACCCGGTCCGAGGACGGCGAGCGTCAACGACTCGTCGAGGGCGCCATCGGCCCGCACGATCACGTGGCCACGCTCGATGACGTGCACGGTGGTCGCCACGTCGCCCTCGCGAAAGAGGATCTCTCGACGGCGGAACTGGCGCCGGCGAGATGCCTGCCGCAGCGCCTGGGAGCTGTCAGGGCCGAGCAGCTCGAGCAGCGGCGCGGCCATATGGCCGATGCTAGGGCGGCCCACCCGCTCCGGCGGGGTCCCTGGTGCGTCGAGCGGTTCACGACACAGGTCGGACGTCACCGATCAGCTCCTCGGCTTGCCGGACCACCGCCGGCAGCCCGCCGTCACCCGCTCGCGCGCATGCGATCGCTCGACGGGCCGCGTCGTTGACCGCGCTCGGTGTGCCGCCGGCGGCTCGCAGGATCTGGGCCCGGACCAGGTGCGACCAGGCCAGGAAGGGTCGAACCTGCATCTCGGCGCACTGCGCGACGGCGTCGTCGATGTGGGCCAAGGCCCGCTCGTGGTCGCCGAGCACCTCGTGGCAGAGCGCCCGGCCGAGGTCGATGGGGCCCATGCTCCCGCCGAGGCAGCACGTGTTGCGGCCGGCGTAGGGCTCGAGCGCCTCGGCGACCACCGCCGCAGCGCTCGGATCGCGCAGGAGGTAGGCGGTCCAGGCCAGGACGACCAGCATGAACGATGTCGTCTGGTCGACGGTGACCGGGCGCAGCCCCGCAGCGATGATCGGATCGACCCGAGCGTGAGCGTCCGCATGGCGGCCCGCTCCCGCGAGCACGAACGCCGCGCAGATCTGGCGCTGGATGTACTCGGGTCGCTCGTCGGCAAAGGGCTCGACGAAAGCTGCGAACTCGGCGAACCCGTCGTTGTCGAACGCCGACAACCCAGCCTGGATGGCGACAACCATGGCGAGTCGGGCCTGTTCGAGATCGGAGTCGTCGCGGTAGGTCATGATCTCGGCGAGCAGGCGCTGCTGCTCACTGAACCGACCGGCCTGGTAGGCCTGCACCACTTGACGGTAGGCGCCGGGAACACGGGCCTCCTTGGCCAGGTCGGCGTTCTTGATGGCACCGACGTAGCCCGGCGGGATGCGCTCACCGAGGGCCGTGGCCTCCCCGAGGATCCGATCGGCGTCGCCGACGTCGCCCCGGTCGACGAGGAGGGTGAACAGGTAGAAGAGGCCGACGAGCTGGTACTCGAGGTTGTCGTGGGTGCGTCCCAGTTCGACCAGCTCACGGATGTGATCGAGCCGGTCGTCGGTCCAGGGCCGGTCGGTGCAATGGCAGAAGAGGGCGATCGCCAGCGTCTCGGGGTCGCCTTCGGATCGCGCCAACCTGAGCGCCCTCGCCGAGAGCCGCGACTGCAGATCCAGCACCCCGACCCTCCCCTCCATGGCGCGCGCCAGTCGAGCGAGGATGCGGCTTTCGAGCCGCGGGTCGACTTCGTCGAGTCGGCCGAGCAGACGCTCGGCGAGGTCAGTGCCCGCCTCGCGCATGCCCACCGCCTCACCGGCGCGCAGCAGCGCGTCGGCGATCCTCGCGGCCGATGACACATCGTCGGCTCGTTCGAAGTGCGTGGCGGCCACGAGCATCGTGGCGACCCCATCCGGGTGTCCGATGCGCAGCATCACCTCACCCAGCTCGAGCTGGCGCAGCGCGACCAGGTCGGGGGCGAGGGGTGGCGAGGCCTCGATCAGTTCGAGGGCACGGTCGCACAGGTCGCCTGCGGTCTCCGGTGCACCCTGTTCGAACGCCCAGCGTGCCCCCGCCGCCAGATGACGCAACGCGTCGGCCCGACCAGAGGTGCCACTCCGTTCGAAGTGGTGCGCCAGCTGTGCGGAGCGGTTCGACGGGCTCGAGCCGAAGCGTTCGACCAGCGTGGTGGCAAAGGCACGGTGGAGCCGCTGGCGACGAGTGGCCGTGAGCGCACCGTAGAGGTGCTCACGCAGCAGGGCGTGGGTGAAGCGCAGGCTGCCGTCGTCGGCGGGGGTCAGCAGCCCGGCGGCCAACGCCTCCACCATCGCCCGCTCGGTGCCTGGCCAGTCGGCGATGGCCTGCCCGAGCACCTCCGGTTCGAACGTGGTGCCCACCACCGATGCCGCGGCCAGCACGGCCGCGGCATCCTTCGAAAGGGGCGCGAACCTCGCCGCCCAGATCTCCGAGGCCGATCCGGGGAGACCGACGGCCAGGTCCGCGGGCGCCAACGGCGATCGGTGGGCGAGCTCGAGGAGGCTGAGCGCCACGAAGGCGTTGCCCCCGGATGCGTCGAACACGGCGTCGGCCAGCGCGACGCTGGCGCGATCGGACACGACGGCGTCGACCAACGCCGCACAGGCGTCGTGGTCGAGTCGGCGCACGATGTGCTCCCAACGCGGATGCAGGTCGACATCGGCGGCATGCCACGCTCCCCGCGCCGCGAAGGGACGCCGTTCGACGGCGAGCAGTGCGCATCGGGGGACCTCGGCCGCCAGCACGCCGGCGAGCAACTCGATCGATCCCTGATCGCACCACTGGGCGTCCTCGATGACCACCAACACCGGTGATCGTTCGGCCAGGCCGGCCAGCACCCGCACCACGACCGCGAGCACCGCCCGGTCGTCGGGGGTGCCGAGTCGGTCGATCGGCAGCCCGGGCAGGGTGTCGCGCAGCCAGGGCACCGCGCCGAACTCGGCCTCGGCGCCGACCACCACACCAGCGACGACGTCGACCGGCGCCTCGGCCAGGCCCGACCGCAGGGCGCTCACCCAGGGCTCGAGCGGCAGGAAGCCGTGGTCGGTTGCGGCACCGCAGAGCACCCGGTCACCTCTCGCCCGCCGCTCAGCGACGAACTCGCAGACCAGGCGACTCTTGCCCACGCCCGACTCCCCGGCGACCACGCCGAGCCTGGGTCCGATGTCGTCGACCGCAGCGTCGAACCAGGCCGCGAGGGCATCGAGCTCGTGCGTCCGCCCCACCAACGACGACATCCCACGAACGTACTGTGGGTCGCCCGGTGCACCGTGTCGTCCAGTTGACAGTTCTCCGAAGGCCTTGTGGCCTCGATCCGGAGCAGCTCGACCCGACGAGTCGGCCCGATCGTGGTGGTGAGGCAGACTGGCGCCCATGGCGATGATCGAACTGGAACGTGTCGGCCGCGCCTACGAGACGGGCGGTGGCACAGTGCACGCCCTCGCCGACGTCGACCTCACCGTCGACGCCGGCGAGTTCGTGGTGGTGCTCGGACCGTCGGGCTCGGGCAAGACGACGCTGCTCAACCTCATCGGCGCGCTCGACACCCCCACCTCTGGCACCTGCGTCGTCGACGGCAACGACCTGGTCGGCGCTTCCCGGAAAGAGCTGTTCCGATACCGGCGACAGACGATCAGCTTCGTCTTCCAGAGCTTCAATCTCTTCCCAGGGCTGACCGCGTTCGAGAACGTGCGGTTCGGTGCCGACGTAGCGGGCGTTCCGGATGCCGCCCACGTCGCCCTCCGCACCCTCGAGGACGTTGGTCTCGGCGGGCGGGTCGACCACTTCCCGGCGATGCTCTCGGGCGGCGAGCAACAACGGGTGGCCATCGCCCGCGCCCTCGCCACGACGAACGACATCCTGCTCGCAGACGAGCCGACCGGCGAGCTCGACTTCCAGACCGGTGTGCAGATACTCGAGTTGTTGATGCGCCAGGCGGAGGCCGGGCATGCCGTCCTGGTCGTCACCCACAACCGCGAGATCTCGCGGGCTGCCGATCGCGTCATCGAGCTGAGCGGAGGCCGAGTGACCGCCGATGGCCCACCCGAGGGTGGGCGCCGGCCGGCGGGCGAGCTGCACTGGTGAACGCGTGAAGCGACTGTGGCTGCGATGGTCCTGGCGCGACCTGCGGGCGCGGTGGGTGCAGGTCGCCGCGATCGCCTTCATCATCGCCCTCGGGACGGGCGTCTACACGGGCCTCAGCAGCCAGACCACCTGGCGCCAGGACTCATACGACGCCAGCTACGACGAGCTCGCCGTGCACGACTTCCTCGTGAGCACAGCAGAGGGCACCTTCGTCGAGCAAGGCCGCCTCCTCGAGGCCGTCAACGCGCTCACCGACCCGGCGGTGGTGACGGAGGCCGAGGAGCGCCTCCAAGTCGACACCCAGGTCGACGCCTCCGACCTGGCGGGAGAACCGGTGCTCGTACCGGGCCGGATCGTGGGCGTGGACGTAAGCGGCGATCCGGGTCTTCCCGGTCCCGACATCGACCGCATCGAGATGGTGGGCGGCCGCCCGCTGGTGGCGGACGACGACGGCCAGCCACGGGTGGTGCTCGACTCGCACTTCGCTGACTACTACGGCCTGCCCGACCAGGCCACCATCAGGCTCTCGGGCGGCGACGTCGACTATGTCGGCACCGGCTACTCGCCGGAGTACTTCATCGTGAGTGGGAACTCCGCATCGCTGCTCGGTGAAGCGGGCTTTGCGGTGATGTTCGCGCCGCTCGCAACCGCACAGCAGCTGTCGGGCAACGACGGCGCAGTGAACCAACTCGTCCTCCGCACCGCCGACGGTGTCGACGAGCGGGCCCTGCAGGACGAGCTCGAGGCGGCGCTCGCCGAGACGCTGCCGGACGCCGCCACGTCCGTGGAGTGGATCGAGGACAACCGCCAGTACCGGCGCCTCTACGACGACATCGAGGGCGACCAGCGGCTGTTCAACATCTTCGCGGGGCTGATCCTGCTGGGGGCTGCGTTCGCCGCGTTCAACCTCACCGGGCGGATCGTCGAGGCCCAGCGACGGGAGATCGGCGTCGGCATGTCGCTCGGCGTCGACCGCTGGAAGTTGGCCGTACGACCGCTCCTCGTCGCCTTTCAGATCTCGTTGCTCGGCGTGATCTTCGGCGTCGCCGTGGGCCAGTACATGGGCACATTGATGTCGGACCTCAACGTGGCGTTCGTGCCGCTACCGGTATGGAACGACACGTTCCAGCCAGGAGTGTTCCTGCGGGGGGCCTCGCTGGGATTGCTGCTGACGTTCGCGGCCACGATCTGGCCCGTGTGGCGCGCGGTTCGGGTCGACCCGGTCGAAGCGATCCGCACAGGACCCCGCACGACAGGAGGTCACCGCCCTTCGCTCGATCGGCACCTGCGCCTGCCCGGCAACAGCATCGCTCAGTTCCCGCTCCGGAACACGGTGCGCGCCCCCCGCCGTACTGCGCTGACCGCGTTCGGCATCGCGGCTGTGATCACCGTGCTGATCGCCCTGATCGGCATGGTCGACTCGATGCTCGCCACGATCGACCAGGGATCCAGCGAAGTGCTGGCAGACAGCCCGGAACGGGTCGATGTCAGCCTCGACTCCTTCTACTTGAGCGACGACCAGCTGGTCACCTCGATCGGCGAGGTCGAGGGCGTCGCAAGCGCGGAGCCGGGCCTGCAACTCGGAGGATGGCTCGTGCCCGACGACGGCAGCGACGAGATCGAGACGCTCGTCCTGCTCGTCGACCTGCAGTCGGAGAACTGGCAGCCGGGTGTGGAAGAGGGTTCGTTCGACGGAGAGGGACCGGGCCTGGTCGTCAGCCGCAAGGCGGCCGACGACCTCGGGATCGGGGTCGGCGACCAGGCCACGCTGCGCCACCCTCGCCGGGAGGGCATGGGCTACTCGTTCGTCGAGACCGATCTTCCGGTCCACGCTATTCACGGCAACCCCTACCGGTTCATCCTCTACATGGACATCGACGACGCCGATGTATTCGCCCTCGATGGAATCGTGAACACGGTGTCGGTGACGCCAGAAGCGGGTGTCACGAGCGAGGACCTCAAGCGCGGTCTGTTCGGACGACCGGGCGTGGCGGCCGTCGAGTCGGTGGGCGACGTCGTACAGAACATCGAGGACGTCATCAACGAGTTCCTCGGCGTCTTCTATCTCGTCGAAGCCGCCATCTTGGTGCTCGCGGTGCTCATCGCGTTCAACTCGACCAGCATCAGCGCCGACGAACGCCGGCGCGAGCACGCCACGATGTTCGCCTTCGGGCTACCCGTTCGAACGGTGCTCGCCCTGGCCGTCGCCGAGAGCGCGATCGTCGGCGCCTTGGGCACCCTCGTCGGGGTGGCAGCCGGTCGGGTGCTGCTGCAGTGGCTCATCCAGGTGCTCATCCCCCAGACCATCCCCGACATCGCGATCGTCGTGGACGTGGCCCCGAGCACCTACCTGGTCGCCGGCGTCCTCGGCACGGTGGCGGTGGCTCTCGCTCCGGTGCTCACCGTGCGACGCTTCCGGCGAATGGACATCCCCGCGACCCTCCGCGTCGTCGAGTGATCGCCGACCGAGCGAGCGTCCAGCCGCGGGCCTGGTTGCCCTGCCAGAACGCCGAAGCCGGGTAGATTCGCACCGTGACCGCTTCAGCTGAGGGGAGCGACACGTCTCAGCCCGCCGAAGCCGACACACCGCGCGCCGCCGGCGGCGCTGACACGCCCGGGCTGGCGGCCCTGCGAGACGTCACGGCCGGACTGGCCCACGAGCTGCGCAACCCGCTGCAGTTCATCCAGAACTATGCAGAGGTGGTGACCGAGCTGGGCGACGAGCTCGACGGCATCCTGCACGACGGCACGACCGCCCTACCGAGCCAGACGGTCGATGACCTCACCAGCCTGCACAGCGAGCTGAGCCGCGCCGGTGAGCAGATCGTGCGCCATGCCCGCCGTCTCGACGCCATCGTGGAGTCGATGCTCGCCACCTCCGGTGACACCACACCGCGCCGCGAGTTGGCCGATCTCAACGTGTTGGTGCGCGAATCGGCCGAGTTCGGTCGCGACGGTCGCGGCACGACCTCGTCGGTGTCGGGCGAGCGCATCGAATTCGATCTGGACGACTCGATCCCGCTGGTGATGGTCGACGCGTTGCGGCTCTCCCGAGCGGTGGTGAACGTGGTCACGAACGCACTGCAGGCGGCCGGTGACGAGCCGCCAGCCGATGCCCCGCCCACCGTCACCGTGCGCACGCGAGCGGTCAGCGACGGGTTCACCATCACCGTCGAGGACAACGGGCCCGGCATCGCCGCCGACTCGCGCCAGCGGGTGTTCGAGCCCTTCTTCTCGGCCAAGCAGGGTCGGGCCCACGCCGGCCTCGGCCTCACCCAGGTCTGGGACATCGTGGTCGACGACCACCAGGGCCGCGTCGAGATCGACCGCCGCGGTGATCTCACGGTGGTCACGCTGTTCATCCCCACCTAACTCCCCAAATCGGTGCGTGAAACAACCCTATGGGTTGTTTCACGCACCGATTTCGCCGGGGGTGACAGACTGCGCCGATGCTTCGACGGGTGATCACCGCGGCCGTCATCGTCGCCGTCCTCGCCGCGGTGACGACGACCGCCGTGGCGTGCGGCGACCCGGTCGAGGAACCCACGCTGCCGACGGTCGACTTCTCGCCCAGCGCCGTACTCACCGTGACACCCGACGGGATCGGCTGCGCGCTGGTCCGCGTGACCACCGGACCGGACTGCGCGGTGCCGGCGGGCAGCGTGGTCGAAGTGGTCAACGAAGGAGCGGACGACCGGCGCGTGGTGGCCGACGGGATCTTCGACACGGGCATCCTGCGTCCGGGCGACACCACCACGGTGGTGGTGACCGAGGTCGGCACGTTCCGGGTCTACGACGACGCGACTCCCGAGCAAACACTCGAGCTCGTGGTCACTGCTCGTGACAAGGGCTGAGTCGATCTAGCGCAGCCCGGCGAACAGATCGTCTTCGGGCAGCGGTGCGTCGACCAGGCTGCGGGCGCGGATGTAGTCGTCGAACGGGTGCACCGTGCGCGCGACCTCGCGGGGCAGGCCGAACCAGAACGGCGAGTTGGGATCGACCTGGGTGGCGTGGGCGAGGAGGCCCTCGAGGCGCACGTCGTGCCACGGACCGATGGGCACCTGGGTGGTGATGCGATGGTCGTGCGAGGGCCGCTCGAACCACTTCTCGTCGAACGGCGACTCGACCCCGAGCTCGACCATCTTCTCGTGCGTCGCCATCATGCGTTCACGTGACCAGACGGTGTAGTAGAGCTTCGACGGCTGCCACGGCGGGCCGAGCTCGGGACGCCACGAGGCATCACCAGCCCGCTCGAACGCGGGGATCGAGATGTCGTGCACCATCAGGTGATCGGGATGCGGGTAGAAGTCCTGCTCGTCCGGATAGGTCACGATCACCTGCGGACGCTCGCGGCGGATGACCTCGACCAGCGCACCGACCGCCTCGTCCATCGGCGCGTTGGCGAACGCCTCGGGCCGGGCGTTGGCCTCGGTGTCGGGCATCCCCGAGTCGCGGTAGCCGAGCAGCACGATCTCGTGGTAGCCGATGATCTTGCCGGCGAGGGCCAACTCGTCACGGCGCACCTCCGCCAGCCGTGACCGCACCTCGGGCGTGTCCATGGCCGGGTTGAGGATGTCGCCCTCCTCGCCTCCCGTGCACGTCACGAGCACGGTGCGCACACCCTCGGCGGCGTATTTGGCGACGGTGGGCGCTCCCTTCGACGCCTCGTCGTCGGGATGGGCGTGGACGCTCAAGAGGCAAAGCGGCTCTGCGGCTGTCATGGTCAAACGCTACCGGCGAAATGCCCGCCCACGCCGAGGCCCAATCGGTACCCTGAAACCGTAATGGACGACCCCGACATCTGGCGCTGGATCTGGCTTGTCTTCGCGGTGCTGGCCGGCATCGGTGAGATCGCGACCGCCGGATTCTTCCTCCTCCCCTTCTCGCTCGGCGCAGCGGTCGCCGCAGTTCTGGCCTTTCTCGGCATCGCCGTCGCCTGGCAGTTCCTCGCGTTCGCGGTCGTCTCGGTGGCGGTGTTCGCCGCCCTGCGCCCTGTGGCGCACCGCCTCGACCGCAACATCCCGCTGGCCCAGGGCATCGGCGCCCAACGCTTGGTCGGCATGACCGCCGTCGTCCTCGAAGAGATCCCCCCGGGTGACTTCGGGATGATCCGCGTCGACGCCGAGGAGTGGCGCGCCGAGGGCATCGACGGTCGACCCATCGCCGCGGGCACCAACGTGACCATCCGCGACGTCCGCGGCACCCGCGCTCGCGTCGAGCCCGCAGACTGAACAGGAGCACCCGTGAGCACCGTCATCGCCGGCGCAATCGCCATCATCGTCGTCTTCTTCTTCTTCTACGTCGCCACCGGCGTACGCATCGTGCGCCCCTACCAGCGCGGCCTGGTCGAACAGCTCGGCAAGTACAAGGAGACCGTCGACCCCGGACTGCGCATCATCTATCCGATCTTCCAGTCGCTGCGCACCGTCGACATGCGCGAGCAAGTCGTCGACGTTCCGCCCCAAGAGGTGATCACCAAGGACAACGTGGTGGTGTCGGTCGACGCGGTCATCTACTACGAGCCCACCGACCCCACCCGACTCGTCTACAACGTGGCCAACTTCATCCTGGCCGTCACCAAGCTGGCTCAGACCAACCTGCGCAACGTGGTCGGCGACATGGATCTCGATCAGGCCCTCACCTCGCGAGAGACCATCAACACGGAGCTGCGACAGATCCTCGACGACGCCACCGACAAGTGGGGCGTGCGGGTGGTGCGTGTCGAGATCCAGCGGATCGACCCCCCGCCAGATGTCATGGGGGCCATGCACGAGCAGATGAAGGCTGAGCGCACCCGACGGGCAGTGGTCACCGAGGCCGACGGCGCGCGCTCCGCGGCGATCGCCCGCGCCGAGGGCGAGAAGCAGGCCGCCATCCTCTCGGCCGAGGGTGTCCGGCAGCGCCAGATCCTCGAGGCCGAGGGCGAGGCCTCCGCCATCCGGGCCGTGGCCGAGGCCGAGCAGTACCGCCAGCAGGTGGTGGCCGACGGTGAGGCTGCGGCGATCCGCTCGGTCTACGGCGCCATCCACGAAGGCGACCCGACGCCCGACCTCATCGCCATCCGCTATCTGCAGGCGCTCGAGCGGGTGGCCGACGGGCAGGCCACCAAGATCATCGTGCCCGCCGAGCTCTCGGGCATCGCCGGTTCGATCGCTTCGGTCGGCGAGCTGTTCAACAGCAACGGCACCGGGACCGACGCCTGAACCGCACCTGAACCGCACCTGGAAATCGGTGCGTGAAACCACCCCTACGGGTGTTTCACGCACCGATTTCGAGTCAGTGGTGGTCGGGATCCCATGCGCGGACGGGCACCTTCACCCGCAGCGGCGCCAAGTCGAACTCGCCGGTGTCGTCGTCTCGTTCGACCAGCTCCCAGCCGAGCAGCTGGCCGAGCAGCGCGCGCCCCTCGTCGGGCCCCGACGCGATGACCTCGTCGCCGGGGTGCAGCGCGACACTGCCGCGCGGCCGGTAGAGGTAACGACCGCCCCGGCGCACGGCGAGGACGTTGAAGCCCGGATCGGTATTGAGTTGCAGCTCGGCCAGGGTCGACTCGGCAGCCGTCGATCCCTCGGCCACCGGCATGCGCACGACCACCTCGTCGGCTTCACCGAGGGCCAGGTTCAAGATGGGATGCACCGCCTCGCCCTGCTCGATGATCCACACCATCTGCTGCGCCGCATCGCCCATGTCCTCGGCGGCCTGCGACAGGTGGAGCAGACCGCGCAGGGGCGAAGGATCGAGCGCCTCGGCGCCGGCCCGCAGCACCCACACCTCGAGGCGGTCCTTCATCTCGTCGAGACGATCCTCGAGGTGGCGCACCTCCGCGGCGAGGCCCTGATCGCGGAACACGATGGCCGAGTAAGCCAGGCCGACCGCCACCTCGGAGATGTTCTTCATCTCGACCAGCACGTCGACCGCTCGGTCGAGATCGGAGAGCGTGCCGTCCTCGGGCGGCATCGGTGGCTCCCAGAACGGGGCGTTGGCCAGCTCGCGCACTCGGATGATGCCGGCGGGCGGACCTTCGAGGAACAACACGTCGCCCGGGAGCAGCAGCTCGTCGCCCTCGACATCGGTGATCCAGTCGCGGCCACGCCTGATCGCCATGACCCGCATGCCGGTGGCCACCGGCAGCTCGAGCGCGCTCAGCGGCCGGTGGGCCATGTGCGATCCTTCGCGCACCAGCACGCGGTGGGAGACCTCGGCCGCCGAGGACAGGTCGGCAACCAGCTCGCGCGGGATGCCGAGCCGATGGGTGACGATGCGGGCGATGTCGACGGCGTCGCCCGCGATGCGCTCGATGGCGCTGATCACCTGCAGCACCGACGACATGGCCTCGGCTTCGCGTGGGTTGCGGGCAGCGAGGATGGCCACCTCGCGGATGTGGTGGACGAGCTCGCTCATCTGCTCCTCGAGCTCCTGTACCTCTTCGGCCATGTCGGGATCGCCGAAGTAGAGCGCGGCGTAGGCCAGATCGACCATGAGCTCGGAGGTGTCCTTGGCCTCCGAGAGCATCGTGCGTAGGTTTCTCGGTCGGTCGTCCATCGCGGGCATCCCGCGCAGAGCTTAGGGCACCCGTCACCGCGAGCCGCCGCCGGACGCGTAGCCTGATCGCCCGATGCCCCCCTTGTCTCCTCGCCGCGCCATCCGGCGCTCGGCCCGTCCCCGCCGGGCCTGGTCGGTCGCCTGTGTGCTGGCGGTGCTCGCCCTCGGCGGTTCGCTCACTGCGTGTGGGTCCGACGGCCGGGAGATGACAGCGCCGCGCTCCGATGCCACCACACCACCGCGACGGGCCGCCGCCGCCGGCACCCTCGGGCCGTCGACCACCCTGGCCACGATCTTCGCCCTCACCACCGACGCCTGGGCGCCAGGCACGGAGATGCCCAAGGCCTACACCTGCGACGGTGCCGACGTATCTCCCCCACTCGTGATCTCGCAGATCCCGGCCGGCACGGTCGAGTTGGCCATCGTCGTCACCGACTTCGATGCGGACGGCTTCGTCCATTGGGTCCTCACCGGAATCGCACCGACGACCACCACCATCGAAGAAGGAGTGATCCCGGCGGGGGCGGTGCAGGCGGCCAACGACGGCGGCAGCGTCGGTTGGATGGGTCCCTGCCCGCCCGCGGGTGATCTGCACAGCTACGACTTCACCCTTTACGCGCTCAGCGCCCCATCAGGTGTCACCGAAGGCCAAGATCCCGCCACGGCCATCGCCGCCGTCGAGGCGGCGCCAACCGCCACCCTGCCCGCCATCATGACCGGCCTGTACACCCGCTGACCTCATGGTGATCGCTCTGATCGTCGCCGCGCTCGTGGTCGTGGCGGTGGTCGTGGTGGTGGCCTCCTACAACCGCTTCGTGCGGCAACGTCAGTTCATCGACAACGCCTGGGCCAACGTCGAGACCGAGCTGCGTCGCCGATACGACCTGGTGCCCAACCTGGTCGAGACGGTGAAGGGCTATGCCCGCCACGAGCAGTCCACGCTGACCGCAGTCACCGAGGCCCGCACCCGCGCCTCGCACTCGCACGGCACGCCGGCCGAGCAGGCGGCCGATGAGCAGGTGCTCGTCGGGGCCCTGCGCGGGCTGCTGGCGGTGTCGGAGGCCTATCCCGATCTCAAGGCCAACCAGGCTTTCCTCGATCTGCAACAGCAGCTCACGACCACCGAAGATCGCATCCAGGCTGCGCGACGCTTCTACAACAACAACGTTCGTGACTACAACACGCGCGTCCAGTCGGTGCCCACCAACCTGATCGCCCGGGCGTTCGGGTTCACGGTGTCGGACTACTTCGAGGTCGACGCCGCGATCAGCAGCGGGCCGGCGCAACCCGTGTCGTTCGACGACTGAGCTGCGCCGCCGACGACCTCCGGCGCAACACCTGACAGGCAGCTCCGCCCCGAATCGGGATTGCAGCACCCGGCGGTCTACGCTCGGCGAGCCATGAACGTCGGGCCGGCCGAAACCGCGGCGCCGCCAGCCGCCCCGACCGCGGATGGCGAGCTGTTCGACGACGACGCCGAGGTCGTCGGCTACGAGCGATCGCCGATCGACGTGCTGCGACTGGTTGCGTTCGTGGCGGCGGCCGCTGCGACCACAGCGGCCACCAAGTACCTGCGCGACGGCTTCGAGGGCGTCGAGGAAGAGCTCACGGAGCTGATCGACGCGTCGTGGGGATGGGTCCGGCTGAGCATCGACGTGCTGTTGATCGTGACCGTTCTGGTGGCCACGGTCGTGGTCCTCCTCGTGCCGTTGATCACCCGGCGCCTCCGACTCTTCGGCTACGTCCTCGCCGCCAGCATCACCACTAGCCTGGTGATGACTGGCATCAGCGCATGGGTCGGCGGGTTCGACTCCCCCAGCCCCACCGCCGATCCATCGACAGACGAGCTGGCCCGCACCATCAGTGCCGATGTGGTCGGCACCGCGCAGATGATCGCTGCGTTCGTGGTCATCTCCCCGTTCGTCAGCCGACGCTGGCGGCGCACCGGCGCCTGGATGGTGACCGCCATCCTGGTGCTCCGACTCGTCGTCACCACCTCGGCGTCGACCCACGCGCTGCTCGTTATCACCGTCGGCTCCGCCGTCGGCACGGCGGTGCTGCTCGCCTTCGGGCGCCCGGCGACACAGGCCAAACCCTCGGCGATCCTCGCTGCCCTGAACGCCAGCGGCCTGGCAGCCGTGTCGATCGAGCGGAGTCGGGTCGACGCCCGCGGATCGGTGCCCTACGTCGCCACGCTCGAAGGCGGCGGCCGCGTCTTCACCAAGGTGCTCGGCGCCGACCAGCGCGCCGCCGACCTCCTGTTTCGCCTCTACCGCTCGGTTCGCCTGAAGAACGTGGGCGACGAGCGACCGTTCTCTTCGCTGCGCCGCACGGTCGAGCACGAAGCGCTCGTCGCTCTGCAAGCCAGAGACGTCGATGTCCGCACACCCCGTCTGCGTTGTGTGACACCCGTGGGTGCCGACTCGTTCCTCCTCGCCTACGACCTGGTAAGCGGCCGGGCCATCGACCACGTCGACGC
Source organism: uncultured Iamiaceae bacterium (assembly GCA_963706425.1). Taxonomy (GTDB): domain Bacteria; phylum Actinomycetota; class Acidimicrobiia; order Acidimicrobiales; family Acidimicrobilacustridaceae; genus CAVPMN01. The sequence goes on from CAVPMN010000001.1 coordinate 784,501, forward strand.
CTCACAGCTGACCCCCCCGGCCCTCCGTGAGCTTTGGCGTCAGGTGGCCCTGCTCCACCGAGTGCGGATCGCCCACCGTGATCTCCGATCGGCCAACATCCTCCTCGACGACCAGCAGCAACCGTGGCTGATCGGCTTTGGCTTCTCCGAGCTCGGAGCTTCATCGGCGTTGCTGCGTGCTGATGTCGCCCAACTGCTGGCGTCGCTCGCCGTGGCGGTCGGGCCCGAACGAGCCGTCACCCCGGCGGTCGACGTGCTGGGCCAGGAAACCGTCGCGGCCAGCCTCGGGCGCCTACAACCGGCGGCGTTGAGCGGCACGACCCAGAGCGAGCTGCGCCGACACAAGCGTCTGCTCGACGAGCTTCGCCAGGAAGTCGGGCGTCAATGCGACGTCGACCAACCCGAGCTCGAACCGGTCACTCGCTTCGGGGGCCGCCAGCTCTTCACCCTGGTCATGCTGGCCGCCGTCTTCTACTTCCTGTTGCCGCAGCTCGCCGACCTGCCAGGGATCGTGCAGCAGATCGGCGACGCCGATTGGGCATGGCTGGCACCGATCATCGCGGCCTCGGCCGTGTCCTATGTGGGCGCCACCGTCGCGTTGACCGGCAGCGTGCCGGCGCGCCTTCCGACGCTGTCGACCGCGGCGGCGCAGGTGGGCTCGTCGTTCGCCAGCAAGGTGGCACCCGCCGGCCTCGGCGGCATGGCGTTGAACCTCCGCTTCCTCCAGCGTCAGGGCGTCGATACGCCGGTGGCGACGTCGGCGGTCGGCCTCAACGCCGCCGCGGGCATCGTCGGGCACGTGGTGCTCGCCGGCATCTTCGTGATCTGGGCACGCAACGACGCGTTCAATGCCATCCACCTCCCATCGCCGCGTGCACTCGCTATCGGCGTCGGTGTCGTGCTCCTGCTCGCGGTGCTCGCCCTGCTCGTCCCCGCCACGCGCCGTCTCGTCACCACGCGGCTGCTCCCGATGTTGCTGCAGGCCACCGGCGGGTTGAAGGAGGTGCTCACCACCCCGTCAAAGTCTCTTCTGTTGTTCGGCGGCTCCACCCTGGTCACGTCGAGTTACGCCGTGGCGTTCTACTTCTCAGCACGTGCCTTCGAGATTGAGGCACCCTTTGCCACCATCGCGGCTGTCTATCTCGTCGGATCCGCCGTCGCGACCGCGGCGCCGACACCGGGCGGGCTCGGTGCCGCAGAAGCTGCGCTGATCGGTGGCCTCATCGCCGTCGGCATCACCGACGACGTCGCCGTGCCCACGGTGTTCCTATTCCGACTGGCCACGTTCTGGGTGCCGATCTTGCCGGGATGGCTGGCGTTCACCTGGCTACGCCGCACCGACCAGTTGTGACCCGATGCGTGCGACACCCGGCCGATGCAGTGCGGATGCTGGCATCAATCAGCGTGCTCGCGCTGGCGACCGCGTTCGCTGCGGCCAACCTGACTGACCTCGAAACACGCACGTTCGAAACGGTCAACCAACTCGACGACCTGCTCGAACCACTGCTGTGGTTGCCGATGCAGCTCGGGAGCCTCCTCGGCCCAGTGGTCGTGGCGATCGGGGCCTGGCTCGCCTGGCGGCAGTGGCGACCGACGATCGGCGCGCTCGTCGTCGGCGTTCTCGCCTGGCAGACGGCCAAGGTGGTCAAGCAGCTCGTCGACCGGGGACGCCCCGTCGACGAGCTCGGTCAGATCGTGACGCGCGCCGGCACACCGACCGACGGGCTCGGCTTCGTGTCCGGACACGGCGCAGTGGCGTTCGCGCTGGCCACGGTGGTGGCGCCGTGGCTCTCCTCGACCGGGCGGGTCGTCGCGTATGGCCTGGCGGTCGTGGTCGCGCTCGCCCGCATCCACGTCGGCGCGCACCTACCGCTCGACACCATCGGGGGCGCCGCCCTCGGCATGGCGTTCGGCTTCGCCTATCGGTTGTTCGTCGGCACGCCGGCTGCCTCCGCCGTCGGCCCGTCAGGCCAGACCTAGGCGGGCGAACTGCTCGTCCGGAGCATCGACCTCGTCGAGCGCGGCGCGGAGCAGCTCGGTCGCGGCCCGCTCGTCGTCGCCGCCGGCGCGGTTCTCGGCCTCCCACGGGTCGACGTCGAGGTCGTAGAGCACGGGGGCCAGACGGCGGGCCCCCAACGCCCAGAAGGGCACCGGATCATCGGCGTCGAAGGGCTGGCGGATGACCGGCACGTCGCTGCCGGGCATGAAGTCGAGCGCCGCTCGCCGGTCGGGGCGGGGCAGGCGCAGCTCGGGGAACGGCCGCACCGGCATGGTGGACCACCGGTTCGACCACATGGCAAGGGGTCGGTTGCCGTCGACGGGAGCGCGGCCGTAATGGCGATGCCCGTCGACCACGTGCACGTGGCTGCCCCAGTAGCCCACCAACACGTGGTCGCGCACCGACGTGGCCGCGCCCTCGATGAGCGGACGCAGGGAGCGGCCGTGCGTGCGATGAGCCACATCGACGCCGAAGAGGTCGGCCAGCGTGGCGTGGAGATCGACGTTGGTGGTGAGCGCGTCGACCGGGCGGGCCGGCGCGCCCGGCCACGCGACCAGCAGGGGGATGTGGGCCAGTTCGGCGTGTACGGGCAGCCCCGGCTTGCCGAACGTGTCGCGCTCGCCCAGGTAGTGCCCGTGATCGGTGCACAGGAAGACGGCGGTGTCGTCCCAGAGCCCCAGCTCGTCGACGGCATCGAGCACCCGGCCGAGCCAGTGGTCGATCATCGCCACCTTCGCCTGGTAGTTGGCCCGGATCTGGCGCGCCTGGCGCTCGGTGAGCACACCGTCGGCCAGCGCGCCCACGTGATAGGGCGGCCAGATCAGCCTGGCGTCGTCCCAGTCGGGGTCGTAGAGGCTCGCCCATGGATCGGGCGTGTCGAACGGCTCGTGAGGATCGAACTCGTCGACGAAGAGCAGGAACCGCTCGTGCGCCGACGCACTCGTGCGCAGCCAGTGCTCGGCGGCGGCCATGGTCTTCGGCCCCGGGAAGTCGCTCTCCTCACGAAACCAGGTGCGCGAGTCGTCGTAGGCGTGGTGGTAGCCGGCGGCGCCGGCCGGCAGGGCCGGCGTGCCTGTCCAGCTCGGATCGGGCCGGGTGCGCCACGGATCGCCCTCGTGGCCCCGCACGTAGTCCCATGCGGTGAACTCGGTGTGGTAGTTCTCGCCGCCGGTCTCGAAGAGATGGGGATGGTCCGACACCAGCATGGTGGTGACCCCCGCTGAGCGCAGGTCCCAGGTGATGGCGTCCTCCCACACCTCGATCGAGCCCCACGGCCGCCACAGGAAGTCGAGCGCCCCGACGAGGATGTCGTGGCGCGCCGGCATGCACGGCAGCGAGCCCGACCAGTGCCGGTCGAACCGCAGGCTCCGCGCCGCCAGTCGATCGAGGTTGGGGGTGGCCACGGGCTCGAGGTCGCCCCAATCACCCACACCGAGGGCCCGCCGTCGATCGCGCTGCGACGCGGCGTCGAGATACGCGTTCAGGAAGTGACGGTTGAGGCTGTCGAGCAGCAGCACGATCGCGTTCCGCGGTCGGCCGTCGGTGCCGCTCTCGTCCTGCTCCACGCTCGACATGGAGCCATCTTGGCAGCCCCGTGCGCCGAACGAGACCGCCCTGCGTGGCAGGCTCTTGGGATGAACCCCGCCGAGCGCGTTCGATTCGTGGTGGAGACGGCGCGCGCCGTCCTCGACGAACGGCTCCCGGTCGACGAGGGCGCGGCGGCCATCGCCCTGCAGGCCGAGCAGATCACCCCGTTGCTCCGGGGCGACCGAGACAGCGTGACCCGATCCGAGTGCGAGTCGGTGGCCACCCAGTTGCGGTTGCTCGCCGAGCAGGTGAACGACCGGGCGTCGGGGCTCGCCGACCCGAGTGCCCATGTGGCGATGGCGCAGGCCATCGGCGAGATGGCCCAGGCGCTGCGCTAGACGCGTGATCTGTCGTTTCAGCAACTGGTGAAAACAGCTCGAGGCGGGCCGACCATGGGTCGACCCGCCTCGAGCGCGGACGTTCGTTGGCCGATGGACGATCTAGCTGATCATCCCGGTACGCACGCTGTAAACGACCACGTAGGAGATGTCCTGGACGATGCCCGAGCTGTTGGTGCTCGTGCTTTCACCCGAGGTACCGCTCCCGTCGTTGGTGTTCGTCGACGACTTGATGCACCACTCCGAGTCGGTCAGGACCACGCCCGGGTCAGCCGGCTCGATGGTGAAGCCCGTCCCGGAGATCGTGATGATCACCGAGATCAACTCGCCCGTCGCGGAATTCAGGACGTCGACCGTCGCCGGGCTGTCCTCCGCAAGAACCTTCACCTCCGTTGCGTGATCCACGCAATGGCTTGTCTTCGCTCCAGCCGGCCCGGCCTGCAGCACGAATCCGCCCGCGATCATCGTGAGGGCCGCGAGGCCACCGATCAGCTTCTTCATTTTATTCTCCCTCTCATTTCATCGCCGTTTGTCGCAGCCCGAAATAGGCTCCGACCTAGCTATCGTCGGCGCCCTCGACTTCGATACCGAATTCTCACGCGGCGTTCACGCGCAACTCGGCGGTTGTGGCTACTCGAACTGGGCGCGGAAGGCGTCGAACTCGTCGCGCAGTCGTCGGAGCTCGTCATGCAGCTGAGCCACCTCGGCGCGCACGTCCGCTGTCGGCACCGACGTGGGCGGGCACAGCTGGAGTGTCGTACCCGGGCGCCATCGGCTCGGCGGGGGAACGGTCGGACACCCCACCATCACCGACGTCGGCGACGGGTTCGGCGTTGCGCAACGTGGTGGCGTAGCGGGCCTCTTTCTGGCCCGGCACCCGGTCGAGCCGGACGACAAAGGGCTCCGGCTGGCGACCGGCGAGCCGGTCGAGCACCTCGTCGAGCTCGGCCAGCTCGACGAAGCGGTGCTGACGTTCGGTACGCGATCGCAGCTCGCCCGGGGTCTGCGGCCCGCGCAGCATCAACACCGACAACACCGCCAGGTCTGCCGCGTGGAGATCCCAGGCCTCGTTGAGCACATGGCGATACTTCGGTGCCCGGTTCGACGGGCTGTAGACGATGCGGATCAGGCCGATCTCCCGCAGGTGTTGCAGTGCGACGTCGATGTCGTGATCGCTCAGGTCGGTGACCGGGTCGCGACTGGTCGACTGGTTGCACGCGAGACGCAGAGCGTTCGCCGTGAGCGGATAGGACTGCGGCGTGGTGGCCTCTTTCTCGACGAGGCAACCGAGCACCCGCACCTCGTCGGGTGTCAACTCCACCTCAGCTCCCGTCGGCGACCGGGGCCTCGTCGATCGCCGGGTCGTCGCTAGGCGGCTCGTCGGCAACCGGCTCGTCGGCAACCGGCTCGTCGGCAACCGGCTGCGTCCGTGTCCGACGGTTCCGGCTCGCCCGCCACCGCGCGCCGCAACGCCTCGATGGCATCGCGGTAGGCCTGCTCGGCTTCGTCCTTCTGCTCCCGGGTCGCGCGGTCGCTGGCGTTGAGTGTGCGGATGCGCTCAGCGGCCTTCTGCTTCACCGCCTCGGCCTCCGCCACCCGTTGCTCGGCTTGGACGGCAGCCTTGCGGGCCTGCTTGTCGCGCCGCTTGGCTTCGGCCTCCTCAGCGAGAAACGCATTGAAGCGCAGCAGCTCTTCGGGCACGTCGTTTCGTTCTGCCACCAGCTCTCCCCTCAGCTCGCGGCGGGAGTCTTGGGCTGGGGCCGCCAGAACACCGCCAGCAACAGCAGTGCCCCACCGATGCCGGCCACCGCGGCGATGACCAAGCCGTTGAGCCCGAGCAGGTCGACGGAGCCGACCGAGTAGTCGAGCTCGTGGTCGATCGAGAACTTGCCGGCACCGAGCGCACCGAGCGCGAGACCGGCGGCGGTGAGGTTCATGACGTACTCGTAGCCCTCGCCGGGTCGGAAGATGAAGAATCCGTTGGGCCGATGGTTGGTGAGCCAGGCCACCACCATCACGCCGACACAACCGGCCGCGCCGAGCGGGGTGAACAGCCCGACGACCAGCAACGCGCCGCACACCAACTCGGTGAGGCTCGCCAGCCAGGCGTGCAGGATGCCCGGCTTGAGCCCGAGGCTCTCGAACCATCCGGCGGTGCCCTCGATCTTGCCGCCGCCCCAGATGTGGTTGTAGCCGTGAGCGATCAGCGTGACGCCGACCGTCACTCGCAAGATGAGCAGACCGACGCCGATGGCATCGGTGTTGGTGATCGCAGCCAGCACAGCCTCTCCTCCCGACAGCGCGACAGCGTAGGCCACCGAGCGATCAGCGGAAGTCGCGAGATGTCACGGCCGCAGAGATCGGGAGCGCCTCGAGCTTGTCGGCGATGACGTTGATGACTCCCTCGGATGCCTCGAGCCGGCCGCGTATCAACAAGGCTGGTGATCCTCGGGCCACCTTGCGATAGCGCGACCAGCACCCCTTGGAGCAGACCACGTTGATGAGCCCCGTCTCGTCTTCGAGGTTGATGAACGTGGTGCCCCCTGCCGTGGCTGGTCGCTGGCGATGGGTGACCACGCCGCCCACCAGCACGCGACTGCCGGGCTCGACCTCGGACAGGCCAGCCGCCGGCACCACCCCCAAGGTGTCGAGGTGGGCGCGGATGAACCGGGTGGGGTGACCGTCGGGCGACACGCCGGTGGCCCACAGGTCGGCGGTAGCCAGCTCGCGATCGTCCATGCCGGGCAACATCGGCGCATCGACTCCGGTGACCACACCCGCCAGGCGGTCGTCGCCGGTCTGGGCCACCGCGCCCGCCCCCCAGAGCGCCCGCCGCCGGTCGAGGGGACGGCGGGCCCGGTCGTCGAAGCAGCCGAACGCGCCAGCGGTGGCGAGCGCCTCGAGCGAATCGAGCTTGATGGTGGGCACCCGACGCTTCAGGTCCTCCATGCCGTTGAACGGCCCGCGCTGGTGGCGCTCGGCCACGATGCGATCGGCCAGGTCGGTGCCGATGGTGCGCACCGACGACAGGCCGAGGCGCACCGCGGGCTGCTCGGCCGCGGGCAGGTGCGGCGACGACGGCTTCGGACGGGACGGGGTGGGCTGCCATTCGAGGGTGGACCCCGATCCCGACGCGTTGAGATCGGGGATGCGCACCTCGACCCCGTGACGGCGGGCGTCCTGGGCGAGCGAGTGCGGCGAGTAGAAGCCCATCGGCTGGGCGTTGATGAGCGCCGCGCAGAACGCCGCCGGGTAGTGGAGCTTGATCCACGAGCTGGCGTAGACGAGATAGGCGAACGACACCGAGTGGCTCTCGGGGAAGCCGAAGTTCGCGAACGCGGCCAGCTTGGCGTAGATCTGGTCGGCCACGTCGCCGGTGATGCCCCGCTCGGCCATGCCGTCGTAGAGCCGGCCCCGCAACCGCTCCATGCGCTCCTGACTGCGCTTGGAGCCCATGGCCTGGCGGAGCTGGTCGGCCTCGCCCGGGCTGAACCCGGCCACGTCGATGGCCATCTGCATGAGCTGCTCCTGGAAGAGGGGGATGCCGAGCGTCTTGGCCAGCGCCGGCTCGAGCAGCGGGTGCAGGAAGGTGACCGGCTCCTTGCCGTTGCGCCGCCGGATGTAGGGATGCACCGAACCACCCTGGATGGGGCCGGGCCGGATGAGGGCCACCTCGACCACCAGGTCGTAGAACGTGCGGGGCCGCAGCCGCGGCAGGGTGGCCATCTGGGCCCGGCTCTCGACCTGGAACACCCCCACCGAGTCGGCGTCGCACAACATGTCGTAGACGGCCGGCTCCTGGGGGATCTCGGCCAGATCGACCTCGACGTCGTGCGTGTCGCGAATGAAGTCGACCGCGTAGTGCAACGCCGAGAGCATGCCCAGACCGAGCAGGTCGAACTTCACCAGGCCGGCCGCCGCGCAGTCGTCTTTGTCCCATTGCAGGACGCTGCGGTTCTCCATGCGCCCCCACTCGACCGGGCACACCTCGATGACCGGCCGATCGCAGAGCACCATGCCCCCGGAGTGGATGCCGAGGTGGCGTGGGAAGTCGCGCACCTCGGTGGCGAGCTCGATGACCGACTGCGGCACGTCGTGATCGGCCTGATCGTCGATGGCGCTCCAGCGATCGATCTGCTTCGACCAGGCGTCCTGCTGACCGGCGGCGAAGCCGAGGGCCTTGGCCATGTCGCGCACCGCCGACTTGGCCCGGTAGGTGATGACGTTGCACACCTGGGCGGCGTCGTGGCGGCCGTAGCGGTCATAGACGTACTGGATGACCTCTTCGCGACGGTCGCTCTCGATGTCGATGTCGATGTCGGGTGGGCCGTCGCGCTCGGGTGACAGGAAACGCTCGAACAGCAACCCGAGCGACACCGCGTCGGCCTTGGTGATGCCGAGAGCGAAGCAGACCGCGGAGTTGGCCGCCGACCCACGGCCCTGGCAGTAGATGTCGTGACGCCGGCAGAACTCGACCAGGTCCCACACGATGAGGAAGTAGCCGGGGAAACCGAGGTGGTCGATGACCTCGAGCTCGTGGTCGATCTGCGACCAGGCCTTGCCGGTGCCCGGCGCCGAGCGCGGCCCGTAGCGACGCTCGGCCCCCTCCTCGGCGAGCCGACGGAGATAGCCCATCTCGTCGAGGCCGTCGGGGCAGGGGAACGGCGGGAGGTCGGGTGCCACCAACGCCAGGTCGAACGCGCACGCCAGGCCCAGCTCGGCCGCCCGTTCGACCACGCCGGGATAGCGGGCGAAGCGCCGGGCCTGCTCGGCACCCGACCGCAGGTGCGCGCTCGACGCCGCCGGCAGCCAGCCCTGCAGCTCGTCGAGGCTGCGGCGGGCGCGCACGGCCGCCAGGGCGGTGGCGAGCCGACGGCGGGCCGGGGTGGCGTAGTGCACGTTGTTGGACGCCACCAGGTCGAGACCGGCCCGAATGGCCAGCTCGGCAAGGGCATCGTTGCGCGCCGAGTCGAGCGGGTCGTCGTGATGCCACAGCTCGACCGCCACGTGGTCGCGACCGAACACCTCGGCCAGGCGGGTGAGCTGGTGCTCGGCCGCCGCCGGACCATGGCGCACCAGTGCTGCGGGCACCGCTCCCTTGCGACAACCGGTGAGCACCAGCCAGTGGCCCTGATCGGCGGTGGGGGCGGCCCGGCCGCCCAGCCGGCTCAGCTGCTCGAGCGAGCTGCGCGGCGCCCCCTTCTCGCCTCGGAGCTGGGCTTCGCTGATGGCCCGGGCCAACAAGGCATAGCCCCGCGGGTCGCGGGCCAGCACCACGAGATGGGTCTCGTCGGTGCCGGCACCCGGGTCGGCCTCGCCCACCGGCAGGACCGTGCGGTCGAGGGTGAGCTCGGCGCCGAACACGGTGGGCAGGCCGTGCTCGCGGGCGGCCTCGGCGAAGCGCACCACCCCGTAGAAGCCGTCGTGGTCGGTGAGGGCGAGCGCTTCGAGCCCGAGCCGCACCGCCTCTTCGACCAGCTCTTCGGGATGCGAGGCCCCGTCGAGGAAGCTGAAGTTGGAGTGGCAGTGCAGCTCGGAATAGCTCTTTCCGGAGTTGGGCACCGATCCGCGCCGGCGCACCACCGCCGGCGCTTCGTAGGGCACCCGCTTGCGCGACCAGGCCGGGCTGTCGCTACCGTCGCCGGGGAAGGGCCGACCGGCCTGACCCGCCTGACCGGGACGGTCGGAGAGCTGGCGCTCGATCTCCCTCCACGGGACGTCAGGGTTGTTGAAGGCCACCCCGCGACAGTATCGAACAGGTGTTCGATGTCAACCGGCGGCGTTCCTTCAGGTCTGGCGCTCTCAGGTCTGGGGTGTCTCGGCGAAGCGGCGCAGGTCGTCGGCCGAGAAGCCCACGCCGCCGTTCGGCCAGGTGATGGCCTGGCTGCGGGCCGGCCACACCTGGGTGAGCCCAGCCCGGTCCGACAGGTCGGGCACCGACTGCCGCCACGCCGGCGAGGCGAACTCGCGCACCTGGAAGAACATGCGGGCGATCACCACCGTGACCACCGACGTGATGGCGTCATCGGCGGGCCCGGGCTCGAACACCTGCAACGACCACGCACCGGCGCGTTGGGTGCCGCGGTGGTCGCCGTAGATGATGAGCGTCGACACCGGCGGCATCCGGGTGCGCTTGAAGTCGGTGAAGTAGTGCGAGGGATAGTGCGACGCACCGGCGCCCGCGAGATCGGGTCGGGTGAACGTGAGCAGCAGGGCGGTCTTGAACGCCCACGCCGCCAGCGTCTTTTGCTGCGCGGCGCGCAACGAGAGCGTCTCGCCCTCGATCATCGCCGACAGCAACGGTCGGGCGCGGGTGTCGAGCGACCGCATCCATCCGGCCCGACACGCGCTGCACGCGACCCGCACCCGCAGCCACACGTCGCCGATCCACGGCCCACCAGTGGGCGCGGCGACGAACGGGCCGCCGCCGTCGAGCGTGGTGGCGATCGACGGCGGGATCACCGACTCACCGGTGAGCGGCTGGCCGCCACAGAACACGCACCCGGTGACGGACGACGACGGGGTGCTCATCGGCGGGAGCCTAGAGGCGCGGTCGCGCCGCCTCGAAACCCGGACGAACGACCGACCGTTGGCAAGAGCGACCGAGCGGGGCATGCTGGATCGAGGGGAGGTTGCCATGACCGTCGAGCTCAACCACACGATCGTGTCCGCGCGCGACAAGCGCGAGTCGGCCACCTTCCTCGCCGAGGTGCTCGGCTTGCCCGAGCCGGTGCCGTTCGGGCACTTCCTCGGCGTCACCACCGGCAACGGCGTCACCCTCGACTTCATCGACGACGACGCCGAGATCGAGCCGATCCACTACGCGTTCCTCGTCAGCGACGACGAGTTCGACGAGATCTTCGGGCGCATCAAGGAGCGCCAGCTCCCCTACTGGGCCGATCCCGGACGCAACCAACCAGGTGAGATCAACACCCACTTCGGCGGACGGGGCGTCTACTTCCCCGACCCGAGCGGCCACTTCCTCGAGATCATCACGCGCCCCTACGACACCGGCGCCTGAATGGACGTCACCCTCTGCGTGTTGCTCTGGGCGCATCCCGGTCGGGACGACGAGCTCGTCGCCTACGAAGACCGCGTGCTGCCGTTGGTGGCCGGACACGGTGGACGCGTGCGCGAGCGGGCACGCAGCGACGGCACCGACGGCGCCCCGCTCGAAGTGCACCTCATCGAGTTCCCTTCGGAGGCGGCGTTCGAGGCCTATCTGGTCGACGACCGACGCGCCGCGATGGCCGCCGAGCGCGATGCCGCCATCGCCCGCACCCAGGTGCTGCGCGTCGAGCTGAGCTGACTGCCTGCCGCAGAGGCTCAGCGACTCACGCGCTGTTCGCGGCTCGCGAGGCTCGTCGCCACACACCCCGGTAGGCCTCGAGGCCATCGGCCGCCAGCCAACCCTCGGGGCCCGACGCGATCGACACCCGCTCGGGGATGCTGCCCCACACCGGCACCTGGGCTTCGATCCACCCGGCCACCACGTCCTGGTAGTCGCGCGTGTAGGTGCGGGCCGAGCAGATGACCAGGCCGGTGGGCACGTTGCGCGGCACCATCGCCAGCACCGCCTCGACCCTCGGCGTCTCGACGCCGCCCACCCGGGTGGGCACCACCACGACATCGGCCCGGTCGATGGCCTTGGCCAGCAACCGGTCGTGACCGGGTGGGGTGTCGACCACCGCCACCTCGTGATCGTCGACGCGGTCGAGGGCCTTGGTGAGCAGCCGCTCGGTTGGGGCTTCGACCAGCTCGACCTGGTCGAACACCTCGTCTTCGGCCAGGTCGAGCCAGTCGGCGGCGCTGGCCTGGGGGTCGGAGTCGACGAGCGTGGCTCCCTTGCGACTGGCCGCCGCGAGGGCAGCCAGATACACGGACGTGGTCGTCTTGCCGACGCCACCCTTCAACGCAGCCACCACGACGATCATCCGTCAGAACATAGCGACCGCCTCGCCGGCTCGCGCCGGTGCTCAGTCGTAGAGGGCCTCGAGCCACCAGCGACCGTGCTCGACCACGAAGAGATGGGCCCGACCACCCGCCACCACCTGCAGGCGGGCCCGCCGGCGATGCGAGGGAGGATCCCACCAGCGTTCGTCGGCTGGCCACGGCCCGGCCCACGCCTCGACGGGCAACCACGGGCCGTCGGCCACCCGCACCTGGGCCGGAGCCGCGCTGGTGAGCACCCGACCGTCGACCACCACCGCTCGTCCGTCGCCACCGTGCACCTCGGCGGGCGCGGGAGGAGCCAACACCGTGGCCGGCGAGGGCGCCGGCACCTGGCCAGGCCACGGCGAGTCGGCCATGCCGGAGGGCACCAGCGAACGCGGCTCGGTGAGATCGACCGCCGCCGCCGGCACCAGCGCGAACCGCTCGCCCGGGCCACGACCGCCCCGCCACTCGGGCACCACCACGGCGTCGACCCCCACCAGGCCTTGCACCCGGGCCACCGCCCGGGCCATGCGATCGGCCGACGCGGTCTCGCCTCCCCAGAACCCGAGCTGGCGACCACGGGCCGCCATGACCTCGTCGGGCACCAACGTGAGCCGGCTCACGCCCGCCGTCGGCCGACCGGACGACGACCCGTTGAGCCAACCGTCGAGCTGCCAGCGCACCCGGTCGGCCACCGCGGCCGCGCTGAGCGCCCCCTCGTGACGCCAGTAGCGCTCGTGGCGCTCGCCGTGCTCGGTCTCGGCCACCACCAGCAGCCGGGTGCACGCCAGGCCCTGTCGGTCGAGGTGCCCATGGAGCTCGTCGGCCAGCGCCTTGGCCACGAACGCGGCGGTGTCGACTCGCTCCGCGGGCGGATCGAGCTCGGCGGCCACCACCAGGTCAGGGGGCGGCGCAGTGGTGGCCGGAGGACGCTCGTCGAGCCCGCGGGCCAGCCGGTGCGCCTCGGTTCCCTCGACCCCGAAGCGGGCCACCACGTCGGCGGCGTCGAGGGCGGCGAACGCACCGAGGGTGGGAAGCCCGAGCCGTTCGAGCACGTCGACCAGATCGGGACGGTCGAGCACACCCACGGGGAACGGAGCGAGGAACGCAGCGCTGGTGCCCGGCTCGACCACGCGGTCGTGCCGGGCCGCGAGCCCGGCGGCGAACGACCCGTCGGCCACGCCCACCAGGGCACAGCCCGCCCATCCCCGTTCGGCGAGCATCGAATCGGCCACCGCCCGCACCTGCTCGACGAGTGCAGTGTCGCCCCCGAAGTAGCGCGACGGACCACGGGTGGGGAAGGCACACACGCCCGGCCGGGTGATCTCGATGCGAGGGGTGAACCGCTCGAGGGCGCGCACAACCGGCTCGAAGCAACGTGCGTCGCGTGCGATGTCGTGCTCGTGCAGCACCAACGACGGGCACCGGGCCTGGGCCTCGCGGCGGCGCTGGCCGACCCGCACCCCGTCGTCGCGCGCTGCGGGGGTGGCCGCGGTGATGCGGTTGGCCTTCACCACGGCGGCGGGCTCGTGGGGCGGCGCCTCGGCAGCCACCACCGACCAATCGGGGCACCACACCACGAGCGTGCGCACCGGCACGGCTCAGCGCCGACTCGGCTTCTCTGGCTCGGCCGTCCCCGCCGGCCGACCATCGTCGCGGCCGCCGAGAGCCGTCCGTCGCACCAGCGGGGTGACCGGCGCCGGCACATCGGCGTCGGCCAACACCTCACCGCAGGCATGGGGCAGCCACAGACTCACCCGTCGGGGACGGGCCGCCTCGCGCCGCCCGTCGGCGTCGATCACCACGTGGCGCGCCTCGAGATGACCGTGACCTCGACCGAGACCGTGCCAGCGCACCTCGCCGGCCGACAGCCGCAGATCGGCCTGCAGGGACGAGCGGGTGGATCGGGCGCGGGGGTCGACCACCACGAGCACCGAGCCCCGCTCACGAGCCCGAGCGGCCAGCCGGCGGGCGTCGGTGGCCCGGACCCGCCGATCGGCTCCCCCCGGCTCCGGCCCCATCAACACCAGGTCGGCTGCGCCGACCAGCGCGGCGACGACCGCGCCCCACGACGCCGGGGGCACATCGGGCACCAGCACCAGCCGTTCGAGAGACAGACCCAGCTCGGTGGCTGCGTCGAGGCCGAGCCGGGGCAGGCCGACCGCGGCCACCCACGAGCCGGCCACCGACGGCGCCGCCGCCAGGGCGAGGGCCAGGGAGGTGGCCGCCTCGCCGGTGATCACCACCGTGCTCCCCCGACGCAGCGCACCACCCGGCATCAGGGCGTGCAGCGCGGGTAGGACGGGCAGCACCTGCTCGCGCGCGAGGGCCACGGGCCGGGCCCGCTCGGCCAGATCACGAAGCGATACGGGGGCTGCCGTCGACACCTCCTCAGTATCGAACACCTGTTCGTCTCGACGCAACCGCCCCGTCACCCAAATCGGTGCGTGAAACAACCCATGCGGTTGTTTCACGCACCGATTTCGCAGAGGGTGGGCGCATGAACAGGCCCGTCGATCCCACCCGCACGGTCGATCCCACCCGCATGCACGTCTACGGCGACGAGGCACAGGCCATCACCACCTCGGTCATCGACTACGCCCTCGACCGGGTGCGCGAGGAACCCACCCTCGACGGGCCCCGACCCCGGGCCGAGCTGGCCGAGCGGGCCGGGCTCACCATCACCCCCGCAGGCCTGGGCGCCGACGAGGCCCTGCGCGTCTGGTCCGACGTGCTCGCCCCGGCCTGCATCAGCCAGGACCACCCGTGCGCCCTGTCGTTCGTCCCGAGCGCACCCTCGGAGGCGGCCATCCTCTTCGACCTGGTGGTCGGCGCCTCCGCCATCTACGCGGGGTCATGGCTCGAAGGGGCCGGGGCCATCCACGCCGAGAACGAGGCGTTGCGCTGGGTGGCCGACCTCGCGGGGCTGCCTGACGGAGCCGGCGGCTGCTTCGTGTCGGGTGGCTCTGCCGGCAACCTCAGCGCGTTGGCGACCGCCCGCTACACGAGCGAGATGGAGCGCGGCCGGCCGGTTCGCTGGAAGGTGGTCGCCTCCGCCGAAGCCCACTCGTCGATCCGCGCCACGGCCCGGGTGATGGACGTGCAGGTGGTCGAAGTGCCCACCGACGACCGGGGCCGACTCACCGGCGACGCCCTGGCCGCCACCCTCGCCACCGAGGGCACCGACGGCGTGTTCGCAGTGGTGGCCACCGCGGGCACGACCAACGCCGGGATGGTCGACGACCTCGACGGCGTGGCCGACGCGTGCCAGACCCACGGGCTCTGGCTGCACGTCGACGGCGCCTACGGTGGCGCCGCGCTGGCCGCCCCCTCCGTGCGCGATCACTTCGTCGGTATCGAGCGGGCCGACTCGCTCGTGGTCGACCCCCACAAGTGGCTCTTCGCGCCGTTCGACTGCGCGGCGCTCGTGTACCGCCGACCCGAGTTGGCCCGCGCCGCCCACACCCAGACCGCGGCCTATCTCGACGTGCTCAACGATCCGGGGCCACGCAACGAGTGGAACGCGTCGGACTACGCCTACCACCTCAGCCGTCGGGCCCGCGGCCTGCCGTTCTGGTTCTCCCTAGCGACCTACGGCACCGACGCCTATCGGGACGCCATCGAGCAGACCTTGGCCACCGCACGCGGCATCGCCGAGGTCATCGACGAACGACCCGGCTTCGAGGTGGTGATGTCGCCGGTCCTGTCGGTCGTCATGTTCCGGCGCGACGGCTGGACGGCCGACGACTATGCGCGGTGGAGCGGGAGGATGCTCGACGAACAGGTGAGCCTCACCGTGCCGAGCAGTTGGCACGACGAGCCGGTGATGCGCTTCTGCATCGTGAACCCCCGCACGACCGTGGCCGACCTCACCGCCATCCTCGATCGCATGGACCAACCCTGACGTTCAGCCGCGCGCCTCGTCGAGCAGGCGCCGCACACCCGACAGGTCGAACGGATGCGCGAGGCCCTGGATGATGTGGGTCGCGCCCGCCGCCAGGTACTGGTCGACCTGATCGAGCTCGTCGGCCACCATCAGCCCGACGGTGCGCTCGATCTCGGCGGGATCGCGTCCGATGCGCTCGCACCACTCGTCGAGCACCTGGTTCTTCTTCGCGTAGGACGGCGGCGGGCCGAAGGTGTTCCACGAGTCGCCGTACTGCGCCACCAGGCGGAGCGTCACCTTCTCGCCGCTGCCGCCGATGAAGATCGGCAGCGGTCCGAGGGGCGGCGGGTTGAGCTGGCCCAACCGCGCCTTGATGCGCTCGAGTCCCGCCTCGAGATCGCGCAGGCGGCCGCCAGCGGTGCCGAAGTCGTAGCCGTACTCCTGGTAGTCGCGCTCGAACCAGCCCGATCCGATGCCCAGGTAGGCCCGCCCGTTGCTGAGGTGATCGACGGTGCGGGCCATGTCGGCCAACAGCTCGGGGTTCCGGTAGGAGTTGCAGCTCACCATCATCCCGATGCGGGCGTTCGCGGTGTCGGCCGCCATGGCGGCGAGCAACGTCCAGCCTTCGAAGTGAGCCCCGTCAGGCTTGCCCGTCAGCGGATAGAAGTGGTCCCACGTCCAGATGGAGTCGACGCCGAGCTCGTCGGCCGCCTTCCACGCCTCGCGCAGCGCGGCGGTGGTGGTGTGCTGTGGCCAGAGCTGTACGCCGACCTTGAATCGAGCCATTCATCCCCCAAAGGTTGGTCTGGGGGCAACGGTATCGATCGGTTCAGCCGGCTGCGCCTTCGGGCACGACCGGCACGACACCTTCGCGGTAGTAGAGGAACAGCTCCTCGATGAGCTCCTTGATGCCCGACGGCGGCGACGCGTCGGCGAGGTGCACGGTGATCACGTTGGCGTTCACGTGCACCGCATCGATGCCGCCCCGCTCGAAGAGGATGCGGGCCAGGCGGTCGGCGGGCCGATCGCCCTGGGCATCGTCGAGTGACGTGTAGTACTCGTGGCCCGTGCCGGTGATGGCCCGGTTGATCTCGTAGCGGATCACGCCCGGCGTGGCGGTGGGTTTCTCGATGACGGTGACTGGCTGTCCCATGGCGGGCGAAGGCTAGCTCGCGGCCATTCCGCTCGACAGCTCGTCGCGCCGAGCGGGCCCAGCGGTGGCAGCTCGACCGGCACGCCACGCGGGCACGGCGAGAGCGATCGACACCACGCCGAGCATGGCGTGCACCACCTTGAAGCCCACCGAGTGATCGGCCAAGGCGATTGCGACCATGCGCACCACCCACACCGCCGTGGTCCATGCGGCGAAGGCCTGCAAGACCCGGCCCATCGGACGGTCGAGCTCGGCGTCGCGGGTGCGGCGCACGATCCAAGCGGTGGCCACCGCGAACGCCAGGAAGCTCAGGGCCAGCACGGTCGAGAACACCTTGGCGCCGGTGGTCTCGGTGTCGCTGGTCCAGGCGTTGGACAGGCGGTTGCCCCAGACGAACACGGTCCAGAGCACGAGCGAGACGAGGACCCATCTGGTCGAGCGATGCACGGCGGTCACGCTACCGTTCGCACCGGTTCCGGGGTGAATCGACACAGCGTCACCAACGACCAACGAAGTGACGAACGACCACCGAGGGCCACCACCGCGGTGCTCGACCAGCCTACCGACCAGTCGGTAGGCTGGTGTCGTGACCCTTCTCGAGCAGTCCCGTTCCCCCCAGGATGCCAAGACGGGCAAGCCCAGCACCGACAGCGTCGACAAGCCGGGCTCCCTCCTTCCGGTCATCCGGGTCATCCCTCCCGAGGCCTACGAGAACCCCACCTGGAAAGGACTGGCCTACTTCCTGCGCGACGCCGTCCTCTACGGGCTGATCACGTGGGGACTCATCGTGGTCGACAACCCGCTCGCGGTGCTGGGCCTGTGGCTGGCCGCAGGCCTCGTCATCTCCGGTCTGTTCATCGTCGCCCACGACGCTGCTCACGGCGCGCTGTTCAAGAGCGCCCGGCTCAACTCGTGGATCGGCCATGTCGCCATGCTGCCGAGTTGGCACGTCTACGAAGGCTGGGTGCTCGGCCACAACCGCATCCACCACGGCTACACCGTGCGTGAAGGCTTCGACTTCGTGTGGCACCCCTACACCCCGGAGCAGTACGCCGCCCTCAACCGCTTCCAACGACTCCGTCACCGGTTCGAGTGGTCGTGGGCCGGCGCAGGCGCCTACTACCTGCGCGAGGTGTGGCTGCACAAGATGATCGTGGGCAAGCCGCCGGCGCGCTGGGCCAAGGGCATCCGCCGCGATCGCTTCTTGGTGCTCGGGTTCGTATTGGTCGCGGGCGCCGCGCTCGCCGCCGTGGGCTGGTCGATGTCGGGCTCCGTGCTCGGCGCCGCGTGGATGGTCGCCAAGGTGCTGGTCATCCCGTTCCTGGTGTTCAGCTTCATCATCGGGTCGTTCGTGCACGTGCACCACGTCGCTCCCGACATTCGCTGGTGGCGCCGGCGCGAGTGGACGAAGTTCAAGGGTCAGATGGAGGGCACCACGGTGCTGCGGGCACCGAAGGGCATGAACTTCTTCATCCACTGGATCATGGTGCACATCCCCCACCACGTCGACATGCGCATCCCGATGTACAACCTCGAGCTGGCGGCCGATGCCATCAAGGCCGCCTACCCCGACACCGTGCACGACGAGCCACTGCGGTTCCGCGACTTCGTCGCCAACAGCCGCCAGTGCAAGCTCTACGACTTCGACGCCGGCGAGTGGCTGACCTACGACCAGGCTCGGGTCCGCCTGGCCGACCAGTCGGCCGCCGTTGTGTCGGCTGCTTGACCCAACACCTGTCGCTCACCCGACCCAGCCGCGAACCGTCGCATCCCTACCGTCGATCGATGACGGACGCACCACCTCGGTGCGCCCGCACATCGAGCAAAGGCGGACACGATGCGGCGGATCAGAACAACAGCGATCGGCGGGCTGGTAGCCCTGATGGGCGTGGGCGCTCTCGGGCCGCCCGCGCACGCGGCAGACACCTCTCCTCCCTTCGTCCCACCACCCCGGCTCTCCGTCGGTGACGTCTCGCTCGTCGAAGGCGACGCCACGGTGCGCAGCGCGTTGGTGCCCCTGACGCTCAGCAAGCCCATCGAGAACGACCTCGTCGTCACGTTCCGCACCACCTCGATCGCGACGGGAGCGCCGGCCACCCCGGGCGTCGACTTCCGCGCCGTCACCGCGAAGCGGGTGAAGATCCGCGGCGGCAAGACGGGCGTCATGCTGCCGGTGCGGGTGTTCGACGACACCACGATCGACGACGCCGTCGAGGCGTTCGTCGTGGAGGTCACCGACGTCGAGATCGTGGGCATGGGCTCGGAGCCGGTGCTCGTCGAGCGCAACGGCACGGTGAGCATCGTCGATGACGAGTCCTACGCCGCCGTCGGCGGCACGCCCGAGCCGTCGAGCCCGTGGGTGGCGATCGGGTGGACCTCGACGGTCGAAGGCGATGGGGGCAACCGAGTCGTCGCCGTGCCGATCGTGCTCTCCCAGGCCCAGAAGGCAGACGTGTTCGTCACGTGGCAGACCGGCCCGCAGGCCGGTGCGGTGCCCGGACAGGACTTCAAGCCGGCGTCGAAGACGACCCGCATCCCCGCCGGCCGACGGCACGCCTTCGCCCGGGTGACCGTCTACGGCGACACCACTCCCGAGCTCGTCGAGTCGGTGGTGATCGAGGTGAAGGACGTCACCGGCGGCGACGGGATCGTCCTCTTGCCGGGGAACCGGGGGTTCACCCTGTTCGACGACGACACCGACGACGACCGCGATCACTTGGGGAACCTGGCCGAAGAGCATCACGGCACCAGCCCCGACGACGTCGACACCGACGACGACGGAATCATCGACGCGTTCGAGGTCTATCTGACCCGTACCAACCCGCTGAGCAACGACACCGACGGGGACGGTCTGGACGACTTGTTCGAGCTCACCGAGTCGGGCACCAGCCCCCGCCTGGCCGACTCCGATGGCGATGGCTTCGACGATCTGGTCGAGGTCAAGAACGGCAGCGATCCCCTCGACCCGGCGAGCATCCCGCCGCCCGAGCCGATCGAGCCCTGACGCAGCGACCACGACCGCCGATCAAGCTCCCGAACTGTTCACCCCGGACGCCGGAAAACGGCGTTCTCGGTGAACAGTTCGCTAGGGGGGCGGGGCCAGTCGGTAGTGGTAGCCGTGGCTGCGGGTCAGGCCGACGGACCCGTAGAGGGCCCGCGCCGCCAGGTTGTCCTGCTCGACCTGCAGGTACAGCCTGGCGGCGTGGCGCGCCGCGGCCTCCTGCGCCAACGCGGCCAACACGGCCCGGGCTAGTCCCTGGCGACGAACGTCGGCACGGGTGACCATGCCGAACACACCCAGCCAACCTCGCTCGACCACGCCGAACCCGAACGCAGCCGGAGTGCCCATCATGTCGACGGTCGCTACCAACGTGGGCGGTTCGATCGTGTCGAGCAGTCGCCGATAGCCGCGCAGCCGTCGGCGCACCGATGCCGCGGCGGGGTCTACGTCAGGCCAGGCGTCGATCCAAGCCAGGTCGAAC
The DNA here is from genome assembly GCA_963706425.1 of uncultured Iamiaceae bacterium. Lineage (GTDB taxonomy): Bacteria > Actinomycetota > Acidimicrobiia > Acidimicrobiales > Acidimicrobilacustridaceae > CAVPMN01. The sequence goes on from CAVPMN010000001.1 coordinate 804,881, forward strand.
GATGAGGCGGGCGCGCCAGCCGTGGGCACGACCACGCTCATCCGCACACCGGCCGACACCTCGAGGTCTGCAGCCGACGAGGCCACCGGGCCGACCGGGCCGACCAGCACCTCGACCGGCGCCTCGATGACGTAGCCCCGCTCGGCCAGCAGGCGATCGAGGTCTGGTGGTCGGGGTGACCCACCCAGCTGGAACCGAGGTGAGAGTCCACGGTCGCGATAGAACGACTCGGCCCGCTCGATGCGTCGCGCCACGTCGGTTTCGAGCGATGCCTGCGGGATCACCGAGTTGCTGCGCCGAAACGGCAGCTCCGGATCGGCCCGCAGCAGCCATCCCTCGAGCGCTTCCACCGTGGCCGGCGCGGTGGCTCGCGCGGCCAGCTCGTCGAGCTCGACGATCGCGGCCTCGGCTGGAAGGGACCCGGTCACCGGCGCACCCTAGGCGGCTGCCCGAACGGGCCTCACGCCGGTTCGGCGGCTATCTTGACCGAGCAGTCAAGTACGCCTGCCCGCCAGTTCACGGAGGACCGCCGACGATGGCCGACACGCCGACCCTCGACGAGTTTCGCGAAGAGTGCACCACCTTCCTCGATGCCAACGCCAGCCTGAAAGAGGACCAGGCGTCGACGTTCGTCTGGGGCGAGGGCAGCGACGACGTGGCCCTCTTCGAGGAGATCGACGAGGCCCAGGAGATCGAGGCGTTGGCCAAGGCCAAGCAGTGGCGGGGCGCACGCTACGACGCCGGGCTCGGCTGGATCGGCGGCCCGGCCGAGTACGGCGGCCGCGAGCTCGGCCGGCCCTACGAGCAGGTCTACCAGGGCCTCGAATCCAAGTATCAGGTGCCCGAGCAGGGCTTCTTCGGTATCGGGCTCGGCATGGTGGCCCCCACGATCCTCGCCCACGCCACTCCTGAGGTTCGTGAGGCCTACCTACCGAAGCTCTACCGGGGCGACATCGTCGGCTGCCAGCTCTTCAGCGAGCCCGGCGCCGGCTCCGATCTCGCCAGCTTGCAGACCAAGGCGGAGCGCGACGGCGACGAGTGGATCATCACCGGCCAGAAGGTGTGGACATCGGGCGCGCACTACAGCGACATCGGCGAGATCATCTGCCGCACCGACGCCGACCTGCCCAAGCACAAAGGCCTCACCGGCTTCGTGGTCGACATGAAGGCCCCCGGCGTCGAGATCCGCCCGCTGCGCCAGATGACCGGCGGCGCCAACTTCAACGAGGTGTTCTTCACCGAGGTGCGGGTGCCCGACGACCATCGCCTGGGTGACGTCAACCAGGGCTGGACGGTCGCCCTCACCACGTTGATGAACGAGCGGGCGTCGATCGGTGCCGGTGGTGGCGGCGGCGGCATGGGCATGGCCAGCATCACGCGCATCGCCGAGCTGTGCCGCCACTTCGGGGTCGAGAACGATCCGCTCGTTCGCCAGGGCCTGATGGACGTCTACATCAACTTCCAGGTGGCGAAGTACACGAACCAACGGGCCATGGACCGCATCAAGAAGGGCGAGCTGCCCGGCCCGGAGATGTCGATCGCCAAGCTGTCGCTCACCAACAACCTGTGGCGCACGGCCAACTTCGTGGCCGAGGTGCTCGGGCCGCGCCTGCAAGCCGACACCGGCGAGTGGGGCACCTACGCATGGAGCCAGCTGCTGCTCGGCATCCCCGGCATGAAGGTGGCCGGCGGCACCGACGAGGTCATGAAGAACATCGTCGGCGAGCGGGTGCTCGGCTTGCCGAAGGACCCCGGCATCGACTCCAAAACCGCGTTCAAGGACCTTCTGGTCGGAACGCAGACCTGAACCTCGCCGCCGAACCAGAGGTTCGGGTGGCTCAGTCGAACAGAGACTGTTGGGGATCGGGCGGACGCACACGCGGGATGCCGGTCCACGGCATCGAGTCCATGAAGACCCAGCTGCGGCGGTGGATCGACGTCGGGCCCATGCCGGTGAGCGCCATGCGGTGGCGAGGGCACGGGTAGCCCTTGTTCGAGTCGAAGTCGTAGCCGGGGAAGTGCTCGGCCTCGAGACGCATGAGCCGATCGCGGGTCACCTTCGCCACGATCGACGCCGCCGCGATCGACAGGCACTTGGCATCGCCCTTCACGATGCGCTGGGTGTTGCCGCCGCCCACGAAGTCCCACTTGCCGTCGAGCAGCACCTGGTCGGGCGTCACCCCCAGGCCCTCGATGGCCCGGCGCGCCGCCACCCGCTGGGCCTCTGACATGCCGAGCTCGTCGCACTCGTGCTGCGACGCCGCGCCGACCGACCAGGCCACCGCCCAGTCGGTGATGCGATCGAAGAGCGCCTCGCGCTCGCGCTCGGTGAGCATCTTCGAATCGCGGATCTTGTAGACGCGCCGGTCGCGCGGCACCACGACCGCGCCGATCATCAATGGCCCGGCCCAGGAGCCTCGGCCCACCTCGTCGAGACCGACCACGATGTCGTGGCCCTCGTCCCACAAGGCCCGCTCGAAGTCGAGGCTGGGGGCGTGTCGCTTGAGCGCCTTGCGCAGTGGTGGGGCGGCGGCCGGCACGGGCCGACCCTAGCGCCGGGCCGCTTGCTACCGTCGAACCGTGCGTCTCTGGCTGATGCCCCGTCCCACCGCCCCACGAACCATCGTCGGACGGGCGCTTCCCACCCGGCTGACGCCACCGGTGGGCCGCCGCGCCACCGCCCGATCAGTGTGGTCGAAGCGCTCGGTGGCGTCGGTCGCGTCGCTGCACTCGGTGGCTTCGGCCGCCTCGATCGCGTCGGCCTTCTCGGCCGGCTCGTTGGCGTCCGCCGGATCGCTGCTCTCCATCGGCTCGGTCGGCTCGATCCTGTCGATCGGCTCGGCCGGCTCGATCCTCTCCATCGGCTCGTCGGGCTCGATCCTCTCCGTCGGAGCCGCCGGCGGTTTCCGGGGTGACGCGACGAGCGGGGCCGACGAGCGGCCCCGCTTCGCACTGCTCGAGCACGGGGCGAGCCTGCTGGGGCTCGCCGCGGTGCTCGCAGCCCTCCGCCCTCGTTGAGCGACCGGGCGCGTCAGCGATCGGCGGTCAGCGTTCGACCCAGGTCATGGTCATGCGGTGCGACCCCGACTGGAACGGCAGCGACGGGATGTCGGCCACGTTGGTGGTCGGGTTCGGCAACGCCACGTTGCCCAGGTTGCGCACGTCGTTCTGGGCGGCGATCAGCCACGTCGTGGTGTTGATCCAGACGTAGGGCACCTGATCGGCCCAGATCTGCTGCACGATCTTGTACTGCTCGGCCCGCACCGTCGGGTCGGGCGTCGCTCGCGCTGCGTCGAGGGCGGCGCTCAACTCGTCGTTGGCGAACCGGGCGATGTTGAGCGAGATCGGGTCGACCACGTTCGACTTGTGCCACCAGAGGTAGTCGGCATCGGGGTCGTTCGCCCCGAACTGCCGCCACAGGTTGGCCTGGTAATTGCCGGTGACCCCGTCGACGATGAACTGGCCCTGCTCGATCGCCTTCACCGTCGACGTCATGCCGACCGCGTTGTACTGCTCGGACAGCAGGGTCACGGCCTGCTGGTTCGACGGCACCGGGGTGGTGGCCAGGACGAACTCGAGCGGCTGACCCGTCTCGGCCTCGTACTGCGAGACCAGCTCCTGGGCTCTCGCCGGGTCGTAGGTCGGGAAGTCGGTATCGAAGTAGTACGGCGAGTCCTTGCCGAACGGACTGTCGGTGGCCTGCTCCTTCGGAATCTCGAAGGTGGCGAGATAGGCGTCGTAGTTGGTCGCGTAGGCGACGGCTCGACGAGCCAGCACGTTGTCGAACGGCGGCTTCTGGGTGTTGAACATGACGAACGTCTCTTCGTTCTCGCCCCTGTCCTCGACCGCCTGGATGGTGCCCTCGGCGGCATCCTCTCGCAGCTGGTTGATCGTCAACGTGTCAGATGTCTGCAGCATGTTGATATCGCCCGTGAGCAGCGAGCTGGCGCGGGTCTGCACGTCGGGGATCGGCTTGAACTCCACCTCGTCGAGGTACGGCAGGGCGTTGCCCGCCGGATCGGTCATCCAGTAGCTGTCGTTCTTCGAGGCCACGAACCGGTTGTCGGGCACCCACTCGTTGTAGACGAACGGCCCGGTGCCGATCGGCCGGCGCGACTTCGCGTCGTCGGTGGCGTTGAGCTGCTCGGGGGCCGGCACCACGCCCGCCTGGCCGGTCAGGACCGCCGGGAACGACGCCCACGGGATGGTCATGTTGACCTGCACCGCCAGCGGATCATCGGGCAGCAGCTCGGTGGAGGCCACGTTGCGCAGCGCCCCGCCGGCCAGCGTCGAGGCGCGGATGCCGTCGAGGGCCAGCTGTACCGCAGCACCGTCGAGGTCTTCACCGTTGTGGAACTTGATGTTGGGCCGCACCTTGATGACCCACGAGGTGTAGTCGTCGTTGGGGGTGAACGACTCGGCCAGGTAGGGCTGGATCTGCTGCTCGGCGTCGTAGGCCGAGAGGGGATCGAAGATGGCGAAGGCCACCATGTTGCCCGAGATGGCCCACCGGTCGTTGGTGGGGTCCCAGCCGCTCGTCTCGGCCTCGAGGCCGTAGACGATCTTGCCGCCGGACGTGACGTCGGCGCCCGAGGCGACGGTGACGTCGGGCGCGGTCGTGTCGTCGGCCCCTTCGTTCTCCCCGTCGTCGCTCGATCCGCAGGCGGCCGCGAAGACCGCCAAGACGCTGAGTATCGCGACGACGACCCAGCGGGTCTTCGGTGTTCCGTGACGACGTTCCATCTCGTTTCCCCCTCGATCTGCAACTAGCGGTGGTTACCTTACGTGACCGATGGCACGTCCGGGACGCGGTCCACGGGATGCTGGACTCGGCCCCATCGCGGCGAGAGGATGGGCCGACCGTGGAACCGCTCGACGACGCCGACGCCCCTCGCGGCCCCTCCCGACCGACGGCGCTCGAGCCGGGCACACGCGTCGAGGTGCGCAACCGGCTCGACGGCCGGTGGACGAAGGGCTTCGAGGTGATCGAGGCGGGCGCCGAGAGCTATCGGCTGCGTCGGCTCTCCGACGGCATGGAGCTGCCGCTGCCCTTCGACGCCGCCAGCGTGCGCAAAGAGAAGCGTGCGGGCACCTGGTGGTACTGACTGCGGCTCGGGGCCGTCAGTGCGGGGGCGCCTCGCCCACGCCTTCGCCGAGGTAGGCGATGAAGTCCTCGACGGGGATGGCCATCATGGTGCGGGTCTTCAGGGTGCCCCGGGCGGCCAGGGTGGTGGCGATGCGCGCCATGGCCATCTCGTCGGGCGCCTCGATGATCGTGACGAAGTCCCACTGGCCGAGCAGGGCGTATTGGTCCTTGACGCGGGCGCCCATGGCCTCCACCTCGGCGTTGACCTCGCGGATGCGCTGCGGGTTGGTGCGCAACGTGGCCGAACCGTCGGGACCCAGGGTCGAGAGCATGACGAAGGTGGGCATGACCGGAATCTACCTCTCGCGGACTGCCGCATCGCTGGGGCGCCGATCGGAGCTCAGTTCGCCGAGGCGATCGATGGTGGCCGCCTCGTCGGGGTCGGTCTCGGTGGAGAGGAAGGCATCGAGCATCTCCACTGCGAGCTGCTCGGTGGTGAGCCGCAAGCCGAGCGCGAGCACGTTGGCGTCGTTCCAACGCCGGGCCCCGCTGGCGGTGGCGGCATCGGTGCACAACGCCGCCCGTACACCGGGCACCTTGTTCGCCGCGATCGACACGCCGGTGCCGGTGTAGCAGCACACCACGCCCAGGTCGGCCTCGCCGGCCTGCACGGCCTCGCCGACGCGGCGGCCCACGTCGGGCCACGGCTCGTCGTGCGCCACCGCCTGGACGACATGTCCCGACTCGGTGAGGTACGCGCAGATCGAGTCGGTGAGCGCCGTGCGCTCGTCGGTGCCGAAGGCGATTCGCACCCCGCCAGCGTAGGCTCGCCGCATGACCCGAGACGTCGCCGTGGTGCCCCACACCCACTGGGATCGCGAGTGGTACGAGGCCTATCAGACCTTCCGGCTGAAGCTGGTCGACCTGGTCGACGGGCTGCTACCGATCCTCGAGAACGATCCCGGTTTCGAGCACTTCATGCTCGACGGCCAGATGGCGGTGGTCGACGACTATCTCGAGGCGCGCCCCGAGAACGAGGAGCGCCTGCGCCGCCTGGCGACGAGCGGTCGGCTCGGCATGGGGCCCTGGTACATCCTCATGGACGAGTTCCTGGTGTCGGGCGAGACCATGGTGCGCGACCTGCAACTCGGCCTGGCCGAGGCCGCACGGTTCGGTGGCGCCATGCAGGTGGGCTACCTGCCCGACATGTTCGGCCACATCGCCCAGATGCCCCAGATCCTCACCCAGTTCGGCCTCACCGACACCGTGGTGTGGCGGGGCGTGCCGGCCGCCATCGACCGCAGCGCGTTCTGGTGGAGCGCCCCCGACGGCTCGACCGTGCGCGCCGAGTACCTCCTCGAGGGCTACGGCAACGGCGCCGCGCTGCCCGACGACGCCAAGGAGCTCGTCGACATGGTCGAGCGCTTCGAGCGCGACCACTCCCAGTTCCTCGCCGGCCCCATCCTCTGGATGAACGGCACCGACCACCTGCTGCCCAAGCCCTGGCTGCCTCGCGTGGTCGCCGAGGCCAACGAGATCCAAGACGACTACCGGTTCCGCGTCACGTCGCTGGCCGACTACCTCGCCGGTGCCACCCGTGACGATCTGCCGAGCTGGCGCGGCGAGCTGCGCTCGGGCGCCCGGGCCAACCTGCTCATGGGCGTGGGGTCGAACCGGGTCGACATCAAACAGGCCGCCGCCCGCGCCGAGCGGGTGCTCGAGCGACTGGCCGAGCCGCTCAGCGCGCTCTACCTCCCTGCCGAGCGATTCCCCGATCGGCTGCTGTCGATCGCGTGGAAGGAGCTCATCCGCAACGCGGCCCACGACTCGAGCTGCGCGTGCTCCATCGACGAGGTCAACGACGCGGTGCGCCATCGCTACGCCGAGGCCCGTCAGATCGGCGACGGCCTCACCGAGCGAGCGGTCGCGTCGCTGGCCGACGCGTTGGCGACGCCCGGCATGGTGGCGATCAACGCTGCGGCCCGGTCGCGTTCGGGCATCGTCGAGCTCACCCTGCCGGGCACCGACCCGGTCGAGGGCACCCAGGTGCTGTCCGTGAGCGACGGCCACGCCGGCACCGACGGCATCACCCGGGCCGACACCGTCACCCTCGTGCAGGCCGCCATGGACGGCATGCACGAGCTGCGCGACGTCGAGATCGAGATCGACGACGACGGGGTGCTCGATGTGCGCCTGGTGTGCTCGATCGACGACAGCGGCTCGCGCTACGCCGGGCCCGCCAAGAGCATCGTGGGCGAGGCCGCAGCCGAGGCCCCCGATGGCCCGGCGCGCATCGCCATCGTCGTGCCGCCCTCGCAGAAGGTGCTCGCGTGGGCCGCCGACGTGGCCGGCTTCGGGTGGGCCATCGTGCAGCCAGGCCGACAGGCACCCCATCCCGTGGCGGTCACCGACGACGCATCCATCACCGTCGCCAACGGACTCGTTCATGTCGAGGTCGACGCCGACACGGGCACGTTCAGCATCGACGGCGTCGCCGGGCTCGGCCGACTGGTCGACGACGGCGACTCCGGCGACACCTACAACTACTCACCGCCGGCCAAGGATCGGCTGGTCGATGCGCCGACGAGCGTCACGGTTCGGGTGCTCGAACGAGGTCCGCTGCGGGCGCGGCGTCGCCATCGATCGGAGCTACGTCTGGCCCGAGCGGGTGCTGTTCGGTGAGCGAGCCGGCTCCGTCGAGGTCGACCAGCACCACCACGCTCGAGGTGCGGGCCGGCAGCCCGCTGGTGCACGTCGGCGTCACCCTCGACAACCCGAGCCGCGACCATCGCCTGCGCGTGTGGTTCCCACTCCCGGAGCCGGCGGCGACCTCCGAGGCCGAATGCGCGTTCGCGGTCGTCGAACGCGGCGTCGAGGCCGAGGGCGGTCCCAACGAGTTCGCCCTGCCCACCTTCCCGTCGAGGCGCTTCGTCCGGGCGGGGGGCCTCACGGTCGTGCACGAGGGGCTGCTCGAGTACGAGCTGGTCGACGTGCACGAAGGGGCCGCGCACGGCTCTGGCGCTCACGCTGCTGCGATGCACCGGGCTGCTCTCGAATGCGCCGATGACCTATCGCCCGCTGCCCGCCGGCCCGTTCATCCGCACCGAGGGATCGCAGATGATCGGGCCGCCACGAGTTCCGGTTCGCGTTGCGTGCCGGTGGCGATGTCGCCGATGCCTACGCCGCAGTCGACGACGCCTTCCTGCCGCTGCTCGTCACCCGCTCGGCGGGCCAGGGCGACGCGGCCGATGCCGGCACCGCGCTGACGGTCACCGGGGCCGAGGTGTCGGCGGTGCGGCGCGAGGCCGGTCAGCTCGAGGTGCGGGTGTTCAACCCCACCCCCGACGCGGTCACCGTGCGCGTCGACGGCCACCGCGGCTGGCTGGTCGACCTCCGCGGCCGGTCGCTCGCATCGTGGGAGGGCTCGTTCGAGCTCGGGCCCTGGCGCATCGCCACCGCCCAACTCACCCCCTAACACCCCCGCAAATTGGTGCGTGAAACACCCCATGCGGGTGTTTCACGCACCAATTTCAGGGAGTTAGCCGAAGGTGAAAGCTCGGCGCCAGACGTCGAGCACGGCCGAGTCGCCGAACTGCTCGAGGTCGCCGATCGGCGGACGGCTGTAGAGGACGAGCTCGAGGTCGCTCACCGCGCCGCGCAGCGCCAGGTCGCCCTTGCCGTGCTCGTGGCGTACGTCGAGGCGCTCGGGCCCGATGGTGATCATCCACTCGTCGCCCTCGGCGCCGTGCAGGTGAAGGGTTTCGCCCTCGCCGTTCGCCGTACGGCCGAGGGCGGCGAGCAGCGCGAAGATCTCGTCGATGCCGTCGGCAGCCAGGGCGGCGTCGATCGGCTGTGCCTTGCCCCGCGCCGCCTGCGCGTCGTAGCGATGTATCGCCAGCTCGTGCGCCGCCCGCCGGGCCACGAACCCCGCCGTCTGGTCGTCGGCCACCCAGGTCCACGCCTCGGATGAAGGGGTGAGGCCCCGCAACAGCTCGACCATCGTGGCGGCGTTCGATTCGTAGCGATCGATACGCGCCCCGGGATCGGCGCTGGCCGCCACCGCGTCGCCGAACTGCTCGAGGGTGACGTCGCCCCGCATCGCGCGCGGAGAGCCGTTGCCCTGCAGGGAGTAGATCCAGAACTCGGAGAACCCGATGAGGTGGTCGAGCAGATCACCGAGCACCCAGTCGGGGCAGGTGGGCACCTGCACATCGAGGCGGCCGGCGCGGAAAGCGTCGACCACGGCCGCGTTCTCACGTTCGACGGCATCGACGTGCTGGGCGTAGTCCATCAGCTGATGCTCCTCGATCGGGGCTGATCGGGGCTAGTCGCCCTTCGGCTTGTCGCCCTTGCGCCGGGCGCGTTTGGCCTTGCGCTCGGCCTCGGCCTTGGCTTCCTTGGTGGCCTTGTCGGCCTTCTTCTCGACGTCCTCGGCGACCCGCTGCACCTTGCGACTGGCCTCCGCGTTGACCCGGCGCGACTTCTCCTCCGCCTGCTCGAGCGCGTCGGACACCTTGCGACGCGCCTCACGCTCGGCCGCCTCGACCCGCTGGCGGGCTTCGCGCTCGATCTCCTCGAGCCGGCGCTCGGCCTCCTCGTCGGCCTCGGCCGCGCGCTGCTGTGCCTCGTGCTCGAGATGGCGCAGCCGCCGCGCCGCCTCGAGGTCGGCAAGCAGCTCGACCTGCATCTCGGGCTGCAGATCGGCGTCGAGCACGGCGTCGGTGAGGGCCTCGAACTGCCCGGTGCTCGGACCGGCCCCGTCGCCGCCGCCCTGGGCCAGCTCGGATCGCAACGATGGGGGCAGCGCCGCACTCAGCAGCTTGGCCTCGCGCCTGAGCTCCGACCACCGCTCGATCAGGAACTCACGCGCGGCGCGACGCTCGCGGGCGTTGCGATAGGGCGCGTCAGGCGACTCCGCGGTGCGCCGCAGGGTCCACAGGGTGACCCGCCCGATGTCCTTGAGGTAGTGCGAGCGCAGCGAGCGCATGTAGTAGTCGCCATGATCCTCGAGCGCGTCGTGCACCTCCTGGGAGACGACGACCGACCCGGGATAGGCGACCGACACGATGCGATTGGCCAGGTTGACCACGTGCCCGTAGACGTCGCCGTCGCGCTCGAGCACGCCACCCGCGGCCAAGCCGACGCGCACGTCGGACAGCGCCGGGTCGCTCCCGAAGCGCTCGGCGATCGAGAGCGCCAGCTCGGCCCCTTCCTGGATGTCGTCGTGGAGGAACATGACCTCGTCGCCGATCATCTTCACGACCCGGCCACCGTGGGTCGACACCACGTCGTAGGCGACGGTCTCGAAACGCCCGACCACCTCGGCCAGCTCGTGCTCCTCGAGCTGTTGCGTCTTGGCCGTGAACCCCACCAGGTCGGCGAACCCCACGACGACACCTGCGTCGCCGCTGCTCGCCGACGCCCGCATCATCCGCCGGCGGGCCGCCGCCGCCAGCTGGCGGCGCCAGACGAACTCCATGACCCGCGGCATGAGCGACAAGAGCTCGGCCGAGCTGCGCGCCGACGGCGCCAGCACCCGCGAGTCGTCGGGCTCGCGGGCGTCGCGGCGCACCTCGAGCGCGTCGACCTGCGCGGTGGCCACCTTGTCCATCGCGGAGCCGACGACCCTGGCCATCTGCAACGCCAGATCGGGCTCGAGCGAGCCCTCCTCGATGAACGACAGCACGGCGCTCAACATCTCGACATCGCTGTCGGTGAACAGCTTCTCGTCGGCTCGGGGGTCGGGGAACCCGAGCGCCCGCCAGTAGGCCCTGATCTGGTCGGCTTCGAGCCCGCACAACCGGGCCACCTCGCCGAGGTCGTAGTGCGGCTCCTCGAGCGACACGACCTTCTCGAGGGCCAAGAGCTCGATGGTGTCGTCGGCCGTGGCCCGCTCGATCTCGTCCTCGGCCACGCCCAACTCGAGCAGCAGTTGCTGCAGGTCGACGGTGCCGGAGTCGGGTTGGTCGGTCATGGGCGGAGCAGCCTCGTCGGCTCGGACATCAGCTGAACGACGATGATGCCCCAGGATCCTCGCCGCTGCGGGAGCTTTCGTCGACCTCTGGTTCGATCTCGGGGGGCGGGCGGGTGTCGACCGGGGCCAACAGCGCCTCGCCGGCCGGTTGGTCGGTGGACCACGAGGGGTCGAGGCCGGGTGCGCTGATGCGGACGGGACCGACCGAGTCGTGCGGCTCGAGCTGCCAGAGCAGCGCCGGGCGCTCTCCGTGCCAGCGCACCGCGTAGCCCAGACGGCCGAACGCCGTGGGTGCGTCGTGCACCTCCCAGCCCTGGCCGAGCCACGTGGGCGGCACCACTCCGCAGAGGGCGAGGCCATCGCCGGCGTCGTCGACCAGCAGGTCTCGGACGAACGCGCAGAACGCGGCCGTGACCGCAGGGTCGTGGCCATCGCCGGCCGATCCACCTCGGGTACGTGGATGAACCCGGCTGGGCCAGGTGGCGGTGGGCGACGCGGCGTCGAGCAGCCAGTCGAGCCGGCCCACCGCGGCGCGGTCGCCCGCCCGCCGCTCGACCGTGGCCAGCAGCAGTGTGGCCAAGGGATCGAACCCGAGGCGAGTCTCGTGATCGAACAGCGCGCCGTCGTGATCGTCGCGAGCTCGCACCTCGGCCACGCGCACGTCGAGCGACGTGTCGCCCACGGGCAGCACGTCGAGCGCGGCCACGGCGAGCGCTCCCGTGGGCGTGGGCGGCGCCACACCCGCTGGTGTGGGCGACCGCAGCCGGTCGAGCAGGGCGACGACGAGCACCTCCGCGAAGCGATGGAGGTCTTCGGCCACCTCGGGCTGGCCGGCGCCGGTCATGGCCGTGGCCGCGTCGCGCAGCCCGCGGATGCTCCAGGCCAGATCGGCGATCGGTCGGCCCGACCAGGTTGCGGCGAGTGCGGCGTCCGTTGCGATGGCGCTCGATCCAGTGGCCGGCCTTGGCCACCGGGCCCACCAGGGCCTCGGCGAAACGAGTGTCACCGGTGAGCTGCCAGTGCATCCCCACCGCGTGGAGGGCCGAGCCGTTGGCCGCCCAGCCGTCGTCGCCGTCGCCCACGTAGCCGTCGAGCGCCTGACGGTCGGGCAGGGCCAACAGGACGCTCTCGGCCTCGTCGTGGAAGCCGAAGCGGTCGAGTGCCGTGGTGACGGCGGCCGTCTCACGCCAGGCGATCGCACGCGACGGCCAGCCAGCTACGTCTTCTCCGGCGGCGAGGGTGAGGAGATGGCGACGGTTGACCTCGAGCGCGGCGGCGAGCCGGACATCGGGCAACTCGACGCGCAACGCCCGCGACGACTGCACTTCCCAGCCCTTCACGACCTGCTCGACGCTCGGGACGGCGTCGGGCAGTCGAATGGCGACAGGCTCGCCCCGGCGACGAGGGGCGACGGGCACGACCGGCATGGCCACCCGCAGCACCGCGGTGTGCGGGAGCGGGAAGATGAACGCACCCTGGGCCCGCCCGTCGCCGCAGTAGACCTCGGCGTCGGCCTCCCGGCCGGCGTCGCCGGCGAGCACGGTGTGGACCACGTCGCCGTCGGCTCCGCTCGACAACGCGACCCGGTTGGGCGGCCGAGGCAACAGCAGCGCCGCGGCCCCGTCGACCATGACGGTCGCATCGGAGATCGCCATCGATCCGACGGCCCCGTCGCCGAGCGGGTGATAGGGGCGCACCGCGACGGCGATGGCGAACGGGATGGCCGTGCGGTTCTCGATCTCGACCACCACCAGCGGACCGTCGGGTCCGGCGATGGCGAAGGCGCGGTGCACGGCGTCGCCACCGGGCACACGCATGAGCGTCTCGACGATCGGCGCGTCGCCGACGAGGTTCTGGCGCACGGCCACCTCACGACTGGGCAGGTGCCAGCGATCGTCGGCTCCGACCCACCAGTCGAGCGACCACCTGGCCTCCGCCCCGGTGACCAGGCCGCGCGGATCGACGACGGCGCGGTCGGCGCCCGACAGCGTGCCGAGCCTCGTCCAGGTCCGGTGGGTGACGTTGGCTGCGCCGGCGCCGGGCACGAAGTCGGGACTGTCGGGATCGCGTTGGCGCTCGAACCACCACGGGCCGAGCCACTCACCTGGTCGAATCACTGCGTCAGGCATCAGGCGAACGCCCGGCCGGGCTCAGTCGAGGCCATGCATCTCGCTGACCTGCTCGCGGCCCAACAGGCCTCGATAGGCCTGGGTGGCCGGCATGCCCTCGCGCACCGCCCGGAAGACCTGCTGGGCGATCGGCATGTCGACGTCGTACTCCTCGGCCAGCTCCATCACCACGGCGGCGGTCTTCACGCCCTCGGCCACCATGTGCATCTCCTCGATGATCTCTTCGATGGTGCGGCCCTTGCCCAACTCCTCGCCGACATGCCGGTTGCGGCTCTGCGGGCTGATGCAGGTGGCCACCAGGTCGCCCATGCCGGCCAGGCCGGAGAAGGTCATGGGCTTGCCGCCCATCGCCACCCCGAGCCGAGACAGCTCGGCCAGACCGCGGGTGATGACCGCCGCACGAGTGTTGTCACCGGTGCCGAGCCCGTCGGCCATGCCCGACGCGATGGCCATCACGTTCTTGAGCGCCCCCGCCACCTCGCAGCCGATGAGATCGTCGTTGGTGTAGACGCGGAAGAGCTTGGTGGAGAAGATGCCCTGTAGGCGTGCCGCGATCGTCGCATCGCTCATCGCCAGCACGGTCGCCGCGGCATCGCCGGCCAGGATCTCCTTGGCCAGGTTGGGCCCGGTGAGCACGCCATAGGGGTGACCGGGCAGCTCCTCGTTGATCACCTGGGTCATGCGCAGCTTGGTGCCCTCCTCGAGCCCCTTGGCCAGGCTGATCACCGGCACCCACGCGCGGATGCACGTGGAGATGTCGGCCAGGGTCTCGCGAAAGCCGTGCGACGGCACCCCCATGACCACCACGTCGGCGTCGCACACGACGGTGGCCAGGTCGTCGCTGGCACGCAGGTCGGGATGGAGCTCGAACCCCGGCAGGTAGCGGCTGTTCATGTGCCGCTCGTTGACGTCGGCCACCACCTCGGCGTTTCGCGCCCACAACACGGTCGGCACGTTGTGGGCGAGCAGGTGCGCCACCGTGGTGCCCCACGAGCCTGCGCCGATCACCGCCGCTCGGATCTTCATGGCTTCACCCTAGACTTGCGCCTCGATGACCGCCCCGGCCTCCGTGCCACCCGTGGCAGTGCTGGTGCCGGTGAAGGCGTTCGACCAAGCGAAGCTGCGCCTGGCTCCCGCACTCGACGCTCTGTCGCGGGCCGATCTGGCCCGCACCATGGCCACCAGCGTCGTGCGCGCCGCAGGCGACCTTCCCGTTTCGATCGTGTGCGACGACGACGCGGTCGCCGAGTGGGCGGTGTCGGTCGGGGCCGGGGTGATCTGGCGGCCCGGCCGCGGCCTCAACGGCGCGGTCGCCGACGGGGTCGCCGAGCTGGCCTCGGTGGGTCATGCCCGGGTGATCGTGGCCCACGCCGACCTGCCGCACGCCCTCGAGCTGTCGTGGGTCGCCGACTTCGACGGCGTCACCATCGTGCCCGACCGCCACGACGACGGCTCGAACGTCGTCTCGGTGCCCGCCGCAGCCGGCTTCGCCTTCAGCTATGGGCCGGGGTCGTTCGACCGTCACTGTGCCGAGAGCGCGCGCCTCGGGCTCGAGCTGCGGGTGGTCCGCGAGCCTCGCCTGGGCTGGGACGTCGATCTGCCCGAAGATCTGGTGGCTCCCCGGTGGCCGGCCCTGTGAAGAGCGAGCGATGAAGACCAACCTCCCCAGCCCGGCGAGCGCGCTCGCCATCGGCGCCCACCCCGACGACATCGAGTTCGGCTGCGGGGCCACCCTGGCCAAGTGGGCGGCCGACGGCTGCGTCGTTCATCACCTCGTGCTCACCGACGGGTCGAAGGGCTCGTGGGACCCCGACGACGACCTCGAGGCGCTCATCGCGCGACGCGAGGCCGAGCAACGCGACGCGGCACGGGCGCTCGGTGCGACGGGCGAGGTGGTGATGCTCGGTCAGGTCGACGGTGAGTTGCAGTCGACGCTCGAGTTGCGTGAGCGCGTCGCGTTCTGGATCCGAGTGCTGCGCCCGCAGGTCGTGCTCGGGCACGACCCGTGGAAGCGCTATCGACTGCACCCCGATCATCGCCATGCCGGCTGGCTGACGGTCGACGGTGTGGTGGCTGGCCGCGATCCCCATTTCCATCGCGAGCACGACGTCGACCACCACCGGCCCGACACGCTGCTGCTCTTCGAAGCCGACGAGCCCAATCACGCCGAGGACGTGATGGGCTTCGCCGACACCAAGGTGGCGGCACTGCTCGCCCATCGCAGCCAGTGGCGCTCGACCATGCACATCGAGCCCGACGACGACGGCACCCAGCAGGCCGCCTTCGTGTCACGCGTGCAGACCAAGCTGGCCGAGCAGGGCCGACTGGCCGGCCTCGACCACGCCGAGGTCTTCCACGCGATCACCGACCTGTGACGGCATCGACTTGTCACGGCACGGGCCGGTGACGCAGGCCGCATGGAGCGACGACGTGGTGGCGCGTCTCGTCGCCGCCTTCGCGCCGGCGACCGACGCCGAGCGAGCCGCAGGGATGCGGCGCTACATGCGCGATCAGTTCCCGTTCCTCGGCATCCCCAGCTCCGCAGCGACGACAGCTCGCCCGCCAGGCGCTCGCAGGCATCGAGCACCCCGTCGCAAGCCGACGTGCTCGCGACGATGGCCGCGTTGTGGCGCCTCGAACCTCGTGAGTACCAGTACGCGGCCGTCGACCTGGGGGCGCGCCATCACCGCTCAGCTCGATCCGACCGCGTTCGACGAGCTCGAGGTGCTCATCACCACCAAGTCGTGGTGGGACACCGTCGACGCCCTGGCATCGCAGGTGTGCGGGCCCATCGTCCGTCGTCACCGCGACGCGGTGTCGACGATGGACACGTGGATCGAGAGCGACGACCTGTGGTTGGCCCGCACCGCGATCCTCCACCAGCTCGGGTGGAAGGCCGACACCGACACCGACCGCCTGTTCCGCTACTGCGAGCACCAGGCCGGGCACCGCGACTTCTTCATCCGCAAGGCCATCGGTTGGGCGCTCCGTGACTACGCCCGCACCGATCCTCACGCGGTGCGAGCGTTCCTCGACGCCCACGCCGGCGTGCTGTCGCCGCTGTCGGTGCGCGAGGCCGCCAAGCACCTCTGACAGGATGCGCTCGTGATCCCCGACGGCACCTACGACGTCTTCGTGGTCGACGCCACCGCACTCGACGACGATGCGGGCCCGGAAGCCGGGTGGCACCTCGACCTGACGATCCTCGCCGGAGAGCTGAAAGGCGACGTGGTGGGCGTGAGTGCACGCGGCCTGCGGGGCAACGAGTTCGACCTCATCGGCATGCCGGGCACGCTCACGGTGGAAAACGGCGAGCCGAGCTTTCGCCTCGACCCCTAACGTCGATCCATGGGCGATCCCCACTGGCCGTTGTTCGACCTGCGCATCCGCACACCGCGCCTCGAGCTGCGACTTCCCCGCGACGACGACCTCTACGCGTTGATCGACGCCTTCCAGAGCGGCGTGCACGACCCCGCCACCATGCCGTTCCTCGTGCCGTGGACCGACACCCCCTCGCCGCGTCGAGAGCGTGAGGCGTTGCAGTGGTGGTGGAGCCAGCGGGCGGGCTGGAAGCCCGAAGCGTGGAACCTCACGCTGTGCTGCGTGGTCGACGGCAGATCGTCGGCGTGCAGGACATCGACGCCGACGACTTCGCCGCCCGCCGGGTGGTCACCACCGGCTCGTGGCTGGCGCTCCCCCACCAGGGGAAAGGCATCGGCAAGGAGATGCGCACTGCGGTGCTGCACCTGGCCTTCCTCGGTTTGGGAGCGACGCGCGCCGAGACCGGGGCCTTCGACGACAACGCAACCCTCGTTGGCGGTCACTCGCGCGCTCGGCTACCAGCCCAACGGCGACATGGTGAAGATGCGCCGCGGGGTGCCCCACACGTGCCTCGAGTTCGTGATGGACCGCGACGGATTCGACCGCATCCGGCGCGACGACATCGTCATCGAGCATCTCGAGCCGGCCCTGCCGATGTTCGGGCTCGGCGCGGACGAGTGACGCGGGGGCCGACCTCGCCGCCAACGGTCGCCGGCATCGACGGATGCCGAGCCGGTTGGGTCGTGGTCACCAGCACCGACCGGTTCGGCGACGACCACGGTCGAGGCAGTGGAAAGCCTCGACGCGCTGCACGACCGGCCGCTCACCATCGTGGGCATCGACATGCCGATCGGCCTCAGTGACACCGTGCGAGTCTGTGACCGAGAGGCCCGCCGGGCGCTCGGCGCGCGAGCGTGCTGCGTCTTCTCGGCCCCACCGCGTGCCTGCCTCGACGCTCCCTCCTTCGACGAGGCCGGCCGACGGGCCCGCCTCGCCCGGGGCACGGGCTTGAGCCTGCAGGCCTTCAACCTGCTGCCGAAGATCGCCGAGGTCGACCGCCACGCGCGCGGCGAGTGGCGCGGCCGACTGGTCGAGGTCCACCCGGAGGTGTCGTTCGCCCACCTGGCCGGAGGGCCGGTCTCCCTGCCGAAGCGCACCCCGGAAGGGCGAGCGACCAGGCTGGCGTTGCTCGCCCCGCACTTTCCCGACGTCGCCGACCATCTCGCCCGTCGCCCACCCGGCGTGGCCGCCGACGACCTACTCGACGCCTTCGCCGTGGCCTGGACCACCCGGCGGGTGCTGGCGGGCTCGGCCGAGCGATACGGCGATGGTGCGGTCGACGAGCACGAACTGACCATGGAGATCGTGGCCTGAGCGTGGGAGCATGAGAGCCAGTCGACGAGGGGAGACACCATGCAGCGACTGACCGGTCTCGACGCAGGGTTCCTCTACATGGAGACCCCCACGTCGTTCATGCACGTCGCCAGCCTCATGGTGTTCGACCCGTCGACCGCACCCGACGGGTTCGACTTCGGCAAGCTGCGCGACCTCTACGAGGCCCGCCTCGATCAGGCGCCGCCGTTCCGCCGCCGGTTGGTCGAGGTGCCGCTCGGCATCCACCACCCGGTGTGGATCGAAGACCCCGACTTCGATCTCGACTGGCACCTCCGGCACATCGCGGTGCCGTCGCCCGGCGGCATGAAGGAGCTGTGCGAGCTCGCCGGCCACCTCGTCGCCATCCCGCTCGACCGCACCCGACCGCTCTGGGAGGTGTGGCTCATCGAAGGCCTCGAAGACGGCCACGTCGCGGTGCTCAGCAAGGTGCACCACGCGGCGATCGACGGGGCGTCGGGCGAGGAGCTCATGGTGGCGATCCTCGACCTCAGCCCCGAGGTGGAGCAGAAGCCCTCACCCGAGGTGCCCTGGCAACCCGAGCACGTGCCCAGCGACACCGAGCTGGTGGCCTACGCGCTCAGCTCGCTCGCCCGCCAGCCGGTGCGCGCCGTGAAGACGGCCCGACGCACGGTCGAGGCCGCGCTGCAGATCCGCCAGACCAACCGGCGCCAGCCCGACCAGAAGCCGCCGCCCTCGCCGTTCAGCGCGCCGCGCACCTCGTTCAACGCCACCCTCACCCCGCGCCGGGCGTTCGCCAACGCCTCGCTGTCGCTGCCCGAGGTGAAGATGGTCAAGAACGCGCTGGGCGTCACCGTCAACGACGTGGTGCTCGGTCTGTGCGCCGGCGGGCTGCGCCGCTACCTCGACGCGCGCGACGAACGCCCCGAGAGCGCGCTGGTGGCCATGGTGCCCATGTCGGTGCGCACCGACGACGAGAAGGGCACGCACGGCAACAAGGTGTCGTCGATGCTCACGAGCCTGGCCACCGACATCGACGACCCGATCGAGCGCATCGGCCTCATCCACGACACCATGGCCCTGGCCAAAGAGCAGCAGCACGCCATCGGCGCCGACACCCTGCAGAACTGGGTCGAGTTCGCCGCCCCGGCGGTGGCCGGCCAGGCCGCCCGGCTCTACTCACGGATGAAGTTCGCCGATCGGCACCGACCGCTGTTCAACGTCACCATCTCCAACGTGCCCGGCCCGCCGTTCCCGCTCTTCGTTGCCGGCGCCCGCATGATCGCCACCTATCCCATCGGACCCATCATGGACGGCGGCGCCATCAACATGACGGTCATGAGCTACATGGACAGCCTCGACTTCGGGGTGCTGGTGTGCCCCGACCTGGTGCCCGAGCCGTGGGTCATCACCGACGGCCTGCACGACGCCGCTCGAAGAGCTGAAGAAGGCGGTCGACGCCCTCGACAGCCCGGCCGAGCCGGCCTGACCGCTCACCGCTCGCGGGCTCGATCTCCAGCGCGGCGCGCAGCCGAGCCGCGTAGTCGGCCATCTCGTCGTCGCTGTCGTAGGTGGTGCGCGGCCAGAAGAACCCGCGCAGACCGTCCTTGCGGTTGCGGGGCACCACGTGCACGTGCAGATGGGGCACGCTCTGGCTCACCTTGTTGTTGAGGGCCACGAACGAGCCGGCGGCGTCGAGCACCGACTCCATGGCGATCGCCAGGCGCTGCGCCAACTGGAAGTAGGGGCCGACCGCGTCGGGCGGCAGGTCGCCGAGCACCTCGATGTGGTCGCGCGGCACGAGCAGGGTGTGGCCCTTGAAGAGCGGACGGCGGTCGAGGAACGCCACACCCGCGTCGTCGTCGAGCACGAGGTGGGCCGGTTGCTCGCCGCGGACGATGGCGCAGAACACGCACGGACGACGGCGGCGACATCCGCTCATCCTCGCTCATCGGTGACGCACACGTGAATGGCAGATGACGTCTTTCGGGCATCCACCCGTTGCCGCTGACGCGGGTGTTTCATGGCTGACGGTGACCCGATCCGCACCCGACCAGAGCCGATAGCCATCGATGCATCGCTCGCGGGTGCCCGTCCTTGTGGGAGTCCCGTGACCCAGATGCTCGTTCCTCCGTCGCGCCCTGCCGTCCCGTCGAAGACCTACGTGGTCGACACGTCGGTGCTGCTGGCCGATCCGCAGGCGATGTTCCGCTTCGACGAGCACGAGGTCGTGCTGCCGCTCGTCGTGCTGACCGAGCTGGAGGGCAAGCGCCATCACGCCGAGCTGGGCTGGGCGGCCAGGCAAGCGCTGCGACAACTCGAGTCGCTGCGCAAGAAGCACCGAACGCTGATGCTGCCCGTGCCGGTCAACGACCACGGCGGCACGCTGCGCGTCGAGATCAACCACCAGGACACCGCCGGGCTGCCCCAGACGCTCACGCTCGACTCGAACGACCACCGCATCCTCGCCGTGGCCCGCAACCTGGCCACCGAGGGCCACGACGTCACCCTCGTCACCAAGGACCTGCCGCTGCGCCTCAAGGCCAGCGTGGTCGGGCCTGCTGGCCGAGGAGTACCGCAACGAGCTGGCCGAGGACACGACGTGGACCGGCTTCGTCACCCTCGACGTCGACAGCGGCACCATCGACGAGCTGTTCGACAACCGGGTGGTCGACCTCGACGAGGCCCGCCAGCTCCCCTGCCACACGGGCGTGGCGTTGGTGTCGGGCTCGCAGTCGGCGCTCGGCCGGGTGCACGCCGACAAGCAGGTGCACCTCATCCACACCGATCGCGAGCTGTTCGGCGTGCGGGGCCGGTCGGCCGAGCAGCGCATCGCCCTCGACCTGCTGGCCGACGAGGACATCGGCATCGTGTCGATCGGCGGCAACGCCGGCACCGGCAAGAGCGTGCTGGCGCTCGCCGCCGGGCTCGAGGCGGTGCTCGAGCAGCGCTCGCACAAGCGGGTCACGGTGTTCCGGCCGATCTACGCGGTGGGCGGCCAGGAGCTGGGCTACCTGCCGGGCAGCGCCGACGAGAAGATGTCGCCGTGGGGGTTGGCGGTGAGCGACGCCCTCGAGTCGATCGTCGGGCCCGAGGTCATCGACGAGGTGACGGCCCGCAACCTCATCGAGGTGCTGCCGCTCACCCACATCCGAGGGCGATCGCTGTCGGACTCGTTCGTCATCATCGACGAGGCCCAGAACCTCGAGCGCTCGGTGCTGCTCACCGCGCTGTCGCGGCTTGGGGTGGGCTCGCGGGTGGTGCTCACCCACGACGTGGCCCAGCGCGACAACCTGCGGGTCGGTCGCCACGACGGCGTGGTGTCGGTGATCGACGCTCTCAAGGGGCATCCACTGTTCGCCCACATCACTCTGCAACGATCGGAAAGGTCACCCGTGGCTGCGTTGGTCACCGACCTGCTCGACGGCCCCGGGTTCTGAACCCTCCGCTCCAAGGGGGTTTCGGTGATGGGGCCGTCGTCGCAACCGGCCCCATCACCCGCGCCTTCTCCCGCCTCCTCCGAAATCGGTGCGTGAAACCACCGTATGGGGTGTTTCACGCACCGATTTCGGCGGTGGCGGCCGGGGTTAGGGTCAGGGTAGGGGTCGGCTGCCAGTAGGCGAAGCCGAAGCCGCCGGGGTAGTCGTCGGCGGGGGGCAGGAAGCGGGCGCCGGCCACGATCGTGGTGCGCTCGCCGAGTGCCGACGTCGATGCGCACCAGGTCGCGCTCGTTCACCCGCACGATGAGCGCCTCGCCGCCGATCCACACCGGCGGCTCTGGCACGACGCCGTAGCCGACCCCGTCGATCTCGATCGTGCCCACGCGTCGAGTCGTCGATCGGATCCGAGCGAACGGGTGAACTCGTAGCCGCCGGAACGGAGATCGCCGGCGGCCACCAGAGCCGTTCCGACCACGAACGGGGCTCGCTCACCAACGATCACCGGAGGTGCGGCGATCGCCGCGACCGCCGGGCGCCAACGACCGGCTGGGAGGCCACAGCGTCGGTGACGAAGCCACACACGAGGCTTGGCCGTGGCGACCGAAGTACACGCCACACGCTGCTCGGGCCATCGGCTCGGCGGGGCGAGCACGAACGTCCGCCCATCGTCGCTCACGGCCAGATCGGTCAGCGGATCGAAGGGACCGGGGAAGGCGGCCAGTCCCTGGACGCCGCCGTTCGAGGGGTGGAACCCGAGGACGTGCACCTGCCCTCGCGGGATCGAGCTCGGTCGACCAGCACCAGGTCGTCGGTCGGCCAGGCGAGCACCTGGCTGACCGGCGGCGAGTCGCCGGCCCGCCAGCCGGGGTCGGGGCGGTCGCGCAACGTGGCGATGGCCAGCTCGCCGTTGGGCCCGGCGAACGACACCTGATCGCCGGTCGGGCGACCACACCACCGTGGTGAACGGGGCCGAGGCGCCGGCCCGCCTTCCAGTGCACGCGACGAGCCGTCGACCTGGGCGATGCGCACCTCGTCGGTGGTCGCGTAGACCAGCTCGTTGGCCGTCGGCGACCAGGCGTACGACGAGCGGCGAGCGGCCGAGGCGGTGACGCTCCGAGCCGTCGCGCTTCACCACCCACAGGCCGCTCTCGTCGTGGATGCTGAACGCCACCCACTCGCCGTCGTGCGACCAGCTCACGTGCGACACCTCCTCGCCGGTGCCCGTGTCGGTGATGCGGCGCACCTCGCCGCTCGGCCCCGTCGGCCAGGAACAGGTCGTTCTCCATCACGAACGCCAGCCGACCGTCGGCCAGCGCGGCGGTGTCGACCACGGGCACGTCGCCGGCGTCGACCGCGAACCGGTCGGCGCTGTCGCGGTTCACCAGCAACGCGCCGACCAGCACGAACACCGCCACGATCGCCGCCGCCGCCAGCACCCACGCCCGCCTCGACGGCCGCTCGACCCGTCGCCCGCCAGCTCCACCGGGCGACCTCCCTCGCGTTCTGGCAGCGAGAACGCACGCCCTCCGGCGTGCGTTTGCCTGCCGGAACGACTCGCGAGGGCGGATCGGGGTGGTGTCGGCCAGGTCGCGCAGCAGCGTGCGCACCCGATCCTCGTGCTCGGTGTCGATGGGGCTCATCGTTCGATCACCTCTCTCAGTGCGGCCATGCCTCGGCGGACGAGCGTGCGGACGGTGGGTCGCCGGCACCCGAGCAGCTCGGCGATGTCGGCGTCGTCGAGGTCGGCGTAGTAGCGCAGCACGATGGCGGCCCGCTGCCGCTCGGGCAGCCGGGCCGAGCGCGTCCTCGAACTCGACCAGCTGGGCCGCGCCGGTGCCGTCTCGGTCGTCGGCGTCGGTGTCAGCCGATCGACCACCGCCTCGTGACGGTGGTGCGACCGGCAGGCGTTGACGACGGTGGTGCGCAGGTAGGCGGCCGGTCGCTCGAGCGAATCGAGCCGGGGCGCCACCCGCACGAAGGCGTCGTGCGTCGAGGTCCTCCGCGACGGCCACCGAGCCGGTGAGCAGCCGGGCCAGGCGCACCATCGGTGCGTAGTGCTCGCGGTAGAACGCGTCGAAGGTCGCCTGGTCGACTGCTTCCGTGTCCGTCCCCACCTCTCGTCGACGCCCCACCCCGCCCAACTGTTTCACCCCTGCCGAACCCCCGAAATTGGAGCAAACACCCCATGCGGGGGATTCGCGCCAGTTTCGGGTCGGTGAGAGACAGGCCCATGACCACGGCATCCCAGAGCTCGCCGTTGCGCCGGGGATAGTGCCGCACCAACAGGCCCTCTCGCTCGAAGCCGAACCGCTGGTAGAGGGCGATGGCCGCCTCGTTGTGGGGCCACTGCAGCGCCATCTGTGGCGCGACGGCCACGAGATCGCCTCGGTCAACAACGCCGAGCCGACTCCTCGACCGCGCGGCCACCATCATCCCGAGCTCGGCCACGCCATAGGGCGCCACTTCTATGCCGAGGTTGCCGATGATCGTGCCGGCGTCGTCGATGGCGACATACGAGGCCATGCCGTCACGTTCGGCCTCGCATGAACCGCTCCCGACGCTCGGCGTGGTCGAAGGGCCATTCCGTGCCGATCCAGCGACCCTCGGAGGCCACCCGCTCGGTCAGATCACCCACACCCGCGTCATAGTCGCCCGGCACCGAGCGGCGGATGCTGAAGCCGGACATGCGGACAGGCTGCCATCCCCATTCCTGTCAGTGCCCCTCAATAGGGTCGCTCCTATGTAGACGAGGCGACAGCCGGCCCACCGATCGTCTACGGGCTCGACATCGAGACCGACACGTCGGTCGACGGGCTCGACCCCACCGTGGGCCGGGTGCTGGCGGCGGCCATCGCGGGGCCGGGCGGCGAGATCGTGCTGGCCCATCACGACGAGGCCGCCCTGCTCACCGAGCTCGACGGATGGCTGGCCGACCTCACCCCCGGCGTGCTCGTCACCTGGAACGGCGCCGCGTTCGACCTCCCCTACCTCGCCAGCCGAGCCGCGCTCGCCGAGGTCGACCTCGGCCTGCGCATCGAGCTCGACCCGGTCGCTCGGCCTGCGCGGCGACCCGCTGCCGGGCCACGACGGCGCCTACCGGGGCTCGTGGCACGGTCATCGTCATCTCGACGCCTACCGGGTGTTCCGGGCCGACCTGGGTCGCACGTTCGGGGTCTCGTGCGCGCTCAAGTCGGTGGCCGGCTTCACCGGCGTGCCGTTCGTCGACGCCGACGCCTCCCGCGTGCACGAGCTGGCGCCCGGTCGGCTGCACGCCTATGTCGCCAGCGACGCCCGCTGTGCCCGCCAGCTGGCCGAGCGGCGCTGGCCCACCGCCGTCGGGGCCATCGATGCCGAGCCCCAGCCCCGGAGCCCGGCGAGCTCAGGCGCCCTACGATGAGCGCCACCTCCGGGAGGGAGCCCGTGTCCGAACGGCCAAAGCGCTCGACGTCGACGTCGAGCTTCGGTGTCAGCAAGCGCGAGAGCCACGACGCGTCCGACTTCTACGCCCGGTTCACCGCTCCCGAGCTGTCCGACGACGAACGCGTCGTCCACCCCGACGACCTGGTCATCGCCGACCCGTTCATCGTGGGCAGCTCCACCGACATGCACCACCTGCCCGACAACTCGGTGGCCCTCATCGTCACGTCACCGCCCTACTTCGTCGGCAAGCAGTACGAGCGCGACATCGAGCACGAAGAGATCCCCTCGTCCTACGTCGACTACCTCGAGATGCTCGGCGCCGTGTTCGCCGAATGCAAGCGCGTGCTCGAGCCTGGCGGGCGCATCGCGGTCAACGTGGCCAACCTCGGGCGCAAGCCCTACCGATCGCTGTCGGCCGACGTCATCACCATCCTCCAAGACCACCTCCAGATGCTGTTGCGCGGCGAGGTCATCTGGCAGAAGGGCAAGGGCAGCACGGGCTCGTGCGCGTGGGGCACGTTCCGCAAGCCCGGCAACCCGGTGCTGCGCGACATCACCGAGCGGGTCATCATCGCCGGCAAGGGTCGCTTCGACCGGGCCGTGTCCGACCGCCAGCGAGAGCTGCTCGGCCTGCCGCACAAGGTCACCACCACCAGCGACGAGTTCATGGAGGCGACGCTCGACGTCTGGGAGATCGACGCCGAGAGCGCCCAGCGGGTCGGCCACCCGGCTCCCTTCCCCGTCGAGCTGCCCGAGCGGCTCATCCAGCTCTACACCTACGAGAACGACCTCGTGCTCGATCCGTTCATGGGATCGGGCAGCACGCTGGTCGCGGCGGCCAAGACCAACCGTCGCTATGTCGGCTACGACCTCGACCCCGCGTTCACCGCGCTGGCGCGCGAGCGGGTCGAGGGCGTGCTCGAACGGCAGCTGCAGCGCGCGCCACGGCCCGCTGGCGACACCTCGACACCGATCGCCGCCCAGCAACAGCACCTGGTGCTCGACGCCTCCGACTTCCAGGCGCGAGCGGCGCGCGAGGGCAAGGCGGCACAAGACCTCGCCGCTCAACGCCTCGAAGAGGCCGGCTTCACCATCCTCAAGCGCAACAGCCGCCTCAAGGGACTGGGCCTCACGGTCAACTTCCTCGCCGCCGACGCCACCGGCGCCGAGTGGTACTTCGACGTGTCGGGCGCGTTCACCAGCGTGCGCCCCGGCCTCATGCGCACCGACACCGTGTGGAAGTCGCTCGGTCGCGCGCTCGTGCTGGCCAACCAGGGCATCGGCCCGCTCGTCCTGCTCACGTCGAACCTGCCCCGCCGGGGCGGCGACGGCGACCGGGCTCTGCGCAACGCCACTCGGGCCGCGTTCTTCGACGCCATCGAGATCTTCTCCAACGACGACTTCGCGCGACTGCAGGCCTACGCGGGCGGGGGCTATTCGGGCGAGGGGCAGGGCCCGTTGCCCGGCTTCTGGACCGAGCGCGACCTCGACTAGTGGCCACCGCCAAGACCAAGCTCACCGAGCTGGGCACCGCGGTCGGCCTGGTCCACGATCCATCGGCGCCCTGGCCGCAGGGTCTCGAGCGCCTGCACATCCCCGGCATCGACGACGACGTGTGGCAGCCGATCGTCATGCCGGCCACCGCCACCGGCAGCCCCGACAAGGAGCTGTTGCTCACCGCCATCGCGAACGGCCACGCCTTCCGCACCCAGGTGCTCGGCGGCCGGCGACCGGCCACGATCGAGTGGACCGGCGCGGCCCGCTCGGTGTGGACCTCCGACATCCCCCGCGACCTCACGGTCGACGGCGTGTGGTTCATCCAGGCCAAGTACGACTCGCACTGCGTGCTCAACACGTCGCCGGGCTCGCTGGTCGACGAGCTGCTGGTCGACCACACCATCGAGTCGCGCCTGTCGTGGTTCGAAGAGGTCGCCCTCCACCAGCTGCAGGCCTTCTACGACCAGGTCCGCGCCACCCTGCCCCTCACCGAGCTGCCCACCGACGTCCGCGACCTCGACAAGGCCCACAAGGCCGAGCTCAAGCGCACCATGCGAGACCGCACGCCCAACCCGGGCGAGGAACGGGCCTACGCCGACCTGTGCCGTGCCGTGTCGATCGAGACCACCTTGCGCTGGCGCCATCGCATCGACGCGTCGAGCCTCCCTCAGCGCACCCAGATGCTGTTCCGCATGCTGCGCATCGCCGGCGGCCCCTACTGGCTGCTCGGCACCAAGGGCAACACACCGGTGCAGCTTCGCGTCGACCGACACCCGCACCTGGCGCGAGCGCTTCGAGCTCAAGCGCTTCGAGATCACCGACGCCCACGCCGGGCAACCCCAGGTCAACTGGCGGGCCATGATCGCCGACCGATCCTCCGGCGAGCGCCACACCGTCGAGGGCTACTGCGAGATCCGCTGGTCGCACGGCAAGTTGCAGGGCAACCCCGAGTGCAAGGTGCAGGTGAGCACGCCGCTCGAACGCATCCCGGGCTACGAGCCGCTGAGCTGACCGGCGGCGCGAACCGACCCGCCAGGCCGGGCCGCCTAGCGACGGCCGGCCGGCTGCTGCGACACCGTCACCGGCGCCGCCTCACGGATCTCGCGCAACCGAGCGCGGGCCTCGGCCGCCGCGGCCTTCGCCTGCTCGGCCACCGGGAGCGAGAACCCCGTGTACATCACCCGCCGCTCACGATCGACCGGCGGCTGGGCCATGTGCGTGGTGCACGAGAGGTGCACGGTGACATCGCCGGTGCTGGTGGGCAGGTCGACCTCGGGCAGATCGGCCCCCGTGCGCACGAACGCCGGCCACACCAGGGCCCGATGCGACCCGGCCACCACCCGCAACTGACCCGATCGTGCGTCGGCGCCGGTGACCGAGATGCCCACCGTGAGCGAGCAGCACTCGTAGCTGTGCCGACCGAGGCTGCAGTCCTTGTGCCAGGGCACATCGGAGATGCCCTCGACCACGCCGATCGGCTTCACCAGGGCCTCGATGCGGTTGTCGGCCCGCTTCTGGCCGAACACGTGACCGTCGCCGGGATGGCGCCCAGCCTCAGGAAGCGGTCGTCGTCGACCAGCGCCGCGGTGATCGACGAGTGACTGGTCGAAGCCCTGCATGCGCACCAGTCGGTCGGCACCGTCGTCGGTCTTGGCCCACCACGACCGTCCGTCGCCGATCGAGTAGAGCGGGGCCGCCTGGTCCATGTCGGCGGACACCTCGGCCATCTCGTCGGGCGTGAACACGCCCGTGACATGCAGGTAGCCGGCCGCCTCGAGGAAGGCCCGCATGTCTTCGGGGTCGTCGTCGGAGCGAAAGCTGCGCTGCAGGTCGAGCGGCGCGCCATCGGCATCGACCAGGTCGATCGATCCGGGTGAATAGACGGGGCGCTCGTCGAGCAGTCCTCGCAGCACCAGCCACCAGTCGAGCAGATCGGCGAGCCGACCCGAGACGATGTCGAGACGACCCGACGAGAACATCCCCATGAAGCCTTCGCGGTCGTGAACCAGGTCGTCGAGCTGCGCGGCGGGCAACCGCACGACCGCAGCGCCTTCGACCCGACCGGCGCCGACCGTCAGGCGTTCGCCGTCCCAGGCCAGGGTCCACGCGCCCGCATCGGTGTCGATGGTGAGGTCGCGCGGGTCGAGCCAGCGGAGCCCGGGCACGACCAGGTCGCTCAGAGCGTCGATGCGGGCGGGCAGGTCGTGCCCGAAGAACTCGGCCGCATCGAGCGCGGGCGTGGGCCCGTCCTGCCGGGTGCGAAGGTCGACGCTCATGGTTCCCCCCAACACCGGGGGCGACGAGCGCGGCTCCCGGGATCTACGTAAGGTAGCGCTCCACCTGCCGACTGGCAGGCTCACGCCGGATCCGGGGGGACACGCGTGACCCATCGAACCAACCCGCGCTCGTCTCGTCGACGATGGGCGGTCGTCATCGCCGTGATCGTCATGGCCGCAACCGTCGCGTGCAGCGGCGCGAGCAGCTCCGCGCCGGAGCCGTCCACCGACGACACCGTCGTCCCGGTCGCCGGCGGCGCGCTGGTGGTGGGCACGAGCAGCGACGTCGACGGGTTCAACCCGCTGTCGAGCCAGTGGTCGGGCCCGGGCCACCAGATGGCGCGCGCCGTGCTCGACCCGCTGGCGGTCATCGACGCGAACGGCGACTGGCAGCCCTATCTGGCCGAGGCCTTCACCCCCAACGACGACTTCACGGTGTGGACGATCACGCTGCGGCCCGGCGTGACGTTCCACAACGGCGAGGTCCTCGACGCCGACGCCCTCGTGACCTATCTCGAGGCCATGAGCGCCTCGCCGCTTGCGTCGAACGCGCTCCCCGAGAAGCCGACCATCGCCAAGGTCGACGACCTCACCGTGTCGCTCACGCTTCACCGAACCGTGGTCGCAGATGCCCGTGGTCTTCGCCGACCAGCCCGGCTACATCGTCGCCCCCGAGCAGATCGAATCGGGCGAGTCGGACCGACCGATCGGCACCGGGCCGTTCGTGTTCCAGGAGTGGGTGCCCGACCGCTACTTCAAGGCGGTGCGCAACGACTCCTACTGGCGGGAGGGCTATCCCCTGCTCGACTCGATCGAGTTCCAGCCGATGCCCGATCCCGACCACCCGGTTCAACGCGCTGCGCACCGGGGCCATCGACGTCGCCGAGGCCAACAGCCAGGGCCAGGCTCGGCTCGACGAGCTGGCGAGCGAGGGCATGACCATCATCGACGGCGCTGACGCGACGGGCACGTCGGTGCTGGTGATGAACCTCGATCGCTCACCGACCGACGACCTCCGCGTACGCGAGGCCGTCGTGCGGGCCATCGACCGGGAGGCCTTCCGGGCGGCCGCCTACGACGAGTCGTTCCCCATCGCGTCGGAGCCCTACCCGCCGGGCAGCCGGTGGTACAGCGACAACGGCTACCCGGAGTACGACCCCGAACGGGCGCGTGAGCTCGTCGACGACTACGAGGCGGAGAACGGGCCGGTGACCCTGAGGATCATGGCGATCGGCTCGGGCGACCGCCTGCAGCCGGTCGTCTACCTCCAGGAGGTCCTCGAGAGCCGTCGGCATCGACGTCGAGATCAACGGGCTCGAGCAGGTGACCTTCGTGACCGAGTTCGTGGGCGGCAACTACGACTCCGTCTACCTCGGCGGCTTCTTCGGCACGCCCGATCCCGATGGCATCCACCATTTCATCCACTCGAAGAACGCCTCGCCCGACAGCCCGCTCAAGCTCAACTTCCCTCGACACCGCAGCGAGACGGTCGACGCGGCACTGCAAGCGCAGCGCGAGACCGACGACGTCGAGGCTCGTGCCGAGGAGTGGGCCAAGGTGTGGCGAGCCTTCGCCACCGATCTGCCCTATGCCTTCCTCCTGCACGAGCGGGCCGCGTTCCTCACCGCCGCCGACGTCCACGGCTTCACCGACCTCACCACGCCAGGGGGCGCGCCCCTGCCTCCGATGAATCGCTGGACGCCCTTCTACACCGGCGTCTTCATGACCTCCGGCTGACTCTCCGGAGGAGTGCGCGACGCCTCAGGGGATCGGCGAACCGTCCCATTCGATGTCGTAGAACTGGGCGGCCATGAGATCGGTGTGCTTGCGCGGCCCGTGCTCGTGGTGACGGAACGCGAACACGTGGCTGTAGCTGAGGATCTCGTAGAGCAGCGGCTTCAAGTCGTGGCGCGACGCATAGACGTCGGGGGCTGCGAAGAGGTCGCGCACGTCGCTCGGTAGGTTGTGCGGCTCGCGGAACATGTCGCGCAGCAGCGCGAAGTCGATCTGCGATCGATGGCCGGCATCGAGCACGAAACGATCGGTCCCGGGGTCGAGCACGGCCTTGTTGAACTCGTCGGCCGGCATGAGCGTGACCCCGTCGGTGGGGCGTGGGTTGCACTCGACCATGCTGACCACGCCGTCATCGTGCTTCAGGTAGTCGAACGAGATCTGGCCGTGGTAGCCGGTCTCGCCGACGAAGCGCTCGACGTGGGCCAGTGTCTCGGGCTCGTCGACCGACACGAACTCGATGCCGCCCGCATGCTCGATGGTCTTCGGGTGCTCGTAGGTGCAGTGCGCCACCACTCGCCCGTGGTGCACAACACTGAAGCTGCAGAGGTCGACGCCTTCCACGAACTCCTGGACAACCCAGGGGTTCTGCGCGGTGGGATGGACATCGGCTGGATCGATCACCCCCGCCAGCGGACCGGTGTTGGTCAGCAGCTCGACACCACCCCGTGAGAAGGCGGCGCGGGCGAAGTAGCGCGGGAAGCGGGCGATGGCGTCGGCCAGTTCCTCGTCGGTGGTGAGCGGTGACCGTGTCGGGCACCGGCACGTCGAGCCGTTGGGCGAGCGCGATGAACGAGGCCTTGTCGTGAAAGGTGGAGAGCACGTCGAAGGTCGGGAAGAACAGCTCGGCGTGAGGCTCGAGCAGATCCCGGTGACGCGCCAGGTAGAACACCTCCTCGAACATCGGCACCAGCACGTCGACCTTCTCGTTGACCAACACGTCGGCCACCTCGCCCACGAACGCCAGCGTGTCGTCCTTGGGCGAGGGCACGATGCGATGTTGCGCGGCTCCGCGGGTGTGGCTGCCGGGCGCGGTGTGGAACGTGTCGGCCGCGATGACGTCGTGGCCCGACGTTCCCAACTTGCGGATCTCGTCGACGGCGAACGGCATACGCGAGCTCGTGCAGAGCAGTCTCATGGGGGTCGATCGTGGCACACCGCTGTGCCACACTGACGCAGGGCTCGCGATCCCCCGTCGAGTTGTGTGGATCGCCCAACGTCGTCGACCCGTTGGGGATCGCAGCCATGAACACGCTCACCGAGGCCGAACGCCTCTCGTCACTCGCGCACGTCCTCCTCTCATCCGGGCCTCCGCCCACCACGCCCGTCGCCGTCGGCGTCGTCGATCTCGACGACAGCGCCGATCTCTGGCTCAACGAGATGGCGGTGCCCGACGTGGCCGTCGCCCTCCGGGGCTTCATCGCGCCGCCCGACTGGTGGGCGTTCGGAGTGCTGTGCACCGGCACGGTGCAGACACCTCCACCGTCAGACCGACAGGGGGCTGTCGGGGCAGCCGATCGTGCACCTTCTGGCCCGCTCGGGCGCCGCCGTCAGCCGCATCGGCGGCGACGACATGGGGCCGGTCGATCTGGGTGTCGACCAGCCGATCGAAGGGCGCCTGGCCGACGCCTGTCGCCGGGTGCTCGGGCTGCCCACGCCACCACCACCCGGCGACAGTCGCCTCCTGTTCGCCCTGCAATGGATCGACAGGGTGAGCATCGAGGCGTTCATGCGAGTCGAAGATCGCCTCACGTGGTCCGAGGTGGCGCGGATGCACCCCTTCGCCGACATCCTCGAGGGGTCAGGCCTCGACTGCGATATCGACGATCACCTCACCGAGGTGGGCAACGCGGCCGGCCAGGCCTGGCCCTGGGATCGGATCCGCGCCGCGTGCGCGTCGGGGCGCCAGCCTGTGGCCACCGTGACCGCCGCCGCAGCGGAGTGGGCCGACGACGGGGCGTTCGCCCGCATGCTGCTCGAGGACTTTCCCGAGCTCGACGACCTGCTGGTGTCGCTCGGCGCCCTGCTCGCGCCGAGCGTCATCTCCCGGATCGATGCCACGTTGCACCACTGGGACGTAAGGGCGGCCCGGTCAGGTGCCTCCGGTCCCACGCCGCACAGCTAGCATCTCGCCAACAGCCCACAAGGGCGCGAAACGGAGGGCCACATGCGCACCCCAACGGTCCGGATCCTCGCAGTGGTCGCTGCTTGTCTGCTCGTCGCAGCCGGTTGCAGCGACGACGACAACGGCGACACCGAGACATCCGGCACCACCACCGGGGAGACCGGTTCGTTCGAGCTGGTCTCGGACGGCACGCTCACGATCTGCTCCGACATCCCCTACACGCCGTTCGAGTTCTACGCGGAGGATCGCCCGACGAGCTCACGGGCTTCGACGTCGAGCTCGTCGACTCCATGGCCACGAGCCTCGATCTCGAGACCGAGTGGGTCACCACCCCGTTCGACGGCATCATCCCGTCGCTCGTCGCCGGCAACTGCGACATGATCGCCTCGGCCATGACCATCACCGAGGAGCGGGCCGAACAGGTCAACTTCACCGACGGCTACTTCGACTCCGAGCAGTCGCTGCTCGTGCGGGCCGAGGACGAGGCCACCTACGACTCGCTCGAGTCGCTGGCCGGCCGCACCATCGGCGTCCAGTCCGGCACCACCGGTGAGACCTACGCCGAGGAGAACCTGCCCGAAGGGCGCCACCGTCAAGGCGTTCGAAGGCGGCGAGGAGCTGTTCACCGCCCTGTCGACCGACGACATCGACGCCGCCCTCCAGGACTTCCCGGTCAACTTCGTGGCCGCGCAGGACGATCCCGAGCTGGTCATCACGGCCACGTTCCCGACCGACGAGCAGTACGGCTTCGCGCTCACCATGGAGAACACCACGCTGCTCGAGGCGCTCAAGTCGGCTTGGCCGAGCTGCGCAACTCCGGGCAGTACGACGACGATCTACGAGACGTGGTTCGCAGCGAGAGCTGACCGTCCACGACCTCGTCGTTTCGATGACAGTGGGTGGAGGCGGAGACGCCTCCACCCACTGTGCGTTTCGACCTGAGGAGGCAGGCCGACTTTGGCGATGAAGCGACGCACCCGGCAGCGACTCACCCGCTACGCGATCTACGCCGTCACCCTGGCGATCCTTGCGTTCCTCGTGACGAACATCGACTGGGTGAGGATCCAGGACAAGTTCTTCGATCCCGAGATCTTCCGCGAGCAGTTCTGGGACATCATCACCCAGGCGGCGTGGCACACCCTGATCTTCACGTTCTTCGGCTTCAGCGGCGGACTGGTCATCGGCCTGATCCTCGCCCTCATGCGCCTGTCGTCGTTGCGGCCCTACCGGTGGTTCGCGTCGGTCTACATCGACGTGTTCCGCGGCTATCCCCCTGCTGGTGACGCTGCTCATCATCGGGTTCGGCATCCCGATCGCCCTCGATCGGCACCCGGGTGCCGTTCACGTTCGGGCCGGGCAGCGTCGCATTGGCGATCGTGTCGGGCGCCTACATGGCCGAGACCATCCGGGCCGGCATCGAGGCGGTGCCCGAAGGGCCAACTCGAGGCGGCCCGCATCCTGGGCATGAGCCAGGCCAAGGCCATGCGGCTCATCGTGATCCCTCAGGCGTTCCGCATCGTGCTCCCCGCCGCTCACCAACGAGTTGGTGATGCTGTTGAAGGACACGTCGCTCATCTCGGTGCTCGGCGTCACCGCGGCCAACATCGAGCTCACCAAGTTCGCCCGCGACAACGCTCAGCAGACGCTCAACAGCACTCCCTACATCGCCGCGGCGTTCGTCTACCTCTGCATGACCATCCCGCTCACGCGGTTCGTCGGCTATCTCGAGCGCAGGGCGAAGCGGGCCCGATGAGCGCCACCGAACCCGCAACCCGGCCGGCCATCGAGATCCGCGATCTTCACAAGACGCTTCGGCGAGCTCGAGGTGCTGCGGGGCATCGACTTCGTGGTGGCGTCGGGCGAGGTGGTGTGCGTCATCGGCCCGTCGGGGTCGGGCAAGTCGACGCTGCTGCGCTGCGTCAACCTGCTCGAAGAGCCGACGTCGGGCACGATCATCGTCGAGGGCGACGACATCTGCGACATCGACTGCGATCTCGATCGCGTGCGCACGCGCATCGGCATGGTGTTCCAGCAGTTCAACCTGTTCCCGCACCTCGACGTGCTCGAGAACCTCACCATCGCCCAGCGCAAGGTGCTCAAGCCGATCGCAAGGCCGAGGCCGACGACAAGGCCCACCAGGTGCTCGAGCGGGTCGGGCTGATCGACAAGATCGACGAGTACCCGGCCCGGCTCTCGGGCGGCCAGCAGCAGCGGGTCGCCATCGCCCGGGCCCTGGCGATGGATCCCGAGATGATGCTGTTCGACGAGGCCACCTCGGCCCTCGACCCCGAGCTGGTCGGCGAGGTGCTGGGGGTGATGCGCGGGCCTGGCGGAGGACGGCATGACCATGATGGTCGTCACCCACGAGATGCGACTTCGCCCGCGAGGTGGCCGATCGGGTGGTGTTCATGGACGACGGCGTGGTCGTCGAGGAGGGACCGCCGGCCGAGTTGCTCGAGGACCCGCAGCACGAGCGCACCCAGCGGTTCCTCCGACGCGCGTGTCCGAGCGCTGAGCACGACCCAACACCCGAACTGGTCACCGAGAACGACGTTTTCCGGTGTCCTGCGTGACCAGTTCGAAACAGCCCGGTGAACTGGTCACCGAGAACGACGATTTCCGGCGGTTCAGGTGACCAGTTCGGGTTGTGCGTCAGGGTGTCGGCGACGCCACGGTCGATCCGGCGATCAGCTGCCGCGACGAGTCGACCCGACGGGTCTCGCCCGTCAGCTCGACCGTGCCCTCTAGCCGCAGGTCGGCGCTCGACGACCCCGACCTTCACCTCGACCGTGCCGGGCTCGACCACCCGTTCCAGATCGAGGCCGGTGAACGCCAACAGGTCGGTGTAGAGGTCGAACGCGACCCGCACCGACTCGCCCGGGTCGAGGCTGATCCTGCGGAACGCCTTCAGCTCGAGCACCGGCCGGGTGACGCTGGCGACGATGTCGCGCGTGTAGAGCTGCACCACCTCGTCACCGGCCCGGTCGCCGCTGTTGGTGATGGTGCACGACACGGTGAACGCTCCGTCGGTGGGCACCTCCCGTGGGCGCGATCACCAGCTCGCCGTAGTCGAAGTGCGTGTAGCTGAGGCCGTGTCCGAACGGGAACACGAACCCGAAGTCGTCCTGCTCCGGGAAGCCACCGGCCAGGGGCTTGTGGTTGTAGAACGACGGCATGGCGCCGGCGGTGCGGGAGAACGACACGGTCGTCTTGCCCCCTGGGCTGGCGTCGCCGAAGAGCACATCGGTGACCGCCGCCGCCCCGTCCTGCCCGGGAAACCAGGCCTCGACGACGGCCGCCACTCGGGGCACGAGGTCACCCAGCGCGAACGGCCGCCCGTTGAGCAGCACCACCACGGTGGGCGTGCCCGTGTCGGCGATCGCCGCCACCAACTCGCCTTGTCGGCCCGGCAAGGACAGATCAGCCGTGTCGGTGCCCTCGCCCACCGTGCCCAGCTTGAAGTGGCCGGCCTTGTCGCCCACCACCACCACGGCCACATCGGCCGTCTGGGCAGCGGCGACCGCCGACGCGATGCTGGAGCGGTCGTCACCCATGACCTCGCAACCCCGCTCGTAGACCACCCGGTCGGAGCCGAGGCGGGACCGCACCACGTCGAGCACCGTGGGCGCCTCGATCACCCCCGCCGCCTCGCGATAGTGCGTGGAGACCAGGTGGTTCTCGAAGCTGTAGTTGCCGAAGAGGGCCATGACCTCGGCCGCGTTCGGGCCGATCACCGCCAGCCGGCCGGTGGTGGCCGCGTCGAGTGGGAGCGTGCCGTCGTTCGCCAGCAGCGTGATGGAGCGTCGAGCCACTTCAGCGGCCAGGTCCCTCTCGTTCGGCAGGTCGAGGGCCACCGCATCGACGTCGACATACGGCTGCTCGAACAGGCCGAGCGCGAACTTGGCCGTCAGCACACGGGTCACGGCCTGGTCGATGTCGGCCATCGTCACCAGCCCGCGCTCGAGCGCCTCGGGCAGCCCGGCGGGGTAGGCCGCCGGGGCGGGCAGCTCGACGTCGAGACCCGCCTTCAGCGCCATCGCCGAAGCAGCGACGGCATCCTCGGCCACACCGTCGAACAGATGCAGGAAGGAGATGGCGCCGTAGTCGGCCACCACGAAGCCGTCGAAGCCCCACGAGTCGCGCAGGATCTCGGTGAGAAGTCGGTGCGACGCCGCCGGATGCTCGCCGTCGACCTCCTGATAGGCGTTCATCACCGAGCGGGCGCCCGCAGTCTTCACCGCCATCTCGAACGGCACGAGGAACACGTCGTTCATCTCCCGCGGTCCCACGTGTGTCGAGCGCGAAGTTCCGACCGCCTTCGCTGAACGAGTAGCCGGCGAAGTGCTTGAGCGTGGCGATCACCCCGTTGGCCGGGTCGTCGCCCTGCAGCCCCCGCACGTAGGCGCTGACCATGACGCCCACGAGATAGGGATCCTCACCGAAGGTCTCCTCGATCCGACCCCACCGCGCGTCACGCGCCACGTCGGCCACCGGGCCGAGGCCCTGGCGGGCACCTACGGCCAGCATCTGACGCCGGATGACGGTGGCCACCTGTTCGATGAGGTCGGGGTCCCAGGTGGAGCCGAAGTTGAGCGGCGACGGGAACGAGGTGGCGCCCTGCGCCATCAGGCCGGTGAGGCATTCCTCGTGGCAGATGGCAGGGATGCCGAGGCGCGACCCGTCCACCAGCCGGCGTTGCAGCTCGTTGACCTGCGCGGCGCCGGCACGCGGCTCGATCGGCGCGGTGCCGAGCGGGCGGGTGATCTGGCCCACGCCGAGGGCGAGCATCTCGTCGACATCGACCATCTCGCCGAACATGGTGGCGAACTGGGCAGGGGCCACCTCGCCCCGGTCGGCGTCGACCGTGAGCCACACCGAAGTGAGCTGGGCCACCTTCTCGGCGAGGGTCATGCGCTCCAGCAGGTCGGCGACCCGCTCGTCGATCGGTCGCTGGGCGTCTCGGTAGGTCGGCTCGGACATGCACGTCTCCGGGTCGGGTGCGAGGCTGGTGACGCGGACACTAGGGGGAATCACCGATGACCGACCCGTACACGCCGACGCCCGACGACCACTTCACCTTCGGTCTGTGGACCGTGGGCAACACCGGTCGCGATCCGTTCGGCCACGAGACCCGGCCGCCGCTCGACCCGATCGAGGCGGTGCATCGGCTGGCCGAGTTGGGCGCCTACGGCGTGAACTTCCACGACGACGATCTGGTGCCGCCGGGCAGCTCGGCCGCCGACCGCGACGGCATCCTCAAGCGGTTCCGGCGAGCCCTCGACGACACCGGGCTGCGCGTGCCCATGGCCACCACCAACCTGTTCAGCCGACCGGTCTTCAAGGACGGCGCGTTCACGGCCAACGATCCCGAGGTGCGGCGGCTGGCGGTGGCCAAGACGCTCGACGCCATCGACCTCGGTGCCGAGCTCGGGGCCACCGTCTACGTCATGTGGGGCGGCCGGGAGGGGGTCGAGGCCGAGGCGGCCACCGACGTGCGGGCCGCTCTCGACCGATATGCCGAAGCGGTGAACCTGTGCTGCGCACACGCACGCGAGCGCGGCTACGACCTGCGCTTCGCGCTCGAGCCCAAGCCCAACGAGCCCCGGGGCGACCTGTTCCTCCCGACGGTCGGCCACGCCCTGGCGTTCATCGACGAGCTCGAGTGGCCCGAGATGGTGGGGCTCAACCCCGAGTTCGCCCACGAGACGATGTCGGGTCTCAACTTCACTCACGCCGTGGCCCAGGCGATGTGGCACGACAAGCTCTTTCACATCGACCTCAACGCGCAACGCATCGGCAAGTACGACCAGGACTTCCGCTTCGGCAGCGAAGGCATCCGCGACGCGTTCTACCTGGTGAAGCTGCTCGAGGACACCGGCTGGGACGGCATGCGCCACTTCGACGCTCACGCCTATCGCACCGAGAGCATCGACGGCGTGTGGGACTTCGCCCGCGGCTGCATGCGCACGTATCTGATCCTGAAGGAGAAGGCGGCGCGCTTCCGCGACGACCCCGAGATTCAGGCGGCGCTGGCCGCAGCCGGGCTGCCCGGCCTGCACGAGCCGACCAGCCCGGGTGGCCTCGGGCCCGACGCCCTCGCCGCGCTGCGAGCATCCGCCGCCGCCAGCGACGAGGCCACGCTGGCCGACCGCGGCTATGGCCACGAGCGGCTCGACCAGTTGGTCACCGAGTTGCTGCTCGGCGTGCGTTAGACCACGCCCATGCCGCTCGTGCTCGGGGTCGACTCGTCGACCCAGTCGACCAAGGTCGAGGTGCGCGACGCCGACACCGGCCGTCTCGTCGGACGCGGGCGGGCGCTGCATCCGGTGACTCATCCGCCTCGCTCGGAGCAGGACCCGGCTCGTCTGGTGGGACGCGCTCGGCGACGCGGTCCGGCAGACGGGTGTGCGAACGGTCGACGCCATCTCGGTGGCGGGCCAGCAGCACGGGCTGGTCGCACTCGACGCAGGTGGGCGGGTGTTACGTCCGGCCAAGCTGTGGAACGACACCGAGTCGGCTCCCGATGCCGGGTGGCTGGTCGACCAGCTCGAGGGCGGCGCCGCAGCCTGGGCCGAGCGCGTGCGGCAGCGTGCCGGTGGCGGCGTTCACCATCGCCAAGTTGTCGTGGTTGCACCGCAGCGAGCCCGAGGTGTGGGCGCAACTGGCCGACGTGCTGCTGCCGCACGACTGGCTCACCTATCGGCTCACCGGCGAGCGGGTGACCGACCGGGGCGACGCATCCGGCACCGGCTACTGGTCGCCCGTCGACGGGCGACTACCGGTGGGACCTGTTGGCGATCGTCGACCGGGACGCGACTGGTCCGATGCCGTGCCCCAGGTGCTCGGCCCGATCGACCCCGCTGGGGTGCTCACCAGTCCGGCCGCCGACGCACTGGGTTTGGATTCCGACGGGAGGACCGTCGTCGCCGCCGGCACCGGCGACAACATGGCGGCCGCTCTCGGGATCGGTCTGCGACCGGGCGACGTCGCCTTGTCACTCGGGACCTCGGGCACGGTTTACGCGGTGAGCGACGCAGCCCACGTCCGACCCGACGGGCGCAGTGGCCGGCTTCGCAGATGCGACCGGACGCTTCCTGCCTCTGGTGTGCACGCTCAACGCCACAGGTGTCACCGACGCGGTGGCCCGCCTGCTTGGCGTCGATCACGACCGCAGCTCGACGAGCTGGCGCTGGCCGCACCGGCCGGAGCCGACGGGGTGACCGTGCTCCCCTACTTCGCCGGCGAGCGCACTCCGAACCGGCCCGACGCCACGGGAGTGGTGGCAGGGCTACGCACCGACGTCAGTCGTCGAGCAATTGGCCCGGGCGGCGTTCGAAGGGGTGGTGTGCGGCCTGCTCGACGGGCTCGACGCGTTGAACGCAGCAGGGGTCCCGACCGCGGACGGGCGCCTGTTGCTCGTCGGCGGCGGCGCCAAGTCGGCCACGTATCGTCGCGTCGTGGCCGATCTGTCGGGACGGGCGGTCACGGTGCCCGAGGGCGACGAGCACGTCGCACTCGGTGCGTGCGTGCAGGCCGCGGCCACGTTGGCCGGCGTGTCGCCGCTCGAGATCGTCTCCGTTGGGGACTCGGCACCGGCGAGGTGATCGAGCCCGACCCCCGCGTCGGCCAGGACAACGGTGCCGCCGGCGCCGACGCCGTCGATGGCCCCGACGGTGCCGACCGCCACGCCATCCGTTCCCGCTACGCCACCCTCCGCGACACCTGATCGGCTTCTCCGCCACCCGCCCCGAAATCGGTGCGTGAAAACAACCGATGCGGTGGTTTCACGCACCAATTTCGGGAGGAGGGGAAGCATCGCTCTTCGTTGCGACCGCCGGAGACGCTGTGGTGGGGCCTGGCCGACGGGCGGTCGGGCTACGGTGAGGCGGTCGCCGGGGACCTTCGGCCCTGGTTCGGGGTGCGACCGCAAACGGAGGATGGCACCACCATGAGCGAGGTCATCTTCGACGGCGTGACGAAGCGGTTCGGCGAGGTGACCGCCGTCGACCGCTTCTCGCTCGAGGTCCGCAACGAGGAGTTCATGGTGCTGCTCGGCCCGTCGGGCTGCGGCAAGACCACCGCCCTGCGCATGGTCGCCGGCCTCGAGACCATCACCGAGGGCACGCTCAAGATCGGCGACCGGGTGGTCAACGACATCGAGGCCAAGGACCGCAACATCTCGATGGTGTTCCAGAGCTATGCGCTCTATCCGCACATGACGGTCGCCAAGAACGTCGAGTCGCCGCTTATCGCCCGCAAGTTCAGCGTCGACGGCGCCGAGCCCCGCAAGCTGCATAAGCACGAGCGCGAGGAGCGCATCGCCGAGGCGGCCAAGACCCTCGGGCTCGCCGAACTGCTCGACCGCAAGCCGGCGGCCCTCTCGGGAGGCCAGCGCCAGCGGGTCGCCCTGGCCCGGGCCATCGTCAGCCGGCCCGCCGCCTTCCTCATGGACGAGCCGCTCTCCAACCTCGACGCCAAGCTGCGGGCCCAGACCCGACTCGAGCTGGTCGACCTGCACGAGCGGCTGGCCACCACGTTCATCTACGTCACCCACGACCAGGTCGAAGCCATGACCATGGCCGACCGGATCGCCATCATGACCGACGGCCGGCTCCAGCAGGTCGGCCCGCCCCAGGCGGTCTACGACCGCCCACACAACCTCTTCGTCGCCCGCTTCATCGGCAGCCCGCCCATGAACACGATCACCGGCAGGTTCGTGGTCGATGCCGGCGAGGCCTTCGTCGAGGTGGGCTCCGGCCGGTTCTCGGCCGCTGCGGTCGGTGGCGAACCGGTGGCCCACGACACCGCCGTGGTTGTTGGCGTACGACCCGAGCACCTGGTGGTCGGCGGCGGCCAGGTCGAAGCGACCGTGATCGCGGTCGAGTGGCTCGGCCACGAGCGACACGTGGTGTGCGAGATCAACGGCGAGAGCGTGATCGTTCGCGAGCCCTCCGAAGGCCAAGCCCCCTCTGCCGGAGAGCGAGTGCTACTCGGCGCGGTGGGCGCCGACGCCGTGCACCTGTTCGACCCCAACACGACCGAGCGGCTCAATTGAGCGCCGAGACACTCACCGCGCCGGCCAAGGGCTCGGTCGAAGCCGCGCCGCCGCACGCGGTGCGCCACATGCGGCGCAAGGTCAAGGACATCCTGCTGGCGGTGGCACTGCTGTTGCCCTCCGCCATCATCTTCGTGGCCTTCTTCTTCTATCCGCTCTATCGCCTCTTCTACCTCGGCCTGCACCAGCAGAACCGCTTCGGCACCGCGGAGCGCTACGTCGGCTGGTCGCAGTTCGGAGAGGTGCTCACCGGCGACAACTTCCTCGATGGCCTGCGTATCAGCGCCACCTACGTCGTGTTCACCGTGCCGCTCGGTCTCATCCTCGGCACGCTGCTCGCCGTGGCCGCCAACCGGCGCCTACGAGGCATCAAGATCTTCCACACCATCTTCGCCTCCACCGTCGCCACGTCGGTGGCCGTCGCGTCGGTGGTGTTCCTCGTTCTCATCAACCCCCAGGTCGGCTACTTCCGCGACGTCAGCTTCTTCAGCCTCTCCGACCCCGACACGGCACTGCGGGGCGTGGCGCTCTCTTCGGTGTGGCAGAACCTGGGCCTCAGCTTCATCATCGTGCTGGCCGGCCTCCAGGCGGTGCCCGACGAGCTCTACGAGGCCGCCGACCTCGACGGCTACGGCCCGTTCCGCCGCTTCTTCCGGGTGACGGTGCCCCTCATCTCCCCCACGCTCATGTTCCTGCTCGTGGTGCTGGTGATCTTCGCCTTCCAGGCCTACGCCCAGGTCGACATCCTCACGGGCGGCGGGCCTGCCGGCTCCACCGAGACGCTCGTGTGGAAGATCTTCAACAGCCAGCAACCGCTCTACCAGAACACCGGCGCCATCATGGCCATCGGCCTGTTCGGCATCACCCTCCTCGTCACCATCGGGCAGTTCGTGATCCTCGAGCGGAGGGTCCACTATGGCAACTGACGTCAACCAGCCGACCTGGAAGAAGACCGCCTGGTACGTCGTGCTCTCCCTGCTGTCGTTGCTGGTGCTCTTCCCCGATCTGGATGGCCCTGGTGCGCGCGCCTGTCGACACCCGCCGTCTACGTGCGCGAAGGCCTGCCGCTCTATCCCGTGGGCATCCAGTGGGACGTGTTCTCTCGGGCGTGGGACCTCGGCAACCTCGGCGACAAGGTGCGCATCAGCGTGGTGGTCACCTTCGTCATCGTCGCCGGCCAGCTCATCACCTCGCTCTTCGCCGCCTACGCGTTCGCCTTCCTGCGCTTCCCCTTCAAGCGGCTGATCTTCGTGATCTTCATGGCCACCCTCATGCTGCCCATCGAGGTCACGCTGATCCCCAACGTGCAGACCGTTCGCGAGCTCGGCTGGTTCAACTCCTATCTCGGCCTGTCGATCCCGTTCGTGGCCACGGCGTTCGGCACCTTCCTCATCCGGCAGGGCTTCCTCGGCATCCCCCGCGACCTGCGCGACGCCGCCCAGCTCGACGGCTACGGCCACCTCTCGTTCCTCTGGCGGGTGGCCATCCCCGTGACCCGCCCGGTCATCGCCTCGTTCACGGTCATCGCCTTCCTCGCCGTGTGGAACCAGTACACGTGGCCCCGAGCGGTGGTCACCCAAGGCCAGTGGGAGACCATCCAGATCGGCCTCAAGTCGCTGTCGGCGGCCACCGTCGACCAGAGCAACATCGGCCTGGCCGCGGCGCTCATCGCCGCCATCCCCGTGTTGCTCCTGCTTGATCTTCCTGCAACGCCAACTGATCCGAGGCCTGACGGCCGGTGCCGTCAAGGGCTGAGTCACCACCGATCCACCCGATCCACGAAGGAGACACCCCGCCATGACGCGGTCCCCCTCACGCAGTAGCCAACGATGGCTCCTCGCACCGCTGTTCGCGTTCGCTCTCATCGCCGCGGCGTGCGGCGACAGCAGCGACAGCGGCAGCTCCGACGACACCAGCGGAGGCGACGACGGATCGGGCTTCGCCGCCAACATGCCCGAGTGCCCGGTCGACGCCCTCGAGACCGCCAGTGGCCCCGTCGAGGTGGTGGTGTGGAACACCGCGGCGGGCAAGACGAAGGAGACGCTCGAGCAACTGGTCGGCGAGTACAACGCCAGCCAGACCAAGGTGGTCGTGAAGCTCGAGAGCCAGGGCGCGAGCTACGAGGAGATCTGGGACAAGTACCAGTCGGCCGCGGCAGGCCAACGACCTGCCCAACGTCGCCATCCTCGAGGACATCGCGTTCCAAGCGGTGGCCGAGAGTGGCACGGTGATGCCGGCGCAGGCCTGCATCGACGCCGACGACTACGACACCAGCAACCTGGTCGCGAGCGCGGTCGACTACTACAGCCTCGACGACGCGTTCGTGCCGGGCACCGTGCAGCTGTCGACGCCGATCGTCTACTACAACAAGAACCACTTCCGGCGAGCCGACATCGATCCGGAGACGCCTCCAGGCACCCTCGACGAGGTGCGCGAGTACGCCCAGAAGATCAAGGACGCCGGCGTGGTCGACAAGCCGCTGGTGCTCTACCTCCACCCCTGGTTCGTCGAGACGTGGCTGACCGGCGCTGGTGAGCCGGTGGTCAACAACGAGAACGGTCGCGGCGAAGGCGAGACCAGCGAGTCGCTCTACGACAACGAGGCCACGTCCACGATCTACAACTGGATCAAGGACATGTACGACGACGGCCTGCTCAACGCCATCCCCTACAACCCCGGCACCATCGACCACTACCTGGCGGTGGCCAACCAGTCGGGCTCGATGCTCCTCGAGACGTCGACCGCCGCCACGTCGATCAAGGCCTTCCTCGGCGGCGACACCGACGTGGTCGAGGGTTCGGGCGACGTCGCCGTGGACACCTCGGCGCTCGATGTCGGCGCCGGCCCCATGCCCGGGCTCGCCGAGCCAGGGCGCGTGCAGGTCGGCGGCGGCATCTGGGTGATGACGCTCGCCGGCACGCCCGAGCAGCAGGCCGCCACGTGGGACTTCATGAAGTGGTGGAACACGCCCGAGACGCAGGCCGTGTGGCACATGGAGGGCTCCTACCTGCCCTTCAACGAGCTGGCCACCGACGAC
Organism: uncultured Iamiaceae bacterium; assembly: GCA_963706425.1. Classification (GTDB taxonomy): domain Bacteria; phylum Actinomycetota; class Acidimicrobiia; order Acidimicrobiales; family Acidimicrobilacustridaceae; genus CAVPMN01. Next base: position 849,385 of record CAVPMN010000001.1, read on the forward strand.
CCGGCGCTCGAGGCCTACTGGCAGGACGACCTGGCCGGCCAGTGGTTGGCGATCTCGTACGACCAGTTGGTCAACGGCGTCTCGCCCAGCTTCCCCGGACCGATCATGGGCCCGTTCAGCCAGGCTCGTCGATCGATGTCGCAGTCGCTCGACCGCATGGTGCTCCAGGGTCAGTCCCCTGCCGATGCCATCAGCGAGGCAGCCGGAGAGATCACCAGCGAGCTCCAGCAGTACCTCGACGAAGGGTTCTGAGATGCGCAGACCGGCCCGCCTCGTGGGTGCCGTGTTCGTGTTGGCCCTCGTGGCCGCCGTGTGTGGTGGGGGCGACGACAGCACGTCGTCGCCCGACACCGGCGACGACGGCGGCTCGTCCGACGTCGGCCCTGCCCGAGTGCCCGATCGGCGCGCTCGACTCGGCCACCGCACCCGTCGAGGTCGTGCTGTGGCACTTCCTGCAGGGCAAGACGGGCGAGGCGCTCCAGCTGCTGGCCGACGAGTTCAACGCCAGCCAGGACAAGGTCGTCGTGCGGGTCGAGAGCCAGGGCACGACCAACGACGAGGTGTGGAACAAGTACCGGTCGGGCATCCCGAGCGGTGACCTGCCCTCGATCGCGGTGCTCGACGACACCGTCACCGCCGAGATCGCGGCGAGCGGCACGGTGCTGCCGGCCACGTCGTGCATCGAGGCCGACGACTACGACACGAGTGAGTTCCTGCCCGCCGCGATGGACTACTACACGCTCGACGGGGTGCTCTTTCCCGCGTCGGTCAACCTGTCGGGCGCGTGCTCGCTCTACTACAACGAGAACCACTTCCGCGTGCCGCGTCGCTCGACCCCGCCGACACACCCGACACGCTCGACGAGGTGCGCCAGTACGCCCAGCAGATCAAGGACGCGGGTGTCGTCGATCGGCCCGTGATCCTCAAGGTGGGCCCACCACTCATCGAGATGTGGCTCACCGGCGCCGGCCAACCGATCGTCGACAACGACAACGGTCGCGGGCCGGGTGAGACCACCGCTGCCGCCTTCGACACCGAGGTCACCACCGACCTGTTCACCTGGGTCGAGGAGATGGACACCGCCGGGTTGCTCACCGTGGTGCCCGACCTGCCCGGACAGATCGACCAATACCTCGCCATGGCCAGCCAGAGCGCATCGATGACCATCGAGACGTCGACCGCGGCCACCACCATCGAGGCCTTCTTGCAGGGCGACACCGACGTCGCCGGCGCACCCGACGACATCGATCCGGCCGACGTCGACCTCACCCAGCTCGCCATCGGAGCGGCCGAGGTGCCCGGCATCGACGAGCCGGGTCGTCTGCAGATGGGCGGCGGTGCCTGGTACATCAGCACCGCCGGCACGCCTGAACAGCAGGCCGGTGCCTGGGAGTTCATGAAGTTCTTCAACTCGGTCGACAGCCAGGTGACGTGGAACGTCGAGGCGCTCGTATCTCCCCTACCGCACCACAGCGGTCGACAGCCCCATCATCCAGCAGCGATGGACGGAGACGGTCGCCGGGCGGTGGCTGGCCATCGCCTACGAGGAGTTGCTCAACGGCGTCGACCCCGACTTCCCCGGCCCGATCATCGGCCCCTACGACCAGTTCCGGGTGGCCGTACGCCGCGCGGTCGATTCGATGGTCGTCGGATCAACCACACCTGCCGACGCTGTCGCCCAAGCCGCCGCCGACACCACTGCCGCCATCGAGCAGTACAACAACGAGAACTTCTGAGGACACTCATGCGCTCATCCCGTCGTTTCCTGATCGTGCTGGCTTCCGCCGCTCTCGTGCTGTCCGCCTGTGGCAGCAGCGACGACGGCGGTGACGGCGACGCCGCCGATGGCGGCGCCGCCGACCTACCTACCTGCCCGGTGGGCGCGCACGAGTCGGCGGGCGGTCCGGTCGAGGTCGTCGTGTGGCACACCCAAGCTGCCCAGCCACTCGAGACGCTCACCGAGCTGGTCGACCAGTTCAACGCCTCACAGGACACCATCGACGTCCAACTCGAGGCCCAGGGCTCGAGCTACGAGGAGATCCAACGCAAGTTCACTGCGGCCGTGCCCACCCAGCAGCTGCCCGCGATCGTCATGGTCGACGACACGTTCACCCAGTCGATGGCCGACAGCGGTGTGGTGCTGCCGGCCCAGTCGTGCATCGACGCCGACAGCTACGACATGGCCGACTTCGTCGACACCGCGGTGAGCTACTACACCATCGACGACGTGATCTGGCCGGCGTCGGCAAACCTGGGCAACGCCTTGTTCTTCTACAACCGCGGCCAATTCGAGCAGGCCGGCCTCGATCCTGACGTGGCCCCGAAGACACTCGCCGAGGTGCGCCAGTACGCAGAGCAGATTAAGAACGCCGGGGTGGTCGACCAACCGTTGATCCACGAGTTCGCCTCGTGGAAGACCGAGTTCTTCCTCACCGGCGCGGGCGCCTCGGTGGTCGACAACGACAACGGCCGTTCGGCCGACGGTGCTCACCGCGGCGACGCTCGCCGACAACGCCACCGCCACCGACCTGTTCACCTGGTTCCAGCAGATGAACGACGACGGGCTGATGCGCTCGGTGCCGAACATCCCCGGACAGATCGACCAATATCTCGGGCTCGCCAACCGCACGTCGTCGATGCTGCTCGAGTCGTCGTCGGCCGCCACATCGGTCGAGGCGTTCCTAGGCGGCAACCTCAGCACCGAGAACCTCAGCGGCGATCTGGGCGACGCCAACGTGAGCGGGCTCGACATCGGGGCGGCCGCCATGCCCGTGATCGACGAGGCCTCGATCGGCCGCACCCAGATGGGCGGCGCGGCGTGGTACCTGATGAACACCACACCACCCGAGGTGCAGGCAGCCGCGTGGAGTTCATGAAGTTCATGAACTCGGCCGAGGCCCAGGCCGAGATGTTGATCGGCGGCTCCTACCTGCCGTATCGCTCGTCGACCAACGACCTGCCCGAGGTGCAGGCCTTCTACACCGACGGCCTCTCGGGCCGCTGGCTGAAGATCGCCAACGACGAGGTGAACGAGATCGATGCCGCGTTCCCCGGACCGCTCATCGGCCCCTACGACGAGTTCCGCGACGCCGTCCGCAAGGCCCAAGATGCGTTGATCCTCGAGAACAAGACACCAGCGGAGGCGTTGGGCCAGGCCCAGACCGAGGTCGACGCCGCCATCACCCGCTATCGCGACGAGAGCTTCTAGTCGCCGGGCCGGCGCCTGATCGGGGTGCCCCGCCGCTACATTCGCTCATCGTGGCCGAGACCCCTTCTCAGGCGGCCGGGCCCCCTGATCCTGGCCGGCGCAAGCTGTTGTTGGTCGCCGGCTTCGCGGCGGCCAACGTGGTGCTACTGAAGAACCTCACCGACGGCGGATCGCAGTCGGGCGGCACGGCGACCACGGGGCGTATCGAGGTCGTCGGCGAACGCACCCCGCCGGGGCCCCCGGCGCTCGACGGTGCCGAGCCGGCCCCGCCGGCGGGCTACATGTTCGCCACGGTGATCAGCAACGGGCGCATCATCGATCCGGCGAGCGGCTACGACCAGGTGGCGAACATCGGCATCGACGGCGACCGCGTGCGCGCCATCTCCACCGAACCACTGGTCGGCACCACCACCATCGACGCCACCGGCCTCGTGGTGGCGCCCGGCTTCGTCGACGTGCTGTCGTACGAGCCCAACCCCTACGGCGTCTGGTACAAGGTCGCCGACGGCGTCACCACCAACCTCGGCATGCACGGCATCAACAGCACCGCCGACGGGTTCTTCGAGACCTATGCGAGCGAAGGGCAGCGCCCGCCCGTGCATTACGGCGGCGCGTTCGACAACCCGCACATGCGCAGCGTCGAGGCGGGCCTGCCCACGCGGGCGGCCAACCAGAGCCAGATCGACACGCTGCGACGCGAGCTCGAGGAGGGCATCGCGCAGGGATGGATCGGCGTCGACGTCGAGCCCGAGTACACCCCGTGGGTCACCGCCGAGGAGATCACCGCGCTGGGCCAGGTCGCCGCCCAATACGGCCTGCCACTCTTCTCGCACATCCGCTACTCCACCCCGGGCACACCCGAGGAGGGCAGCCTGGCGGCCGTCGACGAGTTGTTGCGCGTGGCCGACGACACCGGCGTGGCGGTGCACATCGATCACATCACGAGCATGGCCACCCACGTGATGGGCGATGCCTTCGCCAAGCTCGAGGCCGCCCGGTCACGCGGCATCGACGTGACCGCGTGCATGTATCCCTACGACTTCTGGGCCACCACGCTGGCGTCGCAGCGCTTCGCCCCCGGATGGCAGGAACGATTCGGCATCGACTATGGCGATCTCGAGGTGGCCGGCACCGGCGAGCGACTCACCGAGTCGACGTTCGCCCGTTACCAGGCCGACAACACGCTGGTGGCCGCTCACGCCATCCCCGAGCAGGACGTGCGGGCCGCCCTCGCGGTGCCGTGGGTGATGATCGGCAGCGACGGCATCCTCGAGCCCGGCGACAACAACCATCCCCGGTGCACGGGCTGCTTCAGCCGCACGCTCGGCCGCTACGTGCGCGACGAGAGCGTGATCTCACTGCCCGACGCGCTCGCGAAGATGACCATCATCCCGGCACGGCGCCTGGAAGCACGGGTCCCGGCCATGCGCCGCAAGGGTCGGCTGCAGATGGGCGCCGATGCCGACATCACCGTCTTCGACCCGGCCACGGTTGGCGATCGCTCGACGATCGCCAACCCCGCGGAGGAGTCGGTGGGCATCGAGTACGTGCTCGTGTCCGGCCAGGTGGTGAAGGACCGCGCCACGCTGAACAAGGACGTGGTGGTGGGTCAGCCGATCACGCCGGAGCTGGCCTGAACCGCGTCAAGTCACCTGGACTCAGCTGAGCGGGCCTGACCGCTCGGTCAGTGCACCAGACGATCACCCGAGCCGCCGTGCTCGGGGAAGAGCAGTTTCGACAGCTCCGCGGCGTCGGCGTCGCGGGGGCCGTCGTCGGGCGACGGCCACATGGCGGCGAGCACGCCGGGCACGATGATCGGCTCACGGCCCTTGACGGGAGTGATGGTCGCCCCAACTGCGGACTCGGCGGCGGCGGCCGCTTCGGCCTCGGCCAGCGCGTCGGCCTCGGCTTGGGCCTCGACCAGCGCGGCGACCATCTCGAAGTGGAAGCCGGCCTCGTCGTCATCCACCGCACCGGCGGCGGCCGGCTGCAGCTCGGCGTCGTCGTGCGGCTCGGGCGGGTCGAGCACCTCGTCGACCGGCGCCAGCTCGAGCTCGAGATCGAGCTCCACCACCAGCTCGGACTCCGGCGTGGGCTCGACGGCGACCGACTCCGCCGCTTCGGCCACCCAGGTCGAGAAGGTCTCGGGGTCGTCGTCGACCAGCTCTTCGAGCTCGCCGAACTCGTGGTCGAGCACGATCGACGCCTCGAAGGCAGCGTCGCTGATGGGGGGCGATCCGGCCGAGCCGGGCCGGCGAGCCGGGCGGCCGAAGGAGCGCACCACTGGGCCCTCGGCGGGCTCACCGTCGTCCGGCGCGGGCACGAAGTCGGTGGGCGCGACGAGGAAGTCGGCCGTGTCCCCCACGTCCGCCGCAATCGGGAGCTGGCGTCGCTGTGCCCGCCATCGAGCGAAACCCATCACAGCAAGGTAGCAAGACAATCCCGGAGGGGGAAGTGGTCGCCACGCAGGGTGCTGGGAGGTTGGTACCCCGTACGGGATTTGAACCCGTGTTGCCGGCGTGAGAGGCCGGTGTCCTAGGCCGCTAGACGAACGGGGCAGGTGAGCCGCATCACTGTAGCGGCCGTCCCTGCAGTCGCGGGAACTGGAACGGCCCTGCGGGAACTGGAACGCGTCGCGTGGCGTCTATCCCTCAACCCGTGCCTGAGTGCCCCCTGCCTGCTGGGAGCGGGTCGGGCACGGGCCACGGGATTCCGTCAAACGTGGCGGGCGAGATAGGCGTCGCAGAGCTCGACCAGACGCTCCCGCCCGAAGCTCGGCTCGTGGCCGCCATGGACGACGGTGACCGGCAGCTCTCGCAACCGCCGCATGGTGACGACGTAGTCGTCGATGTCGGATCCGTCGAGCTCATCGAGCAGGGGGCCGTCGTAGACCGCGTCGCCAGAGAAGAGCGTGCCGGTGGCCGCCTCCCACAAGCCCATGCTGCCGGGCGAGTGGCCGGGCAGGTGCAGCACCTCGAAGGAGCGGTCGCCGCACGACACGACGTCGCCGTCGTCGAGCACTCGGGTCGCCGCGGCGGCAGGGATCTCGTCGACCGTCGGCAGCCCCGCGGCCGGTACCGCGTCGATCATCAGCTCGGGGATGTCGTAGCCCGCATCACGATAGGGAGCGAGCACCGTCTCGCCGAAGTGCTCGGACACCACGGTCGACAGCGACGCCTCGTCGAGCACGTCGGCTTCGGCGCGATGCACGGCTCGCTCGTCGAACTCGTTGAGACCGCCGACGTGATCGGCGTGAGTGTGGGTCGCCACGGCCAGCACCGGATGGCCGATCGCGCGCTCGACGAGGTGGGCCAGCGGGGCCAAGCCGAGTGCCGTATCGATGACGAGGTCGCGGTCGCGGTCCATCGCACGTGCCATACGTTGCACCGCAACAGCGGGTGGACGTGTGGCTCGGTGATCAGGGTGATGTCGTCGTCGACTCGTTCGCGAACGAACCACGGGGTGGCGACCGGCAGTCCGGCGGTGGTCAACGGATCAGCCATACCTCGCCATCCTCGCCGTTTCCTCACGCCTCCGCACGGGTTCGATCGGGTGGATCGATGGCGAGCAGTAGGGTGGCCGCCATGTACGTCGGACTCGCCGCCTTTGCCGCCATCGCCATCCTCTGTGTCGTCGTCGGCATGGCCGCCATGAAGCGCCGCCGCGACTACGGCCACAGCGGCGACGGCGACGACTTCGACTTCCAGGCCTACGAAGGCTTCGACAAGGACTGACCGATCCGGCTGGCGGGTGGGCGCTCAGGTTCGCCGCAGGACCACGGCGAACTCGGTGGTGTCGGCCGAGGCGGCGGCCGCGACGAGTGAGCGGATCGACGTGCCGGCGGTGGTTGGCAGGATCGACACCACCTCCCAGCCATCGGCCGCCCACTCATTGAGCTGCTCCTCGAGATGTCGGGCGCCGAGGTCGTGGCCGTCCCACGGCACGGCCTCCACCCGATAAGCACGCTTGGTCATTCGTCGGAGATTAGGAGAACCCCGGTGGCGGGGCTGGCGGGGCGGGCGGGGGTGGTGACCAGGGCGGTGGGGGCGGCCGCATCGAAGAGGCGCGGCGGCCGTGCCGGATGGCACGGACGACAGCAACCACTGCGGCCAGGGCAACCACGAGGATCCCGAGCCCGAAGACGACCACCGATCCCACGACCGCCCGGAAGCTCTCAAACATCTCGCGGTGCGACGATGACTTCGCCTGAAGCGCCGGCGACCGTGATCTGGTGGCGCCCGCCCCGGCGCACCTCGAACTCGACCACTCCGGTGTAGACGGCCGATCCGCGTGTGATCGTCTCGCTCACCGACGCCCACGAGGTGTCGAGCGGTCCAGCCGGCCCGACGACCGACACGTCGCCCGGGTCGATGCGCACGGCATCGCGGTTCGACACGGTCACCGGCCCGTAGCTCCGATTGCTTCCGCTGCGCTCGAACACCAGATAGGTGCCCTCGTCGAGCGTCATCGCGATCGTGCCCGGCACCTGCTCGGCGGGCTCGAACAGCGGCTTCGCCAGCACTCGTCCGGCCATCACCCCACCGAGTACGGCACAGGCGATGCCCACGATGACCAGAATCAACACGAGTCGGCTGCGCGGCTCTTGAATCGGAGAGTCGGCGACCACGTCGGTCGGCTGCACCTCATCCCATCGGCCGGTTGGTGGCTGTCATGACCAGCCATGCCCACCGAGCCCGGCGCGGTGTCAGGCCACCGTCGCCGCCGCCTGGATGCCTCGAGATGTCCGTTGCAGATGAGGAGGCGGCGGCCGTCAACGCAGAGCCCCAGGCCATGGCCTGGGGCTTCGCTCGTTCCATGTTGCTCGGGGGAGGGACTCGAACCCCCAAAGGCAGGATCAGAACCTGCTGTGTTGCCAATTACACCACCCCCGAAGGATGGCCCCGAAGGGGAAGGCCCCGAAGAGCCGAAGCGACATGCTACCGAGGCGGCCCACGCCCGAGCCACCCGGTCAGCCGAAGTTCGACAGGCGCCGATAGCCCACGATGCGCCCGGCCGCCACGGCCAGCGTCTCCCGAACCAACGAGTTGAGCGACGACGACGACTCGGTGGGCGACACCCACGCCCGCAGCCCGACCTCGTCGGCGATCTGGGTCACCCGCAGCGCGTGGTAGGGGTCCGACACCACCAGCACGCTCGGGCGCGAGGCCCTCGTTGCGCAGGATCACCGCCGACGCCGACAACTCCTCGTAGCTGTCGGTGCCCTCCACCTCCACGCGGATCACCTCTTCGGGCACCCCCTGCTCGCGCAGGTAGTCGTAGCCCGTGAACCCCTGGGTGACCCGGTCACCCACCTGCTTGCCACCGGTCACGATGATGTGATCGGCGTGTCCCTGCTCCCACAGCTCGACGGCGTGGTCGAGCCGAGCCTTGAGCACCGGCGAGGGCCGCCCGTCCCACTGCGCGGCCCCCATCACCACGATGGCGCTGGCCGGCGCGGCATCGTCCTGGCGCGACGCCCACCACACCTGCCCGAACGTGACGCCGACATACAGGACGAGCAGCGCGACCAGCGCGGCTCCGATGCGCAGCGTCCAGCGCAGCACCATGCGCAGCATGATCAGAGACGGGCGCGAGCCGCCTGCAACCGTCGCAGCGTCTCGTCGCGCCCGAGCACGTCGAGGATGTCGCCGAGCGGGATGCCCCGATCGCGCCCGGTGAGCGCCACCCGCACCGGCAGCTGACGGGCCTTCCTCGGCATGGTGAGCTGCTCGCCGATGTCGCCGATGACCGTCATCAGGGTGTCGCTGTCCCACTCGGCCGAGGCGAACGCATCGATCACGCGCGTCGAGCATGGCGGTGGCCTGCTCGGGGCTCTTCAGCATCGCCTTCTGCCACGACTCGTCGTCGACGACGGGTTCATCGACGAACGCGAAGTCGACCGCGTCGGGGATCTCGGCCAGACGATCGACCCGCGTCTGCACCACCGGCGCCAGCTGCTCGAACACCTTGGCGTCGAAGCGCTCGGCCGGCCACGGCGTGTCGGGACCGGTGATCCAGTGGGTCGACCGGTCGACGAACTCGGGCACCGGGAGGGCCCGGATGTACTCGCCGTTGAAGTGGTTGAGCTTCTTCAGGTCGAAGAAGGCGCTGGCCTTGTTGACGTGGTCGAGGCGGAACAGCTCGATGATCTCGGCGATCGGTCGGATCTCGACGCCGTCGGGCGCACCCCACCCCAACGTGGCGAGGTAGTTGCGCATGGCCTCGGGCAGGTAGCCACGCTCGATGTAGTCGCCCATCGACACGTCGTCGCGCCGCTTCGACAGCTTCTGGCGCTTCTCGTTGACGATCAGAGGAAGGTGCGCGAACACGGGCACCTCGTGCACACCCAACGAGGTGCGCAGCAACAGCACCTTGGGCGTGACGTTGATGAGATCTTCGCCGCGGACGATGTGGGTGATGCCGAGGTCGGCATCGTCGACCGCGTTGGCGAGCAGGAACATCGGCACGCCGGTGGAGCGCACGATCACGAAGTCCTCGAGGTCGGCGTTCTCGAACGAGATGTGGCCGCGGATCTCGTCGTCGAACGCCGTGCGTGCCCTCATCGGGCGTGCGGAACCGCACCACTCGACCCTCACCGGGCCCGAGCGCCCGATCACGACAAAACGCGTCGTAGCCCGGCTTGCCGCCACGGACCTCCGGCTCGGGCCTTCACGTCGTCGGGCGCGCAGTCGCACCAGTAGGCATCGGCCCGACGCCAGCAGCTTCTCGGCGGCCGCCTGGTAGAGCTCGCCTCGGTCGGACTGGTGGACCGGCTCGCCGTCCCAGTCGATCCCCAGCCATTCGAGGGCCCGGTAGATCACCTCGATGAGCTCACGGCGGGTGCGCTCGGCGTCGGTGTCCTCGATGCGCAGCACCAGCTCGCCGCCCTGCTGGCGGGCGAAGAGCCAGTTGAACAGCGCCGTGCGGGCCCCGCCGATGTGCAGATAGCCGGTGGGCGCCGGGGCGAAGCGCACCCTGATGGGTGAGGTGGTCACCTCGCCGATGCTACTGGTCGTCCTCCGGGTACGATTGCGCGCCGATGTCGACTCGAAGCCCCCACCTGCCCCGCGGACGGGTCCGCTCTCTTGCGCTCGTCGTGGCGCTCGTGCTCGCGGCGGCCAGCGCCTGTGGCACGTCGAGCGACGCCGGCGACGGGTTCCAGCTGCGGTCCGACCAGCTGCAGCCCACCACCACCACGACGGCGCCCCTGCCCGATCACACCACCGAGACCGTCACCGCAAACGGGGCCACCCTCGAGGTCTTCGCCCAGAAACCCGACGCCACGGCCGAGCCGATCGAACCGGCCCAGGAGCCACCGACGGCCACCCCCAGCGGCGGCCTGGCGCCCATCCCCCGCTTCGATCTCAACTCCGCCGGCGTGCGGGCCACCTTCACCGGCTGGTCCTACGACAACCCCACCTACTTCGGCAATCCCCTCACGATGGTGGTCACCGAACGCGACGACCAGTGGGTGAAGGTCAAGATCCCAGCCCGGCCGAACGGCCAGGAAGGATGGGTGCGGGCCTCCGACGTCACCGTCGCCGCCCATCAGTTCCACGGCGAGCTCACCCTGTCCGACTTCACGCTGCGGATGTGGAACGGCACCGAGCTCATCGCCGAGACCCAGGTGGTCATCGGCACCGACTCCACCCCCACGCCCGTCGGCCGGCTCTACATCTCCGAGAAGATCCCGCAGTCCTACGCCGGCGGCGCCTACGGGCCATGGGTGCTGGCCACCAGCTCCTACTCCGAGGCGCTCGACCTGTTCGACGGCGGCCTGCCGGTCATCGCCTTCCACGGCACCAACAACCCGGGCCTCATCGGGTCGAAGGCGTCCAACGGCTGCATCCGCATGCCCAACGACGTGGTGACCCTGCTGGCCGAGACGCTGCCGGCCGGCACCCCCGTCGACATCCGCGCCTGACCCGCTCCCACCCGAACTGGTCACCGAGAACGACGTTTTCCGGCTTCCTGGGTGACCAGTTCAGCGTTTAGCCCGAACTGGTCACCGAGAACGACGTTTTCCGGCTTCCTGGGTGACCAGTTCAGCGGTCTCTGAGGGGGCCGGGCTCAGCGGGCGAGCGCAGGTGCTCGAGCAGGAGACGGTTGGTCTCGTCGGGGGCGTGCTCGCCGATCCAGTGGTCGACGCCGTCGAGCACCACGAACGTGTAGGGCCCCTCGACGCAGTCGCGCGGTGGCCTCCGCCGCCTCGCGGCCGAGCGCCGGGTCCTCGGTGCTCCACACGTAGAGGGTGGGCGACGTGATGGGGCCGAGGTCGGTGACATAGGTGAGATCGGCCGCTCGATACCAGTTGAGCGCCGCGCCGAGCGCCTCCGGGGTGCCGAGGGCCTCGCGGTACGGCTCGGCCTCCTCCTCGGTCAGCCCGCTGCCGAGGTAGATGAGTCGCAGTCCGACGGCGTCGTTGGCCAACATGCCGTGCTCGGCGCCCTCTGCCTGGAACATGGCGATGTAGCCCGACCGCTGCGCCTGCTCGCCGCTGGCCTCCGGGCCGAGCGCAGCACCGAACGCACGAGGATGCGGCACCGAGAGGATGGTCAGCGAGCGCACCCGGTCGGCGTGACGCCCGGCCACCTGCCAGGCGACCGCCGCGCCCCAGTCGTGCCCGACGAGGTGGAACGAGTCGACCGAGAGCGCATCGGCCAGCGCCAGCACGTCGCCGACCAGTTCGAGGGTGGCGTAGGCCGCCACGTCGGACGGACGGGCATCGGCTGAGTAGCCCCGCTGGTCGGGCGCGATGACCCGATAGCCCGCCGCGGCCAGCGCCTCGATCTGGTGGCGCCACGAACGGGCCGTCTGCGGGAAGCCGTGGAGGAGGATGACCGGCTCGCCGTCGGCTGGCCCGTCGACCAGCACGTCGAAGGTGAGCGCGCCCCAGCGCTCGGTGTCGAGGGTGACCCGCGTGGCCTGCACCGGTCAGGTCGCGGAGGCGTCCGAAGCTGGCGAGTTGCTCGCCGGTTGACGGCGGCGGAGGATCTTCTCGCGGCGCGGATCGGACTCGGCCAGGCGGGTGACGAGCTCGGTCGACATCTGCAGAGCCGAGGCCGGCACCACGTCGGCGATGCGCCGGCGCTCGGAGTAGTGATGTGCGTTGGCCACACCCTGGAAGTACTTGCGGCGCAGCCGAACCAGCTCGGGATCGGCCTCCGAGAGATAGCCCCAGATCGTGAACGCCACCGTGAGGTCGTGGATCACCGGCGCCCGCCCGAACAACGAGGCCCGCTTGTTGGCCACGGCGAGACATCCTGCGATGGCGTCGGCCTCGTCTTCGCCCGGGGTGAGCACCAGGTTGCCCTCGAAGCGGCGCGCCAGCTTCAGCGCGTAGCCCTGATCGGGGCCGGGATAGCCCATACGCGGACCGAGGGGTTGGGGGCCGCCGAGATCGGCGGGGCGGTCGGCCACCCAGCCGTCCGGGCTCCAGGGCGGCGACTCGTAGGTGCGGGTGGTCTCGTCCTTCGGCTTCGGGACGTACTCGGGGGCGGCCATGTCGACCGAGCCTACGCGGCGCGACCCGGCCAGCCGGAATCGTCACGCACCGATCCGGTGACCTGCTCGACGATCTGGTGACCGTCGCGAAGCACGGACGGTGCGACGGACCTCGAGGCGGCTCACCAGGGCCGGTCGGGCGGTTGGATCGAGCGCCAGGCGGGGGCGGCGGGCGAGCACCACCTCGAGCCGGTCGGCCACCGCCTCGGCGGAGCCGTAGGCCTCGGTCAACCGACCGCCGCGCATCCGGGCGAAGAGCCTCGACCACGCATCGACCTCGCCGGGCGCCAACGGTCCCAACCGGTCGACGTCGAGCGAGTCGACCAACACGCCGACCGAGGTCCGCACGCGATCGTCGTCGAGCAGCACGCCGTCGAGCAGCAGCTCGAACCCCACGTGCGCGCTGGCGCGCGATGCACCCCTCGTCACCCCGGCCGACAGCAACGCGGCGACGTCGTCGCGCACGGCCGCGACGAAGCGGGGGTGGGCGTGGAAGCGGGCGTCGGTCTGGTGGTGGATCGCCACCCCCGCTCGCACCCCCTCGGGCAGGGCGGGCTTGTCGAAACGCAACCCGGCCATCGGCGCCAGATCGGGCAGCACCGCACCCAGCATCTCGTCGGCATCGGCCCGCAACCCGGTGAGGCGCTCGGCCACCACCAGGTGGGCGACCAGGTTCACGAGCCCTGGCTCTGCAGCAACCCGAACACGATGGAGTCGACCAGCGCCTGCCACGACGCCTCGATGATGTTCTCGCTCACGCCCACGGTGGTCCACGACTGGTCGCCGTTGGTCGAGTCGATGAGGACCCGCACGACGGAGCCGGTGGCGGCGATGCCGTCGAGCACCCGCACCTTGAAGTCGGTGAGGTGGATGCGCTCGAGCGCCGGGTAGCGACCGTTGAGCGCCCGCCGCAACGCCACGTCGAGGGCGTTGACCGGACCGTTGCCCTCGCCCACCGCGGCGATGCGCTCGTCGCCCACCCACAGCTTGATGGTGGCCTCGGTGGCGATCTCGATCTCGCCGGTGGGCATCACCGGGCCCTCGCGGTGATAGCTCGACACCCGATAGGCCTCGACCTCGAAGAAGTCGTGCTTCCAGCCGGCGGCCTTCAGCATGAGCAGCTTGAGCGAGGCGTCGGCGGCCTCGAACAGCCAGCCCCTCGACTCGAGCTGCTTCAGCTCGTCGCTGAGCACGGCGATGGCCTGGTCGTCGAGGGCGACGCCCAGCTCGTCGGCCTTGATGGCCATGCCCGCCCGACCACCCAGGTCGGACACCAGCACGCGGGTGTGGTTGCCCACCAGCTCCGGATCGATGTGCTCGTAGGTGGCGCCGCCCGCCCGCCCGAGCGCCGAGGTGTGCAGGCCGCCCTTGTGGGCGAACGCGGAGGTGCCCACGAAGGGGTCGGAGGGCAGTGGAGGCAGGTTGACCAGCTCGGCCACGTGGTGGCTCACCAGCGTGAGCCGTTCGAGCCGACCCTCGGGCAGCGTCTCGATGCCCATCTTCAGGGTGAGATCGGGGATGACCGTCATGAGGTTGGCGTTGCCCGTGCGCTCGCCGTAGCCGTTGATGGTGCCCTGCACCTGGGTGGCCCCGCCCACCACGGCGGCGATCGAGTTGGCGACCGCGCAGCCGCTGTCGTTCTGGGTGTGGATGCCGATGGGGACGTCGGAGAAGTGGGCGACGATCTCGGCCGTGGCCGCCTGCACCTCGTGGGGCAGCGAACCGCCGTTGGTGTCGCAGAGCACCAGGCAGTCGACCCCGTTGCTCGCGGCGGCCTCGAGCACGCGGAGCGCGTACTCGGGGTTGGCCCGGTAGCCGTCGAAGAAGTGCTCGGCGTCGAAGAACACCCGGCGACCGGCGGCCTTGAGGAATCGCACCGAGTCGCCGACCATGGCGACGCCCTCGTCGAGCGAGGTCTGCAACGCCTCGGTGACGTGGAAGTCCCACGACTTGCCGACGATGCACACGGTGGAGGTCTCGGCGGCGACGAGCGCCTGGAGGGTGGGATCGACGTCGACCTTGCCTGCCGGCCGACGGGTCGAGCCGAACGCGACCAGGTCGGCGGTGTCGAGCTTCAGCTCGCTCGGGGCGCGCCGGAAGAACTCCTCGTCCTTCGGGTTGGCCTGCGGATAGCCGCCTTCGATCCAGCGCACGCCCAGCCAGTCGAGCTGCTCGGCGATGCGCAACTTGTCGTCGACGGTGAGCGAGATGCCCTCGAACTGGGCGCCGTCGCGCAACGTGGTGTCGAAGATCTCGACCCTGGTGGGCGCCGTCGGCGGACGGCGGCGCGCGGGATCGGCGGCGGATACCGCAGGATCAGGCATGTTCGAGCCAGTCCTTGTAGCGATCGACCTTGCCGCGGACCGCCTTGGCGTACTCGCCGGCGATGGCGGTGGTCATGGGCCCGGGGCACGGCAGCACGCGGTCGTCGACCGAGTTCACCGCGCTGACCTCGGCCGCGGTGCCACACACGAACATCTCGTCGGCCACGTAGAGGTCGCTGCGCGAGATGTCGTCGATGCGCACCTCGAAGCCGAGGTCGGCCGCGATCGTCATCACCGAGTCCTGGGTGATGCCTCGAGCGCGCCGGCCGACGTGGGCGGGGTGATGAGCATGCCCTGGCGGGCCACGAAGATGTTCTCGCCGGTGCACTCGCTGACGAACCCGAGCGGGTTCAGCATGATGGCCTCGTCGTAGCCGGCCTTGAGGGCCTCGACCTTGGCCAGCGACGAGTTGACGTAGTTGCCGGTGGTCTTGGCCAGCGGGGGCATCGAGTTGTGGTCGTGGCGGGTCCACGACGACATCTTCATGCGCACGCCCTTGGTGACCGCGTCGTCGCCGAGGTAGGCGCCCCACGGCCAGCAGGCGATGGCCACGTCGACCTTGCACGGCAGCGTGTTGAGGCCCATCTCGCCGTAGCCGTAGTAGGCGATCGGGCGGATGTAGCACGACGGCAGGCCCGACGCCCGCACGGTCTCACGGGTCGCCTCGACCAGCTCGTCCACCGTGTAGGGCAGCTCCATCATCATGATCTTGGCGCTGTCGTGCAGGCGCTCCATGTGCTCGGTCAGGCGGAACACGGCCGGGCCGCTGTCGGTCTCGTAGGCACGGATGCCTTCGAACACGCCCATGCCGTAGTGCAGCGAGTGGGTGAGCACGTGGATCTTGGCCTCGTCCCACGGGATGAGCTCGCCGTTCAACCAGATCTTCTCGGTCGGGGTGATGGGCATCGTGGATCTTCCCTTCGATCTCGTACTCAGACTCGGGCGGCGATCGCGTCGCCGATGTCGCTGGTGGAACCGTCGAGCACCGACGCATCGGCGCAAGCCTTGCGGATTCGGGCGGCCGCGTCGGGCTCTCCGAGGAACTCGAGCATCATGGCCGCCGAGAGGATGGCGGCGACGGGGTTCGCCTTCTGCTGGCCGGCGATGTCGGGGGCCGAGCCGTGTACGGGCTCGAACATCGACGGGCCGGTGCGGTCGGGGTTGAGGTTGCCCGACGAGGCGAACCCGATGCCGCCCGATACGGCACCACCGAGGTCGGTGAGGATGTCGCCGAAGAGGTTGTCGGTGACGATGACGTCGTAGCGCTCGGGCGACTCGACGAAGTAGATGCAGGCGGCGTCGACGTGGTTGTAGGCCGTGGTGACGCCGGGGTACTCGGCGGCCACCTCGTTGAAGGTGCGCTCCCAGAGGTCGCCGGCGAAGGTCAACACGTTGGTCTTGTGCACCAGCGTGAGGTGCTTCTTCGGGCGCGAGGCGGCCAGCTCGAACGCGTAGCGGACGCACCGCTCGACACCGAACCGCGTGTTCACCGAGCCCTGCGTGGCGATCTCGTGGGGCGTGCCCTTGCGGAGGAACCCGCCCTCGCCGGCGTAGGTGCCCTCGGTGTTCTCGCGGATCACGATGAAGTCGTGCCGGCCGCCGGGCTCGACGAACGGCCGCTGGTTCACGTAGAGGTCGAGATCGAAGCGCATCTTCAGCAGCAGCCCGCGCTCGATGAGGCCCGGCGGCACGTCGGGCGTGCCGACCGCGCCCAGCAGCAGGGCGTCGAGGCCCCGCCACTCGTCGACCACCTCGTCGGGCAGCACCGTGCCGTCGCGCAGGTAGCGCGCCCCACCCAGGTCGTAGTCGACGGTCTCGAGTTGCACACCGGACGCGCTCACGACCTTCAGCGCCTCGGCGATGACCTCGGGTCCGATCCCGTCGCCGCCGATGACTCCGATCCTGTGACTCACACCTGCTCCTGTCGGTTCCTGTCGCTTGCTTTCACTTGCTGTCGCTGGCCTGTGCGGATGCACGGGCCGGTACTGCTGATCGGCCTGGCCGTCGGTGACGAACAGCGCCCTAGAACGAGAAAACCGCCCACCGGGGGTGGACGGTCAGAAGCGCATGCCGCAACGGCGGCATGCGCTACACGATGATGATTACGGCGGCCGGGATGAAAGACACTGCGTGCCAGTGTGCTCTGCCCCAGCCCCGTTTTCAACCCGGTTGGGCCTCGACCACCCCCGCGGGGCCCGACCGACGGGGAGACAACCGGTACGGTTCGCCCGATGGGAGGCGCCCGGCCACACCGATCGACACCTAACCGACGGTGGTGGGCGACGCTCGCCGCCACGGCGTTCGTGGCTGCCATCGCCCTCGCCGGCTGCGGCGACAGCGACGACACGACGTCGTCCACCACCGTGTCCACGGTGCCCGACGGCATCACGTTGATCGATGCCGGCACGCCGCCCCTGGTCGACTTCGGCTACGCCGCCCCCGACGCGCCCGTCACCACCCGCCTCACGATGGTGATGGACCTGACCCTCGAGCAGTCGGTGGGGGGCACGGTCGTGCCGGCGTCGCCCACACCCCAGGTCGCGCTCGACCTGTCGCTCACCGCGTCGGCGGGCCAGAACCCCGGCACCATCCGCAGCGAGTTCGTCTACGAGAGCTTCCGCCTGATCGACGACACGGCCACCGACCCGGCCATCGCCGATCGTCTCGCCACGATGGACGGCACCAAGGGCTCGGTCATCTACAACGCCCAGGGCGAGATCCTGAGCTTCGACCTCGAGGCGCCCGCCGATCTCGACGAGGGCGTCGCCGACGTCTTCCAGCAGATGGAGCAGTCGATCCGGCAGATGTCGACGCCGTTCCCCGACCAGCCGATCGGGGTCGGAGCATCGTGGACCTCGGCGTCGCGCCCGGCCGAGGGCTTCGGAGCCCCCGAGCAGCTCGTGCAGACCTACACCGTGATCGCCGTCGACGACACCCGCATCGAGTTGGCGATCTCGTTCGGCGGCACGATCACTCCGGGACAGATCGCCGAGCCGACACTCGAAGGCCGCACCGTCTCGATGGAGGTGGTGTCGGCGACGATCGGTGGGGACGGGAGGGTGGTCATCGAGCCCGCCAGCCTGCTGCCGGTGGAAGGGCGGTCCACCTCCCGCGCCGAGCAGTCGTTCCTGGTCGACGACGGCTCGGGCGAAGAGGAGCTCGACCAGAGCCTCACCACCGACCTCTCGGTCTCCCGCCGCCCCGGATGACGCCGTCGGGACGGCGCAAACATCTGCGGTCGGGGCACTAGCATTCGAACCGTGTCGGACACCCATCACCTCTCGCAGGCCACCTTCGACCGGCTGAAGGCCGAGCACGAGGAGCTGACCACCCACGGGCGCACCGACATCGCCCGCAAGATCCAGGCGGCCCGCGAGCTGGGCGACCTCTCCGAGAACGGCGACTACCACGCCGCCAAGGAGGAGCAGGGCAAGATGGAGGCCCGCATCCGCCATCTCGCCGCCGTGCTCGAGTCGGCCGAGATCGTCGAGGCGGGTGAGTCCGACCTGGTGCAGGCAGGCTCGGTGGTGGCCATCTGCTACGAGGGCGACGACGAGCCCGAGCGCTATCTCATCGGCTCGATCGAGGAGCGGCGGGACGACGTCGAGGTGATCTCACCCGGGTCACCGTTGGGGCAGGCCCTCATGGGCACGAGTGTGGGTGACGTCGTCGACTTCGAGGCGCCAGGGGGCATGCTCAAGGTCGAGGTCGTCGACATCGAGCGTTGACCACTCCTCGATGACGGCGTTCCCTCCGCCTGATCTGCCCGCCGGTCGCGCCGTCGACCTGCCCGGTCGCGGCACCACGTTCTACCGGGTGGCCGACGGTCCGCCGGACGCACCCACGGTGCTGCTCCTGCACGGCTGGACCGCGAACTCGGCGCTCAACTGGTTCTCCGCGTACACGCCGCTGCGCCGCACGTTCAACGTGGTCGCCATCGACCACCGCGGGCACGGCCACGGCATGTCGACCAACCAGCCGTTCCGGCTCGAGGACTGCGCCGACGACGCCGCTGCCCTGTGCGAGGTCCTCGGCATCGACCAGGTGATCGCCGCCGGCTACTCGATGGGCGGGCCGATCGCGGCCCTCATGTGGCGACGCCATCGGTCGCTCGTCAGCGGTCTCGTGTTCTGCGCCACCGCACGCAACTTCGTCGGCGGCGGCGCGGGTGACCGCGCCATGAAGGGCGTGGTCACCGGTCTCACCTTTGCGGCCCGGGCCGCTCCTCCGCGACTGCACCGACGCGTTGCCGAACGCGTGCTCGTGTCGCGCTACGACGACTCCGACCTCGGCCAGTGGGCCCGGGGCGAGGCCAAGCGCAACAACCTCCGCATGCTCATCGAGGCGGGCCGGGCCATCGGCCGCTTCTCGTCGCGCGAGTGGATCGGCGACGTCGACGTGCCCACTGCGCTCGTGCTCACCCGGCAGGACCTCGTGGTGCCACCGGTGCGTCAGCAGAAGCTGGCCGACGCCATCCCCGGCACGACGGTCCATCCCGTCGAGGGTGGCCACGACGCGTGCGCCACCGTCCCCGACCAGTTCTCGAAGGCGCTGGTCGACGCGTGCGCCAGCGTCGTGCTCAGGTCGTCGCCGGTTCGGCTTCCTCCACCCTGATCGGGCGATCGAAGACCTCTTCGAGCAGGCCCTTGCGCTCGAGCGCGGTGAACAGCTCGAGCGACACGTCCGCCCCGGGGTGGCCTCGAACGACGAAGAGCACCGTCTTCCCGTCGGGCTTCACCTCGACCGATTCGACCAGACCGGCATGGGTGCGATCGAGGGCGATGGCGACGCGGGACACCCCCGCCAGCGCGCGCACCAACTCCTGATCGCGAGAGCGCAGCGCATCGAACTCGGGGTGCTTCGCCTTCGGCGCGCTCTTGCGGTGATAACGCGCCACCAACGCGATGAGCTCGATCTCGTGGTCGGTGAACCCCGACAGGTGGTCGGAGTTCCGGATCACGTAGTAGCTGTGCTTGTGGTGGCCGCTGTGCGACACGAACAGGCCGACGTTGGCCAAGAGCACCCCGGCCTCGAGGATCTCGCGGGCCGAGTCGTCGAGACCGTGCCACTGCTTGGTCTGGTCGAAGATCTGCAGGGCGAGCTCGGCCACCCGGCGGGAGTGCGCGGCGTCGTCGTCCATCAGCTCGACCAGGTGCAGCACGCTGCGTCGGCGCAGGTCCTGCAGGTGGTGCAACGTGGCGCCCCGCTCCCGGGCGAGCGCGTCGAGCAACACTCCCTCGCGCAACGTGTAGTCGGAGACCACGAGGGCGTCGATGGCGAGCTCGGCCATCGCCTGCTCGAGGATGAGCGCGCCGGCGAGCAGGATGTCGGCGCGTGGTCGGATCGACGCCCGGGAAGGCGACGTCGTTCGTCGAGCGAGTCAGCGCCCAGCGAGCGCCTTCACGACCTGCTTCACGTCTCGACGGGTCAGCTCGAACCCGTTGAACGTGCGCGGTGGCGACCCGTCGATACGCATGGCATGAGCCATCGACGCCACCGCCTCGATGGTGCCCGAGCTGCCGACCGCCACCTCGAAGCCGGACCGTCTGACCTCGCGGGCCATGGGCACCAGGCCCGCCCGGATGTAGCGGCGGCAGGCGTCGACCGCGCTCGGGTGCAGACGGTCGGTGCGGAAGAACCGCCGGGTCAACCTGATGGCCCCGATCTTCAGGCTCCCGGCGGTGACGGTGTCACCTCGCTCGCCGACGAGGATCTCGGTGCTGCCCCCGCCGATGTCGATCAGCACCAGGCGACGGTCGAAGACCGGCAACGACTGGAGCACTCCGAGGTGGATGAGGCGGGCCTCCTCCACCCCGGAGATGATCTCGACGTCGACCCCTGCCTCGTCGCGTGCTCGATCGATGAACAGCTGGGCGTTCTCGGCCTCACGTACTGCACTCGTGGCCACCGCGTAGACCTTGGCGTCGGAGATGTCGGCGATGCGACGGAACCGCTGCAGCGTGTCGATGCCGCGCTCGATGGCGTCGGCGGTGAGCTCTTTCATGTCGCCCGACCCGGAGCCCAGCCGCACCATCTCCTTCTCGCGCGCGATCACCTCGAACTGCGAACCCTCGCCGAAGCGCGCCACGACGAGGTGGATCGAGTTGGTGCCGATGTCGATCGCGGCCAGGTTCTGGGTCACCACGCGCGAGCCTAGGACGAGGAGCCACACCTGCCCTCGACGACCTGCGATGCTTCGTGGGGATGACCGACGCTTCCCCCGCCTCCGATCGGCCGCCGCTCTGCGAGGCGTCCCGGCGGGACGATGGATCGGCGTGGTGGCGATCGCCGGCGTCACGCTGGTGGCCGCCGCAGCGATCGGTGATCGCGTCGTTCGACGATCGGCCTGTGCGACATCGGCCTCGGATCCGAGTGCTCGCGCCGGCGAGCGTGACGCCATCACGACGACCGGCGTCGGGTTCGTGCTGGTGCTGGCCGTCGGGTACCGGCGGGGCGGTCTGGTTCGCCGCTCGGTCCGCGACGACCTGCTCGTCCTGCTCGCCATGCTCGGCCTTCGGTGCTCGCCATTCGCGGCTCTTGCCGGTGGGATCGCAGGCGTCCAGGCCGCCGTCGGGACCTGCGAGCGATACGTCGGACGACACGGCATCCATACGTTTCAACGGCGAGCCGGCTCGCTGCGAGCGTCGCCGACAAGGTCGGCAAGCAGACCGCTCCGCTCGCGCTCGGCGGCCGTGTTGGCCATCGCCGGGGCGGCGCTGCTGGTCATCGACCGGCGTAAGCTGCGAGTGCCCACGCAGCGGCTCGCCGCGTCAACGGGTGAGCCCGGCGGCGCGCTCGATGTCTCGAGCCGCGGCCTGCACCGCCTCGGCGTACTTGCGGCCCGGTCGCCGGGTGGTGCGCTCGACCGGACCCGAGACGCTGACGGCCGCCACGACCCGACCCTCGGCATCGAGCACCGGCGCGCTCACCGAGGCGACGCCCGCCTCGCGCTCCCCCACGCTCTCGACCCACGGGCGCACCGCCGCACCGACCGGCGCACGCAACAGCTTGCCGGCCGATCCGACATCGAGGGGGAGCGCTGCGCCCATCGGCACGATGGTGCGCAACCCGTGAGGTGACTCGAGGGCAGCGATGCACACCCGCCGGTCGCCCTCGCGCACATAGAGCTGCACGCTCTCACCCGTGGTGTTGCGCAGTTCCTCCAGGGTGGTCTCGGCGGCGCGGGCCAGCGGGATCGCCTCGGCCGCTTCGCGCCCGAGCGCCACCAGCCTCACCCCGAGCGCGAAGCGCCCTTCGCCATCGCGCCTCACCAGCCCGTGCGATTCGAGCGCCACGGCGAGACGATGGGTCGTGGCCCTCGACAGCCCGGTGCCCTCGACCAGCTCGGCCAGGCTGCGTGGCCCTCCCTCGAGCTCGCCCAACACCCGCACGGCCTTGTCGAGCACGCCGACGCCGCTTACACTGTGTTCCACGTAGCGAGACTAGCGTCTCACTATATGAGACACAAGGGATGAGACCCATGGCCGAACCGAAGACGCTCAGTGAGGACCCAAGACCCTCAGCGAAAAGGTCTGGGACCAACACCTGGTCCGCCGGGCGGAGGGCGAGCCCGACCTGCTCTACATCGACCTGCACCTCGTCCACGAGGTGACCTCACCCCAGGCGTTCGACGGGTTGCGGCTCGCCGGTCGCACCGTGCGCCGGCCCGATCTCACGGTCGCCACCGAGGACCACAACGTGCCTACCGCCGACATCGACCAGCCCATCGCCGATCCGATCTCGCGGAAGCAGGTCGACGTGCTGCGGGCCAACACGGCCGAGTTCGGCATCACCGAGTATCCGATGGGCCACCCCGGCCAGGGCATCGTGCACGTGATCGGCCCCGAGCAGGGGCGCACGCAGCCGGGCATGACCATCGTGTGCGGCGACAGCCACACGTCGACCCACGGGGCGTTCGGCGCACTCGCCTTCGGCATCGGCACGAGCGAGGTCGAGCACGTCCTCGCCACCCAGACGCTGCTCCAGACCAAACCCGGCACCATGTCGGTCAGCGTCGACGGCGATCTGCCCGCCGGCGTGACGGCCAAGGACATCATCCTCGCCATCATCGGGCGCATCGGCACCGGCGGCGGCATCGGGTCGATCATCGAGATACCGGGGCTCCGCCATCCGCGGCCTGTCGATGGAAGGCCGCATGACCGTGTGCAACATGTCGATCGAGGCGGGGGCCAAGGCCGGGCTGATCGCGCCCGACGACACCACCTACGCCTATCTCGAGGGGCGTGAGTTCGCACCCAAGGGCAAGCAGTGGGAGGCCGCTCTCGACCACTGGCGCACGCTGCCCACCGACGAGGCCGCCACCTTCGACAAGTCGGTGTCGATCGATGCCGTCGTCGCTCGTGCCGTTCGTGTCGTGGGGCACCAATCCGGCCCAGGTCATCGAGATCACCGGTGCCGTACCCGACCCCGACAGCTTCACCGAGAGCAACCAGCGCGAGTCGGCGGCCCGGGCACTCGACTACATGGGCCTCGTCGCCGGCACCCCGATCGCGCGAGGTGCCGGTCGACACCGTCTTCATCGGGTCGTGCACCAACAGCCGCATCGAAGACCTGCGGGCCGCAGCCGCGGTGGTCGAGGGCCACCAGGTGAAGAGCGGGCTGCGGGCGATGGTGGTGCCGGGCTCGTTCGCAGTGAAGAACCAGGCCGAGGCCGAAGGGCTGCACGAGGTCTTCCGGGCCGCCGGCTTCGACTGGCGCGAGCCGGGCTGCTCCATGTGCCTGGCCATGAACCCCGACAAGCTGGCGCCCGGCGAGCGGGCCGCCTCCACCAGCAATCGCAACTTCGAGGGCCGGCAGGGACGGGGCGGACGCACCCATCTGGTGTCCCCCGCCGTGGCCGCGGCCACGGCCGTGCGCGGCACGTTCGCCACCCCCGACGACCTGGCCTGAGCCGAACACCCACTCGATCGCCCGAACACTCTCGACCCAAGGAGCACACCCATGGATCCCGTCATCGTGGTCAGCGGCACGGCCGTCCCCCTCGACCGCTCCGACGTCGACACCGACCAGATCATCCCGAGCGACTGGTTGAAGCGCGTCGAGCGCACCGGGTTCGGCGCAGGCCTGTTCTCGGAATGGCGCGACGATCGCGACTTCGTCCTCAACCACCCGCACCACGCGGGCGCCAACATCTTGGTGGCCGGTGAGAACTTCGGCACCGGCTCGTCGCGCGAGCACGCGGTGTGGGCCATCCTCGACTACGGCTTCCAGGCCGTGATCTCGCCCAGGTTCGCCGACATCTTCCGCAACAACTGCACGAAGAACGGTCTGGTGCCCGTGCAGGTGACCGCCGACGAGGCGGCGCGGTTGATGGCCGCCGTGCAGGAGAACCCGGCGCTCGAGATCACCATCGACGTGGCGGCGCGCACGGTCGCCGCCCCCGAGATCGGCCTCGAGACCACGTTCCCGCTCGACGACGCCACCCGTCAGCGGTTCCTCGAGGGCCTCGACGACATCGGCATCACCCTGCAGCACGTGGACGACATCGACACCTTCGAAGCGGCCCGGCCCGCCTGGATGCCCACCGCCTGAAGCACCCGCCCACCGCCAAAGTCGCCCCGCCGGGAACCACACCGGGGCGACCGACGTCACAGCAATCGGGACGGATGGGGAATCCGAGGAGGAGTCACATGCACCGATCGGCGCGACGACCGCTGGCACTGCTCATCGGGGGGCTGGCGCTGCTGGCCTCCTGCACCACGACAGAGGGGACATCGCCGCCGGACACCACGCCCGACGGCCGATCGCCCGCGCGGGCCGACCTGGCCTTCGCGCTCACTCGCTTCGACGAGTGCGAGGCGTTCGAAGAGCGGGTGCAGGCGGTAGCGGCCGAGACCGTGGGGCCCTGGGGCCTGGGCACCGGCGGGGTCGAGCGGTTCTCGGCGGTGGGCCGAGCCGTCGCCGACGACAGCGCGGCCATGGAGTCGTCGGGTGCACCGTCGACCACCACCCCGCTGGCGTTCACGGGCGGCGACGAGGCGACGGCGAGTGCAGGTGCCGCGACCGACGGGGCATGGTCGGGCACCAACGTCCAGGAGCAGGGCGTCGACGAGCCCGACCTGGTGAAGACCGATGGTGACGTCGTGCTCAGCTTGGTCGACGGCCAACTGCGCGCCGTGCGCATCGTCGACGGCCAGCCCCAACTGGTGGGCTCGCTCGCGCTCGAGTCATTCGGCGGCGACCAGCTGCTCGCCGACGGGAACACCGTTCTGCTGCTCTCGAACTCGTATGGCATGGGCCAAGAGACCCTGGGCGGGGTGACCACGCGCGAGATGGACGCCACCTGGTACGCCGGTGCAGCCCGTCTGCGCACGGTCGATGTGAGCGACCCGGCTGCGATGGCCATCACCGGCGAGGTCTCGCTCGAAGGCTCGTTGGTGTCGGCCCGCATGATCGACGGCGTCGTCCGCGTGGTGACCACCAGCGGCGCACCCGACCTCCCATTGGTGCAGCCGGCGGGCGACGGCCCCCGTGCCCAGGAGGCCGCCGAGCGCCTGAATCGACAGGCGATCGAAGAGACCGACGCCGACGACTGGCTCCCGCGCTTCGCCGTGGCCGATGCCGACGGCGACATCGTCGAAGAGGGCGCTCTGGTCGGATGCGATGGCGTGCACGCGGCCAAGGCCACGTCGACCACGTCGCCGGGGCTCGGCATGGTCAACGTGGTGTCGGTCGACCTGCGGGCCGGCACGCTCGCCCCGAGCGATGCGGTGAGCGTGATGGGCTCCGGCCACACCATCTACGCCTCTCCCGCCAACCTCTACGTGGCGTCGACCTCGTGGTCGGATGAGACCTCGACCGAGAGCACGCAGGTGCACAAGTTCGACACGGGCGGGCGCGAGTCGGTCGCCTACGTGTCGTCGGGACAGGTCGAAGGCCACCTCCTCAACCAGTTCGCCATGTCGGAGCACAACGGCGACCTGCGGGTCGCCACCACCCGCACGAACCTGTCGACCGACGGGTTCACGCCGTTCTCCGAAGAGGGTGCAGGCGACGCGGCGACGCCGGAGACCACCGTGCCCGAAGAGGATCCGCCCACCGAGACCACGGTTGTCGAGCCGGGACCGTCCACCACCGTGGCGTCGGTGCCGACCACCTCGACCACCTCGACCACCGCAACCACGTCACCCGAGCCCACCACGACGATCGTCACTCCCGAGCCCCTACCGGCGCCCCTGCCACCGATCGGTGCGCCGGGCACCGACAGCGTGGTCTGGGTGCTGCGCGACGAAGGCGGCGAGCTGCGCCAGATCGGCGCGGTCGGCGGCCTCGGTCAGGGCGAGCAGATCCAGTCCGTACGCTTCCTGGGCGACGTGGGCTACGTGGTCACCTTCCGCCAGATCGATCCGCTCTACACGATCGACCTCTCGGATCCGGCCAACCCACGGGTCATGGGCGAGCTCAAGATCCCGGGCTTCTCGTCGTACCTGCACCCGATCGGCGACGGTTTGCTGCTCGGCATCGGGCGCGACGCCGACCTGAGCGGGCGCACCACGGGCATGCAGCTCACCGTGTTCGACGTGTCGGATCTGTCGAACCCCGTCGAGCTGCAACGGGTCTCGCTGCCGAACGCATCGTCGGAGGCGGAGTGGGACCACCATGCGTTCCTCTGGTCGCCGGAGACCTCGACCGCAGTGGTGCCGGTCCAGGAGTTCGCGCCAACCGGGGTGTTCACCGGCGCCGTCGGCTATCGCGTCGGCGCGGCCGGCATCGGCGAGCTCGGTCGGGTCATCCATCCTGAGGATCCAACGTTCGTCGACGACTACTGCCCGCCGGGTGCCGCGTGCGCCCCACCGATCGAGCTGTCGTTCGGCGGCACGCCGATCACGCGCAGCCTGGTGGTCGACGGACGGCTGGTGACCGTGTCGAGCGCCGGGCTCGAGACCAGCGATCTCAACTCGCTCGCCGAGATCGGCTGGGCGGCCTTCTAGCAGGGTTGTCAGACGCCGCGCAACGAGCCGGGCCGATCGACCACGGACGGATCCTCGCCGCTGTCGCGCACCCGGACGATGCGGTTGATGGCATTGAGGAAGGCACGGGCGGAGGCCTCGACCACGTCGGTGGACAGGCCCCGCCCGGGCATGGCCACGCCGTCGACCTCGAAGCGCAGCGCCACGTCGGCCAGGGCGTCGACCCCGCCCGTCACCGAGGTGACGGAGTAGTCGGTGAGCCGGCCCTCGATGCCGGTGGCCTGCCGGATGGCGGTGCACGCCGCTTCGACCATGCCGTCGCCGGTGGCCATGGCTTCGGTCTTCTCGCCCTGATGGTCGAGCACGATCGTGGCGGTGGGAGTGGAGTTGGTGCCGCCGTGGCAGTCGACCGACACCAGCTGAAAGGCATAGCGCACGGTGTCGCCCACCTCTTCGGCGACGAGTGCTTCGAGGTCGGCGTCGGTGAGCTGCACCTTGCGGTCGGCCAACTCCTTGAACCTGGCGAACGCCTGGTTGAGCGCGTCGCCGTGCAGGTCGTAGCCCATGTTCTTGAGGGTGTCGGCGAACGCGTGCCGACCGGAGTGCTTGCCGAGCACGATCTGGCTCTCGACCTGCCCGACCGCCGACGGGTCCATGATCTCGTAGGTCGTGCGCTCCTTCAGCACGCCGTCCTGGTGGATGCCTGACTCGTGCGCGAAGGCGTTGCGGCCGACGACCGCCTTGTTGTACTGCACCGGATAGCCCGTGAGGCGGCTGACCAGCCGGCTGCTGCGGGCCAGCTCCTCGGCTCGGATGCCGGTGTCGACCCCGCCGAAGTAGTCGGGGCGGGTGCGCAAGGCCATCACGACCTCTTCCATCGCCGCGTTGCCGGCGCGCTCGCCAATGCCGTTGATGGTGCACTCGACCTGGCGCGCGCCGGCGTGCACCCCCGCCAACGAGTTGGCAACCGCCAAGCCGAGGTCGTCGTGGCAGTGGGTGGAGATGATGTAGTCGCCGCGCACCTTGCTGCGGATCAGCTGCAGCCGGGCGGCGTACTCCTCGGGGATGCCGTAGCCGACGGTGTCGGGGATGTTGAGCGTCGTCGCCCCGTTGTCGACTGCGATCTGCAGCACCTCGCACATGAAGTCGAAGTCGGAGCGCGACGCGTCTTCGGGTGAGAACTCGACGTCGTCGGTGTATCGCTTGGCGTGGGCCACCGCCGTAGCCGCCTCGGTCTTCACCTGCTCGGGCGTCATCCGCAGCTTGTTGCGCATGTGGATCTCGCTGGTGGCGATGAAGGTGTGGATCCGCGCTCGCTCCGCGGGCTCGATGGCCTCCCAACAACGGTCGATGTCGGCCAGCGCGGTGCGCGACAGGCCGCACACCACCGGCCCTCGCACCGAGGTGGCGATGGCGTGCACCGACTCGAAGTCGCCCTGGCTGGCGACGGGGAAACCAGCCTCGATCACGTCGACCCCCAAGCGGGCCAACTGCTCGGCGATCTCGAGCTTCTCGCCCTGATCGAGAGAGATCCCAGGCGATTGCTCACCATCGCGAAGGGTGGTGTCGAAGATGACCACACGACCAGGGTCGGGCCGACCGGTGACGCTCATGCGGAGCCTTTCGTCGAGGTAGCGCGGCCAGGAGCGAACTCCTGGGGGCGGCGACTACGGTACCTACTCAGTCGCATCCCTCGTCGCCCCTCGGGAGGCATCGTGTTCCGTCGCGTAGCCCGCATCACCTTCAAACTCGGCCTCATCGCCGCCGTCGCCGTCGGGGTGGCCGTCGTGGTCAAGAAACTCACCGCCCCGCCACCCGCGCCCGCCTCACTCGAGCCATGGCCGCCGCTCGCCACCGAAGCGCCGGCGCCCACCGAGTCGGTGAGCACCGGCGCTGAGGGTTCGAACGGCGAGGCGGCGACCACGTCCGAGGAAGCCGCACCGTCGAGCAACTGACCGATGCGGCGCTCGGGCGTCAGCTCGAGCGCACCTCGGCTTCCACCGTCTGCGGGTCGCCCGTCTCGAAGGTGAGCGTGAGCTCCACGGTGGTGCCCTCTTCGAGCGGCGCGGGCAGCTCGAGCAGCATGATGTGCATTCCGCCGGGCTCGAGGTTCACCGTCTCGCCGGCGGGCAGCTCGATCTGATCGACCTGACGCATCTCCATCATGCCCATGGCGGTGTCGGGGCTCATCTCGTCGGCCATCGTGTTGGGGCCCTCGTCGCCGGCCATCGTGTTGGGGCTCATCTCGTCGCCATCGGCTCGGCGGCTCACCGTCTCGTGCAGCTCGACCGTGCCGGCCACGCTCGACGGCACCGACGCGGACACCAACGCGTCGTCCTCATCACCGTCGTTGGTGATGGTCATGTAGCAGGCACCCGCCGTGGCCATGGCGGGCGACGTGCGACACCAGGCATCGGCCACCACGAGCTGGGCCTCCGATCCCAGCGGTGGTCGTCGAGGACGACTCGTCGTCATCGCTGTCTCCGCACGCCGCGGCACCCAGTGCCAGCACCGCCACGACGGCCAAACCAAGTACTCGAGACCGCATGTTCTCCTCCACGTCTCGTCGACGATCGATCTCGCCGACGTTCGCGACGCGCCCGGGCGGGCGCGCCTGTTGTTCAAGTCGTCAGGATGGCGGCTCGAGTTCCCGTCCGGGTGAATCACGGCGAGTTCAGGACCTCAGACCCGCTCGGCCGGGACGTTCGGCCCAACTTCGCCCACCGACGGGAACTCAGCGGTCGGGCTGGGCGACAATGACAGCTATGCGCCCCCACCGCCGCCTGACCCGCTGCCTCGTCGGCTTGGGCCTGGTCGGTCTGCTCGTCGTCGCCTCCGCCTGCGGCGCCGACGACGCTTCGGTCACGGGCACCGAGTCCACCGCCGAATCGAGCTGACGGCGCGCTGAACGGCCTGGTACGACCCGAGCCCCTCCAGGTGGGTGCCGTCACCCTGCCCGACGTCACGGTGGGCACGCCCGAGGCCCCGTTCGCCTTCAAGGCCGCCCCCGGTGAGCTGCTCATCGCCTACTTCGGCTACACGAGCTGCCCCGACGTGTGCCCCACGACGCTGGCCGACCTCAAGGTGGCCCGTGAGGAGCTCGGCGACCGACGCCGACCAGGTCGACCTGGCGATGGTGACCGTCGATCCCGAACGCGACACCGCCGAAGTGCTGAGCGGCTACCTCGGCTCGTTCGCCGACCGCTACCACGCCATCCGCACCACCGACCCCGCGGCGCTCCAAGCCGCCGAGGACGCCTTCGGATCGAGCTCGTCGGTCACCATCGCCGACGACGGCAAGGTCGAGGTGGCCCACAGCGCCACCACCTACGTCGTCGACGAGAACGGTACGGTGCTCGTCGAGTGGCCCTTCGGCCTCGGCTCGGCGGAGATGGCGGCCGACCTGCAGGCCCTGCTCAACCGGGAGGCGACATGACCGACCCAAGCCCACCGCAACCGACGCCCGAGGCCACCGAAGCCGTCGACGCCCGGGCCCCTCGCCGCAGCGCATGGGCGATCTACGCCGGGTTGTTGGTGCTGCTGATCGCCGCGGCCGCCGTGCTGACGGTGGTCGTGGTGCGCGACGACAGCTCGCAGGCGACCGAGTACCGCGTGGTGATCCCCCTGGGCACCGGCGAGCAGATCGACGCGGGCGAGCCCGTCGAGCTCATCCCCGCCGAGCTCGATCTCGATCTCTACACCAGCTTCGTCGTCGAGAACCACGACGAGCGCCTGCACGAGGTGGGCCCGTTCTCCGTGCGGCCCGGTGAGACGCTCAGCTACCAGTTCACCCAGGCGGGCACCTACAAGGGCACCTGCACGGTGCACCCCAGCGGCGACGTCACCATCGTCGTCACCTGATCTGAGCCGCCTCTGGGTCAGCCGAGGTCGATGGCGTGCACCGACACGATGCCTTCGGCCGCCCGAAGCTGCTCCTGCACCTCGGCCGGCACCGCCTCGGAGGTCGCCAGCGCCATCAGCGCCGACTCGCCGGTGGCCGACTGACCGACGTCCATGTCGGCGATGTTGATGTTCGCGTTCGCCAGGGCCATGCCGACCAGGCCGATCATGCCGGGCCGGTCCTCGTTGCGCACGACGAGCATGTGCTGGGACGGCGGCAGGTCGACGGTGTGATCGTCGACCATGACGATGCGAGGATCGGCCCGCAAGCCCACGAGGGTGCCGGCCAGCGAGTGCTCGCCACTGCGCAGCGAGATCAGGTTGACGTAGTCGTGGGCGGTGGTGGTCTTCGACTCGCGCACCTCGATGCCCCGCTCGGCCGCCACCGCCGGGGCGTTCACATACGACACCGGCTCGTCGACCACCGGCCCGAAGTAGCCCTTGAGCACGGCAAGGGTGAGGATGCGGGTGTCGTAGCCGGCGATCTGGCCCTGGTACTCCACGTCGAGCGGCGCGCCCGGCCTCGACAGCGAGGCGAACAGCTCACCCAGACGCTCGGCCATGGCGAGAAACGGTCGTACGGTCTCGGACGCCTCGGCCGCGCTCACGTTGACCGCGAAGGGCACGAACTCGCCCGCCAGAGCCAACTCGACCTGCTCGGCGATGGTGTCGCCCGCCTTGTCCTGGGCCTCGTGGGTGCTGGCGCCCAGGTGCGGCGTGACGACGACCGACGGCAGCTCGAACAGCGGTGAGTCGGTGCACGGCTCGGTGTCGAACACGTCGAGCGCGGCACCTGCCACCTGGCCGGCGCGGACGGCGTCGGCCAGGTCCTGCTCGTTGACGATGCCGCCTCGGGCCACGTTGATGATGCGGATGCCCGGCTTGGCCTTGGCCAGGCGCTCGGCGTTGATGAGGCCGATGGTGTCGGGCGTGCGGGCCACGTGGAGCGTGACGAAGTCGGACACCGCCAACAGCTCGTCGAGATCGAGCAGATCGACGTTCATCTGCCGGGCCCGCTCGGCGGAGACGAACGGGTCGTAGGCGACCAGGCGCATGCCGAACGCCAACGCACGCTGGGCCACCAGCTTGCCGATGCGGCCGAGCCCCACGATGCCGAGCGTCTTGTCGGACAGCTCGACGCCGGTCCATCGCGAGCGCTCCCAGCGGCCGGCCTTCAGTGCCTCGTTGGCCTGGGCGATGTTGCGGGCCTGGGCCAACAGCAGCGCCATGGTGTGCTCGGCGGCCGACAGGGTGTTCGACTGGGGTGCGTTGACCACCATCACGCCTCGGGCGGTGGCTGCCTCGACGTCGACGTTGTCGAGACCGATGCCGGCTCGGCCGACCACCATGAGGTCGCGGCCGGCCGCCAGTACCTCGGCGGTCACCTGGGTGGCCGACCGGATGATGAGCGCGTGGGCGCCCACGATCAGCTCGAGCAACTCGTCGGGTGACGCCCGGCGATCGCACGTCGACCTCGTGACCGGCCTGGCGGAGCCGGTCGAGTCCTCCCTCGGCGATCGTCTCGGTTACCAGGATCCGGGCCATCGACTCATCCTGACCGGTCGGCCCGCCGGGCCGCCAATGCAACGGCCGCCCCCGGGGCCGGGTCCTCAGCCGCCGGAGAGCTTGTAGCTGACGAAGAAGGCGATCAGGGGAATGATGACCAGCGCGGCCCCGAAGATGGCGACCACGTAGGCCCACTCGGGGATGAGCGGCTCGTCGTCCTCGTCGTCGAGCTCGTCGGGCTCAGCGAGCCCGAGCACCCGGGACGCCTTCGCCAGGTCGACCGGCACCACCAACACCCGGAAGCTCGACGGAGCGGTCACGCCGTCGATCGCGCCGACGGGCTCCCAGGTGGCTCCCACCCCCTCGAGGGTGAGCGTTTCGACGGCCTGGCGGGCCTCGACGTCGGTGGGGAACTCGGCGACGGTGTCGAAGTCGGCATGGTCGGTCATGGCGTGCCCATGTTCTCGATGTCGACCGGCGGCAGCGGGTCGGCCAGCGTGAATCCGAAGACCTGGGCGTAAAAGTACAGCTCGGCCTCGAGCACCCGTTGGATGGTGGCCGCCTGCCGGAAGCCGTGCTGCTCACCCTCGAAGGCGAGGTAGGCGTAGGGCAGGCCTTTGGCCCGGAGCGCCTCGATGAGCATCTCGGCCTGGGAGGGCGGGACGATCTCGTCCTCGAGTCCCTGGAACACGATGAGCGGGCAGCTCAGCCCCGAGGTGTGGTTGATGGGCGAGCGCTCGACGTAGCGGTCACGCTGCTCGGGATAAGGACCGACCAGACCGTCGAGGTAGCGCGACTCGAACTTGTGGGTGTCGCGCGCCAGCGCTTCGAGATCGGTGACCCCGTAGAGGCTGGCGCCCGCACGGAAGGTGTCGTGAAACGCCAGCGCGCACAGGGTGGTGAATCCGCCGGCGCTGCCACCTCGGATGGCGAGCTGGTCGGCCGCCACTTCACCCTGCTCGACCAGATGACGGGCGACCGCCACGCAGTCGGCCACGTCGGCGACGCCCCACTCGCCGAGGAGCGCGTCGCGATAGCGACGCCCGAAGCCGGTGCTGCCGCGATAGTTCACGTCGGCCACCGCGAACCCGCGCGACGTCCAGTACTGGATGGTCAGGTTGAGCTGTGGGCGGGCGGCCGAGGTGGGACCGCCGTGGCCGATCACCACCAGCGGAGGGGCGGTTCCCTCCGGCGCCCGAGTGTCGGGATTCGTGGGCCGGTAGAGCAGTGCGTGGGCGACGGCATCGTCGGTGGTGGGGAAGGTGATCGCCACGGGCTCGGAGAACCAGATGGGATCGACGCCGACCGTGCGACCGGTGCGCAGCGAGCCCACCTGGATCGCCGGGGTGTCGAGGCCGAGGGCGGCGACGATGGGCTCGCTGGTCGGTGAGGCACCGATCAGCACGGCCCCGCGGCCGTAGGGGCGGATCGACGAGATCGACGTGAACGGACCGTCGATCGGCGTCATCCCGCGGCCGTCGGCGTCGATGACGGCGAGACGATCGAGTCCCCGCTCGGCGATGGCACACAGCACCCGTCCGTCGTCGAGGACGGTGTAGCGCGACTGGTCGAAGACCCACTGCGGCACGCCGATCTCACCGTTGACCGGCGCCAGGTGCTGCGGCTCACCGAGCGACTCGCCGTCGAGCTGGGCGACGGTGAACCGGTAGAGGTTCCACCAGTTGCTCCGGTCGGACACGAACAACAGGCCGCCGTCGGGTGCCCACGAGGGCTGGCCCACCGACTCGCCCGGGCCGCCCGCCAGCAGGCGCCGACCGGTCAGCTCGATGCCGTCGAGATCGTCGGCCAGGTCGGCGACCCACAGCTCGGTCGCGTCCCATGGCATGTCCGGGTGGTTCCACTGCGTCCAGCAGAGGCGGCGTCCGTCGGGGCTGGGTCGGGGGAACGACACGAAGTCGGGACCGCTCACCAGCACGCGAGGTTCACCACCGTCGTGGGCGTCGATGGCCACGATCTCGTTCGCCGGCTCGCCGCCGGGGCCGTGCCACTCGCGCACGCACACCACCCAACGACCGTCGGCGGTCACCCGCCCGTCCGCGTAACGCGCGTCGGTGCCGGCGACCGGTGCCGGCGTGAGCGCACGCGGGGCGGCCTCTCCGTCGACGCGATAGAGCCGCTGGTCGGTCCAGTTGGCGAAGAAGAGGGCGTCGGCGTGCAGCCACCAGGCTCCGCCGCCGTACTCGTGCACCCGAGTGCGAGCCGAGAACCCCTCGGGGATGACGTCGACCGCCTCGCCACCGGGGCGGTGCCGGACCACCACCACCCGGCCCGCCTCGTGTGGACGAAGCTCGGACCACCACACGTCGTCGGTGCCGACGTGCACCTCACCGACCGAGCTGGCAGCGTCGACGATGAGGGCCGCCGAGATCGGCGACGGCCACGATCCGTAGGGCAGTTCGGCTGGCATCGAGCGGGTTTAGCTGCCCTTGGCCAGGAGATCGCCGATGCGATCGAGCCCCTCGACCAGGTCGTCGTCGCCGAGGGCGAAGGACAGGCGGGCATAGCCGGGCGCGCCGAAGGCCTCGCCGGGCACGATGGCCACCTTCGCCTCGTCGAGGATGATCTCGGCCAGCTCGGCGGTGGTGGTGGGTGTGCGGCCCGCCAGCTCGCGGCCGAGCACGGCCTCGAACGACGGGAAGGCGTAGAAGGCCCCTTGCGGCTCGAGACAGGTGACGCCGGGCGATGGCGTTGAGCATCTTGTGCATGGTCTGGCCTCGCCGATCGAACGCGGCCCGCATCTCGGCGACCGCTTCGAGATCGCCCGACACCGCGGCCAGCGCGGCGCGCTGCGACACGTTGGCGACGTTGGACGTGGAGTGCGATTGCAGGTTGGTGGCGGCCTTGATGAGATCGGCGGGGCCGATCATCCAGCCGACGCGCCAGCCGGTCATGGCGTAGGTCTTGGCCACACCGTTGAGCACCACGCAGCGGTCGACCAGCTCCGGGACGACCGCGGGCATCGAGGTGAACCGGTGCTCGCCATAGGTGAGGTGCTCGTAGATCTCGTCGGTCACCACCCAGATGCCGTGCTCGACCGCCCACTCGCCGATGGCCTCGCACCTCGTCCTCGGGGTAGACCGCGCCGGTCGGGTTGGACGGCGAGACGAACACCAGGGCCTTGGTGGCCGGCGTGCGCGCCGCCTCGAGTTGGTCGACCGTGACCCGGAACCCGGTGCTGCTCGGTGGTGGGGAGCACGATCGGCGACGCCCCGGCCAGGGCGATGGGCTCGGGGTAGGTGGTCCAGTAGGGCGCCGGCAGCAGCACCTCGTCGCCAGGGTTCAGCAGCGACATGAACGTGTTGTAGACGGCGTGCTTGCCGCCGTTGGTGACGAGGATCTGACCGGGCAGCACCTCGTAGGCCGAGTCGCGGAGGGTCTTGGCCGCGATCGCCTCCTTGAGCTCGGGGAGGCCACCTGCGGGGCTGTAGCGGTGGTTCTTCGGGTCGAGGCACGCGGCGACGGCGGCCTCGACGATGCGCTCGGGCGTCGGGAAGTCGGGCTCGCCGGCACCGAAGCCGATGACCGGCTCGCCGGCCGCCTTGAGCGCCTTGGCCCGGGCATCGACGGCCAGGGTGGCCGATTCGGTGATGGCGGCGACGCGTGTCGAGAGACGGGGGGTGGGTTCAGGCATGGCTCTCTGCTCGTCCGTGACGGGACCCGTTATCGGGATCGAGGGTGACTGAGGCGACGCTAGCGTGGCAGCCGATGAGCAGCGACACCCCAGACATTTCCATCCCGTCCGATCTGCTTCCCACCGACGGGCGGTTCGGATGCGGGCCCTCGAAGGTGCGGCCCGAGGCCGTCGAGGCGCTCGCCGACGGCGAAGCGCCACCTACCTCGGCACCAGCCACCGCCAGGGCACGGTGCGCTTCGTGGTGAGCGACCTGCGCAACGGGCTGGCCGAGCTGTTCGCGCTGCCCGACGGCTACGAGATCATCCTGGGCAACGGCGGCACCACGTCGTTCTGGGACGCGGCCACCTTCGGCCTCATCGACCGGCGCAGCCAGCACCTCTCGTTCGGCGAGTTCTCGTCGAAGTTCGCCGACCGCGCGCAGCCGCCGCCCCTCACCTCGAGCAGCCCGACGTGATCGAATCGGCCACCGGCACCCATCCCGAGCCGAAGCCCACGCCCGACGTCGACGTCTACGCCCTCACCCACAACGAGACCTCCACCGGCGTGGCCATGACGTTGCGCCGGCCCGAGGGCACCACGGCCGACGACGCGCTGGTGCTGGTCGACGCCACGTCGGCCGCGGGTGGCCTGCGCTTCGACCCGGCCGAGATCGACGTCTACTACTTCGCCCCCCAGAAGTGCCTGGCCTCCGACGGCGGGCTCTGGCTGGCGGCAGTGTCGCCTGCGGCCATCGACCGCATCGAGCGCATCGCCGCGTCCGACCGCTGGGTGCCGGCGTCGCTCGACCTCGGCATCGCCCTCGACAACAGCCGCAAGGACCAGACCTACAACACGCCGGCGCTGGCGACGGTCTTCCTCGCCGCACAGCAGGTGCGCTGGATCAACGACAACGGTGGGCTCGAGTGGGCCGCGTCGCGCTGCGACCGCTCGGCCGCCACGATCTACGGCTGGGCCGAGGCGAGCGACTACGCCACGCCCTACGTCGCCAGCCCCGACGAGCGCAGCCACGTGGTGGCCACCATCGACCTCGACGAGGCGATCGATGCCCTCACCGTGTCAGCCGTGCTGCGGCGCAACGGCATCGTCGACACCGAGTCCTATCGCAAGCTCGGCCGCAACCAGCTGCGCATCGCGCTCTTCCCCGCCATCGAACCCGACGACGTGGCCGCCCTCACCCGCTGCATCGACCATGTGGTGGCCGCCCTCGTCTGACGCGCTGCCCACGAATCTGCGAGGATTCGGCAGTCGACAATCCAGGGGGACCCGATGGCCACCAGCGCGGAGATCCGCGAGCAGCTCACCGGACCGGGGGGTGCGTTCGAGGTCGTCACCGAGGTGATCGACGGCATCGAGATGCGCGTCTACAAGGAACGGCTGCCTGCGTTGCGCTCCGTGGCCCAGATCGCCGCCATGCGCGGCGACGCCCAGCCGTTCATCGTCTACGGCGACCGCCGCATCGGGTTCACCGAGTTCTTCAACCTCAGCAACTCGGTGGCCCAACACCTGCGCGACGACGCGGGCGTCGCCCACGGCGATCGCGTGGCCGTGCTGTCGGCCAACAACCCCGAGTGGTGTCTCACGTTCTGGGCCACCGTGAACGCAGGCGCGGTGCTCGTGGGCCTCAACGGTTGGTGGAAGACCGACGAGATCCTCTACGGGCTGCACGACTCGGGCAGCAAGGTGCTGGTGGCTGACCGCGATCGCTTCGCCCGCATCGCCGGCGATCTCGACGACCTGCCGGCTCTCGAAGCGGTCTATCTCGTCGACGCCGATCCATCCGACTTCGGCGACGACCCGCGCCTGCACCGCTACGACGAGCTCACCGGCGACCCTTCGCCCACCTTCCCGGACGTCGCCATCGACGAAGGTGACAATGCGGTGATCTTCTACACGAGCGGCACGACGGGCCGGCCCAAGGGGGCCATCTCGACGCACCGCAACATGATCGCCAACCTGCAGAACACCATCTACAACACGATCGCCCAGGGCATGGCCGAGCCCGACGTGGTGGCGCCGGTGGCCGGGGCCGAGGATCGCCAGACCGCAGGCCTGCTCACCTCTCCCCTGTTCCACGTGTCGGGCTGCCATTCGAGTCTGGTGGTCGGCACCCTCGCAGGCGTGAAGCTCGTGATCCCGCAGGGCAAGTTCGAGCCGGCCAAGGCGTTGCAGCTGATCGAGGACGAAGAGGTGACCATCTGGGCCACCGTGCCCACCATGGTGTGGCGCGTCTGTGAGTATCCCGACCGCCACGACTACGACACCTCGACGGTCACGTCGGTGGCGTTCGGCGGCAGCCCGTCGGCCGACGAGCTGCAACGCATGGTTCGCGAGACGTTCCCCAACGTGCGCAGCACCAGCAACGCGTACGGACTCACCGAGACCAGCTCGGTGGCCACCGTCATCAACGGGCGCGACGCGCTCGAGCGGCCCCACTCGGTCGGTCGGCCGGTGCCGGTGGTCGAGCTGCGCATCGTCGACCCGGCGGGCAACGACATGCCCATCGGCGGCACCGGCGAGGTGCTCATCAAGGGCCCCATCGTCATGCCCGGCTACTGGAACCGGCCTGACGCCACCGCGGAGATCCTGCACGACGGCTGGTTGAGCACCGGCGACATCGGCCACATCGACGACGAGGGCTTCCTCTTCATCACCGACCGGGCGAAGGACATGATCATCCGGGGTGGCGAGAACGTCTACTGCGTCGAGATCGAGCAGCGGCTCGTGCTGCATCCCGAGATCGCCGACGCCGCCGTTGTGGGCGTGCCCCACCCCGAGTTGGGCGAAGAGGTCAAGGCGGTGGTGCAACTGACCGATGGGTCCTCGTTGTCCGACGACGAGGTGAAGCAGTGGGTGGCCGAGACGCTGGCCAACTTCAAGGTGCCGGCGTACGTGGAGCGCACGTACGAGAAGCTGCCGCGCAACGCCTCGGGCAAGCTGCTGAAGAACGTGCTCCGCGGCAAGGGCGAGGTCAGCTTCGCCGAGACGATGTGAGCATCCGCTCACTGCTCGTCGCCACCGCCGTCGCCATCGCCGGCGTCTACCTCGTCATCCTCCTCGTCTTTCCCGAAGCCCTGTTCGCGTTCACCTTCGACGACGGCTTCTACTACCTCGGCATCGCCCGCAACTTGGCGAACGGCGAGGGCTCGACCTGGGACACCATCGAGGCCACCAACGGCTACCACCCGCTGTGGATGGCCATGGTCGTGCCCTTCTACCTCGTGGGACTCGACGGCTTCGCGGCGGCACGGGCAGTCGTGATCTTCCAACTCGGCCTCTACGCCGCGGCGCTGGTGGTGGTGGCTCGGATGATCGGCGAGCTGATCGACGACTGGCCTCGCCTCGCTGAGCCGGCCCTGCGCCGGCTCGGTTCGTTTGGTGTGGTCGTGGCGTTCGCGCTCGTCGCCGGCAACCCGTTCGTGGTGCGCACGTTCGTCAACGGGCTCGAGTCGGGCGCGGTCGTGTTGGTCAGCGCCTTGGTGCTGGCCTATGCCATGCGCGGCACGGGCCGCTGGGTCACCGACGACGTCGATCCTCGCCGCCGTTGGATCATGGCGGGCCTGCTGGTGCTGGCCTTCCTGGCCCGCACCGACGCCATCGTCCTCGGGGGCTGCCTCGGGCTGTGGTGCCTCGCCGAGGCTCGCCAGGTCGGCCGGCCGGCCATCGCCCGCATCGCCCAGCTCTTCGGGCCACTGGTCGCCGTGCTCGTGGTGTTCCTGTTGGTGAACCAGATCGGTTTCGACACGCCCGTGCAGGTGAGCGGTCTGGTGAAGCGCGCCGATCTCGACCTCAGTCGTGTGGTGGGGATGTCGCTCATCGCGGTGGGCGCGCTCGGCTTCGGGCTGCTGGGCTACCGGCGCAGCCACCGAGACAGCGCTCCCGCTGACGGACCGTCGCCTCGCTTTCCACGGGTCTCCACGTTGGTCGGCCGCACCTCGTGGTACGGCGCATTCGGGCTGCTGCTCATCGGCTACTACACCCTGCTCCAGGTGCAGCAATGGCTCTGGTACTACGGGCCGGTCGTGCTCTACCTGCTGGTGCTGCTCGTGGTGGGGCTGGCCGACTTCGTCGAGGCGGCGGTGGTCGAGGCGGCCGACGCCGCGCCCGACCGCTCAGGTGCGCGAGCAGTGGCGCCGATCCTCGGTCTCATCCTGGTGCCCCTCGCTGTGCTGTTCGTGATGCAGATCGGCACGGTGGCCGATCCCAACCTGCGCTCGATCCAGCTCGCCAACCGCGACGCCGGCGAGTGGATCGACGCCAACCTGCCCGCCGACGCAGTGCTCGCGTCGTGGGACGCAGGCGTGCTTGGCTACTTCGCCGAGCGCCCAGTGGTGAACCTCGACGGCGTGGTCAACTCGAAGGCGTTCGTCGACGCACGCGACGCCGGTGAGCTGGGGCCGTTCCTCGCAGAGCGCGGTGTGACCTTCATCGCCAACCACGGCACCGAGGTCGACGGCAACGACCCCGAGAGCCTGGCGTTCATCGCCACCACGTTCGGCGCAGGCGTGGCCGACAACACCGAGTTGGTGCAGGCGTGGCCGTTCGAGTTCAGCGGCGTCATCGTGAGCAGCGGCTTCGACGGCGACGGCGGCGGTCGCCAGAAGGCCGTGTTCCTCTACCACCTGCCTGCCCCCCTCCCCGAAATCGGTGCGTGAAACAACCAATACGGTTGTTTCACGCACCAATTTGGGAGGTTTCGGCGATCAGCCTCGGGCGGCGGCGAAGCCCTTGTCGAGGTCGGCGATGATGTCGGCCACGTTCTCGATGCCGACCGACAGGCGCACCAGCCCCGGCTCCACCCCGGTGCCCACCTGCTCCTCGACCGTGAGCTGCGAGTGGGTCGTGGTCGACGGCTGGATGACGAGGCTGCGCACGTCGCCGATGTTGGCCAGGTGGCTGTGCAGCTCGAGCGCCTCGACGAATCGCTGCCCGGCCTCGGCTCCGCCCTTGATGACGAACGCCGGCACCGAACCGGCACCGCGGCCACCGCTGTACTTCTGCGCCTGCGCATGCCAACGAGATCCGGGTAGGCCGGCGTATTGCACCGACTCGACCTGGTCGTGACCGTCGAGGTACTCGGCCACGGCCTGTGCGTTGGCCACGTGGCGCTCCATACGCAGGCTGAGCGTCTCGACACCCTGCAGCATGAGGAACGCGTTGAACGGCGAGATGGCGGCGCCGATGTCGCGCAGCAGCTGCACCCGCGCCTTGATGATGTAGCTGCCCGCGCCCAGCGCCGGCCAGTAGGCCAGGCCGTGATAGCTGGCGTCGGGTTCGGTGAACATCGGGAACTTGTCGTTGGCCGAGAAGTCGAACGAGCCGCCGTCGACGATGACACCGCCGATCGACGTGCCGTGACCACCGATGAACTTGGTGGCGGAGTGCACCACGATGTCTGCGCCCCACTCGAGCGGGCGGATGAGGTAGGGCGTGGCAACCGTGTTGTCGACGATGAGCGGCACACCGCTGTCGTGGGCGACTTGCGACACACCCTCGATGTCGAGCACGTCGTTGCGCGGGTTGCCGATGGTCTCGCCGTAGAAGGCCTTGGTGTTCGGCCGCACAGCGGCGCGCCACTCGTCGAGGTCGTCGGGATCCTCGATGAACGTGCAGTCGATGCCGAACCGGGGCAGCGTGTAGTGGAAGAGGTTGTAGGTGCCGCCATAGAGCGCGGCCGACGACACGATGTGGCTGCCGGCCTCGGCCAGGTTCATGATGGCGAAGGTCTCGGCCGCCTGGCCGCTGGCGACCGCGAGGGCGCCAGGGATGCCCACCGCCGTCTCGGTGCCACCCTCGAGGCTCGACATGCGGGCCTCGAACACCCCTTGGGTGGGGTTCATGATGCGGGTGTAGATGTTGCCGATCTCGGCCAGCGCGAACAGGTTGGCGGCGTGGCTGGTGTCGCGGAACTGGTAGGCGGTGGTCTGGTAGATCGGCACCGCCC
Source organism: uncultured Iamiaceae bacterium (assembly GCA_963706425.1). Classification (GTDB taxonomy): domain Bacteria; phylum Actinomycetota; class Acidimicrobiia; order Acidimicrobiales; family Acidimicrobilacustridaceae; genus CAVPMN01. The sequence goes on from CAVPMN010000001.1 coordinate 891,353, forward strand.
GGGCACCCGTGGTGGGATCGGGCTCCTGCCCGGCATGGATCTGTCGGGTCTCGAAACCCCACTCTGACTCGGGCATGTTCGGCCTCCTCGTGGCGAAAACGCACCGCCCCCCGGGCGAAGCGGCGCCAGCCTAGGGGCCTAAATCCCGACCCAGCCAGTCGGAATTACCCGACCCCCGGCGAAATTGGTGCGTGAAACCACCGCAGGGGTGGTTTCACGCACCGATTTCGGAAGTGGGGCGGGTGTCAGCCTTGGCCGCCGCTGGCTTCCTGCACAGCGGTCTTGCCCTCGCTGATCCACGGCATCATCGCCCGCAGCTCGTAGCCCACCAGCTCGATCTGGTGCTCTTTGCCGGCGGCCTCGAGCTTGAGGAAGTTGGGCCGACCGGCCTCGCTCTCGGCGATCCACTCGTCGGCGAACTTGCCCGACTGGATCTCGTCGAGGATGGTGCGCATCTCGGCCTTGGTGGCGTCGTTGATGATGCGGGGGCCGCGACTGAGATCGCCGTACTCGGCGGTGTCGGAGATCGAGTAGCGCATGCCCGAGATGCCCTGCTCGTACATGAGGTCGACGATGAGCTTGAGCTCGTGCAGGCACTCGAAGTAGGCGATCTCGGGCTGATAGCCGGCGTTGACCAGCGTCTCGAACCCGGCCTGCACCAGCGACGTGGTGCCGCCGCACAGCACCACCTGCTCGCCGAACAGGTCGGTCTCGCACTCCTCGGTGAACGTGGTCTCGATGACGCCGGCGCGCGCACCACCGATGGCATCGGCATAGGCCAGACCGACGCCGAGGGCCTTGCCCGTGGCGTCCTGCTCGACCGCGACCAGGCACGGCACGCCGCCACCCTCTTCGTAGGTGCGGCGCACGAGGTGACCGGGGCCTTTGGGCGCCACCATGATCACGTCGACACCCGCCGGCGGCACGATGCGACCGAAGCGGATGTTGAAGCCGTGGGCGAAGAACAGGGCGTCGCCGTCGTTGAGACCGGGCGCGATGTGCTCTTCGTAGAGCGCCTTCTGCTCGGTGTCGGGCGCGAGGATCATGATGATGTCGGCCTCGGCCGACGCGTCGGCGATGCTCATGGCCTTGAGCCCTGCGGCTTCGGCCTTGGCGAACGACGCCGAACCGTCGCGCAGGCCGACCCGCACGTCGACACCCGAGTCCTTCAGGTTGAGCGCATGGGCATGGCCCTGCGAGCCGTAGCCGATGATGGCCACCTTGCGGTCGGCGATCAGCGAACGATCGGCGTCCTTCTCGTAGTAGATGTTGGCCACGTCACTCGTCTCCAGGGTTGTCGTCGAACTCTTTCGTGCGGCGCTCGAGCTTGGGCAACGCCACCCGACCGGTGCGCTGGAGAGCCACGATGCCGTAGTTGCCCACGAGCTGCTCGAAGTCGTCGAGCTTCCCGGGAGCCCCCTCGAGCGACACGGTCACCTCGTTCCAGCCGACGCTGAGAATACGGCCCTCGAACACCCCGACCAATTCGATGACCTGGCCTCGCACGTCGGGAGGCGCCGACACGGTGGCCATGAGCAGCTCCCGCTCGACCGCCTCGCCGGGGGCCAGCTCGTCGATCTTCACGACGTTGATGAGCTTGTCGAGCTGCTTCATGATCTGGTCGAGCGGCGCCGAGGCCACGTCGACGGTGACCGTGATGCGGCTGAAGCGGTCGTCCTCGGTGGGGGCCACGGCCAGCGAGTAGATGTTGAAGCCCCGGCGGGCGAACAGGCCCGCCACCCGCGTGAGCACACCGGGCTTGTTCTCGACCAGCACCGTGAGGATGTGGTGCTTCGACTCGTCGTTGTTGTTGCTCATCGGCCGCCCTCCCCCTGGCTCGGGTCGACCACGATCTGGTCGTTGGACAGACCGGCCGGCACCATCGGGAAGACCTTCTCGCGGGCGTCGGTGCGGAACTCGATGACCACCGGTCGGTCGTCGATCTCGTTGGCCTTCTCGATGGCCGGCAGCACCTCTTCGGGCGACTCGACGCGCAGGCCGACGCAGCCCATGGCCTCGGCCCACATCTTGTAGTCGGGCAGGTCGGGCGACAGGTAGACCTCGCTGTAGCGCTCCTCGTAGAACATCTCCTGCCACTGGCGCACCATGCCGAGGTAGGCGTTGTTGAGGATGGCGACCTTCACGGGGATGCGCTCGCTCGCCGCAGTGACCAGCTCCTGCGCGGTCATCTGGAAGCAACCGTCGCCGTCGACCGCCCACACCATGCGATCGGGCCGGCCCACCTTGGCGCCGATGGCCGCCGGCACCGAGAAGCCCATGGTGCCGAGCCCGCCGCTGTTGACCCACGTGTAGGGGTGGTTGAACTTCCAGTACTGGCTGGTCCACATCTGGTGCTGGCCGACGCCCGACGCCACGATGCAGTCGTCGGGCGTGTTGTCGCGCAGCGTCTCGAGCACGAACTGCGGCTTGAGCAGCTCGCCTGGCTCGGACTGCTGGTAGGTGAGCGGGTAGGTCTCCTGCCAGCCGCTGATGGTGCTCTTCCAGGGCTGGCGATCGGGCTGCACCGACGGCCCACCGAGCTCCTTGATGGCGACGATCAGTTCCTCGATGACGAGGCGAGCGTCGCCGGCGATGCCGACGTCGGGCCGTCGCACCTTGCCCAGCTCGGCCGGATCGATGTCGACGTGGATGATCTTGGCGTCGGGTGCGAACGCCGGCACCTTGCCGGTGACGCGGTCGTCGAAGCGGCTGCCGAGCGCGATGAGCAGGTCGGAGCGCTGCATCGCGGTGACGGCGGTGTAGTTGCCGTGCATGCCCGGCATGCCGAGACAGAGCGGGTGCTCGTCGGGGAAGGCCCCGCGTGCCATGAGGGTGGTGACGACATGGATGTCGGTGAGCTCGGCCAGCTCGTGCAACGCCTCGGCGGCACGCGCCTTGAGGATGCCGCCGCCGGCGTAGATCACCGGGCGTTCGGCAGCGAGGATCAGCTCGGCCGCCTTGCGGATGGCCGCTGGATCGCCGGCCGTGAGAGGGCGGTAACCGGGCAGGTCGACCGATTCGGGCCAGTACCAGTCCATCGCCGACACCGGGTTCTTGGGGTCGACGATGTCCTTGGGCACGTCGACGAGCACCGGCCCAGGCCGTCCGGTGGTGGCGATGTGGAACGCCTCGCGGATCACCCGGGGGATGTCCTGGGCATCGCTGATGAGGAAGTTGTGCTTGGTGATCGGCAAGGTGATGCCGGTGGTGTCGCACTCCTGGAAGGCGTCGGTGCCGATGGCCGGGTAGGGCACCTGGCCGGTGATGACCACCATGGGCACCGAGTCCATGTAGGCGTCGCACAGCGGCGTGACGATGTTGGTGGCCGCGGGTCCGGAGGTCACCATGGCCACACCTGGGCGGCCGGTGGCGTGGGCGAAGCCCTCGGCCATGTGACCCGCACCCTGCTCGTGGCGCACGAGGATGTGGCGGATCGGGCTGTCGATGATGGGGTCGTACACCGGCAGGATCGCGCCCCCGGGGAGGCCGAAGATGGTCTCGACGCCCTCCATCTCGAGGGACTTGATCAGTGCCTGTCCACCGTTGAGCTTCATCGTCTGGTGTTCCTTCGTGTGACTGGTCGCAGGGAATCGTGGCCGAAAACTGCAGCGACCTCCCACTTTGGGAGGTCGGAGGGGCGCACGCGGGCTGGAAGGGGCGTGCGCTACGTGACTACTACGAGGGTGGTCCGGGTGCTCATGACCCCGTCAGGGTGCCACGACCGGCCCATCCTGGCAACCCACTACCCCGAACTGGTCACCGAGAACGCCGTTTTCCGGCCTTCTGGGTGAACAGTTCGTCCAAGACTTGCGAACTGTTCACTGAGAACGCCGTTTTCCGGCTTCCTGGGTGAACAGTTCGGGCCAAGCGGGTGCGTCACCGGTTCGGGAGGTGGGGGTGAGGGACGCCTTGGTCAGACGTCGGTGATGGCACCCCGCTCTGCGCCCTGGGCCAGACGGGCGTACTTGGCCAGCACGCCCGACGTGTAGCGCGGCTCGGGCAGCTTCCAGTCGGCCCTGCGGGCGGCGAGGGTGGCCTCGTCGACCAGCAGGTCGATCGAGTGGTTGGCGATGTCGATGACGATGCGATCGCCCTCGGCCACGAAAGCGATGGGCCCGCCGTCGACCGCCTCGGGTGCCACATGACCGATGCAGAAGCCGTGCGTGCCGCCAGAGAAGCGACCGTCGGTGATGAGGGCGGCGTCGGCCCCGCGCCCGGCACCCTTCATGGCGCCGGTGACGGCCAGCATCTCGCGCATGCCCGGGCCGCCCTTCGGGCCCTCGTAGCGGATCACCACGATGTCGCCGGGGTTGATCTGGCCGGCGAGGATCGCCTCCATGGCGAACTCCTCGCCGTCGAACACCCGGGCGATGCCCTCGAAGCTGTCGAAGTCGATGCCGGCCACCTTGACGACGGAACCCTTCGGAGCCAGCGAGCCGGTGAGCACGGCGATGCCGCCCACCTCGTGCAGGGGATCGTTGAGCCGGTGCAGCACATCGCCGTCGGGCCCGGGCGGGTCGAGCGCCAGCAGGTTCTCGGCCATCGTGCGGCCGGTGACGGTGATGCAGTCGCCGTGGAGTAGCCCTGCGTCGAGCAGTTCCTTCAGCACCACCGGCACCCCACCGATGCGATCTATGTCGGTCATGTGGTACTTGCCGTGGGGCTTGGTGTCGGCGATGTGGGGCACCCGCTTCGCGACCCGATTGAAGTCGTCGAGGTCGAGCTCGACCCGCGCCTCGTTGGCGATGGCGAGCAGGTGCAGCACCGCGTTGGTCGAGCCACCGAGCGCCATCACCACGGCGATGGCGTTCTCGAATGCCTCCTTGGTGAGGATGTCGCGTGGGCGGATGCCGGCTCTGAGCAACCCCACAACGGCCTTGCCGCTCTCGTACGCGAAGTCCATGCGGCGACGGTCGACCGCGGCCGGCGACGCCGAGCCCGGCAGCGAGAGCCCGAGAGCCTCGCCCACCGACGCCATGGTGTTGGCGGTGAACATGCCCGCGCACGAGCCCACGGTCGGGCAGGCGTTGCGCTCGATCTGGTCGAGCTCGTCGCGACTGATGGCCCCGGTGGCCTCGGCACCGACCGCCTCGAACACGGAAACGATGTCGAGCACCTGGCCGTTGCAGTTGCCAGGCAGGATCGACCCGCCGTAGAGGAAGACCGACGGCAGGTCGAGCCGGGCCATCGCCATCATCATCCCGGGGTTGCTCTTGTCGCAGCCGGCGAGCGTGACCATGCCGTCGAAGCGCTCCGCGTGCATCACCGTCTCGACCGAGTCGGCGATCACCTCTCGCGACACGAGCGACGCCCGCATGCCTTCGTGGCCCATCGAGATGCCGTCGCTCACTGCGATGGTCGTGAACTCGATCGGAAACCCGAGGGCGTCGCGCACGCCTTCCTTGGCCCGCTTGGCGAGATCGCCGAGCGGCAGGTTGCAGGGCGTCACCTCGTTCCACGACGAGCACACGCCCACCTGAGGCTTGTCCCAGTCGTCGTCGGTCATGCCGATCGCCCGGAGCATGGCCCGGGCGGGAGCCCGCTCGGCACCATCGGTGACCTCGTGCGAACGGGGCTTCATCGAGTTGCTCATGCCCGCAGGTTACGCGGGGAGCGGCCCTGCCTGGCCAACGCAATGGCAGCCCGGCCGTGACCGGAGTGCCATGCCGATCACCATCTAGGCTCCGACGGGATGACGGCGCCTCAGTTCCCACCGGCGAGCGAGGCAGGCCCATCGGTCATAGAGGCGAACGGCGTGGTGAAGCGCTGGGGATCGACCACCGCTCTCGACGGCGCCACCTTCTCGATCGGGAGAGGCATCACCGGGCTGCTCGGTGCCAACGGGGCCGGCAAGACGACGCTGCTCGGCATGGTGCTCGGCCTACACCGACCCACCGAGGGCGCGCTGTCGGTGCTCGGCCTCGACCCAACCACCGCGGGGCCTGCAGTGCGGGCCCGCCTCGGCTACTCCCCCGAGCACCACACGCTGCCCCCTGACACCCGCGCTCACGACCTGGTGCGCCATCTCGCCGAGATCCACGGCCTCCCCCGTCGCGCCGCCACCGCCCGAGCCAGCGACGCGCTGTGGCAGGTCGGCCTGGGTGAAGAGCGCTTCCGTCCGATCGGCACCATGTCGACCGGCCAGCGCCAACGGGTGAAGCTGGCCCAGGCCATCGTGCACGACCCCGCGCTCGTGCTGCTCGACGAGCCCACCGACGGCCTCGACCCGGTGCAGCGCGATGACATGCTCTCGCTCATCCGACGGGTGGGCACGCAATACGGCATCGACATCGTGCTGTCGTCGCACCTGCTCGAAGAGGTGGAGCGCATCTGCGACGCGGCCATCATCCTGTCGGCCGGACGAGTCGTGGCGTCGGGCAGCCTCTCGGTGCTCACCGGTGCCGAGCGAGGCGTGCTCGTCGAGGTCGACGACGATCCGACGGCGCTGGCCACTGTGTTGAGAGAGCGCGGCGCATCGGTCGAGGTCGACGGACGGCGCGTCGTGGTCACCATCGATGGTGTCGTCGCCGCCGACGACGTGCTCTACGACCTGATCCGCGATGCCGTGGTGGTCACCGGTGTCGGCGTCCGCCGCCTCACGAACCGCACGGTCAGCCTCGAACAGGTCTTCCTCGAGGTGGGCGCATGAGCACCTACGAGCCGGACGCCCAGATCCTCGATCGGGGTTACCGCGCCTACGACGGGCCGCGTCTCGGTGTGCGAGGGGCGGTCCGCAGCCTGGTGAGGCACAGCATCGAACGGGTGCTGGGCGTGAAGCGCACGGTGTGGGCCAAGCTGCTGCCCGCGCTCGCCGTGTTCATCGCCTACGTGCCCGCCATCGTGTTCGTCGGCATCACCGTGCTCGTGGGCGACCTGCTCGAACGCAACCCCGAGATCCTGCCCACCTACTCCGAGTACTACGGCTTCATCTCAGCCGCCATCCTCGTGTTCACCGCGTTCGTGGCCCCCGAGCTGCTGTGCACCGATCGACGCACCGGCATGCTCGGCCTCTACCTCGCCTCGCCGCTCACCCGCGACACCTATCTGCTCGCCAAAGCCATCGCCGTCGGTCTCGTGCTCGCGCTGGTGACCCTTGGTCCCCCGCTGTTCATGCTCATCGCCCGCACGGTCGCGGGCTCCGGACCGGAGGGCCCGGGCGACGTGGTCACCCTCTTCGTCCGCATCGTCGTGGCGGGCGCCGCCGTCGCCGTGCTTCCGGGCGCGCTCAGCCTCGCCGTCTCGAGCGTCACCACACGCAAGGCGGTGGCGTCAGCGGCCATCATCCTCATCCTCATCGGCAGTGCGGCCGTCGCCAACTCGTTGGTGGAGGCCACCGACGTCACCGCGAACGTGCTGCTGCTCGACCTGTTCAACCTCCCGTTCGAGCTGGCTCAGCGGGTCTACGGCACGACGAGTCCCGACAGCGACTACGCCCTGGTGAGCGGCGAGGCGATCGCAGCTGCCTACGTCGCGTGGACCGCAGCGTTGGGCGCCTTCGTGGTGTGGCGCTATCGACGGATCACGGTGACCCGATGAACGTGATCGAGGTCGATCACGCGTCGAAGTGGTTCGGCGACCTGGTCGCCGTGTCCGACGTGTCGTTCGGCGTCGACCACGGCGTGACCGCGCTGCTCGGACCCAACGGCGCCGGCAAGTCGACGATGCTGCGGATGCTCGCGGGCCTCACGCCACCGTCACAGGGCTCGGTTCGGGTGCTCGGTGCCGACCCCCATCGCGACACCGACCTGGCCCGCCGCCTCGGTCTCGTCCCCCAGCAAGAAGCAGTGTTCGAGATGCTCACCGCGTTCGAGTTCGTGAAGCTGGCGGCGGTGCTCCAGCAGCTCGACCAGCCCGACGAGGCGGCCCGGCGGGCGCTGGCGGTCGTCGAGCTCGATCCTGGCGACGGTCGGCGACTGTCGACCTATTCCAAGGGCATGCGGCAACGGGTGAAGGTGGCCCAGGCGATCGTGCACGACCCCGAGGTCGTCATCCTCGACGAGCCGCTCACCGGGCTCGACCCTCGCCAGCGGCTGCATCTGATCGAGCTCTTCCAGCAGCTCGGAGCGTCGGGTCGCTGCGTGATCGTCTCGAGCCATGTGCTCGACGAGGTCGAGCGGTTCGGTTCGAGGGTGCTCGTGATGGCGCAGGGCCGGCTGGCGGCGGCGGGCGACTTTCGGGCCATCCGTGAGCTGATGGACGATCGGCCCCATCGGGTGCGCGTGCGCACCGACCGGCCACGGTCGCTGGGCACGGGCCTGCTCGACGGCGAAGCCGTGATGGCGGTGCGGCTGATCGACGACCACACGCTCGTCGTCGACACCAACGACGTCAACCGCTTCCGCCACACCGTCGCCGCCACGGCCGCGACCTCCGGCGCACACCTCTACGAGGTGATGCCGCTCGACGACGATCTCGAGAGCGTGTTCCGCTACCTGGTGGGCCCGTGATCAGCGCGCTCTATCGACTGATGTTGCGCACCCAGGTGACGAGGGGCCGGGTAGGCGCGCTGGTCGCCCTCGGTCTCGTCGGCGTGGTGGTCGGGTTCGCCCTCGGCGCCTCCGACCTCGAGGATCCACTCGAGTCGGGCACGCGGTTCATCAACACCTTCGGGCTCTCGCTGTTGGTGCCCGTCGCCTGTCTGGTGTTCGCCTCGTCGGCGCTCGGCGATCCGAGCGAGGACGGCACGCTCGTCTATCTGTGGCTCCGACCGGTGGCACGGTGGAAGATCGCGGTCGCCGCCGCGCTGGCGTCGTTCACGGTGACCTGGCCGGTGGTGGTGGTGCCGCTGGTCGTGGCCGCGCTGCTGACCGGGGCCGGAGGCAACCTGGTGCTCGCCACCATGGCCGCCGCAACCGCCGCCATGATCGCGTACACGGCCATCTTCGTGGCGCTCGGCCTACGAGTGCGCCGGGCCCTCGTGTGGGGCCTGCTCTACATCTTCATCTGGGAGGGCTTCGTCGCCACCGCGAACACCACCGCGGCGCGCCTGGCCATCCGCTCCTACTCACGTTCGCTGTTGGCCGACATCACCGACGTCGATCTGCGCCTGGCTGACTTCACGGTGGCGGCGTCGTGGTTGGTGCCGACCGCCGTCGCCGCCGTAGCGCTGCTCTACACGTCGGCCCGATTGCGCCGCCAGGACGTGGCATGAGGCAGCCCTTCCGTCGCGATCCCCACGATGTCGACATCCTGCGCCTGGCCATCCCGGCGCTCGGCGCCCTCGCGGCGGAACCGCTCTACATCCTGGCCGACACTGCGGTCGTCGGACATCTGGGCACCGCCCCGCTGGCCGGGCTGGCCGTAGCCAGCAGCATCCTGCTGATCGGCTACTCGCTCTTCATCTTCCTCGCCTATGGCACCACGGCGTCGGTGGCCCGCCTCATCGGTGCGGGCGACGAACGCCAGGCGGCGCACCAGGCCGTCCAGGGGATGTGGCTGGCGGTGGTGGTCGGGACCGGCCTCACCGTGCTCGGGCTGTTGTTCGCCGGGCCGCTGGTGCGCCTGGTCGGCGCCACCGGCGAGGTCGAGGTGCAGGCCCTCATCTACCTGCGCATCAGCCTGCTCGGCGTGCCCGCCATGTTGTTGGTGCTGGCCGGCACCGGATATCTCCGCGGCCTGCAGGACACGCGCACACCGCTGATCGTGGCGGTGCTCAGCGCCTTGTTCAACCTGGTGTTCGAACTGATCCTCATCTTCGGGCTCGACTACGGCATCGGAGCGTCGGCGCTGTCGACCGTGGTGGCGCAATGGGGCGCGGCGGCCGTCTACGTGTGGTGGGTGCGCCGGGCCGTGGCCCACCACGAGCTGCCCCTCGGACCCGATCCGCGGACGCTCGGCCGGCTGGCGATCGTCGGCCGCGACCTCTTCGTGCGCACGGCCGCGCTGCGCGGCGCGTTCCTGATCTCGACCGCAGTGGCCACCCGCATCGGCTCGGTCGACGTGGCCGCCCATCAGATCGCCTTCGAGATCTGGGCGTTCCTCGCCCTGACCCTCGACGCCATCGCCATCGCCGGGCAGGCCCTCACCGGACGCTTCCTCGGCGCAGGCGATCCCGCCACGGCCAGGGAGGCCTCGCGGCGGATGATCGAGTGGGGGTTGCTCGCCGGATGCGTGCTCGGTGTGGCGGTGTTCGCCCTGCGCACCATGATCCCCGGATGGTTCAGCGACGATCCGCTCGTCACCGGACTGGCGTCGTTCGTGCTCATCTTCGTCGCCCTCATGCAACCCCTCAACGGGTACGTCTTCACCCTCGATGGCATCCTCATCGGCGCGGGCGACCTGTCGTTCCTCGCCTGGGCGATGATCGCGGCGCTGCTCGTGTTCACGCCCCTCGCCATGGCGGTGCTGGCCTACGGCGGCGGGCTCGGGTGGCTCTGGGGGGCGCTCTTGGTGTTCATGGGTGCCCGGGCGGTGTGCCTCGGGTTGCGCTTCGCCGGCGACGAGTGGGCCGTTCCGGGTGCCGAACGGGTGCCAGCCGCGGTCTGATCGACGGCCAGGTCAGAACGTGGTGGTGCAGTAGGGCTGCAACGACCAGCCGAACATGACGTCGGCGCGCGCGATGGCGCCTGGCACGACCTCGGCGATGCGAACGGCGCGGGCCAAGGTGCGCGCCCCACGCCACCGAGGTAGAGCGACCCGAGGTCGGCGATGCCCAGGCGGAGATCGGGCGCACGTTCGGTGCGCCGGCAGCGGCCGACGCCGTCCTCGACCACCAGCTCGAAACGGCCGCCCACGTCGGGGCGGGCCACATCGTCGACGTCGAGCACGAGCTCACCGTCGACCGGATAGCGGCGGGCCTCGAGCGACGTGACCACGTCGAGCAGCCGCACCCACAGGTAGTCCTGTTGGCGGGTGACCCGCAGCTGGCGCGGATCGGCGAGGCGCCAGCGCAACGGATCGTCGGCGGGGCGCGCCGTGGCGACCACGGTGGCCACCAGGTCGACCTGCGAGCAGTAGCGCCACAAGGCTGCTTCGGTGTCGTCGTCGACCGAGAGGAGCTCGCGAATCGAGAGTCGCTGGGAGATACCGAGCCCGACGCGGTCGAGGTCGTAGATCACGTAGCCGTGCTCTGCCGCAGTGTCGCCTTCGGCCACCACGACGAAGATCTCGCCACCGCCCTTCCAGCTCTGATGCTCGCCGAGCATGGCGCTCCACCAGGCAGTCGATCGCGACACCGAGCCAGGCCGGACGGCGCGATAGCCGTCGTAGATCAACGGCAGCACCTGGCCGGCTTCGGCGCGGGTCAGCATGCGCAGACGCCGGTCGGGCGCCGGTTGCTCGAACGCCGCACCGTGCCGATCGAGCTCGACCGTCTGGTACTCGCTCGCCAGCCCGTAGCCGAAGCGGCCGTAGATCGACGACTCTGATGCATTGAGGATGGCCATCGGCTCGCCCCGCCGAACGACGTCGTCGAGCTGGAATGTCATCATCGCCCGCAGCACACCCCGGCGGCGATGGGTGGGGAGCACCCCGACCGACGTCACGCCCGCCACCGGCAGCGTGGCGCCGCCGGGCACGGTGAGATCGAACGCGTACGCCGAGGTGGTGCCCACCAGCTCGCCGTCGGCGAACGCGGCCACCGTGCGGTCGAGATCGGTGAGGGTGCGCTCGACCGCGGTGCCCGTCTCGGTGGGGAAGCCACCGAAGCACGCCGCCTCGACCCGGTCGAACTCGACGAACTCGTCGTCGGTGACCGGACGCACCACGAGGTCGCCGGGCGTCACGGGGTCGGGCATCGTGCCTTTTCTAGACGGCACGGGCGACGAGCCGCCCTCCATTTGCCCCACCATCTCTGAGGGGCGGCTCGTCGGGCCGGCCTACTGCCCGCAGTTGGACTGGTAGTACTCCTCGAGGTTCTCCTGCGCCGCCTGCACCTCGTCGCTGTCGATGAGGTCCGTCGCCTCCTGCAGTGCATCTTGGGTGGAGGGATTGACCAGATCGGCGAGCGACAGGCCCTCGATCGCCTGGGCGAACTGGTCGTAGGCGTCGCGGAGGGTGTTGTAGTCGTCCTCGAGCTCGGACGGCACCTTGTCCTTGAACTCCTCGACCTGGCTCTCCCACTCGGCGATCTGCTCCTCGCTCGCCGCGCCACCCAGGAAGGCGAACGGGGCGGCGATGACGGAGGCGTACACCTGACCGGCCTCGATGCAGTCGTCGATGTTGGCGATGCCTGTGGTGTCGCCGTCGTCGGAGCTGTCGTCAGACGAGCTGTCTTCGGTGGTCTCGGTGGTGGACGACTCGGCCGACTCATCGGTCGACTCGTCCGTGCCGCTGTCTTCACTGCTACAGCCGGCCAGCGCAGCCAGCAGGAACCCCGCCATCAACAGCGCGATCAGTCGTTTCATCTGCTCACTCCTCGTCTCGCGGGATCGGCATCCTTCGGCATCGGAGCCCAAGGCACCCTAACGGTCGCTCGGGGCCAGGGCGCGGAGCGCCACCGCCCACCAACAACCGTTCACTCCGGGAACACCACGTCCGGGCAGTTGTCGGTGAAGTACTGCTCGATGCGCAGGCTGGCCGCCTCGAGCTCGGCCTCGTCGATGTCGGCCATCGCGGCCTCGATCTGGGCGATCTGCTCGGGCGTCGGGTTGTTCATATCGATGTCCTGGTAGAGCCCGAGCAGGGCGAGCAGCCCGTCACGCAGCGTCTCGACGTCGCCGTCGTAGTCGGCCGGCAGATACCCGGCCATGGTGTCGAGGGCATCCTCGAGTGCGCCGGCGGCCTCACCCGAGCTGAGCGAGTCGACCGACTCCATGCCGTCGAGCGACTGCTCCAACGCGTCGACCTCGGACTGGGTGGGGCAATCGCCACCCGAGGCGGAGCCGCCGTCGTTCTCGTCGTCAGTTGCCTCGTCGTCAGATGCCTCGTCGTCAACAGGCTCGTCCGACGCGCCGTCGGTCGAGTTGGCATCGGCTGCGGCCGCAGGTGTGGTGTCGGTGCTGACGCTCTCGCTGCTCTTCTTCGAGCACGCGGTGCCCGCCACCAACAGCAGGGTCGCGGCCACGATGGCCATGAGGAGGTTCTTGCGCACAGTCGGATCCCTTCGGTCGACGGGCCGTCGGGGCCCTACGTGTCGGCGCGGCGCTGCTCGAGCAGCGCCTTCACCGCCTTCCCATCGGCCTGACCCTGCGTGCTCTTCATCGCTTTTCCCACAAAGAACCCAGAAAGCTTGCCCCGCCGCTTCTCGTCACCGCTCACGTAGTCGGCCCACTCATCGGGATGAGCGGCGATGAGCTCGTCGACCGTGGCCTCCAGCTCCCCCGACTCCATGGCCTCGAAACCCCGTTCGGCGGCGATCTCGGCCGGTCCACGGCCGCTCTCGACCATCTCGGCGAGCACCTGTTTGGCCTGGGTGGCGGTCAGCTTGCCCTCGATCTCGAGCTTCACGAGCTCGGCCAGTTTCGCGGCCTCGAGCTCCCCCGCCTCGCCCGACAGGTTGTGCTCGACGTGGGTCATCACCCGCTGAGGGTCGGCGCCGGCCTCGATGGCCTCGATGGCGAGTTGGTCGAGGTCGCGCTCGACCGCGATCGCCACCGCCTGCGGGCCGACCGGGGCGACCAGGCCGAGGCGGGCGCGCCGCTGCGCCGGCAGGGCAGGCAGGGCCTCGTCGATCGCGGCGATCCATTCCGGACCTGGGTCGAGCGGCACCAGATCGGGCTCCTGGAAGTAGCGGTAGTCGTCGGCGTCTTCCTTCGACCGACCGGGACGCGTGCGACCCTCGTCCTCGTCCCAGTGACGCGTCTCCTGGCGAACCCGCTCACCCGCCTCGAGCAGATCGACCTGGCGACGGGCTTCGTAGTCGATGGCCCGACCGAGCGAGCGCAGCGAGTTGACGTTCTTGATCTCGCAGCGGTTGCCCAGCTCGGATGTGCCCAGCGGGCGAACCGACACGTTGGCGTCGACCCGCATGGAGCCCTCTTCCATCTTGGCGTCGCTCACCTCGACGGCCAGCAGCACGGCGCGCAGCTCACTGACGTAGGCACGAGCCTGTTCGGCCGACCGCAGATCGGGCTTGCCGACGATCTCGACCAGCGGCACGCCGGCGCGGTTGTAGTCGACCAGCGAGTAGCCGGCGTCGTGGATGCGCCCACCACCGCCCATGTGGGTGCTCTTGCCGGTGTCTTCTTCGATGTGGGCTCGTTCGATGCCGACGCGCATGCCGTCGGGCAACTCGAGGAAGCCCTCGACGTTGATCGGTCGGTCGTACTGGCTGACCTGGTAGTCCTTCGGCATGTCGGGATAGAAGTAGTTCTTGCGGGCGAACACCGACGGCTCGACGGTGCAGCCGAGCGCCCGACCGAGCCGCATGGCGTAGTCGACGACCTGACGGTTGAGCACCGGGAGCGAGCCGGGCAGCCCCAGGCACACCGGGCAGATGTTGGTGTTGGGCTCAGAGCCGAACTCGTTCGGGCACGAGCAGAACAGCTTGGTGGCGGTGGCCAGCTCGCAGTGCACCTCGAGCCCGATGACGATCTCCCACTCGGTGCCGGTGCTCTCGCTGGTGATGGTGAGGCTCATGGCAGCTCCCTCGCGGCGTCCTCGATCACGGCGGCGGCGCGGAACATGGCGACCTCGTGCAGGGCCGGCGCCAGGATCTGCACGCCCACCGGCAAGCCGTCGTCGCCACGGCCGAACGGCACCGACATGGCGGGATGCCCGGCCAGGTTGCTCGGGATCGTGCACACGTCGGACAGGTACATCGACAGCGGGTCGGCGGTCTTGTCGCCGAGCGGGAACGCCGTCGTGGGCGCGGTGGGCGAGAGCAACAGGTCGTACTGCTCGTAGGCGGCCTGCAGATCACGCAGGATCAGCGTGCGCACCTTGAGCGCCTTGCCGTAGTAGGCGTCGTAGTAGCCGGCCGAGAGCGCGTAGGTGCCGAGCATGATGCGCCGCTTGACCTCGGCCCCGAAGCCGGCGGTGCGGGTGGCCTCCATCATCTCGCCAGTGGTGTCGCCGTCGACCCGCAGGCCGTAGCGCACACCGTCGTAACGAGCGAGGTTGCTCGACGCCTCGGCTGGTGCGATGAGGTAGTAGGCGGACAGGCCGTAGACGGCTGCCGGCACCGACACCTCGCCCACCTTCGCGCCCGCCGCCTCGAGCGCGGCGGCCGCGGCGTCGACCCGTGCGGCCACGTCGGGGGCGATGCCCTCGCCCATGAGCTCGCTCACCAGGCCGATGCGCAGCCCCTCGACGCCGTGGTCGAGGACGGTCGACAGCGACGGCACCGGTTCGGGGATCGATGTGGAGTCGCGCGGGTCGTGCCCGGCGATGACTTCGAGCAGCAGGGCGGCGTCGGCCACGTTGTTGGCGAAGGGGCCGATCTGGTCGAGCGACGAGGCGAACGCCACCAGGCCGTAGCGCGACACGAGCCCGTAGGTGGGCTTGACGCCGACCACGCCGCAGAGCGCGGCCGGCTGACGGATCGATCCGCCGGTGTCGGAGCCGAGGGCGAGCGGGGCGAAGCCGGCGGCGACGGCGGCCGCGCTGCCCCCGCTCGACCCGCCGGGCACCCGGCTGGTGTCGCGGGGGTTGCGGGTGGGGCCGAACGCCGAGTTCTCGGTGGAGCTGCCCATGGCGAACTCGTCGAGGTTGGTCTTGCCGACCACGACGGCCCCCGCCGCCACCAGACGATCGACGACGGTGGCGGTGTAGGGCGGCCGCCATCCCTCGAGGATGCGTGACGAACAGGTGGTGGGCACGCCCCGGGTGCACAGGTTGTCCTTGAGGGCGACGGGCACACCGGCCAGCGGACCCGGATCCTGTCCCGCCGCCACCGCCTGGTCGACCGCGTCGGCAGCCGCCGTGGCCTCGTCGGCCATGACCAGGTTGAAGGCGTGGATGTCGCCGTCGCCGGCCGCGATGGCCGACAGGTGGGCGTCGACGATGTCGCGCGCCGACCGGGCGCCCGTGCGCACATCGGCGGCCATCGACTGCGCGGTGTCGACGGTGTCGGTCACGGCTCCTCCCCGAGGATGGGCGGGACGCGGAAGCGATCGTCCTCGGCGGCCGGCGCCTGGGCGAGCACCTCGGCCCGATCGAGGCTGGCGCCCACGACGTCGTCGCGAAAGACGTTGCTGAGCGGATAGGGGTGTGACGTGGGCGGCACGTCGTCGAGCTGGAGGGCTTCGACGTCGGCGGCGTGATCGAGCACCGCGCCGAGCTGGCTGGTGAACAGGTCGAGCTCGTCGTCGTTGATGGTCAGCCGGGCCAGTCGGGCCACGTGGATCACGTCGTCTCGGGTGATGCGCTCGGACATAGGCAGATCATCGTAGGTGCCCCGACGCCGCCTCGATCCCGAACCTGTCGCGTGATCCGGGCCCGGCGCGCCGGATCACGCGACGAGAACGGGTGGGGAGTCGGGCCGACGGCGGTCAGGCGTAGGGATCGTCGTTGGCGGGCTCGTCCCACCAGTCGGCCGGGGCGGGCGACCAGTCGGGGTCGGGATAGATGCAGTCGACCGGACACGGGTCGAGGCACTTGCCGCAGCCCGAGCAGAGCTCGGGGATGATGATGACGTCGATGCCGTGGTTGAAGATGGCTCCGAACTGCGGTGGGCAGTGTCGGATGCAGGTGTCGCAGTTGATGCACTCGTTCATGTCGATGAACAAGGGCACCTGCTGCCACTTGGCATTGCGCTCGTGGGTCTCGAGCCGCTGGGCGCGGCCGGTGGGCTGCGTCACGATCGGGCGCTTGTGGTCGGCGGGCGCATGCGAGCGCGATCGTATCGGCCGCCGTCTGTGCTCGGGCGATCAACTTGACCGGTCGGTCAAGCGCGCTGGGAGAGGCTGCGCTAGGGTTCGCGAGCCGCGTTCGACGGCATCCGCTCCGGGCCGCGGGGTGGATCGGGGAGAGTCACAAAGGAGTGTCCGTGGCCGAGAAGTACGAGTTCCTGAGCCCTGAGTGGATCGAGGCGGCGAAGAAGATTCGCGACGAGTTCCCACCGCCGGAGAACCCTCCCGCCCATGTGGTGAAGATGAACCAGGTCATCACCGACGCGCCGTTCACCGGCGAGGAGATCCATGTGCACATGGACACCTCCGACGGCGAGATCAAGATGGACCTCGGTCACCTCGAGACGCCCGACCTCACGGTCACGGTCGACTGGGTGACGGCCAAGGCGATCTTCGTCGACCAGAACCCGCAGGCGGGCATGCAGGCGTTCATGGCCGGCAAGGTGAAGGTGCAGGGCGACATGACCAAGCTCATGGCCATGCAGCAGGGCACCCCCGACCCGAACGCCCAAGCCATCGCCGATCGCATCAAGGAGACGTCACTGCCTGACGGGTTCACCGCACCAACGGACCGCGCCTCAGTGTGCCGGTTCGAGCAGATCTGACGAGGCGCCCTCCGGGGCGCCTCGTTCGCGACCGGCCACAGAGTCGGGCCGGTGCGTGCTGCGCACGAAGAATGCGGCGACCACGCCGAGACCGGCGGCGGCGGCGCCGACGAAGAAGGCTGCGTGATACGAGGGGACGAGCCCATCCAACGGCTCGCGCGCCGCCTGCACCGTCTGCAGGATCTGGATGCCGGCCACCACGCCGACCTGAGCCACCATCTGCTGGGCAGCCGCCACCACGCCGAGATCGGCCTCGTCGACTGCGTTGGCGACCGCAGCGGCCATCGCCGGGGCGCACGTGCCCATCCCGATGCCGGACAGGACGAGGGCGCCCACGATGAACAGGTCGGAGGTCGCTCCATCGACCATTGCCAACCCCAGCATCGACGCCACGATCAGCAAGCTGCCGACGACGGCGTTCTTGCGCTCGCCTACCTTGACGGCGATCCACCCCGCGATCGGGCCGGCGATGGCGAAGGCCAACGGCCGGGGCGCCATGAGATAGCCGGTGCGAGCCTCGCCGTAGCCGAAGACGTCCTGGATGAACAGCGGCGTGATGATGAACCCGCCCATGTACGCGAAGTTCGTGAAGAACTGGTTTGTGATCGGGAAGGCGAAGTTGGGGCGGCTGAAGTAGCGCAACGGCACGAGCGGATGCTCCACGCGCCGCTCGACCAGAATGAACGCCGCCACGAGAACCGGGAACAACACGAAGCCCACGACCACCACCGGGCTCGCCCACCCGGTGGCCGGCCCTCGGTTGAGAGCGACGAGCAACGACCCGACACCGAGCGCCAGGATCACCGACCCCAAGACGTCGAACCGCACGTCACGACGCCGTTCGGTTTCAGGCAGCACCAGGAACCCGATCACCAGGGCGACCAAGGTCAGCGGCACCTGGACCTGGAAGATCAGGCGCCAGCCCCAGGTCTCGACCGCCTGACCGCCGAGCACCACACCGAGCATCGGTCCACCGGCCGCCACGAGCGACCAGTAGCCGAGCGCGAGGGCCCGACGCTCCGGCGGGAACATCTTGTTGATCATCGAGATCGACGCCGGGCCGATGGCCGCACCAACCGCTGCGCCGAGCACGCGGAAGGCGATGAGCGAGCCGGCGTTCCACGAGACTGCCGTGAGCGCGGCGAAGACGCCCACCGCCACCAGGCTCAGCAGATACACCCGACGGGCGCCGAACAGGTCGGCGATCTTGCCCGCCGCCGGGCCGATGACCGCATAGGCGAGGATCGGCCCGGTGATGACCCAGGTGAGGACATCCTCGGTGGTGTCGAGATCCTCGGCGATGCCGGCGATCGACACGGACAGCACCGTGATGAGGAAGCCGACCGAGAGCAGGCCGAACAGCGACGCGGCCAGCACGATCCACGGGTAACGATCGCTCCTCACCGCTCGTGTCTGGAAGCGGTCGCGCCAGAGCAGCGGCCAGGCCATGATCGCCACCTCGTCGGCGCCAGGCGCCTCGATGGCCAGGTCTCCGGCCTCGCCCCGCCGCTCGTCTCCTGAGCGGTCGTCGGCGTCGGAATCCATCGACCGCAGGCTATCTAGACCCGCGCGGTCAAGCCCCCAACCGTTCTGGCTGCTCAGCCGGTGATGATGACCACGGAGCTGCCGCGGCGCACGGTGGTGCCCGCCGCGGGCGAGGTGCCCGTGACCGCGTTGGCCGGGGAGCCCTGCGTCGAGGTGACCACCAGGCCCGCGGCCTGCAGGCGCTGTGCGGCCTCGGCCGCCGAGAGCCCGCGGGTGGGCGGCACGTCGACCGTGGGTGGGCCGCTCGACACGACGAGGGTGACCGTGCTGTCGCGGGCGACGGTGGTGCCGCCCGCCGGGTCGACGTCGATCACCGTGCCCTCGGGCACCGACTCGCTCGGCGTGGGGTTGCGGTCGACCACCAGCCGCAGCTCCTCGAGCTGGGCCTGCGCGTCGGCCGCGGGGATGCCGACGAGCCCTTGCGGGATGGTGCGGGGCAGCGGGCCCGCCGACACGATGAGCGGCACGCCGTCGCCCTTCGGCAGCTCGACGGGCACCTCGGTGCCGTAGGCCAGGACGATGTCGACGGGATAGTCCTCGCTGGGAGCGGTGCCCTTCTCGCCCACCACCAGTCCGGCCTCGGCCAGCCGGGCGGCGGCTTCGTCGATGGTGAGGCCGAGCAGATCGGTGGGCACGGGCACCAGCGTCTGGCCGAGCGACACGGTGAGCTTCAGCACCGCGCCCTCGTCGAGCTCGGTGCCCGCCGCCGGGTCCTGAGCCACGATCTGACCCGGCACGGTGCCGTCCTGGCGTATCTCGGTGCGCTCGACCACCCAGTCGCCCTCGGCGATGGCGGCGTCGAGGTCGGCCACGTTGGTGCCCACCAGCTCGGGCACCGGGTGACTGACCGTGCGCACGTTCGTGTACCAGTAGGCGCCCGCACCGGCCAGGGCGCCGACGAGCAGGAAGACGGCGAGCCACAGGGGCCACCGCCGCCGGCGAGTGGCGGTGCCGTCGCCGGCATCGTCGTCGTCGGTCTGGGCGAGCGCAGCCGCGGGGTCGGCATCGGTGCGCTCGATGCGGCGGGTCTCGGGCTGGCCCTCGCCCTCCTGCACGATGGTGATGCCATCGGTGGTGGTGCCCGGCGGGGCGGACATGATCTCGGGCTCGAAGTCGGCGATGATGCTGCGCTCGGAGATGAACTGCGTGGTGGGATCGCGGTCGTCGACCAGGTCGATGTCGCCGACCAGCGCGCCGGCGAGCGGCAGCGGCGCCGGGCGGCCGAGCGAGCTGGCCGCGTCCATCAGCAGCGCACCGAACTCGGTGGCGTCGACGCGCTGAGCCGGATCGGGGTGGCCGGCGCGCTCTAGTGCGACGGCCAGCGGACCGAGGTCGGGGGGCACGACGAGCTGCTGGTCGACCCGGGCCATGAGCGTGCCGAGGGTGGTGTCGCTGGCGAAGGGCACCGTGCCGGTGACCGACTCGATCAGCACGAGCGCGAGCGAGTAGACGTCGCTCTTGCCGTCGAGCGACGCACCGCGTGCCTGCTCGGGCGACGCGTAGCGGGCGGTGCCGAGGACGGCACCCATGGGCTCGGTCCATGCCGCCTCGGCGAGGGCCCGGGCCAGCCCGAAGTCGGCGATGCGCAGCCGGCCGTCCTCGTCGAAGAGCAGGTTGGCCGGCTTGATGTCGCGGTGCACGAACCCGCGGCGATGGGCGTACTCGAGCCCACGAGCCGCCTCGAGCCCCACCAGCAGCGCTTGGGAGGTCGACAACGTGCGACCGAGGTCGAGCATGCTGCGCAGGCTGCCGCCGCCCAGGTACTCGGTGACCAGATAGGGAACATCGCCCTGGCCCCAGTCGTAGACGGCCATCACGTGGGGGTGGTTGAGGGCGGCGGCCGCGTGGGCCTCGGCCCGGAAGCGCTTGAGGAAGGCGGCGTCGTCGGCCAGGGCCTCGTGGAGGATCTTCACCGCGACGCGACGACGAAGGGTCACGTCGTCGGCCAGGTAGACCGACGCCGAGGCACCGGTGCCGATGGGGCCGATCACGCGATAGCGGCCACCGAGAACCTGGCCGACCCGGTCGCTCGTGCGGGAGATGGCCACGGTTCCAAGCTAGTAGTTACGCCGGTGTGGTTCGCGAATCCACCAATCGCCACCGCCCCGGGCACAATGGGCCGATGGCCGTTTCTGATGCTCCGTCCCAACCGCCCACGGGCCGGGTCCGCTACCCGCGCTGGTTGTGGCTGGTCGGCGCACTCGTGGCCGTCATCGTGGTGAGCTCGGCCACCGCGCTTGCGCTGATGGGCACCGGTGACTCGCCGAGCCAGTCCGGCGGCCCTGTCGACGCTCTGATCCCGGCCGACAACTCTCAGATCGTGCAGCAGGCCGCCGTCGGCATCGACCTGGCACCCGGCCACGACGCTGAGCTCACCATCGCCGGGGTACCGATCCCTGACGACCAGGTCGTGGCCGAGAAGGGCCTCAACACGTTCACGTTCCGCCCGGGGCCGGGCAAGGCGTTCGAGGAGTGGCCGCCGGGCGAGACCTGCGTCACTGCCGCCTTCTGGCCCTCGGCCACGCCCTCGGCGGTGAACACCCGGACGTGGTGCTTCACGGTGGTGTGACGCGGCCGAGCAGAGCCTCGAGCTCGGCCAGCGCGCCGGCCGGGTCGGTCTCGACCACGATGCCGTGCATCCCCGCCCGCTTCGCGGCGGCCACGTTGCCCGGGTAGTCGTCGAGGAACACCGCCCGTTCGGCGGCGACCCCACCGAGCAGCTCGAGCACGTGGGCGAAGATGCGCGGGTCGGGCTTGCGCATGCCCACCTCGCTCGAGTCGACGACCACGTCGAACAGCTCGTCGACCGGGATCATGGCGCGCCAGTACTCACGGAACTCGACGATGTTGTTGGTGACCAGCGCGGTGCGATAGCCCTCGGCTCGCAACGCGATGGTGCGCTCGATCACGACCTGACGCAGCCCGCCGTCGGTCGACATGTACTTGAGCATGTCGTAGAGATCGAGATCGACACCACGTGTGCGCCCCAACTCGCGGATGGCGGCGCGCGCCGCTTCGAGATCGAGCTCGCCGCGCTCGCATTGATGCCACGGGTGATCGGTGTCGTCGTCGTAGGGGCCGAACACCACGTGCATGGCGTCCTCGAAGCTCGTTCCCTGCGCCTCGCCTGCGGCCCGCAGCGCCTCGAAGGGCGAGTCGGTGTAGACGCCACCGAAGTCGAAGACGACCGCTTCGATGGTGGTCGACATCTCGATGGTCACGGCAGCTCCCCTGTTGCGAGCAACGTCTCGAAGCCCGCCTCGTCGATGATCGGCACACCCAACTCTTCGGCCTTGGTCAGCTTCGATGCGCCCGGCCCCTCACCCGCGACCACTGCGGTGGTCTTCTTCGACACCGAACCCGGCGACTTGCCTCCGTGCGCCTTGATCACCGCCTCGGCCTCGTCGCGGTTGTAGCGCTCGAGGGTGCCGGTGACCACCACCGACAGGCCCGCGAGCGTCTGGGGCGCATCGACCGTCGTCGGCCCTTCGAGGTTGACGCCGGCCTCCCGCAGCTTCTCGACGATGGCCAGGTTGCCCTCGTCGGAGAACCACTCGTGCACGCTCGCCGCGATGATGGGCCCGATGCCGTCGACCGCGGCGATCTCGTCGGCCGACGCGGCGATGATGCGGTCGATGTGACCGAAATGCCGGGCAACCGCCTCGGCCCCTGCCGGACCGAGATGGCGGATGTTGAGGCCGACGAGCAGGTTCGCCAGCGGCCGCTGCTTGGAGGCTTCGATGGCGCTGCGCAGGTTGCTCACCGACAGCTCGCCGAAGCCCTCGATGCCGCTGAGCCGGTCGAAGTCGAGGAAGTAGACGTCGGCCACATCGCGCGCCATGCCGAGCTGTTGGAAGAGGTGCACGCGCTGCTCGCCGAGGCCCTCGATGTCCATCGCACCACGCGACGCGAAGTGCTCGATGGCGCCGCCCACCCGCGCCGGGCACAGCTCGTTGGGGCATCGGTGGTCGGCCTCGCCCTCGGGTCGGACGAGGGTGGTGCCACAGACCGGGCAGTCCGTCGGGAACTTCCAGCGCCGCAACCCCTTGGGCCGATCGGCCAGCACGGGCCGGAGCACCTCGGGGATCACATCGCCGGCCTTGCGCACGACGACGATGTCGCCGGGCCGCACGTCCTTGGCCTTCACCTGGTCTTCGTTGTGCAGCGTGGCCACGCCGACCGTCGAGCCGCCGACGAACACCGGCTCGAGCATGGCGAACGGTGTGGCCCGACCCGTCCGCCCGATCGACACCATGATGTCCTTCAGCAGGGTGGTGCGCTCCTCGGGAGGGAACTTGTAGGCGATCGCCCACCGGGGGGCCTTGCTGGTGGCACCGAGTTGCGTGCGCAGCCCGAGGTCGTCGACCTTCACGACCACGCCGTCGATCTCGTAGGGCAGCGAGTGCCGGTCGTTCTGCCATCGCTGGCAGAACTCGTAGACGGCCGGCAGGTCGCCGAGCAGGGTGATCTCGGGGTTCACCGGGAAGCCGAGGGTGCGCAACCACTCGAGGGTGTCGTGATGCGAGGAGAACTCGGGACCACCGATCACCTCGCCGAGCTGATAGCTCCAGAACGCCAACTCACGCTGGCCGGTGATCGAGGGGTCCTTCTGGCGCAGCGAGCCGGCCGCGGTGTTGCGGGGGTTGACGTAGGTGCGCAGACCGGCTTCGGCCTGGTCGGCGTTGAGCTGCTCGAACACGGCGATGGGCATGTAGATCTCGCCGCGCACCTCGACCACCGCGGGCGCGTCTGCGCCCAACCGATTGGGGATGGCGGCGATGGCCCGGGCGTTGGCCGTGACGTCCTCGCCCACGCGGCCGTCGCCCCGGGTGGCGGCCTGCACCAGCTCGCCGCTCTCGTAGCGCAGCGACATGGCCACGCCGTCGATCTTGAGCTCGCACACGAACTCGACGCGATGGTTGTCGCCGATCGTGTCGAGCCGCCGTTGCAGGCGATCGCCCCACGCCTCGAGCTCGCTCTCGTCGAACGCGTTGTCGAGCGACATCATCGGCACGCGGTGCACGATCGGCGCGAAGGTGGTCGACGGCGCACCACCGACGAGCTGGGTCGGCGAGTCGGGCGTGATCAGGTCGGGGAACTCGTCCTCGAGCGCGCGCAGCTCGCGCACGAGCAGGTCGAAGTCGGCGTCGGGGATCTCGGGTGCGTCGCGTTCGAAGTAGAGCTGGTTGTGGTGACGGATCTCGGCGCGCAGCTCTTGCACACGCTCGGCGGGATCACGCACGACGTCAGCCACGGGCGCATCGTATCGGCGCGCCTGCGCGCCGAAGCCAGGGCGATCGGCGGGGTCGTGACCAGGACCCGGTCACGCTCCGACCGACAGCCGCACCCCGATCGCCTGGTCGTGCAGCCGCTGGGCCAGCCTGGTGGTGAAGCCCATGACCTGCTCGGCCTGGGTGATGCCGTGGTGCGCCAGACCGCACGCCGGCGTGATCATCGCCTGCGTGCGCAGACGGCCAGGCTCACAGCCGCCGTTGACCAGATCGCACCACAGCACCGAGAGCTGACGCCAGAGCCGTTCGACGGTGGAACCGATCGGTCGGCCGGTGGGCACGGCGCCCCACGCCACCCAACCGCCCCGTTCGAGGAAGTCGGCGACCGCGCCGGGCGCCTGGTCGAGTCCCATGTCGAGCGGGGTCGACAGGATCTGAGGACCGGCCTGCAGCAACAGCCGCCAGTCGGCCGGGCCGCAACAGTGCAGCGCCGTCATGGCGCGCGGCTCGAACACCGCCAGCGCGCTCGACACCAGGTCGACCGCCTCGACCGGGCCGATCGGGAAGCCGGGGTGCGTGCAGCTGGCGAGGGAGGGCTCGTCGACGAACGCGACCACCTCGGCCTGAGGCACTCGAAGGGCCACGAGGTCGAGCAACGCGGCGGCGCGCCGACGCACCGCCTCGGCCGAAACCCGGAAGGCCAGCTCGCCGTCGAGCCCGGCGGCGTGCAGAGCAACACCCAAGGTGACAGGACCGGTGACCGAGACCTTGATCGGCCCGCTGCGATCGACGATGGCGGTGAGGAACGCTCGCAGGCCGACGAACGCGTCACCCGCGAAGGTGAGGTCGTCGAGCGGCGCGTCGGGGTCGATGCGGGCGTGGTCGATGAAGAGCGCGCCGTCGTCGCCGACGTCGATGCCGGCGATGCCGGTCGCGGCCTGGGCGATCATGCCCTCCCGGCGGGATCGGGCGGGTAACGACGGCGCGAACGGGAGGCGCGGCGCATGGCGAAGGACGAACTCGACGGCCTCGCCGGGATCGAAGTGGGGCAGGCTGCCGATGCCGGTCGACAGGCCGACGGGCAGCGCGACCTGCCGCTCGTCAGCCATCACCAATCCCCCTAGTCCGTGTTCCCACCCAGACATTGTCGATCTACGGAATAGCGAGGTCGGGGTGCGGTGGGCAAATCTCAGGTCGTGAAACGTGTGGGCGCCTTGCTGGGCCGTTGGGGTGTGGCCGCCCTCTGGGTCACCCTGCCCGTGGTCGCCGGGCCCACCCTCGCGGACGCGTTCGACCACACCAGCAGCACCTTTTCCACCACCGTCTCGTCGCTGGTGTGGCTGACATGGGGCGCCGTGCTGGCGGCCAGCCTCGTGCCCCGGGTGTCGACGCTCACGGCCGTGCGCATCGCCGTACCGGCCGCGCCGATCGCCGTCGCGTGGGCGGCGTTCGCCGTGCCCGACCCCGGTGGCGGCGAGGTGGCGGCGGTGACCATCTCGCTGCTGGCGGCGATCGTCAGCCTGGCGCCTCAGACTGCCGACCGGTTCATCGACGGCTCGTCGTACGGCATCGAACGCCGGATGGCCCTGCGGGCCCCCGGACAGTTGCTGCTCGGCCCGATCGAGCTGGCGTGGTTGGTGGTGGTGGTGGCCGTCGCCGCCGGCCCGCTGCTGCTCGCCGACACCCAGTGGGTGGCCGGCGCGCTCGCGCTGCTCATCGGCTGGCCGATCGCGTTCGTGGGCGTACGGGCCCTGCACAGCCTGGCGCAACGGTGGCTGGTGTTCACCGAAGCGGGCCTCGTCGTGGTCGACCGTTTCGCGTTGGCCGACACGCTGCTGGCCACCCGGCGCGCCCTCGTGTCGGTGGGCCCTGCGCCGGCCGACACCGACGCGCTCGACCTCACCGTCAGAGCGCTCGGCTTGGCGCTCGAGCTTCGGTTCGGTGAGGCACAGACCGTGGCGCCGGCCGGCAGGGGGCGCCGTCGGCCCCCGCCGCCTGTGTCGACTCGAGCGGTGCTGGTGTCGCCCACCCTGCCCGGCCAGGTGCTGACCGAGGCCCGTCGCCGACGGTTGCCGGTTCAGACGGCGATGCCGCCCCCGACCACCTCGTCGTTCTCGTAGAGCACCACGCTCTGCCCCGGGGCCACGCGCCGTTGCGGCTCGGCCCAGGTGACCCGCACCAGCCGCCCGGCACCCACGCCGGAGCGGCCGACCACGACGTGCGCCGGCTTGGGCTCGCCGTGGGCCGAGGTCTGTGCGAGGAGCGCGCCTTCGACGATGCGGTCGTTCCACACGACCTGGTCGAGGCACACCTCGGTGGCGAGCAGATCGGCCGGCGAGCCCACGACGACGGTGGCAGTGGCAGCGTCGACGTCGACCACATACCGAGGCGCCGAGCCGCCCGCCAGGTTGAGCCCCTTGCGTTGTCCGAGCGTCACCAGTTCGACGTGATCAACCGCTCCCACCTCGGCTCCCGACCGATCGACCACCCGGCCCGGCCGCAACGGGATGCGGTCGCCGAGAAACGCCTGGCGCCCACCGGTGGAGGTGATGAAGCACACGTCCTGGCTGTCGGGCTTGGCCGCGGTGCGCAGACCCAGCCGACCGGCGTGATCGCGCACCTCGGCCTTCGTGAGGTCGCCGATCGGCAGCAGCACCCGGGCCAATCGGCGCGCATCGAGCATGTAGAGGACGTAGCTCTGATCCTTGCCGACGTCGGCGCCCCGGGCGATGCGTGGAGCCCCGCCGCGTCGCACCACGCGCGCGTGATGACCGGTGGCCACCGCGTCGAAGCCCAACGCCTCGGCCCGCTGCACGAGCCGGTCGAACTTGAGGTGGCGGTTGCACTCGATGCACGGATTGGGCGTGCGGCCCGCGACATGTGCGTCGACATAGGGGCCCACGACATACGTCTCGAAGTCGTCGGAGAAGTTGAAGACGAGGTGGTCGATGCCGAGATGTTGCGCGGCCCGCCGCGCATCGTCGACGTCGGCGACCGAGCAGCACCCCGAGTCGCTCTCGCCGCCCCACAGGCGCAGGGTCACCCCAGTGACGTCGTGGCCCTGATCGCGCACGAGCGCGGCCGCGACCGACGAGTCGACACCACCCGACATGCCGACGAGCACCCTCATGATCGAGCCCCGGCCACGGGTCAGGTGCCCCGAGGCGAGAACAGCCGCAGGCGCTCGACCGCCGGGGGCAACACCTCGAGGGCCAGATCGACGTCGGCGTCGGTGGACGCGTAGCCAAGCGACAACCGCAGCGATCCGGCAGCCAGATGAGGCGGCACACCCATGGCGGCCAGCACGTGCGACGCCTCGAGGGCACCGCTCGAGCAGGAGGACGCGGCCGACGCGAACACACCCCCCTCCTCGAGCAGGAAGAGCAGGGCCTCGCTCTCGACGTCGGCGATGCAGAGGTGACAGATGCCGGCCACGCGATCGGATCGATCGGGGCCCGCGGCCCCGCGTGCGACGCCGGTCTCGACCACATCGGGCACGGTGGCCACCAGGCCGTCGGCGAGGCGGTCACGCAACTTGGTGACCCGTTCCGCCGTGGCGGCCCGCTCGGCGGCGGTGAGGCGCGCGGCGGTGGCCATGGCGACGATGCCGCCGACGTTGTGGGTGCCGCTGCGCCGGCCCCGCTCCTGGCCGCCGCCGACCACCCGAGGGGCGAGCTCGACGCCGTTGCGCACCACGAGGGCTCCCACCCCCTTGGGCCCGCCGAACTTGTGGGCGCTGATCGAGATGAGATCGGCCGGGGCGGCGGCGCGCGCCACGTCGAGCCACGAGAACGCTTGCACCGCGTCGGTGTGCAAGACCGCCCGAGGAGCACGATCGCGAACGACCTCGGCGACTCTGGCCAGAGGTTGCACCGTGCCGATCTCGTTGTTGGCGAGCATCACCGACACGAGGGTGACGTCGTCGTCGAGCACGGCGGCCAGCGCGTCGAGGTCGACCATGCCGCGCTGGTCGGCGCCAACCACCCGGCCGCCGCGCAACTCGACGGCGTCGAGCACGGCGTGGTGCTCGATGGCCGAGCACACGACCACCCCACCCCGCCGGTCGTGCACGCCGAGCACGGCCAGGTTGTCGGCTTCGGTGCCTCCACCGGTGAACACCACCTCGCCCGGCTCGGCACCCAGCAGCTCGGCGACCACGTCGCGAGCGTCGTCGATCGCCCGGCGAGCGTTGCGGGCGAGCAGATGGGCACCGGACGGGTTGGCGAACTGGTCGGCCAGAAACGGCAACATGGCGTCGACGGCCTCAGGACGCATGGGCGTCGTGGCCGCGTTGTCGAGGTAGCCGATCACCGGGTCAAGGCTACTGGCGAGCGCAGCCGATCGCCGCCGGCCCCGGGCGCGACACCGGCGGCGGGATCGAGTCCCGCCGCCGGTCACAGGTCGTGAAGACCAGGCTGGTCAGGCGACCTTCTGGAGCGGTCGGTGATGCTCACCGAGCGTCTCGTCGGATGTCGCCGCATCGTGGGTGAGATACCGGAACCCGGCCCGCCACGCCGACGTCAGGCCGGCCACCACGAAGCCGGTGATCCAGATGCCGAGATCGGCGTTGCGGATGGAGACGTCCCATGCCGCGAACACCGAGTAGTCGAGCAGCCACACACCTCCGACCGCCACCACGAAGGTGAGCAGCGAGCGCATCGTGCCCGTGTCCCCGGGCAGGAAGTCGACCACGAAGTCGACGAGCTTGACGGTGGCGAGGGCCAGCAGGGCCAGGATTGCGAACTCGTACATGTCTCGAGCCTCCTGTTGCATGAGGGCGGGCGCCCTCGTGACGGAAGTTGGACAGCTCCTGGACAGGCCATGGTTACCGCCTGCGGTGTCGATCACGTGGCGGTCTCGCGTCGACCATGACGATCGTGGGGCGAATGTTGCGGACGCGAGCCACACTCTCGCCATGGATCCACTCGGGGTGTCGAGCTACGGCGACGCGTTCGCCGATGTCTACGACGACTGGTACCGCGATCTCCCACACACCGAGCAGTGCGCCGGCCGCATCGCCGCGCTGGCGGCGGGGCGCCCCGTGCTCGAGCTCGGCGTGGGCACCGGCCGGTTGGCGCACGCCATCAGCGCGCGGGGCGTCTCTGTCGCCGGCGTCGACGCGTCGGCGCCCATGCTCGCCAAGCTCCGGGCCAAGTCGGGCGGCAACGATGTCAGAGCGGTGCTGGCCGACATGGCCCGACCTCCGTTCGCCCCGGCGAGCTTCGGCGTCGTGCTCGTCGCGTTCAACACGTTCTTCAACCTCCGCGACGAAGCGGAACAACGTCGATGCCTCACCAACGCCCGTGCCGTCACCCACCCCGATGGCACCTTGGTGATCGAGACGATCGTGTTCCCCGACACGGATCGCCCGGTCCAGGGCGTCGACACTCCGATCATCGAGGTCGACCGGGTCGTGCTCACCGCGTCTCGCCTCGACCCCGTCGCCAGGTCGGTGAACGGCCAGCACATCGAGATCACCGAGCAGGGCATCCGCCTACGCCCCTGGCAGCTCCACTACCTGCTGCCCACAGAGCTCGATCGCCTGGCGGCCGAGACGGGATGGCACCTGGCCGGCCGCACCGAGGGCTGGGGAGACGAAGCGTTCACCCCGGCCAGCGAGCACCAGGTGTCGATCTACCGTCCAGCGCCGATAGCAGCCCGGTGCCACCAGAGGTGGCCACGAGGGCGAGGCGCGCTAGCGTCGGCGCCCGTGAGCCAGCTGCGGCTCAACCCGCTGAACGGTCGCTGGGTCACTATCGCCACGGGTCGCGCCGAGCGCCCAGGTGGATTCGCGCCGCGCCGACTGCCGGTGCAGAGCGATCCGGAGCGACCGTGCCCGTTCTGCCCGGGAAACGAAGAGGCCACCGCGCCCGCGCTCGAGACCTACGGCCGCGACGGCCACTGGCTGGTTCGGGTCGTCCCGAACCTCTACCCGGCGTTCAACGGGCGAGGCGACCTGCGGGTCACCGAGCTCGGGCCGATCTTCCACGAGGCGCCTGCGGTGGGCATCCACGAGGTGCTCGTGCTCTCCCCCCAGCACGACCGGCCGTGGGGTGCCCTCGACGACAAGCAGGCCGGTCTGGCGATGGCGGCCATCCGTGACCGCGTGGAGGACCACGGTCGCCAGGCGGGGGTGGTCTACACGCAGACCATCGTCAATCACGGCCGGGAGGCGGGTGCGTCCCTCGAGCACCCGCACGGCCAGCTGCTCGGCATCCCCTTCGTGCCGGGCGAGCTCACCGAAGAGCTCGACCGACTGGCCGCGTTCGACGCCGAACGCCGCGCCTGCCTGTTGTGCGAGACGATCGCCATCGAGGAGGACGCCGGGCACCGGGTGGTGCTGTCGACCGATCGGGTCGCCGTGCTGAGCCCGTTCTGGAGCGGCACCCCCTACGAGATGCTGGTGGTCCCCCGCCGCCACGAGGCCCACCTCGCTCACGCCACGCCCGCCGACCTGGTCGGCATCGGTCGGGCGATCCGCGACGCGCTCGCCCGGCTCGACCGGGTCGTGGGCGACGTCGCGTACAACCTGGTGTTCCACACGGCACCGCATCACCACGGCGGGCCCTACCACTGGCACGTACACGTGCTCCCGCAGGTCACCAGCGCCGCCGGGTTCGAGGAGGGAACCGGTGTGCTCATCAACATCGTGGCGCCGGAACAGGCCACCGCCCAGCTGCGCTCCGTTTGAGCGCTGAGGCTCAATCCGACGCGATGAGACCTTGGAGCTGTGAGGTGAAGGCCTCGCCGGGATCGCCCTTCATCACCTCGAGATCGACGATGGCGCCCGACTTCATGACGATGCGGATCACGCCGCCGAAACGCACCTGGTCGATCTGCACCTCGGCCACCGCGGTGAGCGGCACCTCGCCGAGGAACTGCTTGGGCTTGCCGGTGAGCCCGATGCTCCACGCGAGGATCCGCCCACCGGTGAGCACCAGCGCCATCTGCTTCGCCGAGGGGAACTCGACGAGCTGATCGGTATCGAGCACGGGCGGCGGCCCATCGAGGCTTGCCAGCCCGCGACCCGTGGTGACCTGCACCGGCGGCACCATGCCGTTCCAGTTGACCCGAACGCCCTCGACGACCTCCTCGCCCTGGGCGAGCGCGGGAGCGGCCAGTGCAGCGAGGTCGATCTTGGCCACGACGGCATGCCTCCTGGGAGTTCGGCCCCGATCGCCGGAACAGCGGATCGGTGGCCGGTGGCGGCGATGCTACTCAGCGATGGATGGGCGCAGGCGGAGCGCCACCGCCTCGTTCGCATAGCCCGCCCAGGCGACCGGGGTGCCGGTGTCGAGCGGCACCGTCAGCGGCCCGGACGGAAAGGCCTCGACCACCGCCCCAGCGGCTCGGGCCACCACCAACGAGGCGAGATCGTAGGGGTGGGCGGCGAGGCCCCCCGGCGCGAACGCCGGCCTCGGATCGAACACGGCCAGATCGCTCCCGGTGGCCAAGCCGGCCAGATAGCCCCCCGTGCAGGGCACGAGGTCGTCGTAGACCTCGAGTCCCGCCAGATGGTCGTCGGCCCACGCGCCGATGGCTGCGTGCGAGCCGGGAAGCAGCCGCACCACGGTGACGAAGCTGCGATCGATGCGATCGTCGCGACGCGGCGTGAGCCTCACCACCGCGGGCGCACCTCCACCCACGAGGTCGTCGTCCTCGGCGCACGCGGGGCCCCCACGACGGGCCCACGCCACGAGGCCGAGGGCCGCCCGCCGGCCCGGGATCTCGACCATGGCCCCCACCTCGAGGTCTTCGAGGGTGGCCGCCTCTCGGCCCGCACCCAGCAACACCCAGGCGCTGCGCTTGCCGGCCAGGTAGGGCCGGGTGCCGTCGACCGGATCGACGAGATAGCGCCACGGCCCGTCGGCGCGGCCGACCACCAGGTCCGCGTCGTGGCCCTCGACCACCGCCGTGCCCGGCCAACGTCTCCCGAGCCCGTCAAGGGCGGCGAGCAGCGCGGTCTCGGCCCGCTCGTCGACGCCGAACACGTCGTCGCCGCCCTCGGTGCGCATCACCTCGCCGTCGGAGGCGGGCGCGGCCGCCCGGACCGCATCGCGGACCTGACGGCCGACGTGTGCCAGCTCGACGGCCAGGTCGTCGAGCTCCGACTCGTCGGTGGTCATCAACCTCGTCTTAGCATGCGCGCATGGCCGGCATCCGAGTAGGGATCACGATCGACCGACCGCCCTCGCAGGTGTGGAAGGTGGTCGAGGACGTCGGCGGACACGTCAACTGGATGCACGACGCGGTCGCCATCCGGTTCACGTCGGCCAAGCGGCGGGGCGTGGGCACCACGTTCGACTGCGATACCAAGCTGGGTCCGTTCTCGCTCACCGACCGCATGCAGATCACCGAGTGGCGGCCACGACGGGCGATGGGCGTGAAGCACGTGGGCGTGGTGACGGGAAGCGGGCGGTTCACGTTGCGCCGACTGCCAGGCGGCCGCACCAGGTTCACGTGGCGCGAGAAGCTGCACTTCCCCTGGTGGATGGGTGGACCGTTCGGCGCCGCCGTGGGCGGAGAGGCATTGCGCCTCGTGTGGAAGCGCAACCTCGGCCGAACTGAAGACGTTGGTCGAGGCTCGCTAGCGGCTGCTACTGCCCGAGCATGCCGAGGATCGGGTCGCGATAGCTGTCGGCCGCCCAGAGGCAGCCCACCCAGAGCACAGCCGTCATCGCCGCGCACGCGAGCACGGCGGGCAGGGGCGAGCGCACGCGCTGGTCGAACTGGAAGATGACGAAGCCGGCCACCAGCCCGCCGACCAGCCCACCGATGTGTCCGCCGATCGAGATGCCAGGGATCGCGAACGTGATGATGAGGTTGACGATCAACAACCCGCCGATGCCCGATCGCCACGGATCGATGCCGCGCGCCTTCTGCGCGGCGAACGCAGCCCCGAGCAGCCCGAAGATGGCGCCCGATGCGCCGACCGTGGCTGACGTGGGCGACACCAGGAGCACGCCGAACGCTCCGGCAACCAGGCTGGTGATGTAGAGGGCGAGGAAGCGGGACCGCCCCAGCACCGGCTCGAGCTGGGAACCGAGCACCCACAGCACCAGCATGTTCATGCCGATGTGCAGCAGGCCGGCGTGGAGGAAGCCGCCGGTGATGATGCGATAGGTCTCGCCCGCGGCGACGCCCACCGGCGTGATGCCGTCGAAGGTGCCGAAGCCGACGAGCAGCCCCCGGTCACTGATCTCGGACGACACCGAGCCCCAGAGGCTCTCCCCACGCGTGACCAGGAGCTCGGCCACGAACACCAGTGCGTTGAGGGCGATGAGGACCTGGGTGACGATCGGCCGCCGGTTCAGGTTGGCCGTCGTGTAGACCTGCTGGGCGCCGGCCCGAGCGCACTCGGGGCAGTGGAAGCCGACCGAAGCCTGCACCATGCAGCTCGGGCAGATCGGACGCCCACAACGCTGGCAGGAGACGCCCGCGCGCCGGTCGTGGTGCCGGTAGCAGGTCGAGACGCCGGTGGTCACTCCGTCGACGCTATCGGCCGCGGATAAAGACCACGTGAAGGCTCAGCGGCCGCGGAACTCGGCCTTCCCGGGCCCGTGCTCCCGGAAGCTGGCGACGCCGGTCTGGCTGTCGTCGGTGCGGAACACCTCGACGAACAGCTGCTGCTCGAGACCCAACCCACCGTCGAGCGTGATGTCGAGCCCACGATCGATGGCCCGCTTCGCCAGCGACTGGGCCAGCACCGCGCCCCCCGCCAGCTGACCGGCGTAGGCCAGCGCCTCGGCGTGGAGATCGTCGGCGGGCACCACCCGGTCGACCAGCCCGATGGCGAGCGCCTCCTCCGCGCCGACCTGGCGGCCGGTGAAGACGAGGTCCTTGGCTCGCGCCGGGCCGACCAGACGCGCCAGGCGTTGCGTGCCGCCGCCACCGGGGATGATGCCGAGCAGGATCTCGGGCTGACCGAAGCGGCTCGTGTCGGCCGCGAATCGGAAGTCGCACGCGAGCGCCAGCTCGCAGCCACCACCGAGCGCATAGCCGTTGACCGCCGCCACCGTCGCTCGCGGCAGATCGGCCAACGCGTTGAGCGCATCGAGGAAGGCGGCACCGATCGTGGCCGCCTCGTCGGGCCCGGCGAACTCGGAGATGTCGGCACCGGCGGCGAACATGCGGTCGTTGCCACGGACGACGACGGCACCGGGCAGGTCGGCCTCGAGATCGGCGATCGCTGCTCGGAGCTGCCCGAGCAGCGCGGTCGACAGCGAGTTCACCTTCCCGTTGTCGAGTTGGATCACCGCCACGCCGTCGTCGCGTCGGTCGAGGTGCACGAGTTGGTCGGCCACGGGCACACGCTAACCGGCCGTGTGAAGATGGGTTTCACGTAGGCAGCCACTCGTCCCGAGGGACGACGACCAGCCACTCGTCCCGAGGGACGACGGAGATAGGAGCGATTCCGATGATCAAAGAGTTCAAGGAGTTCATTGCCAAGGGCAACGTGATCGACCTCGCCGTCGCGGTGGTGCTCGGCTTGGCGTTCACCGCCATCGTCACGTCGTTCACCAACGACATCCTCATGCAGATCCTGGCGATCTTCGGCGGCCAACCCGATTTCAGCAGCTACACGCTCACCATCAACGACGCCGAGATCTACTGGGGCTCGTTCCTCACGGCGGTCGTGAACTTCCTCATCATCGCGTTCGCGCTCTTCTTGATCGTGAAGGCGATCAGCTCGGTGCAGAACATGCGCAAGACGAAGGAGGAGGAGGCCGAGGAGACCGAGATCGAGCTGCTGACGCAGATCCGCGACGCGCTGGTGACCCGCGGCCAGTAGTCGTCCGCCGAGCAGACGTCGTCGTCAGTCGGCCCCGAGCAGGCGGTCGGCGGCAGCCCACGGATCGAGGGTGCGCTCGAGCACCGCGTCGCGCGCCTCGTCGAACTCGGGCCCTGACGCGACGACCGAGGCTCGCTCGCGGAGCCGCGCCGCCACGATGGCGTGCAGTTCGTCCGTGACCCGCCGTTGACGACGGCGCTCGAGCTCGCCGCTGTCGACCATCCAGCGGTGGTGATCACGAAGCGCCTGCCAGAGCTCGTCGACCCCTTCGCCCGTGGTCGCGGTGGTCGACAAGATCGGCGGGCGCCACGCCGTCGGCGCCGACAGCTCGAGCATCTGCTCGACATCACGACGGGTGTCGGCCGCGCCCGGCCGGTCGGCCTTGTTGATCACGAACACGTCGGCGATCTCCATGAGGCCGGCCTTGTTGGCCTGGACCGCGTCACCCCAACCGGGGTTCAGCACCACGACCGTGGTGTCGGCCTCTCCGGCGACCTCGACTTCGACCTGCCCCACGCCCACGGTCTCGACGATGACCCACGGCCGACCGACGGCGTCGAGGAGCCGAACCGCCTCGGGCGTGGCCAGCGCCAGCCCCCCGAGATGCCCTCGGGTGGCCATCGACCGGATGAAGACTCCCTCGTCGAGGGCGTGGTCGCCCATGCGCACCCGATCGCCGAGGATGGCGCCACCGGTGAAGGGCGACGACGGGTCGATCGCCAGCACGGCCACCTCGAGGTCGTCGGCACGGATGCGACGGATGAGCTCGTTGGTCAGGGTCGACTTGCCCGATCCGGGCGAGCCGGTGATGCCGATGGTGGCGGCGTGGCCACCGAGCGGATGGGTCAGCCGGCCGATGGCCCGGGCGTCGGGACCGCCGTGCTCCACCATCGACAACAGCCGCGCCAGCGCCGAGCGATCGCCGCTGCGGGCGAGCGAGAGCAGCTCGGCGGGGTCGCGGGTGCGAGGTCGGGGCACGCCGGCGAAGGTTAGAGCGCAGGGCCGTCGCCGCGGTGCGGGACCGGCGCGCGGCCGGGCCTCGGTCAGAGCGTGACGGCGCTCTCGCCGAGCTGGGCCGAGGCCTGGCCGACGTCGATCACTTCGGTGACGCCGTCGACCCGGTCCTTCAGGATCCGTTCGATGCCCGCCTTCAACGTCACCGTGGATGCCGGGCACGACACACAGGCACCGACCAGCTCGACTTCGACCACACCCGTGTCCTCGTGCACGTCGCGCAGGTAGATGTCGCCGTTGTCGGCCTGGATGGCCGGGCGGATCGCCTGGATGACCTCTTCGATCTTCGTGCGCATGAACAACGTCCCTGCCTCATCTCCGGAGCACCTTCAGGGTGCCCGTTGGGGCCCGGTCGCGCCAACACCCCCCGAGGGCCGGGTGTTCCCGCTGCGGATGGTGCCTCAGTCGCCCTCTGTGACACGTCGGCGCCCAGGGCCCGCAACTTGGCGACGAAGTGCTCGTAGCCCCGCGAGATGTGATGGGCGTCACTCACCACCGTCTCGCCGTCGGCCTTCAGGGCGGCGACCACCAGGGCCGCCCCGGCCCGGATGTCGGGAGCGCGGACCGGCGCGCCCGACAGCGCAGGCAGGCCGCGGATGACGGCGTGGTGGCCCTCGGTGCGGATGTCGGCGCCCATGCGCACCAGCTCGTCGACGTAGCGGAACCGGCCCGGCGAAGAGGTTCTCGGTGACGATGCCCACCCCGTCGGCCGACGCCAGCATGGCCACGAAGAGGGGCTTGTAGTCGGTGGCCAGCCCCGGATAGGGCAGCGTCGCCATGTCGACCGAGCGGAGCCGCCCGGGAGCCATCGCCCAGATGCCCTCACCGGTCGGCGAGATGCGCATGCCCATCTCGCCGAGCTTGGCGACGAACATGTCCATGTGGTCGGGCCGCGCCCCGCGCAGGGTGATCTCGCCACCGGCGACGCCGACGGCCGCGAGGAACGTGGCCGCCTCGATGCGGTCGGGGATCACCGTGTGCTCGACCGCGCGCGAGCTCCTCGACCCCCTCGATCTGGATGGTGGAGCTGCCCGCGCCGAGCACACGCGCGCCCATGCGGTTGAGGAACGCGGCCAGGTCGGCGATCTCGGGCTCGCGCGCCGCGTTGTCGATCACCGTGGTTCCCTTGGCCAGCACCGCCGCCATCAGCACGTTCTCGGTGGCGCCGACGCTCGGGAACTCGAGCAGGATGCGCGTGCCCGTGAGCTGATCGGCTCGCGCCTCGATGTAGCCGTGGGCGAAGTCGAAGGTGGCGCCGAGCTCCTCGAGAGCCCGCAGGTGCATGTCGATCGGCCTCGGCCCGAAGTCGTCGCCGCCGGGCAACGCCACGCGGGCCCGCCCGAATCGAGCCAGCAGCGGGCCGAGCACGACGATCGACGCCCGCATCCGCTCGACCAGCTCGTAGGGCGCCTCGGGTGTGAGGTCGTCGCCCTGCACGATGCGCAGCTCACCGGGCGCCGGCCGCTCGACCGTCATGCCCATCTCGGTGAGCAGATCGCCCATCCACGTGACGTCGAGGATGTCGGGCACGTTGCGCAACACGTAGTCGCCCGAGGCCAGGGTGGTGGCCGCCATCAACTTGAGCACGGAGTTCTTGGCGCCGCTGATCGCCACCGTGCCCTCGAGGGGGCCGTCGGGGTGCACGATGATGCGATCCACCCGGTCAGTATGCTCCGGCCCACGTGCCCCAGCTCGTCGTAACCCGTCGCGTCACCGAGGCCGAGGTCGAGGCCCTCCGGCGCCCGCGCGACGATCTCGTGCTCGAGACACCGCTCGAGGAGGGCGAGTTCGAGCTGGCCGACGGCCCGTTCCACGAGTGGCACCGCCGGGTGGCGGTCGGCGCACGCGGCCCCGACGGCTCGCGTCGAGGTCACCGAGACGTTCCGGTACCGCCTCGCCGTTCCCGCTGTGGGGCCCGCTCTTCGGTGTCCTGTTGCGCCTCGAGCTGCGCCGCGGCGGCGGACGCGCCCGTGGTGGGCACCACCTGCCCGGCTGGGCGGGCGGTCGGCATCGGTGCTGTCGGTGCTCGCCGTGGTGTCGATCATCACGGGCTACCTCGGCACGCTGCTGACGCAGACCAACACCTTCTTCAAGGACGACTTCGACGTCTCCGACTCTGCGGTCGGCTGGACGCTGTCGGTCGTGCGCGTCGGAGCGCTGCTCGCCCTCGCGGTCGTGGCGGTCGCCGATCGGCGGGGTCGCCGGCGGGTGTTGCTCGTGGCCGCGGTCGCCGGCTGCCTCGCCACCGCGCTGGGTGCCCTCGCTCCCGGGTTGGTCTGGCTCGGCGCCAGCCAGACGGTGGCGCGAGCGTTCTCGACCGCGATGGCGCTGCTCATCAGCATCATCGCGGTGGAGGAGACGCCCTCAGGATCGCGGGCGTGGGCGGTCTCGGTGCTCACCATGGCCGGCGCGCTCGGCGCGGGCATCGCGGTGATGCTGCTGTGGGTGGCCGATCTCGGACTGCCCGCCTGGCGCCTGCTGTACCTCGTGCCGCTGGTCGCCCTCGCCCCCCTCGCATGGGTCGGGCGGCTGCTGCCCGAGACCTATCGCTTCGAGGCGGTCGACACCCGACCGCCGGCCACCCCGGCAGTGCCAGCACCCGACCCGGTCGAGCGCGTGGCGACGACTCGCGAGCCCGCACCTGCGCGCAAGAGCCGCCCGGCCCGGCCCAACCCTCGCCGGTTCGCTCTGCTCGCCGCGTCGGGCCTGTTCTTCTCGTTGTTCGTCACGCCGGCCTCGGGCTTCCTCAACGAGTACCTGCGCACCGATCAGGGCTTCGACGCCACCGGCCTCATCGCCTTCAACATCCTCACCAACACACCCGGGCGGGATCGGCGTCATCGTCGGCGGTCAGCTGGCCGACGCGCGGGGCCGACGGCTGATCGGCGCCGTCGGCGTCGCGGCCGGCGTCGGCCTTCACCGTGCTCATGTACCTCGGGACGGGCTGGGAGATCTGGCTGTGGTCGATGCTCGGCGCCGTCATCGGAGCGATGGCCATCCCGGCGCTGGCCGTCTACGGCCCCGAGCTGTTCCCCACCGAGGCCCGCGGTCGGGCCAACGGCATCATCAACGTCTTCTCGGTGCTCGGCAGCGCAGCCGGCCTGGCCGTCGCCGGCGTGCTCGCCGATCGGCTCGCCGGTGGCCTGCCCGCACGCCATCACCCTGGCTGGCCGTCGGCCCGGTGGTGGTGGTCGGCCTGGTGCTGTTCCTCTATCCGGAGACCGCCTCGCGTGAGCTCGAGGACCTCAATCCGGAGGATGCGCCGCTGTCTCGCGAGCTCTTCGGGCTCGAGGGGCTCGACATCGATTCGTTGCCCGCCCGGTATCCCCCGCGATCCCGCCCCGACGAGCCCGACGGGTAGCATCTCCGCTCGTGCCACTCCCCCCTCCGAGCCCTCAGTTGCCGCCCGCCAAGCGCTCGACCGCCCGTCGCCGGGCGCTCTGGACGCTGCTGGCGGCGGCCGTCATCGTCGCCGGTTGCAGCTCCGAAGGCCCGACCCTCGTCGAGAACACCTCCACCACGGCGTCGATCGATCCCACCAGCACGAGCTGCGATCCGTCCCTCGACGACTACCCGAACCACGTCGCCTTCGCCAAGCAGAAAGGCGCCATCGGCATCTATCCCGAGCCCGGGGCAGCCGTGCCGAAGTTGGCGCTGGCCGATCCTCGCCAGACCGACACCGACCCACCGATCGACGTGCCGCTCGCGTTCCTGGCCGTCAACGAGCCCGAGGACAACTGCGACTGGATCGAAGTGCTGCTCCCGGTGCGCCCCAACGGATCGACCGGCTGGGTGAAGCGATCCGACGTGCGCATGGAGGGCAACCCGTTCTCGATCAAGATCGACTTGGCGGGCTTCAACCTCAAGGCCTACGACGGCGACGAGGTCATCCTCGACGTGCCCATCGGCGTCGCTCGCGAGAACACACCCACACCTGGTGGCCTCTACTACACGACCGAGCTGCTCCAGCCACCCAACCCCGACTCGGTCTACGGCACCCATGCCTTCGGGCTGTCGGGTTACTCCGAGGTG
The DNA here is from genome assembly GCA_963706425.1 of uncultured Iamiaceae bacterium. GTDB lineage: Bacteria > Actinomycetota > Acidimicrobiia > Acidimicrobiales > Acidimicrobilacustridaceae > CAVPMN01. The sequence goes on from CAVPMN010000001.1 coordinate 931,302, forward strand.
CTCACCAGCTTCAACGGCGGGCAGGGCCAGCTCGGCATCCACGGCACCAACGAGCCAGAGAAGATCGGCCAGAGCGTCAGCGCTGGTTGTGTCCGCCTGCGCAACGAGGACATCGACGCGCTGGTCGACGCCATCGAGGACCCCTACGACTCCTACGGCATCCGAGTGGAGATCCTGGCCTGATGCGCCGTTCGGCCGTCGTCCTCGTCGCGGTGCTCGCGGTGGCCCCGCTGGCGGCGGCCTGCGGATCCGACGGAGCCGACCCGGTGGCCGCTCCGACCACCACGGTCGAGGGCAGCACGCAGCTGGCGCCGTTCGATCCGGCACAGTCGCTGCCGCCGAACGACGTCGGTTCGCTCCGCGAGCTCTACGACCCGATCCTCGCCCCGCTGGGGCTGCGGCTCACCCGTGGCGCGCTGATCGACCTGTCGGGTGGCGGCTACGAGCCCTCGAACGACGGGCGCCACCTGGCCCTCTACGCCGAGCCGATCGCGCCCGACTACAGCCCGACGCAATACCTCGACGGGTTCTGGCAGGTCTCGGCCGCAGTCACGCCCGACGTGTTCGCCAGGTGGTCCGAGATCGAGTCGTACGACATCTGCCTCGAGCCGGTCGACTCGGTCGACGACAGCGACGAGCCCTTTCCGGTCACCCAGGTGAACATCACCCGCGAAGCCGCCAGCCGGATCGATTGGGAGGGTGGCGAGCTGGTCGACCTCATCACCGCCGGTCGCACCGACCCCGATGTGCGAGTGGTGGTGTCGCGCGACATCCGCAGCACGCCCGAGTACCAGACCGTGCTCGAGCTGTCGCGTGCCCGCGAGCCCGACCCCACGTCGACCACTGCGGCCGCGCCGGGCAACGGGTTCGGCTGACGACATCTCCGCAGGCGTGCGACCGGCCCGCGGGCCCCGCTCAGAGCGACGCCAGCCAGTCCGCCACCGCAGCCGCCACCTGGTCGTCCTTCTTCGGGTCGTGACCCCCGCCGACCCATACCTGGGTGACCTCGCCCGGGATGGCCTGCACTGCGTCGTCGAACTCGGCGGGCGAACCGAACGGGTCCTTCTCGCCCGACACGAACAGGCAAGGCACCTCGAGCGCACCGAAGTGCTCGGTGCGGAGCTTGTCGGGTTTGCCCGGCGGGTGCAGCGGGTAGCTGAGCAGCACCAGACCGCGCGCCGAAAGCCCCTCGGCCACCGCCATCGAGCACATGCGCCCGCCGAACGAACGGCCACCGAGCACGATCGTCGTCGGGTCGACGCCGGCCCGGTCGGCCAGCAGGGCGGCCTCGTCGTTGATGCAGGCGATGGCCTTGGGCGGGCGATCGGGAGCCCGCCGGCCTTCGCGTCGATAGGGGAAGTCGACGCGCGACACGGGAAGCGGCGCAACGGCCCGTTCGACTGCGACGAGCGTGTGATGATCGCGATCGGCGCCCGCTCCCGGCGTGAGCAACAACGCACCGGGCGGCGACGATCTCTTGCGTTTCGCGGCGGGGCTCATCGACCGAGCAGGATACGGCGGGCTTCGGTGAGCTCGGCGATGCGCTGCGCTGCCCCGGCCGTCTCACCGCCGTGGTCGGGATGGGCCTCGCGCAGACGGGCCCGAAACCGGCGTTGCACGTCGGCCGGCGAAGGCAGGAGGTCGGCTGCGACGTGCCCGTTGGCCTTCTTCCCGTTGCGGCCCGCCGAGCCCGGTGGCGCGTCGAACCCCAGGGCATCGAGCGCCCACGCGACCGGATCGCCGAAGGCGCTGACCGAGTAGGTGCCCCCTCCGTAGCCCGTGAGATGCGCGACCAGCTCGGGGCCGACGGGGCCGACCCAGCGCATCGCCCGGCGCATCGTCGACATGACCGCGTTGCGGATCGCCGGGTCGAGGTCGCCGGCGGCATACACGGCCGCGAGCACCGCCTGCGCCGCCGTGCCCCGATGGGCGAAGTCGAAGCTGAGGTCGTCGCCGGCCCCCACCAGCCGGAAATGGCTGCGGAGCAGACCGATGTGATCGGTCTGGAACCGGTAGCGCAGGCGAGGTTGGGGGATGCGCTGGCCCTCCTCGAGCTGCACCATCAGCCGCAGCAGGTCGGGATGCAGCTCGGGATCGATGTCGCCGATGTGGGCGGCCACCACCCCACCGAGCAGGATGCCGCCGAACCCGGGCGGGGGATCGACCGGTAGGTCGGCGCGACCGAGGGCCACCCGACGGGTGGGGGCGATCTCCCGGGAGTGGTAGATCTCGAGCTCGGCCAGCACGACCACGCGGGTCACGCTAACGGCCGCCGGCTCCGGACCACCGGTCGGAGCGGACCGGGTACGCCCCCGCTCTGCTGGTTCTGGCGTCCGTGCGCTGCGCCGGCGGTGACGAACGGACGCCAGAACGACTGCGGACGGCGTCAGACGTAGTTGCGGAGCACCGAGCGGAGCTCTTCGGCGTGCTCCTCGATCTCCTCGTCGGTCTGCTCGTCGTTCTCGATGCCCGCCCGCAGACGCTCGGCCTGCCCGAGGATGTCGGTCCACACTGCCGGCGCGAATCCGAACGGCACGGGGATCTCGGCGATGGTGTCGGCCGCCCGCACGAGGCCGAGCACGCCTTCGTGGTCGCGCGCGTGGTTCTTCAGGCGGTCGACGGCCACGAAGAGCTCGCCGAGCACGTCGGCGACGTCGACCCCGTCGATGTGGTCGTCGCCGTCGCTATCGGGTTTGAGGGCATCGGGGTACTCGATCGACTCGAGCAACGTCTCGACCCGCTCCTCGTCGTCCTCGAGCACGACCAGGTTCCCCGCGACGTCGAGCTCGTAGGGGATCTCGAGGGTGTCGAGCGCTTCGGCCAGGCGGGTGATCTCGCTCTCGTCCCAGTCCTCCAGCTCGTAGATGAGCTTGGCCGCGTCGGGGTCGAGGGACGGGAGCGTGGTGGCGATGACCTGGTCGACCAGGGCGTCGACTCGGGCCTCGGTCACCGCCGGGACGATCAGGGTGGTGCCCTGCCAGGCACGGGGCAGGGCCTCCGACTCGAGCAGCTGTTCGAGCAGCACCCGCGACTCGACGGCCCACTCGTGCAGTTCGTATCGGATCTGACCGCTCGGGTCGGCGTCGACCTCAGGATCGTCGTGCTCGGGATCCTTGTCGACCAGCTCTATGTCGCAGTCGGGGCACATCGTGACGCTCACGACGTATTCGCTGCCGCAGTTCATGCACCACTTGGTCGCCACGGCGGGCACCCTATTCGCGTCAGAGGCGCGGAGTCTCGACGTAGCGGCCGAACACGGTGGCCAGCGCGTCGATGATCTCGCCTTCGGTGGCGTAGGCCTGCACGGCGTCGATGAGCGCCGGCATGAGGTTCGCCTCCGGGTCGGCCGCTTCGACCGTGAGGCGGCTCAGGCGCTGCGCCACCAGGTCGGTGTCGCGGTCGGCTTTGACCGCGGCCAGACGCGCCTTCTGGGTCTGCTCGTGCTCGGCGGTGATGCGCAGGATCTCGAGAGGCGGCTCGTCCGCTTCGACGAAGGCGTTCACACCCACCACCACGCGACGCCCGCCCACGATCTTCTTCTCGAAGTCGTAGGCGGCGTCGGCGATCTCGCCCTGGAACCACCCCTCGTCGATGCCCGCATAGACACCTTCGAGGATCGACCCGTTCCCGAGGTCGAGCAGGTGGTCGAAGATGTCGGACGCCTGCCGCTCGAGCTCGTCGGTGAGCGACTCGACGAACCACGATCCGCCGAGGGGGTCGGCCACGTTGGCCACACCGGTCTCGTGGGCGATGACCTGTTGGGTGCGCAGAGCGATGCGAGCGGCCTTGTCGGTGGGCAGAGCCAGCGCCTCGTCCATCGAGTTGGTGTGGAGGCTTTGCGTGCCGCCGAGCACCCCGGCGAGCGCCTCGATGGCAGTGCGGGCGATGTTGAGCTCGGGCTGCTGGGCGGTGAGCGACACGCCCGCCGTCTGGGTGTGGAAGCGCAACGTCATCGAGCGCTCGTCTCGGGCGCCGTAGCGATCGCGCAGCCACGTCGCCCAGATGCGCCGCGCGGCGCGGTACTTCGCGATCTCCTCGAAGAAGTCGAGGTGGGCGTTGAAGAAGAAGCTCAGGCGCGGGGCGAACGCATCGACATCGAGCCCGGCAGCCTGCGCGAGCTCGACGTAGGCGAAGCCGTTGGCCAGTGTGAACGCCAGCTCCTGCGCGGCGGTGCTGCCGGCCTCGCGGATGTGGTAGCCCGAGATCGAGATGGGGTGCCAGCGGGGCATCTCGGCCGCGCAGAACGCCACCGTGTCGCGCACCAGCCGCATCGACGGCCGGGGCGGGAACACGAACTCCTTCTGCGCCTGGTACTCCTTCAAGATGTCGTTCTGCAGCGTGCCGCCGAGACGGCCACGCTCGACGCCCGCCTTCTCCGCGGTGGCGATGTACATGGCGAAGATCACTGCGGCCGGCGAGTTGATGGTCATCGACGTGGTGACCGACCCGAGGTCGATGCCGGCGAAGAGGTCCTCCATGTCGGCGAGGGTGTCGACGGCTACGCCGCACTTGCCCACCTCGCCTTCACAGGTGGGATCGTCGGAGTCGCGCCCCATCAGGGTGGGCAGGTCGAACGCCGTCGACAGGCCGGTGCCTCCCGCGGCGAGCAGCTCGCGGAACCGCTGGTTGGTGTCGTCGGCGGTGCCGAAGCCGGCGAACATGCGCATCGTCCAGAGCTTCGACCGATACATCGAGGCGTAGGGGCCACGCGTGTAGGGGAACTGGCCGGGGTAGTCGCCGTCGGCCGGGCCGTAGACCGGGTCGAGTGGGAGGCCCGACATCGTCTCGAAGTCGGCATCACGGTGCGGGGACGACTCGTAGGCCTCACGCCATTCCTGTTGACCCATGCCCGCCAGTATCGCAGCCGGTCCCGCCGCGAGCGCCGGCCCCGAGCAACCTGCGTTCCGCCAGGCCTCATCGAGTCCTGTGCGCACGCAGGTTGCGAACGGGGGCCGCGGCAAGGGCAGACACGGCTCGGACGGCTTTTCTGGGTGACCGCGGTCACCAACTACCCTGCCCGGGCATGGCTGAAGATCCGGATCGCAACATCGCTCTCGAACTGGTGCGCGTCACCGAGGCGGCCGCACTCGCCGCCGCCCGCTGGATGGGACGGGGCGACAAAGAGGGGGCCGACGGTGCCGCGGTCGACGCCATGCGCCTCGTGCTCGGCACCGTGCCGATGGACGGCATCGTCGTCATCGGCGAGGGCGAGAAGGACGAAGCGCCCATGCTCTACAACGGCGAGCGCATCGGCGACGGCAGCCCACCGCACGTCGACATCGCCGTCGATCCCATCGACGGCACCACCCTCACGGCTCTCGGGCGAGGCAACGCCCTGGCGGTGATCGCCCTGTCGGAGCAGGGAACGATGTTCAACCCGGGCCCATGCGTCTACATGGAGAAGATCGCCGTCGGACCGCAGTGCAAGGGCGTCATCGACATCACCGCCTCGCCCACCAAGAACCTCGAAGCAGTGGCCAAGGCGAAGGGCAGCCCGGTGCGCGAGGTCACGGCCGTGATCCTCGAGCGTGATCGACACGACGACCTCATCGCCGAGGTCCGCTCGACGGGTGCCCGCATCCGGCTCATCCCCGATGGCGACGTGGCCGGCGCCATCTCGACGGCCTGGCCCGACTCGGGCGCCGACATCCTCTTCGGCATCGGCGGCACCCCCGAGGGTGTCATCGCGGCGGCGGCCCTCAAGTCGATGGGTGGGCAGCTGCAGGGCCGCCTGTGGCCGCGCAACGACGAGGAGCGCACCGCGGCGATCGACGCCGGCTACGACCTCTCGGCGGTGCTCGACACCGACGACCTGGTCGCCGGCGACAACTGCTTCTTCGCCGCCACCGGCATCACCGACGGCGAGCTGCTCGACGGCGTGCACTTCTCGAAGGGCCTGGCCACCACGCAGTCGCTGGTCATGCGCTCCCGATCGGGAACCGTGCGCCTGGTGAACGCCACCCATCGCGCCGACAAGATCGAGTCGTATCAAGAGGGTCGCTGAGGCCGAGCAGTCCGCCCGCGGTCAGCGCAGGGTGCGCGAGCCGCGACCGATGAGCCACCGGCGCGCGTTGCGTGGCAGCGGTGAGATGACGCCGGCTGCCACCTTGTAGCCAACGCCGGGCACGCACAATGCCTTGCCCGCTGCCGTGGCGTCGACCGCCGCCTCGGCCACCGCCTGCGCGGGCATCCACACGAATTCGGGCGCGTGGTTGTAGTCGCTGTCGCCGACCCGTTCGTGGAACTCGGTGCGGGTGAAGCCCGGGCACACCGCGGTCATGGTCACTCCGGTGCCGCGCAGCTCCTCGAAGACCGCCTCACTGAAGCTGGTCAGGAAGGCCTTGGTCGCCGCATAGGTGGCGTTGCCCGGCGCCGGCGAGTAGCAGCCCATCGACGAGACGTTCATCACCGCACCTCGCCCGCGCGCCACCATGCCCGGCAGCACCGCGTTGCTGAGTCGCATCGGCGCAACGACGTTGACCCGGATCTCCTCCTCTTCGCCGTCGACGGGCAACTCGACGAACCGACCCGAGGTGCCGAAGCCGGCGTTGTTCACGAGGAGATCGACCGGGTCGTCGGGCGCGGCGCACCGTGCCTCGACCGTGCTCAGGTCGTCGGGGTCGGCCAGGTCGGCGACGAGCACCTCGCACGTCGTGCCATGCGCCTCGGCGAGTGCATCGGCCAACGCATCGAGCCGATCGCGTCGCCGGGCCACCAGCACGAGGCGGGGCACTCCACGCGCCGCCAGCGAGCGGGCGATCGCCTCGCCGATGCCACTCGACGCACCGGTCACCAGCGCGGTCCGCCATCCCGATGTCGTTCACCAGGGCTCCATTCGGAGAGCGTCGTCGAGCACGAGCACGGCTCCGCCAGGTTGGGTCACACCAGCCTCGTGACCGCCACGAGCAGGACGAGGGCGACGGCCAGCGCCATCAGGAACAACCCGGCCACGAACGCGATGGCCACGGCGATGAGCATCGGCACCCGCACGAGCGACAGGACGACGCTGGTGGTGGGGATGTCGTCGCGCAGCTCGAGCACCAGGCGACCCAGCCGCCAGAGGTCGCGGGGAAGGGTGCGCAGATGCACCGTGGCCCCCTTGCTGTGGGCCTCGCGAACCAGCTCGGACAGCTCGCGAGCGTGCGCCGGGCCGACATCGGGCAACGCCCTGAGCTTGTCGGGCAGCCGGAGCACTTCGCTGAGCAACGACGCGAAGAACAGGAGGAACACGGGCGGTGCGAACACGAAGACCACGAACGTGGCCCACGCTGCCCACGTGTACCAAGTGCCCGGGACGTCGTCGACGACCAGCACGACCGCGATGGTGAGCGCGGCCGCAGCAACCATGCCGGCATAGACACGAACCCCCAGTTGGATGCCACGCGCGATCGGCACCAGGCGCTCGAGCACGCCGATGGCGCGTTCGTATCCCTGACGGGCGCGCTGCGTGAGCGCCGACGGTTGGGCGGAGGCCATCGGCCCGAAACTACCCGGTCAGCTGTCGCTGAGACCCAGATCGCGCTGGGTGCGGCGGCTGACCCGGGCGAGCTCCTCGGCCGAGAGCAACGACTCGTGCACGAACGCCTCGACCGCCTGCTTCCGGGCGGCCACCGCCCCTTCGACCGCCTGCTTGCGGGCGGTCATCGCCCCTTCGACCGCTTCGCGCCGGTGGGTCAGCGCCTCGCCGGCCAGCGTGCGCCGCTCGCGCACGCGATCGCCGAGCGTGGCCTGGGAGTTGGCGACCGCGGCGGCCGCCTTGGCCCAGTTCGACCGGAACATGCCGATGTCGAACGAGCCGTCCTTCACCCAGTTGCTGTAGAGCACCTGCTCGGTCGGCGTCTTGAGGTCGCGGACGATGCGAAGCCAGCTGAGGGCCCGCAGCACGTAGTAGGTGACGTCGATCTCCCACCAGAAGAAGCCGTTGCGCGCCGAGGCCTGGAAGTAGTGGTGGTTGTTGTGCCAGCCCTCGCCCATGGTGGCCACGGCCAGCAGCACGTTGTTTCGGCTGGTGTCTTCGGTGGCGTAGCGACGACGGCCGAACACGTGGGCCACCGAGTTGATCATGAACGTGTTGTGCCAGAGCAGCACGGTGGAGAGGAAGAAGCCGGTGAACAGGCCGGGCAGCCCGGCGATGAAGAAGGCCGCGAAGCCGAGCATCCACGGGGCGATCCAGTCGTACTTGTTGATGAACCGCAGCTCGGGATACTTGGCGAAGTCGCGGATGCGGTCGTATTCGGTCTCGTTGTACTTGTCGCAGAGGATCCAGCCCACGTGGCTCCACCAGAACCCGCGCAGCGGCGAGTGCACGTCGAGCTCGCTGTCGCTGTCGCGATGGTGGTTGCGGTGGTGCGCCGCCCACCACAGCGGCCCCTTCTGGGCGGCCGAGGTGCCCCCGAAGGCCAACACGAACTGGAACACCCGGTTGGTCTTGTAGGCCCGATGGGCGAAGTAGCGGTGATAGCCGGCGGTGATGAACCACATGCGCACGACGTAGAGGACCACGCACAACACCACGGCCTTCGGCGTGATGCCGAAGGCGACGACGCCGGCGAGGGCGAGCACGTGGATGAGGATGAACGGGATGGATGCGGCCTTGTTGACCCGTTCGTCCGGCGGGCGCTCATAGGCCGTGCGGCGGAAGCTCCGGGCACGGGCCTCGACGATCGGCGGCACGGCCTGATCGTCGGCAGGGCGGACGAGGGGCGGGGTGGGAGTGTCCATCCGGCGCTTTCTGGGGGGAGAGAAGGCAGGGGCGGCGGGTCGTGACCTTGCTTCGAAGGTAGCCTACCGACCGGTCGGTAGGCTACGGCCGGGCGCGATTTGTGGCTGATGCCACACACCCAAGCGGTGCGTCTCTACCCCCGAGGGTCAGCCGCTGACCTGTGCCGGATCTCGACCAGCTCCTGACCGAGCACTGAAGGCCCCGAGAACATCCAGGGCTCTGGCGCCTGGCCCGGCAGCACGGCGATGGCTTGGCCGGTTCGGGTGCCCGCGAGCAGGTCGACCACCACCGCGGCGACCTCGGCGGGGTCGAGCAGGGCCAGCCCGGCGTCGACGAAGAGGTCGCGGGCGGCGGCCATCATCGGCGTGTCGACCAGCCCGGGACACACGGCGTTGATCGTGATGTGGGGTGCGTCGGGCTGACCTTCTGCTCGAGGCGGGCCGAGGGCGAGCTCTGGCGCCATGCCGCGGACCAGGCCGACCACCGCCTGCTTGGTCACGGTGTAGACGGGATCGGGGGCATAGGGGCTCAGCCCGGCCATGGACGACGTGACCACCACCGCTCCCCCGCCTGCGGCCCGTAGCAGCGGCAGCGTGGCCCGCAAGCCGAACACCACGCCGTCGAGGTTGACGCCCAGCACCCGGCGGTAGTGCTCGTCGGTGAGGTCGGTCAGCGCAACCTCGTCACCAGAGATGCCGGCATTGAGGTGCACGAGCTGCAACGCGCCCTCACTGGCCGTCACCGAGGCGACCGCGGCCTGCCACTGGTGCGGGTCGGCGACATCGAGGTGCACCGCCCGTCCCCCGACCTGGGCGGCCACTCGTGCTGCGCCCTCGTCGTCGACGTCGGCCACGAGCACCCGCGCCCCATGCGCCGCCAGCGCACGGGCGGAGGCCTCGCCGATCCCACTGGCACCGCCGGTGACCAACGCGACCTTGCCCGCCAGCTCCATCGGCCCACCGTAACAACGCCGGTGATCCGAGAATCGGGGCCGCTCCGTCTCGGGGAACCGGATCGGGGCGATACTCGTTGTCGTCACCATGGCCACCACCACCGAAATCGCCGCGGCCCGATCGGCCCCCGAGCCCGAGCTCGTCCGGCGGGCCACGTGGTCTGGCGTGGCCGCCGCGGGCGTCGCGCTGGCCACCGGCGAGCTCATCAGCGCCTTCGCCGGCACCGGGCAGTCCCTGGTGGCCGGGGTGGGCAACGAGGTCGTCGACCGCTCGGTCGGCGGGGTGGTGAAGTGGGCGATCGAGGTGTTCGGCACCGCCGACAAGGCGGTGCTGATCGTGAGCATCGTCGCCATCTCCCTCGGGTTGGGGGCCTGGCTCGGCCGGGCCACCCTCAAGCGCTCCTGGGTGGGGCCGGTCGGCTTCGCGGCGTTCGGGTTGATCGGTGCGATCGCGGGGGTGCGCGACCCGTTGGCCTCCGACGGATGGGTCATCGCGGCGGCGGTGGGTGCCGTGCTCGCCGGGTCGGTGACGTTGGCGGTGCTGCTGCGAGTCGCGCGCACGGGCCACGCCGTGCCCGTCACCACCACCCGCACCATCGAACTGCCGTCGGACCGCAAGGCGTCGCGGCGGGCCTTCTTCGGATGGGCCGGTGCCGCGGGTGCCTTCGCCGCCACGGGTGCGCTGGCGGCGCAGTCGTTGCGCAACCGCTCGACGGTCGAGACCCAACGGGCCGCCATCATCCTGCCCCGGCCCGACCGCAGCGCCGCCGTCGGGCCCGACGGCTTCGAGATCGACGGGCTCACGCCCTACGTCATCCCGAACGACCGCTTCTACCGAATCGACACCGCGCTGATCGTCCCTCAGGTCGACGTGGCGAGCTGGCGGTTGAACGTGAACGGCCTGGTCGACCGTCCGTTCGAGATGACCTTCGACGACCTGCTCGCCATGCCCACGGTCGAGGAGGCCGTCACGCTCTCGTGCGTCTCCAACTCGGTGGGCGGCAACCTGGTGGGCAACGCGGTCTGGCAGGGCGTGCCGCTGCGCGACGTGCTCGACCGGGCCGGGGTGCAGGCCGAGGGCACCCAGGTGGTGGGCAAGTCGGTCGACGGCTTCACCGTCGGGTTCCCCACCGAGGCCGTCTACGACGGCCGCACCGCGCTCGTCGCGTTCGGCATGAACGGCGAGCCGCTCCCGGTCAACCACGGCTTCCCGGCGCGGCTCGTGGTGTCGGGGCTGTTCGGCTACGTATCCGCCACCAAGTGGTTGAGCGAGCTGCGCCTCACCCGATGGGACGACTTCGACGCCTACTGGATCCCCCGAGGATGGGCGAAGGAGGGGCCGGTGGTCACCCAGTCACGCATCGACGTGCCGGCCAGCGGCAAGCGCCTCACACCCGGCCCCACCCCCATCGCAGGGGTGGCGTGGGCTCCGGGGAGGGGCATCACCAAGGTCGAGGTGCAGGTCGACGACGCCGACTGGGTGGCGGCCCGCCTGGGCGACGTCGTGGGCGACGACACCTGGCGACAGTGGGTGCTCGAATGGGACGCCACACCGGGATCGCACCGGTTGCGCGTGCGCGCCACCGACGGCACCGGTGAGACACAGACCGAGGAGGAGTCGCCGCCCGCCCCCGACGGCGCCACCGGCTGGCACGAGCGCAAGGTGACCGTCACCGCCTGAGGTCGACCCGTCGCGCCGCCGCGCCGGCGTCAGCGTCGGCGGCGACCCGAGCGCTCGGCGCGGATGGCGGTGGCCATCTCGGCCATGCCCGTCTCGAGCGAGCGGGGATCCCACTCCAGCTCCTTGCGAGCCCGGTCACCGGAGAACGCCTGGTGGCACGCCGCCATCTCGATGGTGTCGACCACCAGCGTCGGGTTGGCCCCTACGAGGCTGGCCAGCCGCGCTGCGGGACGAGCCGAGCGCCGCAACGTGCGCGTCGACAGGTAGAGCGACGGCGGCCGCCGGCCGGCACCGAGGGCGATGCACTCGAACCATCGGCGTATCGGCACGGCGTCGGCACAGAGCAGGTACTGCTCGCCATCGACCCCCGACGTGGCGATGCGCACCAGACCGTCGGCGCAGTCGTCCACGTTCACCAGCGCCTTCACCACCTCGGGCAGGTAGCCGACCGGTGTGGGATAGGAGACGAACGCGGTGATCAACTGGCCCATCGACGTGGTGTCGCCTGCGCCGTAGATGCCCCCGGGGATGCCGATGCGGATGCGAGCCCCGTCGTCGACCAGATCGAGGGCCAACTCGTGTGCCGCCCGCTTGGTGCGCTCGTAGGCGACGACCGGTTCGGCGGGGTTCCACCACGACTCGTCGACCTCATCAGGCCCCGTCGGCCCCAACGCGGCCACCGAGCTCACGTGGATCGCCAACACGTCGCGGTCGGCCGCGGCCTGCAACACGATCGCGGTGCCGTCGACATTGACCCGTTCCATGGCGCTCGGATCGCGTGCGCCCATCTCGACGTAGGCCGCCGCGTGGAACACGACGTCGACGTCGGCCAGCGCCCGCCCGACGGCTCCGGGGTCGGTGACGTCTCCCACGACCGCGTCGACGTCGATGCCGGCCAGCCGGGAGCGATCACTGGTCGAGCGCGCCAGGATGCGCACCTCGTGGCCGTCGGCGACCAGCCGACGAGCCAGGGCGCTCCCGAGGAACCCGGTGGCACCGGTGACGAGGGCCCGCATCGCTGCTCAGGCCGTCGTTCGTCGGTTGCTCGAACCCGGCTCGGTCATCCGGCGATCGTACCGATCGCACAGCGGTCGCCTCGCGATCGCCCGATCGCACGAGCTGACGCCGCGTCAGGTGACGCGTAGGGTCTGGACCGCCAGATCGGCCCGACGACGAGGCGCGAGCCTCGCCTCCGCGAAGAGACGCAAAGGGAGACCAGCACCGTGAGCGACGACAAGCCCCTCGACGAGCAGGTGCTGCACGGACTCGACGGCGGCATCGCGTGGATCACCCTCAACCGGCCCGAGGCCCACAACGCCATCACACCCGACCAGCGCAACCGGGTGATCGACCTGCTGGCCGAGGCGAGCGCCGACGTGTCGACCCGGGCCGTGGTGCTCACCGCGCAGGGCAAGGGCTTCTGCACGGGAGCCGACCTGCGCGGCGGCGGGCAGGCTCCGCCAGCCCGTCCCGAGGGCGCGCCCGATCGCATCACCGGCGACGTGGCCCGGTTGATCCGCGACGGTGCCCAACGCCTGATCAGCGCCATCCTCGACTGCGAGAAGCCCGTGATCGCGGCCGTCAACGGCACCGCCGCCGGCATCGGCGCGCACATGGCCCTCGCCTGCGATCTGGTCATCGCCGCCGAGAGCGCCCGTTTCATCGAGGTGTTCGTGCGCCGTGGCCTCGTGCCCGACGGCGGCGGGGCCTACCTGCTCCCCCGGCTCATCGGCCCGCACAAGACGAAGGAGCTGATGTTCTTCGGCGACGCGCTGTCGGCGGCCGATGCGCACGCGCTCGGTGTCGTCAACGAGGTCGTGCCCGACGACAAGCTGGTCGAGACAGCCGGCGCATGGGCCGGCCGTCTGGCCGCGGCACCCACCCGATCCATCGCCCTCACCAAGTGGCTGGTCAATCGGTCGCTCGAGTCGGACCGGGCCGGTGCGTTCCACGACGAGGCCGTGGCCCAGGAGCTCAACATGGGCACCCACGACGCGCAAGAAGGCGTGCAGAGCTTCAAGGAGCGTCGCGAGCCCGACTTCAAGGGCTGGTGACGGGGCCGCCCCGGCCGTAGCGGCTGCGGTGCGACCTGGTGCGAGTCCGATGCCTGCCCAGGGACGTTCGGCCCTTCCTCCACCCACCACCAGGGCGCAGGCTGTGCACAACGCCCGCCGATCGATGGCAGGGAAGCGATGCGCGCGAACCTCACCGAACTCGGTGTCGAGCCTGCCGGGAGCGACCATCCGAGCCGTCGCGGCGCGCTCATCGCAATCGCGACGGCCATGCTTCTCACCGTGTTCGTGGTGGCCGCGATCGCGGTCAACGCGTGGTTCTTCTCCATCCCGCTCGGCGCTCTGCTGCTGTGGGTGGCGATGCTCGCGACGCTTGCCTGGCTGGCCGTCGGTGGGCACCGGCCTCGCACCCTGTTGCTCGCCGTCGCCGCGGCGGTAAGCGCCGCCATCGGGTCCGTCGCGATCGTGCTCGGCCGGCGGCTGGTGCCCGATCCGGGCCTCGCAGAAGGCGCCCTCGTCCGTCCGGATATCGAGCAGATGTTCGTGTACTGGTGGGTCGCCGCCCTGACGCTGGCGTCTGCCCTCGTCCTCGCGGTGTGGTTCGCGGTCGTCACCGTGAGAACGGCAGGCCAGAAGGTCGCGGTCGTTGCCGGTGGCCTCGCGATCTGTGTCGGGCTCACGCTGCGCGCGCTCGACTGGCTGGGGCGACTCCCCGAACTCCACCCGATCGACGACTTCAGCGCTTGGCTCAGCCTGTTCCTCGTCCCGCACGCCGCCGTGACGGCGACGCTGATCGCCTTCGGCCCAGCCCTCCTCAGCCGGCTCGGAGCACACCCGACGCGCGAGGGACGCGGCGGACAGGCCCGGCCGAGCGTCGCGACGGCACCTCCGCCGCCGAGCCCACCCCCGACCCAGGGCTACGGGGGCGCTCCCTGGCCTGCACCCACCGCGCCTCCGCTCCGCCGCCTCCCCGGCGCCAAGGGACGAGCCAACGTGGCGTTCGCTGTCGGCATCCTGGTCTTCGCCATCGCCACACCAGCCGTCCTGGTCGTAGAGCTGCGCGCTGGGTGGGACGGCTCGAAGTACGACATCGAGGGCAAGCTCCTCGCCGGTGTCTCGGTGCTGGCCTGGGCGCTGGTGGGCTTGACGGTCTTCGTGGCGCACCGGAGGCAGCGCACCCGCGGATGGGTCGTTGGCTTCGCCGCGGCGGCCCTGGTCGGGGGCGTCATCGCGATCTTTGCGTCACGCACGGGCGAGTGCGTCGGGGGTGGAGACTGCTCGGTGCCCTATCTCGGGTTCGGCGAGTGGACCAGGCGAGCGGCAAGCGGCCCCCTGTTCCCGGGCTCCGGGTCCGATTGGCCGGTGAGCGACGCGGGCTTCGTCGCCGCGATGGCACTCGGCCTCGCCGCCACGGTCGGTGCCGCGTGGCTCGCCTTCGCCGGCCGCCAGTCCGACGCCGATGATGCCGAGCACGGGAAGAACGACGCGACACGCGTCTTGGCGCGCCTCGTCGCCGCCGGCACGCTCGCACTGATGCTGCTCGCAGCTGGGGCAACTGCCACCACGATCCGCAAGATGACCGACGAGCGCGCGTCGTGCGACGAGGCCGCCCAGCCAGGGGTCGACTGGCACGGGTGCGATCGGTCGAACGCCGAGCTGGCGGGGGTCGACCTGGCGGGCGCCCATCTGGTGCGGATGCAACTCGACGGGGCCACATTGGCCGGCGCCGACCTGTCGGCGGCGACCCTGGTGCAGTCGACGTTGCGAGGAGCGGTGCTGACCGACGCCTCGCTCGACTCGGCCGACCTGTCCGACGCCGATCTTCGTGACGCGG
Organism: uncultured Iamiaceae bacterium; assembly: GCA_963706425.1. Lineage (GTDB taxonomy): Bacteria > Actinomycetota > Acidimicrobiia > Acidimicrobiales > Acidimicrobilacustridaceae > CAVPMN01. Next base: position 946,503 of record CAVPMN010000001.1, read on the forward strand.
ACCTCAGCCGAGCCGACCTGACGGGCACGACCCTGAACGGCGCAGATCTGACGGGCGCCAATCTGAGCGGTGCAGACCTCAGCGGCGTGGCCCTCATCGGCGCAGTCATGGACGGAGCCGACCTCCGCGGCGCGAACCTCGCCGGCGCCATCCTGCCGCAGAACGCGTCTGGACTCGCCCTCGCAGGCGCTGTCCTGAGCAGCACCAACCTCTACGGCATCGACCTCCGCGGTGAGGACCTGTCCGGAGTGGACTTCTCCAACGCATCGCTGACCACGGTCGATCTCGCGGGCGCAAACCTCCAGCACGCCGACTTCACCCGCGCCCGCTTGAACAACGTCCTCCTCACCGGCGCCGACACGACCGGCGCCGCATGGCCGAACACGGCCTGGATGTCCACCAGGTGCCCAGACGGCTCGAACAGCGACCAGCACGACGAGACCTGCCTCGGCTACGGGATCGCATGGCCAGATGCCACGGAGGTGGCCGCCGCGCTGGCGGCACGAGGCCTCGACCTCGACTGGCAGATGATCGATCCCGACCCGGACGATCCCGCCGACTCCAGAGTCGCCGGCCAGGTCGCGCCCCCATCAGCGGGTGCCTACGCCGTCGCCGGCGGCCTGGCCGTGCTCAGACCCTCGGCGACGGCCCAGGGAGATGAGTACGCGCAGCGGATGGCCGAGCAGCTCCAGACATCACTCAACCAACAGCTCTACGGCACGGTCGGGCGCTCGTGGACATGCGGCCGGCTGGCGTTCGCCTACGTCGTCGGCTTCAAGATCCCCTACGACGAGGCGACGGTGGTCGCGGAGGCGGACGCAAGGATCCGACAGATGCGATCGACGTTGGTCGACGAGGGCTTCTGCCGCTGATGCTCCGGCTGGGTGGCTGTGTCTGGGGTCAGGTGGCCCGGATGCCCTCGAGCAGGGTGGCCAGGGCGTCGCCCTCCATCGGCCGGGCGAAGTGGAAGCCCTGGGCCTGGTCGCAGCCGAGTCGGGCCAGCTCGACCACCTGGTGGGCGCTCTCGACCCCCTCGGCCACGGTGGCCAACCCGAGCATGCGGGCCACGTTGATGATGGCCGCGGTGATGGCCTGGTCGCCTCCGTCGCGTCCGAGGCCCTCGATGAACGTGCGGTCGATCTTGAGGACCTCGACGGGGAACGTCTTGAGGTAGGCGAGCGACGAGTGGCCGGTGCCGAAGTCGTCGAGGGCCAGTCGCACACCCAGATCGCGCAGCGCGAGGAGCGTGGAGCTGGTGGTCTCGGCGTCGGCCATCAGCGCGTTCTCGGTGATCTCGAAGTGCAGCGACTCGGGCGGCACGCCCGTGAGGTTGATGACGTCGCGGACCATCGGCACCAGGTCGACGTCGGCGAGCTGACGGGGCGACAGGTTGACGAACATCGGCAGCGCCCGCCCGTCGCCGTCGGCCAGGTGTCGGCACGCCAGCTCGCAGGCCTCGGTGAGGATCCACCGGCCGAGCTCGACGATGTAGCCGGTCTCCTCGGCCACGCGTAGGAACTGGCCGGGCAACAGCAGGCCGCGCTCGGGGTGCTGCCAACGCACGAGGGCCTCGACACCTCGGATGTCGCCCGTGCTCAAGTCGACGATGGGCTGGTAGTGGAGGCGAAGCTCTCCCCGCTCGATCGCATTGCGCAACGCCTGCTCGACGTCGAGTCGCTCGACCACTCGCTCCCGGACGTCGATGTCGAACAGCTGCACGCGGTCGCGGCCGCGCGACTTGGCCTCGTACATCGCCGCGTCGGCGTCGCGCAGCAGCTCTTCGGCCGACTCGTGGCTCGTCGACAGGGCGATGCCGATGGACATGGTGGCGTAGACCTCGTCGTCGCCGATGGCGAAGCGGCCGCCGACCTCGCGGCGGATGCGATTGGCCATCTCGACCGCCTCGACCTGGCCGGCCACCGACTCGCACACCACGACGAACTCGTCGCCGCCGAAGCGCGCCACCCGGTCGTGCGGGCGGGTGCAGCTCAGCAGACGTCGGGCCATCGCCACCAGGAGGTGGTCACCCGCCTCGTGCCCGAGGCTGTCGTTCACCACCTTGAACCGGTCGATGTCGAAGAACAGCACCGCCACCGAGCCCACGTCGGGGTCGTTGTTCCGCAGGGCCTCGGCCAGCCAGGCGAGCAGCGGGGCCCGGTTGGGCAGGCCGGTGAGCTGGTCGTGCGACGCCTGGTGCTGCAGCCGGGCCTCGAGCCGCTTCTGCTCGCTGGTGTCGCGCGCGATGGTGGCGAAGAAGTCGATGTCGCCTTCGGCGGTGCGATGGGCGAGCACCACGTTGGAGACGGGCACGGGCTCGGGCTCGTCTGGCCGCACGAGCGTGAGCTCGCCGTGCCACACGTCGCCCCGCAACACCGTCGGCAGCGCGTTGGCGCGGATCGTCCGCCACGACTCGTCGGTGTAGAACGACCGTACGTCGAGCGACTCGACCTCGGCGTCGCCCGCGATGCCGAGGGCCTGGCGGCCCGACTGGTTGAGGTAGATGAGCTCGCCCTGGCCGTCGACGAGGCCGACGTAGTCGCTCGTGCTCTCGATGACGGCCCGGAAACGCAGCATGTTCTGGCGGGCCTCGATGAGATCGGTGACTTCGAGCACGGTGCCCACGTGGCCGGCGGCGCCCCCGGTGGGGTGGCGCACCGGTGTGGTCTGGCCGAGCACCCAGCCCGCGGTGCCGTCGGCGCGCACGACGCGGAACCGGGCCCGGAACGGCTCGCCCTCGCGCAGCGCCTTGGCCCATCGACCCGCCATCGCGGCCCGGTCGTCGGCGTGCACCGAGGCCCACACGTCGTCGCCCCCCTCGATGCTGGCCGGGGCCGGGCTCATCGACTTCCAGTGCGGGCTGGCGTAGATCACCTTGCCGTGGCGATCGAGCTCGAAGATGCCGAGCGGTGCGGCATCGGCCAGCAGATGGAAGCGGCGCTCGTCGCCCGGCGGCAGGGCGGCACCGCGGCGTCGGGCGGTGCGCCGACCGAGCGCCCACCCGCCGAACAGACCCGCGGCCAGGCAGACCGGTGCCAACACGAAGAGCGCGTTGGATCCTTCGGCGACGAGCACGGCCACGGAGCGTGAGGTTAGGTGCCGGGAGGCCACCGACCGCGGACCTCAGAGCGTGTGGGTTCAGCCGTTCTCTGCGGCGGCGCGTGCCAACCGATCGCGCACCGCCACGCCCACCCCGACCGCCGTGGGTGGCACCGCCAGCAAGGTGTCGAGCCCCAGCCGGTCGGCCTGTCGCAGTCGGGCGTAGAGCAGGCGGGCGTAGCCCTCACCGTCGCCCGCCGGCTCGAGCTCGACCGCAGCGTCGGGCAGGTCGGGCAGGCCCGTGGGAGCGAGCACGCCCACCGACCGACCTTCGGCGAGCAGCGTGGCCGCCCGCGCCACCACCGCCTCGAGCTCCACCACCTCGACGTGGGCGAGCGGGGCGTAGTGCGTGGCGAGGGTCCCGGGCGCACCCACCTCACGATCACCCAACCACAGACCGACCGGTTGGCCGAGCACGTCCTCGAGTCGTTCGAACGACACGCCGCCCGGTCGCAGCACCTCGGGCTCGTCGCCCGTGAGATCGACGATGGTCGACTCGACCCCCACCCGGCACGGACCGCCGTCGAGCACCAGGTCGACGTCGGCGCCGAGATCGGCACGGACATGATCGGCCGTCGTCGGGCTGACCCGTCCGAATCGATTGGCCGACGGCGCGGCCAGACCACCGTCGAACGCGGTCAACAGCGCGAGCGCGACCGGGTGGTCGGGCACGCGCAGGCCCACGGTGTCGCGGCCACCCGTGACGGCGTCGGGCACCAGCGACGACCGCTGCAGCAACAGGGTGAGCGGCCCGGGCCAGAACGCGTCGGCCAGCACGCGGGCGTGCGGCGGGACGTCGAGCGCCCAGGCGTCGAGGTGGTCGGCCGACGCCAGATGGACGATCAGGGGGTGCCGCGCCGGCCGGCCCTTCACCGCGAACACCCGCTCGACGGCCGCCGAGTCGGTGGCATCGGCGCCCAACCCGTAGACGGTCTCGGTGGGGAAGGCCACCAGCCCGCCCGACCGCAGCACCTCGACGGCGCGGGCGATGTCGGGCTCGATCGTCGAGGGCGAGCCGGGAGCCATGCCCCAATCCTCCCCCAGGTCGGTCGATCGGTCAGGTTGGCAGCGGGTCCCAGCTCCGCCGCGCCCCCTCCACGAGACCGCCGCCGTCTGTCGCCTGATCCTGGGACGTTCGACCCTGGATACCCCCTCGGGTGTCCGCGATGGTCGAGTCATGACCCACATCGTGATCCTCGGCGCCGGCACCGGCGGCACGATCATGGCCAACCGCCTGCATCGGCGGCTGCCCCGCGACACCCAGATCACGATCGTCGACCGCGACGGCGAGCACCTCTATCAACCGGGGTTGCTGTTCCTGCCCTTCGGGTTGGCCCACGCCGAAGACCTCGTCCGCCCCCGTGCCCGCCAGTTGCCTCGCGGCGTCACCTATGTGCAGAGCGAGATCGACCACGTCGCCATCGACGACGACACCGTCCATCTGGTCGACGGCACCGTTCTGACCTACGACGTGCTCGTCGTCGCCACCGGCGCCGTGCTGCTCCCCGACGAGACCGAAGGCCTCACCGGTGCGGGGTGGATGGAGAAGGTGTTCACCTTCTACGACCTCGAAGGCGCGGTCGCGCTCGAGAACGCATTGGCCGAGTTCGACGGCGGTCGGGTGGTCGTGAACGTCGTGGACCTCCCGATCAAGTGCCCCGTCGCTCCCCTCGAGTTCTGCTTCCTCGCCGACTGGTACTTCGAAGAGCGTGGCATTCGCGATCGGGTCGAGCTGACCTACGCGACGCCACTCGATGCCGCCTTCACCAAGCCGGTGGCGGCCCAGGCACTCGGCGAACTGCTCGACGACAAGCGCGTCGAGCTGGTCACCGAGTTCAACACGGGAGAGGTCGACGGCGCGGGCGGGCGACTCGTCAGCTTCGACGAGCGTGAGGTCGGGTTCGACCTGGCCGTGGTGATCCCCCTCCACGGCGGCGCCCCGTTCGTCGGCCGATCCCCCGGGCTCGGCGACGAGCTCGGTTTCGTGCCGACCGACGAGCACACGATGCAATCGACGGTGCGGCCCAACATCTTCGCCATCGGCGATGCCACGAGCCTGCCAGCGTCGAAGGCCGGGTCGGTCACGCACTTCGAGGGCGAGACCCTCGAGCACAACATCGTGGCGTTCCTCGCCGGCGACGAGCTCGAGGGCTCGTTCGACGGCCACGCGAACTGCTTCGTCGAGACCGGGTTCCACAAGGCCCTGCTGATCGACTTCAACTACGAGACCGAGCCGCTCCCCGGCCGTTTCCCCGGCGCACTCGGCCCGATGCCACTGCTCGAGGAGTCCCGGCTGAACCACCTCGGGAAGTTGATGTTCCAATGGTTCTACTGGCATGCCCTGTTGCCAGGACGGGAGATGCCGGGCATCAGCTCGGCGATGTCGATGTCGGGCAAGCACGCGCCCAAGAACGACCTGACCGCAGGTACAGAGACCAGAAGAGAGGAATCAACATGCCGACTGTCACCCTCGCCGGGACGGACGTCGCCGTGAACGACGAAGGGTTCTTCGAGGATCCCGAGCAATGGACCGAGGACATGGCCCCTGAGCTGGCGGCACAGGAAGGCATCGACGCGCTCGACGCCCCAGCACTGGCAGGTCATCGAGTTCATGCGCAAGGAGTACGCCGAGAAGGGCACCGGGCCGACCGTCCGCATCCTGGGCAAGACCTCGGGCGTGTCCGTGAAGGAGCTCTACCAGCTCTTCCCGAAGGGCCCCGCCAAGCTGGCCGCCAAGATCGCGGGCATCCCCAAGCCCCGCGGCTGCATCTGACCGCGTCCTCGATCGACGCACGACAAGTCCGAAACGCACGACACCGAAGGGACGAACACCATGGGCTCCGAACCGATCGAGAAGGTCTCGATCATCATCTCGAAAGGCTCGCTCGACGGCATCTATCCGGGGCTGATCATGGCCAACGGGGCCCGGGCCGAGGGCATCGAGGCCAACCTCTTCTTCACGTTCTTCGGCCTCGACGCCATCCACAAGAAGCGCCACGAGCACATCAAGGTGGCGACCGTCGGCAATCCCGGCATGCACATGGCCACCATCCTCGGCGCACTGCCCGGCATGAGTGCCATCGCCACCCACATGATGACCAAGAAGATGGACGATCTCGACATCCCGGACATCCCCGAGTTCATCGAGTTCATCGGCGACACGGGCGCGGGCATGTACGCCTGCAAGGCGTCGGTCGACATGTTCGGCATGACCGAAGACGACTTCGTCGAGCAGGTCCAGGAGATCATCACCGTGGGCGAGTTCTACGACATCGCCGCCGGAGGCCAGATCATCTTCACCTGATGGTGGCCGCGAATCGGCCCGCGAGGGCGGCCTCGGTGGGCCGTTCCGTGGCGCGGCCCGTGTAGCGTCCCGCTGCATGTCGGCGAGCCATCACCCGGTCAGCGCACGGCGATCGCCGGCGTTGTGGCTGGCGGCCGTGTTCATCATCGTGGGGACGCTGCTCGGCCCTGTGCGTGTCGCCGCGCTTGCGTTGGGCGAGCAGGCCGACGCGGCCGCGGCCGGCGAGCAGATGACCGCCGGCAAAGCGGTCGTGCTGGGCGTGGTCGAGGGCGTCACCGAGTTCCTGCCGATCAGCTCCACCGGGCATCTGCTGGTGACGCAGCGGATCCTCGGCATCGGCGACACCGACGAGACCAAAGACGCCGCCGACGCCTACGCCATCGCCATCCAGGCCGGGGCGATCCTGGCGGTGGTCCTGCTCTACTTCGGCCGCCTCAAGTCGATGGTGCTCGGCGTGTTCGGCCGCGACCCCGACGGACGACGGGTCTTCCTCGCGCTCGTGCTGGCGTTCCTTCCCGCGGCGGTGATCGCCCTCGCACTCGAAGCACCGATCAAGGACAACCTGCTCGGTGTCGGGCCGGTCATCATCGCGTGGCTGGTGGGCGGCGTGGTCATCCTGGTGGTGGCACCCCGGTGGGAGCGCCACACCGGCGGGCTGGCCCTCGAGCAGATCACGGCGCGCCACGCGTTGATCATCGGGTTCGTGCAGGTCATCGCCATGTGGCCAGGCACCAGCCGCAGCCTGGTCACCATCCTCGCAGCCCTCGCCGTGGGCATGAGCCTGGCCGCCGCGGTCGAGTTCAGCTTCCTGCTCGGTCTGGTGACCCTCGGTGCGGCCACGAGCTACGAAGTGGTCACCAACGGCTCGTTGATGGTCGACGCCTATGGCTGGCTCGACCCGCTCATCGGCTTGGTGGTGGCGTTCGTGTCGGCCGCCATCGCCATCCGCTGGATGGTCGGCTATCTCCAGAAGCACAGCCTCGCCATCTTCGGTTGGTACCGCATCGCCGTGGCCGGGCTGGCGTTGGTTCTCCTGTGGACCGGAGTCGTCTGACGGGCGCGACCGTCGCGACCACCACCGCTGGTCGTCGCCTCGACTGGCGGTTCTGGGGCCCGGTCGCTGCGGCGACGGCAACGGGCCTGGTCGTCCGCTTGCTGCACCTGTCCGAGGTGAGCCGGACACCCGCACTCGGCGGTGACCCGTTCTGGTACCACGGCGTGGCCAACCTCTTGGCCAACGGGCGCGGCGTGGTGAACCCCTACGAGTACCTCGACCTGGGAACGCTCAGTCAGACGGCCGATCACCCGCCACTGCTGAGCCTGTACCTGGCCGGGTGGTCGTGGTTCGGCCTCGACTCCGTCGACGCGCACCGTCTCGCCACCGTGCTGCTGGGCACCCTCACGATCGTCGTCGGTGCGGTTGCCGGCCGACTCATCGGCGGTCGCCGCCTCGGCGTCGTGGCGGCCGCGCTGCTCGCGATCTATCCGAACATCTGGCGTCACGACGGCACGGTGCAGGCGGAGACCCCGGCCGTGCTGGCGACCGTGGCCGTCATCTGGCTGGCCTACCGATACCTCGACTCGCCGTCGGCCTGGCGACTCGCCGCCGTGTCGGCGACCGTGGCCCTCGGTGCGCTGGCCCGCCCCGAGTTGTTGCTCCTGGCTCTTCTCGTGGTGGTGCCTCTCGCGCTCAGGGCGTCGCGAGCAGCCGATCGGCGTCCGTTGGCGCTGGTTGGGCGCGGCGGCTCTGGCCAGCATGGCGGTGCTCGCGCCGTGGGTCGCGTTCAACGTGGCCCGATTCGGTGAACCGATCCTCCTGTCGAGCCAACTCGAGGTGACCCTGGCCACCGCCAACTGCGATTCGACCTACCGCACGTCGCTGGTGGGCTATTGGGACCTCGGCTGCGCCTATCGGATCGTCGGCACCGACAAGGTCTACGAGCTCACCACTCCGGAGGCTCGCCGTGAGCTGCGCGCCGCCGCCGCCGACTACGTGGGCGACAACGCCGACCGTGTCCCCGCGGTGGTCGCGGCGCGTCTGGGGCGCATCTCGGGTCTCGGGCACCGCGAGCACCAGATCGGCATCGACTGGTTCGTCGAAGGGGCCCATCCTCAGGTGGCCCGGTGGTCGATGAACCTGCTCTACCCGATGATCGTGTTGGCGGTGATCGGCGCGGTCGTGCTCCGCCGTCGCCGGGTGCCGCTCTACCCCCTGCTCGCGCCGATCACCATGGTGCTGCTCACGGTCGTGGTGCTCTACGCCGCCACCCGATTCCGCGCGCCGGCCGACGCGGCCATGTGCCTGCTCGCGGCGGCCGCGTTTGACGGGATCATCGGTTGGTGGAGCACCCGACGATCAGCGACGATCGAGCCGAATCGTGACATTCCTCACCCGTCCGCCTAGGCTGGTCAACGTTTGAGCAGGTCATTCGGGCAGGCTCGCAAGTGAAGAGAGAGATAGTTGGCTACAGGTACGGTGAAGTTTTTCAACACGGAAAAGGGCTACGGCTTCATTTCCCGCGAGGGTGGCGACGATGTGTTCGTCCACTACTCGAACATCCAGGGTGAGGGATACCGCTCGCTCGACGAGGGTCAGCGCGTCGAGTTCGACGTGGCCCCCGGCCGAAAGGGCGAGGAAGCCCAGAACGTCCGCGTGGTCTGAACTTGCGAGATCGCGTTCGGTGAGAACCGCCGGCCTCCGGGCCGGCGGTTCTCTCGTTTTCCGGCCGACCGATCAGGCCGGCTGGGGCAGGCCGGTGACCGACTCGTGCAGCCGGTCGATGACCGGACGCAGGATCATCGTGTAGGTGTCGGCGATGGCACGCTCACGGTGCTCGCCCTGCGCCTCGAGCCTGGCCGGGTCGAACACGACGGCCATGAACGCGTCGCGACTCGGGAAGGCGTTGAAGCGGGCCTGGTGCCACCGACGACCGTCGCCCACGATCGTGCCCTCGATGCCGAGCCAGGCCGCCAGGCGCACTCCGTTGGGTACGGCCACCAATCCGGCGGCGTTCTGGTACTGGGTCATCTCGTCGATGCCGCCCTCGTCCTCGAAGCGCAGGACGTGGAGCACCACGACGGGGCCGTCCTCGGGCGTGGGCGGGTGCGGGACGTCGTCCCACGTCGGGGCGTCGGCCGGCAACTCGGGAGTGGGCATCGGGCGGCCACCCATGATGATGGTCTGCTCCATGCCCGCGTCCTTGTGGACGTGCAGGTCGTCGTAGCCGGGCTGGTCCTGCAGGTCGATGAAGGCCCGCCGGGTCGGATAGCGCACGACCGCGACCCGATCCCACTTGGGCGCGTCGCCGAGCAGCTGGGTCTCGACGTTGGCCAGGAACACGATCTCGGCCCCCACGGCGGCCAGTTGCTCGAGCGGGGCGTAGCGGTCGTCGGCCTCGCGTCCGCTGATCGAGCTGTCGCGGCCGTCCGCGTAGTCGGCCACCTCGCGGTAGCTCATGAGGTTGACCATCCACACCGGACCGTCGTCGTCGGAGTCGGCGAGCGTCGCCGCGTAGTCGGGGTCGACGGTCCCGTAGCGGACCTCGGGTGGCACGTAGTCGGTCATCGAACCCTCCTCGTCAGAAGTTCTGACAGTAGCAGTGACAGAACTTTGGGGCGACGCCGCTGGGCCTACTCCGGCACGAACGCGAGGATCTCGGCGAAGGTGGCGGCGTGGGTCACCGGCGGGATGTGGCCGCAATCGAGGCGCACCACGAACGGCGGAGTGGGCAACCAGGTGATCATCTCGTCCTGGGTCGCCGGAGGCACCGGACGGTCGCGCTCGTTGAGCACGTAGGTCACCGGCACGTGGGCCGCCTGCGACCAGTGCACCGGTTGCAGGTAGTGGTGCACGGTGTCGGGCACGCAGCGGACGGGGTCGACCATGTAGGCGAGCGTCTCGTCGTCGAGCGGGTCGCCACCGTAGGTCGTGCGGAACGGCTCGGGATCGGCGGGGGCACCGGGCAGGGTGATCGTGGTGCCTTCGCGCTCGGCGCGCTCGAGCGACGCCAGCAGGCCCTCACGATGATGAGGCTTCATGCAGTCGACCCCACACCCGCCTTCCCGGGGCACGAGGGCGGCGTTGAGCACGATCCGCGACACCCGATCGCCGAGGCCGGCCACCACACCGGGCACGACGAGCCCGCCCGACGAGTGCGCCACGACGACGATCGGATCGGCGACGCTCGCGGCGTCGACGTCGGCGAGCACCGACGCGACCTCGTCGTCGACGGTGAGCGTCGCCAGGTCGGCCGGCTTGCCGTTGCGTCCCGGCAGGTCGACGGCCAGCACGTCGCCGCGCAGGCGCGGCACGAGCCGGTCCCAGAAGCGCGCCGTCGATCCGCCGCCGTGGATGAGGAGATACGTCACGCGATGCTCAGCGAGGCCGAACCTGGGTGCCTTCGCCCGCGGTGACGAACAAGGCGGTGGCGGTGCCGTCGACGTCGGCCGTGTGCCACGCCCCGGGTGGGTTGATCGACCGCGTCGCCCACACCGAGCGTGACGGTGGTGGTGGCGCCGTCGATCTCCTGGTGCAGGGTGATCGAACCCGCGGTGCACACCACCAGCTCGTCGCCCTTGGGGTGCATCTCCCACGAGTCCCACGAGCGGTCGAACGTGTGCATCGAGACCAGGCGGCCTTCCGTGCCGTCGCCGGCGTTCCGCTCGCCGTAGCGCTCGTACCAGTCGGGGTTGCCGGTGAACTCCTCCTGGGGAACCACCGTGGCACCGAGACCGAGGTGCACGGGGAACCGCGACAGGTCGAAGGTGGGTTCGTCGGCCATCCCGCCAGGTTCGCGCACGATCACCGCTCGCGTCACCGTGATGTGCGCACGCCTCCTCCACCGAACCTGTCGCGTACTCGGGGGCCCCACGCCCCAGATCCGCGACAGGAACGGACGAGAAAGTGGAGGTGATGGGATTCGAACCCACGGCCTCTTCGATGCGACCGAAGCGCTCTAGCCAGCTGAGCTACACCCCCGAGGGACTTCGCAGGATAGCCCGGGGGTCGTCCGATCCCGAAAAGCGCGAACCTCAGGCCTGCTCGATGGCGCGTTGCAGGCGGGCCTGCACCGCGGTGGCGGTGACGTCGCCACGGGTGCGCTCGAGCACGGCCCGCAAGGCGTCGACCGTGCGTCGCAGCCCGGCGGTGATGGCATCGGGGTAGTCGATCACCATGAGCGCGTCGTAGGCGTCGTCCATGGCGCCGAGCAGGGTCTCGGCGGCGTCGAGATCGCCCCCACGCATGAGATCGAGGGTGTGACGCCGCAGCTCGCTGGCCGCCTCGGCCAGTCCTTTCAGCCACGACGCGGGCGCCACCCCGAGCTCCGCCCGGGTCGGCAGCGGCGCCCGGCTCACCAACGCCATGGTGAAGCGGGCCTCGGCGTACTCCTTTTCGGCATCGTGCAGGAACCCGGCATGGGCCACGCTCGGGAAGCCCTCGAGGGCGTCTTGCGCCTCGCGCAGCGCGGCCTCGGCATCGTCGGCGAGCGCCAGGGCGCTGGCGGTCTCCAGCCGGTGCACGGCACGGATGGAGCTGCCGGAGGCCCGGATGACCCGCCGGCAGGCGGGCAGGGCCAGCTCACGGGCCTCGTGAGCCCCCCGGAGCTGGAGGTCGATCTCGGCGATCGCGTCGCGGAGCGCGGCCCGGAACGCGGGTCGATCGACCCCAGCCCCGGCCGATTCGGACACGCCCGACTCGGCGCTCAGTTGGCCGAAGCCGACTGCGACAGGTAGTAGGCGGCGTCGTTCGACACGCCGACCGGGCCACCGAGGTAGCGCACCTTGGCTCGGCGCTCGGTCGCGAGCTGCTGCGAGCGCACGAGCAGCACGACGTAGGTCGCCAAGAGCACGTCGACCGCCAGGTGCAGCCAGAGGAACAGGCCGCCCGCCAGCACGGCCAGCATGAGGGTGACGAGCGCCGCGCCGCCGAGGGCGAAGAGCACGTCGCGACGCCGGCGACGGGCCTCGCTGAGGCGCATGCCCCCGCGCCGAGTGGGCGCATAGAGGTTGGCGGCCCGATTCGCCGAACCGGTGACAACCGTGTTGCGGCCGCCGAGATGCCCGGGGGACGTGCGCTCGAGCACCGAGAGGTGCTTGCTGAACGACGAGATGGAGTTGACGCTGCGGTGCTCACTGCGCCCGCGGAGCCACGAGGCCAGATAGACCGCCCACACCACCGCCAGCAGGAACAGAACCACGAATGTCACGCTCCAGGCCTACCTTTACTGCTCGTGACCGTAGTCACGGCCCAGTTCCAGGTGGTGGATGGGGCCGCGCCGCTACGTCGTGGACGAATTATTACGTTTCTACTACGAACAGGCGACGATCGCTACCTGCCCAGGTCCCTCAATCAGAGATCGAGGCCATCGGTGGGATCGCGACGGTAGGAGCCGGAACGGCCACCCGTCTTCTCCCACAGGGTGAGGTCGCCGATCACCATCGAGCGGTCGGCCGACTTGCACATGTCGTAGATCGTGAGCAGGGCGACCGAGCAGGCCGTGAGGGCCTCCATCTCGACGCCGGTGCGGTCGACCGTCTCGACCTGGGCCTCGACCTCGATGTGGCTGTCCTCGATGCGGAAGTTGATGAACACCGAGCCCACGAGCAGCGGGTGGCACAGCGGGATGAGATCGGGCGTGCGCTTGGCCGCCTGGATGCCCGCCACCCGGGCCACCGCGAGCACGTCGCCTTTGGCCATGGCCCCTCGGGCGACCAGCGAGGCGGTCTCGGGCTGCATGAGCACCCGGCCCCGGGCGATGGCCCGGCGGTGGGTGGCTTCCTTCGGTGTCACGTCGACCATGCGGGCACGGCCCAACGGATCGAGATGGGTGAGCCCCTGGTCGGACATGAGCGCCGAGTCTAGGCGGTCAGGCCGGTGGGAGCCGCAGGCACCATCAGCCCAGGGCACCAGCTCGGTCACCTGCGATCGGCGGCCGGCGCCGTCAGCGGTCGGGCTGGTTCAGCTCCACCACGTTGCCGGCCGGATCGCGCACGAAGCCCTGATGGCCGGCGCCGGCGAGATGGGGCACCCGGTCGACCGGGAAGCCGGCTCGCTCGAGCAGGGCCGCCGTGGTGTCGAGGTCGTCGACCTCGAGGGCGAAGTGGTCGAAGGCACCGGGTGCGGCCTGCTCGAGCTCGACCAGGTGGAGCTGGCCCTGACCGAGGTCGAACCAGAGCCCGGGGAAGCCGAAGTCGGGCCGATCGGCGAGTGGGAGCCCGAGGTGCTCGCCGTAGAACACCTGGGCCGCGGCGAGGTCGTCGACCGCCACGTTGACGTGATGGAGCCGCCGCACCGCCACGGTCAGCCGCCGATCTGGCTCATGCTGCGACTGGGCCGGATGAAGACCGGCTGGTTGATGCGGTGACCCGACCACTTGGCCGCCACCACACCCTTGACCGCGTCGGCGATGTCGTCGTCGCTGGCGCCGCTCCTCAGGAGCGCCCGCAGATCGAACTCGTCGACCGCGAACAGGCAGTTGCGCAGCTGACCTTCCGCGGTGAGCCGCACCCGATCACAGGTGTCGCAGAACGCGTTGGTGACACTCGGGATGATCCCGATCTCGCCGGTGCCGTCGGCGAAGCGGAAACGCTCGGCCGGCGCCGAGCCTGGCCGTCCGATCGTCTCGAGCGGGAACACCCGGTCGATGCGGTCGACGATCTCTGCCTGGCCGACGACCTGCTCGGTGGTCCACTCACCCTGCGCGTCGAGCGGCATGAACTCGATGAACCGCACGGTGACACCCTTGGCCCGGCCGAACGCTGCGAAATCGACCACCTCGTCGTCGTTGACGCCGCGCATCACGACCACGTTGACCTTGATGGGGGCCAGGCCGGCCTCGATGGCCGCGTCGATGCCGTCGAGCACCGAGTCGAGCGCGTCGCGCCGGGTGATGGCCTGGAACCGATCGGCCCGCAGCGAGTCGAGCGAGATGTTGATGCGATCGAGCCCGGCGGCCGCCAGGTCGTGGGCCAGCAGCCGCAACGACACGCCGTTGGTGGTGAGCGCCAGGTCGACCGGCAGCGCGCTCAGCTTCTCGATCAGCACGGGCAGCCGGGCTCGCACTGTGGGCTCGCCGCCCGTGAGTCGGATGCTCTCGAACCCGAAGCGCTCGACGAGCACCCGCGCCACCCGTTCGATCTCCTCGTAGGTGAGCACGTCGTGACGGGGCAGCCAGTCCATGCCTTCTTCGGGCATGCAGTAGGTGCAGCGGAAGTTGCAGCGGTCGGTCACCGAGATGCGCAGGTCGCGGTGCACCCGCCCGAACGAATCGACCAGCTCTTCCCCCATCGGGGTCCAGCCTACGGGACGTCTCCGTCTGCGCCATCATGGGAACCGTGCAACGACGCCGGCTGGGCCGCACCGGACACGAGAGCTCCGTGGCCATCCTCGGTGGTGCCGCCTTCTGGGCCGCCAGCCCCGAGCAGGCGGCCGCCGGCTTCGAGCTGGCCCTCGATCGGGGCGTCAACCATCTCGACATCGCGCCGCAGTACGGCGCCGCCGAAGACGTCGTCGGTCCGCTGGTGCCAGCCGTGCGCGACCGACTGTTCGTGGCCGCCAAGACGCTGCGCAAGTCACCCGACGGGGTGCGTGCCCAACTCGAGGCCACCCTCACCAAGCTCGGCACCGATCACCTCGACCTCTACCAGCTGCACGGGGTGACCGGTCTCGACGAGCTCGACACCCGGGTCGGGGCCGCGGCGGTCATCCTCGCAGCTCGCGACGAGGGACTCGTGCGCTACGTCGGCATCACCGGCCACGACCACGGCGCGCCGGTCGCCCATCTCGAAGCGCTGCGCCGTTGGGACCTCGACACGGTGATGTTCCCCGTGTTCCCCGGCGTGTGGGGCGACGAGGCTTATCGACGCAACGCCGAGGCGCTGCTCGAGGAGTGTGCTCGCCGAGATGTGGGCGTGATGGCCATCAAGGCCGTGGCTCGCCGGCCGTGGGCCGACCGCCGGCCGACGGCGGGCACGTGGTACGAGCCGTTCAGCGAGCAGTCGGCCATCGACCGGGGAGTGCGCTTCGCGTTGAGCACCCCCGGTGTGCACGCGTTCTGCACGCCAGGCGACCTGGGTCTGCTGCCCCTCGCCCTCGACGCGGCCGAGGCATACGAGCCACTCGACGACTCGGCGCGCGCACAAGCGATGGCCGAGATGGCTGCCGAGCCGACCATCTTCCCGCTGGTCGACCACGCGGTGCGCCTCTGAGTCGGCCGTCAGTCGGCGAGCAGCATCACGTCGACAGTGCCACCCGTCGCCACACCGTCGCCGTCGGGCAGGATCGCCAGCCCGTCGGCGTGGGCCAACGCCGACAGGTGATGCGATCCCTGTCCTCCGGCCGAGGCCACGTGATAGAGGCCGTCGGCCGCGTAGCGACACGACACGCGAGCGAAGTGCGTCTTGCCGTCCGGGCGGCGGTGCAGCTCACCATCGGCGATGGCCGTCACCACCGGGCGGCCGAGGCGCTCGTCGGCGTGACCAGCCATCTTGCGCAGGGCAGGTCGGGCGAACAGCTCGAACGACACCGCCGACGACACCGGGTTGCCGGGTAGGCCGAACACCGGGATGAGGCGGCCGCTGTCGTCGGCGCGGGCGATCGTGCCGAACGCGAGCGGCTTGGCCGGCCTTATCGCCACCTGCATCCAGCGCATGTCGCCGAGTCGATCGAGCACCACCTTCACCAGGTCGACGTCGCCCATGCTCACCCCGCCGCTGCTGATGACTGCATCGCAGCTCGACACCCCGGCCCGGATGGCGGCCGTGATCGCCTCCTCGTCGTCGGCGATGCAGCCCAGATCGACCGCCGTGAACCCGCTGGCCCGCACCGACGCCAGCAACATCGGCCGATTCGAGTCGCGGATCTGCCCAGGGGCCAGCTCCCCTGGCCCCACCACCAGTTCGTCACCCGTCGACAGGACACCGACCACCGGACGTGGCTGCACCCGCACCGGGTCGACGCCCAACATGGCCAGCACCCCCAGCGCCGCCGGGGTCACCTCGATGCCTGCGGGCAGCACCTCATCGCCCGGCCGCACGTCGTCGCCCGCCGGACGCACGTGCTGGCCTGCGTCGACGGCCACCAACGCGTCGACCGTGCCGTCATCGTGGGCCGCGGTGCGTTCCACCATCACCACAGCGTCGGCGCCGGCGGGCATGGGCGCGCCGGTCATGATGCGCACCGCCTCACCCGGCCCGACCGAGATCTGGGGGGCCCGCCCGGCAAGGAGGGTGTCGACCACCTGCAGCCGCACCGGGGTGTCGGCGGAGGCTTCGGCGACATCGACAGCGCGCACCGCGTAGCCATCCATGGCGGTGTTGTCGGCCGGGGGCACGAGCTCGGACGACACCACCGGCTCCGCCAGCACGCAACCGAGCGCGTCGGCCAGCTCGACGGATCGCGCCGGGAGGGCCTGGCAGCGCGCCAGGACGAACGCCCGAGCTTCGTCGAGCGGGACTAGCGCCACGTGTCGGCGATCGGGCTCAGACCAGCCCGCGCTTCTGCACCAACTCGACCAGGAAGGCCCGGAACTCGGGGCCGAGATCCTCACGGTCGATCGCCAGCTCGACCGTGGCCCGCAGGTAGTCGAGCTTCTTGCCGATGTCGTAGCGGCCTTCGCCGAACACGTAGCCGTAGACCGCCTGGTCGGCGAGGAGCAACGCAATGGCATCGGTGAGCTGGATCTCACCTCCGACGCCCGGCTTCACAAGCTCGAGCTTCTCGAAGATCTCGGGCGTGAAGACGTAGCGACCCATCACCGCGAGGTTCGACGGGGCCACGTCGGGCTGTGGCTTCTCGACGATGTCGAGGATGCGCACGAGCTGATCGGTGATCTGCTCGGCGGCGACGACTCCGTACGACGAGATCTCCTCGAGCGGGAACTCCGAGAGCGCGACCACCGACTGCTCGTACTCGCCGAACGTGGCGATCATGTCGGACAGCACCGTGCACTTGCGGTCCATGATGTCGTCGCCCAGCATCACGACGAAGGGGTTGTCACCCACGTGCTTGCGGGCCACCGACACGGCGTGGCCGAGCCCGAGCGGCTCGCCTTGGCGCACGTAGTGGATGTCGGCCATCTCGGCCAGCGCCTGGATCTCGCCCAGGTCGTGGATCTTGCCCTTCTGCTCGAGGTAGTACTCGAGCTCGAAGTTGCGATCGAAGTGATCTTCGAGGGTGCGCTTGCCCCGACCGGTGATGATGAGGATGTCGTCGATGCCCGCGCGCACGGCTTCTTCGACCACGTACTGGATCGCCGGCTTGTCGACGACCGGCAGCATCTCCTTCGGTTGGGCTTTGGTGGCCGGCAGGAAACGGGTGCCCAGGCCCGCCGCCGGGATGACCGCCTTGGTGACCGTCCGCTTCGCCATGCCGCAATGGTACGACCATCCGGCGAAGTGGGTCACGGTGGGATCGACCGGTATGCTGGCACTCGCTAGTGCCGAGTGCTAACGCGACGAGCGCGACTGCACGAATCCGGAGGTTCGATGCCGACCTACGAATACCGATGCAAGGACTGCGGCCACGAGTTCGAGACCGTCCAGGCGTTCTCCGACGAGCCGCTCACCGAGTGCCCCTCGTGCACCGGGCCCCTCCGCAAGGTGTTCGGCAACGTGGGCATCTCGTTCAAAGGCAGCGGCTTCTACAAGACCGACAGCCAGTCGGGCTCGAGCCGCTCGTCGACCGCCGACTCGCCCGACACGAGCTCGAAGCCGGCGACCTCCACCTCCACCTCGTCCTCGGACAGCGGCTCGACCAGCTCGGGCACCGGATCCTCGTCGAGCTCCGGGTCGTCGTCGGGCTCCGACTCGTCGTCCTCGTCGTCGTCGACCGCCACCCCCGCCAGCACCTAGGCTCGCCCCACTTCCCTCCTTCCCCCTCTCGTCATCTCGCGCGCGCAGGGGAGGATCATGGGACGCACCCGCTCGACCCTCGGCCGGTGGCGCGGTCGTCGACCGCGTCGCTACTGGCTGTTCACGATGCTCGCGGCGGCCGTCGCGGCCGCCCTCACGATGGGCGTGGTGGGCCGAGCCCAGACCACCGTGGAGGGCCTGGGCACCCTGGTGCCCGTGGCCGTCGCCACCCGCGCGCTCGAGCCTGGCGATGCCGTCGGCGCCGACGACGTCACGTGGCGCGACCTACCGAGCGGCCTGCTCGCCGACGATCGGGTCGACCACGACCCCGTCGGACGCACCGTGACCGATCTCGTCGTGGCCGGCGAGGCGTTCGTCGAGTCGCGACTCGCGCCCGAAGGACGTGGCGGTCGCGGACCTAGCGGCCGACCCGGCACCCGAGCCATCGCCGTGCCCATGCACCCGTCGCCCGAAGGGTTCGCGCCCGGCGACCGCGTCGACCTGCTCGACCTCGATGGCTGGCTGGCGCGCGACGCCGTGGTGGTCGACGTCGGCGAGCAGTCGCTCACCGTCGCCGTCACCGAAGACGAAGCGCCTGCGGTGGCCCGAGCCGTGGTCGACGGTGTCGTCACGCCTGCGCTGGTGAACCCGGGCTGACGCGCTGGCGGGTCAGCTGCCGCTGAGGGCGACGTCGCCGATCACCAGCGTGCTGGCGCACGTGCCGCCGGGTCGCCATTCGACATCGGCGCCCACCGCGGTGATGTCGAGCAGCAGCCGCTGCAAGGTCGACGCGATGGTGAGCTCACGCACCGGCTCGGCCACGCTCCCGTCGCGGATCATCAGACCTTCGGCGCCCACCGAGAAGTCACCCGACACCGCGTTGACACCGGAGTGCAGGCCGGTGAGCGACTGCACGAGCAGCCCGCACTCGACGTCGGCCACGCAACGTGTCGAGGGTGCCCTCACCCGGCGCGATGGCAAGGGCCTGGCACCCCACCCCGGGCGTGGAGCTGTAGCCGCGGACGGCCGAGCCCGTCGACGCCCGGCCGGCGCGGCGTCCGCTGTAGCTGTTGTGCAGGAAGCCCTGGAGCACGCCTTGGTCGACGAGAGCGTTGCGCCGGGTGGCCAGGCCTTCGCCGTCGAACGGATCGGCGCCGTACGAGCGGGGGTCGGTGGGATCGTCGACCAGCGAGACCAGCGGCGAGGCGATCTGCTCGCCGACGCGATCGGCGAACGGGGAACGCCCCTTGAGCACCCGCTCGCCGGTGAGCGTGCCGCCGAGGATCGCCAGGAGGGTGGCGGCCAAGCGGGGCTCGAACACCACCGTGAGCCGTTGCGAGGGGGGCTTGACCGCGCCGAACATGCAGACGGCCCGGTCGACGGCGTCGGTTGCCGCCACCTCGATGTCGAGCTCGGAGGGATCGCGGCCGACGTCGCTGCCGCCGCCGATCTTGGTCTCGTCGCCGTCGACCGCCAGCGCGGACACGCCGATGCTGCACGACGTGCCCCGTCCGTAGGAGGCGATGCCGGTGTTGGTGGCGATGGCCGCTTCGCCCATCGAATCGCCGTAGGCCGACACCCGTACACCCGTGACTCTCGGGTCGCGACCCTTCACGGCCCGTTCGAGCTCGAGCGCCAGCTCGACCTTGCGCTCGGTGCGGGAAGGCGGCCAGCTCGTCGCGCCACAGGTCGAGGTGGGGCTCGGGCACGCCGTCGGGGGTGGCCAACCCGAAGAACTCGTCGGGTTCGCCGAACGACGCGTTGTCGCGCGCGTCGGCGAGCGTGTCGAGCACCACGCCTTCGTCGAAGGTGCCGCAGTGGGCGAAACCCTGGCGGCCGTCGACCACCACCCGGATGCCAACGCCGAACGACTCTGCGGAGGTGAGCGACTCGACCTCGCCGCCGTAGGCCTTCACCGAGGTGGTGACCCCGCGGGCCACGAACGCCTCGACCTGCTCCCCCGCCTGTGCCCGGTCGGCGACCCGCCGAGCCAGGTCGAGCAGCTCACTCATCGCCCCACCCCACTCGCTCATCACCGCTCGAAATTGGTGCGTGAAACACCCCATACGGTGGTTTCACGCACCAATTTGGGGGGTGGGCGGGCAGGTCGCTCGCCGACTCAGTCACCGAGCGACCTCAGGCGCCGCTGAGGGTGACGTCGTTGATCACCAGGCTGACGCCGGCCGCCGGCATGGGCAGCCACTGCAGGTCGCTGCCCACGGCTACCACGTCGTGCAGCATCTTCTGCAGGGTGGAGGCGATGGTGAACTCGCGCACCGGCTCGGCCAGCTCGCCGCCGCGGATGCGCAGGCCTTCGGCCCCGGTGGAGAAGTCGCCGCTCACCGGGTTGACGCCCGAGTGCAGCCCGGCGACGTCCTGCACGAGCACACCCTCGCCGGCCATGCGCACCAGCTCGGCCTGCGTGTGCGCGCCGGGCAGGACCGACGTGGCCATGCATCCGACCGCAGGCGTGCTCTTGAAGCCGCGCACGGCCGAGCCCGTCGACACCGTGCCGGCCCGACGGGCCGTGTAGGCGTTGTGCACGAACTGGCGCAGCACGCCGTCTTCGATCAACACGTTGCGTCGGGTGGCGAGCCCTTCGCCGTCGGTGTCGGTGGCGGTGAAGGCCCGCACGTCGGTGGGGTCGTCGACGAGCGTGACGAGCGTGGACGCCACCTCGTCGCCGAGACGGTCGGCGAACAGCGATCGGCCCTTGAGCACCGCCTCGCCGTTGAGCGTGAAGGCGAGGATGCCGAGGAACTGGGCGGTCACCCACGGATCGAGCACGACGGTGAGCCGCTCGCTCGGCGGCTTGGTGGCGCCGAGCATGCGGGTGGCGCGCTGGGCGGCGTCGGACGCGGCCAGGGCCACGTCGAGCTCGGCCGGATCGCGTCCGACCGAGAACCCGAACCCGGTCTGCACCTCGCCGTCGGCCTCGGCCATGGCATAGGTCGACAGGTAGCAGCCGGTGTCGCGGCTGGTGGAGCGCACGCCGGTGGTCGACACGATGGCGGCCTGGCTCATCGAGTCGACATACTCGGCCGACTCGATGCCGGCGATGCGCGCGTCGGCACCCCGCACGGCCTTCTCGAGCTCGAGGGCGAGGGCCACCTTGCGATCGGTGGGGAACGAGGCCAGCTCGTCGGACCACAGGTCGAGCTCGGCGACGGCCACCCCGTCGGGCTCGGCCAGACCGTTGAACTCGTCGAACGTGCCGAACCCGGCGTTGTCGCGTGCGTCGGCGAGCGTCTCGGCCAGCACCTCGGCGTCGAGCGTGCCGGCGTAGGCGAAGCCCTGACGACCCTCGGTGATGACCCGGATGCCGAGGCCCTCGGACTGGGCGGACGACAGCGACTCGATGGCTCCTTCGTAGACGCGGATCTCGGTGTCGAGGCCGCGCACCACCACCGCCTCGATCTGCTCGCCTGGCTTCGCCATGGCGACCACCCGGTCGCCCAGCTCGAGCAGGTCGATCGGAACAGCAGCGCTCATGGCGCCTCCCACGAGTGTCCGGCGCGACCTCACGCGGCGGTGCCGCCGACGGTGAGCGAGGTGACCCGCAGCGTCGGCACGCCGTCGCCCACGGGCACTCCCTGGCCGTCCTTGCCGCAGGTGCCGGGCGGGCCCATGGCGAAGTCGTCGCCCAGCGCGTCGATGCGGGTGAGCACCTCGGGCCCGTTGCCGATGAGGTTGCCCTCACGGATCGGGTCGGTGATCTCGCCGTTCTCGATGAGATAGGCCTCGGTCATGCCGAAGACGAAGTCGCCGGTGGCGGTGTTGACCTGGCCGCCACCGAGGTGTTTCACGAACACGCCGTGGTCGGTGGAGGCGACGATGTCGTCAGGCTTGTCGTCGCCGGCGAGCAGGTAGGTGTTGGTCATGCGCACCATCGGCAGGTGCTGGTAGCTCTGACGCCGGCCGTTGCCCGAGCTGGCGCGACCTTCCTTGCGTGACCGCAAGAGGTCCCACATGTAGTCGGTGAGCACGCCGTCCTCGATGAGCACGTTGCGCTGGGCGACGTGGCCTTCGTCGTCGATGGTGTAGTTGCCCCACTCCTTGGCCATGGTGCCGTCGTCGACGATGGTGACGCCCTTGGCGGCCACCTGCTGGCCGACCCGACCACGGAACACCGACGCGCCCTTGCCGACCAGATCGGCCTCGAGGCCGTGGCCGCACGCCTCGTGGAAGAGCACGCCACCCCCACCCGAGCCGATGACCACCGGCATCTGGCCGCTGGGGGCGGGCCGGGCGTTGAGCTTGGTGAGGGCGCGGCCGGCTGCGATGCGGGCCAGCTCCTCGACGTCGTAGAGATCGAACAGCTCCCATCCGACGGTGTGGCCGATGCTCTCGCGTCCGGTCTGCATGCCGGTGTCGCCCGTGGCCACACACGACACCGCGAACAGGGTGCGCACCACGTCGTCGCCGGCGAGCAGGCCGTCGCTGTTGGCGACAAGGATGCGTCGCCGGCTGTCGCCGTAGCTGGCCGACACCTGCGTGATGGCCGAGCCCTGGGCCCGGGCGACCTCGTCGGCCCGGTTGAGCAGCTCGACCTTCGACGCCTTGGGCACGTCTTCGGGATAGGTCTCGATGGCGTAGGCAGGGGTGGTGTCCTGGCGCTGGAGCGCAACCGTGCGCACGCCGCCGCCACCCGTGCGGGCGGCTGCAGCGGCGGCCTCGGCCGCCGCGGTGAGGCCGGCCTCGGACAGATCGGCGGTGTGGGCGAACCCGGTGGTGTCGCCCACCACGACCCGGATGCCCGCACCTCGGTCGCGCCCCGACGTGAGCTCTTCGACCTTGCCGTCGTCGAGCACGGCCGATGACGATCGCTTGTCCTCGGCGAAGACCTCGGCGAAGTCTCCACCTGTTCGCAGCGCAGTGCCGAGCACCTTGCTGACTACGGATTCGTCGATCACGGGGGCGGCCTCCGACGGGTTGGCTGGCGGGGCAGAAGGGGGCTTATGGTACCCCGGTGCCCGTGCAACCCGGCCTGTGTGCAGAGGTCGAACTCGAAGTAGCCGACGCCGACACCGCGGTGGCGATCCGCTCCGGTGATGTCGCCGTGCTGGCCACCCCTCGAGTGGTCGGCTTGTGCGAAGAAGCCGCGGTCAAGGCACTCGTCGGCAAGCTCGGGCCAAAGAGACCTCGGTCGGCATGCAGGTGCAGCTCGATCACCTCGCGCCCACCGCGGTGGGGCACAAGGTCGTGGCGGTGGCCACGGTCGAGAAGGTCAACGGGCGACGCATCGTGTTCACCGTGTCGGTCAACGACGAGCGCGGCCTGGTTGCCGTCGGTCGGGTGACCAGGGTGGTCGTCGACCTCGAGCGATTCCTCGAGAAGGTCAAGGGCTGAGCACGCCCACTCGTCACCGATACTCGGTGACGCAACCGATCAGGCTGTTCGCGCCCGGCCCTTGGTTGATGCCGTAGACGCACAACCGGTTCGCCCCCTTCACCAGACCGGGAACGTCGATGGAGAACCCGTGATCGTTGCCGTACCCCGGGTAGGCAACACCCACGTCCGGGCGCGAGGTCACCGCGGTGAACGCCCCGCCCCAACGGCCGTCGACATAGGCGTGGAGCTCGATCGGGCCCGCCGTGTCGGGGTCGATGGCCCACCCGTTCACCCGGGCGGTCGTCGGCGAGACAGCGCCGTGTGAGTCGATGTTGCCGAACGGGCTGCCGGAGCGAATCAACACCGACCGGCAGGCGATGAGGCTGTTCGAACCCGCGCCGGTGTTGATGCCGTAGACGCAGATCTGCCTCGTGCCCGGCGCCATTCCCCCGAGCTCGAGGTCGAAACCATGACCGGCGCCGTAGCCCGGATAGGCAAGCGCTATGTCCGGCCGTTGATCGGGGGCGGTGAAGGCGCCGCCCCAACGGCCGTCGACGTACACGTGCAGTTCGGTCGCGGCGATGGTGTCGGGGTCGAGCGCCCACCCCTGCACCCGCGCCCGCGCGGGCCCAGCTGTGATACCGAGTCGACGTTGCCGATCGGGCTCCCCGATCGCACGAGCACCGACCGACAACCCACGAGGGCGTTCTCGCCGGGGTCGACATCGATGCCGTAGACGCAGACCTGCCGGTTCCCAGCGCTGAGCCCGCCGAGGTTGATGTCGAACCCATGATTCGGGCCGTAGCCGGCGAACACCGCTCCGACGTCGGGGCGAGACACGGCCGCGCTGTAGGCGCCGCCCCACTTGCCGTCGACGTAGACGTGCAGGTCGATCGGACCGGTCGTGTCCGGGTCGAGTGCCCACCCCTGCAGGCGCGCCCCGTCCGGACCGACGGCAACCGCCGAGTCGAGGTTGCCGATCGGGTTCACGTAGGCGCGGCTCGGTGAGAGCTGAAGGACTCGCACCGCGCCGCTGAGCCCAACAGGGTTGGGCTCAGCAGGCCGGAAGTACGACAGCCCGATGCGCGACGACGTCGAGAAGCCCTCGTGGAAGATGGCCCAGTAGCAGTCGAAGGCATCACAGCCCGGCAGTCGGTGCTGCGCGGGTGGTGTCCACGGGCCCCACGGGTTCGGCGCGGTCCGTACCGACGCCAGATCTCCCAACCCAGGCCAGCCGACGTAGCTCATGACATAGACCCCGAGCGTCGGCGCATAACCGATGCTGGCGTTTCCCGAGTTGGGATAACGGCCGATGAGACCGCTGATCTGGGCTTCGGGATCGGGCATCGACATGGGCACGGCGGCACCGATGTCGCTGACCCAACCGACACCGTCCCAGAACGTCCATGCCGCCCGATCGGCCGCCTCCGCCGGCACCACGCGAGCGACCTTGCACCCGACGTACATCGAGCAGTCATAGCCGTAGACGAAGCCGTCGGGCGCGGCGAAGAAGCCCCCGCGAAATCCCTCGGCCGCAGTGAACAACTCGTCCTCCGTGCGGGTCACGACCAGCTCACCGCCGGGCTCGTAGGCCACCGTGCCGACGCCCGTCGGGCCGGCCACCCATTGCGCCCAGTCGTTGTGCACGGTGACCTGTCCGTAGAACACGAGGAGGTTCGTGCCGTCGGTCGTGGCGACACCGGCTGGCCACAACGCGAGACGCCGACCGACGGCGACGTTGACCGGATTGGCGTTGAAAGCCAGCTCGGCCGGCGTGTAGGGCACCACCTCGACCGACTGGCCGTCGGTGCCGACCAGATCGTCGACCGTCGTCGAGCCGCGGTTGCCGATCGCGGCGCTGCTCGACTTGACCCGACCCGGACCGTTCAAGGTGTCGCCGAACAACCAGAGCGTGCGCCCGTCGGACAGTCGCGTGTTCATGCCGGCGTCGCGGTGTAGTGGTGGCAACTGCGTGTTCGACTGCTGGATCCGCCCGAGGTCGCGCACTGGTGCCTGCACCAGCACAGCCTCCGCGCCGGGGATGACGGGGCCGACGACGCCCGCGACCACGACCACGGCTGTCACCACCGCCATCCTGGCCCGCACGCCTCCGCCGATGCGTCTCACCTACGTCTCCGGGAGTCCCTCTGGATCACCGAGGTGTGTCGGTTCGCCACGAGAATGGCGGCGGAGTCGGCTCATGCCAAGTTGGACGAACGGGGGTACATGTCGGCGGGGTCGGTGAGGACGTTGACGAGGTAGGGCCCGTCGGCGGCAAAGGCCCGCTTGAGCGCGTCGCCGATGTCGCCCGGGTCGGTGACCAACTCGCCGGCACCGCCGAGAGCGCGCACGACCTCGTCGTAGCGACACCCCGGTTGGAGATCGGCCGCCACGTCGTAGCCGTAGAGCATCTGCATCGGGTGCTTCTCGAGCCCCCAGATGCCGTTGTTGCCCATGACGATGGCGACCGGCAGGCGATGGCGGACGAGCGTGTCGATGTCCATGAGGGAAAAGCCGGCGGCACCGTCGCCGAGCAGCAGGACGACCTGACGATCAGGATGGGCGATGCGGGCGGCCATGGCGTAGCCCATGCCGGTGCCGAGACAGCCGTAGGGACCGGGGTCGAGCCAGCACCCTGGTTCGTAGGAGTCGATGTACTTGCCGGCATACGACACGAAGTCGCCGCCGTCGCAGATGACCACCGCGTCGCGATCGAGTGCCTTGCGCAGCTCGCCGTAGATGCGGGTGGGCTTGATGGGAGTGGAGTCGGCAGTCAGAAAGGGGTGGTCGGCCTGCTTGGCCGCGTCCTCCTCGTCGCGCAGCCGTTCGATCCACGGCTCGTGATCGTGGCGATCGCCCTGCCACGCGGCCATCCCTTCGAGGATGGTGTCGATGTCACCGGCGGGCGACACCGCCGGGGCGACGTGTGCAGCGCGCTGGTCGGGATGGTCGACTATGTGCACGACCTTGGCGTCGCCGAAGCTGCCGAACGAGATGCGGAAGTCGAGGGGCGTACCGATCACCACCACCAGGTCGGCATCGGTCTTCAGCAGTCCGCGGGTGCGACTGAAGGCCAGCTCGTGGTCGGCGGCCAAGCAGCCGCGGCCGAGGCCGTTGACGAAGGTCGGCACCCGGAACGACTCGACCACCTCGCGCAGCGCGTCCCAGCCGCCCGACCAGTAGAGGTCGGTGCCCACGATGAGCGCGGGCCGAGACGACTGGGCCAGCAGCTCGGCGGCGCGAGCGATGTCGTCGGGGTCGGGATCGAAGTTCCACGTTCCGGACCGGTCGGGCACACGGCCCTCACCGGTGGCGAACACGACGTCGAGCGGGAAGTCGAGGAAGACCGGCCCACGGTGAGGCGAGGTGGCTGCTGCCGCCGCGGCCATGACGTCGACCCCCACCTCTTCGAGCGCGGTGACCGTGCCGGCGAGCTTGGTGATGGGCTCGAGCACCGGCACGTGGTCGAACTCCTGCAGCGAACCTGCGCCCCAACGGGCCTGGGGTGCCCGCCCGCCGAGCACGATGAGCGGTGACCCGTTGAACCACGCGCTCGTGACCGCGCTGATGCCGTTGGTGACACCGGGGCCGGCGGTGAGCACGGCGACGCCGGGTCGGCGGGTGAGCTTGGCCATGCCTTCGGCCGCGAACGTGGCCGTGCTCTCGTGGCGCACGTCGACGATGCGCACGTCCTGTTTCACCGCGGCGTCGTAGAACGGGAAGATGTGACCTCCCGAGAGCGTGAACAGCTCGTTCACGCCGAACGACCTCAGTGCGGTGAGCGCCAGCTCTCCGCCGTGACCCGACACGACCGTCATCAGCTTCCTCCCAACCCGAAGAGCCCGGCGTCTGGGGACAGCTCGCCGACCTGGTCGGCCGGCGGCAGGTCGATCGAGACGGGCTCGTTGATCTCGCTCAACGCGAAGCTGAGGGCGACCGCTGCTCCGGGCTCGGCCCCGCTCTGCTGGATGTCGATGCGCCGCACGATGCCATCGTCGTCGATCCACGTGTCGACCACTGCCAGCTCGGGAACGGCATCGCTCACCCCCGGCGAGAGCGGCAGCTCGAGCGCCTCGACGGCCGAGGCTTGATCGACCGTGGTTCGATAGTGCGTCGTCGCCGCGCCGTCGATGTCTTCCCGGCCCAGCTCGACGACGTCGTTGCCGACCCGGTCGAGCACCGCGGTCATGTCACAGGCATCGCGCGACTGGTAGGGCAGCCACTCGCCGAGCCCTTGGTAACCCGAGTCGGCATCGAAGCGGACCCATTGCCCGTCGGCACCGAACAACGTGCGCAGGAACTCGGCGTCGACATAGATCGTGGTGCCGTCACCGACGATCTCGATGGTGCCGCCCAAGGCGTTCGCGAATCGCGAGCCGAGCTCGCTCTCGGCCAGGTCGGGGGTCAACTGCTCGACGAAGCCGCCGACATCGACGGTGAACGCCGATCGCCCGTTGGTGGTGTCGAACGTCCCGTCTGCGGTGAGCGTGCCACCGCCCCCGGCCCCGGGTCCGTCGAGCACCAGCTCACTCGTGACCCTGCCCGTGGCCACGTCGGCACAGGTGGTGGCGCCGGCGTCGACCAGCGTGGCCGCAGGCACCACCTGGCCGGCTTCAGCATCGAACGACACAGTGGTGCGGGACGTCTCGACGTCGGTCTCGTCGGTCTTCGTGCAGGCGGCCGCGAGCAGCGTCGCCACGACGAGCACCGGGCCCACGAGCGCCAGGGGACGGAGGCCCGCGGCCCGGGAACGATGCACGTCGCCAGCGTAGCGACGGGCCGAGGCCCGGCGGGGTCGGGTGGCGCCGGGAGGGCGCGGGCGATCCCACCCCCGTGGCCGTACACTCGCATGGTGGCCGATGGGGACGCCCACGCCGGGCCGGATCCGGCGCACGAGCCGAGACGCGAGCTGCTCGAGCTCGCCGATTCGACTGTCGACGAGCTGGTCGAACGCGCCGAGGGAGCAGAACCTGCCGTCCGTCCGGCACGCCGCCGGCGTCGTTGGGTGCTTCCCCTACGCATCGTCGTCAGCCTGGGCATGCTCTGGGTGCTGTTCACCCGCATCCCCGACTTCGAGTGGGACGGCCTCATCCCCACCTGGGACTCGTCGACGTGGGCCTGGCTGGCCGGTGCTGCTCTGCTCACCCTGCTCGGCATCGTGCTGTCGGCGCTGCGTTGGCAACAGGTGCTGCACGCGCTCGGCCTGCGGGCCGGCCTTCGCCAGCTGGTGTCGCTCTACTTCGCCGGGCAGTTCGTGTCGAACGTGCTGCCCACCACGATCGGCGGCGACGTGCTGCGCGTCAGCCGGCTGTCGAAGTCCAACGGCGATCCGCCCGACACCTTCGCCTCGGTCGTGCTCGAGCGCCTCACAGGCTGGCTGGTGCTGCCCCTCATCACCCTGTTCGGATTGGCCATCAACCCCGGGCTGCGCGAGCTCGGCCGAGCCACCACGCTCGCCGTGCTGATCGCGGTCGGCACCTTGGTGGCGTTGATCGTGGTGCTGGTGGCGGCTGATCACCCCAACCTCGGCGGCCGCTTTCGCCATCGCGAAGGCTGGATGCGCTTCGTGGGTGCCGTCCACATCGGCGTCTCCCACCTGCGCCGCCATCCTGCGGCCGCGTTCAGCGTGATCGCCGTGGGGCTGCTCTACCAGTTCGTGCTCTGCCTGGCGGCGCTGATGGCGGCCGAGGCGGTGGGGCTCACCGACATGGGCCTCACCCCCCTGCTGGCGTTCTTCCCGGCGGTGCTCATCGCCCAGGTGCTCCCGATCGGCATCTCGGGCCTCGGCGTCCGCGAGGGTGCCTTCGTCATCTTCCTCACCCCGCTCGGCGTCCCTCCCGAGCAGGCCGTGGCGTTGGGGTTGCTGCTCTACCTGCTCAATCTGGGCGTCAGCCTGCTGGGAGCGCCGGCGTTCGCCGTGGGGGCCCGCACGAACGAGGCCGTCGCCTGACGCCCTGATCGGCCCGCGCCCTGATCGGCCCGCGCCCTGATCGGCCCGCGTGCGTGGTCGGACGAGACGCGAGAGGGGTACCGTGACCCCGATGCCGCATCTGCCCCCGCACGCATGATCATCGAGACCATCAACGGCCCGGCCGACCTCCGGACGCTCGACGAGGGCCAGCTCGAGGTTCTCGCCGCCGAGATCCGCGAGCTGGTGGTCGAGTCGGCCACCAGGGTGAGCGGCCACCTCGGCTCCAACCTCGGGGTTGTCGAGCTCACGCTCGCGCTGCACCGGGTGTTCGACTCACCGCGCGACATCATCCTGTGGGACACCGGCCACCAGGCCTACGTGCACAAGATCGTCACCGGGCGGCGCGACGACTTCGCCACCCTGCGCCAGGCCGACGGTCTGTCGGGCTATCCGTGCCGGGCCGAGTCGGAGCACGACTGGATCGAGAACAGCCACGCCTCGACCATCCTGAGCTACGCGTATGGACTGGCCACGGCGGAGCAATCAGAGCTCGGCGATCACCGGCGGGTGATCGCGGTGATCGGCGACGGGTCGATGACCGGCGGCATGGCCTTCGAGGGACTCAACAACCTCGGGCACTCCGGGCGCGACTGCATCATCATCCTCAACGACAACGGTCGCTCCTACGCACCCACCATCTCCCGCCTCGGCGAGAGCCTGGTCAAGATCCGCAACAACCCCACCTACATGCGCCGCCAGGCGCGCCTCGAGCGCATGATCGGCGAGATGCCCCTCGTCGGCGACCGCCTCGAGCGGGCGCTCGACGCCACCAAGGCGGCCGTGCGCGAGATGTGGGAGCCGCCCGAGTTCTTCGAGGCGCTGGGCGTGCGCTACGCCGGGCCGTTCGACGGACACGACATCCCGAGGCTCGAGGAGGCCTTGCGCAATGCAGCCGAGATCGGCGGTCCGCAGGTCATCCACGTGCTCACCCAGAAGGGTCGCGGCTACCCACCGGCCGAGAACGACAACATCAAGCGCCTCCACGACATGGGCCCCGCCGCCAAGCCAGGCAGCTACACGGCGGCGTTCACCGACGCGCTCGTTGAAGGAAGCCGAGGAGCGTCCCGAGCTGGTGGCCATCACCGCCGCCATGCCCGACTCCACCGGTCTGCTGCCGTTCGCCGATCGCTATCCCGACCGGTTCTTCGACGTCGGCATCGCCGAGCAGCACGCGGTCACCTCGGCCGCCGGCATGGCCATGGGCGGATTGCGACCGGTCGTCGCCATCTACTCGACGTTCCTCACCCGGGCGTTCGACCAGGTGAACCTCGATGTGGGGCTGCACCGTCAGCCGGTGGTGTTCTGCATCGACCGGGCGGGCGTCACCGGCCCCGACGGGCCCAGCCACCACGGTCTGCTCGACATGGTGCTGCTCACCAAGGTGCCCGGGATGACGGTGCTGGCGCCGTCGTCCTATCAGGAGGTGCAGGTGATGCTGCACGACGCCCTCGAGATCACCACCGGCCCGGTGGCCATCCGTTGGGCGCGCACCAAGCCCCGACAGGTGAACTCACCCGACGAGGTCGGGCACGGCCTCACGGGGCGCCTGCTGCGCGCGGGCGACGAGCTGTGCATCATCTCGGTGGGCAAGATGATCGACGCCGCCGAAGAGGCCGCCGACCTGCTGGCGGCCGACGGCGTGTCGGTGTCGGTGTGGGATGCACGTGTCGTCAAGCCACTCGACCCGGCGATGCTGGCCGACGCCGCCCGGCACCGCTACGTGGTCACCGTCGAAGACGGTCTGCGCGATGGCGGGGTCGGATCAGCCGTGAGCGACGCGCTCGCCGAGCTCACGATGGGCGGGCCGGCACCGCGCGTGCGCGTGCTCGGCGTGCCCGCCGCCTATCTGGCTCACGGCGAGCCCGATGCCATCTTGTCGCAGCTCGGTCTCGACGGCGCAGGCGTGGCCGCCGCCGCCCGCAGCCTCATCGCCGCTGATCAGTAGAAGGGGTTCTCGCCGGCGTCGTGGTCGGTGACATCGATGATCTCGGTGACCTCGGGGATCGCTTCCTTGATGGCCACCTGGATGCCTTCGCGCAACGTGGCCGCACTGAGCGCGCAGCCCTGGCAGCCACCACCCATGCTGAGGAACACCTTGGTGTCCTCGACGCCGACCAGCGCCGCGAAGCCGCCGTGTGAGGCGAGCGACGGGTTGATCGACTCGGCGAGCAGCTGCTGCACCTTCTCGGCGATGTCGCCCGTGAGCTCGATGTTCGCGCCGAGCAGCGGGTTGGGCCGGTTGGGGTTGCGGATGACCAGCCCGCCCTGACCCTCGTTGCGGGGCAGGTCGAGGGTGGCCCCTCGCAGCTGGTCGACGCTGTTCTCGGGGATGACGACGGTGAGCTCGCCCTGCTGCGAGACGTGGTCGCCCTCGGCGGCCGCATCGACGGCCTCGAAGCCCAGGTCGTAGGCATATTCGGGACCCTGCTGGCCGACCACTTCGACCCGCAGGCCGAGCGTGGCCGGATCGTCTTCGCCCTCGCGGATCTCGAGGATCTTGGCCAGGGCCTCTTCGGTGACGGTGAGCACGAAATCAGTGTCGACAGGCATCGCCGTTCAGCGTACCGGCCCTGTCCGCAGTACCGCCGACGAGCGCGCAGTCCCGCCGACGCGCCCGTCCCCGCCGGGCGCGGAGTACCCCCGACGCGCCCGTCCCCGCCGGGCGCGCAGTACCCCCGACGCGCCCGTCCCCGCCGGGCGCGTAAGCGCGGTTGCCTTCGGCGGTCAGGGCTTCCGTGACCCACCACCGCCCACTCCCACCTCGGAGGCCCACCATGGAGCTCACCAGCGCAGCCATCCCTTCGTCCCCGTCCCCGACCCGTCGCCGGGCCTCCCGGGCCGTCGCCGCCGTCCTGGCCGTGGCCCTCGTGGCCACGGCGATCCTCATCCTGCGCCCCAGCCCGGGCTCCCAGGCCGGCCCGGTCGTCGCTCCGGAGCCTGACACCACCGAGCCCTACGACCCAGCCGAGGTCGAGGGCCAGCTGTCGTTCACGGTCGACCCGAGCCTGGTGCCCGCGGTCGCCGACGTCGCCGGCGTGCACGAGGGTGACGCCCCGCGGCCGACCGCCCGACTGGTCGACAGCAGCGGCCACGCCTCCGATCTGGTCCTCGACGAGCTGCTGGTCAGCACCGCCGACCGCGGCGCGCTCGATGCCTTCCTCGCCCGCTGGTCGGCCACGCTCGTCGACGAGATGCCCGCCACCGATGGCGGTGTCGTCGACTACCTCGTGCGCCTCGACCCGCGGAGCTTCGATCCGAGCGGGGGCCCTGACGCCCTGCTCGCCCTCGAGCCTCACCAGCCCGGCCAGATGCGCTTCGGTGACGACGCCGCGTTGCGGCTGGTGGCTCTGGCGGCGGTCGACGCGGACGAGCACGGCCTGGCGATCATGCCCAACTGGCTCGAGGAGCCCGACTCGATCGCGGATGGCACGACCACCGAGGCCTACGACGCGGGCGACCGCAACGCCTTCAACTGGTCGTACATGAAGGCCGGCGGCGTGCTCGACATCGGCGTGGCTCCCGCCTGGCAGCTCCTCGAGAGCCAGGGACGGCTCGACGAGCGCGTCCGCATCATGATCGTCGACGGCGGCTTCTACCCGAACCACGACTTCCCCGACGAGCAGAAGATCCGCAAGGGTGAATGGCGCAAGAAGAACGCCATGAACTGCACCGGTGGCAGCCTCTGCCCGTGGCACGGGTCGGACGTGACCCTCGCGGCCATGGGCAAGCTCGACAACGAGTACGGCACGGCCGGGCCCGCCGGCCCGGTGGCCGAGCTGGTCGCCCTGGTCGCGGACACCGACTCGTACACCCGACTCAAGAAGGTGCGCGAGGTCGCCGGCGAGGAGAAGCCCGACATCGTCAACATGAGCTTCGGCACCGGTGTCACCGCGTTCCGCGGCATCGCCGAGGACACCTACAACCGCAACTACGACGACGTGCGCAAGGGCGGCGCCACGTTGTTCGCCGCGGCCGGCAACGACGGCATCGACGTCGACAGCCGGGCGTGCATCGGCAAGCACTGCTACGAGACGCTCCTCGTGGTGCCGTGCGAGAGCAAGCACGTCATCTGCGTGGGCGGCACCAAGACCTCGTCCACCTGGAAGGCCGACGGGTCGAACTTCGGTGGCCGTCCGGGCACGGGCTCGGTCGAGCTGTGGGCGCCCTACTGCATGCGGGTGATGAACGACGCCGGTGATCCGTTCTACGAGACGGAGACCAAGACGTCGTGTGGCACCAGCTTCTCGAGCCCGTTCGTGGCCGGCATCGCCGCCCTGCTGAAGGCGGCCGACCCCGGGCTCTCCCACGGCGAGATCCGCGAGGTGCTCGCCGACACCGCTCATCGCGGCGGCGTGCACTTCGATCACCTCATCGCCACCGATTGGCAACGACGGGTGAACGCGCTCGCCGCCGTGGAGGCCGTGCTCGGGGTGAGCCCGGCCAAGCCGACCGTCAGCATCGACGCACCCGGCGACGGCGAGTTCTACGCCCTCGATCACTGGTTCGACCTGCGGGCCACTGCGACCAGCTTCGCCGGTGGGCCCCTGCCCGTGGTGTGGACCAGCAACATCGACGGCGACCTCGGCACCACCGGGCTCGACGGCGACCTCACCGTCGCGCCGCTGTCGCCCGGCACCCACGTGATCAGCGCGCTCGTGGCCGACACCCTCGGCCAGGCGGCGATGGATCAGGTGACCATCGAGGTCGGCAACACGCCGCCCACGGTCGACATCGTGACGCCGACCGACGGCGACTCGCTCTACGAGGGCCAGAGCCTCCAGCTGGTCGGCTTCACCCAGGATCTCGACCACTACGGCCCGCTGCCCGACGAGTCGGTGCGATGGGAGGTGCGCAAGGTGGTCGGCGGGGCGCTGGTGTTCGAGGGCACCGGTCATGTCGCTGCGGTGCCCGACGTCGACGTGACCGCCGGTGACCTGGCGGTGCGGTTCGTCGCCGACGACGACGGCATCGTGGTCGAGGACCAGGTGGTCGTCGAGGTGCTGCCCGTGCCGGAAGGCGAGCACGTGCCGTCGGCCATCATCGTCGAGCCCACCGTCGGCACCGAGCGGGGCACCGGAGGCGGCAAGGTCGACGTGCGGCTCCGTGGCATGGGCTACGACCTGGGCTACGGCGATCTGCCCGGCACCCGCTTCCGGTGGACCGCCCGCAGCCAGGCCGGCACCGAGCTGGTGCTGTGCACCGGCTCGTCCCTCCCGGGTGGTGGCGGTGGCGGCGGCGGGTTCGTCGCTCTCACCGACTGCTCCGATGTCGTCGTGCAGCTCGGCCTCGACCCCAACGTCGGTGATGCCGGCGGCGACGGCCTGATGGACCCGACCGTGTGGACCATCACCCTCGAGGTGGTCGACCTCGCCGGGCTGTCGGACACCGACGTGACGACCGTCGAGATCTACCTGGCCGTCGGCTGACGGCGCTCTCGCGGGCGGCGGTGCGGTGAAGGGCGGGTGCCTCCGGGCATCCGCCCTTCGTCGCGAGCGCTCGCAGCTATCGGCTGAGCGCCGCCATGCCGTCGACGTTGATCTTCTGACCCGTGACGTAGGTGTTGGACGGCCCGACGAGGAAACGCACCACGTTGGCCACGTCGTCTGGTGTGCACACATGGCCGAAGGGCATGGCGGCGTCGATGGTGCGCAGATCGTCGACGCCGGCGACCGCCTTCATCAGCTTCTGGCCCATGGTGGTGTCGACCACCCCGGGGGCCACGATGTTGACCCGGATGTTGTTGCGCAGCTCTTCTTTGGCGAGGGTGAGCGCCAGGGCTTCGAGGGCGGCCTTGCCCATGTTGTAGGGCGCGCCGCCTGCGGGGTTGTTGAGCGTGACCGACGACGAGATGACCACGATGTCGCCCCGACCACGGGTGCGCATCGAGGGCACGACGAGCTGACACAGCTGGTGAGGCCCGAGGGCGTGGGTGCGCACCACCCGGTCGAGCTCGGCTGGATCGGTCTTCACGACGCTGTGGCCGCGGCTGGCGATGCCGGCGTTGTTGACGAGGATGTCGACGCCCCCGAAGTCGGCCAGCACCTGCTCGACCATCGCCGCGTTGTCGTCGAGCGAGTCGACCGACGCCGGGTAGGCGACGGCCCGGCGACCGAGCGCCTCGATCTGCGCGACCGTGTCATCGGCACTCTCGCGATCGGATCGGTAGTTGACGGCGACGTCCGCCCCGTCGGCAGCCAGCGCCAAGGAGATCGCCCGGCCGATCCCTCGACCCCCGCCCGTGACCAGCGCGACCCGTCGTTCACCTTCCGGCGCCATCGTCCCCCTCGTGTGCTCGATCGACGCCATCAGCCTGCCTCGGCCTCCTCCGCCAGTGCGAGCCAGCGCTCCTCGGCCGCACGCACGTCGTCACCCACGGTTGCCAGCTCGGCCCCGATCCGCGCCAGGGCCTCGTGGTCGGTGCCCACCTCGCTCAACTCCTCCTCGAGCTGCGCCTGGCGCGAGGCGAGCCGAGACAACTCGGCGTCGACCTCCTTCATCAGGTGGCGCAGCGTGCTCGGCGAGCGACGGTTCCCGTCGCTCGACTGCGCTCGCGACGCGCGACGCTCGCTGCGGCTTGGCGCTCGACGCCGGCCCTGACGTGCGGCGGGCCCGGCGTAGGTGGCGCTCGGCCTCCCATGCGGCGTAACCGCCGGGGCGACGGCCGGCGGCACCGTGTCCGTCGAGCACGATGACGTCGGCCACGGTGCGCTCGAGGAACGCCCGGTCGTGGCTGACGACGACCAACGCGCCGGGCCACTCGTCGAGGAAGTCCTCGAGCAGTCGCAGGGTGTCGAGGTCGAGGTCGTTGGTGGGCTCGTCGAGCAGCAGCACGTTCGGCTTGGCCGCCAGCACCAGGAGCAACTGGAGGCGACGACGCTCACCGCCCGAGAGCAGCCCGATCGGCGCCCACTGCGCATCGTCGCCGAACCAGAACGCGTCGAGCAGGGCCGCGTCGGTCCAGTCGGGAGTGCGGGCGGGGCCGGCGACCGCATCGCGCACCCGCTGGGTGAGGTCGAGGGTGACACCCACCTGGTCGTAGTAGCCGAGGCGCACGGTCGGACCGATGTCGACGGTGCCTCGCGTGGGCGCGCGACGGCCGGCGATGACATCGAGCAGGGTCGACTTCCCGGTGCCGTTGGCGCCCACGATGCCGAGGCGCTCGCGGTTGTCGAGCAAGCAGCTCGAGGCCCTCGAACAACGGCTGGTGGCCGGGATGGGCGAAGGTGAGGTCGTGCAGCTCGACGACCTTGTCGCCGAGGCGGGGGGTGCCGAAGTGCAGAGGCAGCGAGCCCTCGCGAGCCGCGTCTTCGGGTCGACCTTCGACGAGTCGGGTGGCCTGCTCGATGCGAGCCTTTGGCTTGCTCGTGCGCGCCGGTGCGCCTCGGCGCAGCCAGGCCAGCTCCTTGCGAGCCAGGTTGCGGCGGGTCGACTCGGCGACGGCGGCCCGTTCTTCGCGTTCGGCCCGCCCGGCGAGATAGGCGTCGTAGCCACCGTCGTGCACGTAGCCGCGTCCGCGGTCGAGCTCGAGCACGCGGGTGCACACCCGATCGAGAAGATGGCGGTCGTGGGTGACCATGACCAGACCGCCTCGATACGCGGCCAGTCGGTCCTCGAGCCAGGCGATGGCATCGATGTCGAGGTGGTTCGTGGGCTCGTCGAGGATGAGCAGATCGCTCTCGACCACGAGGGTGCGGGCCAGCGCCACCCGCTTGGCCTGACCGCCCGACAGCGTCGCGGTGTCGGCGTCGACCAGGGCCCCCATGCCCACCTTGTCGAGCACCGCCTCGGCCTCCCAGGCCTCGGCCGCCGAGGGCACGACCGCGTCGACCACCCGGCCGGCCGGAAGGGTCGGGTTCTGGTCGAGCATCGCCACCCGCACGCCGCGCCCGCGTCGGAGCACGCCCTCCTCCGGCTCCGCCGCACCCCCGAGGATGCGCAGCAGGGTCGACTTCCCACAGCCGTTCAAGCCCACCACCCCCCACCGCTCGCCCGCTCGACACGGTGAACGACAGATCGGCGAACAGCGGCTTGCCCGGACGGGAGGCCGCCACCCGCTCGGCGTCGATGAGGATCACCAGCCCAGGCTAGGTAGATTGGCCGGCCGTGACCGACGTCGAGAGTCCCGCCGCTGCCCTTCGGCAGCTGCGGCGAACCAGGCGACACAACCGTCTGGCCGACGTCCACTGGATCGACGCTCTCTACCGCGTCTACATCGCGGCCCTCGGCGGCGCCATCTTCGTCCTGTTCGCGGCCGGTCGACTGCCCGACGACCGGCTCGACACCACCGACGCGCTGACCTTCATGAACGACGCCGTGCCCATCCTCGGCTTGGTGTTCGCCGTGGCAGTGGCGATCGGCTGTCGATCCGGCGGGCGCGGCGGTCCGCTCGTGCTCGAGGGACCGGTCGTGATGTACGAGCTCGGTGCACCCGTCCCCCGGTCCGTCACCCTGCGCAGCCCCGCAGTCAAGCAGCTGCGGTTCCTCGCCTTCGCCGGCGCGGTCGTCGGTGCGCTGGTCGGAGAGTTGGCCGCTCGGCGACTGCCGGTCGCGGTGGCCGCGTCGGTTGCGGTCGGAGCCGTCGCGTTCGCCTTGGTCGCCGTGATGGCGGCGGGCGTGGCGATGGTGCTGTCGGGCCGACAGGTCGGCTGGCTCTGGGCCAACGTGATCGCCGCGGTGGTGTTGGCGTGGTCGGCCGTCGACCTGTTGGCCGGCACCATCACCTCGCCGCTCACCCTGCTGGCCCGCTTCGCCTTCTGGCCGCTCGAGGTCGACCCGGTCGCCATCGTCGGCGTGCTCGTCGCGCTTCTCGTCCCGGTCATCGGGCTCACCATGGTGGGCGGTCTGTCGATCGAGGCCGCCCGGCGCCGCGCCGGGTTGGTGTCGCAGCTGCGATTCGCGGTCACCCTGCAAGACGTCCGCACGGTGGTGCTGCTGCGCCGACAGCTCTCCCAGGAACGTCCTCGCCGGCGACCGTGGATCAAGACCAAACGCGGTGGCCGGCTGCCTCCCGTGTGGCGACGCGACTGGCAGAGCTACCTGCGTTTCCCCGCCGTGCGCCTGGCCCGCATGGCGCTGCTCGGTGTGGTGGCCGGTCTGGCGGCGGGTGCCACCTGGCGGGGGGTGACCCCGATGATCGTCGTGGTCGGGCTCGCCCTCTACGTCGCCGCCTTCGATGCCGCCGAGCCGATCGCGCAAGAGGTCGACCATCCCACCCGCTGGGAGAGCTTCCCCATGGAACCGGGCCGCTTGCTCCTGCAACACGTGCCTGCGGCGTTCCTCGCCATGCTGGCCGTCTACCTCGTCGGGGCCGCCACCAGCCTCGCCCTGGTTCCCCCCGAGGTCGTGCTGCGCCTGACCCCGGTGATGCTGGTGCCGGCCGTCGGCGCGGCGGCGCTGGCCGCCGCGATCGGCAGCTCGCAGGGCGCGCCCGACGTGGCCCAGATGGCCGGCCTCGGTCCGGACATGATGGGATTCGTCCTGATGGGCCGCCTCGTGCTGCCGCCTGCGCTGGTCGTCGTCGGCGTGCTCCCGTTGCTGGCGGCGGGGTCCGACGCCGACGCCGTGCCGGTGGGCGACGTGCAGAACCTCACCACCTACGTCCTCTTCGCACTCATCGCCGCCTTCCTGTGGCTGCGCTATCGCAAACCCAAGCACCTGTGAGCCCGACATGACCTTCGCCATGCCCCAAGCCCCCCCGCCACCGTCGGAGAACCCCGACGCCGCCCTCGACGTCGCCGGCGTGGCCAAGGACTACGGCGACGGCATGGGGCTGTCGCCGATCGAGCTCGTGGTGCAGCCCGGCGAACTGGTGATGCTGGTCGGGCCCAACGGTGCCGGGAAGTCGACGTTCCTCGGTCTGTGCGCCGGGTTGCTCGAGTCGAACGACGGCCACGCCTACGTGTTGGGCAACCCGGTCGGCTCGCAGGACGCACGCGTCGCCACGTCGTACCTGCCCGACACGCCGGTGCTCTACGACGACCTCAGCGTGAACGAGCACATCGAGTACGTCGCCCGCCTGCACGGCACCCAGGAGTGGGAGGAGTACGCCGACGACCTGCTCGAGATGTTCAACCTCACCGATCGGGCCGACGACCTCCCCAACCGCTTCAGCCGCGGGCTCCGTCAGAAGACCTCGGTCATCCTCGGTCTGATCCGCCCGTTCAGCCTGCTGCTGGTCGACGAACCGTTCGTCGGTCTCGACACGCCCGGTCAGGAGACGTTGGTCGAGGTGCTCGCCGACATCGCCGAGCAGGGTGCCGCAGTGGTGGTGTCGACCCACCAGCTCGACCTCACGTCGGTGGCCACCCGCTGCATCGGCCTGCAGGACGGGACGCTCGAGTACGACGGCGTCGCCACCCCGGAGAAGATCCGCACCCTCGTCGGCGGCTGATCGGGCGGTTGGCTGGCTAGGGTCGAGAGCCGATGGCACGGGACGACAACGACGACCAACCGTTCTACGGCAAGGGCATCCTCGGCGGCCCGATCGATCTCGAGGGCCGCCGGCGGCTCACGAAGGACAAGGCACCGGTGCGCCGAGCCGTTGCCCCGAAGCCCGACCCCGAGGTGCGCACGGCGTCCGGGTCGATCGCGGTGGCCGGCGCGCCCGCCCGTGTGGCCCGCGCCAGTCGCATCCTGGTCGAAGGCGTGCACGACGCCGAGCTGGTCGAGCGGGTGTGGGGCGACGACCTGCGCATCGAGGGCGTGGTGGTCGAGCTGCTCGAGGGCGCCGACCATCTCACCGAGGTCGTCCGCCGCTTCGGGCCCCGACCCGGCCGCCGCCTCGGCATCCTGCTCGACCACCTCGTCGACCAGTCGAAGGAGTCGCGTCTGGCGTCCGAGGTCGACCACCCCGACGTGCTGATCACGGGCCATCCCTACGTCGACATCTGGGCCGCGGTGAAGCCCCGGCTGGCCGGGCTCGACCGCTGGCCCGACATCCCCAAGGGCACCTCGTGGAAGGCCGGCATCTGTGCCGCCGTCGGCGAGCCCGACCCCCGCCGCTTCTGGACCGGGCTGCTCGGGTCGGTCACCAGCTACGCCGACCTCGAGCCACCGCTGGTGGGTGCGGTCGAGCAGCTCATCGACTTCGTGACCGAGCCGGCGACCTGATCGATGAGCACCCCAAGATCGTTCGACTTCGACCGCTCGTGGGACTTCACGGTGTCGCCGTCCGACTTCTGGGAGACCATCCAACGCACCGACGACTTCCCCAAGTGGTGGGGATGGTTGGCCCACTTCGAAGGTGACGAACTCGCGCCGGGGGCGCGTGCCACCTTCGAGGTGCGCTCGCCGCTGCCCTACTCGCTGCACCTCACCGTGGCCGTCACCGATGTCGTCGATCATCAGCTGGTGGCGACCGAGGTGACCGGCGATCTGGAAGGCCCGGCGCGGCTCGAGATCGACGAGACCGAAGCCGGCTGCCAGGCCCGGCTGGTGTGGTCGCTCGATCCGCGCCAGCGGGTGTTGAGCGCTCTCGCCTCGGTGAGCCGTCCATTGATGGTGTGGGCCCACGACCAAGTGGTGCAGATGGGCGTGTCGCAGTTCCGGCGCATGGCGCTGCGCGAGCCGCGCGACGCGGCCTGATCAGCCGCGCTTGACCCGGCCCTTCAGAGCCAGGAACGCCAAGGTCATGCTCACCACGCCCACGGCCAGCACACACGCCAGACCTTGGGCCAGCACGCTCCAGTCCCACCCCACGTAGATGAGCGATCGCAGCGCGTCGAGCAGGTAGGTGACCGGGTTGTAGGTGGCCACCGTCGACAGCCACCCGGTGAGGTACTCCTGAGGGACGAAGGCAGTGGTGAGGAAGGCGAACGGGAAGAACAGGATGAAGCTGGAGTTGACCGCCGCCGGGCTGCCGGTCTTGAGCGCGATGGCGTAGGGGAACCCGGTGAACACCAGGCCCCACAGCCCGGCGAGCAGCAGGAACGCCAACACCCCGAGGATGCCGGTGTCGAAGCTGACGCCCACCACGTAGCCGAGCCCGACCACGGGGATGCACAGCGCCACCACCAGCGCGAAGTCGGCGACCATCAGGCCCAACAGCAGCGCAAGCCGGTTCATGGGCGTCATGAGCATGCGGTCGAAGTAGCCGTCTTGGATGTCGATGACGAGCGTGGACGCGCGGCTGATGCCGGTGACCGCGAACACGATGGCGACCGGGAGCTGGAAGGCGGCGTAGCTGTAGGGCAGGTCGAGGCTGTCGAAGACGTCGCTCAACGACCCGAGATTCACGGCGAAGAAGAACACCGGGACGATGAGGGCCGGGATGACCCCCTCTACGTCGCGAGGGATGAGGCGCAGGGCGCGTGACGCCACCGACGCCACATCGCGCACGAACCCCGTGCGACGGGCCCGGATGGTGGTGCCGACGGGCACGGTGGTGGTGCTCATTCGTCCTCCCCGCGGATGTGGGCGCCGGTGAGCTCGAAGAAGACGTCGTC
Source organism: uncultured Iamiaceae bacterium (assembly GCA_963706425.1). Lineage (GTDB taxonomy): Bacteria > Actinomycetota > Acidimicrobiia > Acidimicrobiales > Acidimicrobilacustridaceae > CAVPMN01. Next base: position 988,498 of record CAVPMN010000001.1, read on the forward strand.
GAGCGTGGGTGTGCGCAACGACAGGTCGACCACCCTGACACCGCAGCCGTTGAGGGCGACCGCCACCGGGCTGATGGTGGCCGCGCCGTCGGCGGTGGAGATGGTGACGGCGTCGCCGCGGATGTGCGCGCTGTCGACGCCGTCGATGTCCTCGACCGCGGCCAGTGCCGTCTCGAGCTGGGCGCTGCCCTGCCCGTCGGTGTCGAAGCGGGCGGTGATGACGTCGTTGCCGAGGTTGCGCTTGAGTGCCTCGGGCGGGCCCTCGACGACGATGCGGCCTTCGTTGATGATGCTGACCCGGTCGGCCAGCTCGTCGGCCTCTTCGAGATATTGCGTGGTGAGGAAGATGGTCATGCCGAGCTCGGTGTTGAGCCGGCGCACCTCGTCCCACACGCTCACCCGGCTCACCGGGTCGAGCCCGGTGGTGGGCTCGTCGAGGAAGAGGATCTGCGGGTTGTGCACCAGCGCCGCCGCCAGGTCGAGTCGCCGGCGCATGCCGCCCGAGTAGGTGCCGGCTCGCCGGTCGATGGCATCGCCGATGTCGACGAGACGGAGCACGTCGTTGACCCGCTCGTCGATCTCGTGGCGGTGCAGGCCGTAGTAGCGGCCCTGCAGCCACAACAGCTCACGACCGGTGAGCTTGGGGTCGATCGCCGCGTCCTGCATGGCGGCGCCGATGTTGAGCCGCACCTCGTCGGGCTCGGTGGCGATGTCGTGACCCGCCACCAGCGCCCGCCCGCCGGTGGGCGAGAGCAGGGTGCAGAGCATCTTGACGGTGGTGGACTTGCCCGCCCCGTTGGGACCGAGGAAGCCGTAGATCTCGCCGGATGGGATGGACAGGTCGACACCATCGACTGCGTCGAAGTCGCCGAAGGACCGCCTCAGCTCGTGTGCCTCGATGGCCGGGCCTGCAGTGTGCATGGTTCCGGAGGCTACCGAGCAGCTGTGACAGTCACGCGGGTGACACCCCGGTAGCCTGCGGACCGATGTGCGACACCATGTGCTCGGTGCAGCCCGGCCGCACCCTGTTCGCCAAGAACTCCGATCGTCCGGTCGCCGAGATCCAGCTGATCGAGGCCTTCGCACCGCCGAGGCCCGGGCGGCCACCTGCGCACGCAGTATCTCGACATCGGACGACGCCGGCGCGGCGCGGGTCGTCGGCGCCCGGCCCGACTGGTTGTGGGGCTTCGAGCACGGGCTCAACGAGCACGGTGTGGCGATCGGCAACGAGAAGGTGTGGACGACCGACGACGCCGCCACGGCGCCGCCTGCGCTCATCGGCATGGACCTGGTGCGTCTCGGCCTCGAGCGGGCCGCCACGGCTGATCAGGCGGTCGATGTCATCACCGAGCTGCTCGCCACCCACGGGCAGGGGGGCATCGCCGACGCGATCGACGACGAGGCCTACTTCTCGTCGTTCCTCATCGCCGACCCGCACGGCGCGTGGGTGCTCGAGACCAGTGGCCGCCAGTGGGCGGCCCGAGCCGTCACCGGTGGCGCGGCGATCTCCAACCGCATCTCGCTCAGCACCGACTGGCAGCGCGCGTCGACCGATTTCGCCGAGGGCGGCGACTGGGATCGGGTGCGCGATCCCGACGCGTGGACCGGGCTGGCCGACATCCGCCTGGCGGTCACCCGCCCGGCGGTCGAGTCGAACCCCGCGTTGTCGGCTCGCGACCTCGCCCGCGTGCTTCGCGATCACGGACCGCACCACGGCGTTCCCGATCCTCAGATCGACGCGGACGGCACGGGCATCACGGTGTGCATGCACGTGCGCGACTACCAGTGCACCACGTCGTCGATCATCGCTCAGCTCGAGCCCGACCGGCCGCCTCGCTCATGGGTGGCCATGGGCAGCCCGTGCGTGAGCGTCTACCTGCCGCTGTTCGATGCGGCCGACGTGCCCGGCGCGCTGGCCGACCCGGCCACGTTCGCCCGCTTCGCCCGCCTGCGCGAGCGGGTCGAGACGACACCGTGGGACAGAGCGGAGTCGGACCAGGCCCTGGCCGAGATCCGCGAGGTGCTCGACCCGATCGAGGACGAGCTGTGGGCCGAGGCCGACGGGCTGGCCGACCAGCCCGACCAGTGGTCGGCGTTCGCGGTGAACAGCTGGCGACAAGTAGACGCGGGGCTCACCAAGCTCAGCGTGTGACCGCGCTGGGCGGAGCCACCCGGCGATCTGGATCGTGCCGCTATACCTCGCACACGGCAATCGCTGGTGCGTCACGTCGGGCCTTGTCTGTCGCAGTGTGAAGGTCCGCAAGCGAGGTGTAGGTGAGGCGGTCAGGGTCGAGTCCGAGCGCTCCGGCATCGCGTGAGTCGAGACGTTCGACGAGGGGCTTGGAGGCGAGGGCGCGGCCGCCCGTGGCGCAGGCTTCGATGCGCGCGGCTTCGTTCACCTCGTCGCCCAGCGCGGTGACCTCAGTTCGCCCGCCGGTGGTGATATTGCCGACATAGAGCGTGGAACCCCAGTGCAGACCGAAGCGCAGGACGACATCTTCAGGTCGCAGATCGCTTCGGATGGCAACGTCATGCACCGCTGTCCGCAGGGAACGAGCGGCGGTGATGCAGGCATGTCCAGCGGCGGACTCCGAGCCGGCCGTCTCAGCCAGGAAGAACGCGACGACCCCGTCGCCCACATGGCGACCGACCAACCCGCCGGCGTCGATCACGCACTGGTCAGCCGCCCGGACGAGACGACGTCCCAGAGCGAAGTACGCGGCGGTGGACAGACGCTTGGCCAACGCGGTCGAACCCTCGAGGTCGGCGAACAGGATCGCCGCGGGCCGTCGGGCCGGCCTGGCCATGAGCTGCATGCGCTCGAGGTGTCTCGGGTCGCTCTCGGCGATCATCGCCGCGATCGTGTCCATTCCCCCTGCCGGTTTCGGGATCAAGGCGGTGCCCGCGAGTCGCCCAGACTCGTCTCGGATGCGCAGGGCCATCATGGGGATGGGTACGGATCCGCCCATGGACGTCCCCTGGCCGATGTGGGACACCGCCGTCACGTCGACAGACTGCAACCCGTCGATCAGGTCGTGGAGAAGCGGGTCGACGAGCTCCCGCAACTCATCGTGACACCCTCCTGCGTCGGACAGCACCAAACCGCCGTAGGTGGCGAAGAGCCCACGGTTCAACCGCTCGGTGTTCGAGCCCAGCCGAAAGCCCCGACTCGCGGTCATTGCCGCTGGTCCGAACAGGTGATGGCCGATGGCGAAGTCAGCCAGCTCGCCGGCACCGAATGTCCGACGCAGCTCATCGGTCACGTACACCAGACGCCACTCGTGATCCACGATCTGCGCCCAGTGCCCGGTGTTGCAGAGGGCCAACGCGACCTCGGCGAGCAGCGGGTCCTCCGGCAAGGGGTATGACCCCTGCTGGCCGTCGGCGGACATCTCCGAACGCTACTGCGCGCCGACGCCTCCCACCGCCCGGGTGCACGGATGATTCTCACGGCATCGCCGGGTCGGGGAGTGTGTCAGGGAAGGTCGAGGATGATGGCAATCGTCTCGCGCAGTTGCGTGAGCACGGCCGCGCCGACGTTTCCGCGAACGTCGAGGATCCGTTGCGGCGACACGGCCCGAAGGTGCTGGCACTGCGCGGCGGAGACCGCGTCGAGCCCGTTCTGGTCGTCGGGATCGATGACCACCTCTGAGTGGAAGGAGCGGATCGTGCTCGTGAGCGGGATGACGTGGACGACCGTCGGCTCGGCATCGAGGATTCGTTGGGCGGTCACCAGCACGGCGGGGTGACGGAAGCCGGCTTCGCGTCCCTCGGGAGCGCCGAGCTCGAGGTCGACGACGTCACCCGAGGTCGGCATCGAGCCAAGCGGTTTCGTCTTTCCGCAACGGCGCGGTGAGGTCGGCACCGATTCGATCTTGGCGAAGCGCCCGAACAGCGAGGGAGACCGTGTTGCCGACGGTCGTGTGCAGCTCAGCGGCCAGGCGCTTGAGCTCTTCGTGCGTGGCGACGTCGATGCGGACACTCGTGCTCTGCATGCAGATCAGCATACAGAGAGCAAACCCGAGCGGCGAGTGCGGGCTACGTGTTGGGCAGCAGGCCGAGGGCCTGGTCGACCCGGGCCGAGGCCTCTTCGTCGTCGACCGACCACGACACCGCCAGCTCGGACGTGAGCACGTGGCGGGCGTTGGCGTACATCGACTTCTCGGCCGTCGAGAGCGAGCCGTTGCGCTGGCGGGCGGCCAGGTTGCGCACCACCTCGGCGCACTCGTAGACGTCGCCCGACTTCAGCTTCTCCTGGTGGTTCTTGAAGCGGCGCGACCAGTTGGAGGGCACCCGCACGTCGGTGGCGGCCAGCACCTCGAGCACGTCGGCGGCATCTTCCTCGGCGATGGCGGTGCGCACACCGAGGTCCTCGGCCCGATCCTCGGGCACCGACACCTTCATGTCGCCGGAGGTGCCCCAGCCCCGCTGGGGGACCGAGAGCACCAGGTAGGTGACCTTCTTGCCGTCGACGGTTCGCTTTTCGCGGCCCACGATCTCGGCAACTCCGTGGGCTGGATAGACGACCTTGCTTCCGACGTCAAAGACCACCACGACCTCCATAGACATTTCCAGACGGACCGTACAGTGTGCCTGAATCGGGCCCGGACCGCACCTCGGCCCCGGTTGCTCTACCCCACCGCACGGCGATCAAGCCGCGCGACCGGCGGCCGTGCGCAGCCCCCGCAGCAGGAGATGGGTGTCTCCCAAGCGGCGGCGCAGCTCACGCTCGAGCCCGCCGATGGGCACCAGGTTCTGGGGGGCTCTGGGGTCCTTCTGGGGGACCGACGCGTAGCGGGGCAGGGCGATGCAGAGCCGGTCGGCCAGGGCGACGACGCCGTCGAGCGGTTGATCGGCCGGTGTCTCGAGGCGCACCACCCCGGCCCAGCCGTGCGTGATCGGGCCGGGGAGCCGCAGATACCAGGTGAACCGCGGCCGGCCCGTGTCGACGAGCAACAGCGGCGTGCGCTGCGCCACCGCCAAGCGGGTGATGACATCGCGCACGATCTGCTCGCCGTACGACCGGCGATGGGTCTTCACGAAGCCCACCGCGCCGGGCCCCGACTGCCCGAACTTGAGCGGGCCGTCGACCACGACGAGCTCGGCCGGCGGAGCCACGGCGGCCACGTGACCCTCGAGCTCACCCATGCGCCGCTGCAACAGCAGCGACAGGTCGTCGGGGTCGTCGGTGGCGGCCGGGTGGAGGGCAAACGTGCCGAAGTCGGTGTGCACCGGCTCGGCGCCCTCGACCGGCGACAGCAGCACCCGTCGCACCTCGGCCGCGACGAGCGTGGCCGCGCCGTCGCAACGCACGGCCCCGGCGGCGTAGGACGCGCAGATGCCTCGACGGACATCGCCGCGATCGTCGGTGATCCACACCGTGGCCTCGATGCGCCGCACGCCGTCGACGAACAGGATCGAGGCCGGCTCGGCCAGCCCCGCCGGCGCCGACCGCGGCGCCCATTCGTCGACGGCCGACTCGACCCAGCAGTCGACCGGTGCGTCACTGTCGGTGAGCGCCTCGTCGTCGGTGGGCGCGCCGAACTCCGGTGACCAGCTCTCGACCGCGAACCTCACGTGTCGACCCGGGTGATGCTCGAACCGGCGGGCCCCTTGACCACCTCGAAGCGCACCGGCATGCGCTCGGCCAGCTCGGGGACGTGGCTGATGACGCCCACGACCCGCCCGCGAGCCTGCAACTCCTCGAGCGCGCCGGCCACGGTGTCGAGCGTGTCGGCGTCGAGGGTGCCGAAGCCCTCGTCGAGGAAGATCGACTCGAGGCGGGTCGCTCCCCCGGACGCGAGGTGGGCCACTTCGTCGGCGAGGGCCAAGGCCAGGGCGAGCGAGGCGAGGAAGGTCTCGCCGCCCGACAGCGTGCGCGCCGAGCGCACGGCGTCGGCGTTGGCGTGGTCGATGACGCAGAAGTTCGACGTCTTGGCGTCGAGCGTGAGCGAGTAGGTGTCGTTCGACAGCTCGGTGAGGATGCCGGTGGCCCGTTCGACCAGCCGGTGCAGCGCCTCGTCGAGCACCCATTTCTCGAACCGGTTGGCCTTGAGGTGATCGGTGAGCGCCTGAGCCACCTGCTGGGCGCTCTCCTGGACGGCGTCGTCGGCCTGCAGCTCGACCACCCGCTCGCGTGCCGCGTCGATCGAGTCGAGGTCGGACCTGGCGGCCGACAACGCATCGCTCACCATGCGCCCGGGCTTGTCGCCGGCTTCGATGCCGGCGGCGGTGCACGCGTCGACGATGGTGGCCACCAGCCGTTGCTGCTCGTCGGCCAGCGCAGAGAGCTCGTGGCGGGCGGCGGCCGACCGATTGGCGATGACGTCGCGAGTCGACTGGGCCCATTCGGCGAGAGCGGTCCAGTCGGCCAGCAGGTCGTCGCCGGCCGGTGGGGGTGGCTCGAGGTCGGCGACGGTGTCGCGCGTCGTCAGCAGCGCGGCGCGCGCCGTGGCATGCAGCTGGTCAATGCGTTCGAGTTGCTGCTCGGCGGCGCGCCGAGCGGTGCGTCCCTCGTCGGCCTGGGCTCGCACCTCGGCCAATCGGGCCATCGCCGCGTCGACCTCGACCAACGTGTCGGCGACCGCCGCACGGTCGAGCCGACCGGCCACTCGCTCGAGCAGGCGATCGCGTTGCTCGGTGAGCGATGTCAGCAGGGTGGCCGCCTTGGCCTCGGCCGCCCGAGCCTCGTCGGCCGCCCGTTGGGCGTCGCCCGCCGCCTTCTCGGCCTTGCGCACCGCCTTGCCGGCGGCGGCCACGTCGCCGGCGATGTGCTCGGGCAGTTGCTTCACCTTCTGCTGACAGATCGGGCACGGCGCGCCCACCGCCAGCGCCGCAACGAACTCGTCGGCCCGATTGGCCTGTTGGGCGGCTTCGAGATCGGCCACGGCCACCACCCGCGCCGCGTCGGCTTCGGCGTGGCGGTCGGTGGCCTCGGTGACGGCCACCGCCAGCTCGGCCACCTTGATCTCGCCGTCGGCCAACCGCCGCTCGAGCTGCTCGACTTCGGCGTGGTCGCGCTCGAGTGCCTCGAGCTCGGCTCGGGCGGGCAACCCGGCCACGACGGCCTCGGCCGCGGCGAGCGCCTCGGCCGCGAGCGTCGTCGGCCCGCCGGGCGACGTCGAGCGCGCTGCGGGCGGAGGCCACCTCGCGAGCCAGCTCGTCGACTCCGTCGGGTGGGCGCACCGAGTCGAGACGGTCGATGGCGCCCGTGGTCGAGTGCAGCTCGGTCTCGAGTCGACCGGCGGCCACGAGCAGCTCGTCGAGCTGAGGTTGGGTCTCGTCGATCAGAGCCAGCAGCGCGGTGAGCCGCTCGACGCGCTCGACCACCGCGGCGCGGTTCTGCTCGGTGGCGAACTCGTTGAGCTCGAGCTCGCGAGCGATGACCTCGCGTCGACCGGTGGCCACCGCGTGGCGCATCTTGGCGGCCTCGCGCATGGTGCCGTAGAGCCCGAGGTCGAGCAGCTCGACCAGGAGGTCTTGGCGATCGCTCGGCTTGGCGTGCAGGAAGCGGGCGAACTCGCCTTGGGGCAGCACCACGCAGGTGGTGAAGTGCCGGTAGGTGAGACCGAGCAGGCGGGTGACGGCCTCGGTGAGCTCGTCGGCGTTGCCGGCCAGCGTCTCGCCGTCGGACAGCCGTTCGAGCCGGGCCTCCTTGGTGGAGGCGCCACTGCGCGTGCCACGACGCACGACCCGGATGGCCCGATAGCCCACTCCCCCGACACTGAAGTCGAGCAGGACCTTGGCCTCGACCCGCCCCTGGCTGATGGCCGGCTCGACCAGGCGCTTGTCGTCGAGCCGGGGCACGTTGCCGTAGAGCGCGAAGCAGATGGCGTCGATGACCGTCGACTTGCCCGAGCCGGTGGCCCCGGCCAGCGCGAAGAGCTCGGCCCCGGCGAACTCGATGGTGGTGGCCTCGCGGTAGGTGCCGAAGCCCTCGAGCTCGAGACGCTCAGGTCGCATCGAGCGCTCCGTCGGCGGCGAGAGCTTCGTCGTGCAGGTCGTCGAAGAGCGCGAGCAGGCGGGGATCGTCGATGTTCGACGCCTGCAGATAGTCGGCGAACAGGTCGTGAGGGCTGCGCTGATCGGCGCCGTGCGACGGTGATCGGTCGAGGTCGTCGGGCAGCTCGACTCGGATGTCGACCGCTTCGGGGAACAGCTCGCGCACCTCGTCGGCCAGGCCGGCGCGACCGGGCTCGCGCACGACGACGCGTACGAAGTCGTCGCTGTCGGGCACCACCGCGGCCGCCAGCTCGGCGAGCGTGCCCGACACCGTGCGGAAGCGCCGACCCGACTCGAGGTCGATGGGCCGCACGGCGGCCGGCTTGCCCGGTTCGGCCTCGACGACCAGCACGTGCTTGGTGTCGGACTGCTCGCCGAAGTCCATCTGCAGGGGCGAGCCCGGATACCAGATGGGGCACGGGCCATCGATGCGCTGGGTGCGGTGCAGGTGACCGAGGGCCACGTAGTGGGCGTGGGCCGGGAAGGCGCCGGCCGGCACCGAGTAGTCGAAGATGGTGTGCGCGCTGCGCTCTCCCCCGCCGAGCACCCCGCCGGTGACCATGGCGTGGGCGACCACGAGGTTGACCGCATCGTCGGCGAAACCGGCGGAGAGGATGTCGGCGATGCGGCGCAGCCGTTCGGCGTAGGCCATGGCGTGCTCGTCGGCGTCGCCCGCCATCAGGTGGTCGGCGGTGATGATCGTGCGCTGCGACACGAACGGCAGCAGGGCGACGCGGACGGGGTGCCCGGCGACATCGAACGACAGCACGCCGCCGTCGTCGGGTCGACGGACTCGCCCGACCACCTGCACGCGACCCATCTCGAAGACCGGCGCGACCGCTTCGAGCCGGCGGGCGCTGTCGTGGTTGCCCGACACCACCACCACCGGCCGGTCGCCCTCGGCCGACAACCCGAGCAGTGCCTGGTAGACGATGTGCTCGGACTCGGCGGTGGGCGCCGCCGTGTCGAACAGGTCGCCGGCCACCACCACCAGGTCGACGGCCTCACGATCGGCGATGTCGACGATCTCGGACAGCACGGCCTGGTGCTCGGACGCGCGACTGCGGCCCCGCACGGTCTTGCCGACATGCCAATCGGCGGTGTGGAGGAACTTCACGGCCGATCAGAGCCCTTCGAAGGGGTCGTCGGGTTGGTCGACGGCCGCCGGGTTGGCGCCGGCCTCGCTGGCGCGCGTGGCCCACGCCGGGAACGGGAACTGGGCGACCAGGGGCACGGGCAGCTCGGGCTGGGCGACGAGCATGGTGCCGGGCTTGAGGATGGTGGCCCGCTGGCGTTGCACCGGGGACAGGAAGCCGTACTCGCCCCGTCGATGCCTCGGCCGGGTCGAGCCGGCCGACGACTCGGATGGCCGAGTTGGCGACGATGCGGCGCTCGACCTCGCTGGCCGTCTGCTGGGCGCCGATGAGGATGATGCCGAGCGATCGGCCGCGCTCGGCCACGTCGAGCAGGATCTCCTTGATGGGGCTGTTGCCCTCGCGCGGGGCGTACTTGTTGAGCTCGTCGAGCACCACGAACTGCAGCGGGCGCGACTGGCCCGAACGCTCCTTGCGCTCGAACATCTTGCGCAGCACCACGCCGACGACGAAGCGCTTGGCCCGATCGTTGAGGTTGTGCAGGTCGACCACGGTGACCTGGTGCGACTCGAGCTCGATCTGATGGCGGTCGGGCTTGGCGACGTCGGCCCGGATGAGGTGCTCGACGTGGCGCACCGCCCCGTGGAGGCGGCGGATGAAGGCGTTGACCGTGCCCTGCCCGATGGCGCGGCCCGCCCACTTGTCGTACTCGAGGTCGTCGGGGTCGAGGCGGGCGCCGATGAGATCGACCAGATCGGGGAAGGTGCGCACCACTTCGCCTTCGATGCGCACCGCGCCGTCGCCGGCGGGCTCGGCGTGCTTGAGTCGGGCGGTGACGTTCTGGATGACGAGCGTGTACTGCGCCCGGTCGTCTTCCGCGTCGGCGAACAGGAACGGCAGCAGCTCCTGGCGGCAGAACTCCTCGAGCGTCCAGAAGAACGACGTGACGCCCTGGGTGCGGCTGGCCACGTCGGGCACCGCGTTGGGATCGCCTCGGCGGCCGGGCGCCCACACCCCGACGCTCGGGAACGCTCCCGGGTCGAGGCCGAGGGCGCGGTAGCGCCGCTCGTCGTCGGGGGACAGGTCGACGTTGGCGTGGTCGAGGAAGAGAAGGTCTTCACCCTTGACGTTGAAGATGAGCGCCCGGGTGTTGACCGCTTCGGCACCGAGCACGCCCGACCGGAACAGGCTGAAGAGGAGGAAGGTGGCGTAGGTGGTCTTGGTGGCGACACCCGAGATGCCGCTGATGTTCACGTGTGCGCCGCGACTGCCGTCGACGAACTCGAGGTTGATGTAGAGCGGCTCGTCGTCGCGGGTGAGGCCGGCCGGCAGCTTGCGCTTCATCGAGTCGAAGAACAGGGCCCGCTCGCGGGCGCCGCCGGTGGCCTTGTCGACCTGCTGGCCCGGCAAAGGCGGCACGAACACCTCGGGCTCGAACCTCGACGTCTGCACCAGCGCGGCCTCGACGGCCCGGGCCGGCAGCAGGCCGTCGGCGATGTCGAACACGTCGCTGTCGAAGCGGGCCCCCTCGTGGCGGGCACGCACCTGCGACACGATGCCGTAGATCTGCACGGCCTCGCCGGTGGGGAGGACGCGCTCGAGCGCGACCACATCGTCGAGCTGCAGATAGGCCCCATCGCCGACCGCCACCCAGAACTCGAGGGGGGTGGCGTCCTCGGTGCCGATGACGCGGCCCACCACTCGATCGGCCGTCTCCGCTGGGTGATCGACCGCATCGTCCATCGGGCCGAACGTAGCAAGCCCCTGTGACGTCTCTTGGGAGGACACCGAAAGCCCCGCTATTCCAGCGGCGGTGCGGGGCCGGCACGCATCGTTGGGTTGCGCTGGGTGCCGTGGCGTTGGCTCCAGATCTGATCGCCGTTCGGGGTGGTCCAGTAGAACCAGCCGTCGGCGGTGGCCTGCATCGTCCAGCCGTTGCGGTGGGTGACCCGGTGGTGGTGTCGGCAGAGTCCGGCGAGGTTGTCGATGTCGGTCGGGCCCTCGGTGGGCGTGTAGTGCTCGACGTGATGGGCGTCGGTCCACGCCGCGGGGCAGCCGCAGCCGGGAAAGACGCAGCCGCCGTCGCGCAGGGCGATGGCTCGTCGCTGCCGGGCGGTGGCGTAGCGCACGGTGTGGCCCATGTCGACCGGTATGCCCAAGCTGTCCAAGCACGATGGGGTGCAGATCGGGATCGCACAGCAACACCCGGCTCACGTCGTCGGGCACGACCGTGCCGTCCGGGGTGACCGCCCCCGACTGTGGGCGTCATGGCGTTGACGGCCAAGGTCACATCCGGCCGCGGTGCTTTGGTGGCGTCGAGATCGACACCGAGCCCGCGGCGGCACAGCTCGACGAACGCCAGGGCGCGCAGGGTGGACTGGTCGGGCATCACCAGCTCGGGACAGCACCTCACGGTCGGCCTTGAAGGCGCGCCGCAGTTCGGCGGCCATCTCGTCGATGGCCTGGCGGGCCACCAGGCCCCACTCGCCCACCAACCGGCCCGACACCTCGGTGGAGTCGCCGAACGTGCCCGACAACAACAGACGGTTGCGGGACAGGCCGTCGTCGGGATCGTGGCCGCCGTCCTCGTCGAGCAGATCGGCGATGCCGGCCACCTCGCGGCGCCACCGCTCGAACAACGTGCCCTGAGCGGCAGCCACCAGGTGGTCCTGGATGTCGGCCATCTTCTTCACGATCCGCGGGTTCGCCGCGGCCACGATCACCCGAGCGTGCTCCCAGGAGATCCGCCCGTCGATCAGCGCCTCGTCGACCCCGGCGAACCGGCCCGACAGCTCGACGCCCACCTTCACCCGACAACGCGCCACCGCCGACGGCAACATCGCCTCTCGCGCCAACCACCCACCCGTCGACAGACCGTGGTCACGCTCGCACACCGATCGCTTCTCGAGCCTCGGCCGCCAGGTGCCCCTCAGCCGCATCGACCAACCGGCGAGCCTCTTCGAGGGCGAGCATGCCCTCCAACACCTCGGAGTCCGACAACAACGACACATCCGCACCGGCCGCCTTGCGGCCCTGCTCCACGAGTGCGACGCCATCGAACATGTGTTCGAGTGTACCTGAAACGGACCGAGAAGTCACCAAGAAGACGGGGTCGGAGTAATTAAGGTTCAGCCAACAGCGTCGCCGCCTCGGGACAGACGCTCGTGCGTGACTGCCGACCACCGCCGCCCGTCACCGGGGTCGGGGCGGGCTGGGCACTGAGCGCACCGAGCGGCAGCCAGCCGCCCTTGCCCGACGCCTTCACCTGATAGAGCGCGGCGTCGGCGGCCTCGACCAGGGCGTCGCCGTCGGCCGTCGCGGCGGTGCCGACGCCGATGCCCACGCTCGCCCCGACGACGACCGCCACGCCGTCGATCTCGTAGGGCTGGCTCAGCGCGACGAGCAGCCGCTCGGCCAGCTGCTCGAGCTCGTCGATGCACCCGACACCCCGGCACAGCACGGCGAACTCGTCACCACCGAGCCTGGCCACCAGGTCGTCGCGGCGCACGGTGGCCGACAACCGACGGGCCACTTCGGTGAGCACCTGATCGCCCGCCGCGTGACCGAGCCGGTCGTTCACGGGCTTGAAGCGGTCGAGGTCGAGGTAGAGCACCGCCACCTGACCCTCGTCGTCGCCTTCGCGGCGACCCTTGTAGACCGCGTCGAGCGAGGCGTAGAACTGGTTGCGGTTGGCGAGTTGGGTCAGCGAGTCGTGCGTCGCCGCGTGACGCAACTGCCCGAGGGCCCGCTCACGATCGAGGGCCAGGCCGGCGATGCGGGCCAGGCGATCCATGGCCATGAGCCGAGAGTGGTCGGGCACCACCTCGTCGCTGCGGCGCCAGACGACGACGCACGCCCCGACCGTGCCATCGCGCCCTTCGAGGACCGGCCAGGCCCAGCACAGCCCGAGCCCCGCCCGCTCCGCCGACGCGCGCAACGACGGGGGCAGGTCGGAGACGGCCATCACACAGCGCTCGCGGGTCGCCAACACCTGGTGCCATGGCGTTCCCGGGTCGGCATCGGCGACGCCAGCCAGTGCGGGATCGAGGTCGTCGGCCACCACCCCCCGACCGAACCGGTCCGCCGAGGGCTCGAACAAGATCGAGCCCGACGCCTCGAGCGTCTCACAGGCCATGGCGTCGACCAGGAGACGCAACGTGCGCTCGATGGGCTCGTCGCGGCCCAACGACTCGAGGGCCTCGTCGAGCAGCATGCGCTCGTCCCACCGACGCACGTAGACCACCAGGCCCTGCAACACCGGGTGCTTCAGCTGGGCGTTGGCCCAGACCTCGAACATCTTCGTCGAGCCGTCGGCCTGCACCACCCGGAAGAGGGTGGGCAGCCGCAGCCCGTCGGCCGCCAACGCCGCGCCGACGGTGTCGAACGCCGCCTGGTCCCACTCGGGATCGAGATACTCGAAGATGTTGGTGCCCAGGATCTCGTCGACTGTGTAGCCGAACATCCGGGTCACCGTGTCGTTGACCCAGGTGATCACGCCCGACTCGTCGATGAGCAGCACGAGATAGGGGCTCTCGTCGAGCAATCCGGCCAGAACGTCGGGGGCGTCGGGCCGCGGTGCCATCGGGCCAGAGTACGGGTTGGCCGCAACGCTCTCTCCACCGGATCGCGCGACGCTCAGAGGATGAGTCGAACGGACCAGCCCATCGAATCGATCAGCGCGGTCACGCTCGCCACCGCCGACATGGCGAAGGCGGTCGCCTTCTACGACTCGTTGGGCTTCGAGCTGCTCTACGGCGGACCAGACGCCACGTTCACGAGCTATCGCGTAGGCGGCGGCTTCCTCAACCTCCAGCTCGACCCGGATCACGCGCCGGTGCCACGCATCTGGGGACGGGTCATCTTCCACGTCGCCGACGTCGACGCACCTCTACCACCGCGCCATCGCCGCCGGCCACGAACCGTCGACGGCGCCCGCCGACGCACCCTGGGGCGAGCGCTACTTCCACCTGCTCGACCCCGACGGTCACGAGCTCAGCTTCGCTCGACCGTTGTCCCCCGCAGACCTGACCCGCACACTGACCCGCCACACTGACCCGCACGCGCACCGCGCATCGCCCGGCACCGAGCGGGGTCCCGGGCGATGTGGGACTTCCGCCCCTGTCTGCCAGTCGAGCGAATATCGCCTACTGATCCGAACGATTCCCGACGGGGGAGCCGCACCTACCGGGTGCGAGAGGGGAGGATCAGAATGAGACGTCGGACACTCGACATCGTGTTCAGCGCGGGCGGGGTAGTCCTGGCTGGCCTACTGCTGGTGCTGGGCCTGGTGCTGCAGAACCAAGCCTCGTTCGCGGAGGACTACGTCACCGATCAGCTGACCGCGCAGCGCATCACCTTCACGCCCGAGGACAAGCTCACCGACGAGGAGCGCCAGGCCTCCTGCCTGGTGGACAACGCAGGTCAACCGCTGACCACGGGCAAGCAGTCGGAGTGCTATGCGAACGAGTACATCGCACTGCACCTGAGCGAGATCAACGAAGGCAAGACCTACTCGGAGACGAGCGCGCAGTCCCGGGCGGCCAAGTCAGCGGCCGACGATGCCGTCGAGACCGAACCCGACGCTGAGGCAACGCTGGTGCTCGTGGCGGACGCCGAGAAGCTGTCGGGTCAGACCGAGTCGCTCTTCCGGGGCGAGTCACTGCGCGGCGTGCTGCTCACGACCTATGGGTTCAGCATCTTCGGCGAGCGCGCGCAGCAGGCGGCATGGGTCTCCTTCGCCGCGGCCTTCGTGCTGTTCCTCGCATCGATCGCCGGTTTCGTCCATGCCTTCACCACGCCGAAGGACGAGATCGTCGAGTAGTCGTCGAGCCACGAGCTGGTGATCGTCAGACGTCGCCGACGATCACCAGCTCGTGCGCAGCGCGCGATGCGGCCAGATAGATCTCCGAGCCGTTCATCCTGCGGGTGTCGACCACCACGCCGTCGTACTCGACGCCTTTGTGCACCCACACGTCGTCGGCGTCGATGACTGCCACATTGGGCCAACGGCTCGGCGAGCTCGGCGGCCGCGGTGGGCACGTCGGTGCCGTGGCGCACGGGCATGCCGGTCGGCCGGATGCCGACCAGCTCGACCGCGTCGATGTGGTGGCGACGGGCGTGGCTGTTGAGCCAGTCGGCGATCTCGGCCGACATGCGGTAGGCGGTGTCCATCTCCTCGAGCCCGACGTCGAGCAGCTCGGCCGCCCGCCGCAGGCCGAGTCCGGCGGGGTTGCTGCGCTGAGCGTCGTCACCCACGAGCGACAACCCGTTCGCCCGCCGCATCACGGCGCGTAGCTGCAACGACGTGAGGTCTTGGGCCTCGTCGACGATGACGTGCGAATAGCGGGCGGGCACACCTTCGAACCTGGCCCGCACCTCGTCTTCGAGCGCACCGTCGTGGGGTGAGGCCAGCCAGGCGTCGATCAGGTCGGGCGGCGCTCCGAGCTCGGTCAGTGTCGCCCGGCGACGCAGCTTGGCCAGAGCCTGGCGAGTGGTGCAGGTGGGCCACACCTTGGCGGCCCCTTTGCTCACCACGCCCGCGGGCACCCCATGACGACGGGCGAGGGTCTCGACGAAGATGCGACGGCGATCTCGCCACGACAGCGGGCGGGGCGCCAGCCGCTCCACCAGCTCGCTCACCTCCCTCTCCGGCACGGAACGGCGAGGGCCGATGGGCACGGGGCCCACCTGGTAGAGCCCGGCCTCGAAACGATCGAGCACGTCGATCCACCGCTCGTCACCCCCGGCGGGGCCTGCAGGGCCGAGCAGGCGATCGAAGGTGGTCTGCTTGATGCGCGCCTCACCCAAGGTGGGCAGCACCGCCGACACGAACCGCAGGAACCGGTCGCTCGGGCCGATCACCAGGATGCGATCGGCGGCCACCCGACGGTCGTTGTAGACGAGCCACGCGGCCCGGTGCAGTCCGACCACCGTCTTGCCCGTGCCCGGACCACCCCGCAGCACGAGACGGGCGTCGGGGTCGAGGCGGACGAGGCGATCCTGGTCGGCCTGCAGCGTCGCCACCGCGGTGCGCATCTCGGAACCACGGCTGCGCGACAGCTCGGTGAGCAACGGCGACGACCCGCTGACCTCGCCGCTCACGAAGTCCTCGACGAACAGATCGTCGATGCACCCCACGTAGCTGATCCGACGAGTCAACGCGAGCGGCTCACCGAACCGCGCTTGGTAGAACTGCTCGGCGAACGGCGCCCGCCAGTCGATCACCAGTTGCTCGCCGCCGGAGTCGATGCCGTAGAGGCCGACTCGCCAGGGGTGGTCGTCGTCGATGCGACCGAACACCACCAACTCCTGCTGCAGCTTCTCGATCGTGCCCGCCACCACAGCATCGATGTACTCGTCGGCGAGGGCGTCGGCACCGCCACCGGAGATGCCGGCCAGCGACCGCAACTTGTCGTCGACCGCTCGCCGAGCGCGCTCGAGCTGGGCCCGTTCCGTGTCGAGACTCACCACTTCGTCGTCACCAGCCACGTCGACCCCCGCGCCACGGACCCCGCCGGGGCGCCGACGGGGGGAGCGACACGCTAGACGCGAGTCGGTCGGTCGCGGCGGCGAAATTTCCCGGGTTGGTGCCCCGCATGCCGTTGCGACCGGCGGACGCCCGGGCGATGCTGGACCCACCCACCCGACCGAACAGGAGCCCCCATGGGACAGCCCAGCAGCGTCATCCGGTTGCTCGGGGGGCCACCCGGCCTCGCCGACTGCCACATCGACCTCGACGCCGATCCGTGCGACCGAGCCGACGCCGCTGGTGGGCGGTTCCTGCGAGCCACCCGCGACTCCGTGACCACCTCGTTCACCCGGTTGCAGTCCCGATGCGTCGATCGGGCCACCGCGGAGCAGATCGCCGCCGCATGGCGCCTGGCGGTGTTCGTCCCTGCGGGCGGCGGCTGGGGCGGACGCGCCCGGCGCTACCGGTTCGAGGGCCGCTACCGCCTCGATGCGGCCCGCGACGAGCACGGCCACTGGAAGCTCACCGAACGGGCGTCCGACACCCTCACGTCGCGGGCGCCCCTGCACGACGAGTGGGCTGCGCTCGAGGCCGCCGTCGACGAGGCCGCTCGCCGCTTCGCGACGGTCGCGTCGCTGCTGCCGCCCGGGCCGCTGGCCGAACGGGCCCTCGCCACCCGCCGAGCCGTCGGCACCTGCGTGCGCGACGCCGCCCGGCTGTGTGCGGTGGGCGCCACCGTCGCCCCCGGATGGACCGCCGACCCGCGAGGCACGACGGGTCATGTCGGCACCACCGAAGTCCACGCCCTTGCCACTCGCGTGCTCGGCCTGGTCGACACCATCGAGGTGGCCACCTCTCAACTGGTGGCACTGCACCTCGAAGTAGGCCACGACGCCGACCCGGTCGCGCCGGTCGCCTCACTGAACGCTGCGTGGATCGAGCTGTCGTCGGGCAGCTGACCGTCGTGCCAGGCTGACTCGATGAGCACCGACCACCCGCTCCCCCGTTTCGACGCCGGCGCCGGCACCGACGAGGTCGCGACCGCCCTCCACGACCACGGTGTCGCCATCATCGAGCGCCTGGCCGGCGACGAGCTCTGTGACCGGGTCGCGGCCGAGCTCGCCCCTCACATCGCCCGCACGCCCACCGGCGCCGACGACTTCACCGGCGCTTCGACCCGACGCACTGGCGCCCTGCTGGCGCGTTCTCGCTCTGCTGCGGAGATGGTCGCCCATCCGCTGGTGCTCGACGTGGCCGAGCAGGTGCTGTGGCCGAGCAAGACCACCTTCCAGCTGCATCTCACCCAGGCCATCAGCATCGGCCCGGGTGCCGACGCGCAGTATCTCCATCGCGACCAGTGGTGCTTCGACTTCTTCCCGTTCCCCGACGACGTCGAAGTCGAGCTGGCCACCATCTGGGCCCTCGACGAGTTCACCGAGGCCAACGGGGCCACTCGCGTCGTGCCGGGCTCGCACCGGGCCACCGATCCCCGTGCCTTCACGGCGCACGACACCGTGCCGGTCACGATGCCGCGCGGCTCGGTGGTGCTCTACACCGGGCGAACGGTGCACGGCGGCGGCGCCAACCGATCGACGTCGTGGCGCACAGGCGTCAACGTCGACTATGTGCTCGGTTGGCTGCGACAGGAGGAGAACCAGTACCTCTCGGTGCCGCTCGACGTCGTTCGCGAGCTACCCGAACGGGTGCAGCGGCTGATGGGCTACGAGATGGGCGCCTACGCGCTCGGCTATGTCGACGACGTGCGCAACCCGATGTCGGTGCTGCACCCCACCGACACCGCGGCACCCACCAGCTTCGCCGCCGACCGCTGAGTCGACGTCGATCCGCTGAATCAGACGCGGAGCGAGCGCAAGACGTCCTCAGCCGTGCGGCGCCCCGAGTAGAGCGCACCCTGGATCGACCCGGTGTCACGGTGGTCGCCGCACACCCACAACGACGGCGACAGCCGAGTGCGTCGCTTGGGATGCAGCGGGGCCGACTGGTCGGGCTGGCCGTAGGGGATGCGATAGGTCCGCAGGTGCTGCCATCCGTCGACGGTCGGCCCGAACCAGCCGCGCAACTGCCGGCGCACCTCGGCCTCGACGTCGTCACCCCAGGTGCCGGGACAGGCAGCCGACACGAGGGCGCGGCCGTCGCTGCTGTAGCTGGAAGCAACGTTGGTCATCACCGAGACGTTGAGGGCCGGTCCGCTCCCGGCACCGTCGAGCATCACCAGAGGCTCCGGCCTGGGTGCCGAAGGGGCAGCAAAGTAGACGCACGCCGCAGCTCGCCCCGGCGCCACGTCGAGCCCCGTGAGCCGGGCTGCTTCAGGCCCTTCGACGGCCACCACCACCGCTGGCGCCTCCATGCGTTGCCCGCCGGCGAGCGTGACCCCCGAATCGTCGACGGCCGTCACCCGTTGTCCCGTGTGCACGCAGCCGGGCGGCAAGGCGTCGACCAGCTGTCGGGGGATCGCCTCCATCCCGAGGGCGGGCACGGTCGACTGGCCGGTGGCCAGCATCCGGAACAGCACGTCGAACTGGCGACTCGACGTGGCCAGGGTCGGATCGAGCAGGATGCCGCCGAAGAGCGGTCGGAAGAACGCCTCGATCACCCGCTCGCTGAAGCCGAGGTCGAGCAGGTGCTGCTCGGTGGTCGAATCGGGCTGGCGGAACAGATCCTTCGGGTCGGTGGTGGTGGTGCGGTGACGCAGCCGGAGGATGCGGAGCTTGTCGGCCACCGATCCGATCGGCGCCGTGGCGGTGGCGAGCAGCGACGTCGGCTGCCGGAGCGGATCGCCGACGCGGGCGAAACGGGTGCCGGTCCACACGAGCGCACCCGGGTCGAACGCCTGCAGGCGAAGGGCGTCGAGATCGAGCTGACTGCGAGCCTCCGGATAGGCCGTGAGCAGCACCTGGAAGCCCCGGTCGAGCCGAAACCCGTCGACCACGTCGGTGCGCACGCGGCCGCCGACGCCGTCGCTGGCCTCGACGACCCGCACCCTGCGTCCGGCCCGCACCAGGTGGGTGGCCGCAGCCAGACCGGCCAGCCCCGCGCCGACCACCACCACGTCGGCGGTGTCCTCACCTGCGGGCATCATGCAGCAGATCGTCGCGCGGTCGGGTCCTCCTCGAGGTCGAGCCGCACGACGTTGAGTGGGCCCCGGCGCACCGAGGCGTGTGCCGGTCGAGCCCGACCGTTCAGCCACACACGGGCCGAGGCGTCGTTCTCGAGATTGCGCACCCACTGCGAATCGGGCCGAACGGTCGAGACGATCACCCGGCTCCCAACGCGGGTTGCGACGAGCGGCACCCGCCGGGGCAGGTGCGTGGTGCGGCCTGTCGTCTCCACGACCACCAGCCCCCCGCCGATCGGGAGTGGCGTTCCGAAACCCAACCGGATCGCTGGGTCGACGAATCGGTTGAGACCCCGGAAGACCGAGCGAAGCGGATGTCGACCTCGACGAAACATGACTGGCCTTTCGTGGGCGGAGCAGGTAGCGGACGAACCATCCCGTACAAGCCTATTTAGTGCTAAATCATTCCCCGGCAGCTGGTCGACCGGACGGCGTCCGCCCGGCGCTGTCTCAGTCGAAGGACCTTCGCCCCTTGCCGTCGGGGAGATCGAGCGGTTGGCTGGAGGTGGAAGGGCGACCCCCACCGGGGTTGCCGGAGGAGGTATCGGCCATGCCCACGAGAGCCGCAATCGACGATTTCCTGGCTCAGCACCGCCTCGCGTTCATCGGTGTGTCACACAACCCCAAGGAGTTCTCCGCCGGCGTCTATCGGGAGCTGCGCGACCACGGCTACGAGTTGTTCCCGGTGAATCCTGGCGCCGACCTCATCGAAGGCGACGCGTGCGTGGCCACCGTGGCTGACCTGCCCGACGGGCTCGACGGCGCGATCGTCATGGTGCCCGCTGATGCCAGCGCCGCGGTGGTCGAGGCCTGCATCGACAAGGGCATCCCTCGCGTGTGGCTGCACAAGGGCGTCGGACCGTCGTCGGTGTCGGACGAGGCCGTGGCGTTGTGCCGCGAGCACGGCATCGAGGTGATCGACGGCGCCTGCCCGATGATGTTCGCCGAACCGACGGCGTGGTTCCACCGCGTGCACCGGTTCGAGCGCAAGCTCACCGGCCAGCTACCTCACTGAGCCCGGCCCAGGACGGGCCTGGCGCGGAGCGGAGTTCGCTCCTACTGCTGTTGCTGTTGGATCTGCTGTTGCATGAGATCGGGCGGCGACGCCGACCAGGCGGCGTGCTGGCTCTGTTGGTCGTCGATCGACCCGAGAAGGCGGGACGTCACGAGCGATGGGCGGGCGTCGCGCTGCGATACCTGCTCGCCGCGACGGATCTCGACCACGGCATCGAGCTGCACGTCGGCCGAGCCGGAGTGCACGCCGTGCAGCGGCGTCACGTCGTCGTAGTCGCGACCGTGGCCGATCTGCACGTGCTCCTCACCGACGGCTCGCCCGTTGGTGGGATCGAGCGGCAGCCACCCCACGCCGGGCAGCGCCGCCTCGAACCACGCGTGCGTCGCCACCTCGACGATGTCGGAGGTGGCGTCGGTGACACCCGATGCGTCGGCGGCGAAGAGATAGCCCGACACGTAGCGCGCCGGGACGCCGATGCTGCGGCACATGGCGATGGCCACGTGGGCGTAGTCCTGACAGACGCCGGCCTGGCGACCCCACACGTCGTGGGCCGACGTGCCCACCTCGGTGGCCTCGGTGTCGTAGTCGAGTGACTCGTGCACCCGCCGCGAGATCGCCAGCACCACGTCGTGGGCGTCGGGGCCGACCTCGTCGCGCAGGCGTCGGGCCTCCGCGCCGAGCTGCTCATCCCACGTCGTGTGACGAGTTGCGCCGAGGTACTCGCCCTGCGCCCTGAGGAACGACTCGTCGGCAAGCTCGTCGACGAGAGGTCGGGCCTCGATGACCGGTGGGGGGCTGGTCTCCACCGCAGCCTCGGCGGTCACCTCGAGCACGCTGTGTGGTCTGCGCAGACCGAAGGCATCGACGCGGGTGCCCCAGTAGTCGGTGAACGAGAAGACACGGGCGGTCGGCGAGACGGTGACGCGATAGCTCAACAGCCGTTGGCGGTCGTCGGAGATCGGACAGGCGCGCAGCTCGTTCTGCGACTCCCACACCGGCGAGCCGTAGTGGAAGCGCGACCGGTAACGGATGTCGAGCCTCATGTGGCCCCCTTCGCCCGAAGAGCGGATGGGCCTGCGAACGAGCTCTGCGCGTGGAACGCCAGCACCGCCGACCGGGGGAAGAAGCGCAAGGCGACCGCGTCGCTGACCTCGAAGACCTGGTCGTGCAAGCCGGCGAGGGTGGCGGGCAGGTCGCCGGCCACGATCTCGGACGCATCGGCGAAGTCGAGCTCGGCGTGCAGCAGCCCGACCAGCCGCAGCGGGAGGTTGAGCTCTTCCGGCGGGCTGAGGGCGGCGATGTGCTCGTGCGAGCGGTCGATGGCGTAGCGCACGCTGCGCGGGAACTCGGGATCGAGGAGGAGGAACCCGATGACGTCGCTACCCGGCCGCGCCGCGCCACCCGAGCGCAGATAGGCCTCGGCGCCGGCCGATGCCCGCAACACCTGGAGCCACGATCCGAGCGCGGGATGCTCCTGCTCGAGCAGCGGTGCGGCCTCGACGCGCAAGAGGCGCAGGGTGATGGCCGCCCGCTCGATCTGCGAGCCGAGCAGCAAGAAGCGCAGCGAGTCGTCGCGGGGCATGGTCTCGAGTGCCACCCCGACGATGGCTTGGGTCTGGATCTTCACCCATCCGAGCAACTCGGACGGGTGCTGCTCGATGTCGCGGGCGATGTTGCGGGCCCGCAGCCTGAGGTAGGTGTCGTTCACGACCTCCCACACCTCGCTCGAGAGCAGCTCGCGAGCCCGGCGGATGTTCTCGCGCATGGCGATCATCAACGACACGACCGAACTGGCGTTGCGTCGATCGTGCACGCAGAACGCCAACACGCGCCGGCCGTCGATGTCGTCGTGCACCTCTCGGTAGGGCTCGGCCACGAGCAGGACGCTGAGCACGTCGGCGAGCTGCAGGTCGACACTGCCCTGGGGCGAGGTGACCGCCGCGTGGTAGGCGACGTCGAGGATGCGGGCCGCGTCCTGCGCCCGTTCGAGGTAGCGGCCGGCCCAGAAGAGATCCTCGGCGTGGCGGGCGAGCATCATGGCGTGTCCATCAGGACCCAGGTGTCCTTCGAGCCGCCGCCCTGCGACGAGTTGACCACCAGGCTCCCCTCTCGCAGGGCCACTCGCGTGAGACCACCAGGGATGACCTCGATCTCGTCGCCTCTCGTGAGCACGAACGGGCGCAGGTCGATGTGTCGGGGCGCCACCCGGCCGCCGTCGACCATGGTCGGATGCTCCGAGAGCGTCACCACTTCCTGGGCGATCCAGCCCCGGGGATCGGCCACGATGGCCGCCCGCAACTGGGCCAGCTCCTCGTCCGACGCCGCGGGCCCGATGGTCACGCCGTAGCCGCCCGAGCCGGCCACCGGCTTGCACACCAGCTCGTCGAGCCGCTCGAGCACGTAGGCCTGCTGATCGGCGTCGGCCAGCAGATAGGTGGTGACGTTGGCGAGCTTGGGCTCCTCGCCGAGGTAGTAGCGGATCAGGTCGGGCACGTAGGCGTAGACCAACTTGTCGTCGGCCACGCCGGTGCCGATGGCGTTGGCCACGGTGACGTTGCCGGCCCGCACCGCCGCCAGCAGGCCGGGCACCCCGATGATGCTGTCGGTGCGGAAGCCGACCGGATCGAGGAAGCGATCGTCGAGGCGACGGTAGAGCACGTCGACGCGCGCCAACCCCTCGGTGGTGCGCAGGTGGACGGTGTGGTCGTCGACCACGAGGTCGCGCCCTTCGACCAGCGGCACGCCCATCTGTCGGGCGGCGAACACGTGCTCGAAGTAGGCCGAGTTGAACGCGCCAGGCGTGAGCACGGCCATGGTGGGCGACTCGATGCCGGGCGGCGCGATGGCGGCCAGCGCTTCGCGCAGCGAGCCGCCGTAGTGATCGACGCTGCGCACCCGATGAGCCGAGAACAGGCGGGGGAACAGCCGCGTCATCACGCTGCGGTTCTCGAGCACATAGGAGATGCCGCTCGGGTTGCGCACGTTGTCCTCGAGCACGCGGTAGGTGCCGTCGGCATCGCGCACGAGATCGATGCCCGAGACGACACAGCGGGCACCGAACGGCACCTTGATGCCCATCGCCTCGCGCACGAAGCCGTCGGACGACGCCACCACGTCGAGGGGGACGATGCCGTCACGTACCGCCGACTGCTCACCGCCGTAGAGGTCCTCGAGGAACAGGTTGAGGGCCCGCACCCGCTGGATCAGCCCGGCTTCGACGTCGCGCCATTCGTCCGCCGGGATCAGGCGCGGCAACAGGTCCATCGGGAAGGTGCGCTCGAGGCCCTGGTCGTCGTCGTAGACCGCGAAGGTGATGCCCTTGGTGCGAAACGTCTGGTCGCGCATGGCATCGCGCTGGCGCAGCTCGTCGGGGCCGAGCTCGTCGAAGAGGTTGACCAACGACTCGTAGTGCGGCCGAAGGAGCCCGGGCGACGAGAAGACCTCGTCGAATCCTTTGCCGATCGAGTAGTCGTCGAAGAGGCCGGGCACGAGAGGATTCTCGCGCGGGCGAACGGGCCATCCCGACGGCGGTCCCAACCAACGAGCCGTCGGAAAGGAACCCGTCAGCCCCCCGGAACACGCCCGCCATCACGAAAGCCTGCTCGCTCGCCCTCTACGCTCGTGCTCGATGGGCCGGATCGCCAACACCTGGGCGCTCGCCAAGTCGTCTTGGGCGGTGCTGAAAGCCGACAAGGAACTGGCCGTCATCCCGGTGCTCAGCTTCCTCGCCACCGCGGTGGTGTTGGCCATCTTCGGCGGTCTGGCCTACGGCACGGTCGACCAGGTCACCGAGGCCGGGGAGACGAGCTACTCGGCCACCCCGCTCACCTATCTGGCCGGCGTGGTCGGCTATCTGGCGGTCACGTTCGTGGTCACCTACTTCGTCGCGGTGCTGGTGGCGGGCGCCTATCAGCGGCTCACCGGTGATGACCCATCGCTCACCACCGCGTTCGGTGCGGCCAATGCCCGGCTCGGCCCGATCTTCCTGTGGTCGATGCTCACCGGCACGGTCGGGCTGATCCTCCAGATGCTGCGCGAGCGGCTCGGCTTCCTCGGCCAGATCGTCGTGAACCTGGTGGGCATGGCCTGGGAGATCGTGACCTGGCTGGCGATCCCCATCGTGGTGGTCGAGGGCACCGGCCCGATCGAGTCATTGCGGAAGTCGGCGGGCCTGTTCAAGAAGACCTGGGGCGAGAACCTCATCGCCCAGGGCGGCTTCGGGCTGCTCGGCATCGTGGTGGTGCTGCCCATCGCCCTGGTGGCCGGCGCCATCGCCACCGCCATCCCGCTCGTGGGCATCGCCCTCGGCGTCGTCGGCATCGCCCTCGTGTCGATCGTGCTGAGCGCCCTCAATGGCATCTACCGCACTGCGCTCTATCTGTTCGCGTCGACGGGGACCACGCCCGACTACTTCGGCGACGACGAGATGCGGGCCGCGTTCGCGACCAAGACGTCTCGCTTCTGACGAGGCCGAGGTGGTGGCGAGCTGAGCAAAGGCGATCAGGTCGCGAAGATCATCGAATCGTCGGCGAAGCTCTTGAACTCGAGCGCGTTGCCCGCTGGGTCGACGAGGAACATCGTCGCCTGCTCTCCGGGAAGACCCGCGAACCGCACGTGGGGCTCGATCACGAACTCGACACCTGCTGCCTGCAGGCGAGCCGCGAGGGCGTCCCAGTCACGACGTTCGAGGATGACGCCGAAGTGCGGCACAGGAACGGCGTTGCCATCGACCTCGTTGTGGTGCACCGATCGGGTTTGGGGCGCGAGATGGGTAACCAGCTGATGCCCGTAGAACGACCAGTCGATCCAGGTGGCGGCCGCTCGGCCCTGTCCGCAGCCGAGCACCTCGCCGTAGAACTCGCGAGCAGCGCCGAGGTCGTCGACGGGCACGGCCAGGTGGAACGGGCGCAGCGTGGTCACGGTGAGCCGCCTGCCTCGGGCCAGTCGACCATGGCGTCCAGCGCCTGGTCGAGCAGGGCTCGACCCCGTGCGAACGTCGTCCTGCTCCCACTCCGGGTCGTCGGGGGTGAAGCACTCTCGGTAGGCCTGCAGGGCGGCGGCGTGGGACGGGTCGGCGCGGTCGCCGTGGAACTGCACCCAGTGCGACTGGTAGGTGGCGGCCAGCTGGTCGAGGTCGCTCGCGGTGCCGAATTCGGCCGACGTCGAGAAGCACCGCCCGTCCGGGAACAAGGCCCGGATGCCGTTGGCGATCTGCCCCGACTTGGCCCCGGTGGTGGCGTCGGGGTTGGCGATGGTGGCTTCGACGTTCACCGCGGAGAAGTGCTGGCGGAAGAACTCGTCCTGCGGGCTGCCCGGCGACCGGTCGGACAGCAAGGTGACCTCGCCACGAGGACCGTGCCCGGTGTGCAGGTCGACCACGAGCACCCGATCGCGTCCGACGACCCAGCGTTCGGCAATCGACTCGACGATGCGGTTCGACTCCTCGGTGCGCTCACCGCCGTAGTGGAGCCCGTCCGCATGGCGGTACTGCCCGACGGTGATGGCGTCGCGCACCCACGGCAAGCCACGCTCGGCCACGATCTCGGCCGCGCTGGCGAGCAGGGTGTCGACATCGGGCATCTCTGCCGTCGACGGGCAGGCGAGGTGATGGATCTCGTCGTACGCGTCGTTGTGGACGGGGTCGGTGTCGCTGCGCCGCCAGTTGCGGTTGAGATCGACGTTCGACTCGTTCTGGCGTCGACCCCACGCCATGCCCCACGGGTTGACCGCGTGCACGAGCAAGACCCCCTGGCCGGATGGCAAGGCGCCCGGTTCGATCCGGTCGATCAGGTCGCATTGCAGGGCCGACGGGATGAACCCCTCGACGCCGTGCACGCCCGACAGCACGACCAGCAGGGCGTCCGCGTCGGCGGGTCCGATCCGGGCGACGTCGATGGTCAGCTGCTGTCCGTGCGGCCCCCGGGCCTCGATCGGGTGCTCCTCGACGGCAAGCCCGGCCAAGTCGGCGCTGCGCCGGAAGCGGGCGCGGCACTCGTCGTAGGTGAGCGGCAGGCGGGCGAACGGGAAGGGGCCGGTCAGAGGTCATCGCGTGGTCTCCATGGTGAAGGGCAGAGCGGCCAGGTCGACGTTGCCACCCGAGAGGATCACCCCGACCTGCTCGGGCAGCGCAACGCCCGCTCGGGCGAGCGCGAGCAACCCGGCGAGCGCGGTGGCACCGCTCGGTTCGACGACCTGCTTGAGGCGAGTGAACAGCAGCGCCATCGCGTCGACGATCTGCTCCTCGGTGACGGTGACCACCTCGACGTCGTGTGCCTGCAGGATGGCGAACGTGCGGTCGCTCAGCACGGCCAGCAGCCCGTCGGCGATCGAGGTGCCGTTGCCCTCGCCGGTGCGAACGCCCGCCGCGAGGGAACGGTAGGCGTCGTCGACGTTGGCCGGCTCGGCGCCGTAGATCGCGATGTCCGCCGCCACACCGTGCGCCGCGATGGCCGTGCCACTCAGCAGACCGCCACCGCTGACCGGGGCGATCACCGCGCCGAGCCCGGGAACCTGGGCGAGCAGCTCGAGGGCGGCCGTGCCCTGACCGGCGATGACGTGCGGATGGTCGTA
This sequence comes from uncultured Iamiaceae bacterium, assembly GCA_963706425.1. Classification (GTDB taxonomy): domain Bacteria; phylum Actinomycetota; class Acidimicrobiia; order Acidimicrobiales; family Acidimicrobilacustridaceae; genus CAVPMN01. Next base: position 1,015,782 of record CAVPMN010000001.1, read on the forward strand.
GGGGTGGATCTCGGTGGCGCCGGTGCGCGCCACCACTTCGGCGAGCGTGGCCGCGCGGGCTTCGAGGGTGGGCTCGCAGAGGGTGACCGCTGCGCCGTAGTCGAGCGTGGCCTGTCGCTTCGCCCGGGGCGCGTCGGACGGCATCACCACGTGACAGGGGATGCGGCGGGCCCGGGCCGCGAGCGCCAGGGCGGCTGCGTGGTTGCCCGACGAGTGGGCCGCCACGCCCCGGGCCGCCGCCGTGTCGTCGAGGGCGAGCACCGCGTTGCTGGCCCCGCGGAACTTGAAGGAGCCGCCGCGCTGCAGATGCTCGCACTTGAAGTGCACCCGGCGACCGGCCATCTCGTCGATGAGCGCGCTGGTCATGACCGGTGTGGTGGTGACCACGGACGCGATGCGCTCGGCGGCAGCCCGGACCTCGTCGAACCCCACCTCGGCGGCCAACGTCGACCACATCTCCTCAGCTCGGCCCTCGCTACGCGGTGATGATCGCGACGGCACCGTGTCGCCCATCAGCCGGCAGCGGCGTCGCGACGAGCCACCACGATGCTGTCGAGCAACACGCCCGACTTCTCCTTCGGGCCCGTGGCGTGACGTTCGGCGTTCTCGCAACGGATGAGCGTCCACCCAGCGTCGTCGACACCGAGGGCCGCCACCACCTCCTCGGTGGTCGGGAACTCGAAGTCGTGACCGTGATCATGGCCGTGATCGTCGTCGTGGTTGTGAGCCCAGGGCGGCGGGGCGGCGTGACCCACGACGATGACCGTGCCGCCGGGGCTCACCGCCTGGGCGGCCCGTCGCAGCACCTCGTCGCGCGGCAGGTCGACCGGCGAGTGGAAGTACTGGGCCGACACCAGGTCGTACTCGCCTTCAGGGAACGAGTGGCCCAGGTCGTGCTGCTCCCAGGTGATGCGATCGGCGATGCCCTGCGCCTCGGCCTGCGCAGCGCCGCGCGCCAACGCGGTGGACGAGATGTCGACTGCGGTGACGTGCCACCCCTGCTCGGCCAGCCAGAGCGCGTCGCCACCCTCGCCACACCCGAGGTCGAGGGCTTTGCCTGGGGTCGACCCGGACACCTCGTCGGCCAGCACGCCGTTGACCCGGCCGCTCCAGACCTGGTCGTCGGCCTGGTAGCGGTCCTCCCAGAACTCCGCTGGGGACTGGCTGTTCGGCTCTGCGCTCATGGCCGCCGAGCGTACCAATGTGAGAACGGTTCTCAAACTTTCCTCGTCACTCAGGCGTGCTGCCCGGCCGGAGGCGGCGGCGCCGACGGTGGATGGTCGGCGCGCCGGCGGGCCCACCGCACTCCCACCACGCTGAGCACGACGAAGGGCACGAACGGCAGCAGTGCTCCTACGGCCGCCATCGCGAGGGTGCCGACCCGCACGAACGCCTGCCATCCACCGCGGAGACCGTCGACGAACCCCGGAAGCTCGTCGGCCGCCACCACCGCCGGCGTCAGGATGGTGAGCGTGATCGTCGCCAGATCGACCCTGGCGTCCAGGGCCCGGCGCTGACCTTCGAGCCGCTCGAGCTCACCCTCGCGAGCCACGAGCTCGCTCTCGACCTGGGTGATCTCGGCCACTGAGTCGGCCTCGGCGAGAAAGCCGCGCAGGCGCTCGACGCTCGCCCGCGCGGTGGCGATGCGGCTGTCGAGGTCGACCACCTCCTCGGTCACATCCTCGGTCCCCACCTGTTGGTCGAGCAGCCGTCCGAGCGCGCCCAATTCGGCGAGGGCGGTCTGGAAGCGGTCGGGCGGCACCTTCAGCGTGATCACCGTCTGCGCCCGGTCGCCGAGCTCAGTCTCCTCTGCGAACACCATCCCGCCCGCGTCACCGACCAGGCGAGACGCGGCGGCCTTCGCGGAGACCACGTCGTCAGCCTCGATGCGCATCGACGCGGTCGAGATGACCTGGCGATCGGTCGCCACCTGGGCCAGCGAGGCGACCTGCACCGAAGGATCGTCGGCGCCCGCGGGCGCGCTCTGGGCATCGTCCTCTGACGAGGAGCTGTCCTCACCAGAACCTGCGCACGACGACGCCGCGATCATGATGACCACGACGCCAAGTGCACCGAAGGCTGCTCGTCCCCACCTGCTCATGGCACACCCCCTGTTTGGACCAATGGTCCGACCACCACGAGTCTCCCCTGATTCCCGGTCGATGTAGCGTCGCCCCATGAGCGAAACCTCCGTCGATCCTGTCCGCTACGAACTGCAGGGCAACGTCGCCGTGCTCCACCTCGACGACGGCAAGGCCAACGCCCTCTCCCATGCGGTCATCGGCCAGCTCGATCAGGCGCTCGATCGGGCCGAGGCCGACGAGGCGCGAGCAGTCGTGATCGTCGGACGGCCGGGCAAGTTCTCGGCCGGCTTCGACCTGACCACCATGCAATCGGGCCCCGAAGAAGCGCGCGATCTGTTGCGGGTCGGTGCCGAGTTGGCACTGCGCATCTACCTCTATCCGGCCCCGATCGTGCTGGCGGTGACCGGGCACGCGCTGGCGATGGGAGCGATCGTGCTGATGGCGGCCGACACCCGGATCGGCATCGACGGCCCGTTCAAGATCGGACTCAACGAAGTGGCCATCGGCATGCCCGTGCCCGAGTTCGCCGTCGCGTTCGCCGACGATCGCCTCTCGCGCCGACACCTCACCGCGGCGGTCAACCACGCGCGCGTCTTCGATCCCGCCACCGCAGTCGACGCGGGCTACCTCGACCAGGTGGTCGATGCGGACTCGGTCGAAGCGGCCGCCATCGAACACGCCACCACGCTGGCCGACACGCTGAACCCGACGGCGTTCCGGTTGACCCGCCGCAACCTGCGCGGCGCGCGAGCAGCCGCCATCGAGGCGGGGCTGGCCACCGACGTGGCCAGCTTCAAGATCGAGTCCTGAACCCGACGGTCACGACGCCTGTTCGGCCACCAGCACTCGCTCGACGGGCTCGTCGGGCTGACCGGGCCCGGGCTCCGGGGGCGGCCAGGTGAGCACGGTATGCCAGCGCGCGGCCACGTCCTCGACGGCCGGGCCGAGGAAGGTCTGCCAGATCTCGAGCGCGTGCTCGCGAGTCGGGTGGATGCCGTCGGGGAGCCATTGCGCCGATCGCTCCGGGCCGAGCCCGTCGATGAACGCGCCGTAGTCGACCACGCCCACCATCGGGTGCTGCTCGGCCACCTCGCGCACCAGCTCGTTGTAGAGCGCGATGCGATCGGCATGGTCGTCGCCGATGCCACGCCCCGTGCGAGCGGTGCCGTCGGAACCAAAGCCCACCTGCGGGGTGGTGCCGAGCAACACGTAGGCGCCGCGCGAGTTGAGCACGTCGACCGCCAGCCGCAACCGCTCGCGCACCAGCTGGTCGAAATAGGGATCGCCGATCGACCGCCACGCGTCCTCGCCGTCGAGTCGCCAATCGGCGGTGTCCCACACGCCGGTGAGCACCACCGCGAGCTGCGTGCCGTGCTCGGTGACCGAGTCGGCCCACCGCTGCTCCCACCCGAAGCAGTAGTCGTCGGGACGGGCGTACTCGAGTGAGCCGTCGGCGGCTCGACCGAACACCCGCTCGCCACCCGTGAGCAAGCCGCAGCCGAGCTGCGACGAACCCGGCACCGGGCGCACCGCGCTGCTCGTCGACGCCCAGTCCCACACCCGACCGCCGAGCATCACGGCGGTGGAGCCGCCGAAGAGCGCGGTGGCCGTGCCCTCGTCACCGGCCGCGAGCAGCACATCGGGCGGTGGCGCCTCGTTGGCCAGGCGCTGCGCGTCGTCGAAGTCGTAGACCGGAGTGGCGACGGGCGCCGCGAGCACCGCCACCACGACCACGGCCGCCACCGCGCCCAACGCGCCGAACGCGCGTCCGTCGTGGCGCCACCAGCGCAGCGCACCGGCGGGCAGCGCACCGACGCGGCCCGCCACCGGCGCCGTCTGGAGCAGGGGGCGCTCGAGCAGGAGGTGCACCGCACCGCCCAGCGCGATCGCGGCGGTCAGCTGCACGACGGCCAGGCGGCTGGCCGGCAGATCAGGGAGGTAGTGCTCGATGAGCAGGAAGAGCGGCCAGTGCAGCACGTAGATCGAAAAGGCCCACCGGCCGATCACCACCAGCGGCACCAGCGAGAGCAGGCGCGTCGCCGGGCCCTTGGCGTCGAGGGCAGCCACGATCACCACCACTGCGGGGATGGCGAACAGCCCGAGCCCACCCTGATAGAGCCAGGGCAGGGCGCGGTCGACGGTGAGCATCACGCCGAGCAGCAGGGCCAGGGCCAGCGCGCCGGCGCCGCGCACGAGGCCACCGAACCGTTCGGGCACGCCCCCGGTGCGATGCAGCAGCAGCGCCAGCGACGCGCCTGCGAGGAACTCGCCGGCGCGAACGTGGGTGCCGTAGTAAGCGGCGTCGGCGGTGTGCTCGACGAACAACGGCACGGCGGCCAGGCCGGCAGCGAGCACCGTGACGGCCAACCACGCGTGCCGGCGGGCCACCAGCACGGCGGCCGCGACCACGATCGGCAGCAGCCAGAAGCACTGCTCCTCGAGCGAGAGCGACCAGAAGTGCTGGAAGGCCGATGGACGTTCGAACAACTCGCCGTAGGACTGGTCGTTGGCGACGAACCGCCAGTTCGAGACGTAGCCGAGCACTGACAGGGCGTCGCCTCGCAGGTCGGCCAGCGCCTGCGTCGTGCCGATGGCGATCGTGGTGGCGGTGGCCATCGCCACGCCGACGAGGGTGATCGGCAGCAGCCGACGGGCGCGGCGCCGCCAGAACGTGAGGAACGGTCGCGGCTCGCCGCGCGCGTGCATCGACAGGTACGACGCCGTGGCGAGGTAGCCCGACAACGCGAAGAAGATCGTCATGCGGGCGAAGCCGCCCTTGATCCAGCCGACCTCGGCGTGCCAGGCCAGCATGCCGAGCAGCGCCAGGCCGCGCAGCCCGTCTATGGCGGGCAGGCGCGCGCCACTACGGGCGGAGGACGCTCGGGGCGTCGGTGGGGGGACCGTCGCGGGCTCGATTGGCACCATTGGGAAGCCGCCACCGTAGCCGCGCGGCCGCGGCCCAGATCCGCGCCCGTGGTCCGACGGGCGGCGACGCCAGGTTCGACCGCTCACCACGAACTGGTCACCGAGAACGCCGTTTTCCGGCGTTTGCGGTGACCAGTTCGGAGCGGGTCAGGTCGCCGGGTCGTCTGCGTCGTCAGGGCGCCGGGTTCTCGATGGTGCGCCAGGCGCGTGTCTCGAGATACGGCGTGAAGGCGGTGACGATCGCCTCGAGGTCGGCCTGGCGCTTGGGATGGCGCAGCTCGTAGAGCGTCGGGAAACGATTGGACGCCACGATGAGCTCCCACAGGGCGACCGCGTCGTCACCCGTCGGTGCGGGCAGGATGACCGGCCCGAAGACCGAGTTGCCGTCGGGGAACACCAGGGTGGGCACGCCGAACCCGCCGTGGTCGTTCACCACCGTCTCGTGGTCGGCACGCACCTCGTCGGCGGTGGTGGGATCGGCGATGGCCAGGTCGACCGCAGCCGGATCGAGGTCGAGCTCGACCAGCAGCTCGCGTTGCACGTCTGGGGTGAAGGTGCGCCGCCGGTCGACGAAGAACGCCTGCCCGACCGCCTCGTACCACCGGTCGACCACGTCGTGGCCCTGGCGACGCAGCAGCGCGCCGATGCGCATCTGCGACCAGCCGTAGGACCACTCGCGCTCCCACGGGTGCTTCTTGCCGTGCTCACGATTGATGTCCTCGAGGCTGAAGAACCGCCAGCGGATCTCGAGCCCGGTGCGGGCGCGCACCTCACGAATCCAGAGCGAGCCCTGGTAGGCCCACGGGCACATCGGGTCGAAGTGGAAGTCGATCCACTGGGGATCAGCAGCTGTCGACATACCGATAAGGTAACGGCTGTCCAGGGTAATTTCACTGCTCCTGTAAGAAGCTTGGGACGGCTAGGGAGCCAGCGGGAGCCAAGGTAGCCAGGGGGAGATGGGTATGAGCGAGCCGATCGTCGACCGACTCGACGAGGAGTGGGCGGTCATCGACGAGCTGTGCGGCGACTTCACCGAGCAGGAGTGGAAGACGCCCACTGCACTGGCCGGCTGGACCGTGCAGGACTGCCTCAGCCATGTGGTCGGCACCGAGCGCATGTTGCTGGGCGACCCCGCGCCCGACATCGACGTGAGTGGGCTCGCGCATGTGAAGGACCCGTTCGCGGCCGCCATGGAGACGTGGGTCGAAGAGCGGCGCACCCGCCCCGGCGCCGACGTGCTGGCCGAGTATCGCGAGCAGATCCCCCGCCGGCTCGCGCAGCTGCGGGCCATGACCACCGAGCAGTTCGACGAGCCGGGCTTCTCCCCCATCGGCGAGGTGCCCTACCGCGACTTCATGGTGGTGCGGGTCTTCGACTGCTGGATGCACGAGCAGGACATGCGCCGCGCGCTCGATCGCCCTGGCCATCTTCAAGGGCCGGTGGTCGACACCGCGCTGCAGCGGTTCCGCGCCGCGCTGGGCTTCATCGTCGGCAAGCGCGGGCAGGCACCGGACGGCGCCTCGGTGGTGTTCGCCACCCAGGGCGGGGACGACGTGGTGCTGTCGGTGGTGGTCGAGGGACGTGCTCGGGTGGTCGACCAGGAACCCGCCGATCCGACGGTGCGCATCACCCTGCCGCTCACCACCTTCGTGGCCCTCGGCGGCGGGCGCTGGACCGCGGAAGAGGCCGACGCGGCCGGGGGCATCACCATCGACGGCGACGCCGACCTCGGCCGCCGGGTGCTCGCCGGCATGGCCTTTACCCCCTGACCGAACGCAGGCACCCCCTGACCGCGCGCAGGCGGCAGGCACCTCAAGATGGGGGTCGCACGAACAGCATCGGCCGCAGCGAGTTGAGCAGCACGCCTTGGGCCACGCTGCCGAGCGGGTGGCTGTCGACACCGCTGCGTCCGTGCGTGCTCATGGCCACCACCGCGCTGTCGTGGTCGGCCAGGAACCCGCACAGACCCGTGGCAGGGTCGGGTGCTTCGAGCAGCTCGCACGATGCCTCGGCCACGTCGTCGGCCACCGCCGCCAGTTGGGCGCGCAGGTAGCTGAGCTCGCCGCTGTGTGAGCCCTTGTCGCTCTCGCGCACCACACCGACCAGCGTGAGGGCCAGCTTGAGCTCGCGCGCCCATTGGGCCGCGAGCGGTAGCGCCAACTCCGACTCGTCGGACCCATCGAGCGCCACGATGATCTCGGTCATCGGCAAACCACGGCTCACGTCGGTGCTCGGTCCGATGACCATCACCGGCGCAGGAGAGTTGATGAGCACGTCGGCCGCCATCGCGCCCATGACCGGCCGACGTCGCAGAGCCACCCGGCCGGGTGCGGATGGGTAGCGCCACCACGGGGTTGCTGCGGTGGTTCGCCGCTTCGATCAGCGCAGTGCCGAGATCGTTGTCGAGATCGACCCAGAAGTCGACGTCCTGCCCGCTGAGCGACATGGCGCGCGACTTGAGGGCCGCCTTCGACGCCTGGTCGCTCGCTTCGGTGTTGTTGACGATGACGATGCGGGCGCCGCACCGCCACGCCAGGTCGCCGGCAGGCGCGAGCACCGCGCGGGCCGAGAGCGAGCCATCGAACGGGACGATCACGTTGTCGTACACGCCCGCATTGTGGCTCAGGCGGCGGTGGTCGTGACACTGCCTCGTTTGCCCGGCCCGATGAACCGGTAGATCGTGAAGAACACGGTGGCCCCCACGGACGCCCAGACCAGCCAGACGATCCAGGTCTCGCTGGCATCGGTGCCCGCCATGAGCAGGTGCGCGGTCGCCATGGCGTAGAGCGCATAGCTGCTGAAGTGCACAGCCTTCCAGAGCTTCTTCGGGATGCGCTTCATCAACAACGAGGTGATCTCCACGGCGAGCAACAGATAGAAGGCCACGATCCCCCAGGCAACCGCCCCCGTCTTCCACGGGGTGGCCAGCGGCACGAACAGGCCGGCGACGTCGAACTCGACGTAGGAGTCGGCCCAGAGGGCGACGATGTGCACGGCCACGAAGACGATGGTGAGGCCGCCGAGGAAGCGGTGGAGATCGAGCAACCACGGTGCCTTCGGCTTCTTGCCGAGAGCCCGGGTCGACAGCGCCAGGCCCCACAGCACGGCCAGCGCGGCGAGCGCCCACGCCACCAGTCCGCTCGACCGGGCGACATGCCACCAGAACTGTTCGTTGCCGCCCACGTCACCCTCCGCCCCGGGTCGCAGACCCCGCCGACTGCACCGGATCGGCCGGCACCTCGTACTGATCAATCGGGCCGACCCGTTGCACGCCGTCGGGGCCGAGGTCGAAGAGCGCTGCCAGCCCGGCCCGCTCGACGACAAGGGCACCCTCGCGTGGTCCGGCGACGAAGGCCGACTTGGCGACCACGTCGGCGGTGGTCGCATCTGCAGCCACGACCGACACGCTCACGAGGCCGGAGCGAGCCGCGAGCGCGGTGCGGGGGTCGATGAGGTGGTGGTGCTCCTCGCCGCCGCGCACCCACCGCCGCCTGGCCTTCGACGATGTGGCCACCGCCCCGGACGCCAAGGCGACGACGGCGCGATCGTCGACGTCGACCACCCAGCCGGCCGATACGGGCGCCTCGCCGATCACCCGCAGGTCGCCGCCGAGATTGGCACAGGCCCCCTCGGCACCGGCGGCGATCATCGCCTCCGCCACGAGGTCGGCGGCGCGTCCCTTGCCGATGCCGCCGAGGTCGAGACGCACTCCTCTGGGCAGTCGGACGGCGCTGAGTGTCGGCATGAGCTCGATGGCGGCACAACCCATGTTCGACGTCACTGGGTGCACCACCGCGGGGCCTTCGTCGGGGACCTGGTCGAAGGAGCGGTCGTATCCCGAGGCCTCGAGGGCATCGAGGATCGTCGGATCAAAGAGACCGCCGGTCGACCACCACGCGGCGACGGCCCGCTCGACGAGGTCGTAGGTGAACCCGCTCACCACCACGAGTTGGTCGGGGGCTCGGTTGAGTTGCGACAGCTCACTGTCCGGGCGGAAACGGCTCCATCGTGCCTCGAGCTCGTGCACGAGCGCCTCGCCTTCGCCGAGGGCTCCCGCAGCGCCCGGTCCCACCGCGATGAGGTGGACCTCCGAGCCCATGGCGCGGAAGAACCGCTCAGCTGGCACGGCTCTTCGTCACCGGCGCGGGCTTGGGTGCCGGCGCAGGGGCGGGGGTGGCTGCCTGGGGAGCAGGCGCCGGCGAGGCGGGAGCCTGGTTCGCCTGGACAGCCTGCCCCCCAGAACGCGGGGCCGAGCTCTGCCGTGTGGGGGAACCACCTGCGGCCCGACCTGGCGTCGCGGCGTCGCCTTCGGCCACGACGATGTGGCGGCGGACGATGACGGTGGGCGGAGGGGCGGCGGCCGCGGGTTGATCGGCAACCGGCACCTCGACGGGCACCATCGTTTCCACGGCCGTCTCGACCGCAGGCTGACCGGCAGCGCCGCCTGCGTCGAGTGCCATGCCGGCCATCAGGATGCCTGTGGCCGACACCGCCAGCCCGCCGATGAGGATGCGCCCCGCGGGCGCCGCCCGCCGGCGCTTGCGCTTGGCCGTCTCAGTCATCGTCGTGATCCTCTTCGTCCTCGTGCTCGTCCTCGTATTCGTCGTCCTCGTGGTCCTCGTCCTCGTACTCGTCGTCCTCGTACTCGTCGTCGTGCTCATACGAGCTGTCGTCGCTGCCCGACGAACCCGGTGCGGAGGCGGTCGAGGTGGAGCCTGCTGCGGGGCTGGATGGCTGGGCCGGTGCGGGCACGAACGCACCCGCCTCGGGAGCGGCGCCTGCGACCGACGGACCGCCATCGGTGACGGCCGCGGCACCCGGGACGGTGACGTACTCGTCGATGACAACGACGTCGGGCGGCAGCGATGTCGTGGGGGCCGAGTCGACCAGAGCCGCCACGTTCTGGTTGTCGAGCTGCCCGACCTGGTCGTCCTGCGCGCCCGCGACACCGAGGATGCCGAAGTTGGCTGCCACCGCGGCCGCGCCGGCCGTGACGACGATGGCTGCTGTGCCTGCGAGGGTGAGTGCGATGCGACGTTCCATGCTGGAGATTCCTCCTGGTCGGGTGGTCCTGCTCCCGGGAAGGACGGTACGGAACGGCGGGGAAGCAGCCGGGCAGCCGCGGGTAAAGGTTTGGCCAAGTCCGATCGTGCCCTGATCGTCCTATGCCACCCTTGCCGGGTGCAGGTGCTCCTGGTCGAGGACGACGACGCCATCGCCGAACCGCTCACCAAAGGGCTGCAGCGCGAGGGATTCGACGTGGTGAGGGTGGCCGACGGCGCAGGTGCGCTCGCGGCCTCGCCGCCGGATCTGGTGCTCCTCGATCTCGGGCTTCCCGACATCGACGGCTACGAAGTCTGCCGCCGGCTTCGCTCGCGTTCGGCGGTGCCGATCATCGTGATCACCGCGCGAGGCGACGAGGTCGACCGGGTCATCGGCCTCGAGCTCGGGGCCGACGACTACATCGTGAAGCCCTTCGGTTTTCGTGAGCTGGTGGCGCGCATCCGTGCCGTGACGCGACGCGCCGGACCGGCATCATCCACGTCTCCGGTCGTCACATGGGGCCCACTCGAGGTCGATACACGCAGCCGTCGGGCTCTGGTCGACGGCGTCGAGGTGGCCCTCACCCGCAAGGAGTTCGACCTGCTCGCGCTCCTCGCGTCGGACCCCGGGGCGACGAAGACGCGCGAAGAGATCCTCGAAACCGTATGGGACGCGCACTGGTACGGGCCGACGAAGACCCTCGACGTCCACGTGGCGTCGCTGCGCAAGAAGCTCGGCGATCCGAACCTGATCGAGACGGTGCGCGGTGTCGGATTCCGTCTGTCCGACGTCCACTGAACGATGCGCCGCCGCCTGCTCACCTCCTATCTCGCCCTCACAGTCCTGGTGCTCGCCGCGCTCGAGATCCCGCTCGGGCTCTCTTACGCAGATCGCGAACGCGAACAGCTCCAGAACGACCTTCTGCGTGATGCGTTCACCATCGCCGCGTTCGTCGAGGACGCGCTGGAGGGACGCGAGAACCTCGACATGCAACAGCTTGCGGACCGATACGACGAGCGCACCGACGCGCGCGTCGTCATCGTCGACGCCACCGGACAGCTCGTGGCCGACTCCGACCCTCCCGTCGAGGGAGAACGGTCGTTTGCGGCCCGCCCGGAGATCGCCGAGGCGCTCGATCGCCGCATCGCGACAGGGGAGCGCCGATCGGAGACCCTCGGCACCGGGCTCGTCTACGTGGCCGTGCCGGTCGGATCGGGAGCTGACGTGCTCGGAGCGGTGCGGCTCACCTACTCGACCGATCAACTCGACGACCGGGTGCGCCGCTACTGGATGCTCCTCGGGGGCATCGCCGCGGTGTCGCTGGCTGCGGCCGCGGGTGTCGGGATCGTGTTGGCGAAGTGGGTGACCGGGCCTATCGAACGCCTCCGCGACGCGGCCACCACCATCGGCGGTGGCGATCTTTCGGCACGGGCGCCCACCACCAGCGGCCCTCCCGAGTTGCGCGAGCTGGCCCATGCGTTCAACGACACGGCTGGCCGGCTCGAGCACCTGGTCGATGCCCAGGAGCAGTTCGTCGCCGACGCCTCCCATCAGCTCCGAACGCCGTTGACGGCGTTGCGCCTCCGCCTCGAGATGCTCGAGTCCGAGGTCGGCCCGGACGCCGAGGACGACCTGGCCGGAGCAAGAGCGGAGGTTCGCCGGCTTTCCCGACTCGTCGACGGGCTGCTCGCGCTGGCGCGGGCCGAGCGCACGGCATCGACGGTGGCGGCGGAGGCGATCGATCTCGACGAACTGCTCGCAGAGCGGGCCGAGGCGTGGCGGCCGGTGGCCGACGAGCGCGACATCGTCATCGACGCCGACGGCAACGGCCATCAGGTGTGGGCTACCCGCGACCGGATCGTCCAAGTGCTCGACAACCTGCTCGCCAATGCGCTCCAGGCGACTCCGCCGACGACCACCATCACGCTGCGCGGCAGCGCGTCGACCGATCTGCTCGGTGGCCAGGCTCGTGCGGCCGAGATCCACGTGGAAGATGAGGGCCCAGGCATGTCGGCGGAGCAACGCGAGCATGCCTTCGACCGGTTCTGGCGGGCCGATGGCTCTCGCGGCGACCTCGGGGGCTCAGGTCTCGGGTTGGCGATCGTCCAGAAGCTGGTGGCCGCCGACGGCGGTGAGGTCGTGCTCGAACCCGCCGACCCGCACGGTTTGCGGGCCGTGGTGCGCTTGCCCAGGGACCACGGCTAGCCGACAACCCCACCTGACACCCCAACCAGGCTTATCGTTGGGAAATGGCTCTCGTCCTGGTCGCGCTCATCGGTGTGGCGGCCATCGCGGTGCTCTTCGCCATCGCCGCCCAGCGGCGGGCGTCCGGTGCCCGTCGACGCCTCGAGCGCGCCGAGAGCATCGACCCCATGACCGGGCTGCCCAACCGCTTCGCCGCGGAGCGCGCCATCGCCGCTCGCCGCGAACGACATCCCGATGTCGGTTCGGGCGCGTACTTCCTCGTATCGCTCGATCGCTTCGCGGGGATCAACGAGACCTACGGACCCGAGGTGGGCGATGCGCTGCTGCTGGCGGTGAGCACGCAGATCCAGCGAGCACTCCAGCGCGATGAAACCGTCGCGCGTTATGCCGGTCCGCAGTTCCTGGTCATGGCCCCCGGCGTGACCGACGCCGACGGATGCCGCCGTCGCGCCGGCGAGCTCCACGACGCCGTACAGGTGCCCTACCGCATCGGCTCCGACCAGATCCGCATCGACGTGGCCGTCGGCGCCAAGGTCGACGACGAGCCGGGCCAATCGGCCGCGGAGATCCTGGCCGATGCCGAGCTGGCCCTCGACGACGCGTCCGACACACGCTCCGCCGATCCACCCGCCGCCGACGGACCTTCCGCCGTCGGAAAGGGCAATCGAGCACGTGTGAGGGTCTACGACACCGCGCTCAGAGCAGGTCGGGCGCCGGTGAACTCCGAGCGCCGGCTGCGCCAGGCGATCGAGGACGGCGAGTTCGAGCTGGTCTACCGACCGATCATCGACCTGACCGACGGCCGGGTCGCAGGCGTCGAAGCCCACCTGAGGTGGCACGACCCCGACCGGGGCGTCATCGAAGCGGCCGGCTTCCGTGATCGGCTCGAGGAGACCGGGCTCATCGTCTCGCTCGGTTGGTGGCAGATCGGCGAAGCGTGCCGCCAGAGCCGTTTGTGGTCCGAGCAGTTCCCCCAAGCCGAGCTGTTCATCTTGTTGCACCTGTCGCCACGACAGCTGGCTCAGACCGACCTCGCCAGCCGGGTCGCGGGCCTGGTCGGCGATGCCGGGGTCGAGCACGGGCGCCTGTGCCTCGAGATCCCGGAAGCCGCGTCGGGACCCGAGGTCGACCGGTCGTGGACGGCGTTGCGGCCGCTGAAGGAGGCAGGCGTGGCCCTCGGCCTCGACGACTTCGGTGTGGGCTACTCGTCGCTGCGCTATCTGCGCCGGTTCCAACTCGACTTCCTCAAGATCCACCGCAGCTTCGTGGGCGAGCTCGGCACCAACAGCGCCAACGAGGCCATCGTCGAGCAGGTGGTCAACCTGGCCCACGCGCTCGAGATCGCCACCATCGCCGACGGCGTCGACTCGGTCGCCCAGGACACGATGGTGCGCAGCATGCGGTGCGAGTACGCCACCGGCGAGCTCTACGGCGGGGTGATGACCACCGAGGCGATCGACCAGCTGGTCGGCGGGGGCAGCGTCAGGACTCGGCCGACGTCGTTCTGACGAACTCGTCGGCGGCGACGGCCGGTGCGAACAGGTAGCCCTGCGCCCGATCGCAACCGAGCAGGTGCAACATGTCGAGCTGCTCGTCGGTCTCGACGCCGACCGCGATGACCACCAGGCCGAGGTTGTGGGCCAACTCGACGGTGGCCCGCACGATCGCCGTGTCCTGCTCGCTCGTGCCGAGGCCGGCCACCAGCGACCGGTCGATCTTCACGAAATCGACCGGGAACCGCTTCAGATAGCCGAGCGACGACTGTCCGGTGCCGAACTCGTCGAGACCGATCTTCACACCCAGGGCCCGCAGGTAGGAGATGCTCGCGTCGACCGTCGCCTGGTGACCGATCAGGATGCTCTCGGTGATCTCGAGGTGCAGGCGATCAGGCGCGACACCAGCGGCGTTGAGCGCGGTGTGCACGTGCTGAGGCAGATCACGGTCGGCGAGCTGGCGCGGCGAGACGTTGACCGAGATCTCATGCGCCCCGCCGGGCTGTTCGCTCCAGGCGGCGAGCTGCGCGCACGTCACCTGCAGCATCTGCGAGCCGAGCTTGGTGATGAGCCCGGTCGACTCGGCGGCGTCGATGAACTCGGCCGGGGAGAGCAGCGATCCTTCCGCGTCCTGGACCCGTAGCAGTGCCTCGGCGCCGACGACCTCGTCGGTCTCGATGTCGACGATCGGCTGGTAGTGCACGACGAACGACTCGTCGTCGATCACCTCGCGCAGACGCTGCTCGACATCGCGCCGCCGCGTGGTGCGCACGGCCAGCTCATCGCTGAAGATCTCGCTGCGGTCGCCACCGGCCTCCTTGGCGAGCAGCATGGCGTGGTCGGCGTCGCGCAGCATCGTCTCGGGCTCGTCGCCCGCGGAGTGAAAGGCCACGCCGACGCTGGCGGTGACCTCGAGGTGCACCCCCTCGATCTCGAGCGGCTCACGCACCGCGGCCAGCAACCGGCTGGCCAGGAGCGGACCGTCTGCCCGATCGGCGATGTCGCGCATGACCACCGCGAACTCGTCGCTGCGCAGCCGGGCGGTGGTCGCCGTGGGGCCGGCCGTCTCCGCCAGCCGCCGACCGATCTCGCACAGGGCGGCATCGGTGATGGCCTTGCCGAAGCCGTCGTTGAGCGCCTTGAAGTGGTCGAGGTCGACGAGCAGCACGGCCACCGAGCCCTCGGACTGGGCGCTCGTCCCGGCATCGTGCAGGGCCTGGGCCAGGCGGTCGAGCAGCCGCATGCGGTTCGGCAGCCCGGTGAGCTGGTCGGTGAACGCCTTGGTGGCCAGGCTGTGGGTGGCCTCGACCCGTTCGGTCACGTCGCGGGCGTTGAGCACCAGACCGGCGATGGCCGGGTTGTTCATGAGGTCGGTCATCACGATCTCGAGATAGCGCCACGAGCCGTCGGCCGCCCGCAGCCGCAGCTCGACCGGCGACCCGATGCCCTGTTCGTCGGGCTTGGCCAGCGCCAGCAGCTCGTCGGGCTGATCGTCGGGGTGCACGAGGTCGAGCAGGCTCATGCCGTTGAGCTCGTCGTCGGCGTGGCCGAGGATGCGCGTGGTCGCCGGGCTGGCGTACTGCACGACACCGTCGGCCGACAGCACCGCGATGATGTCGCTGGCGTGCTCGACGAGGGCTTCGAAGCGGGTCTCGCTGGCGGTCACCCGCTCCTCGACGAGGCGCAACTCGGTGAGGTCGCGCGCCACCATCGACACCGCTTCGATCTCGCCCCGGTGGTCGCGGTGCGCCACGATGACTGCCGAGACCGGCAACGGGTCGCTCGCGCCGGTGAGCAGGGTGAGGCGGCCCCTCCAGCGCCCGTACTTCACCAACGCCGGCAACACCTTCACCTCGTAGTGGCCCTTCGACCACTCGTCGAGCAGCTCGACCAACCAGACCTTGTCGGACTCGCGGATGGGCACGAGGGTCACGAACGCGTCGTTGGCCCAGATCGCCTCGTGACCGATCGATGCGAACACCGCGACCAGGTCGGGGGTCTGCACGAGCGTGTCGGTGAGCACCCCGATGACATCGGGGCCACCGGTGTGCTCCCTGTCGCTGTCGACGTCGGGCACATCGCCGGCGACGGCCGCGACGACTGGTGACGGCGCGGGGATGGCCGAACCCGCAGAGCCGGCCGGGCGGGCGACGGCGCCGTCGGGGGTGTTGGTGACCTCGAAGAGGACCTCGGCGTCGGGACCGTCGCCGGCCCGCACGACGAGGGTCGTGCGGTAGCCGGGCCGTTCCGCCGCCACCCGCGCCAGCGCGAGGAGGGCGGCCTGGTCGTCGGGCAGCACGCCGAGCGCCACCGCCTCACGGAGGATCTCGTCCTTCGAGTAGGTGGGGCGCTGGCGCTGGCTGGCGACAGACAGGCGCCGATTCCATGTGGTCACCTGGGCCTCACCTCCTCCCGTGTCGTCGCTTCTGGTTCGTCGTTCGGTGCTGGCTGGTCGGATCGTCAGACCTGCAGCACCGCCGAACCGGCGATCCCTCCGTCCGAGAGGCGCCGAAGGGCGAGGTTGGCTTGGTCGAGATCGAAGACCTGGATCTGTGTCTCTATCGGCAGGTCCGCCGCCAGTTGCAGGAATCCCCGCACGTCGTCACGGGTGACGTTGGCGACACTGCGCAGCTGGCGCTCCCACCAGAGCAGCTCGTAGGGAAACTCGGGCACCCGGTCGAGGTGGATGGCGTTCACGGCCACGATGCCGCCCCGGTCGACGGTCTCGAGGGCCCGCACGACCACGTCGCCACTGGGGGCGAAGGTGATGGCCGCGTCGAGGGGGTGGGGCGGGGTGGCGTGGTAGGGCCCCGCCCAGGCCGCGCCGAGGCCGAGCGCCCGCTCCTGTTCGGCCTCCGACCGGGTGAGCACGGACACCTCACAGCCCCACACGTTGGCCACCTGGAGCACGCAGGTGGCCGAGGCGCCGAACCCGAACAGGCCCAGCCGCAGGCCGCTCGACCGCGGCCCGACACCGGCGACCCCGAGCGAGCGGTAGCCGATCACCCCTCCGCACAGCAACGGCGCGGCGGCCAGGTCGGCGAACCCGTCGGGCAACGGGTAGACGAAGTCGTGCCGCGCCGTCATGGTGCTGGCATAGCCGCCGTCGCGGTCCCAGCCGGTGAACCGGCTGTCGACACAGAGGTTCTCGCGGCCCGACGTGCAGAAGCGGCACTCGCCGCACGTCGAGGCGATCCAGGCCACACCGACCCGCCGGCCGACGAGGTCGTCGTCGACCTGGTCGCCCACCGAGAGCACCGTGCCCACGACCTGATGGCCCGGCACGACCGGGAGCCGACGGGCGACGAGATCGCCCTCGCAGAGCTGGAGGTCGGTGCGACACACCCCGCAGGCGCTGACGGCGACGAGCACCTCGTCGGCCGCGGGGGCCGGGTCGGGCCCATCGACCATCACCAACGGCGACGTCGACGCGGGGCCGGGACGATCGAGCCGAAGCGCGTGCACGACCTCAAAGTAACGTCGAGCGGCGATGACCCCATCACCCCCGCACGGCCGGATGCCCGCCGAGACCGCGCGGCACGAACGCTGCCTGCTCGCCTGGCCCACCGCTCGGCGCGATGCCGACCTCTGGCAGGGCCACCTCGACGAGGCTCGCGACGCCTACGCCGCGGTGGTCGATGCCATCGCTCGCTTCGAGCCGGTGATGGTGATCGCCGACGAGGGCGAAGGTCGAACCGCCACGGCGAGGGTCGACGAGGTCGACCGCGTCGAGGTCGTCGAGCTGCCGATCGACGACTCGTGGATCCGCGACTCCGGGCCGTTGGTGGTGGTGGACGACGCGGGTGAGCGGGTGGCGGTCGACTTCCGGTTCAACGCGTGGGGTCGCAAGTTCCCCTCGTGGGATCGCGACGACGCGGTCAGCGGCTTGATCGCGCCGTTGCTGCATCTGCCGCATCGCCCCGTCGACCTGGTGCTCGAGGGCGGGTCGATCGCGGTCGACGGGGCCGGCACCCTGGTGACCACCGAGCGGTGCCTGCTCAACCCCAATCGCAACCCGTCACGCACGCGAGACGAGATCGAGGCGGTGCTGCGCGCCGAGCTCGGTGTCGAGCGCATCGTCTGGCTGGCCGACGCGCTCACCGACGACGACGGCACCGACGGACATGTCGACAACGTGGTGTCGTTCATCGAGCCTGGCCGTTGTGTGCTGCAGACGACCGCCGACGAGTCCGATCCCGACCATCGCCGTGGGGCTCGAGAACCGCCGACGGCTCGAAGCGGCCGGCATCGACGCCGTGGTGATCGACGTGCTGCCACGCGTCGACTGCTTCGGCGAGCAGGTCGAGGTGCCGTATGCCAACTACTACCTCGCCAACGGCGGGGTGGTGGTGCCGGTCACCGGGCATCCCGCCGACGACGACGTGCTGGCCCTGCTCGCCGATTGCTACCCCGGGCGCGAGGTGGTGGGCGTGCCTGGTGCGATGGTCGCGTTCGGCGGCGGCGGGGTGCATTGCATCACCATGCAGATCCCCACCGCCGGCTGAACCCCGCGCCGGCTGAACGTCTGCGATCAGCGATCAGAGGGCGAAGCAGTTCATGCGCACCGGCCCGCCCTGGAGCGCGTCGCGCACGCCGTCGTAGACGGTGCCGTCGAGGATGAGCCCGAGATGGCCCACCACTCGCAACCAGCACTGGCTCTGCACCTTCACGTTGGTGGCGCCGTCCTTCAGCGTGGCATTGGTGACCGGTCGCACCAGCTCGTCCTGCGCGGTGTAGATGTTCGTGTAGCGCACCGCGCCGATGGTGTCGTCGCCCGCGTTGAGGTTGTTGAGGAACGACGAGCCGATGGTCATCTGCTCGCACGCGATGATGCCGATGCAGTTGCCGAGCCCGAGGAACGCAACCAGGTTGGCGACGTAGGTGCCGTAGTGCGGAGCGCCGAGCGAGATGAGGCTGTCGACGGTGGCCGAGCCGCCCAGGTTCTTCACGTAGTAGCGCGCCACCAGGCCACCTTGGGAGTGGCCGATGAGATCGACCTTGGCCGCGCCGGTCTGGGCGCGCACCTGGTTGACCAGCGAGCCGAGAGGCACCGAGGTCTGGGCGATGTCGCCCAGACCGAGGCCGGGTAGCTCGTAGATCCACACCTGGTAGCCGTCGTTGCGCAGCCGGGCCGCCAGGGGCTCGTTGGCGAACGCCGGCGACAAGGTGCCGGCCACGATGATGATCGGGTCCTTGGCCGGAGCGGCTCCGGCCACGCTGCCGGGCCCGAGCGGGCTAGCCACCCCGAGCAGCGTGAAGACGAGCGCGAGCACGACGAACGTGCGGCGATGACGACGCATCCTGATCCCCCTGTCGATGATGCGGCCCCGATCACCGAGGGCCGTCGTTCACCCGTCCCCGCCAGCGATCCGGTCGCGACGTGACGGTCGTCACAACCTACCGACGGGTAACCGAGGCGTCAACGACCGAAAGATGGCAACCTGTCACCGTGAGCGATGTTGAGTCA
Source organism: uncultured Iamiaceae bacterium (assembly GCA_963706425.1). Taxonomy (GTDB): domain Bacteria; phylum Actinomycetota; class Acidimicrobiia; order Acidimicrobiales; family Acidimicrobilacustridaceae; genus CAVPMN01. The sequence continues at coordinate 1,034,999 of CAVPMN010000001.1, forward strand.
CTGAGCGTGCTGATCGCCGAGCCGGACGACCTGGGCGCGGCTGCGGTCGAGCGGGTGGCGATCCATTGCGGGCTCAGGGTGGTGGCCCGGGCCCACAACGCCATCGAGGCGTTGTCGCTCGCCGACCAGCTCCATCCCGGCGTGGTGGTGCTGCGCCACGAGTTGGAGGGCGTGTCCGGGCTGGAGGCGGCCCGTGACCTGGTCGACCAGGCCGACGCCCCTCAGGTGGTGTTGGTGAGCGCGGACGAGGCCATGGGCGCCGCGCTCGACGACGGCGTCGGCTTCGTGGTGGTGCCGTGGCGAGACGTCGAGGCGCTCGAGCAGGCCCTGTCCGGGGCGCAGCATCGCCTGGCGAGCGGTGACCGACGCGGCGGGGTCGACCGCCGATCGGGAGACGAGCGGCGCGAGCACCAGGACTGGGGCAAGGTCTTCTCCGAGCGCCGCTCGGGCGACGACCGCCGCCGCGGCGACCGCCGCGACGGCTCCCCCACCTGACCTCTCTCCATCAACTTGCGCTGCCTCAGGCCCCATCGGGTCCTCCAGCAGCGCAGGTTGACCGCGGCGTTCAGTGGCGGCGGCGGAAGCGGACGATCAGGAACGCCAGGAGCGCGGCGATGACGAAGCCGGCGACGAGCAGCTTGCGTCGGTCGGCACCGCCGGCCGACTCAGCCCACGCGGTGCCTTCCGCCAGATCGACGTAGACGTCTTCGGTCGCGCTCGACACGAGCACCTCGTCGCTCTCGGGCAGCACCTCGATGTCGGCATCGTCGGTGTGCACCACGATGTCGTCGCCGCTGGCCGAGATCTCGATGTCGGCGTCGCTGGTGTGCACCACCACCTCGCCCTCGACCACGTCGACCTCGACCCCGTCGGGTAGGCCCGACACCGCGGGATGCGGCTCGAGCAGCGCGTCGACGGGGGCCGGCTCGTCGTCAGGAGGCAGCGGGCGGTGACGCGAACGTTGGGGGTCGTACTTCGGCATCGGTGACTCCAGCGGGAAGGATGCGAGCGAGCACCGCGTCGAACTCCTCGGCGGCCTCGGGGGCACCGGATCGGTGACCGAGCGCGTGGATCGGCAGTGATTGGGCGGAAGCCTCGGCGACGGCGGCGCGCAGGTGCACGGGCGGCAGGACCTGATCGCCGTAGTGCTCGACGAGCTGCTCGTGCCAGTAGCGCGCGTCGCGGGTGCGGCCGAGTCGGTTGACCGCGATGCCCGCCACGGTGAGGGCACCGCCCCGACGTTGGCCGATGCGCTCGACCGTGCGCAGGATCTGCTGCACCCCGTCGGACGCCCATGCGGCGGGCTCGGTGACGATGAGGGCCTGGTCGGCGGCGAAGAGGCCGTTGACGGTGAGCAGACCGAGCGACGGCGGGCAGTCGATGAGCACCAGGTCGTGCTCGTCGCCCTCCATGGCCACCTGCAGGCGGTCCTGCGCGCCGATGGGGTCGGTGACCAGCTGGGGTTCGCGCGCCGCCAGCGCAGGCGAGCTGGGGGCCACGTCGGGCACCGAGCCCTCGCCGGCTGGCCAGCCCGCGGGTTGCACGACCTCGGCGAGCACACCCGGGCGCTCGGCTTCGAGGGCCCGGTCGACGGTGACGGCGGGGTCCCACACGCCCAGCCCGCTGGTGGCGTTGGCCTGGGGGTCGAGATCGATGACGAGCACCCGACGACCGGCGTGGGCGGCCGCGGACGCCAAGCCGAGGGCCACGGTGGTCTTGCCCACCCCACCCTTCTGGTTGACGACGGCGATCGTGCGACGGCCCGCCCGGTCGGCTCCCTGCATGACGCCAGACGCTAGTGCAGGAATAGAGGGGGTCGCCCACGCCTTGACCCCTGCGTGACCTCACTCAACGTTGGTGACCCCGCGCCCGACTTCACCCTGCCCGATCAGGACGGCACAACGCACTCGCTGGCCGACTACCGGGGCAAGTGGGCGGTCGTCTACTTCTATCCGGCCGACGACACGCCGGGATGCACCGCCGAGTCGTGCTCGTTCCGTGACAGCCACGAAGACTTCGTCGATGCCGGGGCGGTGGTGATCGGCGTCAGCGGCGACTCGGTCGAGTCGCACAAGAAGTTCGCCGCCAAGCACAACCTGCCGTTCACGCTGCTGGCCGACGCCGACGGCACGGCGCGCGCCAGCTATGGCACCGGCAAGACGCTCGGCCTGTTCCCCGGCCGGGTCACCTTCGTGATCGACCCCGAGGGTGTCGTGCGCAAGGTGTTCTCGTCGCAGTTCCGACCCAAGAAGCACATCGACGAGGCGCTGTCCACTATCAAGGGGGCATGACACGCGTCGTGGTGGTGGGTGCCGGCGTCGTCGGCACCATGCACGCCTGGTGGGCTCGCCGCCTGGGCCACGAGGTGTTGCACCTCGACCGTGATGCCGAGCCTCGCCGGGCCACCGTGCGCAACTTCGGCCTGGTGTGGGTGAGCGGCCGAGCCACCGGCGACGAGCTCGAGGTGGCGTTGCGCGCCCGGCGGCACTGGGAGCACCTGGGTGGGCTCGCTCCCGACATCGGCTTCCGGCCCGACGGGTCGCTCACGCTGGCGCAGCTGCCCGAAGAGGTGCACGTGCTCGAAGAGGTGGTGAACCGAGCCGACGCGCCGGCCCGCGAGCTGCAGCTGCTGTCGGCCGACCAGGTGCGCGAGGTCAACCCCGCGCTGCGCGGTGAGTTCCTCGCCGGGATGCTCTGCGCGCTCGACGCGGTGGTCGAGCCGGGTGCGGCCTGCCCGCCATCCGGGCGATGCTCGCCACCGACGACGACTATCGGTTCATGGGCGGGCGCACGGTCACCGAGGTGCACCGCGGCCATGTGCTCGATCACCTGGGCGTGCGCCACGAGACCGACCTGGTGATCGTGTGCCCCGGCGCGGAGATGCAGGGGCCGATGGCGCAGCTGCTCGTCGAACGCACCCGTGCGGCGGGTACGCCTGCAGATGATGCAGACCGAACCGCTCGGCGAGCCGCTCACCACGTCGATCGCCGACGGCGACTCGCTGCGCTACTACCCCGCCTTTCGGGTGCCCGCACTCGACCGGCTGCCCCCGCAGCATCCGGTGGCCGCCGCCCATCACATGCAGCTGCTGATCTCGCAGCGGGCCACGGGCGCGCTCACCATCGGCGATACGCACGACTACGACGAGCCGTTCGACTTCGCGGTCGACGAGGCGCCCTACGACCATCTGCGGGAGCGGGCCGAGTCGCTGCTCGGTCGGCCCTTGCCGCCGGTGGTGCGACGGTGGGCGGGCGTCTACTCACAGGCGCTGCACGATGCCGTGTGCTGGCGCGACCAGGTGCAGCCCGACGTGTGGGTGGTGACCGGGCCGGGTGGGCGGGGCATGACGCTGTCGCCGGCCATCGCCGAGGACACGTGGAACGCGATCGACGGGAAGGGTGGCGCGTGAGATGACGATCGACCTGGTGTGCTTCGACATGGCGGGCACCACCGTGCGCGACTCGGGGCTGGTGAACACGGCGTTCCTCGCCGCGCTCGAGTCGGTGGGCATCCCGCCCGACGATCCCGAGATGCCGGGGCGGCTGCAGTACGTGCAGGACACGATGGGCCAGTCGAAGATCGAGGTGTTCCGGGCGCTGCTACACGACGAGGATCGGGCCCAGGCCGCAACTCGCGGGTTCGAGGAGGCGGTGGCGCGGGCGGTGACCGAGGGTGCGGTGGCGCCGCTCGACGGGGCCGAGGACGTGTTCGCCGCGTTGCGCGCCGCCGGCACCAAGGTGTGCCTCACCACCGGGTTCTCGGCCGACACGCAGACGCTCATCGTCGACCGGCTCGGTTGGGGCGACCGGGTCGACCTGGTGCTGGCACCGGGCGACGGTGTGCGCGGCCGGCCCTACCCCGATCTGGTGCTCACCGCGGTGCTGCGCCTCGCCATCGACGACGTGCGCTCGGTGGCGGTGGTGGGCGACACCGCCAACGACCTGCTGGCCGGTTGGCGGGCGGGCGCATCGGTGGTGGCGGGCGTGCTCACCGGCGCCCACGGCCGCGCCGAGCTCGAAGCCGCCCCCCACACCCACATCCTCGACTCGGTCGCCGACCTCCCGCCGGTGGTGCTCGCGGTCTCCGGCTGACGCTCTGTTACCGGGGCATTACGGGTGGGATCACCGGCGCAGGGCGCCCGGCGGGACGGCACTACGGTCGCCGGGATGAAGGCCGTGCAGACGTTCACCGTCGTATCCAAGCTCCCGCCGTCGCTCGAGCCGCTGCGGGAGGTCGCCCTCAACCTCGGCTGGAGCGACGACGAACGGGCGCAGGACCTGTTCCGCCGACTCGACCGTGAGGGCTGGGAGATCGAGGGTCGCGACCCCGCCCTGATGCTGTCGACCATGTCGACCGAGCGGCTCGACCAGCTGGCCGACGACGCCGCCTTCACCTCTCTGGCCGCCACCGTGCGCGACGAGCTGCGCCGCACGCTCGACGCCCCCCGCTGGTTCCAACACCGCGAAGACAGCCCGCTGCGATCGGTGGCCTACTTCTCGCCCGAGTTCGGCATCGCCGCCGCCCTCCCCCAGTACTCCGGCGGCCTCGGCGTGCTCGCCGGCGACCACCTCAAGGCGGCCAACGACCTCGGCCTGCCCCTCGTGGGCATCGGGCTGTTCTACCGCCACGGTTACTTCCGTCAGGAGCTCGACACGCGCGGCTGGCAGGTCGAGCGCTTCCCCCGGCTCGACCCCCGAGCCATGGCCCTGTCACCGGTGAAGGACGCCCGCATCGTGGTCGAGCTCGCCGGCGTGCCGGTGCACGCCCGGCTGTGGCGGGCCCAGGTGGGACGCATCAACCTCTACCTGCTCGACACCGACATCGACGAGAACGACGACTTCAACCGCCTGGTGTGCGACCGCCTCTACGGCGGCGGCCCCGAGGAGCGCATCCGCCAGGAGCTGATGCTGGGCGTGGGCGGTGTGCGGGCCCTCGAAGCGCTCGGGGCAGACCCGCAGGTGTTCCACATGAACGAGGGCCACGCCGGCTTCCTCGCTCTCGAGCGCATCCGCCGCCTCATGCTCGACGACGGCTTGTCGTTCGACGAGGCCCGCGCCGCGTCGCGGCCCGGCGTGCTGTTCACCACCCACACGCCCGTGCCCGCCGGCATCGACCGCTTCCCCGCGAGCTCATGGAGAAGTACTTCGCCAACTGGTGCCGCGACCTCGGCGTATCGCTCGACGAGCTGATGGCGCTCGGCCACGAGCCGGGCACCGATGAGGGCGACGTGTTCAACATGGCCGCCATGGGCCTGCGCCTCGCCGGCCGCTCCAACGGCGTGGCCCGCCTGCACGGCGCGGTGAGCCGCAAGATGTTCTCGGGCCTGTGGCCACAGCTACCCGTCGACGAGGTGCCCATCACGTCGGTCACCAACGGCGTGCACGCTCGCACGTGGACCTCCACCGAGTTCACCGCCCTCTACGACCGCCTGCTCGGGCCCGACTGGCCCGAAGCCGACGCCGATGCGTGGCGGGCCGTCGACGAGGTGCCCGACCGTGATCTGGCCAAGTTGCGCCGCGACAGCCGCGAGCGGCTCGTGGGCTATGCCCGCAACCGCCTGCGCCTGCATGGCCTGCGCCGGGGCCTGTCCGACTCGCAGGTGGCGTGGACCGACGGCGCCCTCGACCCCGACGTGCTCACCATCGGGTTCGCCCGCCGCTTCGCCTCCTACAAGCGCGCCGCCCTCCTGTTGCGCGACATCGACCGCCTCAAGGCCCTCCTGCTCGACAGCGAGCGCCCGGTGCAGTTCGTGTTCGCCGGCAAGGCCCATCCGGCCGACGAGCCTGGCCATCACCTGCTGCAGTCGGTGGCCAACGCGGCGGCCGACCTCGAGATCCGCCACCGTTTGGTGCTGCTCGAGGACTACGACATCACCGTGGCGCGCATGCTCGTGCAGGGCGCCGACGTGTGGCTCAACACCCCGTTGCGTCCCAACGAGGCCTGCGGCACGAGCGGCATGAAGGCGATCTACAACGGCGTGCTCAACTGCTCGGTGCTCGACGGCTGGTGGGACGAGATGTACGAGCCCGATGTCGGATGGGCCATCCCGTCGGTCGAGGCCGAAGAGGACATCGAGGCCCGCAACCAGTTCGAGAGCACCAGCCTCTACACGATCCTCGAACGCCAGATCGTGCCGCTGTTCTACAAGCGCGACGACGACGGTGTGGCGAGCGACTGGCTGAAGAAGGTGAAGCGCTCGATCACCCGACTCGCACCAAAGGCCGAGTCGACCCGCATGCTGCGCGACTACGTGTGCGACCTCTACGAGCCTGCCGCCGTGCACTCCGAGCATCTGTCCGCCGACGGCTACGAACGGGCCAAGGCCCTCGTGCGCTGGCGCCGCCACATCGAACGGGCCTGGCCGTCGGTGGCCGTCGCCACCACCGCCTACGAGGAGCTGCCCACCGATCAGGGCGCCCGCTACGTCGTCAACGCGCAGGTGGTGCTCGGCGCGCTCGAGCCCGACGACGTCGAGGTGCAGTTGCTCTACGGCGAGATCGACCTCGACGACGACCTGCGCCAGCCGAACACGGTGGCCATGACCCTCGACGGCGACGGCGATCACGCCGGCTGGCGACGCTACCGCCACGAGGTCGACTTCGACCGGGCCGGGAACTTCGGCTTCACCGTGCGCGTGCTGCCGTCACATCCCGATGTGCCCAACCCGGCCGTCTACGGCCGCATCGCCTGGGCCCCCCACCCCACCGGCCAACCCGTGCCCTAACGCACCTCCGCAAATCGGTGCGTGAAACAACCGTATGGGGTGTTTCACGCACCAATTTCGGAAGGGTGGGAGGAGTTAGCCGCCTTCGGCGCCGGGTTGGCGGTTGGCGCCGCCGCACTGCAGCAGTCGCTGGCACACGTTGTTGATGGGCAGCGCCATGTGGATCTCGCCGGGGTCGAACCCGAGCGGCTTGTAGTTGAGCGACGCCACGCCGAGGATCTTGCCGTCGACGGTCACGATGGGCCCGCCCTGGAACGCGGTGCCGAGCGGCGCGGTGTGCTGGAAGCCGGCAGCCGACTGGTCGATGATGACGCCCGTGGTGAGCGTGGCCCCGGCGCCACCGAGCCCGCTGATGGGGAAGATGCGGCTGCCGAGCGACGACGCCGCGGCCTCGTCACCGGCCCACTCGAGCACCTCGACACCCGACTTCTCGACCCGGATGAGGGCCAGGTCGCGCTCGGCGTCCCAGTTCCACACCTCGGCGGGGATCTCCTCGGTGAGCTTGCGCACCGTGACGTCGGGGCCCGGCTCGACGGTGGCCGCCTGCACGGTGGTGTACGACGTGACGAAGTAGGTGTAGCGGGCGTCGCTGATGACCGCGAAGCCGGTGCCCACCGCGGGGAAGCCCTCGGCGTCGAGGGTGGCGACCGTGTAGACCGCCGGCGAGAACGTGGCCGCGAGCTGCAGCATCTGCGTCTCGGAGAGGAAGCGCCTCGAAGGGCTGCAGCGCGGTGTCGATGTCGGCCAGCGCCTCTTGGCGGATGCCCTCGATGTTGGCCTGCGCCTCGAGCGAGCGTTCCTCGAACTCGTCGGTGGTGGTGCGCAGGTCGCTCACCTCGCTGTTGAAGTTGGCCCACCAGAACGCGCCGCTCGCGCCGAAGGCCACACCCGTGAGGGCGAACACGAGCATCCACAGCAACACCGAGCGGGTGAAGATCGGGAAGCGCACCGAGTTGCCGCGCCGCGTAGCGACGGGCCTTGTCCTCCTGGCGCCACTGCTTGCGCCGCTCACGACGAGACAGGCCGTCGTCGTCGGAGCTCGGCGGCGGCAGCACCGGCTCGAACGGCGCGTCGAGGGGCGACACGGGGTCGGCGGGCGGCGCATCGCCCGCCCCTCCGGCGGCCGAACCAGCGGGTGCACCCACCGGTGCGTCGACGTCGACCTTGGGCACCTGGCCGGTGACCGGCTCGGCGTCGATGATGGGCCGCCAGAGATCGGGCGGCGGCTTGAGATCTGAGGTGTCGGTGTCATCGACCGGGCTCATGGTCGGCCTTTCTGCGTCGACCCGTCCTGTCTAGCCGCCCGCAGGGCGCGAGCCGGGGCACTAGTCGTCGTCGACCGGGTCATTGGCCGGTTCCCCTTCCTCGGCAGCCGGCGCGGGGGCGGCAGTGGTCGTGGTGGTGGGAGCCGCCAGGCCGGGGGTGCGCACACACGGACCGCCGCAATCGCGGGCGAGCGGGACGGGCGCCCGCTGCACGGGGCGGCGCACGCTGCCCTCGAGGTCGCCCTTGGGCGGCGGCAAGAGGCCCGGCACGGCGAAGTCGAGCACCGGCAGGCCCTCGTGGGCGGGACGCATGAAGTTGGCCCAGGTGGCCGCCGGGACGTCACCACCGAACACGTTGCCCATGGTGCGCGGCTTGTCGGCGTCGCCCATCCACACCGCGGTGACCAGTTGAGGCGTGTAGCCGACGAACCACACGGCCTTGTTGCCCGGCGCGGTGCCGGTCTTGCCCACCGCCGGACGGCCGATCGGCGGCCCGGCGGCCGGTGCCGCCGTCGACCACGCCGCGCAGGATGTCGGTGGTGGTGTCGGCGATGGCCGGGTCGAGCACGGGCGTGCCCTGGGGCTCGGTGTTGTCCTCGAGCAGGGTGCCGTCGGGCTCGGTGACCTTGACCACGGGCGTCACCTTCGGGCGCACGCCGTGGTTGGCCAGCGTGGCGTAGCCGCTGGCCATGTCGAGGGGCGACACGTTGTAGAGACCGAGCGTGACCGTCACGCCATAGCTGCCGTCGGGGTCGATGCGCGACACGCCGAGGCGCGACGCCATCTCGGCCACTCGGTTGGGGCCCACGTCGTTGGCCAGCTGTCCGAAGTAGGCGTTGCTCGACGACGCGGTGGCCGACTTCATGGTGCCGCCGCTGCCACCGAGCGCGCAGCTCGCCCCGGGCGACGGCGTGCAGTTGGGCATGGTCCACGGACCGCCCGGATAGGTGGTCTCCGGCGAGAAGCCCTGCTCGAGCGCGGTGGCGATGGTGAACGTCTTGAACGACGAGCCGGCCTGCATGCCGAGCGAGCCGCCGAGGCCGAGATTCACCTGGCTCTGCTGGAAGTCGCGCCCGCCGACGAACGTCTTGACGTAGCCGGTGTTGGGCTCGACCGTCACCAGCGACATCTCCCGCGGGTAGTTGGTGCCCTTCAGCGCGTTGGTGACCGCGTTCTGGGCCAGCTCCTGCAGGCGCGGGTCGATGGTGGTCTCGATGCGCAGCCCACCCCGGAACACCTTCTCGGGGCCGTAGCGCTCGATGAGGTATTGGCGGACGTAGTCGACGAAGTAGGGATAGGACGACGCCCCGCTGTCGGGCTGCGGGTAGACGACCGTGACCTTGGCCCCCTCCTCCGGGAACCCGAAGCCGAGGAACCACAGGGGCGAGGCGAAGGCCTCGTCGTACTCGGCCTGGGTGATGAGACCGAGCTCGAGCATGTCGGCGAGCACCAGCTGGCGACGGGTCTCGGCCAGGATGATGTTGTCGCGCGGCCCGAACTTGGACGGCGACGGGATGACCCCGGCGAGGGTGGCGGCCTCCGAGACGGTGAGGTCCTTGACGTCCTTGCGGAAGTAGGTCTGCGCGGCGGCGCCGGCGCCGTAGGCGCCGCCACCGAAGTAGGTGTTGTCGAGATAGCGGAAGAGGATCTCTTCCTTGGCGGCCCGCTCTGAGCCGAGCTCGTCGCGCAGCTCGCGCTCGACGCGGGTGGCGAGCAGGGCCTCGTTGAACTTGCGCTCGAAGGTGCGCTCGGTGTTGAGGTAGGTGGCCTTCACGTACTGCTGGGTGATGGTGGACCCACCCTGGACGACCGCACCTTCCTGGTAGTTGGTGAGTGCGGCCCGCACCAGGCCCTCGGGATCGACGCCCTCGTGCGACCAGAAGCGATGGTCCTCACCGGCGATCACCGCGTTCTTCAACACGTCGGGCACGTCTTCGCGCTCCATCGGGATGGTGAGGTCGAACTCGCGGAAGACCCCGATCTCGTTGCCGGCTGCGTCGTAGACGTAGGACGGCTGCGAGACGAGCCGCGGGTTCTCCTCGGGCACCGTGCCGGGGAGGCTGCCGAACAGGAGCACGCTCACGCCCGCGCCGGCGGTGGCCACCACGAGCACGGGCAGCCCGATCAGCACGACGACGGCCACGCGCAGGCCGATGCGCATCCCTCGGCGCCATCCGGGTCGACGTTCGACGCTCATGCGGCCCTCTGATAGCTGCAGCCGTCGGTGCCCGGCGCCGGCCGGAAGTCGCGGGCGGGCACGGTGAGGCGGATCTCGTCGGAGGAGCTGCGGCGCTCGGCCTGCCATTCGCCGTTCAGGTAGACCTGATAGGTCGTCTCGCAGTCGTCGAGGAACGTGCGATAGATGCCGGCAGGGACGATGCCCGAGAAGGGCACGTCGAACTCCTCACCCACGGGGAAGTCGGGCACGTCGAGGTCGTCGGGTGTGGTGGTGGTCGTGGTGGAGGGCCGGGGCCCGCACGCCGGCAGGCGCACCGTGGCCGTCTCGGCCTCGGTGCTCACGGTGGCCGAGTGGGTGCCCTCGCGGGTGCACTCGACCGGCCAGCTGGCGATGCCTTCGCCGTTGGTGGTGGTGGTGGGGCTGGCTCCCTCGCGGATGGCGAAGCCCTCGCTGAGGTTGAGTCGCACCGACGCGCCGCCGAGACCTTCGCCGACGACGATGCCGTTGTCGTTCACCGTTTGCTGGGTGAAGAGCGCCCGCACGCGGGCCGGGCTGCCGACCGTGGGGTCGGCCACGTCGAGCACCGCTTGCAGCTGACGGCCCGAGAACGACTCGACGTCGACGGTGACCTCTGCCGTTCCGTCGAGCGCGGCGAGGAAGGCCACGGCTGCCTCGGTGGTGGCGAGCGACGGCTGCAACCATGCCCGCACGCGATAGTGGCCGCCGAGCAAGCGGTCGGCGCTGAACGAACCGCCACCGCCCGACGTCACGGTGATGGCGCCGACCCGGTTGCCGATCACCCGTTCGATGCGCACGGTTGCTCCCTCGACTGGTCCGTCGGGCCCGGCGACCACACCACGCAGGCTCGACGTGCCCCCGTAGACGGGCAACGCAGGGGTGGACTTGGGCCGCGACTCGAAGGGCAGCAGCACCGCGCCCCGGGTGTCGGGCGCCACGAAGCCCTCGGGCACGGTGACGACCGGCACGGCCTCGGTGGGTACCTCGACCGCGAGCAGCGGGGTCGTGGTGGTCGTGCCCGCGATGTCGCCACCACCCGACGTACACGCGCCGAGCGCCCCGGCGGCGAGGGCCACGGCGGCAAGACCGGCGAGGAGCCGGCGGGTCGAGAGCTTGGGCGTACGAAGGGAACCGAGCATGGGGAAAACGAGCCACCACCCGCAGTGGCCAGGGTAGAACCCTGTCACTCCGGAGCGTCGGATAGGCGTCGCCCCTGGTCGGCTACACGATGATCTCGGGCTCGTCGCCCGTGAGGTCGATCACCACGTCCGTGGTGCACGCCTCCTGTAGCTGCCGCCACGCCTGCTGGGCGGCCTCGTGCTCTCGTCGGGCCAACACCAGGTGCACGTCGGTGGTGGGGGCGAGCTGGCGCTGGCTCAGCTTGCGGTAGTCGGCGAAGGTGGCGAAGCCGAAACGCTGCAGCGCGGCCCGTTCGCGGGCTTGGGCCACCACGAGGGCCCGCTCGGCCTTGGTCGACCGGGGCGCGGCCAGCACCCGGGCCTGGTTCCACAGGACATCGGCGTGGGCATCTTCGATCTGGCGGTTGCGGTGGTCGACCGCGCCGGCGGCCTGCTCGGCCAGGCTCTGGCGCTCGGCGTGGGCCAGATGGGCCCGGGCCCGGGCCACCCGTTGCAGGGCCTCGACCAGCTCACGGTCGGTCGGGCCCACGACAGCCCGATACGGGCTGTTCATGGTCCGCCACGACTCGATGGTCGCCATCTCCGCCCCCTCCAGTGGGATCCTTGTCGCTCAAGCGACTGCCCGTGTGCCTTCGGCCACCCATTGTGCCGGTGCTGACCACGCTGCGCAATGGCGACGGGCGGCACGTCGCCACCGTGGAACATGGCGACGGGCGGCACGTCGCCACCGTGGAACATGGCGACGAGAGGCACGTCGCCATCAGAGATGCTGCGTCAGCGGGCGCCGCGGAGGAGTCGGCCCGGGCGGGCGCCGGTGTCCTCCCCGTCGGACATCACCACCTCGCCGGCGTTGATGGTGGCGACGTAGCCGTCGGCTCGCTGGACGAGACGGCGGGCATCGGCGGGCAGGTCGTAGGCGACTTCCGGGCGGCGCAGCTGCAGATGGTCAAAGTCGATGAGGTTGAGATCGCCTTTGAGACCGGGCAGCAGCCGGCCCCGGTCGCCGAGGCCGTAGAGATCGGCGGTGGCCGAGGTGATCTTGCGCACCACCGCCTCGAGCGGGAGGCGGGGCCCACGCGTGCGGTCACGGGCCCAGTGCGTGAGCATGAAGGTGGTGCTGCTGGCGTCGCACGTCTGGCCGGCGTGGGCGCCGCCGTCGCCGAGGCCGAACGCGGTGACCGGGCTGCTCAACATCTCGTAGGTCGAGTCGAGCGAACCGTCGGCGTAGTTGAGCACCGGCGCGTTGAGCAGCTCGCGTCCACCGCCGCCGGCGAGCACGTCGTAGAGCTTGGCCCAGGGCGACACGCCCTCACGGGCGGCCACCGCGGCGAGGCTCGACTCGGGTGACGGCTCGTAGTCGGGCGGATCACCCATGGGGAACATGCGGGTGGGGTTCATGAACCCCTGCACGATCGGATCGTCGCCGATCATCTCCATCTCGGCGATGAAGCGGGCCCGTCGATCGGGGTCGGCCAGCAACGCCACCTGCTCGTCGAGGGGACGGTCGGCCACCTCGGCCCAGCTCGGGATGAACTGGAACGGATGCAGGGTCGACAGGCCGAGCAGCAACGACACCGTACGCGCGTGCACCTGCGGTCGCACCGGCGCGCCTTCACCGGCCGCTTGCTCCGACAGCGACAGCATGCGACGCCAGTCCTCCGGCGCCTGGTGGTTCTGGTTGAGCACGAACACGACCGGGCGCTCGATGTGGCCGGCCAGCTTGCGCATCCAGGCCATCTCACGATCGGGCGCGTCGAGGTCTTCGCCGAGCGCCCCGGCGGGCGCCAGCTCGAACACACCGGTGCCGGCGCGGCGCAACACCTCGCCGATGCCGAACAGCTCGTCTTCGGCGGCGAAGGTGCCGGGCACCGGTCGGCCGTCGACCGCCATGTGCATGATCGTGCGCGACGTGCTGAACCCGAGGGCGCCCGCTTCGATGCCCTCGGCCACGATGCGCGCCATGGCCTCGATGTCGGCGGGCGTGGCGGGCTCGTTGTCGGCGCCGCGGTCGCCCATCACGTAGCCGCGGACCGCGCCGTGGGGCACCTGGCTGCCGATGTCGATGGCGAACGGGAGCGTGTCGAGGTAGTCGAGGTATTCGGGGAAGCTCTCCCAGCCCCACTGGATGCCGGCGTGCAGAGCTGCACCCGGGATGTCCTCCACGCCTTCCATCAGGCCGATGAGCCAGTCATGGCGGTCGGCCGCGACCGGGGCGAACCCCACGCCGCAGTTGCCCATCACCACGGTGGTCACGCCCTGCCAGCAGCTCGGGGTGAGCAGCGGGTCCCAGGTGGCCTGCCCGTCGTAGTGCGTGTGGATGTCGACGAAGCCGGGGGTGACGAGCAGCCCGTCGGCGTCGATGGTGCGCTTGGCCTCCCCGTCGACCTCGCCGACCTGAGCGATGAGGCCGTCGGTCACCGCCACGTCACCCGTGAAGGCGGGTGCGCCCGTGCCGTCGACGATCGTGCCGTTGCGGATGACGAGATCGTGCATGGGACAGGTCTACGCCGACGGCCGGTCACCGTCCAGCCGCGCTGGTCGTCCCGGTCTCCGCTCGCACCGACTTCGTGGGGCCCTTCCTCGACTTCCTCACTGATTTCCTCAGCAGCCCCCGGCCCGCTGGGGCCCGAGATCACATCACGACGTGAGGAAGTCGCTGAGGAACGCCTGGTACGGCCCCCGATCGTCGAACGTCGGACGTCGGACCGGGGATGTCGGCTGGTCGGTGCACCTCACTAGCCTCGGCGGGGTGGCTGACCTCGTGTCCGGCATCGACCGGCCTCCAGCGATCGTGCTGCTGTCGGGTGGGCTCGACTCGGCCACCTGTCTGGCGGTGGCGCTTCGCGACGGCTTCGCTCCGGTGGCGCTCAGCTTCCGCTACGGGCAGCGCCACGCGGTCGAGCTCGACGCCGCCGCGCAGCTCGCCCGCCGCGCCGGCATCGCCCACACGGTGGTCGACATCGACCTCGGGGCCTTCGGCGGCTCCGCGCTCACCGACCACGCGCTGGCGGTGCCGAAGCACGACTCGGTGACCGATCTGGACGCCACCGGCACGTCGATCCCCATCACCTACGTGCCCGCCCGCAACACCATCTTCTTGTCGTTCGCCCTCGCCCTCGCCGAGGTGCGGGGTGCCGACGACCTGTTCATCGGCGTCAACGCGCTCGACTACTCGGGTTACCCCGACTGCCGGCCCGACTACATCGCGGCGTTCGAGGCGATGGCGAACCTGGCCACTCGCCGAGCCGTCGAAGGGCAGCGGCTGACCATCCACACGCCGCTCATCGAGCTGTCGAAGGCCGAGATCATCCGGCTCGGCACCTCACTCGGTGTCGACTACGGCTCCACGACGAGCTGTTACGACCCAGCCCCCGACGGCCGCGCCTGTGGGCACTGCGACAGCTGCCTGCTGCGGGCGAGGGGCTTCGCAGAGGCAGGCGTCGCCGACCCCACCGTCTACGCCTGAACCCGGGCGATACCCTCGCCCTCGTGAGCACCTATGCGGTGAAGGAGGTCTTCACCACCCTGCAGGGCGAGGGGGCGCGCACCGGCCGCACCGCCGTGTTCTGCCGGTTCGCCCGGTGCAACCTGTGGTCGGGCCACGAAGCTGACCGGGCCACCGCGGTGTGCCGGTTCTGCGACACCGACTTCGTGGGCACCGACGGACCCGGCGGCGGGGTGTTCCACACTGCCGCCGAGCTGGCCGATCACGTCGCGGCGCGGTGGCCGTCACGAGCAGACGGCGCCGGCGGTCGGCCCTACGTGGTGTGCACCGGCGGCGAGCCGCTGCTGCAACTGGACGAGGAGCTCATCGACGAGCTGCACCATCGGGGCTTCGAGGTCGCCATCGAGACGAACGGCACGCTGGCCGTGCCGCCAGGCGTCGACTGGGTGTGCGTGAGCCCGAAGGCCGAGGCCGACCTGGTCGTCACCGAGGGCGACGAGCTCAAGCTGATCTTCCCGCAGGCTGGGGCCGACCCGAGCCGCTACGCCGACCTCGCGTTCGCCGAGTTCTTCTTGCAGCCGATGGACGGGCCCGACCGGGTCGCCAACACCGAGTTGGCCGTGCGCTACTGCCTCGACCATCCTCGATGGCGCCTCAGCCTGCAGACGCACAAGCTGCTCGGCATCCCGTGACCGTGATCGAGATCCACCAGGACTTCGGCTTCGAAGCCGCCCACCGACTCCCGAACGTGCCCGCCGACCACAAGTGCGCGCGGCTGCACGGCCACTCGTTTCGCGTCCGCGTGCACGTGGCGGGCGAGATCGGTGACGACACCGGATGGGTGATGGACTTCGCCGACGTGCGCGCCGCGTGCGAACCGGTGCGCGCCGCCCTCGATCACTACTTCCTCAACGAGATCGACGGCTTGGAGAACCCCACCAGCGAGGTGCTGGCCGTGTGGATCTGGGACCGGCTGGCTCCGCTGCTTCCCGGTCTGTGCCGGGTCAGCGTGAGCGAGACGTGCACCTCGGGCGTCGACTACTACGGCCCGTCGGGCAGCTCGAGCACCTCGCGATAGCCCTGCTCGGCCGCGGCCAGCTCGCGCCGGGCGAAGTCGAGCACCCCTTCGTCGACGGTGACCTCGGACGGCGAGGACCCCTTGGCTCGGAGCTCGTCGATCGACGCCACCCCGAGCCGTTCGAGCGCCAGCCGGAGCTGCATCTCGACCTCGGCCAGGCGGGCACGCGCCGCGCCACCGCCGAAGCGGCCGCTGGCCTTGGCGGTGAGCTTGTCGATGTCGGCCTGGTAGGCCTCGAGGCGGGCCAGCTCGTCCGGGTCGACCACGCGGGCCGACGCGTTGGCCGCCATCTGCTCTTCGAGCTGACTCAGCTGCGAGCGTGCGTTGGCGAGGCGACGCAGGGCGATCACCATCTCGCGGTCCTTGAACGACAGACGCGGCTCGTCGAGCGCGTCGTCGTCGGTCGGCTCGTCGTTCTCCGCGTCGGACGGTTCCGTCAGGTTCATGGCTGCGGCACCCCACCGACGATCGCGCCGGTGATCCCCGTGGTGCGCACGATCCCCGTGCTACGCAATGCCTCGTCGACGAACGAGTTGACCTTGGCCGACCACAGGTAGCCGACGTGGTTGCCCGGATACCAGAGCACGCTCGGCTCGTCCCAGTGTCGCCACAGGTCGTAGGCCTGCCGGGGATGGGACAGGCGGTCGCCGAGCCCGGCGAAGATGAAGCGTCGGTCGCGCTCGACCGCAGGTTCGAGCACGAGCGGCGACACCACCCGATGCAGCGACTCAGCCGGGCCGCCGAGGATGCCGTGCTCCTCGTAGCGCTCGGTGATGTGAGGCGGGCTCTGCGACCGGAACATGGCGGGGAAGTCCGACACCGGGATGCCGGCCACCACCGCGGCCAGATCGGGCTCGAACGACGACACCAGCGCGGCGAGGTAGCCGCCGAGGGAGACGCCACAGAGCCCGACGGCCGACGGCTGATGGGTGTCGCGCACCCAGGCGATCGCCCGCCGGACATCCCAGACCGACTGGGCCAACCCGTGCACCGTGTTGAGCACGTCGTGGCCGAGGAACTGGTCGCCGCTGAGGCGCGACACCTTGCGGCGCCCATGGAGGGGCAGCGTGGGACCGATGACGTTCACGCCGAGCGTGCGGTGCAGATGCGCGGCGCGGAAGGCCGGGAAGTCCATGAAGGCGTAGCCCATGCCGAACCCGTGCAGGCACACCAACCACGGCCTCGGCTCGTCGCCGGGATGACGCAGCATCCACGCGCCGGCCAACCGGTTGCTGTGGTAGCCGGCCCAGCGCTCGGCGCCGGGCTCGTCGGGGTCCGGCTGGTAGCCGCTCTCCCACACCAGCCGCTCGTAGGTGAGGCCGGTGGCCCATCCCCGACCGTGCTGCACCTGGGTGAGCGGCGGGGGCGTGCGGTGATAGGAGGCCGGGTCGTCGAGCCAGCCGCGCTGCTCGAACAAGCGAGATGCGGCGGCCACCTCGGCACCCACCCGCACGTAGTCGTCGCGTCGGGGAAATCGCTCCGGGCCCATGAGCATCGTCAACATGGCTTCGTCCATCGCCACGTGGGCGAGCAACGATGGTGTGAGGCGCGTGGCCGGCAACCCGGGAACGGGCTCGCTCGACCGACGGCGCAGCAGCGTGCGCACCGCGAAAGCGCCGGTCTCGGGCACGGCCTGCAACATGCGCACCGGCGGGATGCGGGCCAGCGTGCGCTCGATGTCGTGCCATGCCGGAGCGAGGATCGACAGCGTCATGTCGCGTCGACCCGCTCGGTGGCGTCGCCGTCCACCGGCGGCGCGCTGAGCGGCGCCGGGCCTCTGACGTGGGCCATCTCGCTGATGCGGACCTTCTGGCTGATGTCGGCCATCTGGGCGTCGAAGGCGGCCAGCGCCTCTTCGGGCGACGCCCGGCGACGCGACCGTCGGCGCCGGGCTTGCCAGGCGAGCAGCAACAACACGACCAGCAACGCACCGACGGCGACCGCCAGCGCGACCAGCACACCGTCGGAGATCCCGTCGCTGTCGGAGATGGCGTCGTCCGCGGCCACCTCGTCACCGACCGCCGTGGTGGTCGTGGTGGCCAGCACCTCGGCCACGCCGGCCGCCTGTTCGGCGGCCTGAGCGAACCAACCGAGGGTGGCGGCCACGCCGTAGCTCGTCACCACCCGACCATCGGCGAGGGTGTAGGTGCGGTCGACCGACACGGCGAGCGCGTCGTCGGCCGGCTCGACGCCCACGAGCGCGGCGAGCGCCGGCAGATCGAAGCTCAACGTGGTGGGCTGGCCAGGATCGGCGGGCAGGCCGGCCCCCACCCATGCCCTGTCGCCGGACACATCGGTGAGCGTGCCGTCGCTGGCCTCGATCAGCTGGATCTGCCCGGTGACCCGATCGATGATGATGAAGTCGGTGCTGCTGACCGCAGTGAGCTGGCTGCCGGCCAGACGCACGAAGTCGCGCACGCTGACGACCGGCTGGTCGAGCAGCACACTGGCCGGCACCGCATCGGTGGTGACCTCGAGCGCCCGGTTGGCGACCGCGAGCGAGGGAGACGACGACTCGATCCCGACGCCCCCCGGTTGGGGGATCCCGAAGGCCTGCACCGATCCCCACCGGCTGCCCGGGAGCGATCCGTCACGGCTCGGGGCCACGAGGGCCTCGTAGGAGAAGACGGGCGTCACCTGCCGGCCGCCGGCGGTGGCCCACACTCCACCGGCATCGGGCGACGGTGTGGTCGAACCCGGCGCTACATCGGCCTCGGCCAGTCCTGGCGCGCCGGCCCACACGTCGACGACGGACTGCACGTCGACGGAGGTGTCGGGACGAAAGCGCGCCGCGACCGTGCCGACGGCCACCCCGTCGGACGGGGGCGGGTCAGCCGCGAGTGCGACCACGGCGGTGTCGCCCGCCACCGACGACGGCAGCACCGGCGCGAAGCGATCGTCGGGGAACGCCGCGTCCTGAGTGCCCTGGGCCTGCGCGCCCTGTGCCTGCGCGCCGGGTGTCTGCGCCACGACCATGAATGAGACCACCAGCACGAGAGCTACACCGATGCTGGCGCGTCGGATCATGACCCGGAGACTAGGGCCAGCAGCTCGATCGTGCCGTAGACCCCCGCCACCACGACCAAGAACGCGCCGAACAGCACACGAACCGTTCGATCGGTCGCGCCGAGGGTCAGCGTCGAGCCCACCTGCGCGCCCGGGATGACGCCCACGGTGAGCAACAGCGCGAACGCCCAGTTCACGTGGTCGAACACGATGTGGGTCAGCAGGGCCGGCACCGAGAAGATCGCCACCGCCACCAGGCTCGACGCCACCGCCTCCTTGATCGGTATGCGGAGCACCGAGGTGAACGCCGGCATCATCACGATGCCCCCGCCCACGCCGAGCAGACCGGCGAGAAACCCGGCCAACGCACCCACCAGCGCGAGCACCGGCCACGCCACGTCGGTGTGCGTGGGGG
This sequence comes from uncultured Iamiaceae bacterium, assembly GCA_963706425.1. GTDB lineage: Bacteria > Actinomycetota > Acidimicrobiia > Acidimicrobiales > Acidimicrobilacustridaceae > CAVPMN01. The sequence continues at coordinate 1,054,268 of CAVPMN010000001.1, forward strand.
TCGACGGCTCGTCCGCCGGCACCGCCGCCACTTCCTCTTCCGCGTCGACCACGACGGGTGCGGTGACGGTCGCGGTGCCGGCGGCCACGCTCGCGACCCGACCCGAGCGGAAGATCGACACGCCGCTCCACGCGAGCAGCACCGCGGTGAACACCATGAGGCCGCCGGCGCTGACCACGTCGGACACCGTCGCACCCGCCACCGCCATGAGCGCACCCGTGATGCCGCAGGTCAGCCCGATGCGCCAGTTCACGACACCGGCCCGGGAGTAGCGCACTGTGCCCGAGATGGCGCCGGGCAGGATCGCCGGCACGGTCGAGCCGATGGCCTCGATCGGGGTGGCTCCCAAGGCGCGGATGCCGGGAGTGGTGATGACCGCCCCACCCACACCGAACATCCCCGACAGCACCCCTGACGCGAAGCCGAGCGCGAGCACGCCGACCGCCGCGTACCAGGTCATGCCTGAGTATCCCGCACGTCGTTCAGGTCGGTCGCAGGCAATCGTCGAGGAACGCCGCGAACCCGGCAGGGTCGGCCGTGACGCGGAGGTGGCCGCTGGCGTCGCGGCCGACGTCGAGCGACGGGCAGAAGAAGTCGCCGCCGGGTGTGAAGAAGTGCGGCGAGCCGATGACCCCCCGTCGCACACCCTCGGCGTGATCCTGCTCGACCTGGTGCGCATCGCTCGGCACGGCGAGCTGATGCTGCTCGGCCACGCGGGCGAGCGCGGCCGGGTCGGCGACATCGACGCCCTGCTCGAAGAGCAGGTCACGCAAGTCGAGGCTGATCTGCTCGCCGAGCTCGTCGCTCGCTCGATAGGCGGCGGCCGCCAGCTCCATCGCCGGCACCGTCGTGGCCGGGAACGCGTCGCGGTGGAATCCGGTGAACAGATCGGCGGCGGCCTGCTCGCGGATCTCGTCGACCTCCTCAGCGATGAAGTCGGGATCGAGCGGGACACCGTTGACGAGCTCGAGGGGCCACGAGCGCACCCGCAGCACCACATCGGGTCGGTCGAGCTCGGCCCGCCGCTCGACGAAGCGACGCAGGCCCACGTGAGTGAACGGGCAACCGATGTCGGCGAACACTTCGATGACGGTCATCGAGCTGGCAACCTAGCAAGGCCTCGGGCCTACCCTGTCGCCCGTGAAGAACTCGGCGCCCACGCGCATCGGCCTGCTGATCGCCGCTCTGCTGGTCCCCGCCTTGGTCGCCCTCCTCTGGTGGCGGCACCACCGCTCGGGTGCGGTCCACCACCGCAGCCGGGCGGCCCGCAACGCCCGTCTGGCCGGGGTGGGCGCCCGCACCGGCGGTTCCTACGCCATGCACCGGGCCCGGCGGGTGTTCGCCGACGTCGAGCGGCGAGAGGCCCTCGACACCCAGTTCGAGCTGCGCACCGCCGAGCAGGTGGCCGAGGCGCTCGGCCACATGAAGGGCGCCCTGATGAAGCTCGGGCAGATGGCGAGCTATCTCGACCAGGGCCTTCCGGAGCACGTGCGGGCTGCGCTCGCCGACCTGCAACACGACGCCCCGCCGATGAGCGCCGAGCTGGCAGCCGACATGGTGCGACGCGAGCTCGGGCGACCGCCCGAGCAGCTGTTCGCCGAGTGGGACCCCACCCCGATCGCATCGGCGTCGATCGGCCAGGTGCACCGGGCCATCACCCACGAGGGCGACGCGGTGGCGGTGAAGGTGCAGTACCCGGGCATCGACGATGCGGTGGGCGCCGACCTCGACAATGTCGGGCTGGTGTTCGCGGGCATGGGCCAGCTCTTCCCCGGCCTCGACCACAAGCCGCTCGTCGAGGAGCTGCGCAGTCGGCTCGCGGAGGAGCTCGACTACGACCGCGAGGCCGACAACCAACGAGCCTTTGCGGCGCACTACGAGGGACACCCCACGATCCGGGTGCCGCGTGTGATCGACCGCTACTCGTCGCGTCGGGTGCTCACCACCGAGCTGGCCGCAGGAGTGCGCTGGGACGAGATGCTCTTGTGGAGCCAGGCCGAACGTGACCTGGCAGCCGAGACCATCTACCGCTTCGCGTTCGGCAGCCTCTACCGGTTGCGCATGTTCAACGGCGACCCGCACCCGGGCAACTACCTGTTCGAGCCCGGCGGTCGGGTGACCTTCCTCGACTTCGGCCTGGTCAAGCACTTCGAGCCCGACGAGATCACCCAGTTCGAGGACATGATCGTGGCCATGGTGATCGACCACGATCCGGCGGAGTTCAAACGGGTTTGCGAGCGGATCGGCCTGTTGAAGCCCGGCACCCCGTTCACCAACGACGAGATCGTCGACTACTTCGGGCACTTCTACGAGTTCGTCATGCACGACGGCGTGTGCACCATCACCTCGGAGTACGCCTCGGAGACGGTGCGCCGCTTCTTCGACAAGGGCGGGCCCTACGGCGAGATCATGAAGGCGGCCAACGTGCCGCCCAGCATGGTCATCATCCAACGCATCAACCTGGGGCTCTACGCCTTGTTCGGCGAGATGAACGCCACCGGCAACTGGCGTCGGCTGGCCGAGGAGATCTGGCCGTTCGTCAACGGGCCACCCGCCACCGAGATGGGCCGGGCCATCGAGTCGTGGCGCGGCGCGCACGAAGGGGCACTCGCGTGACCGACTGGGTCGAACGCGACAGCGGCGTCGTGTGGCACGGCTTCACACAGATGTCCACCTACGGGGAAAACGCGCCGATCGTGGTCGAGCGGGGCGAAGGACGCGAGCTCATCGACGTCGACGGTCGCCGCTATCTCGACGCCATCTCGTCGTTGTGGGTCACCACGCTCGGCCACCACGTGCCCGAGCTCGACCAGGCCGTGCGCGATCAACTCGACCGGGTGGCCCACTCGACCATGCTCGGCAACGGCAACCGCGTCACCATCGAGCTGGCCGAGGCCCTGGCGCGGCGGGTGCCGGTCGACGACCCCCACTTCCTGTTCGCGTCCGACGGCGCCGCCGCCGTCGAGCAGGCCCTCAAGATCGCGTTCCAGTTCTGGACCAACCAGGGCGTCACCGATCGGACGCGCTATCTCGCGCTGGGCGACGCTTACCACGGCGACACCATCGGTTCGATCTCGTTGGGGGCGGGTGGCTTCGGCACCGACGTGTTCGACCCGCTGCGCTTCGAGGTGCTCCGGACCCCGGGCTACGCCAGCGCCGACTGGTCGCACCAGGCGGTGGCGCTGATCGAACAGCACCACCGCGAGCTGGCGGCCGTCGTGCTCGAACCGCTCGTGCAGGGCGCCGCCGGCATCGAGGTCACCGACGCGGCGTCGGTGGCCACGGTGGTCGCGACCGCCCAACGACACGGGGTGCTGGTGGTGCTCGACGAGGTGGCCACCGGCTTCGGCCGCACCGGCACCCTGTTCGCGTCCGACCAGTGCGGCGTGCGACCCGATCTGCTCTGTCTGGGCAAGGGCATCACCGGCGGCTATCTGCCGCTCGCGGCGACGGTTGCCAGCGGTCGGGTGTTCGACGCGTTCCTCGGCCCCGACCTGAGCGAGCGCACCTTCTACCACGGGCACTCCTACAGCGGGAACGCCCTCGCGTGTGCCGTCGCACTGCGCCATCTCGACCTGCTCGACGAGTGGGACGTGCTGGCCAACGTGCGCGAGCGCGCCGACCAGCTGCACGGTCTGCTCGACGCGCAGATCGCTCCCCACCACGCGGTCAAGGCCGTTCGCCAACGCGGCTTGATGGTCGGCGTCGAGCTCGATCCGCCCGCGGACGGGCTGCGCTGGGGACGGCGGGTCTGTGCCGCCTCGGTTGAACGGGGCGTGCTGTTGCGCCCGCTCGGCGACGTGGTGGTGCTGATGCCCATGCTCACCTCCACCTCCGACGAGCTGATGCGCATCGTCGACACGCTCGAGGCAGCTCTCGACGAGGTGCGTGTTCGTTGACCTGGGCCGACTGGGTCGACGAGCAGTGCCGACTGATCGACGAGGCAGGGCGCTGGCGGTCGCCCTCGACCTTCGACGCCGCCGGTCCGGTCGGCATCGTCGAGTCGGCCGACGCGCCGGTGGTGTCGTTCGCCTCCAACGACTACCTCGGCCTGACCCAGCACCCGGCGGTCAAGGCGGCGGCGATCGACGCGGTCGACCGGTGGGGCACCGGCTCGGGCGCGTCCCGCCTGGTCGTGGGCACCCGCCCCGTTCACCAGGAGCTCGAACGCCAGCTCGCCGAGTGGCGAGGGACCGAGTCGGCCCTGGTGTTCTCGACCGGTTACGCAGCCAACACGGGCCTGCTGGCCACGCTCGGAGGACCCGACACGCTCATCTGCTCCGACGAGCTCAACCACGCGTCGATCATCGACGGATGTGCCATGGCCCGTGGTCGCGGCGCAGAGGTGTGTGTCTACCCGCATGGCGATGTCGACCTGCTCGACCAGCGCCTCGGCGCGCTCGAGCCCGGCAGGCGAGCGGTGGTGGTCACCGACACGGTGTTCTCGATGGACGGTGACGAGGCCCGCCTCGCCGACCTGGCTGGGGTGTGCGGACGACACCAGGCGCTGCTCGTGCTCGACGACGCCCACGCGGTGTTCCCCATCGATGCCGATCTCGACGGTGTCGAGGTGGTGCGAGTGGGCACGCTGTCGAAGACGCTCGGCGCGATGGGCGGGTTCGTCGCCGCGCCGACTCGCCTCATCGAGCTCTTGGTGAACCGCGCCCGCCCGTTCATCTTCACGACCGCGCCGACTCCCGCCGACACTGCGGCCGCGGCCGCCGCGCTGGCGGTGGTGCGCTCCGACGAGGGCGACCGCTTGCGGGTCAGACTCCGCCGACACATCGACGCCGTGCGGCCCGGCCATCCGTCGCCGATCATCCCGATCATCGTCGGCCGCGAGGATGCCGCGGTGGCGGCGTCGCGCCGGCTGCTCGACCGAGGCCTGCTCGTGCCCGCGATCAGGCCACCCACCGTCGCGCCCGGCACGTCGCGCCTGCGGGTGGCGCTGTCGGCCAGCCACACCGACGAGCAGGTCGCCGCCCTCGCCGCCGCCCTCGCCGACCTCGACGCCTCCAAGGCCGACGGCCCGGACCGATGGCGATGAGCGACGCGCCCGACCTGGCCAATGCCACCCGACCGCACCTGCTGGTCGTGGTGGTGGGCACCGGCACCGAGGTGGGCAAGACGTGGGTGAGCGCGCACGTGTGCCGGGAGCTGAGGGCGAGCGGGCTCACCGTCGCGGCGCGCAAGCCGGCGCAGTCGTTCGACGCCGGCGACCACACCACCGACGCCCACGCGCTCGCCGACGCCACCGGTGAGAACCGCCACGACGTGTGCCCCACCCATCGCTGGTACGAGATCGCCATGGCCCCCCCGATGGCTGCGCAGGCCCTCGGTCGGCCGCGTTTCACGATTGCTGATCTCGCCGGCGAGATCAGATGGGGCCACACACCTCCCGATCTCGGTTTCGTGGAGACCGCCGGCGGGGTGCGGTCACCGTTGGCCGACGACGGCGACTCGATCGCCCTGATCGAAGCGCTGCAGCCCGACGTGGTGGTGCTCGTGGCCGACGCGGGCCTGGGCACGATCAACAGCGTGCGGCTCTCGATGGAGGCACTCGACCACGCGGCCCACGTCTCCCAGGAGGTGGTGATGCTCAACCGCTTCGACGGGACCGACGATCTGCACCGCCGCAACCTTGCGTGGCTGTCGGAAACCGACGGCTACCAGGTGGTGACGTCGACGGCGGCCCTCACCGCGTTCCTCAGACCGACGGGCGACGACCCGCCGCCTCCTCGGCCTCGATGAACGTGAGTAGGCCGTCGACGCTGCCTTCGTGCCCCTGTTCGAAGTAGACGCGCACCCAGGCGTCGATCTCCGTATCGGTGAAGTCGCGGGCCCGCAGCGCGCCGCGTGCCTCGTTCGCCAGGAGGCGCGCGCCCTCGACGTCGACCTCGGGCAGTTCGGGCTCGCGTAGGCCTTCTGACTCAGGAGACTCCGGTTCGAGGCCGTCGGGATCGGTCATTGCTCGCCTCCGTGGTTGCGGGATTGCCGACCAGCATCATGGGTCGACCGATGTGTTCGCCACCCGAACGCTCAACCCGGCCTCAGCCGTGGCCGACAAAGTCCGAGGAGGGTGACGTCCCGCGTCCGGCGGCGCAGGGCAGAAGTGCGACCAGATCGAGGGATCAGTTGAGCGACGTTTCACTAGGACCGGGCTGGTGGCGGGCCTCGGACGGCAAGTGGTACCCGCCGAGCGAGACCGACGAGCCCCCCGAGCCGGGGTGGTGGCTCGCCTCCGACGGCAAGTGGTACCCGCCCGACCTCGATCCCGGTCCGTGGCCCGAGACCTACGTGCCGCCCACACCGAAACCCACGACACAACCCGAGTCGCGACCTGAGCCGGCTCGAACATCCGGCCCGGCCCAGGCCGAGCCCGTTCGCCGCTCATCGGCGCGGGTTGTCGAACCCGACCCGGAGCCCGTCGGCCTCGATCCGGTGGCCCAGGTCGAGGTGCGCAACGAGGCCTCCCGCGCCGATGCCGCCGCCCTCGCCGCCAAGCGCGCCGCAGCGGCCGCCCGCGCCCTCGCATCGCTCCAGGCCGAGCCGACCGAGGCGAGCACGCCGATCGCCGAGCCTGCGAAGGCGGCCGGCCCCGCGGCGCCACCGCCTCCCCCGCAACGGCGGGCGGCCGCCGACAACGGGGCGGCGGCTCGTCGCAAGCGATCGCTGCGCAAGAAGCCGGCGGCCGCCGATGCCGCCGTTGCCCGCAAGCCTGCAGCTGGACCCGCTTCGCCGGCCGATCGCGGCGCCACCCCAGCGCCGACCGCGGTGCGCGACGGCCGCCTCGACGAGGCCGACCTGCTGCGCAAGCTCGGCGATCTCCATCGGGCGGGCGTGCTCACCGCCAGCGAGTACGCCGACAAGATCGCGCTGGTCGATCAACTCGTCCGCGGTGAGCTCACCGCGACGTCCTGAGGCCTCAGAGGTTGGGGAGCTCGGCGGCCAGCACCACCAGCACGCCCATCACCAGGATGAGGACGGTGACGATCCACACCCAGCGCCGACCGATCTCGGTCTGCACCGGATCGACCGACTCGAGCGACGCCCGGGTGGCCTCGAGCTGCTCGCGCAACACCGTCGACTCGTCCTGCAGTCCGCCGAGCGCGGTCTCGGCCCTCGCCAACTGCTCGTGCACCGCCGAGGTGTCACCGAGCACCGACTCGCGTTCGGCGCGTTCCTCCTCGAGCTGACGTTGCAGGGCGAGGTACTCGTCGCGCAGGCCCGACACGGCCGCGTACTGGCTCTGCAACTCGGCCAGCTGCCGGGCCACCGCGCGTTGGCGACCGGTGGCCGACTGCGCGGCGCCACGCGCCTCGGCGAGCTGTGCCTGCAGCTCGTCGTAGTGCTTCTGCAGCGTGGTGAGCTCGTCGAGCATGGCGTCGGCTTCGGACATGCCCTTGTCGCGCGCCTGGTCGCGCACCCCGGCCCATTGCAGCTCCTCGGCCAGCTCGGCGAGGCGGTCGGCCTCCGGCGAGTCGACCGCCCGCAGCACGTCCTCTGCCCAGTGGTGCACCCGCAGCGCGTAGTCGAGGTCGAAGGGATGGTCCTCGTCGGGATGGGCCCAGTGGTTCCGGGCGGTGCGCAGGTCGGTGATGGTCGGACGCAGGTCACCACCGAACACCGTGGCGAACGCCGGGCCCCACCAGCGATTGATCACCTCGAGCTGGAAGTGCGGATCGGACAGCGACACCAACACGTCGCGCCGCTTGCCCAGCTTGCCGGCCGCCATCAGGACCCAGTCCTCGTCGGGAAAGGCCTTGCTCATGCGGGCGTCGACCACCGGCGCAAGGCCCCCGGCCAGCACCTCGAAGGCGGTGGCGACCTGGCCCCGATAGCTCCTCGTCACGCCCCCTGTCTATCCCGCAATTCGCGTTCTGGCCGGTCAAACCCGCACCTTGGTGCGGGTTTGACCAGCCAGTTGAGGGTGACTGCTGGTCAGCGGCGCGGATCGCGGCGGGTCAGCGGCCCGTCGGCGGTGAGGACCGTGCCCGTGAGACGCCGATCGGCGTGTCGCATCCGCCACGACAGGAGCGCGGCGGCGCAGTCGGCCCGCACGGATGCATAGGCCGGGTCGGCCGCCACGTCGTGCAGCTGGTGCGGATCGCGTTCGAGGTCGAAGAGCAGATCGGGCAGATCGTCGGCCGCGAAGTGCACGTACTTGAAACGGTGGTCGCGCACCACGTTGAGCGTGCAGTGGTCCATGGGCACGCCCAACAGGTCCTCGGCGAAGTGGGCCGCCGGATCGCGAAAGTCCCACTCCCAGTGCGCGGCGGTGCGCCAGTCGGCGGGCACGATGTCATCGTCGCCGAGGAACGGCTGCAACGGACGGCCGTCGCATTCGACGGGAACCTCACCACCCAGCCAGCTGATGACGGTCGGAAAGAGGTCGACGTGCTCGGTGAACGATTCGATCACCCGGCCTCGGTGAGCTTCGGGCTGACGCGGGTCACGCACGAGCAGGGGCACGTGGTACGACTCGTCCCAGTAGCCCAGCTTGTCGACCAACCAGTGGTCGCCCATCTGATCGCCGTGATCGGAGGTGAGCACCACGAGGGTGTGCTCGGCCGCGCCCGACTCGTCGAGCCAGTCGAGCAGTCGGGCGAGCTGATCATCGACCTCGCGCATCATGCCGTAGTAGGTGGCGCGCAGCCGGCGCATCTTGTCGTCGTCGGTGGGTGCCCCGACCATGTCGGTGGCCATCTTGGCCAGGAGGTGCTGCTCGCCCTCGCGCTCGCGCGATTCGGCACGCACGGGCAGCGGCACGTCGGCGGGGTCGACCAGCTCGTGATAGGGCGCCGGCGCCTGATAGGGCGGATGCGGGCGCAGGTAGCTCACGTGCGCGAACCACGGTTGGTCCGTCGGCTGGTCGGCCAGCCAGGCGAGCACCTCGTCGGTGACGAAGGCGGTCTCGCTGTGCTCGGCCGCGTAACGAGCCGGCTGACCCGGCTTGATGCCGCGATAGATGGCCTGCGGATCCGCGAGGTCGACGTCGTAGCCGAGATCGGCCAGCCAGGCGATCCACGGCGTGAGCGGTTCGAAGGGGAAGTCGAGCACGGCGCGAAACCCGGGAAGCACCCCCTCGTACGACCGCAGGCGCGCGTCGCTCGGGTCGAGCGCGGTCGGATCGGCGGAGGTGTCGGTGTAGCCGAACAGCACCGGATCGAGCCCGAGGGCCCGGGCTTCGAGGGCGACGTTGGTGAGCGACGCCGACAGGGGGGTGCCGTTGAGCACCGATCGGTGGTTCATGGCGTAGAGGCCCGTGTAGATCGATGCCCGGCTCGGCCCGCACGGCGCGGTGTTGGCCCAGTGGTTGGCGAAGCGCACCCCCGAGCGCGCCAGCCGGTCGAGTGTGGGGGTCTGCACCACCGGATGGCCGGCCACGCCGAGGCAGTCGCCCCGCCATTGATCGACGGTGATGAAGAGGACGTTCCCCGCGGCGGTCACGGGGAGCGAGGCTATCGGCGGGAGCTGGTGCGGTCGGCGGGACGGGTGACAGGGAGGAGGAAGCCGTAGGGCTCTTCACCGTGACGGTGATGCTCGCCGATGCGCCGACGCCAGACGATCGAGCCACGTCGACCGCACGAACGTGCGCTTCAGGCGCCGATGCGCGTAGACGTCGTGCACGAAGAGATAGGCCGCGCCGTAGGCCGTGACCCCGGCGCCGATCGGCAGGAGGAACGACAGGGCGGGCACCGCCGCCCCCAACGCCATGACCCCGATGGTGATCGCCGCGAAGCACACCGGGAACAGGTCGTTTCGCTCGAAGCCTTCGGACCGAGGCCCGTGGTGGCTGGCGTGCCAGCCCATGCCCGGCCCGTGCATGACGTAGCGATGGGTGAGATAGGTGACGGGCTCCATCAGCAGGAAGGTCGCCAGAGCGACGAGGAGCCACGGGAAGGGGAAGCTCACGACACCCGCTCCTCGGCCATGCCCTGACGTTCCCACAAAAGGAGCACCAACGTGAGTAGGGCGAAGCCGAAGACGAAGTCCTCCACGGGGATGTCCCACGGGAAGCGCCAGCCGGTGCGGTCGTCGGACGAGTAGAGGACGATGGGCGCAGAGAGCTTGGTGAGCCAGCCGTTGACCGGGATCATGAACGCGAAGCAGATCGCCATCGTGAGCCAGTAGCTGCGCCGACGGAACAGCCCGGTGTGCCACCACAGCAGCTCGGCGGCGACGACGGCACCCGCGGCCAGCACGGCGAGCACGGTGTACTCGGCCATCAGCGCACGTCCTGACGGTGGCTCGAAGGCTGGCGGTCGCTCGGAGGGTCGGCGAACACGTCGGCGGTGCGCCTCGGCCGATCGGGCAGCAGTTGGCGCACCGCTCCCATGGTGAGCAACGCGCAGATCGGGATGACGATGAAGAACACGAGCTCCTCGAGAGGTACGCCGAGCGGCAGGACGATGCCCGTGACATAGCGCTCGTCGAACCACCAGTGGTCGCGGGCCACCGCCACCGCATCCCACGCGTAGAACAGCACCACCACGGGCACGAGGGTGCGCAGGAGGCGCTTGGGCTGGCGGTAGACGCGGGCGCCGAACACGAACTCGAGCGGCAAGGTGATGAGGAGGCACGCCGCCATGACGAGCAGGTACTGGTAGCGGTCCATCGGGCCTCGGTGCGATTCGGTGGTGGATTCGAGCGCCGGGGGCGCGTCCGGCCGACTTCTTCCCTAGAGTCTACTGCCAGATGTGTTTACTGCTAAATAGCCTCCGGCCCGATCGGGCGCCCTACGCGGGACCCGACAGGAGCAGCCTGCCATGAGCGTCTTGCAGACCACCGACCGGGCCAAGATCGGCACCACCCCGCCCCCGGTGGTCGCGGAGACCGCCCGTCGAGTCGACGCCCGGCTCGAGCGGCTCCTCGACAGCGAGCGGTTGCGCTGGACCGCCCTCGACCCCGACCTGGGCCCACCCCTCGACGCGCTCGGCCGGTCGGTGCTCTCGGGCGGCAAACGCCTCCGACCGGCCTGTTGCCGCATCGGCTTCGTCGCCGGTGGAGGCGACCCCGAACGCGACCCGGGTGCGTCGCTGGTCGACGACGCCGGCGCCGCCTTCGAGCTGCTGCACGCGTTCGCGCTCGTCCACGACGACGTCATGGACGGGGCCGACACCCGTCGCGGCCTGGCCACTCCCCACGCCCGCTTCCGCGACCACCACACCGAAGCGTGTGGCCGCGGCGAGAGCCGACGCTTCGGCGAGAGCGTCGCCATCCTCGTTGGTGACCTGGCCCACGTCTATGCCGATCAGCTGGCAGCCACGCTGCCGCGCGACGCGCAGGTGGTGTGGCACGAGCTGCAGGCCGAGCTGATGATGGGCCAGTACCTCGATGTGCTGCGCACTGCCCACGGCCGCGCCGACCGCGACCAGGCCCGGCGCATCGCCGAGCTCAAGTCGGGCCGATACACGATCGAGCGACCACTCGAGTTGGGCGCCGCCCTGGCCGGCGCCGACCCGACGGTGCGCCAGCACCTGCGCGCCTACGCCGGTCCGCTCGGGCTGGCCTTCCAGCTGCGCGACGACGTGCTCGGCTCGGTCGGCGATCAAGACGTGGTGGGCAAGCCGGTCGGGGGCGACCTCGTCGAGGGCAAGCCCACTCCCCTGCTGGCCATCGCCCTCGAACGAGCCTCCGCCTCGCAGCGCGAGCTGCTCGACCTGGCCGGCTCGCCGACGATCACCGACGACGAGGTGCGCGACATGCAGCGAGTGCTGATCGACACCGGCGCCCTCGCCCAGATCGAGCGCGAGATCACCACGCTCACGCAAGAAGCGGTGGCCGCCATCTCGGCCGCACCGTGGAGCGCCGCGGTCACCGACACACTGGTCGAGTTGGCCTGGTTCGTCGCCGAACGGGAGGCTTGAGCCGTGCAGGTCGTGGTCGTCGGCGCAGGGCTGGGTGGACTGTCGGCCGCCTGCCACCTCGCCGGTGCGGGCCACGACGTCATCGTGCTCGAGCGCGACACGACGCCGGGCGGGCGGGCCGGGCGGCTGACCCTCGACGGCTTCCACTTCGAGACCGGCCCGACCGTGCTCACGATGCCCGGGCTCATCGCCGACACGTTCCGGGCAGCGGGCGCCGACGTCGACGACTTCCTCACCTTGCGACCGGTCGACCCGATGTACCGGGCCAGCTTCGCCGACGGCTCGCAGTTGCGGGTGCGACATGGCCGAGACGCCATGGCGGCCGAGATCCGCGACATCTGCGGTGCGACCGAGGCGGCCGCGTTCCACCGGTTCTGCGACTGGCTCACCGAGTTGCACGACGTGGAGATGCCCAACTTCATCGATCGCAACTTCGACTCGCCCCTCGACCTGATGCGGCCGCTGCTCCCGGGGCTGCGCCTGGCGCGACTGGGTGGTTTCGGCAGGCTCGCGGGCAAGCTGCGGTCCTTCTTCGCCGACGAGCGCCTGCATCGCATCTTCGGCTTCCAGTCGATGTACGCCGGGCTGGCTCCCTACGAAGCCCTCGCGCTCTACGGCGTCATCACCTACATGGACTCGGTGGAGGGCGTCTATGTGCCCGAGGGCGGCATGCACGCACTGCCCCTCGCCCTCGCGGCCGCCGCCGAGAAAGCCGGAGCCACCTTCCGCTATGGCGCCGAGGTCGAGCGCGTCGTGCTGGCCGAGGGCACGTCGGGTCGGGTGCAAGGCGTGCGCCTGGCCGACGGCGAGCTGCTCCGAGCAGACGCGGTCGTCTGCAACCCCGATCTGCCGGCCGCCTACCGGCTGCTCCTGCCGGGACTGGCCGCCCCTCGGGTGGCCCGTCGGGGTAATTACTCACCGTCGTGCGTGGTGTGGCATGTCGGCGTGCGGGGCGAGCTGCCGGCCGACACCGCCCATCACAACATCCACTTCGGTCGCGACTGGGACGGCGCGTTCCGGGCCATCCTGCGCGACGGCGTACGTATGCCCGATCCGTCGACGCTCGTCACCATCCCGTCCCTCGACGACCCCGAGTTGGCGCCCGCCGGTGCCCACACGCTCTACGTACTCGAGCCCACGCCCAACCTCGACGGCCGCATCGACTGGACGGCGGAGCGGTCGCGGGTGCGCGACGATCTCGCCCGCCGCCTCGCCAGCTACGGCTATCCGGTCGACGTCGAGGTGGAGGCGCTCGTCGACCCGCTCGACTGGGAACGCCAAGGCATGGAACGGGGTACACCGTTCGCCCTGTCGCATCGTTTCCGCCAGACCGGCCCGTTCCGACCCGGCAACGTCGACCGGCGCGCCCCCGGCCTGGTCTTCGCCGGATCGGGCACGGTGCCCGGCGTCGGCGTGCCGATGGTGCTCATCTCGGGCAAGCTGGCTGCGCAGCGGGTCGCCGCCCTGCCGACGGCAGATGGTCGACGCTGAGAGACGCTGAGAGGAGCGAGGCATGATCACGCTCGACCAGTCCTACGCGGCCTGCCGACGCCTCAACCGGGCCCACGGCACCACCTACTACTGGGCGGCGTTCGCCCTACCGCAGGTGAAGCGACATCACGTGTGGGCGCTCTACGCGTTCTGCCGCTACGCCGACGAGATCGTCGACGCCGCCGGCTGGACCTCGGTCGACGAGCGCCGACGTGCGCTCGAGCAGTTCGGCGACGGCTTCTTCGCGGCCCTCGAGGCGGGACGCTCCGACGACGAGATCCTGAAGGCGGTGGTGCACACCGTGCGCGCCTTCGACATCGACCCCGATCTGTTCCGCCGCTTCCTGCGCTCGATGAGCATGGATCTCGACACCGACCACTACGAGACCTACGAGGACCTGCAGGTCTACATGGACGGCTCGGCGGCGGTCATCGGCGAGATGATGCTGCCGATCCTCGAACCACTTGATCCGCGCGCCCTCGGCCCGGCGCGCGCGCTCGGCGACGCCTTCCAGCTCACCAACTTCCTTCGCGATGTCGGAGAGGACCTCGATCGGGGGCGCGTCTACCTGCCCCAGGAAGACCTGCGGAAGTTCGATGCCGATCCGTGGCGTCGGCGGGTCGACGGGCCCTGGCTCGACCTGATGCGCTTCGAGATCGACCGCACGCGAGCGCTCTACGTCGAGGCCGATGCCGGCCTGCCCCTGCTGCCGCCCAGCTCGGCGCGGTGCATCCGCGCCGCGCGCGTGCTCTACAGCGGCATCCTCGAGCAGATCGAGGCCAACGCCTACGACGTGTTCACCCAGCGGGCCCGGGTGCCGGCGCCGCGCAAGGCGTGGGTGGTGGGCCGGCATGCTCGCCTGACCTCGGTTCTGGCGTCCGTCCATGTCGGTGGGCGCCGTGACAAACGGACGCCAGAACGGGATCAGTTCAGCTTGGTCAGAGCAAGTGTCGCTGGCGAGCCCACTCGAGGGTGAACCCGGTGACCACCGGCGGCTGATGGCGCAGGTCGTCGATGCGGCCCGCACCGCTGAGCAACAAGGCCATGCGCAACTCGTCGATGAGCTGCTCGAGCGAGCGGACGAGCTCGGCGACACCCCGGGTGGCCGGCTCGATCGCCAGCCGACCGATGCCCACTGCGGTGGCGCCCAGCGCCAGGGCCTTGGCCACGTCGAGCCCGTTGCGCACCCCGCCGGTGGCCACCACCGGCAGCCCGGTGTCGCGCACCTCGAGCAACGAGGCAGCGGTGGGCACACCCCAGTTGCCGAACACCCCGCCCCGGGCGCGCGCCGCGTGATCGGAGCCGGCTTCGGCCCGGGCGGCTTCGATGCGGGCGAAGCTGGTGCCACCTGCGCCGCCCACGTCGATGCCGGCCACACCGAGCTCGGCCAACAACTCGGCCGTCTCGCGGGTCATGCCGGCGCCGGTCTCCTTCACGAGCACCGGTACGGGCGAGGCGGCCACCGCCGCACCGATGGCGGCGGCCAGGTCGGCCGTGTTGCGATCGCCCTCGGGTTGCACCAACTCCTGCACGACGTTGAGGTGGATCGACAGCACGTCGGCGCCCACCATGTCGATCACGGTGATGAGGTCGTCGGCCGACAGCGGCGGCTGGTCGCCCTGGGCGACGAGTTGGCAGGCGCCGATGTTGGCCAGCACCGGCACGTGGGGCGCCCGGCGGCGCACGGCCGCGAACGTCGGCCGCAACCCGGGCTCATCGAGCGCGGCACGTTGGCTGCCCACACCGACGGCCAGCCCAAGGCGCTCGGCCGCTTCGCCGAGCACCGCGTTGAGCTCGGTGGCGTCGGGGTGTCCGCCCGTCATGGGCACGACCACGATGGGCGCCGCCAGGCGGTGACCGAGCAGGGTGGTGCTCAGGTCGACGTCGGCCAGCGACCGCTCCGGCAGCGACGAGGGCACCAGGTGCACGTCGTCCCATCCGGGATCGGCCAGGCTCTGTGAGCCGGGTGCCAACGCCAGCTCGAGATGAGCTCGCTTGCGATCCGCGATCACCTCGGCGGGGTCCACCTACGCTCCTCGAGTGGTCGGCGCAGCGCCCGACCGGGACATTGCGCTATTTCGTCCCGAGACGGGACATCGCGCTATCTCGTCCCGAGACGGGACATTGCGCTATTTAGTGCTAAGTTACCGGCATTGCCTGCGAATGACCACCTGATCAGCCTCGACGAGGCGGCTCGACGGCTCGGCGTGCACTACATGACCGCGTACCGCTACGTGCGCACGGGCAGGCTACCGGCGGTCAAGCACGGTGCCGAATGGCGGGTCGACCCGGGCGATCTGGTGCTGCTGCAGCCCGCGGTGGCGGCCGAACCGGGCGCCCGGCGACGCCTCGACTACCCGAGGCGTCTCGAGGACCGGCTCGTCCGCGGCGACGAGGTCGGCGCGTGGACGGTGATCCAGGGCGCCCTCGCCTCCGGCGTCGATGCCGACGAGCTCTATCTCGAGGTGATCGCGCCCTGCCCTGTGGTCGATCGGTGATGGTTGGGCGTCGGGCCGGGTGTCGGTGGCCGAAGAGCACCAGGCGTCGGCGGTCGCGCTGCGGCTGATCGGGCGACTCGGGCCGTTGTTCCGCCGGCCCGGCCGCACGAAGGGCACCGTCGTGGTCGGTGCACCCGCCGGCGATCACCACAGCGTGCCGAGCGCGCTCTTCGCCGATCTCCTCCGGCAACGGAACCTGGATGTCGTCGACCTCGGGGGCGACACCCCCGCCCAGTCGTTCGTCGACACGGCGTCGAGCGCCGACCGTCTGGTCGCCGTCGGGCTGTGCATCACCACCCCCGACAACGTGGTCAACGTGCGCGACGCCGTGACCGCGCTGCACGGCGCCGTGGCCGTCCCTGTGGTGCTCGGCGGCTCGGCGGCCGACGCCGGCGCGCTGGCCACCACCGGGGCCGACGAGGTCACCGAGTCTGCGGAGCACGCCGTGGCGCGGTTCGAGCAGTTGGCCGACGACGCGGCCAAGGCCCGGCGGCGCGCCAGTCGCCGAGGCTGACGGCACCGCGCCCGTCTCGTTCATCGCGAACGCGCTTGCCGGAACCACGTGGCGCGACCACCCTGCTGGCGTGCTGATCAAGCCGCCCGACGCCTGCCTCGACGACCACGAGTGGCGCGACCTGCTGGCCGGCCAAGAGGTCGGCCAGCTCATCGTCCCGGTGGTCGACGATCTCCCCGTGGTCGTGCCCACCCACTACGTGTTCGACGGCACCAACCGCATCGAGCTCCACCTGGCCACCCCCAACCCGGTCTGGGAGGCCATCGGCCCAGGGATCGAGGCGCTCTTCACGGTGACCGGGCCATTCGTCTACATCCCGTCGAGCTGGGGCGCGAGCCCCGGCACGCCGCCCGAGCACGGCGTGCCCACCAGCTACTACGCCGCGGTGGTGGCGCGAGTGCACGCCCGGCCCATCGACGACGACGCGGCGAAGGCGGCGCTGCTCCGCCGCCAGGTGGCTCGCTTCCAGCCCGAGGGCGGGCATGCGCCGATCGAGGACGATGCCCCGCCCTACGGCCGCATGCTGGGCGCCATCCGAGGTCTCCAGCTCGACATCCGCTCGGTGCAGGCGAAGTTCAAGTTCGGGGGCAACAAGGCGCCCGACCACCAGCGGGCGATCGCCGAGAAGCTGGCGATCCGCAACGGCCCGGGCGACGCGGCCGCCCGTGAGCATCAGCTCCGACGGCTCGGGTGATCGTGGGCGGCCGCCACCGCCGCCGCCCACGCCTTGCGGGCACCTGCGATCACCGCCCACGGATCCTCGTCGCCGATCGGGCGCACCTCGAACACGATGGGCCCCGCGTAACGACCGTCGAGCACCCGGACATGGTCGGCCAGCAGATCGAGACCGATCTCCGATCCGGCACACCCGAAGCGAGGGTGGCGGTCACCGAGGCGCGTGGCCGCGTCGGGGGTGGCCGCATCGACCACGCAGTTGGAGACGTGCACATAGCCGAGCAGCGGCAGTGCGGCCTCGAGTGCATCGACCCCTTCGCCGTTCTCGCGCAAGTGGGCCGTGTCGAGCGCCGCGGTCACCGACCGGGCGCCGGCATCGCGCGCCGCCGCCACCACGTCGCACAGCTCGTGGGCCGGGCCGACGAGTGCGCCCTTGTACACGTTGGGGAACTCGGTGGGTGTCGGCTGGCGGTCGAACGCCATCACCGTGATCTCTGCATCGGTGTCCGCACCGAGCTCGACGAGCGACCGCACCAAGGCGTCGCGATGGCGAGCCCGGCGTTGTTCGCCATCCGAGTCGCCAGAGTCGCCGGAGTAGCCAGAGCCGTCGAGTAGAACGTGTCGTCGTCGAACAGCAGCGGATCGCGCCCTGACATCACACCGACGCGTCGGGCGCCGAGCTCGCCGGCCTCGTCGAGGCAGATGCGGAGGCGGTCGACGGCCCGCCGGCGATGGGCCTCGTCGGGATGAGCCAGGTCGAAGGGGTGCAGTCCCTCGGCGTTGACCAGTTGGGTCACGTAGGCGCCGAAGGTCACCTCGAGCGGTGCCACCAGATCGCGCACCCGGGCCCGCAGGCCGGGGTCGAGCAGCCTCGTCACCTCGATGGCGCCGAAGCCCGCCGCGACCACCTGCTCGATGTGGCCCAACAGGTAGTCGGCCGGCGGGTCGCCGAGAGCGGTGACGCCGGAGTTGCCCGGGCCCGGAAACGCTTGGGCCACCATCACACCGAGCCGGTTGTCGGCCAGCGGTCGAGCCGCATCGGGCATGTCGCTCAGCTCCTCGAAGGGTCGGGGTCGGGTGGGGTGACGGGCGTCGAGCGCGGGACGGCCGTCGAGCACCGCCACGATGTTGTCGCAACAGCAGCGCACCATGGCGGCCCTCGCGGCGGAGGTGGCCGAGCCCAGGTGTGGTGAGAGCACGACCTGGTCGAGCTGCCAGCAACCCCGCCTCGACCTGCGGCTCTCGCTCGAACACGTCGAGCGCCGCACCGGCGATCTCTCCGGCGCGCAGGGCATCGACCAGGGCGGCCTCGTCGACGAGCGGGCCGCGCCCGGTGTTGACGAGCAGGGCCGTCGGCTTCATCCGCCGCAGCGCGGCGGCGTCGACCAGATGGCGGCTGCTCTCGTTGAGCGGCGCGTGCAACGACACGATGTCGGCGGTCTCGAACAACTCGTCGAGCTCGACGAAGGTGGCCCCGGTGTCGGCCTCAGCCGATCGATCGCGATGGCGGTTGTGGTAGCGCACGTCCATGGCGAAGCCGGAGGCTCGCCGAGCCACCGCCCGGCCGATCTTCCCGAGGCCGACGATGCCGAGCGTGGCCCCGTGGACGGGTAGGCCCAGCAGCTGGGTCGGGCTCCAGCCCTCCCACCGGCCGGATCGCACGAGCCGGTCTCCCTCGCCCACTCGACGCGCCGCGGCGAGCAGCAGCGCCCAGGTGAGATCGGCGGTGGCCTCGGTGAGCACGTCGGGCGTGTTGGTCACCACCACCCCGCGGTCGGTGGCGGCCTGCACGTCGATGTTGTCGTAGCCGACCGCCAGGTTGGCCACCACGCGCAGCTGCGGCGCGGCGTCGAGCAGGTCGTCGTCGATGCGCTCGGTCAGCATGCACAGCAGGGCATCGGCCTCGCGCACTCGGCGCAGCAGCTCCTCGCGGGACGGGGGCTGGTCGACGGCGTGCTGGTCGACGTGGAGACCGGCCGCCTCGAGCGGCGCCGTGCCGGGGGCTGGCAGCGGACGAGTCACGTAGACCCGCGCGCTCATCGCATCACTCGTGTTCGAGAACGATCGGCTCGACGGGGACTGCCCCGATCGTCCCCGGCTCGCCGGGGACCGGGCCGAACGACACCGGCGCGCCGAACGCCGCCTTGCGCGACACCCGCCGCAACGCTCCGAGCACCGCCCGACCGGCAACCAACACGAACACCGCGGTGAACACCGCACGGGGCAGGTCGAACCCCAGCGACGTGGCGAGGTGGAACGCCCAGAACCGACGCAGGTTCTCGGTGACCGGATCGCCCGGGATGAACGACAGGTTGGTCGCGCCACCCGAGGCGAACGGCCAGAACCACAGGTTGAGCAGGAACCCGTAGGCGAGTGATGCCACGACACCGTATGCGGCCAGCAGCCACAGCTCCGCTCGACCTTTCGCAGGGGGCAGACAGCCGGCGAAGAAGCCGATCCAGGCGGCGCCGAACATCTGGAACGGCAACCACGGGCCCACACCGCCCGTGATGAGCGCCGACGCGAAGAGCGTGAGCGCACCGAGGACGAACCCGAACCCGCGACCGAGCACCCGTCCTGCGGGGATGAGCAGGAAGAACACCGGCTCGAAGCCGACGGCACCACCGGCCGGCAGGCGCAGTGCCGCACCACACGCACCGAGGACCCCCAGCAGGGCGATGGCCTTGGCGTCGATGCTGCCCTCGGCCAGCTCGCTGGCCACGATGGCGAGCAGCAGGGGCAACAGCAGCACGAACACCCAAGGCGCGTCGGTGGCGTGGGCCAGGTTCTCGGTGCCGGTCGGCGTGGCCAGGAACGGCCAGAGGAACGCGACCAGCCCGAGGAGCGAGGCCGCGCCGAGCAGAGCCCACGAGCGGGCCCGGAGCCGGATCACGTCGAGCTGCGTTGGGTGGCGGCGATCACGGACTGGCCCCCGCGCCAGCTCCGGCGGGCGGCACGCCGGAGCCAGAGACAGCCATGCGAGTGCGGCCTCGATCTCCGCGACCGTCAACCACTCGTCGGGGGCGAGCACCTTGGCGACCTGAGGTGCGAACACCGGTGAGTGGACGACGACCTCGCGTGCCGGTCCGTCGGCCACGATCTCGCCATCGGCCAGCACCACCACCCGGTCGGCCAGACCGGCGGTGATCTCCACATCGTGGGTGGCGACGACGACCGCATGGCCCGCGTCGGCCAACGAGCGCAGGTAGGCGGCGAGACGGGCCTTGGCGGCGTAGTCGAGGCCCCGGGTCGGCTCGTCGAGCAACAGGAGGGGCGGCTCGGCCGCCAGCACGACCGCAAGGGCGACGCCGAGGCGCTGCCCTTCGGAGAGGTCGCGCGGGTGGGCGTCGGGATCGAGACCGGGTACGACCCGATCGAGCATGGCGCGGGTGGTACCCGGCGGCAGGTCGGCGTCGCGATCGGCGGCCTCGCACTCGGCGCGGACGGTCTCGTTGTAGAGCAACAGGGCCGCGTCCTGGGGCACCAGCCCGGCGAGACGCACCACCTGGCGGGCATCGAGATCGTGGGGATGCTGGCCCCGCACCTGCACCGTGCCGGCCTGACGATCGCGCAGGCCGACCAGCTGCGCGAGCAACGTCGACTTGCCGGCGCCGTTGCGACCCATCACCGCGAGCACCTGGCCGGTGCAGACGTCGAGGTCGACACCCCGCAGCGCCGGAACAGCCCCGTAGCCGGCGTGCAGCCCTCGCACCTCGGCGATGACCTCGCCCCCCACGGCCGGGCGCGCGGTCGGAGGGCCGGCAGAGGCCAGGCGACTGCGCAACGGGGCGGCGAGCCGACGCGCGTCGCGCACCGACAGCGGCAGCGGCTGCCATCCGGCCATGCGCCCGAGCTCGACCACCGGTGGCGCCACCGGCGACTCGACCATGACGTCCTGGGGCGGGCCGCTGTGCACCGGTTGCCCGCCGCCGGGGAGCCACACGATGCGGTCGGCGTACTGCACGACCCGCTCGAGACGGTGCTCGGCGACGAGCACGGTGAGTCCGAGATCGTGAACCAGACGGGTGAGCGCGGCGAGCACGTCCTCGGCGGCCGCCGGGTCGAGCGCGGAGGTGGGCTCGTCGAGCACGAGGACGCGCGGCGACGCGGTGAGCACCGACCCGATGGCCACGCGCTGCTGTTGCCCGCCCGACAACGACAGCAGGGGGCGGTCGCGCAGCTCGACCAGACCGAGCAGATCGAGCACGTCCTCGACGCGGCGACGCATCACCGCCGGCGCCAGCCCGAGGTTCTCGAGCGCGTAGGCCAGCTCGTCTTCGACCACGTCGGTGACGAAGCCCGCCGCCGGGTCCTGTCCGACGACCCCGACGACGTCGGCCAGCTCGCGCGGCGGAGTGCGGTCGGTGCGACGACCGGCCACCGACACGGCGCCCGTCAGCAGCCCGCCGGTGAATCGGGGCACGAGACCGTTGACCACGCGGAGCAACGTGCTCTTGCCCGAGCCGGTCTCGCCCACGACGAGGCACAGCTCGCCCTCGGGCACGTGCAGATCGACCTCGGTCAGCGTGGGTCGGGGTGCGTCGGGATAGGTGAACGACACTCGCTCGAACACGATCACGGCACCGTCTCCAGGGGGGCCACGACCGGAGGCTCGGGACGTTCGTCCGGTGGACGGAGGGGCACCGCCTGCGGCGGGGCCTCGACGCCGGGCGGTCGAGGCGTCACGAACGCGGGCGCGGCCGCCACGAGCACGCCGAGCGCCGCGAGCCACGGGAGCGCCGGTGGTTCGAGCGGGTAGACCGACGGTTGCAGCGGCGCACCGAGGCGACCGGCCACGACCACGAGCACCAGTGCGACCAGGCCGCTCGCCACAGTGAACCACTCCGCCCGTAGCCACCGATCGGGCCGATAGCGCGTGCGCTGCGTGCGCCGGCCACCGATGATCAGCGCGGCCGCCACCGCGAGCGAGCCGATCGCGAGCACCGGCAGACCCATGGCGTCGGGTGCCGAGCCGTCGAGCAACGCATAGGTGCCGACGGCGATGGCGAGCAGGCCTCCGACGGTGAACGCCGTGGTCAGCCGCCGGGCAGCCGACGAGACGTCGACCCGCCGGCCGTAGCCGCGCGAGTCCATGGAAGCGGCCAGGGCCACGGAACGATCGAGCGCGCCCTCGAGCACCGGCAGGGCCAGCCCCGCCCACGAACGGATGCCACGCGTCGGACGCCCGCGCAGACGCTGCGCCTCACGGATCCGACCCGCGGACACGAGGGCCTGCGGCGCGAACGACAGCGCAACGGTGAGGGCGACGCCCGCCTCGTAGAGGGCGGCCGGCATCGTGCGCATGAGTCGGTAGGGGCTGGTCAGCGAGGTGGCCGCACCGAAGCAGAGGATGAGCACCGCCAGGCGCAGACCCTGTTGGAAGGCGACCACCAGGCCCTCGAACGTGACCGGTCCGCCGATGCTCACCCCGGCGGCCCATGCCGGTAGCTCGACCGACGGCAGGGTGAACAGCGTGGTGCCGGGGATGCGGTTGCCGAAGAGCACCTGGAACGCCATCCGGATGACGATGACGATCACGCCGAGCCGGATGAACCCGCCGAACGCGCGGGCCCATGGTGCGTCGGAACGACGGGCGCCCACGACGTAGATGACGACACCGGCGATGAGCCCGAGCAACAAGACGTTGGTGGTCCGCAGGGTCACCATCGCCAGCAGGCCCGCCCAACCCCACCACGCGAGCGGGTGGAGCATGCGGCGCACCACGTAGCGCGAGTCGCGGCCGGCGGTCACGACGACCGCCTCAGCCGCAACCCGCCGGCGACGACCATGCCCGCCACGAGCAGTGCCCCGGCCACCGTCGCCACGGGCGGACCCGACGAGTCGGCGGTGGGCTCGATGGCGATCTCGCCGATGGGCGGTGGCTCGTCGGTGTCGGCCGACGACGCCACGGCAGCGCGGTCGGTGGACGAGGTCGAGAGGGTCGAGGTCGTCGAGGTAGCCCCCGCCCCTTCGGCCGAGGGCACCGGCGCAAGGGTCGTGGTCGCTCCACGCTCGGGCCCCGGCACGACGGGCGCGGCGCCGGGCGTGTCCACCGAAGGGAGGGCCGGTGCCGGAGCAGGCGTTGGTGCCGGGGGCGCCGGAAAGAGGTCGGTCGACGGGGCTACGCGCGGCGGTGGGGCGGCCGACTCGGCTGCCGAGACGAACCGCCAGCCCTCGATGTCACCGTCGCGCAGGCGGCGGGTGAACGGGTTGCCTTGCCCGTACACCCAACTCCCCGACGTGCCCGACCAGTAGGACCAGTAGCGGAACTCGTCGCCGGAGGCGGCGCCGCACTCGTCGTTGCGGGGGAAGCCGTCGAGCGTGCAGAGCAGTCCACTCGTGGCGTAACTGGGCAACGCGGTGCCGAGCAGCTCGGCCCGCTGCTTCAGCAACTGCCCGCCCGTGGTGCCGTCGGGCACCGTGAGGCATCGAACCGACGCCGACCCAGGCGCCCCGGGCTCGGTGCCGTAGTCGACGATCACGGCGATCCGCACGTGACCAGCCGGAGCCGACGGCGCGCACAGCTCGGCGGCCCCGGCGGGTGCGGAGGGCAGCAGCACCGCGGCGACGGTCAGGGCGGCGAGCGCCAGCCCGGCCCGGCAACCGATCCTGCCCACTGTGGTGCCTCCTCCGGAGAAGAGCCCGGAGGAGCCGGCGGCACGCTGGCTGCACCGAGCCCCATCTCCCGCAGCCCTCGACGGATTCCGATGGAGCGCCTCGCCAGGGCAGGCATTCCGGCTCGCTCGCCTGCGCTTCGAGAAGCGACGGCGGGCCTACGGTTGCGGGTCAGCGCCGGATTTCGACCGGCTTCCCCTGCCTCGACGGGTGTCTGCGCGAGAGGAGACCACACCGCGGTCCACCCGTCAACTGCACCAGTGCGACCCGTGCGGTCGTCCGGTCAGCTGTCGGGGCCGCCGATGCCGAAGGCCACCTCGAAGAGGGCCGAGTAGGTGCCCTTCACGCCGAGGTTCTGCTCCTCGAGCCCCACACGCGAGCCCGCCGGCACGAGCACCCGCAGCCCGCAGGGCACGCTCCGGAAGTCGAGCGGCGTCGACACGGCCACCGTCTCGCCGTCGATGCCGACCGACAGCCCCGACTGACCTGAGTCGATGTGCAGCGAGCTCGCCGTCCAGGTCCAGAGGGCGGCGGCTCGCTCTCGCTGCCCGGCCGCGGCGAGCATGGTGAGCCCGACCAGCTCGCCCAGTCGCTGCGGATCGGCCGTGATGATGCCGAGCTCGCCCGTGTCGAGGCGATCGCGGCGCCCCAGCTCTCGCCCGTAGGGATTGTTCGACACCTGGAGGATCGCCGCTCGCTCGAGGCGACCGTGGTCGGGGACGTCGAACTGCAGATCGAACCAGGGTCCGCCTTTCTCCCACAGCTCGGGTAACAAGGTGAGCGCGGTCTCGAGCTTGGCGTCGCGGTAGCTGTCCTGTTCGACGATCGCCGCGTAGACGCCGAGGCTGACGTTGTTGAGGAACATGCGATCGTTGACCGTGCCGTAGTCGATGCGGCGCTCCTCACCGTTGATGAACGATGCCAGCGCCTGACGGGGGTCGTTGCGATCGAGACCCATGTCGAGGGCGAAGTGGTTGCGAGTGCCGGCGGGCACGCACACGAACGGCAGGTCGTGCTCGGCCGCCACGGCCGCCACCACGGCGAGCGACCCGTCGCCCCCGGCCATCCCCAGCGCATCCGCACCACGAGCGACGGCGTCGCGCGCCAGCTCGGCGAGATCGGCACCGTCTTCGAGCACCACCGGCTCGATGCCCAGTCCGACGCAGATGCCACGCAGGTCGAACTCCTCGGCTTTGCCCCCACCGGAGCGCAGGTTCATCACCAGCACGGGATGCGAGGTGGTGCGAGTGCCCTGGACGGTGAACAGATCGAAACCGGTGGGCGGCGGCACCCAGAGGGCGTGGCGGGTGAGCGCGGCGCCCATGAGGAACAAGAGGATGACGACCGGCCCCTGCCAGTAGGGCTCGTCGTCGCGAGGGCTCCAGAAGAGGATGGCCGAGATCAGCGCCCCACCCGTGACGATCACCGCCACCACGCCCAGCGTGCGCCGGACGCTCGACGTCAACAGGGCGAAGAAGAGCGCGCCGAGGAACAGGGCGGCGAGCACGAGGACGACCAGCGCGTGCAGGGGGCGCGACAGCACGACCACCACGAGCAGCACGATGGCGGCCAGGTCGACAACGAGAGCGGCCATCGCCGCCAGCCGTTGGGAACGCTTCGGCCCCAGCCGGTGACCGACACGGTGACCGACACGGGATGGACCTCGACCGGCATGCACCCTCGTCATCGGGCGAGAGCGTAGATGCGAGACTGCTCCGATGGCTCCGTCCGGACCGACGTCCGATCAACCTGACCAGCCGGTTCGCATCCTCTTCGTGTGCCTCGGCAACATCTGCCGATCGCCAACGGCCGAGGCGATCATGCGCAGCCACGTCGAGGCGGCCGGGCTGGGCCATCGCATCGAGGTCGACTCGGCGGGCACCGGCGGCTGGCACCAGGGCGAGCAGGCCGACGAGCGGGCTCGGGCCGAAGCCACGCGCCGAGGCATCGACCTCACCAGCCGAGCCCGCCAGGTGCACCTCGGCGACTTCGAGCACTTCGACCTGATCGTCGCCATGGACACCGCCAACGCCGCCGATCTGCACGATCTCACCCACTCGAACGAGCACCGGGCCAAGGTGCGGCTCCTGCGCGAGTTCGACCCCTCGACGTCGGGCTCGCTCGACGTGCCCGATCCCTACTACGGCGGGGTCGACGGCTTCGCCGATGTCTTCGACCTGATCGACACCGCCTGCCGAGGACTACTCGACCAGGTGAGGGCAACGAATCCGTGAGCACTCTGGACGAGTTGGAGGAGGCCATCGGCACGGCGTTCGAGGCGCAGGTGGTCAACACCGTGCAGGTCGCCGGCGGCGACATGAACCAGGCCTACCGGATGACGCTCGACGACGAACGCCGGGTGTTCGTGAAGTCGCGACCCGACGCCCCGGCCGCCATGTTCGACCTCGAAGCCGACGGACTGCGTTGGCTGCGCGAGACCGACACGGCCCGCGTGCCACGTGTGCTCCATGTGTCGGACGAGCCCGGCGCGCCCGCCCGCTTCCTCGTGCTCGAGTGGATCGACCAGGTGACACCCGAGCCCGCGCACCACGAGGACATGGGCCACCGCCTCGCGGCGCTGCACCGCATCCACGAGCCGGCCTTCGGGTTCGACCACGACAACTACATCGGCTCGCTGCCACAGATCAACGGGCCGTGCTCGTCATGGGCCGAGTTCTATGCCACCCGGCGGCTCGACCCGCTCGTGCACGAGGCGATCGACCTCGAGCGCTTACCGAAGGATGCCGTGAGCCTGTTCGAGCGGCTCTACGCTCGCCTCGACGACCTGGCCGGACCACCCGAGCCTCCCAGCCGGCTGCACGGTGACCTGTGGGCCGGCAACGCGGTGGCGGGCCCCGACGGTCAGACGTGGTTGGTCGACCCGGCGGTCTACGCCGGCCACCGCGAGATCGACCTGGCGATGATGCGCCTCTTCGGCGGCTTCGACACGCGCTGCTTCGAGGCCTACGACGAGGTCTACCCGTTGGCGACCGGTTGGGCCGACCGGGTGGGTCTGTGGCAGCTCTATCCATTGCTGGTGCACGTCGTGCTGTTCGGCGGCGGCTACGCGTCGTCAGTGCTCCACCAAGCCCGCCGCTACGCCGGTTGACCTTCCGGCGCCCACACCCACTCGCGAAATCGGTGCGTGAAACACCCGTATGGGTGGTTTCACGCACCGATTTCGGATCAGTGGAGCAGGCGCGCGTCGGGGCGTGGGTGCGTCGGGTGCGTCAGGTGCGTCGGGTGCGTCAGGTGCGCTGGAGCGCGATGCGCACCGGCAGCGAGCGTTCGCGCCACTCGAGCAGCGGGTTCTCGTAGCGCGGCTGGTACTTGTCGAAGACGAGATCGCGGGCCCGCTCGGCCTCGTCGCCGTCGGCCGGGCCGTCGAGCGCGCGTCCGGTGGCGCTGAAGGTCTCGTCACCCACGCGCACCGAGCACTGGGGGTTGGCCAGCAGGTTCTTCACCCAGTCGGCTGAGCGCCCGCCGCCCGCCAGCAGGTAGAGCGTGTCGCCATCTTGGGCGTACCACATCTCGATCTCGTGGGAGCGGCCGCTCGTGCGCCCGATCGTGGTGAGATAGCAGTAGTCGTCCGGCGCCACCCGCATTGTCTACCCGGTGACGGCCTCGACCCCCTAGTCGTTCTGGCGTCCAGGATCAGCGCAGAGGCAAGTCAACGGACGCCAGAACGAGCGGGCCTGGCGTCGGCTGGGCGCTACCACCTCCGACCGGTAGCGTGACCGGCCATGAAACTCGGCCTGATGTGGGGATACTGGGGGCAGCTCCCGCCGCCCAACGTGATCGAGACCACCCAGGAGGCCGAGCGACTCGGTTTCGACTCGGTGTGGACCGCGGAGGCGTGGGGATCCGACGCCTTCACCCCGCTGGCCTGGATCGCCGGCCACACGTCCACCATCAAGCTCGGCACCAGCGTCGTGCAGATCGCGGCACGCACGCCCACGGCCACGGCGATGGGTGCGCTCACCATCGACCACATCTCGAACGGCCGCATGATGCTCGGCCTCGGCGTGTCGGGGCCGCAGGTGGTCGAGGGCTGGTACGGCCGACCGGCCAACAAGCCGCTGGCCCGCACCCGCGAGTACGTCGAGATCATCCGGCGCGTGCTGCGCCGAGAGGAGCCACTCGACTTCCAAGGTGAGTTCTTCCAACACCCCTACCGCGGCGACGACGCCACCGGCCTCGGCAAGCCGTTGAAGGCGATCACCCACCCGCTGCGCAAGGACTTGCCGATCTACCTCGGCGCCGAAGGGCCGAAGAACGTGGCCATGGCCGCGGAGATCGCCGACGGTTGGCTGCCGCTCTACTACTCGCCGTTCCACCAAGAGGTCTACGCCGAATCGCTGGCCGGCGCCGCGCCCGACTTCGACATCGTGGCGGGCGCCCAGGTGAACATCAACGACGACGTCGAGGCCGCGCTCGCTCCGGTGAAGATGATGCTCGGCTTCTACATCGGCGGCATGGGCGCCAAAGGGCAGAACTACCACACCAAGCTCATGGGCCGGTTCGGCTTCGAGGAAGAGGCCATCAAGATCCAGGACGCCTTCTTCGAGGGCCGGCGCGACGAGGCCATCGCCATGGTGCCCGACGAGTTCGCCGACGCCATCTCGCTGTGCGGCCCGCCGGCGCGCGATCAAGGAGCGCCTCCAGGCGTGGGAGGACAGCCCGGTGTCGACGCTGCTCGTCTACTCCCCCGGTGTCGACGGCCTGCGCACCATGGCTGAGCTCGTCCTCTGACCGGCGCCTGACGCCTCGTCAGGTGTGTGCCAGCATGTCGGCCATGGCCGACCACCCGACTCATCCCGACATCGACCTGGTCGCCGGCGAGTTCTACGGCAACGACCCGCACGAGCACTTCACCTGGATGCGGGCCAACGCGCCCGTCTACTTCGACGAGAAGAACGGCGTGTGGGGCATCGCCAAGTACGACGACCTGCGCGCCGTCGCCAAGGACCCGGTGACGTTCTCGAACGCCGGGGGCATCCGTCCCAATTTCGGGCCGCTGGCGATGATGATCGACATGGACGACCCCGACCACATGCGCCGTCGCAAGCTGGTCAACAAGGGCTTCACGCCCCGACAGGTGCGCGACCTCGAACCGAAGATCGAAGCGGCGTGCGACGAGATCATCGACGCAGTGTGCGAGAAGGGCGAGTGCGATCTCGTCCGTGACATCGCGGCGCCCCTACCGATGATCATGATCGGCGACGCCCTCGGTGTCGCGCCCAAGGATCGGGCCGACCTCCTCGAGTGGAGCGACGACATGGTCTCGTCGCAGAGCAACGCCGCCAGCGAAGAAGCGCTGTTGAAAGCAGCCGACGCGTTCGCCAACTACACCGCGCACTGCTTGTCGGTCATCGAGGACCGCCGCACCAAGTCGCCGAGTGACGACCTGATGAGCATCCTCGTGCACGCCGAGGTCGACGGCGACCGCCTCGACGACGACGAGCTGATCCACGAGTCGCTGCTCATCCTGGTCGGAGGCGACGAGACGACCCGCCACGTCATCAGCGGCGGGATGGAACAGCTCATCCGCCATCCCGATCAGCGCGAGAAGCTGGCCGATCGTCCCGAGCTGCTCACGTCGGCCATCGAGGAGATGCTGCGGTGGGTGACGCCCATCAAGAACATGGCCCGCACCGCCACGCGCGACGTCGAGTTCCAGGGCCAGCAGATCAGCGAGGGCCAGAAGCTGTTGCTGCTCTATCCGTCGGCCAACCGCGACGAGGACGTGTTCGACGACCCCCAGCACTTCGACATCGAGCGCACGCCGAACGACCACGTGGCCTTCGGCTTCGGCACCCACTTCTGCCTGGGTGCCAGCCTGGCCCGGCTCGAGCTGCGCGTGATGATCGAACGGCTGCTCACCCGCCTGCCCGACCTGGAGATCGCCGGCGACACTCCGCTGCGACCGGCCAACTTCGTCAGTGGCTTCGAGACGATGCCGGTGCGGTTCCGGCCCACCGCCAAGGTCGGCGCCTGAGCCGACCCCTCAAGCGGTGTCGACGACACAAGATTCGAGCGACTCCGTCTCGGCCTCGGCCAGCAGCGGATGGGTGGTCTCCGTCGGATGCACACCATCAAGGGTCGGGTCGATCCCCTGGGCCATCTGCTCTTCGACGATCGCCGCCCAGTCGACGATGCGCACCTGCGGATCGTTCGCCGCGATGGCGCGCAGCCGCTCGTTGAACGCGACGGCTTGCCCTCGCACATCAGGACCGGAGCTCTCCGGCATCGACTCGTTGACCGTGACCAGGTGGACGCACACCGCTTGCGGATAGAGATCGATCATCTGCTGGATCACGGCGGCCGACTGATCGACATCGGCTCCCTGCACCACGTCGTTGGTGCCGAGGTTGATGACGACCTGCTCGAACGGGCGAGTCGACCAACGCTCCGCCGCCGGCAGCATCATGTCGGTGCGGAAGCTGGCCTTGCCGTCGATCGAGAGGTCGAAGCCACCACCGACCGCCTCGCGGAACGACCGTTGGCCCCGATCGGTGATCGAGTCGCCGAGCACGAGCACCCGGGGCCGCTCGTCGTCGTCGATGACGCCGGTGATGTAGGCGACCTGGATGGCGAGCACCACCAGCACGACGATGGCGACGCCGGCGCCGACCAGCACCGGCAGCGTGAGCTCGCCGGCATCACCTCGGAGCCTGCGCCCCGCCGACGCCGACCCCAACGCCGAACTGGTCACCGCGGACGCCGGAAAACGGCGTTCTCGGTGACCAGTTCGCACGGGCGACGAGAGTAGCGGCCACGGCGCGTCGTGCGGCGCCACCCCCGGTAGCATCGCACCCTCGTGGGCCCCTCGACACCAGCCATCTCTGAGAATCGATGACGATGCGCACGCAGGTCGCCATCGCCGCCGGCAAGGCGGTGGCCGGCGCCTCGCGCCTCACCCATCTGGGGTCGGGCAGCGTGGTCGGCGGCCGGGTGTCCCTGGCCATCGATCCCGAGCTCCTCGCGAACCTCACGGCCGAGGTCGGCCGTGAGGTGGCCCTGGTGAGCGCCACCAACGGCAAGACCACCACCACCCGCCTGCTCACCGCCGCCCTCGCAACCGATCGCTCGGTGGTCTCCAACGTCCTCGGCGCCAACATGCCCCCCGGGCACGTGGCCGCCCTCGGGAAGGCCTCGCTCTCGGCCACCGCCATCCTCGAGGTCGACGAGCGCTGGCTGCCGCGAGTGCTGGCCGACACTCGGGCGCGCGCCGTGTTGCTGCTCAACCTCAGCCGCGACCAGCTCGACCGCAGCTTCGAAGTGCGCCAGGTAGCCGAACGCTGGCGCGACGCCTTGCAGGCCACGCCACCGACGTGGGTGGTGGCCAACGCCGACGATCCGCTCGTCGCCTGGTCGGCGCTGGCCGGCACCCACGACACCGAAAGCACGATCGTCTGGGTGGGCACCGCCGACACCTGGCTGGCCGACGCCACCGGCTGTCCGGCGTGCGGCGGTCGCCTCGAGCTCGACGAGGGCCCCTGGCACTGCGTCGACTGCGATCTGGCCCGCCCCACCCCGGAGGTCTGGCTCGACGACGACGAGGTGGTGATGGGCACGACGGCGCGGGTGCCGCTGCGCCTCACGCTGCCCGGTCGGGTCAACCGCACCAACGCGGCGATGGCCCTGGCGACCGCGGTGGCGATGGGCGCCGAGGCCGCCCCCGCGGCCCGTGCCATGGGCGAGGTACGCGATGTCGCCGGGCGCTATCGGGTGGTCGACGTCGACGGCTCCAAGGTGCGGCTGCTGCTCGCCAAGAACCCGGCCGGGTGGCAGGAGGCCCTCGACATGTTGGCGCCCGCCCCCCAACCCGTCATCGTGTCGATCAACGCCCGCGTCGCCGACGGCCATGATCCGTCGTGGTTGTGGGACGTGCCCTTCGAACAGCTCCGCGATCGGCTGGTCGTCGCGGCTGGCGAGCGCCGCCACGATCTCGCCGTGCGCCTGCGTTATGCAGAGGTCGAGCACGTGGTGGCCGAGTCGCTGCGCGACGCCGTCCGCCAGGCCCACTCCGATCAGGTCGACCTGGCCGCCAACTACACCGCGTTCCAGGGCTACCTCGAGGAGGTCGGATGACGACCGAGTCGTGCCTGCGCATCGTGCAGCTCTTCCCCGGCCTGCTCGGCACCTATGGCGACGGCGGCAACGGCACGATCTTCGCCAAGCGCCTCGCCTGGCGCGGCATCGACCACGAGGTCCTCACCGTCGAGGCCGGCGACCCCGTGCCCGACAGCGGCGACCTCTACCTGCTCGGCGGGGGCGAGGACGGCCCGCAGGTCGAGGCCGCGCGCGCCCTCATCGAGTCGGGCGCAATCACCCGGGCCGTGGCCGGGGGCGCGGCGGTGTTCGCCGTGTGCGCGGGCATGCAGATCCTCGGCCACACGTTCCCCGACTCGACCGGCGCGATCCGCGACGGCCTCGGGCTGCTCGACGCCGAGACCGTTCGCGTCGACCGCCCGCGCGCCGTCGGCGAGCTGCTCGTGCAGCCCGACCCGGCCTGGGCCCTCCCCGAGCTCACCGGGTTCGAGAACCACGGCGGTCGCACGCGCCGCGGACCGACCGCCCAGCGCCTCGGCGCGGTCGAGTTGGGCGAAGGCAACGGCTTCGGCGACGAAGGGGTGGTGAACGACCGGGTGCTGGGCACCTATCTGCACGGTCCCGCGCTGGCCCGCAACCCGGCCCTCGCCGACCTGGTGCTCGGCTGGGTGATCGGTGCGCCGCTCGAGGCCATCGACGACCACGAGTCCGAGGCCCTGCGGGTCGAACGCCTGCGCGCCGCACGCCAACACGAGCTCCAGCCACGCCGTTCGTGGAAGGACGTCATCCGCCGCGGCTGAACCAGCGCGAGGTGGGTCAGCGGAAGCTCGAGTAGCCCTGAGGCGCCTGATGGCGATCGGGCGCCACCAGCCCCCGCTCACGCAGGATCGGCACCACGCCCTCGCCGAATTGATAGGCCTCCTCGAGGTGCGGATAGCCCGACAGGATGAACTCGTCGAAGCCGAGCCGGTGGTACTCCTCGATGCGGTCGGCCACCTCGGCGTGGCTACCCACGAGCGCAGTGCCCGCTCCTCCCCTCACCAGGCCCACACCGGCCCACACGTTGGGGTGGATCTCGAGCTGATCGACCCGACCGCCGTGCAGCGCCGCCATGCGCTGCTGGCCGACCGACTGCGTCGAGGCGAAGTCGGCTTGGGCGGCGGCCACCGCCGCCGGGTCGACGCCGGCCAGGAGCCGGTCGGCTTCGGCCCACGCCGCCTCCGAGGTATCACGTGAGATGACGTGGAAGCGGATGCCGAACCGCAGCGTGCGGCCGTGGCCGGCGGCCAGCTCCGAGACGCGGGCCAGGCGCTCGGCCACCATGGCGGGTGGCTCGCCCCAGGCGAGGTAGACGTCGACGTGCTCGGCGGCCACCTCCTCGGCCGGGGGTGACGCGCCGCCGAAGTAGATCTGCGGCAGCGGATCGGGCACCGCACGGGTCGTGGCGTCGGCGACCCGGTAGTAGTCGCCGTCGAAGTCGAAGGGCTCCCCCGACCACGCACCACGCAAGATCGAGATGAACTCACCGGTGCGGGCGTAGCGGGCGTCGTGATCGACCCAGTCACCGAAGCGCCCGAGCTCGGCGGAGTCGGCGCCGGTGACGATGTTCATCAGCAGCCGCCCGCCGGACACTCGTTGGTAGGTCGACGCCATCTGGGCGGCGAGCGTCGGCGAGAGCAGCCCGGGCCGGAAGGCCACGAGGAACCGCAGCCGCTCGGTCTCTGCCAGCAGGGCCGCGGTGGTGAGCCACGCGTCCTCGCACATCGTTCCCGTCGGCGTGAGCATGCCCGCGAAGCCGAGGCGCTCGCTGGCGCGGGCCACCTGGGCGAGGTAGTCGAGGTCGGGCTGACGCCGATGGTCGTCGGGGCCGGTGGGCAACAGCTCGCGGCTGTCGCCGCCGGTGGGCAGGAACCAGTGCAGGGTGATGGGTGCGGACACGGCGTCATGATGGCAGGGCTGTCGTGTGCCGGCAGCTCCGGTCGGCCACCGATGACCCCGCCCGCGTCCGTCTGCCGTCTTGGGTCGGTCGCGCTGGCGGGCTTACGCTGCCCCGGATGGCGAGTCGACGGCCCAAGCCGCACGCGGATGAGGGCAACCCTGCGGAGGCGCCGCGCGAACGCCTCCACCGGGGCCGCACGCTCGCCGAACGCAAGGCCGAGCGCCGCCAAGCCCTGCTCGACGCCGCGCTCGAGCTGTTCGGCACGAAGGGCTACGCCGCGACGCCCATCGAGGAGCTGTGTCGCGCCTCGTTCGTGAGCACCAGGTACTTCTACGAAGAGTTCGCCAATCGCGAAGACCTGCTGGCCTCCCTCTACGAGCAGCTCCTCGAGGAGGCGTGGGCGGCCGTGTTGGCCGGCGGGGTGGAGGAAGGGCCCGAGTTCCTCAAGCGGGAGATCAGGTCGCGGGTGGGCGCGTTCGTGCACGCCCTGCTCGACGATCCGCGCGCCGCGAGGGTGATCTGCCTCGAGGCCGTCGGGGTCAGTCCGGCCTTCGAGGCCCGCCGGCGGGCCGCACACCTGTTCTACGCCGATGCGCTCGCCACCTTCTTCGCCGGCTACTTCCCGGACGACCGCGAGCCCGACCACAACTTCCAACTGGTGGCCCTGGGCATGGTCGGGGCCATCAACGAGATCATCATCGATTGGATGGAGCGCGACGATCAGCCCTCGCTCGACGACCTGACCGACGTCGTCGGCGATCTGTTCATCGTGCTCGGCACGTCGCGCTTCGGGCGCTAGGCAGCCGGCAGGTCGGTGCCGGGGTCGAGCACGGGCCCGCCCGACGTCACCACCACTCGCGTCCCCGGAGGGATCTGCGGGAACAGCCAGTCCTGATCGGTGTAGCTGGTGCGCACGCAGCCATGGCTGGCGGGGAAGCCCGGGACGCTCGTCGATCCGTGTACCGCGAAACCGCCCTTGAAGTACATCGGGCGATAGAGCGTGCCGAGGGGCGCGACCTCGGGCGCGTCGATCTTGCGACCGACGGCGAACGTGCCGACCGGTGTCGACGCGACCGCCGTGTAGCCCGCAGGATGTCGATAGGTCTCGTTGTTGCCGCTCGACACGTTGACGATCGAGACCGAGCCGTCGGCCAGCGTCACGAACATGATCTGACGATCGAGGTCGATCTCGAGCGTGGGCCCGGCGCCGACCACCGTCGGCCCACCACCGCGAGGCGGCTCGAACACCGCGCCCATCGTCTGCGGTCCGGCCATGCCGTCGCGGCCGAGGCCCTCGTGCTTCTGATAGGCCATCACCGCCGACGCGGTGGCGGCCGTGTAGCTGCCGTCGACGTCACCCGGTCGATAGCCCAGCTCGGCCAGTCGTTGCTCGAGCGCGAGGATCTCGAGTCCGCCATCTCCCGGCCGGTGCACCGGTGGTGGGGGCACGGTCGTCGTGGTGGTGGGCGGCGCGGTCGTGGTGGTGCTCGGCTCGAGCGTGGTGGAGGAGCTCTCTGCCGCCGAAGGCGCCGGCTCGACCACGGCGGCATCGCTGCCCGAACCGCTCGAGCAGGCCGCGGTGACGATCGACAACGACGCCATGACACCGACGAAGGCGCTCACGGATCGGCGGGCGCCCGATCGACGAACGGGCGATCGATGTGCGGGGCGTTGGGGAGCAAGTGTCGGCACGAACCATCCAGGCTAGGGGCAGCCTGGCGACACGCGCCCGCGACCTCGGCTATGCAAAGGGCATGGCTCTCCCCGACACCAATCGCCAGCTCATCCTCCGCCGCCGACCGGAAGGACTGGTGACCGACGACGACTTCGAGCTGGTCGAACGTCCGTTGCCCGAGCTCGCCGACGGCGAAGCGTTGATGCGCACGGTCTATCTCGGGATGGACGCCACCGTGCGCACCTGGTTGAACCGGGGCGAGGGCTACCTGCCGGCGGTCGAGGTGGGCGAGGTCGTGCGCTGCAGCGGCATCGGTCAGATCGTCGCCACCAACTCCGATGCCTTCGCGGTGGGCGACCTCGCTTACTCCCTTCCCGGCTGGCAGGACTACGCGATCGTGCGCGACGACCTCTACACCACCAAGCTCCCGGCGGGCACCAACCTCAAGTCGATGATGAGCGTGTTCGGCGCCACCGGTGCGGCCGCCTACTTCGGCCTGATCGACTTCGGTCAACCGAAACCCGGCGAGACCGTCGTGGTCTCGGCGGCCGGCGGTGCCACCGGCTCGATCGCCGGCCAGATCGCCAAGATCCTCGGCTGCCGCGTGGTCGGCATCGCCGGCACCGACGAGAAGTGTCGATGGGTCACCGAGGAGCTCGGGTTCGACGCGTGCATCAACCATCGCACCGCCGATCTCGCCGCGGCGCTGCGTGAGACGTGTCCCGATCGGGTCGACGTCTACTTCGACAACGTGGGCGGGACCGTGCTCGACGCCGTGCTCGGCCATCTCGCCATGGGCGGCAGGGTGGTGCTGTGCGGCGCGATCGCGGTCTACAACGACCGCGGTCGTCCCCCGGGTCCGTCGAACTACCTCAACCTCATCGCACGCCGGGGCACCATGCGCGGCTTCATCACGATCGACCACTGGGATCGATTCCCCGAGTGCATGGCCCAGCTCGGCGAGTGGGCCGAGCAGGGCAAGCTGCGCTGGCGTGAGGAGCTGGTCGAGGGCTTGGAAGAGGCGCCGCACGCGCTCAACATGCTCTTCACCGGCGAGAACATGGGCAAGGTCATCGTGCAGGTGTCGCCCGAATCGGCCGACTGACGATCAGGTCGCGGGCGGACCACCGAAGAACGGGTTGAACGGCGAGTCGGCGGCCGCCACCACGTCGTGCAACGAGGGATAGCGGTCGCGTCCACGGGTCAACGCCTCGAGCGTCGCCGCCGAGTTGTTCTCGAACACCTCGACCTCGTCGTCGGCTGACGGATCGACCCACACGGCGGCCACGATGACGAGGTCGTCGACCAGGTCGGCGTCGATGACTCCCTCGCTCACGGAGCGAGCCACCCCCTGCGCGACGCCGGCCTGCGCAGCACCCCAGGTGAGGCGGCCGTGGCCGCCGTCGACGATGGCCGCCTTGTTGACGAACAGCGTGTAGGGCTTGACCGGCAGGCCGGGCCGCAGCACGGTGACGAACGGGGCGTGTCCTGCGCTCGGAGTGGCGAGCGCAGTGGCCCACGCCGTGCCCACCGAACCGTCGCGAGCACCCATCACGGTGTTGACGTGGGCCGCGTTGGGCCCCGACCCAACGAAGCTTTCACCCAACTGCGGGCCTTCGCTCACGAT
Organism: uncultured Iamiaceae bacterium; assembly: GCA_963706425.1. Classification (GTDB taxonomy): domain Bacteria; phylum Actinomycetota; class Acidimicrobiia; order Acidimicrobiales; family Acidimicrobilacustridaceae; genus CAVPMN01. Next base: position 1,091,227 of record CAVPMN010000001.1, read on the forward strand.
CTCGACCTCCTGGACGATGGGAAGACCACAGCATGGTCGACAAGGAGGCCCCGATGGCGATGGTCGTGACGGAGAAGCAGCTCGAGGCCCACTGCCAGGAGCTCCTGTCGGACGAGCAGGTCCTGGCCACCGGCCTGTTCCAGCCGTACGGCTCGGGTGTCGCCGCCGCCGCGGGCCTGGGGTTGGCCAACGAAGTGACGAACGACGTTCACCTTGGCGGCGTGGCCGGCTTCGTCGTCGATGTGGCGGGCGGGGTGGCCGCCCAGCGGGGGCTGGCGAGTGCCAGCAACCAGCCACCGTGGACCGCCCTCGCGGTGACCGCGGCCCACATCTACGCCTTCGACGCCAGCGCAGCGGGTGGGCTGGCCGCATCGCACACCTTCTCCGGCCCGCCCTACGCGATGTGGAACCGAGCCTCGGTGGCCGTGCACACCAGGCGATACGTCGCCTCATTCACCCTGACGATCGACGACCACGACACGGGCACGAGCTTCGAGTTCAAGGGCAACTCGATCTACAAGGTCAACGGCAAGCTGGTGGCCCACCTGCTGGCCGACGACGCGTCCTGACCGGCACCTCACTCGGCCGCCCCGCCGATCTCACCGAGCACTCCTCACCCGTTCCTGTAGCCCAACCGTGACCCTGGGGTCCCGTCGTGACTACAGAAACGGTGGTTGAACGGTGGGGTGCGGTCAGTCGCTCACCAGGGCGACCTTGCCGACGACCCGACGGCCGAGCAGGTCGTCGAGCGCGTCGGCCGCCCCCTCGAGCGGATAGGTGGTCGGCTCGACCGGATGCAGGCGACCGTCAGCGGCCATCGCCAACAGCTCGGCCAGCAACGCCTGCTGCACGTCCGGTGTGCGCATGGCCCACGCGCCCCAATCGACGCCCACGATCGTGCGGTTGTTGAGCAGCACCTGATTGAGCGGCAGACGAGGGATGGGCCCACCGGCGAACCCGATCACGACATACCGACCGAACCACCGCAAGGCGCGCAACGCGGGCTCGGCCAACTCGGCACCCACCGGATCGACCACCACGTCGACGCCACCTCCAGCGAGCTCGCGCGCCCGCACCTTGAGGTCGTCGCTCGCCGGATCGATCGCGGCCGTCGCACCGATCGCCAGGGCGGCGGCGCGCTTCTCGGGGCTCGACGCCACCGCGATGGCCGTCGCACCGAGGGCCGTGGCCACATCGATGGTGGCCAGCCCCACGCCGCCGCCCGCTCCGAGCACGAGGACCGTCTCACCGGCGGCCAGCGCGGCCCGGGTGCGCAGCGCGAACAGCGCGGTGCAGTAGCTCTGCACGAACGTGGCTGCCTGGGTGAACGAGACGCCCTCGGGAACGGCGACCACCTGCGCAGCTGACAGCGCCACCCGATCGGCGAAGCCGCCCAGCCCTGGCATCGCCAACACCCGGTCGCCCGCCGCCACGCCTTCGACGCCGGCGCCGACTTCGACCACCGTGCCGGCGATCTCGCTGCCCGGCACGAACGGCAGCGACGGTTTGATCTGATAGGAGCCCGACACGAACAGCGCGTCGACGTAGTTGACGCCTGCGGCGCGCACGGCGACGACCACCTGGCCGTCGCCGGCCACCGGATCGGCGCGCTCCTCGACGACGAGCACGTCGGGCGGGCCCAGCTCATGACACACGACGGCTCGCATCCCGTGAGTCTGGCGCAACGAACCGCCGACGCCACGTTCTGGCCGTGACAACGCGCACCCCGGTGCGCGTTGTGCCTGCCAAAACCGGGCGGTGACCGTCAGGCGAACGACACGGTGGCGAGGGCGTTGTTGACCTCACCCACGAGCACGGCCCGCATGGCGTAGCTGCCGATGGCCACGTAGAGACAGAACGCGCGGTCCTGGTGGGCGAAGAAGCGTTGGCAGCCGGCCTGTCCGGAGATCGTGCGCTGCATCTGCTGGGGATCGAAGTCGTGGGCCGACAACGGCCACGGGATGCCCTTGGCGGTGAACAAGGCCGAGGAGGCCTCGGCGGCGTCGTGCTCGAGCAGCGAGATGAAGATGCCGCCCCGACCCATGAGCTCGACCGCCCCGCCTCCGTAGTCACCGCGGATCGCGGGAAGGGCGAAGTTGGCGAGATGGAGGATCGGTGTGGCGGTCTCGTTGCCGCTCGCCGCGACCATGCGCCCGCTCGTGGCCAACGCGGCGTCGGCGTCTCGCCGGTAGATCTCGCCGTCCCACCCGCGCAGCGGCGAGGCCGCCATGCCGAACGCCTGCAGCGTGGCCACCGCTACCGCCTGCCCGACGGTGGCACGCCGGCCTCGGCGGAACGATCGTCGACGGCGGGCTCGGTGACGCGATCGGGATAGAGGCTGGGATCGCCCGGCGCGATGCCCGCCCGCAGCAACTCCTCGTCGGCCCGCGCTTCACGTCCCGGCCCGTCGAGCCGCCGCGCCGGCTGGCCGGCCGCCGCGTCGTCGTCGAGCACCAGACCGGCGTCGGCGGCCGCCTGACGCAACAGGTTGGCGACCTGGGCCCAGCTGGCGGCCGCGCCTTCGCCGACCACCCGCCCCTCGGGACCGTCGACGAGGATGACGTAGGGGCTGACCGGCACCCCGTAGTCGGTGAACGCCTGCGACGACATGAGGGTGATCGACCCGGTCGGGGCCAGCTGGGCCACCGCCGCCGGGCTCTCCTCGTCGGGGCCCTTCGTGACGATCACCAGGCGCGTGTCGCGGCCAGGGAGCCGGTCGGCTTCCCCCTCGGCGAACGCCCGCCAGAAGTCGCCGCAGGTGCCACAGCCACTCGACAGGAAGGCGATGAGCGTCGAATGGGCCACGCCGACCACACCCACCGCCTTGGCCGCTCCATCGGGGGTCGAGCCGGCCAGGTCGAAGGCGGGGGTGTCGTCGGACCGTGGCGCGGCGACCCCCTCCTGGGTGCGGATCTCGGGACGCTCCGTGAGCGCCACGCTGGAGGTGACCCCGGTGCCGGCATCGGAACCGTCGTCGGCTTCGTACACCCCGGCACCCAGCTCGTGCAGGCGGCGCAGGATCTCGGCGTGGCTGCGCAGCAGTCCGACGACGAGCACTCCGAGGAGCAGGACGGCGACCGCGAGCACGATCACGAGGGCCAGCACGACGACGACCTCTTCACTGGGATCAGACTTGCTGCGATCAGGCTCACTCGAATCAGGCTCACGCGATCAGGGAACGACGACATCACGGCAGGCGAGCAGGGGGTTGGTGTCGTTGCCGGCCTTGTTGATGGCGTAGACGCACACCCGATGAGGTCCGCTCGACAACGGCACGGTGACGTCGAAGCCATGGTCGTCACCGTAGAGCGGAAAGGCAGCGCCCACGTCAGGCCGGTCGACGTCGGCCACGGCCTGCGCCCGCCACTGGCCGTCGGCGTAGACGTGCACGTCGGCCGGCCCGGCGATGTCGGGGTCGATCGCCCAGCCGGTGAGACGGACCGAACCGGCCGAGGTCTTGGCGCCGTCGAGCGAGCCGAACGGGGCGCCGCCGACGAACACGTTGCGGCAGGAGATGAGCGGGTTGGTCGTGCCCGCGCCGATGTTGATGGCGTAGACGCACACCTCACGCCACCCGGCGGTGGCGGGCACGGTGACCTGGAAACCGCGTGCCGACCCGTAACCCGGGAAGGCGGCACCGACGTCGGGACGTGGGCGATCGGCGAGGGCCTCGGTGCGCCACTGGCCGTCGACGTAGACGTGCACGAGGACCGAGTCGGCGCTGTCGGGATCGAGCACCCACCCCGACACCTGGATCGAGCCGGGACCACTGCGCACCCCGTCGACCGACCCGAACGGGTTGCCCGAACGCACCTCGACCGTGCGGCAGGCGATGAGCGGATCGGCGCCGGCGCCGATGTTGTCGGCGTAGACACAGACCTGGCGGACACCCGGCGACGCAGCGACCGAGCCGGCGAAACCGTGCTGTGACCCGTAGGCGGGATAGGCGGCGCCGACGTCGGGCCGGTCGCCGTCGGCGGTGAACGTGCCCCGCAGCGAGCCGTCGACGTAGACGCGTACCTGGGTGGGGGCGGTGGTGTCGGGGTCGATGACCCAACCCGACACCTCGATGGCGCCGAGGGTGGCGCTGGCTCGATCGAGCGAGCCGAACGGCTTGCCCACGTCGACCGTGCGGCAGTCGATGAGCGGGTTGGTGGACCCGTTCGAGACGTTGATGGCGTAGACGCACACCTGGTGCGTGCCGCCGCTCACGGGGACCGTGACGTCGAACCCGTGGTTGTTGCCGTAGCCCGGATAGGCGGCGCCGATGTCGGGACGCGACCGGTTGGCCGTGGCGGCCAGTCGGTAGGTGCCGTCGACATAGACGTGGATCGCCACCGCGCCGGCCGTGTCGGGATCGATCACCCAACCGGTGAGCCGCACGCTGTCGGGACCGGTGGAGACACCGTCGAGCGAGCCGAACGGGTTGCCCAGTCGCACCTGCCCGCAACCGATGAGCGGGTTCTCGCCACCGGCGCCACGGTTGATGGCATAGACACACACGTTGCGCAGACCAGGCTTGGCCGCAACCGAGATGTCGAACCCGTGGGACGCGCCGTAGCCCGGATAGGCCGCGCCGACATCGGGGCGGAACCGATCGGCACGGCCAGCGCCGGCCCATTGGCCGTCGACATAGACGTGCACGTCGACCGACTCCTGCGTGTCGAAGTCGAGGGCCCAGCCCTGCACCCGCGCGCCGCCCGACACCTCGGTGACCGAATCGAGTGAGCCGATCGACGAGTGCAGACAGGCCCGGTCGTGGCCGGCTGTGTTCTGGTCGACCCGCAACGTGGTGGTGCACGACGGCTCGATCGCCCACGGCGGCACGCAGGTGACCACCCGGCAGACGATCGGCCCGATGCACGGCACGTCCTGGTTGCACTGCCCGTAGCGGAACTGCGTGCAGCCCGCCTTGCGATTGCCGCAGTTGCCCTGGGCACATCCACAACCGGTGCCCGAGCACGATCCCGAGCAGATGCCGTTGCCGCCACAGCCGCAGCCATTGCACGGCGCGTTGCAGTCCATGTAGTAGCGAGGCCCGCCGCAGAACGCCGTGCCGTCGGCCTTCCACCAGCCGCCCATGAGGGTGCCGGGAGGGCAGGTGTTCTTTCCCGTGAGCGTGCAGCAGAACTCGGTGTAGCCGTCACAGCAGAGCGCGCCGCAGTCGCAGTTCGAGCCGTTGCAGTTGCAGATGGCGGCGTAGGCGGTGGTGGGCTTGAGGGCGTAGGCGACCGGGTTGGCCGCCAACGCGCTGCCGACCACCGCCGAGCGGGCGAAGAAGCCGCGGCGGCCGAAGCGTTCGGCCACGAACCCCGAGACCGAGGTGGCGAGACGAGCGGTGACCGACGATGTCATCGGGCTCTTCCCTCAGCCGCGACGGCGGCGTCGTCGTCGAACGCGGTGCCCGCCAGCGCGAACTCACGGACTGCCGAGGTGGCGGGTGTGCGGCGAGCAGCCGCGAGCGTGTCGGGCAGCACGGTGATGACCATCACGAACAGCCATGTGCCGAGGAGCACGAGGGCGGCGAACGTGGTGGCCTCGGTCGCCGGCTCGTCGGACAGCGCCGCGATGCCGGAGACGTCGACGATCGACGCGGCGAGGGCGACCGCGGCGGCGACGAGGTTGGCCCCGACGTGCAGCGACGAGGGAGCCGCCGACAGCCGGCCGAAGCAGCCGCACGAGACCGATGCGTCACCCGCCGTCATCAACCGGGCCGTCATGGCCGCGAACAACAGGTAGAGCAGCGCCACCACCGCCGCCGCAAGGCGGCCACCGACGGCAACCGCGCCGACGCCGACGACCAGTTCGACCGCGCCGGACGCTCGCGCCAGCACTGGCGAGGCGGGCAGGCCGATGCTGGCGAGCATCGTCGCTGCAGGGGCCGGATCGCGCAGCTTGTAGACGCCCCCGACCGCGAGGACGAGCGCCACGATGGCGAACGGGCCGGCGAGCGCACTCATCTCCGCCACTCTACGCGGGTCGCAGGTACCCTTCTGCGCCGTGACCCGGGCCGTGTTGCTGCTGACCTGTGCCGACCGACCTGGCATCGTGGCCGACGTGGCCAGTTGGCTGGCCCGCCTGGGCGGCAACATCGTCGATGCCGCCCAGTACAGCGATCGCGACCACGGCCTGTTCCTGCAGCGAGTCGAGTTCGACCATCCCGACGATGCCGCCCAGCTCCGGGCCGGCTTCGCCGAGGTGGCGCAGCGTTGGTCGATGGACTGGCAGCTCCACGTCCCCCGCCAGGCCCGGCTGGCGGTGCTCACGTCGCGGGAGCCGCACTGCCTCTACGACCTGCTCGGTCGCTGCGCCACCGGCGACCTGGCCGCCGATGTGGTGGCGGTGCTGTCGAACCATCGCGATCACGCGGAGGCGGCGGCGCGTTTCGGAATCCCGTTCCATCACGTGCCGGTGACCGACGACGGAGAGCCCGGCCGAGCCCAGCAGGAGCACACGGTGGCCGAGACGCTCCGCGCGCTCGATCCCGACCTGGTCGTGCTCGCTCGGTACATGCGGATCCTGTCGCCCGACTTCTGCGACGAGTTCGGGCCTCGTGCCATCAACATCCACCATTCGTTCCTCCCGGCCTTCGCCGGGCCACGCGCCTACCACCAGGCGTGGGATCGGGGCGTCAAACTGATCGGGGCGACGGCCCACTACGTCACTGCCGAGCTCGACGCCGGGCCGATCATCGCCCAGGACGTGGCTCGCGTCTCGCACGCCGACGACCCGGCCACCATGGCTCGGCGCGGTCGCGATCTCGAGGCCCTGGTGCTGGCCACGGCCGTGCGGGCCCACCTCGAGCACCGGGTGATCGCCTACGCGAACCGCACCGTCGTCTTCGAGTGAGCGCCGTCGAGCGAGCCACGTCCACGAGTGATCCGCTGATGTTCGTCTCCGTGTTGCCGTTCCCGCGCGAACTGTTCACAACGTGGTGATATCCCACACAAGGTGATTCAAACTTCACCCCTTGCAGTTTTGATGAAAACGCGGCAGGGTGGGCACACACCGGAGCTGAGGAGGAGCACGATGGAGGGGGTCCACGTGCTGCGAGGTCAGAAGGCCTCGCTTCGTTGGTTGAGCAATCGAGACCTGCGTACCCGTCGACGCACCGTGCGCGTCCTGGTGCAGAACGACCGCCTGCTCGCCGTCGGACAGGGCCGGCGCTGGTGGAGGCACTTCCTGCGCCCCGGTCGCGCCGAGCTGCATGTCGGCGACCGCAGCTTCACGGTGTGGCCCCGTCTCGACCACAAGCCCAAGCGCAGCTGGATCCGCCGACCCCACGTCGTGCTCGTGCTCGACAGCCCCGAAGGCGAGATGACCTCGTCGTTGCCCGCCAGTTCCGACGTGGTCGATCTGCGCCACGTGGTCGACCTGCGTGACGCCCCGACGCCGCCCGTGGCGCCGAAGCCGTCCACCGACTCCACCGTCGGCGCCACGTCACGACCGGCTGCGGCGGCCAAGCCCGCCCCGCCTCGGGCCACGCCGTTGCCCAGTCGCAAGGTGGCCAGCCGTCGAAGCGTGGCCACACCCTCCGCGCTCGCGGAGTGACACCGCGGGCTCGGCGCTCGCGCTCGACGATGTCGTCAGCCGACGGCTGACATCGAGCGACCGACCGCTGACCGGCTAGGTGGGGCCGACGGCCAGCGCCTGCTCGACCGCGAACGCGGTGGCGACGAGCAGGTCGTCGCGACCGGGCGCGGCCACGAGCTGCAAGCCCACGGGCAGGCCACCGACCAGTCCGCAGGGCAGCGACACCGCCGGGAACCCGACCAGGCTCCACGGGATGGCATTGCGGGCCAGCACCACGAGATAGCGGGCGAAATCGTCGACCGGTGGGGCCGTGACGGTGGCGGTGGGCATGGCCAACACGTCGACCTGATCGAAGACGCGTCGCATCCGGTCACGCAGCTCGGCGCGAGCGCGCTGAGCATCGAGGTAGTCGACGGCCGCGACCTGCTCGGCCTCGTCGAGCTGCTCGGCGACCTCTTGCCAGTAGAGCGAGCGATCGAGCACGAGGCTGCGGTGGGCACTGGCCGCCTCGCATCGGCTCACGATGAGTCCGATCGCACCGGCCATCTCCAGATCGAGGGCGTCTGGGCGTTCGACGTCGACGGCGATGGCACCGAGCGCACCGAGTGCACCGACCGCGTGCTCGACCGCGTCGGCCACGCCGGGGCCGGTGTCGGCGAACGCCGCCGGCGGCAAGCCCACTCGTAGGCCCCTGACCCCCGCGTCGAGTATCGCCTGCGAGCCGCCACAACCTGGCGCCAGCACCTCGAGCAGCAGGGCGGCGTCGGCGACGGTGACCGCCATCGGCGCCACGTGGTCCATGGTCCACGACAGGGTGACCACCCCGTCGGTGGCCACGGTGCCGTAGGTCGGCTTGAAGCCGACCATTCCCGACAGCGCGGCGGGCACGCGGATCGACGCGCGGGTGTCGGTGCCGAGGGAACCGAGCCCCATACCCGAGCCCAACGCGGCCGCCGATCCACCACTCGAGCCACCTGCCAGCCGCGTGGGATCGATCGGGTTGCGAGTGCGCGGCGAGGTGACGCCGAGCGCGAACTCGTGGGTCGCGGCCTTGCCGATCACCACCGCGCCCGCGGCACGCAGCCGACTGACCGACGAGGCGTCGCGGGTGGGCACCCGTCGGTACGCAGCCGATCCGGCTCGGGTGGGCAGACCGGCCACGTCGATGACGTCCTTCACGGTGATGGGGATGCCGTGCAGCGGACCGCGCACCAGGCCCTCAGCCAGCTCGGCATCGAGTCGGTCGGCCTCCGCCAGCGCTTTGGCATCGGCCACCTCCACGATCGCGCCGAGCTCGGCGTTGCGCTTGTCGACCGCCAGCAACGCGGCTTCGACGGCCTCCCGAGCCGACAGCGCACCGCTGCCGATCGCGACGGCCGCGGCGTGCAGAGGCCCGAGGTCGGCGTCGTCAGGCCCAACCGACCACGAGCCGGGCGGTTGGGTGTCGGCGGTCGACAAGCCGCCCACGTAGTCGACCGCCGGTCGCGTCACCGGCGAGGTGAGCCGCTGCGCGGCCAACAGCGCCGTGGCCTCACGAAAGGCGTCGCGAGCGATGCTGCCCTCGAGCCGGGTCATCTGCCCATGGCGGCGAGAAGGGCGGCCGATTCGGCCACCGCGCCGAAGACGCCGCCCTGCATCGTGACCATCTTGAGCGCACCGAGGTAGTTGTCGTAGTCGGTCGCACCGGTGCAGTCGGAGAGCAGCAGGCACTCGTAGCCGCGATCGTTCGCGTCGCGCATGGTGGTGTGCACACAGACATCGGTCGTGATGCCGGTGAACACCAGATGGGTGATGCCCCGGTTTCGCAGCAGGAGGTCGAGGTCGGTCGCGTAGAACGAACCCTTGCCGGGTTTGTCGATGATCAACTCGCCGTCGACGGGATAGACCTCGGGCACGATGTCCCAGCCGGGCTCGCCGCGCACCAGGATGCGACCACACGGCCCCGCGTCGCCGATGCCGGCGCCGATGCGCTGCGATCGCCAGAGCTTGTTCGGCGGGCAATCCGAGAGATCCGGTCGATGACCTTCCCTCGTGTGCACCACCAACCAGCCCGCGTCGCGCACCGCGTCGAGCACCTTGGCGGTGGGCGCCAGGCCCGCCCTGGTGAGCGAGAGGTCATAGCCCATGGCGTCGACGTAGCCGCCCGGACCGCAGAAGTCGGTCTGCCAATCGATGCACACCAACGCGGTACGGCTGGGATCGATCGATCCGTCGTAGGGCCAGGGATAGGGGTCGGCATCGACCACACCGTCGGTCATGAGGCGATCTCCTCGATGGGGGTTGATTGGGACAGTGCGGCGACGACATCGGCCGCCGTCGCGAGGGCGCCGAAGATGCCGCCGGACATCGTGACGCTGTGATGGGCCCGCTCACCCGTGGCCCGTTCGATCGGCGCGCAGGCGTCGGTCACCACCAGGCACTCGTAACCACGGTCGTTGGCGCTCCGGAGGGTGGAGTCGACGAGCACCTCCGACGCGAAGCCGCCGAGCAGCAGAAGATCGCGCCGGTCGGCGCGCAGCTCATGATCGAGGGTGGAGGCGAAGAACCCGTCCAAGCCTCCTGCGTCGACGACGAGGGTGTCGCGCTCGACCGGAACCGCGAGGTCCCAGCTGCGGCTGTGCCGCGGCGGCAACCCGAGGTGCGGCCGGTTGACCGACCGCCCACCGAGTGGTGAGCGGTCGGTCATCCCGTGACGCACGAGCACGATCCTGCCCCCGACCGAGCGGACGACATGGGCCAGCCGAGCGAGCGCGGCGTGCACCGCATCGGTGCCCACCGACACGCTCGTCCAGCGGTCCTGGGCACCGATGACGACCAGCGCCAGGCGATGCCCCTCGAGACGGCCGTCGTACGGCCAGGGGTAGGGATGGGCGTCGATGACCATCAGCTGCTCGGCATCTCCCCGACGACACCCTGCACGAAGACCACCATGGTCTCCTCGATGGTGGCGTAGTCAGGCACGACGCCTTCCTCTATGAGCACCGAGCCGTCCTGGGCGTACACCGGCCCGGCAAACGGTGAGCCGTCGGCCGAGATGTCGGCCTCGGCCTCGGCGATCAAGGCCTGCGTCTCCGCATCGACGCCCTCTCCGAAGGCGGAGGCCACGAACGGGTTGGCCCCGTCCTTGAAGCCCACCCGGAAGTTGGCGTTGTACTTGCTGCCGGTGAACTCACCGGCGAGCGAGGTGGCGACGATGTCGACGTAGAGGTCGCTCCAGGCCCACTCCGAGCCGGCCAGCCAGGCGGTGGGCGCCAGCGACGATGCGTCGGCGTGATACCCGACGACCTTGATGCCGGCGGACTCGGCCTCCTTGGTGATGGTGGCCGTGCAGTCCTGGTGCTGAGTGATGACATCGACGCCCTGGCTGATGAGGCTCTTCGCCGCTTCGGCTTGCTTGGCCGGATCACACCAGTTCGAGGTGTTCACCACGAGAGTTTCCACATCGGGGTTGACCGACTGGGCACCGAGCGTGAAGGCGTCGATGTTCGCCACCGTCTGCGGAATCGGGAAGGCGTACACATAGCCGAGCTTGTTCGTCTCGGTGGCGGCACCAGCCGCGATGCCGGCGAGGTAGACCGGCTCGTACACCGTGCCGAAGTAGGTGCCCGTGTTCGGCAGGATCTCGTCCTTGATGAAGTTGCCCTGCTGGACGACGACCACGTCGGGATGATCGGCCGCGACCTTCTGGGCCGCGTCGAGGTGGCCGTAGCTGGTGGCGAACAGGATCTTGGCCCCCTTGTCGATCATGTCCTCCATGACTCGAACCGCGTTGTCGTCCTCCGGCACGTTCTCGGCCGTGAGGATCTCCATGTCGGGATAGGCCTCACCGACCGCCACCGATCCCTCGTAGGCGGCCTGGTTGTAGCCGTAGTCGTCCTTCGGGCCGACGAAGATGAACCCGACGGCTGTCGAGTCGACGCCGGGCTGCACCGTCGATCCGCCATCCGAGCCAGACGTCGCCTTCTCGGCGCTCGTCTCGTTGCTGCCGCACGCGGCGGCCACCAGCGCGAACAACGCCAGCAACGCGAACACCAGACGTGATCGTCGGGCGGAGCGCCTGGCGGTGCGGGGGGAGCTGTCAGAGGGCACGGCCTGGCCGCGGTCACGGTGACGCATGTGATTCCTTCCATTGGGGGTTTGGTGATTGGGGTTTTGGGAGACGGGAGGTGCGTGAGGGGCGCGCCTGGGTCGAGGGTGGCGGCGCGCCTCAACCGCTCGGTGCGCCTTCGAACACCTTCTTGAGGCCTTCGGGCTCGCTGGCTGCTCCACGCCGGCCGAGCAGCACGAGGATGAGGATGGTGGCGACGTAGGGCAGGGCGTCGAGCGCGAACTGGTTGATGCCGATCCCCCGCACCTGCAGCGCTGGCGCCAGGGCGAGGCAGGCGCCGAAGAGGAATGCGCCACCGGCCACCTTGAACGGCTCGCGAGCGGCGAAGATCACCACCGCGACGGCGATGAACCCTCGGCCCTGCGTCATGTTCTCGAACCAGGCGTTGGTGTAGGCGGTCGACAGCTGGGCGCCGCCGACCCCGGCGAGCATCCCGCCGAACACCACGGCCAGGTACTGCACCGGGATGGCACGGTGGCCGTACGCCTCGAGCACTTCGGTGCGTTCACCCGACGCCCGCAGGATCACGCCCCAGCGACTGCGGAACAGCAGCCACCAAAGAGCGGGCACGAGCAGGTAGGCGAGATAGGTCGGTGCGGTCTGGTCGAAGAAGATCTCGCCGATGAACGGGATCTGCGAGAGCCCGGGGACCGCGATCGGCTCGAAGGCGTTGATCTCCGCTCGCACGTAGGACACGCCGAACAGCGAGGTGAGCCCGAGTCCGAGGAACCAGACCACCAGACCGGTCGCCAGTTGGTTGGTGCCGCGGGTGAGCACGAAGAACGCGTGCACGAGGGCGAGCAGCCCGCCGAAGACGGCACCGGCGAACAGCCCGACCCACGGGCTGCCGGTCTCGGAGGTCACCGCATAGGCCCCGAGCGCGCCCACCAGCATGCAGCCCTCGGTACCGAGGTTGACCACACCGGCGCGCTCGCTCACGGTCTCGCCCTGTGCGGCGAACAGGATGGACGTGCCACCGCGCACGCCTCCCGTGAGGACATCGACCAACAGGCTCATGCCACCGCCTCCTTCTTCTTGCTGAAGCCGAAGACGGCGAGCAGCACCACCGCCATGAGCACGTTCACCGACGCCGCGGGCAGCTTGGAGTCGAGCTGCAGGCTGTCGCCGCCGATGGCGATGGCCGACAGGGCGATGGCCGCGACGGCCACCCAGATCGGCTTGTGCCGGGCCAGCCAGCTGGCCAGGAACCCGATGTAGCCGTAGGTGGCGATGAAGCCCTGTCTCAGCTTGAACTCGACTCCTGCCAGCTGCACCCAGCCGCCGAGGCCGGCCAGCAGCCCGCCGACCGCCATGGCGCTGAGCAGGAGCACACCGACGCGCAGCCCGGCCCGCCGAGCGGCTTCGGGGTTGCCTCCGACGGTGCGCAGGCGAAAGCCCCAGGAGGTGTAACGCAGCACCGCCCACACCAACCCGGTGGCCACCAGCGCCACGACGATGCCCATGTGCACGCGGCTGGTGCCGATGACCGGCAGCCGCTCGCCGACCGCGAGCGGCGGGGTGGCCGGCTGCCCCGAGCCTTCGAGGTCCTTCCACGGCTCGAAGATCAGATAGCCCATCAACGACAGCGCGATGTAGTTCATCAGCAGCGTGGTGACGGCCTCGTTGATGTTCGAGAGCAACCGCAGCGCCGCCGCGACCATCGCCCACAGCGCTCCGGCCAGTCCGGCGGCGACGGCCATGAGCACCATCACCAGAGTCGGGGCCATCCGGTCGCCGAGGCCGATCGACACGCCGGCAGCAGCCACCGCACCGATGATCAGCTGACCTTCACCACCGACGTTGACCAGGCCGGCGCGCGCCGGCACGGCCACGGCCAAGGCGGCGAGGATGATCGGCGCGGCCCGGATGAGGATCTCGCCGAGCGACGTCGAGTCGCCGAGCGTCGAGGTGACCATGTCGCGATAGGCGTCGAGCGGGTTGGCGCCCTTCGCCACCATGAACGCACCGAAGATGACCAGCGCACCCGCCACGGCCACCAGGAAACGGCCGGCGGCCAGCAGGCGCCGCCGCCACTCCGGCGGGTTCGGCCCCGTCGGATCGGTCGGGCGGTCGCCGTCGGTCAGATCGATGAGCTCCTCGTCGATCGTCTTGGCGGTCGTGCCGGTGGTCTCCACCTCGAGCGTCATGCCGCGTCCTCCGCCTCGTCGCCGACGGCTGCGCCACCGAGCATCAGTCGACCCACCTCGTAGCGGTCGACCTCTCTCGGGTCGACGATCCCGGCGATGGCGCCGTGGTGCATCACGACCAGCCGGTCCGACAGCTCGAAGAGCTCGTCGAGGTCCTCGGAGACGAGCAGCACCCCCGCGCCGGCCTCGCACTGCTCGAGCAACAGCTCCTGCGTGCGTCGGGTGGTGGCCACGTCGAGGCCACGAGACGGGTAGGCCGCCACCACCAGGGAGGCCGGGCTGCCGAGCGCCCGCACCAACATGACCCGTTGGATGTTGCCGCCGGACAACGTCGACACGATGCGATCCGGCGCCGCCACCTTGAGGCTCGTGTGCCGATCGAGCTCCACCAGGTCGTCCCGCACCGCCGCCCAGTCGATACGCAGCCCCTTCGTGTACGCAGGCAGGTTCCCGAGCGCGATGTGTTCGAGCACGGTCATGCCGGGTACGACGGCGTCGGTGATCGGATCCTCGGGCACCGCCGTCGCCTTGCGTTCGACCGGGCGGTCGTCGACGTCGGGTGGTGGCCAGATCGCGCGCACCTTCTCGGGGTCGAAGTCGTGGCCGTCGGCGATCTCGACCGTGCCGGACGACGGTCGGCGCAGGCCGAGGGCCACCTCACACAGCTCGAGCTGGCCGTTGCCGGAGATGCCGGCGACGCCGACCAACTCACCCGGGCGCACCTCGAGTGTGAGGTTGTCGAGTGACGGGCGCTCGTCGCCGCCCCGCAACGTCACCCCGGCGAGGGCGAGCACCGGCTTCGACTGCTGATCGATGACCCTGGCACTCGACGCGAGGTCGGGCACCGCCTGACCCACCATCGCCTCGACCAGCTCGGCGTCGGTGTAGTCGGCGATGGTGAATCCCTCCATCACCGTGCGGCCCGCTCGCAGGATCGTGCCCTTGTCGGCGATGGCCCGGGTCTCGTGCAGCTTGTGGGTGATGATCACGATCGACAGGCCTTCGCCGCGCAACATGTCGATGCCCTCGAACAGGCGGTCGACCTCCTGGGGGGCCAGTACGCTCGTCGGCTCGTCGAGGATGACCAGCCGGGCGCCGGCCAGGAGCACCTTCAAGATCTCGACGCGCTGGCGCTCACCGATCGAAAGCGAGCGCACCAGCACGTCCGGCTTCACCTCGAGACCGAACTGCTCGGCGGCCTCGAGGATCTGGGCACGCAACGTGCCGCGGTCGAAGCGCAGGCCATGGAGCTCGAGCGCCAGGCTGACGTTCTCGAGCACGGTCAGCGCGGGGATGAGCCGCATGTCCTGGAACACCATGCCGATGCCGAGCTCACGGGCATCGGCCGGGCTGGTGATGGTGACCTCGCGGTTGTCGAAGACGATCGTGCCCTCGTCAGCCGGATAGACGCCGTAGATGACCTTCATCAGGGTGCTCTTGCCGGCGCCGTTCTCGCCGAGCAGCCCGTGCACCTCACCTCGACCGACGGTGAGCTTCACCCGATCGTTCGCCACCAGGCTGCCGAAGCGCCGGGTGACGTCCCACGCCTCGAGGAGGTTGGTCTCCTTCATCGATCAGCTCCTCTCGCCATGCGGGCCATCACCAGGGCCACGCGTTGTTCGACCACGAGCAGCGATCGCTCGAGGTGCGACGAGAACCGGGCCTCGGCATCGACCAGGTCGCCCCGGATGACGGCCTCGACGATGCCGACGTGCTCTCTCGCCGTCTGGGTGATGCGATCTGGGTCGACGAAGTCCTGCATGCGCACGACCCGGATGCGATCGTTGATCTGGCGGAGCAGATCGGCGATGGCGGGATTGCCCGACGACTCGGCGAGGGTGACGTGGAACGACTCGTCGAGGTGCACGAAGCTCGGGTCGGATCCGGCCGGCGCGTCCTCGGCCAGCAACTGCCACTCGTCGTGCAGCTCGACGAGCATCGGGATGTCGTGGCGTCCGGCGCTCATGATGGGCCGGCGCAGACCGAGCATCTCGAGGCCGATGCGCACCTCGTAGAGATGGCGCATACCAGCTGGGTCGGGCAACGCCGGCACGAACCCGCCGTCGGGCCAACGAGCCACGAGGCCCTCCGCGTGCAGGCGGGCGAGCGCTTCTCGCACGGGCGTGCGTGACACCCCGAGCTCGGCGGCCAGCCGTTCCTCGACCAGGCGCCCGTTGAGGCGGAACTCGCCGTCGAGCAGGCGCGACTTCAGCTCGCCATAGGCCAGCTCGCTGCGCAGAGCCGCAGGTGACGAACGGGTGGCGCCCGATTCCCCCGCTGCTGTATCCGAGCCTGTATACACGCAGGTCAACCTAGGAATTCCGGGTTTCGGGCCGATTCCGGCACCGTTTCCTTCACGGCACGTCTTGCTTGGCCGAATCTGACGGTGAGGGACACAGGCAAACGGTCGCGACCGACCACGGAGGATGCGCATGAGGCTGGCCGAGCTGACGTCGAGCGGAACGGTCGCGCTGGTCGACGCAGGGGTCGTTCGCGACATCGCATCGGCGCTCACCGGCCTCTGGGTGCCCTCCGCCGAGGACTACCCGGAGCGAGCCGAGGAGATGGTGGCCGCGGCGCGCGTCCGGCTCTACGGCGACCGTGAGCGTTCCGGCTGGCTGCTCCTCACCACCCGACAGGCCCGCGACGCCGCGCTGCGCCGTGGCGACGCAGACTGGAGCGTGGGCATGATCCCCGCGGCAGAGGATCTCGAGGAAGCTCCGCCACCCGCCGAGATCGACGCACTCATCGCGCTCTACCGGCGAGAAGAGAAGCTCGACGCGGAAAGCGCGCGCACGCTGTCGACCGCGCTGCTGTTCGAGCAGATCGGGCTCGTCATCACCAGAGTGCCTCGCGTGATGCGCCACCAGCGCGCCGGCGACCTCCCGGAGCGACTCGAGATCATCGATCCGTTCGAAGCCGTCGACCGTCTCGAGATCGCACGCGGCGAACAACCGCGACGCTCACCACCCGCGGGGCGACCAGAGCGCCAGCCGACGAGTGGTGGGTGCCCTCCTAGCCGAGACCACGGACCGCTCGGCCCTGGTTCAACCGGGCGCGCGCATCGAGACGTGGGCCCGCGCGATGCGCCAACCCCCCGGCCCACGCATCCACGTCTGCGACTGACGCCCGATGGCGACGTCGTCCCCGTTCACGAACTCGCAGTCGACCGCGGCCAGGTCTGTACCGAAGGCGACGATCGACACCTTCACCACCCGCCGGTCGGAGGGCACGCCCGGTGTCGATCGACGCCAAGCGCGCACCTCGGCGGCGCCGTACTGCTCCTCGGCGATGCCGTAGCGGACCACCCGCTCGTCGGCCCAGAACCACTCGTCGAGCTGGTCGACGTCGTTGGCCAGCAGCGCCCGCTCATAGGCGTCGAACGCCGCCCGCACCTCGGCGACGACGTCGGGCCGATCGAGCTCGCTCGGGTGCATCGGGGCATGGTGTCACGGCCGAGACGGGTCGGTGGCGCACAGACGCTAGTGCTCCGGCCGTGAACGTTCGCCCGGTTCACGGCGAGTCAGATGCGTCGATGGCAAGGACGCAGGAGGAAGGCGCAGCCAAAGCTGCGTTGACGACGAGGACGCCGTCCAGCGGCGGATCTGGCCGGCGTGACAGGGCGCACACGTTTGCGGTCGGGGCACTAGGTTGCCCTTCGGGTCGATGCCGAGGGGGAAACCGAGATGCGCAGGCACATGAGCCGTTGGTTGGTGGCCGTCATGGCGACGGCACTCATCGCAGCGGGATGCACGGACGACGGTGACGACGACGCCTCACCAGACGACACCAACGCCGCCGCGGGCGACTACGAGGCCACCATCCGCCGCAGCAGCGACGGGGTGCCCCACATCACCGCGGCAGACGAAGCCAGCTTGGCGTTCGGCCAGGGCTACGCCAGCGCCGAGGACCGCTCGTGCGACCTGGCCGACCAGCTCGTCAAGATCAAGGGCACCCGGGCCAAGTGGCTCGGCCCTGGCGACGACGACGAGAACATCGACTCCGACGCCGGCTGGCTGGCCCTCGGCATCTACGACCGGGCGCTCGAGGAGTGGCCCGACAAGTCGGCCGACGTGCAGACGCTCTTCACCGGGTTCAGCGCCGGGTGGAACGCCGCCCTGGCCGACATCGGCGTCGACCAGATCGCCGGATGGTGTGCCGGTGAAGAGTGGGTGCAGCCCCTGACGCCCCAGGACGTCTACGCCTACGCCCGCTCGATCACGTTGCAGGCGAGCGGGTCACGGGTGGCCGACTTCATCGCCACCGCGACGCCACCAGTGGCCGGCGAGTCCCCCTCGACCTCCGAAGCGTCGCTCGGCGCACTGGCCGAGGCGCCGGTGGCGAGCAACGCGTGGGCCGTCGGCACCGAGCGCAGCGCCGACGGCGGTGGCCTGCTGCTGGCCAACCCGCACTTCCCGTGGGAGGGCGAGCTGCGCTTCTGGGAGGTGCACCTCACCATCCCCGACGAGCTCGACATCTACGGCGTCCAGCTCTCGGGCCTGCCGGGCATCGGCATCGGCTTCACCGAGACCTTCGGATGGAGCCACACGGTCTCCGCGGGCAACCGCTTCACCGCGTACACCCTCGACCTGGTGCCGGGTAAGCCCACCACCTATCTCTACGACGGCGAAGAACGCGAGATGACCTCGCGCGACATCGAGATCGAGGTCACCCAACCCGACGGCTCCACCACCACCGAGACGCGCACGATGTGGTCGAGCCACTACGGCCCCATCCTCGACTTCCCCGGTGTGGGCTGGACCGACGGATCGACCATCACCTATCGCGACGCGAACATCGACAACGACGAGTTCGCCGACCAGTACCTGGCGATGAACCGGGCGAAGAACCTCGACGAGTTCATCGCCGCCCAACGCGAGATCACGGGCGTCCCCCTGTTCAACACCGTGGCCGTGAGCGCCGACGGTCGCGCCTGGTACGCCGACACCTCTGCCACCCCTGCGCTCTCGGACGAGGCCATCGAGGCCTACGAGGCCAGCAAGGTGTCCGATCCGATCGTCGGCATCGCAGCGCAGAGCCGCGCCGTGCTCCTCGACGGATCCGACTCGCTCTACGAGTGGGTCGACCTCCCCGGCGCGCGCGACCCCGGGCTGGTCCCGTTCGCCGAGATGCCCATGACCGAGCGCGGCGACTTCGTGTTCAACGCCAACGACAGCTTCTGGGTGAACAACGGCACCGAGACGCTCGACGGCGACTACTCGCCGTTGCACGGGGCTCAGGACACGGCCCGTTCGCCGCGCACCCGCGAGAACGCGGTCGTGCTGCGCGACACGAGCGCGACCGGCCCGGCCGGCGACGACGGCGCGTTCGACCTCGACGAGTTCGCCGACGCGGCCCTTCAGAACTTCGGCTACACCTCTCGGGCCCTCAAGGACGAGGTGGTCGCCCGGTGCGAGGGTGCGAGCACCGTGCCCCTCGAGCCGCTCGTGAACAGCGACGACGAGGAGCTGCTGCCCGCGACCACCGTCGACGTCACCGAGGCCTGCGACGTGCTCGCGCAGTGGGGCGGCTCGTACAACCTCGACAGCGTGGGCGCCCCCCTCTGGCGCGAGTTCATCAGCCGCTACGAGGGCGCCCAACTCACGAACGACTCGCCGGGCCTGTGGGCCACACCGTTCGACCCCGCACAGCCGATCGACACCCCCTCGGGGCTGGCGGGCGGAGAGGCCAGCGACGTGGTGCTGGTCAACCTGGCCCGGGCGGTGCAGATCATCGAAGCGGCCGGTTTCACCGTCGACCAACCCCTCGGCGAGCTGCAGTACGCCGATCGCGACGGCACCCGCGTGCCCATCCACGGCGGCGACGCCTACGACGGTGTCACGAACATCGTTGGCTACGGAGGTGGCTCCTCCACCATGGAAGAGACGCCTGAACGGGGCGACACCTTCGCGCCCCGGTCGAACCTGAGCAGCGAGGGCTACCTCATCAACAACGGCACCAGCTTCATCATGGCCCTGCACTTCGGGCCCGATGGGCCGGAGGCCAAGGTCCTGTTGACCTATGGCGACACCCAGGACCGCTCGTCCCCGCTGTTCGTCGAGGCCACCGAGCGATTCTCCGCAAAAGACTGGCGCACCGTGACGTTCAAGAATGAGGACCTCGCGGCCGACAGGAACCTCAGCGAAAAAACCGTCAGCGGCTAGGCCAGCCCACACACCCTTCCGGGTCCCCGGTGGGGCACGAGGACGAACCTAGGCTTCGACGCGACTTCGCGACCGCTGAGCGGGCGGCCGCACGTCGGGGCTGGCGGTCGAGATCTGCACGAACCGCACCCCCCGGGCTGCGAGCAAGAGGGGTACGAGGCCCTAGGGCCGAAGGTCAGCGAGACGAGAGCCAGAGAGACGAAAGCCAGAGACGAAAGGAGGTCTGCGTGAGCAAGCGACGTACCAATCGCCCAGCACCGGGCTCCGGCGCCGAACGCGCTGCCCGTGACGAGCGTCGCGCCCGAGATGCGCAGCTGACCGAGGCCTCCCGCAACGGCGACACCGATTCGTTCCGACGACTGGTCGACGGTTGGGTCGATCCGGCTTTCGACCGCATCACGCGGCGAGGCATCTCCGGTGACATGGCCGGCAGCGTGCTCACCCGCACCTTCCGGGTGGCCCGCCGAGACATCGACGAAGGGTCCAGCGGCACGTTCGGTGCGTTCGTCGCCAGGGCGGCGGCCGACCAGGCCGGCGGACCTCGCCAACCGACCCCTGAGCTGACGGCCGCCGAGAACCGCCACGCCTTCGAGCGCCTGACCCGCGGCACCGACCCCGAGGCGCTGGCCGAGGACGAAGCGGTGGCCGGCGTGCTCTGGGAGGCCTCGTCGGTCTTCGGCGAGCAGGGCAGCGACGTGCTCGATCTCCACTGGCGCTACGGCCTCGACACCGACGAGATCGAGACCACGCTCGGCCTGGCGTCCGGTGAAGCCGACGACATGATCACCAAGATGCCTCGTGGCTTCGCGGCTGCCGTGCGCACCCGGCTGCTCTGGGGCGACGGCTCTCCCGAGCACGACGTGCTCGTCGCCGAATTGCGCAAGCAGGGCGCCACGTCGTTCGACGCCCAGACGGTGCGCATCATCAACCGCCACATCCGCGAGTGCGCCGTGTGCCGAGCCCGCTCGCTGGTCGCCCTCCCCGCCATCGACGTGTTCGCCGCCATCCCCATGGAGTCGGCGCCCACCACGCTGCGCAAGGAGGTGGTCGTCGCCACGACCGTCGCCACTGCCGGCGCCGCGGGTGCTGCGGCCGCCGCCACCCTGGCGCCCCCGATGGCACCCGAGCACGACACCGACGACGACCTGGTCGACCATCCCGCCGTGTTGGCCGGATCCGCAGCGGCCCTCGGCGCCGTCGGCGGTGCCGCGCTCGCCGGCAACGACACCACCGCGCTCGACCCGGGTGAGCCTGCCGAGGTTCCCGCCGCCGACCCGCCCGCCTACGAACCGCCAGCCGCCGACAACGGTCGGTCTCCACTCACCGGTGTCACGATCCCTGCCACCGCGGCTGCCCTCACGGGCACCGTGGCCGACGTCCCATCAGGTCCGGCGCACGAACCGGTCACGAGCAAGCGCACCGACGAGCCCGATGGCTCGTCGAAGCGATGGATGGTCATCGGCATCGCCGCAGCCCTGGTGCTCATCGCCGGCATCGCCTTTGCGGCCACCCGCGGCGGTGGAGGCGACGCCGAGGTCGACACCGCGTCAGCCAGCAGCACCGTGCCGTCGTCGACCACCACCAGCTCGTCGGTCAGCACGACGACGGCGCCCACCACCACGCCGTCGACCGAAACCACCGAGACGGTGCCCACCACCGTGGCAACAACACCGGTCACCACGCCGGGCTTCGTGCCCCCGCCCACCACTGCGGCACCCACCACCACCGCTCCGCTCAACCTCCAGGTCGAGTTCGCCATCAAGCCCAACATCAAGGACCTCCCCTACAACCAGACCAACGCTCCCCGCATCTCGTGGAACGTCACCAGCGGGCGCAACGTGACGGTGACGGTGAGCGGCCCGGGCCTGAACACCACGGTGTCCACCACCGGCGACTCCGCGCTCTGCCCCGCCGGGTGGATGACCGGCGACTGCTCGGCCGCCCCCGGTGTCTACAACTACCGGTTGGTCGTCGAGGAGAACGGGCAGATCTGGCGCGACGAAGTGCGCCAGCTCACCATTCGCTGAGCCGGAGCACTAGGTGAGGTCGAAGCGGCGGCGGTAGGTCGCGAACCGCTCGGCCACCTCAGCCGGATCGAGCTCGAACCGGGCCAAGTCGTAGTCGTGGTGCCCGAAGCGGCCCTTGGGGTTGGCATCGACATAGGCCGACATCGCCGATCGGGCCTCGGCCGTGAGCGGCCAGCCGAGACGGTCATAGAGGTCGGCCACCGTGTCGAACGGGTCGGCGGCCAGGGCCCGATAGTCGATGTCGACGAACCGATCAGGGTCGGCTCCGTCGCGGAACGCGAGGAAGCGGTCGATCATGGCGGTCGACAGGTCGAGCCAACGGCGACCGATGTAGACGTCGAAGTCGTGGTCGGTGCCGAGCCCGGTGAGCACCGACACGAGGCTGGCGAGCGAACCGACGACGGTCGCGGGGTCGCGATGGGTGCACACGAACCGGGCGTCGGGGTACACCTCGTCGAGCGCGTCGAGTGAGAGGTTGTGGCAGGGCGACTTGAGCACCCACCGGCCCGGCCACGAGCGCTGCAGCACCTCGAGCACCGATCGATGCCAGCGGTAGGCCGGCACCATGTCGCACTGCTCGTGCCACGCGCCGTAGCTCGGCACGTTGGCCAACGTCTCGAAGTGGACGCTGCGGAAATCCTGACCGAGCACGGTGACGCATTCCGTCGGGCCGGTGGCCGCCTCGAAGTGGATGGCCTTGAACTCCGGCGCGGCCGCATAGAGGGCGTCCATCTCGGCCTGCGCGGTCGCCACGCGCGGGTCGTCGGCCATGGTCGCGGGGTCGAGCGGTGGCGTGGCGGCGAACGACTCACAACGCAGCAACGAGCGGTTGTCGGCGTCCGCGTCGAGCAGATAGCTGAGCAGCGTGGTGCCCGTACGGGGCAATCCCAGGATGAACACCGGTGCGTCGATGGGCTTGCGGGACACCTCGGGGTGAGCAGCCCGCCAGGCCACCACCCGCAGCCGGTTGGCGAGCGACATGCCGATCTGGGCGCCCATGATGAGCTCGCCCATCTCGTTCAGCCGGGCCTCGTCGTTGAGCGACGAAACCAGCTCTCCCAGCCCTTCCTGCCAGGTGTCGGGCCCGAGATCGGTGAGTCCGGTGCTCGTTCGCGCGGTCTCGACCAACACCTCGACGCTCAACATGTCGGGAACAGTACGCAGACGGGCTCAGCTCGTACCTGATGGGAAACGCAGGCGGTTGTCGCGCACCAGCACCTCTTGCGCCACGGTGGCCACGTGCACACCGGTGTCGGCGAAGATGTGGCCGATCGCCAGACCCCGTCCGCCCACGAACGTCTGGCACGAGAAGTCGTGCAGGTGCCAGCGATCGGCTCGCATCGGTCGGTGGAACCAGATGGTGTGGTCGAGACTGGCCGAGAAGAGCACCTGGTGCAGCACCTCCTCGGGCTCGCGGCCGAGCGGATGGGCCCGCACGACCGCGTCGGTCGGCAAGTCGTCCGACAGGAACGCCAACCCGCCAAGCTGCACCAACTGATCGTCGCCGAGGTCTTCGATCACTCGAAGCCATGCCGCGGCGCGCCCGGCTCCTGCCCGGTCGACCGGACCGACACGTGACGCCGGCACGAACCGGCGCTCGAACACCGGGCTCCACGACGACGGCTCGAGCTCGTCGGGCGAGGGGAGCCCCGCGGGGAGGGCGACCGTCTCGATGTCGTCGGTCTCCTCCGCCACCTGGTAGGACGCTTCGAGGTTGAGGATGGCCCCTGTCGCCTGGCGGGCCACGACCCGTCGAGTGCAGAACGATCGGCCGTTGCGGATGCGGTCGACCTCGTAGCGAACGGGCTCGGTGTGGTCGCCTCGACGGATGAAGTAGGCGCGCAACGAATGAGCCATGTGGGTGGGCTCGACCGTCGCGGTCGCGGCCTGCAGCGCCTGGGCCACGATCTGGCCCCCGTAGAGACCGCCCCAGGGATAGCGCGGCCCCGTGCCCACGAACGTGTCGCGCCCGTGGTCGGCCAGATCGAGGATCTCGGTGAGCTTCATCGCCGTCCCGGCATGAGCGGCAGGTCGAGATAGGTGCGAATGCCCGGCTCTGCGGCGACCACGTAGGGGATGGCGTTCACGCAGTGCATGGCCGTGGCAAGGATGCCTTCGTTGTTGTCGAGGTCGGCCGTCTCGACGCTCGCCGGGTGCATGCCGTGGAAGCTGGCCCGCAATGGCGGCGCCGCGTCGAACTCCACCTCGAACCGTTCTCCCTCGGGTCCGAACGTCCAGGCCGGATCGAGGTGCTCCTCGCCCATCAGCCAGTTGACCCGGACGGTCACGAACGGTTCGCCGTCGACCGTGCCCTGCCAGGTGAATCGCTGCGCGGCGACGGTGCCCTCGTCGATCACGCCGACCGGGACGGTCAACGGCTGGGTGGCGACGGCCATCTCGTGGACCGTGCGCTTCTGCTCGTCGAGCTCGACACCCAACGCGTCGGCGATCATGTCGATCGACTGGCAGAAGCCATCGCCGAGGATCGACAGCATCGGGCTGGCGGCGGCCTCCTCGGGGGACTTGCCGAACAGCATGATGTCGCGCACGACGAACTCGGTGGCATAGGTGCGGATGTCGGAGAACTCCTCGGCGCGCACATGGTGGATGTCGCGACAGAAGGCCGAGAGCATCAGCGGGATCTGCTCGGTGATGCCGCCGGGGTTGATGCCCGTGCCGTGAAGGGTGGCGTTGCCGGCGCGAGCAGCCGCTTCGATCGCGGCCACGTCATGGCTCTTGAACGGGTAGATCCAGCCCACCGGCGTCACCACGTTCTTGCCCGACTCGAGGAGGCGGATGACCTCGCCGGTGTTGGGCAGCATCGGCGCGTAGACCACGCAGTCGGCCTCGAGCGCGATCACGGCGTCGGCGTCGTTGGTCGCCACGACGCCGACAGGAGCTAGACCGCACAGCTCGCCCACGTCACGCCCCGCTTTGGCATCGGAGTAGACGTAGGCGCCCACCAGCTCGAGCTCCGGGTGGGCGAGCACGCCGCCGATGGCGGCTCGGCCGACGTTGCCCGTTGCCCACTGGACGACCCGATAGGCCATGTGCGCTCCCCCTCGTTGCTACCGTGCCTCCGCCGACCGCGAATCCGAGACTGCGAGCGAAGGGGCACCATGATCCTCGACCTGTTCAAGGTGACCGACAAGGTAGCCATTGTCACCGGCGCCGGACGCGGCGTCGGCGCAGGAATCGCCAAGGCGCTCGCCGAGGTCGGTGCCGACGTGGTGTGCGCGGCGCGCTCGCTCGATCAGATCGAGGAGACCGCCGCGGCAGTCCGCGACCGTGGTCGGCGGGCGCTGGCTGTCCCCACCGACGTCACCGATCGCAGCCAGCTCGAAGCGCTCGTGGCGGCCACGGTGGCCGAGTTCGGCCGGGTCGACATCGTGGTCAACAACGCCGGTGGATGGCCGCCCCAACCCTTTCTGCGCACCAGCGAGCGGGCGTTCGAGCAGGCGCTGCGCTTCAACGTGACCTCTGCGTTCCTGCTGTCGAGGTTCGCGGTGCCCGCCATGGTCGACACCGCCGACGGTGGCGTCATCGTCAACATCTCGTCGCGTGCCGGCAGCATGGTGCAGTCGGGTTTCACCGCGTATGGCACGGCCAAGGCGGCCTTGTCGTTCATGACCCGCAACATGGCGCCCGAGCTGGCGCCCAAGGTGCGGGTCAACGCGGTCGAGCTCGGCGGCGTGGAGACCGAGGCCCTCGCCTCGGTGCTCACCGACGACTCCATCCGCCGCGAGCTCGAGCAGAACACGCCGATGCGGCGCATCGGACAGGTCGACGACATCGCCGCGTTCGTCGTGTACCTGGTCTCACCCGCCTCGTCGTGGGTCACCGGCAAGGTGTTCGAGATCGACGGAGGCGTCGAGCACCCGGCGTTCTCCATCCCGGCCGAGCCCCTCTGACGCCTGCCCGCGGCACCGTCCGGCGGGAGGACGGGGGGCAAGGAATGGCGGCCCTTGGCGCCGGGTAGGGCAGCCCGTATGACCGTTCCCCAGCCCGTCCCCGAGCCGCTGGTCGATCCCCCCACCGAGCCCACACCCGAGCCGATCGTGCCCGACCCCGATCCTCGGCCCAGCCCCGAGCCGGTCATCCCCGATCCTGACCCCACCCACACCCCGGTCATTCCCGAGGTGCAGCCGTCGACCTCCCCTCGATGACGCGTTCTGGCTGGTCAAACCCGCACCGGGGTGCGGGTTTGACCAGCCGGAACGCGAGAGACGCGGGCCCCGGCCGGGAGAATCTGGCTGAGCGCGCCTATCGTGACGGGACGATCGCGGTCTGCGGCCTCCCTCGAGGCGGGCGGATGACCAGGGGGGAACGTGACGGGGATCAAGCGGTTCGGCAAGGCGCATCCGGTGCTGACGGGGCTGGGCGCGCTGTTCGTGGTGCTCTCCGCCACGGCCGCGGGCGCTGCTTGGTACGTCTGGCAGGACCTGCAGGTCGACTACGTCGATGTGCAGTACGTCGTGCCACAGGCGCCCCAGCTCACTGCTGACGGACCCGACCAGACCCTCTATCGCATCGACGCCTCCCGCTCGACGGTCACCTACGAGGTCGACGAGATCCTCGCCGGCGTCTCCCGCCAGGCCACCGGCTCCACCAGCGGTGTGGCCGGCGACGTGGTGGTCGACAGCGGCGATCCCTCCGCCACCAGGGTCGGGCAGATCGTGGTGAACGTGCAGCAACTCACGTCCGACCAGACACTGCGCGACCAACGCCTCCAGCACGACTTCCTCGAATCGGTCGACTTCCCGCTCGCCACCTTCGACACCGAGCAGATCACCGGCCTACCCGACCAGATCGTCGAGGGCACCGACTACGACGTCGAGTTGACCGGTGCGCTCAAGGTCAAAGAGACGACCGCCCCGGCAGTGTTCGCCGGCAAAGCCCGGATCGCCGACGACGAGCTGCGCCTCGACGCCACGGCCGAGCTGAAGCTGTCGACCTTCGACGTCGGGCCCATCAGCCTCATCGGCTTCGTGAAGACCGGCGACGACGCCGTGCTCAAACTCTCGATCACCGCGGTCGACGTGTCGAAGCAATCGACCCCGAACGCGGTCGAAGGACCCCGGCGTGAGCAAACCGTCGCGGCCGGCGGCGGGCCGTCGTTCGCCAGCGCAGTGCAGCCCGTGCTCGAGAACCGCTGCGCCTCGTGCCACAACCCCGGCGAGGTCGGCGCTGACATCTGGACGCTCGAGACCGCAGGCGACGCCGCCGAGGTCGCCTCCGGCCTCGGCCTGGTCACCTCCTCGGGCTTCATGCCTCCGTGGCCGGCATCGGATGTCGGAGTGGCGATGAAGCACAGCAACACGCTCACCGACGAGCAGCTGGCCACCATCGTCGACTGGGCCGATGCCGGCGGCCCGCTCGACGTCGACCCCGACACGCCCATCAACGCCGCGGCCGACCAGGTCGAGCCCCTGCGCCGCGACCTCGAAGTGCCGATGGCGGTCCCCTACCAGGGGTCGAACGCCCGTCTCAACGACTATCGCTGCTTCATCCTCGATCCCGGTCTCACCGACACCGTCTACGTCAACGGTTACGGCTTCGAGGCTGACCAGCCCGAGATCGTGCACCACGCGCTCGGGTTCCGCGTGCGGGCTGCGGGGCGCCAGTCGCTCGAAGAGCTCGACGCCAAGGACGCCGCTCCCGGCTGGGAGTGCTACACGGGCACCGGCGCCAGCTCGGAGACACCGGGCGGCAACGATGCGGTGTCGACCCAGTTCATGGCATGGGCACCAGGCCAGTCGCCCTCGCGACACCCCGAGGGCACGGGCATGCGCATGGACAAGGGCGACGTCCTCGTCGTGCAGATCCACTACCACTACGCGCACAGCAACCCGCCCGACCAGTCGCGCATGGTGATCGATCTGGCGGATCAGACGAAGGGCGACATCGAGGAGATCGACTACGCGGTCTACCTGGCCCCCGCCGAGATCCCGTGCTCGACCGCCGAGAAGGGACCGCTGTGCGATCGCAACGCGGTGCTCGAGCAGCTCAACAGCCGCTACGGGGTGGTGGCGAGCGCCATCGCCAACACCCTGCATCGGGTGTGTGGGACGAAGCCCGAGGACTTCGCCGGGATGACCTCCGGGGTCGCCGACGCCTCGTGTGACCATCGCATCTTCAAAGACGCCGAGGTGCTGGCGATCTTCGGGCACATGCACGAGATCGGTACGACCTACCGCATGACCCTCAACCCGGGCACCCCCGACGAGAAGGTCCTGCTCGACATCCCCAAATGGGACTTCGGCTGGCAGTTCAACTACGAGCCCGCCGAGCGTCTCTTCGTGAAGGCGGGCGACACCATCCGGGTGGAGTGCAGCTGGGACCGCTCGCTCATGCCCAACCCGGAGCCCCGCTACGTCACGTGGGCGGAAGGCACCGAGGACGAGATGTGCTACTCCGCGGTCACCTCGCGCCCCAAGCGCTGAGGCGCGCCGCCCTCGTCGGCCCGCGCGCTGAGGCCGTGGAGCTCAACCTGTTCGACGAGGTCGCGGAGGCGTTGCGCAGCCTCGCCCCGCCGGAGCTGGACGGCCTGCAGCACCGCGCCCGGCCCTATGGCATCAAAGTCTGGGTCGGTGCTCCCACACCGCCGCGCGAGCACTACGAGGCCCAGGTCATCAACGCGCGGCACGTCGAGGACGCGTCGGCGCTCGCGGTCGAGGTCGGCTTCCATGCCGAGCACCCGAAGGTGGCCGACAACGACGCCGTGCTCGAACGGATGCTCCGCGGTGAACGGACGTGGCGCCGCACCCTCGGCAAGGAAGCCACCGCGGGCTCGTTCCTCGGTCGGCCGGACGACTGGCGACGGGTGTCGGAGACCTGGCCCGATCCGGACCTCGGCGATCCGGACCTCGGGTTCGAGTTGGCCACCAGGCTGCTCGACTACATGGTGGCGCTCGAACCTTGGCGCTCTGGCAAAGGCTGATCGGATCTCCGCCAGACCCAGCCGGGCGGCCAGCGTCGACGGCGAAGGATCCCGGTGACGGCCCGACAGAGGGGTTGCCACGTGCTGCAAACGGCGCTATAAGAAACCTGTAGCTGTACTTGTAGGTTTGGTCTCGGCGCTCCAGGCCCGGGGCCCAGCTGAGCGAGAGCAGCCACCGCACACCTCGAGAAGGGAGTTCCGCCAATGTTGATGCGCACCGATCCGTTCCGGGACTTCGACCGGCTGTTCCAACAGGTCACCGGGACGCCTGCGCGGCCGACGGCCATGCCGATGGATGCGTACCGCAACGACGATACGTTCCTCGTCATGTTCGATCTGCCCGGCGTGGGCGCCGATTCGATCGAGCTCACCGTCGAGAAGAACGTGCTGACCGTGCACGCCGAGCGTGCCCGACCCGTCGGCACCGACGACATCGAGATGATCGCAGCCGAGCGGCCCTATGGCACCTTCAGCCGCCAGCTCTTCCTCGGCGACACGCTCGATGCCGACAACATCGAAGCCGAGTACGAAGCCGGCGTACTCACCCTCAAGATTCCCGTCGCCGAGAAGGCCAAGCCCCGCAAGGTCGAGATCAAGAGCTCCGACAACGCGCGGGTCGCGATCAACGCGTGACCGACCCGGATCCTGTGTCGATCGACCGACGACCCATGAGGTCACCCTTGCCGATCGACGACCACCACACCGCCGTCTACACCGTCGGTCAGGTGGCCGAGATGCTAGGGGTCCAGCCGGCGTTCCTCCGTCGCCTCGACACCGAGGAGGTGGTGCAGCCCGCCCGTTCACCGGGCGGGCAGCGCCGCTACTCCCGGGTCGACATCGGCCAGGTCGAGCGGGTCACCGAGCTCACCGCAGAGGGCCTGACCCTCGCCGGCATCCGTCGCCTGCTCGTCCTCGAGGCCGAGGTGGCGATGCTCCGACGCCAGCTCGCCGCCGAGAAGGCCAAGCGCCGCCGCGACTGACCCGGCGCCGGCAGCGGCGAATCGGCTACCTCCCCTGTCATCCCTCAGACCCAGCCGCGCCCAGATGTCCCGGTCGACCGTGGTGATCCCAGCCCGTCGGAGTTGGCGACGCAACGACGCACAGAACACACGTCCCCTGCGCCAATTCACCACGATGGCCGGGGCATCGATCGGGAGCGGTTCAGCCATGACCGGGCTCGACGCGGAAGGCGGCCAGATAGCCGATGCTGGCCACCACATAGGGAATGAGGAAGTTGAACACGACACGCACCGCCGTCATCGCGGTCGCTTCACCCCGAGCGACGATCTCACCCTGGTTCACCAGGGTCAGCAACGTGCCGACGACGACAGCCACCCGGGCAGCGGTGGCGAAGGTGGCCCCCCGGGCGATGAGAACAGCGGCGTCCCGGCGCCGGGACCAGCTGAGGTCGGATCTTCCGCCGAGTGGGTTGGGTCCCATGACCGGAGGGAACCCCCCGGCGCCCGCCGGCCTTCCCACGGGAATGTCGAAGCTCGGCGGCGGGTTTCGGGCCACGTCCAGCAAATCGATGCCGGGAGGACGCGTTGCACGCCTTGACGAACGATCGGTGGGGGTTCGAGTCGAACTGCTTCGTCTGCGAGCCTCGCAACGACGCAGGTCTGCGGATCCCGTTCTTCCATGACGAGGAGTCGGACACGGTCACCGCCACCTTCAGCCTCGACGACCGGTTCTCCGGCGCGCCGAGCTACGTGCACGGCGGCGTGCTGCTGGCCGTGCTCGACGAGGCGATGGCCTGGGCCACGATCGCCGTGGCCCACCGATGGGCGGTCACCGGTGAGACCACGACCCGCTTCGAGAACCCGGCGCGGGTCGGCCGCACCTACCAGGTGACGGCCCGCCTCGCCGCTGCGACAACCGACCGGGCATCGACGATCGCCACCACCGCCGAGATCACCGACGAGGAGGGTCTGCGCTGTGCGACCAGCACGGCCACCTTCGTCGTGTTGGGCGAGGCCCAGGTCGCAGATGCGGTGGGAGTCGACGTCGGCGAGGTCCAGGAGGGTCTCGTGCGGCCAGCATGACCAGCCCGAACCGCGCCGCCCGCGTCGCCGCCGCTGCGGCCGTGGGCTATCTGGCGGGGACCTTCCCGTCGGCCGATCTGGCCACTCGAGCCGCCGCACGCGGCGCCGACCTCCGGGCGCAGGGCAGCGGCAATCCGGGCGCCCTCAACGCGGCCGCAGTGCTCGGCCGACGTTGGGGGCTGGCAGTACTGGGAGCCGACATGGCCAAAGGAGCGCTGGCCGGCGTGGCCGGTCGGGCCATCGGCGGCGATGCGGGCGCCTATGCGGCGGCGACGAGCCGCCGATCGCCGGGCACATCGCCCCCCTGTGGACGGGATTCCGGGGAGGCAAGGGTGTGGCCACGTCGGCCGGAGCGTGCCTCGCGGTCTTCCCCGCGTACTTCCCGATCGACGCCGCTGGTCGCCGCGACCAGTGCCGTCGCGTCACAGCGAGCGGAGACCTCGATCCAGGTGTCGTGTGCGGTGTGGACCGCAGCTGCGCTCGTGTGGTGGCGTCGAGGGCTGCCGAACGCGTGGGGACCGAAGCCCGGACCGGGCCTGCCGGCGTTCGCAGCCGTCTCGTCGACGATGATCCTCTCGAAGTTCCGCGCTCGCCCGGAGGCGGTCGGTCGTGATCGCCGTCGTCACCGACTCTGCGTCGATGCTGCCGCCCGATCTGGGCCCGATCGCCACGACGTGCGCATGCGCACCGATGACCGTGATGGTCGACGGCGTCCCCTATCGGGAAGGCGTCGAGCTCGACACTTCGCGAGTTCTATCGGCGGCTGGGTGCCGGTGCGAGCGTGACGACCTCGACACCGTCGCCCGGGGAGCGTGCTCGCTGCGCTACGAGGATGCGTTTGGTGCAGGGGCTACCGGCATCGTGTCGGTGCACACGGGGTCGGCCTACTCGGCCACGCTCGACGCAGCCACGGATCGCGCCGGCGAGGTCGACCCGTCACTGTCGAGCTGGTCGACACGGCCACCGTGTCGTTTCCCGTCGCGCTGTGCGTCGCGGCAGCGTGCGACGCGGTGAGCGGCCGGGGCCGACTCAGACCCAGCCGCGAGGGTGTCGATCCGTCGGCGGAGGGTCGGGGTTGACCACGGCAGGTAACGCTCGATTGATACCGCCAGCGGGCTGATCACTGCACCGAACAGGCCGAACACCACGACGAAACCAGCCGTAGCGCGCGCAGACACAGCGAAGGCCCGGGCCACCGAGCTGGCGCCAGGTTGGTGGTCCTCGCCCATGAAGGCAGCCAGATAGGCCGGCAGCAGGGCGAAGCCGCAGGGGTTGACCGTGGCCGCCATACCCGCCGCCACGGCCAGCGCGAACGGCCCTTCCAACATGGTCAGGCCTCGGCGAGGGCGTTCATCTGCTCGACCAGGGCCTTCTCGCCGAGCGCCCCGACGAAGACCTCGACGTCGCCGTTCGCATCGAGGAACGCGAACGCCGGTTGAGCGAACACGCCGTAGGACGACCAGATCGCACCGTCGTCGTCGACGATGTGGGTGAGACCACCGGTGTCGGTGTCTTCGACGAACTCCTCCATCTCCGGCACCTCACCGCGTCCGGCGACACCGATGACTTGGACCTTGCCCTCGAGCGCGGCAGCCGCGGCGACGACGTCGTCGGCCTCACCCCGGCACACCGTGCACCACGGAGCCCAGAACCACAGCACCGTGTCCTGACCGTCGAGCGAGGCCAACGAGAGCTCGCCGCCGCCGAGCTGGTCGACGGTGACCGATCCGGGCGGTCCGGAAGCCGTCGGTTCGCCAGCCGAGTTGCCGCCGGAGTTGGTCGTGGACCCACCCCCACCACAAGCGACGAGGACGAATGACAGGGCGAGGACGAGCGCGGGCACGCGCAACCGGTTGGAATGCATGAGGGCGGAACCCATCGGGCCTACCCGCCATTCCCGAACAGCCATCAGGCCGCCGGATGGCTGGACGGCGAGGCCAGCCCCAACAGCCGGTCGAGATCGACTACCGGACGGTCGCCACTGTCCGCGGGTACCACGCCGTTCCAAGTTGTTTTCCGAGCGATCGCTCGCGTCGCGCATGGACACTCCGGCGCGTCGATGTCGCCAGCAGGGTCCTTCGAGCGCTCTGTTCATCGAACCGGCGACCGTCGAATTCGACACCCGAGGGGAGGAACCAGAAGGTGTCGACGTGCTCGATCGCTTCGAGCTCGGTGCCCGTCGAGCGGGCCCGCGACGGCCGTGCCGAGCACGTTCCAGCCGACTCCCGGTCTGCGCGTCGACGAACCCGTCGTCGGTCGGCGCGAGAACGAGAGCGGCTCGGCCGTCGACGCGGCGACCGAACACGCCCGTGGCGCCCACGTCGCGTCCGTCGGTCCACGTCGTCGGCCTTCGAGCGCCGAGGCGGTGCCCGGCAGCGCCCAGGCGACCACCGGCTCGACCGGCGAGCTCGAGGCGTCGACACGCCGCGTCTCGAGCAGCGGCTCGAGTCGGACCGCGGTGGGTGCGACGTCGAGACCGACACCCGACCACTCGCTCCTTCGCCGAGAGGCGGCCGTCGACCTCGCCGTCGAACAGGAACGGCGGGTCGCTCGATGTCGTCGTAGCCGGGATAGGGGTTGGTGCCGTAGTCGCGGTCGCACGCCGGTGTCGCGGGAGAGCACGATCCCGTCGGGATGCGCGTCGCGCCAGTCGGCCCACGGCGACGGTGGCGACCGGGAAGCGTGTCGAGCTCGGTGCCGGTGAGCACTCCGGCGATGGCCTGGCCGGTGAAGTGACTCCACGAGCGACTCGGTCTGGCGGTCGTACATGACGAGCGACGACTGGTAGAGCTTGCCCGAGGTGCCGAACGACGAGCACCCGGTCGTCGATCCGCCGGTCGACCGCGACCGCGGTGTTGCACAGCGGGCAGTAGGTGACCGACGACCGGGGATGCCCGCCGACCGTGTCGTTGACGATCTCGTGCCAGATCAGCACCTGGATCGGATAGGCCCGCGCCTCGCCGTCGATCTCGAGCGCGAGCACCGGCTCCTGGTCGTCGAGGAAGTCGACGTCGGCGGCGTCGAGGAACCTGGGCTCGTCGATCGGCGGGATCCCGTCCGGGGGCGGTCCGCCAGAGCGGATCTCCTCAGGATCGACCAACGGTGTGGGCAGGATCGGGTTGTCGATCCACAGGAGCGCCGACGGCGTGTCTTCCTTCGGTGTCGCAGCGCACCTGTTCGACAGTGAACACCGTTGCGGTACCGGGCGGCGACGAGTCGTCGAGGGGCGACGTGACCGAGCACTCGGTGAGTCGACGAGCGCACGATGCGCGAGTGAGCGCCGAGCTCGAGGCCGTCGATGCGACTGTCGGCGGCATCATGACAGCAGGAAGGGCGTCAATCGGCAGACCGGTCGGGCGGGCATCAGCGGTCGCGGGGAGATCTCGCCGGGGTCGAGCTCGCCGCGAGCCAGGCGGGCGCCGAACTCACGCAGGCGGGCGACCGGCTCGTCGGCCAGCTCGACGGGAGCCGCGCGGCAGCGACGCCTTGAGCGCCTCGTAGGTCTCGGCTTCGAGCCCGCAGCGACGGCAGTCCTCGAGGTGGGCGGCGACGACGCCGGGCCGCGCCGCTCGTCGAGCTCGTCGTCGAGATAGCTCTGGAGCACCTTGCCGACCTGGTGGCACGACATCTGCTTGCGGGTGCCGATGAGATCGGCCAAAGATCTTCATGGCGTGACTCCCCTCTCGACGCCGGCGGCCGCGAGCGCTTCGCGGATGCGCTTGCGGCCACGATGCAGCCGGCTCATCACCGTGCCCTGCGGGATCTCGAGGACCGCGGCAGCCTCCTCGTACGACAGGCCGGCCAGGTCGACCAGATCGATCACCTCGCGGAACTTGTCGGGCAGATCGAGATAGGCGGCCTCGACCGTGGCGTCGAAGCGACGGGCCATGGCCACGTCCTCGGGCCCGTCCGAGGGCTCGGCCATCGACGCTGGCCCGATCAGCCGCCTCGTCCGGATCGTTGAGCAGGCCTGGCCGCTTGCGGCGAACCCGGTTGACCTTGGGCGTTGCGCATGATCGTGAGCAGCCAGGCGCGCGGATGGCGGCCGTCGAACCGTCCGGATGCCGCCTGAAGGCTCGCAGCATCGTGTCCTGGACGAGGTCCTCCGCGTCGGCGTCGTTGCGGGTGATCGACCGGGCCACCCGATAGAGCACCTCCACCTCGGGCAGCACGTACTCGGCGAACGCCGCCTCGGCATCGTCACGCACAGGTGAGCCGGCACTTTCCACGGGTGACGAAACCCGGCCGGTCGACGGTCGATTCCCGTTCCGATGGAATCCCCCGACCGGACACGGGGTTTCGGCCCCCTATGGCTTGGATCCGTCACCCCGGCCGGGACCTCGACGCCTATCTCGACGGCGAGCTCGAAGCCAGCGCCGCCCATCGCGTGGCGCGAGCACCTCGACGCCTGCCCTCGCTGCCAGCGACGGGTGAGGACAACGGTGCGGATCCATCGATCACTACGTGCGATGGCCAGCAGGCTGCTTGGCTGACCGCCCCCTCCGAGCGCAAGGAACGCGTCGGCGGCGGATCAGCCGAGCAGATCGAGCCCCCGGTCGAAGAACTCAGTGGCCGCACCGAGGGGGCTCGGCCCGACCAGCAGTTCGGCATGGCCCACGATCGCGCCGAACGGCGCGTTCCAGAAAGCGGTGTCGCCCGGGCGTTCGCTGCCCCAAGGCGCTACGTAGAGGTAGGGATCGGCGTGGAATCCGTCGCCGGGTGACGCGCCGAGTGTGGCCCTCCCAGTTGCGACGGCCACGTCGGTCGCGATGTCGAAGTGCTCGGGCCAGAGCTGGATGATCGAGGGTTCAGTCGAGCGAACCAACAACCGGTCGAGAGCACGTGCGCCGAGTTGGAGCCACGCGGTCACCGCCTCGACACCTTCCACGTCGAGATCAAGAGGTGCATCGGGGTCGCCGATCGGCGGGGTGTCCTTTCCCACCGACAACGGAGCGCTGAGGTCGACAGCGGCGAAGGCGGCAAGCTCCGAGAGGGACCGCCCGACGATCGGCGTCGTGGAGGTGGCCGCGCTTTCGCCTGCCCGTCGCTCCCGTATGAGCAGGCTCCCGCTGAGCCGCAGCACTTCCTCTGACTCACCGAACTGGGGAGTGCCCAGCCCGTCGACAGTGACCCTCAACCCGAATCGGCCCGTGGCACCTGCTCGGGCGCGGGCCAACACATGGGTCGCCACCCGGTGCAGTTCGGCGCGGGTCCGCGCGAGCGTGGGGGGAAGCGGCGAGAGACTCATCGGGATCTCCTCGAGTGGCGGATGTAGGTGGA
Organism: uncultured Iamiaceae bacterium; assembly: GCA_963706425.1. Classification (GTDB taxonomy): domain Bacteria; phylum Actinomycetota; class Acidimicrobiia; order Acidimicrobiales; family Acidimicrobilacustridaceae; genus CAVPMN01. The sequence goes on from CAVPMN010000001.1 coordinate 1,127,468, forward strand.
CCCGCCGAGCAGATCTTGACACTCCAACGCTCCCTCGATACGTGTCGTGTCCGTGGTTCGTGTCAGGCTCCAAAGATGGATTCGCAGCCGAACCAGAGCCTCGACGAACGTCAGCAGCAGCTCTGCACCGAGAGCAAGTGGGACTTCTCCGACCTGCGGGCGTTGTTCATCAACTGCACGTTGAAGCCGTCGCCGGAGCAGTCACACACCCAGGGACTCGCCGACATCGCCATCGCGGTGATGGAGGCCAACGGTGTCGAGGTCGATGTGTGCCGCGCCGTCGATTGCGACCTGCCACCGGGTGTCCAACCCGACATGACCGAGCACGGTTTCGCCCACGACGACTGGCCGGCGCTCTACGAGCGGGTGATGGCCTCGAACATCGTCGTGGTGATGACGCCGATCTGGCTGGGTGAGAAGTCGTCGGTGTGCACACGCGTGATCGAGCGCCTCTACGGCAACTCTGGGTTGTTGAACGACGCCGGCCAGTGGGCCTACTACGGCCGCGTCGGCGGCTGCCTGGTGACCGGCAACGAGGACGGCGCCAAGCACTGCGCCATGAACGTCCTCTACTCGCTCCAACACCTCGGATTCGTCATCCCTCCGCAGGCCGACGCCTGTTGGCTCGGCGAGGCCGGGCCCGGGCCGTCCTACCTCGACCCCGACTCGGGCGGCCCGGCCAACGACTTCACGAACCGCAACACCACCTTCATGGCGTGGAACCTCATGCACATGGCGCGCCTACTGGCCGATGCGGGGGGCTTCCCCGCCCACGGGAACCAGCGGGCGTCGTGGGACGCGGGCTGCGGCTTCGACTTCCCGAATCCCGAGTACCGCTGAGACTGGTCATCACGCCGGCCACGTTCTCTACGCACCTGCTCTACGGCCGGGACCGTCAGCCTGAGCGGTCGACCGCCTCGACCAACGCCGCCCCGAGATCACGGCCTCGTGCGAACCCACCGCGAGTCGATGACTTGTCCGCACCGAGACCGCGAATCCACCGATCAGCGCATAGGGCAGACCAAGTGGCTCGAGAGCATGTTGGGCGGCCTCGATCGCGTCCGCGAGGTCGCTCACGCAGGCCCACCCTGGTGGTGGGGCCCATCAAGAGGTCGATCGGCCAGCCAGTCGGCGAGGCGCCGATCGATCTCGTCTTGGGAGTCGTCGGGATGACGACGGCGGAGGTTCTGACGCATCAGGGCGATGCCTTCCTCGGCCATACGCAGGGTGACGACGAACCGCTGGGCCTCGACGCTCTCTGCCATCGCCCCATTCTACGGAGCGACCCCGCACGGGCGGCCGACGGCTAACGGGCACCGGACCACCCGACCGGCCATTCCCGCGAGGAATGCACCTACGCTCGGCCGGGTTGCCTCGTGGCGTCCCCGTCGGGGTGCATCCCGTCACCGCGTCAGGGTGCCGTCTCAGGAAGGGTGCAGATGAGCGACGAGCAATGGGACCGCGACGACGACGGCCTCGGGAGCGACCGCCACGACGACCTCGGCGTCGAGTGGCACAAGGTCGCGGAGTCCGAGAGCTTGCCCGAGGGTCGGGTGCGCACGGTCACCGTCGACCGCCGCACGATCGCGCTCAGCCGGCACCGTGGGCGGTGCGGGGCGCTCGACAATCGCTGTCCCCATCAGGGCGGTCCGCTCGGCGAGGGGACGATCGAAGGAGACGTGCTGCGGTGCCCGTGGCACGGCTACGACTACGACCCCATCACCGGCCAGCCGCCGCCCCCCTTCACCGATGCGCCGACCGCCTTCGCAGTGGAGGAACGCGACGACGGCATCTACGTCGCGCTACCGGCCCGAGGCGAACACCGACGTTCCGTTTCCGACGTCATGGTCGAGACACTCGTCGCGTGGGGCGTGACGCACGTGTTCGGCATGGTCGGCCACTCCAACCTGGGCTTCGCCGACGCCATGCGGCGCGCCGAGCAGCGCGGCGAACTGACCTACGTCGGCATCCGCCACGAGGGCGCAGCCGCCTTTGCGGCGTCGGCTTACGGCAAGCTCACCGGGCGACCGGCAGCGTGCTTCGCCATCGCGGGACCGGGCTCGACCAACCTGCTCACCGGCCTCTACGACGCCAAGGTCGACGGGGCGCCGGTGCTCGCCATCAGCGGCCAGGTGCCCTCGAAGGTGCTGGGGCGCGGCGCCTTCCAAGACCTCGACCTGACGGCCGCGTTCGCAGACGTGTCCGTCTGGAGTCACACCGTGCTCGCCGGCTCCGATCACGCCGAGCTGACGTCGCTCGCCGTGAAGCACGCGCTCGACAGCCGGGGCGTGACCCACCTCGTCCTGCCCGATGAGGTGCAGGACCAGCCGTCCGATCAGACCGCGGGCGGGCCGACCGGGCGACGGTTCACCCGAGCGGTACTGCCCACCCCGGATGCGCTGTCCGCTGCCTCTGCCCTGATCGCCGACGCCCGCCGACCGATCCTGGTGGTCGGCCACGGGGCGCGGGGCGCGATCCCGCAGGTGCTCGAGCTGGCTGAACGGCTCGGCGCTCCGGTGGTGACCACGTTCAAGGCCAAGGGTCTCGTCGGTGATCACCACCCGCTCGGCGCCGGGGTGCTCGGTCGCTCCGGCACGCCCGTGGCCAGTTGGCTGATGAACGAGTCGGACCTGGTCGTGGCCCTCGGCGCCTCCTTCTCGAACCACACCGGCATCGCCGACTACAAGCCGATCGTGCAGATCGACGACGACCCGGCCGCCCTCGGCCGCTTCCACTCGGTCACCTGCGGAGTGCTCGGCGACGTGGGCGTCACGCTCGCGGCGCTGTGCGAGGAGCTGCCCACGACGTTGTCCGCATACGACCAGCGGGCCGACATCGCCGCCCGCTGGGCGCTCTGGCGAGCCGAGAAGGAGCGACGACGCGGCGACGATCACGGTGACGGTGTGTCGTCGGCCGCCGTGTTCGATGCGCTCTCGCGAAGCCTGTCCTGCCGACGCCGTCATCTGTGTCGACGTGGGCAACAACACCTACTCGTTCGGTCGCTACTTCGAGTCGTCAGGCAGCCAGGCCGTGCTCATGTCGGGCTACCTCGGGTCGATCGGGTTCGGGCTCCCCGCCGCCTTGGGTGCATGGGCGGCCGACCCCACCAGACCGCTGGTCGCGGTGACCGGCGACGGCGGCTTCGGCCAGTACCTGGCCGAGCTGACCACCTTCGTCGCCCACGACATCCCGGTGCGACACGTGCTGCTCGACAACGGCCAGCTCGGCAAGATCACCAAGGAGCAGCGCGCCGCCGAGCTCGACGTGTGGCAGACCAAGCTCCACAACCCCGACTTCGCTGCCTACGCCGAGCTCTGCGGAGCGCGGGGCATTGCCGTCTCAGCCGCGTCCGAGCTCGACGACGCGCTGGCGGCTGCGTTCGCCGCACCGGGCCCGGCACTCGTGCACGTGCGCACCGATCCCGAACTGCTCTGACCCGACCACTTCAAGGACCCTTGCGGCAGGACCGGGGCGGATGGTGAGCACTTCGTACTCCCGGATCGTCTGCGCTCACACCGTCGCCAGGGGCGACGAGCTCGCCCGTCACCAAGTCGGATCGACCGAGGTCTTGCGTTTTCTCCACTGCGGCGCGCACATGGAGATTGCGTGCCGCCCGGCTCCTTCTCGACGCATGGTGCGGCGTGCGGGAGGTGTCTCGACGTGGCTGAGCTCGCAGCAACCCACGAAATGTGCCCCTCGGTGCTCGTGGCCTACCCACCCGGGCCGCGGGCCGACGAGATCGTGCGCGCCCTTCGTCTGGCCGGATTCGATGCCCAGCTCTGCGAGGGCCCGGCGCACGGGCACTGGTGCACCCTCGTCGACGAGAACGCCGCCAGGTGCGCGCACGCCGATGCCGTCGACGCCATGGTGCTCGGGGTGGTCGACGATCGTCGCACCGACGACCTGTTCTTCCGTCTGCGCCACCGCCATCGCGACACCCTCCTGATCGCCTTCGACGCCCGGCTCGACGCCGCGATCGAACGGGCACCTGACCGGGCCGCGCTCTGGACGACCACGGTGGCGCAACTGATCGACGACATCGAACGACGTCTCAGCGCTGACCAGCCAACCCTTGTCGCCGAGCCGAAGGACCTTCGGCCCTAGGACACCTCCGTTAAGTCTCATAGTAAGAGACTATGAGACTCGACGAGACGAACGAATCCAGTCAATCGACGACTGCTCCCCCCAGCCCAGACCCCGCAGGCCGCGCCGACACCAGGGATGGATGGGTGCTGGCGGCCGCCTTCATCGCCATGGGCTGCCTTGTCGTATCGGTGGTGGCCGTCGGCCTGGCCGCTCGCTACGCCGATGAGCGCGACGCGGGCGCCCTCAGCACCGGCGCGCCGGTGGCCTTCGACGTCGAGCTGGGCGACCTCTACGTGGAACCGTCGTCGATCGCCGTCGAGGCGGGCAGCCCGGTGACGCTCACCGTGACCAACGCCGGCGCGATGCCCCACGACCTGAAGCTCGACGGCACGGACGGAACCGACATGCTCGATCCGGGCGAGACCGCCGAGGTGACCATCGGGCCCTTCGAAGCGGACGGTCAGGCCTGGTGCACCGTGCCCGGCCACAAGGAGGCCGGCATGGTGATGGACATCCGCGTCATTGGCGCGGCGCCGGTGGACGGGGGTGACCATGGCGAGTCGGTCGCCACGGGTTCGGCGAGTGGCGCCACCATCGACTTCGCGGCCAAGCCACCCGAGGACTGGCAACCCTTCGACCCGGCGCTGGAGCCAGCCCCCGGCGGCACCGAGCACACCATCAGCCTGTCGGCGGAGGAGACCGTGATGGAGGTTGCCCCCGGGGTGACGCAGGAGATGTGGACGTTCAACCAGCAGTTCCCCGGTCCAACACTGCGCGGAAAAGTGGGCGACATCTTCACCGTGACGTTGACCAACAACGGCAAGATCGGCCATTCCATCGATTTCCACGCCTCGAAGGTCGCCTGGAACGACGAGATGCGCACCATCCAGCCCGGCGAGAGCCTCGTCTACCAGTTCGAGGCCAAGCACGCGGGCGTGTGGATGTACCACTGCGGAACCGCGCCCGCCCTCCATCACATCGGCAACGGCATGTTCGGCGCGGTGGTGATCGACCCGCCGGTGCTCGCACCCGTCGACCATGAGTACGTGATCGTGCAGTCCGAGCTCTACACCGGAGCGATGGGTGCCCCCGGCGACCTGACCAAGATGCAGGCAGACGCCTGGGATGCGGTGATCTTCAACGGCTACGTGAACCAGTACCAGCACGCGCCCATCAGGGTCGAGCCCGGCGAGCGGGTGCGGGTCTTCGTGCTCGACGCAGGACCGAGCGAGAACAGCTCCTTCCACATCGTCGGCACGATCTTCGACACCGTGTTCAAAGAGGGCACCTACCTCCTACAGCCCGACGAACGCCGCGGTGGCACTCAGGCCCTCGATCTGCAGCCCGCGCAGGGTGGCTTCGTCGAGTTCACCTTCGACGAGGCCGGCCTCTATCCCATCGTCACCCACAAGTTCTCGAACGTGGGCAAGGGCGCGCTCGGCCTGTTCCAGGCCGGCGAGGTCGATCCGTCCATCGCTGGTGGCCACTGATCACCGTTGCCCTTTTCGATAGTCTCTCACTATGCGACTTGAAATAACCCGCCGCGCTGATCTCGCCACCAGAGCCATGTTGATCCTCGCCACCAAGTCGGATCGGACCAAGGCCGCCGAGCTGGCCGAGCAGCTCGACTCGACGGCGGGGTTCGTCGCCCAGGCGATGACTCCGCTGGTGACCCAGGGATGGGTCCGGTCCGACCCCGGCCCGACAGGTGGCTACACGTTGGTGACCGACTTGAGCAACGTCTCAGTACTGGACGTGATCGAGGCCGTCGAGGGCACGACCGACACCGCCCGATGCGTCCTCGAGGACCGGGCGTGCACGAACGGCGGCCATTGCGCCCTTCATGTCCCGTGGCAACGAGCTCGCACCCAGCTGCTCGGTGAGCTGTCGGACACTCCGCTCTCTGCCATCCGCCCGAAGGCTCGCCGATGACCACCACCGATCCGGCCGGCCGCACACCCGAGCACGCCATCACCATCGTGCGCTCTGCCCAGGCCCCTCCCCGCCCGACATGAGCACCGACACCCACCCCGTGAGCCGTCCCCGACCGGCCGACCGGCCCGGCTGGCGGTCGGTGGCGGTGCCGACCGAGCACGGCGGGCTGGGGGCTCACGGCGGAACCGATCCTGCTCGGCCTGCTGCTGGCCCCGAGCGTCTCGGGCGTCTGCCTGGGTGTGGCCACCATGCTCGCCTTCCTCCTGCGCACGCCGCTGCGGGTGGTGCTGGTGGATCGTCACCGCCATCGCGACCTCGACCGCACACGACTGGCCGGTCGCGTCGCGCTGGCCGAAGCGGTCCTCGTGGTCGTGCTGGTCGGCGCAGGGGTGGCGACCTCGGCGCACTCGTTCTGGTGGCCAGTGGTCGCAGCTGCGCCACTCGTCGGAGTGGAGCTGTGGTTCGACGCCCGGTCGCGCAGTCGGCGCCTCGTGCCCGAGCTGGCGGGCGCCGTCGGCATCTCCGCGGCCGCCGCCGTCATCGTCCTTGCCGGCGGCCACAGCACCACCGAAGCCGTCGGCGCCTGGCTGATCCTGGCCGCCCGATCGGTCACCGCCATCCCGTTCGTGCGCGACCAGATCGCCCGGCTCCATCACCGCCCGCCAGCGCCGCGCACGTTGATCGTCGCCGACCTCGCGGCGGCCGCGCTCGCCACCGCAGCCGCTTTCCTGAGCGCCGACTTCCACGCGGGCGCAGGGGCGGTGGCCGTCGTCATCGTGGTGCAGCGCGCCACCGCCCGCCGAGCCGTGCCCGCCAAGGTGCTCGGCATCCGCCAGACCGTCCTCGGCCTGTTCGTCGTCGCAGCCACCGCGCTTGGCGTCCACCTCGCCTGACGACCAAAGGAGTTCGTAGTGAATCTCGAGACAACCCTCGCCGACATCGTCACCGCCAACCCGGGCGCGGCCCGAGCGCTCGAGCGCCATCACCTCGACTACTGCTGCGGCGGTCGCCAAACGTTGTCGGCCGCCTGCTCGGAGCAGGGCCTCGACCCGCAGCTCGTGCTCGACGACCTGCAGGCGACTCCCGATGCGGGCCATCCCGACTGGGCCTCGATGGCACCGACAGAACTGGTCGACCACATCGAGGCCACCCACCACCGGTATCTCCATGACGAGCTGCCGCGCCTCGATGCCCTCGCCGAGAAGGTGGCCGGCGTCCATGCCGCTCGGCACCCCGAGCTCCCTGGGGTTGCCGAGCTGGTCGCTGCGCTCCGCGCCGACCTCGAGCCGCACCTCGCCAAGGAGGAGCGGGTGCTCTTTCCGATGATCCGCGAGCTCGACGCCTCGGTCACGGCGCCCGACTTCCACTGCGGCACGCTCGCCAACCCGATCCGCGTGATGCTCGCCGAGCACGACCAGGTCGGCGAGCTGCTCGCCGAGTTGCGCGACACCACCGACGGCTACGCCGTGCCGACCGACGGTTGTGCCAGCTACCGCGCCCTCTACACCGGTCTGGCCGAGCTCGAGGCCGACACGCACCTTCACGTCCACAAAGAGAACAACGTGCTGTTCCCGGCGGTGCTGGCACTCGATAGTCGACCCCGCGCCCGTCAGGCGCCTCCCTGACCCCGCCATCCTGCAACGCGGTGGTCACACATGGCTGCCGAGCCCCTCAGGCTCGGGCCCCCGGGGCGCGGCCATGGCGTGGAAGCCACCGTCGACATGCAGCACTTCGGCGGTCATCGCCCGAGCGCCGTCGGAGAACAGGAACGCAACCACATCGGCCACCGGCGCAGCGTCGTCGACGTCCCACGCCAGCGGACAGGTCGTGGCCCAGGCCCGCTCGAGCAACTCGAAGCCGGGGATGGCCGCCGCCGCACGCGTGCGCAGTGGCCCGGCCGCAACCAGGTTGACCCGGATGCCGGCGGGTCCGAGATCGCGAGCCAGGTAGCGGGCGCTCGAGCGCAGGGCGGCCTTGCACACGCCCATCCAGTTGTAGGTCGGCCAGGCTCGATCGTCGGCGTCGAAGTCGAGACCGACCAGCGACCCACCCGACGGCGGCGCCAGACGAGCGAGCAAGCCCGCCAGCGCGGTGAGGCTCCAGGCGCTGGTGCGGAAGGCCAACTCGACCGCGGCAGGCTCGGCGTCGCCCATGGCGCCGTCGAGCGCCGCCTTCGGGGCGAACGCGACGGCGTGCAGCGCTCCGTCCAGACGACGACGATCGACGTCGAGGGTCCGCGTCACCTCGTCGACCTGCACTCGATCGGTGAGGTCGAGCGCCAGCACCGTGATCGAACGGTCGAGCTCTCGCGCGAGATCGACGACGACGTCGATGTCTCGGGGGAACGCGGTCAACACGATCTCCGCGCCCTCCTCGAGGCACCGGCGTGCGGTGGCGTGAGCGATGCTGCCGGTGGTCGCCACGCCGGTGATGAGCAGTCGCTTGCCGTCGAGCATCATGCGTCGAGCCGGTCGGGGCCCACGCCGGCGGCGAGGTCGACGATGCGGGTGTCCATGGTGTGGGTCGTGTCGACCATGTCTGCGGCGAGGTCGGCCAACGCGGCGCGCACCTCGGGGTCGGCCGAGCCCACGATGCGGGCGGCCAGCAGACCGGCGTTGCGGCCTGCGCCGATCGCGACGGTGGCGACGGGAACACCTTTGGGCATCTGCACGATGGAGAGCAGCGAGTCGAGCCCGTCGAGCCGGGTGAGGGGCACCGGCAGCCCGATGACCGGGAGAGTCGTGACGGCGGCGAGCATGCCGGGCAGATGCGCGGCACCACCTGCGGCACCGACGAGGACCCGCAATCCTCGGTCGGCGGCGGCCGCGCCGTAGCCGAGCAGATCGTGGGGGGTGCGATGGGCGGACAGCACGCGTGCCTCGGCGGCGATGCCGAGCTCGGCGAGCGCCGCCATCGCGTCACCGGCCACCGACCAGTCCGACTCGCTGCCCATCACCACACCGACCAGCGGGCCATCTCGACCGGGCGCGCTCATGACCCCACCAGGGCGTCGGCCGCCGCTCGCGCCGAGCGCAACGCGTCGTCGGTGGTGTCACCCACCGCGGTGACGTGACCGAGCTTGCGGCCGGGACGCCAGGCCTTTCCGTAGAGGTGGACATGCACCGAGGGGTCGGCGAGGGCCATGGGCACGCGCGCGAGGTCGAGCGGCTCGGCGCCACCCAACACGTTCACCATCGCCGCGGCGCCGCCGCGTAGTGACGTGTCGCCGAGCGGCCAGTCGAGGACGGCTCGCAGGTGGTTCTCGAACTGGGAGGTCGCCGCACCGTCGAGCGTGGCATGGCCGCTGTTGTGGGGGCGGGTGGCCACCTCGTTCACCAGCAACCGCCCGTCGTCGGCGACGAACAACTCGACGGCGAGGATCCCGACGGCGTCGATCCCGTGCGCGAGCGAAACAGCGAGATCACGCGCCTCGTCTTCGAGGCTGGGTGGGACGACCGCCGGCATCACCAGTTGCCGACAGATGCCATCGACCTGGGTCGTCTCGATCAGCGGGTAGGTGGCAAGCCATCCAGACGGGCGTCGGGCCACCAGCACGGCGAGCTCGGTGGCGATCGGCACACACTCCTCGAGCAACCACTCGGTCGGCGCACCAGGCCCGTTCACCACCGCCGGAAGGTCGTCGAGTGAGCGGACCACCACCACTCCCCGACCGTCGTATCCCCCGGTCGGCCACTTGCACACGATCGGCCAGCCGTGCGCCGCAGCGAAGCGAGCGACGGCGTCGGCATCGCCGGCGTCGACCACCTGGTGAGCAGGCACCGGGAAGCCGGCCGCTGCGAGTTGGCGGCGAGCCAACGCCTTGTCCTGAGCCAGCGCCAGCGTGGCCGGACCGGGGCGCACGGCATGACCGGCATCGACCAGCGCTTCGAGGTGGGTGCGGGCGACGAGCTCGTGGTCGAGGGTGACCACGTCGGACGCCCGACCGAGGGTCATCAGCGCGTCGACGTCGTCAGGCGTACCGGCCAGGTGGTGAGCGCCCGCGGCGACCGCGGCATCGTCGGCATCGGGGGTGAGCACGATCACGTCGACGCCGAGGCCGATGGCCGCCTGATGGGTCATGCGGGCCAACTGACCACCACCGACGATGCCGACCACCGCGCTCGCGCCAGACCTCGCCCGGTTCGGTTGCAGCAACGGGGCGCTCATGTGAAGTACTCCGGACGGGTCACCATGGTCGGGGTCACGAAGAGCACGCCCGGACGATCGTCGAACAACCGGCGCAAGGCCGACACCAGCGCATCGGCGCGCTCGTCGGGCACCACGCTGAGGACAAGGCGCAGCGTGTCGCGGTCGTTGAAGTGCAGGCGACCCTGCTGCACGCCGTGGTGACCGAGGCCCGATACCGCAGACAGCACGGTGTAGCCGGTGGCGCCGCAGGCCGCGAGCGCTTCGGTCACGACCGGCACGTCGTCACCGCGAACCACCACCTCGAGCTTCGTCATCGGGGTGAGCGAGGGATGGGTCACGGTCGCGCTCCGAGGTCGAAGGGCGCATCGACCGCGTCGACCCAGCCGCCACCGGGTCGCCGCAACCGCCATCCGATCGCGGGATCAGCCCCCGGTTCGCGCACACCGAGGTGCACCCACGCACCGTCGAAGAGCTCGGTGAGCACCCGGTTGCGAGCAACGACCGCCTCGACTCGCTCGACCGGGGCGACGACCAGCGTGAGGAGTCGCACCGGCAGGTGGCGCGCTCCCTGCTCGTCGGCCACCGACTGCCACGGCAGCCCTGGTCGCAGATCACCACCGAGGCCTTCGAGCACACCGATGCCGGGCACCGGGTTGTGCAGCACCTTGTCGCCTGCGCCCCACACCCGGGGGTCGACGGTGGCGCCGTAGTAGCCGAGGCTGATCCAGCTGGCCACGACCATCGGCGCGGTGAGGATCGTCTCGAGCACGGTGCCGTCGAGATCGGCGAGGGGGTCATAGGAGTGGAGGAAGGTGCGGCCACCCAGGTCGACCGCTCGCGTCAGATCGCGAGGACCGATCACGAACGAGGCGTTCCCGGCCAGCCCCCACTCGGGCCGGGTCTGGGCCCAGTCAGCCGACCGGGCCCGCACCGCGCGGGCAGGACCCAGGATCGACGCTGACCGCCCGCCGGGGAGATCGGCCAGCCGCGCCCGGGCGTTGTTCCGACCGACCGCAGCCAGGTCACACGCCAGCCGACGCATCGCGGCGTCGTGCTCGGTCGGCACGCGCGACGCTTCGAGCAACTTGACCTCGTCGGTGGTGGTGTCGTGCTCCGCGGCGACGAACCACGTCTCGTGGGGGATCTCGATGCCCCGATCGGCCAACGTGGCGCGCACGGCCGCGTCGTTCAGGATGGCGGCCGCAGCCCGGGCGTTCGCCCCTCCCCGATTGCCGCCACAGGCGCCACAGTCGAGCGCAGCGGCGTGGGCGTTGGCCGTCGTCGTGGATCCGTGACCGCAGAGCACGACGAGTGGCGCGAAGCCGTCGGTCAACCCCATCGTGCGCAGTGCGGACTCGGCCACGAGTGCTCGCTCCTCGAGGGAGAGGCCGGCGCCACCGTCGAGCTTGTCGGCGTCGGGTTCGACGCGACCGGCCACCGACGACGCGCCACGCGGCCGCCGCCCGGGGGCCAGCGTGGCGAGCAACGCTCGCGGACCGAGCACCCACCCGGCCGCCTCTGCGAGAGCGAACATCGCCATACCGGTGTGACCGGCGTCTTCGACCGTGGCTGCCGCACGGGCCCGCCGCTGGCGTCGATCGGCCACCGAGGCCGGCGCCACATCGCCGTCGGGGACTTCCCGCACCTCGATCTCCGGGGTCACCAGCGCGGGCGCCAATGGGACGGCGGCGGCCGAGCCGAGTGCTCGGTAGTTCATGGCGGTGGCGAAGAAGCCGGCGAACCCGATGGTGTCGTAGGGACCGACCGCCTCGATCCGGCGGCGCAGGCCCTCGGACCGGACATCGATGCAGCACACGACCTGAGCCTGCGGCGGTTGCGCGATGCCCTCCGGCGCGCTCGAGAGCCGACGGAGGATCTGGCGCCGGTGGGTCGTCTCGAGAGCGATCAGCACGGCCCGGCCCACGATCTCCTCGGTGCACGTCGTGAGCACGTCGGCGGCGAACGTCCACTGTCGAGGATCGACGCCGTCGACACCTGCGGCACGCAACGCCTGCTCGACCCGCTCACGCGACGGCGGCCGCCGAGTCGGGTGCGACCACGAGGTCGTGATGTGGCATCGGCCCACCGAGAGCCTCGACGGCCAGAGCGTCTGCGGTGAGCCGCACGGCGAGCAGCTCGACGAGCGACAGCCTGGGTGCGGGATCGTCGACGGGCGCCCACTCGTCGCACCAGCGGGCGTACCCGGCCCAACCGGGAAGACGGGCGAGCTGACCGCGCAGCTCGTCGACCCGTCGATGCGACGCGACGCCGAGGGCTGCGAGGGCGTCATCGACTGCGTCGTCGGCTCGCGCGGGCAGCGCGTCGAACCGCCCCTGATGCGACCGACCGACCAGTCGGCGGAGCCGTCGATCATGGGGCGCCAGGGCGGTCCACGCTTGCCACAGCGACCCGCGTGCCGTGCGTGGTCCGAGCAGCAGCGCGCACCATCGGGCCACCTCGGCGTCGAGCGCCGGCGCCAGCGCGGTGCCCTCGCGTGCGTCGACTCGCTCGAGCGCGGTGCGAGGACCGATCGGGCCGACCTCCGGGCCGATGCCCTCGAGCAGGTCAGCCAGGGCGATGTCGAGCGCCGACACCGGCGCGCCCGTCGGGTCGACGTCTGGCTCATCGCGCAGCCACGGCGCAACCTCCGCGAGGGCCGCGACCAGATCGACCTCCGTCAGCTGGCCATCGGCGATGGCCCGGCGGGCCACGTCGGGCCCGGGCAGGGTCGTGACACCCAGCCACCGAGTCGCTTCGTTGCGGGCATCATCGAAGTGCGCCGACGTGAGGCCCTGCATCGGGTTGACCGCGATGAACCGCTCGATGGGCCACAGCGGCGCGACGATCCTGGCGGCCTCCGCCACGTCGGCCCGCAGGCGTCCCCGCTGAGCCAGGCGTCCGGTCGACACCTGCTCGCCCTGCTCGCTGGCGAGGGTGCCGGGTGATGCGGCGGTGACGGTGGTCATGGCGTGCTCCTCTGGAGTTCGACTCGCATCGCCGCGAGCGGGCCGGTTGGCACGGATCGGGTCGTCGACCCAGCGGGCAGCCGGCCGATCGACGAGGCGACCGCCGCCAGCCGGGGGGCGACCGTGGGGTGCCGGCCGCCGACCCACAGGCTGACGACGATCGCGACCAGCACCGCCAGCGCGACCGGCGCCGCCGCCCCGCCCACCGGGACCTCGGGCACGGCCCCAGCTGCAGCCGACTCGATCACGCTGGCGATGGCGAGGTAGCCGACGGCCAACGCTCCGATCGAGGCGAGGCCACCGGCGAGCGAGCCCACGCTCACCGGCACTCGACCGAGCCAGGCCCATCCGGCGGTGCCGGCGGTGGCGGCCAAGGCACCGCCCACCATCCAGGCCTCGGCCCCGTGGAACACCAGCACCGCGAGGCCGCCCGCCGCGAGACCGATCACGACGGAGCTCGCCGCCCGTACGCCCTGCGGCCACCCGGCGACTGATGCCGCGTACGACCGACGGCGCACCGCCGCGCCGATCGTGTCGCCCGCGCCCAGGAATCGGGCCGATTTGTAGAGCGCGTGGCCGACGAGGTGGGTGAGCGCGGCCAGCGGTGCCCCCACCGCGATCGCAAGGAGCATGAATCCCATCTGGGCCGAGGTCGACACTGCGAGCGCGCCCTTCACGTCGCGGCGGGCGCGCAGGGAGGCGAGCGATGCGGCGATCGTGACCAGCGAGGCGATGGCCAGCAACCACATCGCAGCGGGCGCGGCGGCCACCAGGTCGAGAGAGCGCAGCAGCAGGATCGCGCCGGCGTTCACCACTCCGGCGTGCAGGAGCGCAGAGGTCGGCGTGGGCGCGGCGAGCGTGCCGGGCAACCACATCGGGAGCGGCATCTGTGAGGCACGGGCGAGCGCGGCCACCACCATCAGGACGGCGACCACGTCGAGGGCGCTCACCGCCAGACTGCCGACCGCCAACGACCGCTCGGCCAGCGTCGGGACGATCTCGCCGAGACGATCGAGGGCCGGATCACCGGCCACTGCGGCCACCAGCACAGCGGCGATGACCAGGCCGAGGTCGCCCAGACCCAGCGACGCCGCTGCTCGGCGGGCTGCGGCCCGCCGACCGGCAACGCCCGCCCGGTCGAGCAGCACGAGCAGGGCGACCGTGGTCGCCACCCAGCCGACGACGAACACGCTGAGACGACCGGCGGCGGACGCGGTGAGGGTCGCCGCCAACACCGCGCTGCCTCCTGCGGCCACGCGCACCGCCTCGGCGCCCGGGTCGAGGCTGCGCCGGGCGTAGGTCAACACGGTGATGCCGATGGCCGACACGGTCAGGGCGATGACGACCGTGAGCCCGTCGGCCACCAACCACGGGGCGTCCGTCGGCCCGAGCGACAGGGGCCCGTTGGCGGCCACGGCGACGGCCGTCGCCGCCGCCGCAGCCAGGGCGAGGCCCGCACCGAGCGCGGCTGCGGTGCCGGACCGGTGCCGAGGACGCCAGCGAGCGAAGCCGAGCTCGCCGAAGAGGGCGACCGTGGGAGCGATGATCATGGCCAGCACCAGGATGGACATGACCCAGATACTACGAATTCTGATTCATAAGTCAAGACTCATGTATTGCTTTATGGTAGTTCCGATTCGTGCCTCTGAGATCGGCGCGAGGGCTAGCCTGAGAACGACCCGGCGACGCCGCCTGGCTGGGAGGGTTCGCGATGGTTGACGAGCACAGACCGGGGTGGACCTTTCTCACCAACCACGGTCACGTCCTCGTCTGCATCGCAGCGGAGCCCGACGTCCGCGGTCGGGACATCGCCGAACGGGTGGGCATCACCGAGAGGGCGGCGCAGGCGATCGTGGCCGACCTGGTGGCAGAGGGCTATGTCACCAGGACACGAGAAGGCCGACGCAACCGCTACCAGGTCAACCCGGATGCCCCGCTCCGCCACCCGCTCGAGCACGACCACACCGTCGGCGAGCTGCTCACCACACTCGGCAAGCTGCGACCACCAACTCGCAAGGCCGGCCCGAAGGCCACTGGGCGCCCCGTCGGTTAACGTTGTTCACCGGACCTCGGCCGCCGCCTGGTGGGGTCCAGCGACGACTGAGAGAGGCCGATGGCTGCAGCGGATCTGGTGCTGCTCGAAGGAGGGTCCGTCATCGACGGCTCCGGCGTCGCGCTCCGTGCGCAAGCCGATGTGCTCTTCGAGGTCGACAGGATCATCGCGGTGGGCGCGGACGCCGCCGCGATGGCACCGCCTGACGTAACGACCATCGACGTCCGAGGCCTGACCGTGATGCCCGGTCTGATCGACGCGCACTGCCACGTCACCTTCGGCGAGCCTGCCAGCAACGACGAGCTGTTCTTCCACCGCCCGCAGTCGACCGCGATGCTCGTCGCCGCCTTCAACGTGGGCAAGCTACTGCGCGCCGGTGTCACCGGCTTCCTCGATGCCGACTGCATCTACGACCTCGGGCCCGCCCTGCGCGACGGCATCGAGGCAGGGCTGGTCGAGGGGCCGCGCATGGCGTCGGGCCTCAATGCGCTGCTCACCGCGGCTGGTGGCACGGCCGGACGACTCATCCCCGATGCCGGCCAGATCGGCTACGCGCATGTCGTGCGCGACCGGGACGAGATGGTGCGCACCACTCGCCAGCAGGTCAAGGCAGGGGCCGACTGGATCAAGATTCACGTGACCGGCTCACTGCCGAACAAGGGCCGCGAGATCACCGTCTGGTCGCTCGACGAACTCAGGGCCGTCACCGAGACCGCCCACTCGCTCGACACGCCCACGATCGCCCATTGCCGCAGCGCGGAGTCGACGCGGCTGGCCGCGCAGGCCGGCGTCGATCTGATCCTCCACGCGTCGTACCTCGACGAGTCCGCGGTCGAGGCCGTCGTCGATGCCGGTGCCGCAGTGGCGCCCACCTTCACCTTCCTCGCCAACCTCGCCGATCACGGCAGCAAGGTCGGTGCGATGAGCACCCAGGTCGACGTGTTCCGGGGTGAGATCGAGGCGACCGCTTCGATGTTGCGCAAAGCGCACGACGCGGGGGTTCGCATCCTTTGCGGCTCCGAGAGCGGGTTTGCACTCACGCCGTACGGGCACTGGCACGCCCGGGAGATGGAGGTGCTGGTCGACGCCATGGGCCTCGATCCGCTCGAGGCGATCTCGTGTGCCACGCGCAACGGCGCCATCGCGCTGCGCCGGCCGGTCGACTCGATCGGCGTGATCGCCCCAGGCGCCGCCGCGGACATCTTGGTGGTCGACGGTGATCCGACCGTCGACATCGCCGTCCTCGGCGACCGTCGTCGACTGCGGCACGTCTTCTCGCGCGGCCGACCGGTCGACCTCGAGCGCCCGTGGCCCGAGCGCGAGCCCCTTCCTGGGGAGAAGGTCGGGATGTGGGCCACCCAGTTGCTCACGTGGGACCTCGTCAATCCATGACGCCCGACGCCAGATCGTTCCCTCGGCGCGTTCGACCGGACCTGGCAGGCCGGTCGATGAGCACGCGGAGTGTCGTCGTCACGGGGGCCGGCAAGGGCCTCGGTGCGGCCATCGCCGGTGCCGCCGTCGAGGCCGGTTGGACGGTCGGCGTGCTCGATCGCGACGAGGTGGCGGCGGCACGCACGGCCGACTCGCTCGGCTCACTCGCCGTCGGGTTGTGGGCGGACACCACCGAGGAAGGGGCAGTCGAGGCCTCACTCGACCGGTTCGCACAGGTGACGGGAGTGGCGGCTCCCGATGCGGTGGTCTGCAACGCGGGCATTGTGCGATTCGGGCCGCTGCTCGACATGTCGCCCGACGACTGGCGAGCCGTCGTCGACGTGAACCTGACCGGGACCTTCCTCACGGCCCGGGCAGTCGCTCGCCGAGTGGTCGCTGCGCAGCGGCGGTGCTCCATGGTCACGGTCACGTCGATGAACGGGGTGGCACCGGGGCCGAACGCGGGCGCCTACGCAGCGACCAAGGCTGGGATCGCGCGGCTCACCCAGCAGATGGCGCTCGAGTGGGGCCCCCTCGGGATCCGATGCAACGCCGTGGCACCCGGCCTGATCGATGCCGGCATGTCAGAGCCCATCTATGCCGACCCGGACATCGCCCTACGGCGCAGCGAGCGCGTCCCGCTCGGTCGCCTCGGCACTGCTGCCGACGTGGCCGCGGTCGTGCTCTTCCTCCTCTCCGACGCAGCCGACTACGTGAACGGGACTGAGCTGCTCGTCGACGGCGGCGTCACCATGTCGGTCATCAACACGCTGCCGCGCCCCCGAGGAGTCGACCGCGTCGGGCCGGGAGATGCTGGGACGATGGGAGCGCGGTGATGCGCCATCTCCTGCTCTCCGGCGGTCCTGCCCACGACTTCGCCGCCACCTCGCAGTCGCTTGCCGGCCTGTTCGACGAGAGCGGCGTGGCCACCACCATCGTCGACGAGCCCGAAGCGGCGTTCGCACATCTCCGGGCCGTTGAGGTGGGTGAGGCCGAGGCGTTCGACCTGCTCACCGTGAACGCCCTCCACTGGCGCATGGGCGCCGACCGCTATGCGCATCTCCGCCAGGACCACGCCTTCACACTCGAGTCCGACGACGCGGCCCTGATCGGGCGTTTCGTCGCCGCTGGAGGCGGGCTTCTCGCGCTGCACACAGCCGTCATCTGCTTCGACGCCGAACCGACGTGGCGGGCGCTGTGCGGGGCGTCGTGGAACTGGGAGACGTCGTCTCATCGTCCGCCGAGCCAGGCCAACGTCAGGGTCACCGGCGCAGGCCGACATCATGCGCTCACCGAGGGCCTCGACGACTTCGTGGTGCTCGACGAGATCTACCAGGACCTCGACACGGGACCGGAGATCGTCGCGCTGTTGACGAGCGACGACCCCGGCAGCGAGCGTCCACTCCTCTGGGCCCGTCACATCGGCGACGGGCGGGTCGTCACTGACCTGTTGGGTCACGGGCTCGAGTCGATCGAGCACCCGACCCACCGGACCATCCTCCGGCGAGCAGCGACGTGGCTCCGGTGCCGGGGGGCAGATCGATCGTGAACTCATCCACCGAAGGGCAAGACCCGATGACCGACCCGCGCGTGCTGACCCTCACCAGCTACGCCGACGCTCGCGACGCCTTGCGCCGGAAGCAGTTGCGCCAAGCGCTCTACGACGACGGCGACGTCGTGATGGCCGATGTCCTCGTGAACCTGCACGCCGACGAGCATCGCTCGCGTCGACGCCTGGAGAATCGCCTGTTCCTCCGGCCCACGCATGAGCGCTACGAGCGCGAGCTCTTTCCCCCGATCGTCGCCGCCACGGTCGCGCCCTATGCCGCAGACGGTCGCGCCGAACTCGTCAGCCTCAGTCACCAGATGATGATGAACCTCGCCGCGTTCACCGCCGGCGTCGACCGGCCCTCCGGTTCAGCAGAGGAGACCTTTCACCTCTACTCCTACCTCATGCTCTTCATCGAGGGAGCCACCCTGGCGCACTACTCCGGCGATCGCGACGCCAAGCGGGCCGAGGTGTCGGCCGCCCTCGACGACTTCGACGCCCAGTTCCTCCGACCGTCGATCGCCCGCCGCCAGGCGGAGATCGCCCGGTTCGACGCCGGCGAGATCAGCGAGGACGCCTTGCCCCAGGACGTGCTCACCGTGCTGCTCCGCAACCAGGACGATCTCGAGCTCAGCCACGACGTGGTCCTGCGGGAGACGTGCTTCTACCTGCTCGCCGGTGCCCACACGTCGGCGACCGCGTTCGTGCGAACCCTCCACAGCATCTTCGATATGGCGACGTCCGCTCCGGTCGACGCCGAGCGGGCCCGCCACGACCTGGCGTTCATCCAGCGCTGCGTCCACGAGACGATTCGCCTCCAGCCGTCGAGCCCGGTCGCGATGCGCTGGGCGCTCGACGAGGTCGAGCTGAAGAGCGGTCACCGGATCGCGGCCGGCGACAAGGTGGTCATCGACCTCATGGCGGCCAATCGCGACCCCGAGGTGTTCGGAGCACGGGCCGAGTGCTTCGACCCCCACCGAGAAGTACCGGACGGTGTCGCGCCATGGGGTCTCAGCTTTGGCATGGGCATGCACGCGTGCATCGGCCAAGAGTTGGCCGCCGGCACCGACACGGTCGGAGGGGCGGCCTGCGACGATCAGCTCTACGGGCTCGTCCCGGTCGCGATCCAGGCCGTGCTGGCGGCGGGCGGGTGCCGGGATCCCGAGCACCCGGCTGAGCTCGACCCGACGTCCGAGCGCGGCTACTGGCGGCGCTACCCGGTGGTGTTCCCCAACTAATGGGGCTCGACGGTGAGCCGACGGCAATGCGCGGACGGCCACGCGCCGCCCCGATCGGGACCGGCATGATCGACCTCCACGCCCACGTCGTGCTCGACGCCGTCATGGGTGCAGCCGGGCCGCTCGGACCCGAGATGGACGACGGCGACGAGGCCGCCGGTCGGCCACCCTGCTTCCGGGTCGGCAGCTACACGCTCGTCGGGGTGCGCTACCGCGACACCCCCTTCACCGACCTCGCGCGCCGGATCGACGCCATGAATGCCGCCGGCATCGACCTGCAGGTGCTCTCGCCGAACCCGCTGACCTACTTCTCGCACGCCGAGGCCGAGTGGGCCGACCGCTTCTGCCGACGCCACAACGACGAGCTGGCGGCGCTCGTCGCTCGTGCACCGGACCGCCTCCGTGGCTTCGCCCAGCTCCCGATGCAGGACCCTGCCCTCGCGTGTGCCGAGCTCCGACGGGCGGTGGGCGAGCTGGGCCTGCTCGCGCCCTACCTCGGCACCGACCTCGGTCGCCCACTCGACGATCCGAGCTATGACGAGGTGTGGGACACGTGCGTGGCGCTCGACGTCCCGGTGTTCCTGCACCCCGCGCCCGACGGCATCGACCGACCACGCCGCGACGACCGCCTGGCCCGCTTCGACGGTGACCTGTGGATCGGCTTCCTCTACGAGGAGACGCTGGCGGTGTCGTCGCTGGTCCTCGGGGGCGTGCTCGACCGCCATCCCGAGCTGGACGTGTGCCTCAGCCATGGGGGCGGGGCGGCCTCCTGGCTGGCCGAGCGCATGGAGCACGCCGCTCGCACTCGCCCGTGGAGCGAGCCAGCGCTCGCCGAGCCAGGGGCTGTGGCCCAGCGCCTCGGCCGACTCTGGTGGGATGCCCATGTCGGTGGCCGGCGCGCGCTCGCTGCGCTGGTCGCTGCGTTCGGGCCCGACCGGCTGGTGGCCGGGTCCAACCTTGCCGGCTGGGACC
This sequence comes from uncultured Iamiaceae bacterium, assembly GCA_963706425.1. Lineage (GTDB taxonomy): Bacteria > Actinomycetota > Acidimicrobiia > Acidimicrobiales > Acidimicrobilacustridaceae > CAVPMN01. The sequence goes on from CAVPMN010000001.1 coordinate 1,147,847, forward strand.
AGTCGCTCGACCCGAGCTGGGGAGACGCCGGCCTGGCCTCGACGATGGATGCGAATGCCCGCCGGTTGCTGCGCCTCGACGCGCCCGGTTCACCCTGAGCGCCCGGTTCACCCTTCGCAGGAGAACTGCACGCCGACCCGCTCGGCCACGATCGGGGCGATGCGTTCGGCGATGACCGCTCGATGCTGCGGATGATCCCGATAGGCGAGATACCCCTCGACATCGTCGAAGTCCGCCACCACCGCGAAGTCGAAGTTGCCGTCGTTCACTCCTGCGTCGGTACCGAAGCGGTAGGCGCGGATGGTGGGGATCACCGAGGGCAGCTCACCGATGGCCGCGGCCACCGTCTCCTGGTCAGCGATCGACGCGTCGGGGCGCCAGCGGAACAGGACGACGTGGCGGATCACGGCGGCAGGCTACCGCCAGCCCGGTCGGGGTGAACAGCGTTCAGCTACGGTTGCCCCATGGATCTCGGGATACACGGGCGCCGAGCGGCGGTCGCAGGATCGTCGGCCGGCCTCGGCTTCGAGGCGGCGCGGGCCCTGGCCCGCGAGGGGGTTCGAGTCGCCATCACCGGACGCGACCCAGACCGCCTCGACACGGCGACCGAGCGCCTGCAGGGCGGAGGGCGCCGACGTGGTCGCCGTCCGCAGCGACCTCTCGACCCCCGCGGGGTCCGAGGCCTTCGTCGAGGCCGCGTCCGACGAGCTGGGCGGCATCGACATCCTGGTGCCCAACGCGGGCGGTCCGCCGCCGGGCACGTTCGCCAGCACCAGCCTCGCGGACTACGAGGCAGCGCTGAACCTCAACCTCCTCTCGACCGTCGCCATGTGCCGGGCAACCGTGCCCGCCATGCAGCGGGAGGGATGGGGCCGAGTCGTGGCCATCACCTCGATCGGCGCGCGCCAACCGATCGGCTCGCTCATGGCGTCCAGCACGGCCCGGGCGGGGGTCACCGGGTTCCTGAAGGTGCTGGCCACCGAGGTCGCGCCCGACGGGGTGACCGTCAACTCCGTGCAGCCCGGAGTGCACGCCACCGATCGACTCCGGTCGCTCCACGGCTCTGATCTCGACGCCCTCCTCGCTGACGTCCCGATGGGGACGCTGGGGGACCCCGCCGATTTCGGCGCGGTGGTGGCGTTCCTGTGCAGCCGCCACGCGCGCTTCGTCACGGGAGCCAGCATCCCCGTCGACGGCGGCGCGTCGCGCGCGCTGCTCTGATTGCTGCGCCTAGGGCTCCGAACGCTCGCCGCCTGGCCGTGGGCTAGGGTGGTGAACACTGTTAACCACCGGCTCGATCCGAGCCGTGACGAAGGAGCACCGGTTGACGCCGCACAGTCTGACCACCGCCGCGCACGCCGATTTCGAGCTCGAGGTCGTCGAGGGCAGCTGGCCCGACGACATCAGCGGCGACATGGTGTTCTCGAGCCCGCAGCACTGCACCCCCATGGAGTACGCGATCTTCGACTGGGGCGCGATCTGTCGCCTGGCGCTCGAACCGGGCGTGCGGGGCGCGGCCCCCGGGCGCTTCGCCTGGCAGTCCCGATCGATCCAATCGCCCGGAAAGCGCCTGTGGGACCGCCATCCGGAGCAGTTCGCCACCAGTGCCACCGGGTACCAATCGGCGTTCGGCGCCGCGAACGCGTCGAACACGGCCCCCCTCCCGTGGGGCGGCAGGCTGTTCACCACCTGGGACGCCGGACGACCCGTCGAGCTCCATCCAGGGACGCTCGAGTTCGTGGCTGAGGTCGGTCACCGCGACAGCTGGGGCGGCAACTCACTCGACATGCCCGGGGTCCTGCCGTTCCTGCTGTCGTCGGCGCATCCGGTCGTCGATCCCGATCGCGACTGCCTATGGAGCGCCAAGCTCGACTTCGTGATGGAGCCGAGCTTCGGCATGCGGCCCGCAGTCGTGCGCTACGACCGCTCGGACGGAACGCAGGTGCGGTACTGGCCCCTCGATGGCGTCGTGTTCGGCGGATCGACCCACACCGTGAGCCAGACCCGCGACTGGGTGATCCTGGCCGACTCCGGCAACTTCAAGCCCGACCCCGCAGAGATGCTCACCGGCGAACGCGAGCTCACCATCGACGACGAGGTGCCGGTGTGGCTGATCCGCAAGGACCAGCTCGAGGGCCTTCCCACCGGCACGCCCGTCACGCCGATCGCGCTCACGATGACGCCGCCGACCGGGCACTTCTATGCCCGATGGGACGACACCGACGGCATCTCGGTCGTGTGGGAGGGCATGGACCTGATGGACCTCGCGCTCTACCTCAAGCCCGACGATCTCGACGTGAACGGCAACCCCGTCGACCCTGCGGCGGTCGGTCTCTACAACATGGCCATGGCCCCCGAGACCATCGTCGAAGTGCTGTTCGACCCTGAGTCGGGCAAGGTCATCGAGCGCGGCCTCTATCGCGACGACTGGACGTTCAACCTGCAGCTGTCGGCCATGGACTGGTCGGTCGAGGGCATGAGCACCCCCACGTTGCACCACGTGACCTATCAGGGGTGTCGCCCGGGCAACATCTCCCAGCGGGCGGCACGGCTCTACGCCGACCGCATCGACCTCGACCAGCTCCGCGAGCCCACACCTGGTGCGCTGGCCACGTTCGAGCGCGGCTCGATGGAGCTGAAGGCGAAGTGGGACTACCCCGACCTGGGCGACCACATCACCTCGCCCACCTTCGCGCCACGGTCGGCCGGCACCGACGCCACGCAGAGCGCATACGCGGGTGGCGAACCAGGCGGCCACGATGGCTACGTCATCCAGCCCGTGCTCTCCGACGACGGGTTCCGCGTCGAGCTCTTCGACGCGGCCGCCGTCGGCAACGGCCCGATCGCGGTCCTGAAAGGTACGAACCGAGAGTGCGTTCCGATGGTGTTGCACTCGGCGTGGATGCCCGCATACGACGACCTGGTCGACGCGGAGCGCCTCCGGTTCTCCGACGAGTTGAACGACGAGCTCATGGCGTCGGTCCCTGCGGAGCTGCACGGCGCTATCCATGCCGTAGCCGAAGAGTGCGACACGCTCGTCAGTCCGGGGCAATGACCCAGCTCCTCGGTCGTATCGCCGAGCGCAAGGGCGACGAACCGGCGCTGATCGACGAGCGTGGCACGACGAGCTGGGCCGAGTTCGACGAACGGGTCAACCGCCTCATCCACGCCCTGCGCGCACGCGGCCTCGGATCCGGCTCGACCGTCGCGCTGATGAGTGGCAACCGGCGCGAGGCCTTCGAGGTGACGGCGGCCGCAGCCCACGCAGCTTGGATCCTCGTGCCGGTCAACTGGCACTGGGTCGATGACGAACTCGTCTATGTCATCGAGGACGCGGGCGCCGACGCGCTCGTCATCGACGACCGGTTCATCGACGTCGGCCGGGCCGCCGCCAGCCGGCTCGGCGATGCCTGTCCTGTGCGCGTCGTCATCGGTGAGCTCGACGGGCGCAGCGACGGGCCACCGATCGCGGGCACTGACTTCGAGACGTACGAGCTGGTGCTGGCATCGGGATCGACGACCGAGCCATCGGACCAAGCCATGGGCGGGCCCATGTTCTACACGTCGGGCACCACCGGCTTCCCCAAAGGCGTGCGATCAGCGCTCACCGCCGTGGGCGCCGACGTGGCGATGCTCGAGTTGATCGCTTCTGGGTTCTCCGACGTGCTCGGTCTCCCGGAAGACGGGGTGACCCTGCTCGCAGGACCCATGTATCACTCGGCCCAGTGGGTGTTCGCCATGTTCCCGCTGCTCGGCCGCCGATCGACGGTGGTGATGCGCCACCAGTTCGACGCGGCCGAGACCCTCGAGCTCATCGATCGCTACTCGGTCACCAACGTGCACCTCGTCCCGACCCAGTTCCTCCGCATGTTGAAGCTCCCCGAGTCTGACCGCGTGGCCTTCGACGGCTCATCGCTCGTCGTCGCCTACCACGGGGGCGCACCCTGCCCACCAGCGGTGAAACAGTCGATGCTCGGCTGGTGGGGTGCGAAGGTCGCCGAGTACTACGGCGGCACCGAGGGTGGGTTCCTCACCCAGATCTCCGGCCACGAGTGGCTCGATCGCCCCGGTTCGATCGGCAGGCCGCTCAGCACCGTCGACCTGCGAATCGTGGACGACGACGGACGTCCGTGTCCCCCGAACACGTCAGGCCAGATCTACTTCAAAAGCCTGATGGGCAATGACTTCGAGTACCACAACGCGCCCGACAAGACCGCCGCAGCCCACTCGAGCGACGGCTACGGCACGCTCGGAGACATCGGCTACATGGACGACGACGGCTTCGTCTTCCTGTCCGATCGCAAGATCGACATGATCATCAGCGGCGGTGTCAACATCTACCCCGCAGAGATCGAGGGCGTGCTCCTCACGCACCCGGCCGTGGCCGACGCCGCCGTTTTCGGAGTGCCCGATGACGAGTTCGGCGAGCAGGTCAAAGCCGCCGTCGAACTGGCGCCGGGCACCGAACCCGGCGACGACCTCGAGCGCGAGCTCATCGACCATGTCCGCCAACACCTCGCCGGGTACAAAGCCCCGCGGACCGTCGAGTTCAGCGCTCGGCTACCCCGCACACCCACCGGCAAGCTGCTCAAACGGGAGCTCCGCGATCCTTACTGGGAAGGTGCCGGGCGCACGATCTGAGCGCGCGCCGGAGGTTCAGTCGGCCGCGAACCAGTTGGCGTGGAACCCGAACGGGATGCGCCGGGTCAGGTGCACCCTGGCGATCGGACCGGCGGCCACGTCTCGGGCATCGAGCACACAGAGATCGGTGCGGTCGCTCGCCGCGTCGTAGACGGCGTTGAGCAGCCAACCGTCGTCCTCGGCCCGTCCCGCCGGATCGGGGGCGAAGACGCTCTCACCGACGTGGGCGGTCGGTCCCGCGTCCCACACCTGACGAGCGCCCGTCGCATCGTCGTATCGCACGATGGCGTCGAAGTCTCCCAGCCGTCGCTCGGTGGCCAGCACCGCAGACATGTAGTGGAACCGCGAACGGACGCCGTTGAAGTCGTCGTTGAACCGAGCGAAGTCACCACCGAGGTCGTCGGTCTGCTCCCAGCCGGCCCGATCGGTGGCCAGGTCGACCCAGAACCGCGCCGGGTAGGGCGGTGTGTTGTCCGCGGTCGACTCGTCCAGCGCAGCCGATGCGTCGATCCCGAAGTCGGGGTGGTCGAAGCGGGTCCCGGAGAACTCGATGCGGTCGCCGTCGGCCCAGCCGTTCCAGAAGTGCTGCACATGACCGGGATCGATCTCGAACCAGCGCACCTCATCCGCGCCGCCGCGGCGAGGGAGGACACCGATGCGGGTGCCGTTCTCGGGTCGCCACTGCGCCATCGGGCCCACGCCCATGTTGGCGACATCGAGCACGATCGGCGAGTCGAGGAACACCGCGTGATGTTCGGTGATGACGAAGTCGTGCATCATCACGGGCGCCGGTAGGTCGAGCGTGGCGCGGTGCACGATCGCTCCGGTCGCGTCGACCACGTAGTAGCGGATGAGCGGCTCGAACACCGAGTAACCGAAGAAGAACATCTCGCCGGTTCGAGGGTCGAGTCGGGGGTGGGCGGTCATCGCTCCCCGCAGGGTCCCGCCGAAGTCGTACTCACCTACGGTGTCGAGCGACGCCGTGACCTCCGTGGGCAACCCGCCCTCCCAGAGGGCCAGGTACCTACCGGCGTGGCGGATGATGTGGGTGTTGGCCGGGTTCTTCACAGGCCCGGCGTCGCCGACCAGCGCAGGGTCGGGGAACGCCATCACGTCGCTCAACCCCGGGTAGAGCGCGCGCCCCCGGTCGATCTCCGCAGACAGCCCTCGCGTCCGGATCCACCGATTGCGGTAGGAGGCCTCGCCCCCGCCGATCGTGATGCCGTGCAGCATGCCGTCGCCGTCGAACATGTGGTAGCGGCCGAGCGGCTCGAAGAGCGGGTTCGGGCCGTTGCGGACGAAGGTGCCATGCAGCCCGTCAGGGAGCTCGCCGAGGATCTCCAAGGCCGTGATGTCCACCTCGTCGCCGACGGGGAACAGGTTGCCCTCGAGGTCTGGCTGGTGCTCTTCGTTGGTGACCTGGCCGGTCAACCCGACTGTTGCACTCATGGGTTCCCCCTGTCAGCGCCGGTACCCGGCGAGGATGCGATCGGTGATCTCGCTGATCATGGCGTCTTCCAGCTCGGTGGGTAGATCGAATCCGAGCTGCAGCACTGTGGCCACCCCGTGGGCGCCGCCCCACAGCGTCAGTGCGACCAGGAGCGGGTCATCCGCCTCGATGGCGCGAGAGGCAATGGCCTCGTCGACCGCAGCGGTGGCGATGCCGAACGCCCTGGTCGCCGCGGGAAGCTGCACGCTCCCGGGAGGCCCGGCCGGTGGGACGAGCAGCATCACCCGGAACAGCTCGGGATTGTCTCGTGCGTATTCGACGTAGGCCCGGCCGTGGGCGCGGATCCGCTCGATCGGGTCGGCATCGGCGACCGTCTCGAAGCGGTCGGCGAGCCGGTCGAGCTCGACGTCGACGACAGCGCGAAGAATGTCGTCCTTGTCGCGAACATGGGCGTAGAGCGCAGGTGCAGTCACGCCGACCGACTGAGCAAGCGCCCGAAGGGTCAAGGCCTCGACGCCGCGATCGACGATCAGGTCGCGCGCTGCGTCGATGATTGCGTCGCGCCGCAGCAACACCCGGTCCGGGGGCGAGACCCTGGGACCTGCCGTCACCAGTCGACCTCCGGGTTCGGTGGGAAGATGCGGTCGCGCTCGGCGGCGAGGCGGGCGCAGTCCCAGTCGGCGTCGACCCTCACCCAGATCACGGGGTTCCGCTCGGGATCGTCGATCTGCTGCCATTGCCCAGGTGCCATGAACACCGGATCGCTGGCCCCGAGGATCAACTGCTCGGACTCGTCGGTGATCGACCCGACGAGGCGGTCAGGGGTCTCCTGGATGAGGTCGTAGGCGAAGATCTCACGTCGGGCCAGGTAGATCTCGCCCTGCAACTCGTCGCTGACCTTGAGCCTCGAAGTGACCCCGGGGTTGCCATCGCCGTCGGCGTCGATGATGCGGGGATCGTTCGGGTCGGTCGGCAACGCCTCGTTGGCAGGGTCTTCGATCGCGATCCCGATGGCCGTGGGCGTGGCGGGCCGCACAACTCGTAGCCGCCCGTCGACCTCGGTGACCTCGACGGGTGTGTCGACCGGAACGATCGCGGCCGTGGCGGCATCGGAGATCGTGATCTCCAGGTCCTGGCCGCTGACCACATCGGCGTGACAGAACCGCTGGACGTTCCAGAGCTGACCGTCGCGCAGGTCCAGATCGGCGAACCCGGTGCTGATGATCCCGACACTCATCGCCTCGTCGGCGTAGGCCACCACGTCGAAGTGCGCGTAACGCCCGACGAGGTCCTCGGCCCCGGCCGGCAGGCTGGTCGCGGCGATCGAGTCGGCGGGTCGTGATGTGTCCGGTGCTGAGGCATCGGTCGTCGACGAACAACCCGCCACACCCACGCCGATGGTGAGCGTGAGCATGAGCGTGGCCAGCGGCCGAGTCGATCGGCCAGGTCTCTGCAGGTGAGGACCCGTCGCCTTCCAGATCGGGTTCGCGTTCACGCCGGCTCGATGAAGTCGTCGAGCGCATCCGAGACGGCGGTGGCGGGGGGAAGGTCGTCGGCGCCGATGGTCAGATCGACGAACCGTTCGAAGTGGTGGATGAGCCGTTCATGCCACCCGAGCTCGAACGGGCGGGCGCCGGGTGAGGCGATCGACGCCTGGATCGGTTTCATGTTGGCTGTGTCCTGGGCCATCACGGTCTCGAAGAGCGCCATGCGATCGAGGTGCTCCTGGGGGACGTGGTCGCCGGCCCATGCAGGTGCGTACCAACGCAGCTCGAGCTCGGTGCTGGCCGGACCGGTGGGCCACATGCACAAGAACGTGAACGCCCCGGTGTCCATGGGAACCACCAGGTTGGGGAAGATGCCGAACGAGGTCGATGTCTGGCGCCACAGCAACGGCACCGCCGGGTTGTCGTGCTCGTCCGAGACCATCGGGAAGTCTCGGAAGGTGTCGTGCTTCTCGACGGTCAGGCGGCTGTGGCCGTTCGGGAGCATCGCGACCGTGGCGGACTGGTCGTTGTAGAGGAGAGCGGCGTTGTCGGGATGCACCGTGCGCACGTGGTACACCTCGAGGAACGCATCGACCATGAGCTTCCAGTTGCAGTCGAGCGCATGTGCCTGGGTGCCGACGGCTCGCATCGACGGACCGTCGATCTCGGCCATCTGATCGGCGATCGGACCGAGGAACTCGACCAGCGGCGATGCGTCGGGATCCTCGCTGACGAACACCCACCCGTCCCACGTCTCGCAGCGAACGGGCACCAGACCCAACGTGGCGGTGTCGAGGTCGACGAAGCTCCGTGCGTCGGGCACCGCCTTGAGCACTCCGTCGACACCGTACGACCAGGAGTGGTATTGGCAGGTGAGTCGGCGGGCCGTCCCGCACTCGTCGCGCGTGACCGGCGCCCCTCGATGCCGACACGAGTTGTAGAAGGCGCGCAGCACACCGTCGTCCCCGCGCACCACCACGATCGGCGAGCCCGATCGGGCCGTCACCCGGTAGGAGCCGGGATCGGGCCACTCCGACTCGTGCCCCGCGAACAGCCAGCACCGGCGGAAGACCCGCTCGCACTCGAGGTCGTAGAAGACCGGATCGGTGTAACGCCTGGTGGGGATCGGCGGGACGGGGATCGCGCCGACGGGGTGGCCGGTGCGTGCCTTCTCGATCTCGATGCGTTGACGAATCGTCTCTTCGAGCGTGGTGTCCATGGCTCCCCTTGCGCTGGCTCCCCCGCGCTGCACCGGCGGTGCGGCCCGCAGTGAACAATGTTTACCAGATCGCGCTGAACATCGTTCACCACGCCGGCGCCAGTTGAAGCGAGATCGCCGGCGTGGCCTGGTCGCTGGGCGTATCTCGATACGGTCGTCGTTGGCGCCTGGGAGGTCTGCGATGCCGATGCCGTTGTGGTGGGGGAAGGTCAACAAGCGGCTCTTCAATCCGAAGGCCCTGCGGAATGGCAAGTGGCAGGTGATCCGCCATGTCGGTCGATCCTCCGGGCAGGCCTATCGCACCCCACTCGAGGCGGTGCCCGTCGAAGGCGGGTTCGTCTTCACGCTCGTGTACGGCTCTCGGTCCGATTGGGTGCAGAACGTTCTCGCCGCGGGCACGGCCACGCTCGAGATCGGCGGTGACACCGTCGACCTCGTCGACCCACGACTCATCACCGCCGACGAGGCGTTCGCGCTCCTTCCGTCAGGGACCAAACGCCCACCAGGGTTCCTCAAGATCGACGAGTTCCTCTGGATGAGCCGGGCCACTGCCGGAACGGACTGACAGAAATCGCGCCGACGCTCCTGGGCGACTGAGCTCGTCAGGCATGTCGAATGTGACCTCCTGCCCTCCCCCGACGAAGCAGACGGTAGGACGCTGACGACATGAACAAGGCGCGTCGTCGAGCCGCCGGTGCCGCCGGTGCAGGTGCATTCGTCGGCTTCGTCATGTTGCACCGACTGGGTCGTACCTCGGGCTCGACGTCGGCTGAGCGCGCCGCTCGGGCTCCCGGGGACGAGCTGGTCCCCGACCCCCAGTTCGTCACTGATCACACGATCACCATCGACGCCCCTCCATCAGCGGTGTGGCCGTGGCTGGTGCAGATGGGCTGGCACCGGGGCGGCTGGTACACCGCGCGCTGGGTCGATCTGCTCCTGTTCCCCGCCAACGACGCCGCCGCCGATCGGCTCCACCCCGAGTGGCAGGACCTGGCCGTCGGAGACCATGTGCTCGACGGCGCCCCGGAAACCGAGTGCTACTTCGTCGTGCGCTCCGTCGAACCCGAACACCATCTGGTGCTCCACTCGCGATCTCACCTCCCGCCCGAGTTCCGCGACCGGTACCGCGCCTCGATCAACTGGTCGTGGACGTTCACCCTGCGCGAGATCGACGACCATCGCACACGTTTCCATTTCCGGACCAGGGCTCGCGTCGCTCCTAGATGGTTGGCCGCCGCGTACTGGGCGGCACTGGTCCCCGCCGACCACGTCATGGCTCAACAGATGCTCCACGGCGTCAAGGGGCGTGCCGAAGGCCACCGCCCGGACTCGGCCACCCACGGCTGGCGCCGAGCCGCCGAGACGCTCGGTGCACTGGCGATCATGGCCATCTCCCCGGCGATTCGCCCGTTCCACCTCAGGTGGGGTGCCAGCGGTGCCGAAGCCGATGCCGAGATGCCCGGCGACCGACTTCTCCCGAACGCCCACTTCGTCGCCACCCGGGCGATCACCATCGACGCTCCGCCCGACCAGGTGTGGCCTTGGCTCGTTCAGGTCGGTCTCGATCGAGCCGGCTTCTACAGCTACGACCTCCTCGACAACCTCGGCCGCCCGAGCGCCGACCAGATTCTCCCCCAGTGGCAACACCTTCGTGTGGGCGAGATGGTCGCGCCGATGGCGAAGCCGCCCACACCCGACACGTCGTTCAGCATCGCCGAGATCGACCCACCCAACACCATGGTCTGGACCAAGCCGGACTCGACCTGGAGTTGGAAGCTCACCTCGGCCGACGGACAACGCACCCGCCTCGTCACCCGACTCAAGGTCCGCTACCGCCTGAACGCGGGCGCGCTGGTCACCATCCCCCTCATCGAACTCGGTGACTTCGCCATGATGCGGCGGATGCTCCTCACGCTGCGCCGCCTGGCGAGACCTTTCGCCTCCGAGACCGCTGAGATTCCGCCCGCCGCTGCGTCAGCACCGACATGAAGCTCACCGTGCAGACGTTCCTGACCCTCGACGGGGTGATGCAGGCTCCCGGCGGACCTGAGGAAGACCCCAGCGACGGCTTCGCCCACGGAGGCTGGCAAGCCCCCTTCCCCGACCCGGCCGTCGGCGAGTTCGTCACCGAGCTCAACAGCCACGCCAGCGCGTTCCTGCTCGGTCGCAGGACGTTCGACATCTTCCGCGGCTACTGGCCCGACCAGACCGACCCCGACGATGCCATCGCCACGACGATCAACTCGCTGCCCAAGTACGTGGTGTCCAACTCGCTCCGCGAGGCCGATGCCACCTGGCGGGGCGAGCACCCCGACACCGCTCGCCTCGTGACCGGCGACGTGGTCACCGCGGTGCAGGCGCTGAAGGACGAGCCCGGCGACGAGCTGCAGGTCTGGGGAAGCAGCAACCTCCTGCAGACGCTGTTGCGCCACGAGCTCGTCGACCGCTTCCGCCTGATGACGTTTCCGCTGGTGCTGGGCTCGGGCCGCCGATTGTTCAACGACGGTGTCCATCCCGCGACCATGCGCCCTGTCGACCTCACGGTGACCGATCTCGGCGTCGTGATCGGCACCTACGAACCAGCCGGCCCGGTCCGCCACGGCGAGATGTAGGTCTACCCGGTGCGCGGGTCGGCTGGCGCGCCCACGTCGGTGAGGGTCACCACAGTCGGCTCCGGGCCGGGCTCGACGTTCGGGGAGTCGGACCGCCGCGCCCGGGGCGACAACGTCTGAGCCCACGGACGTCTCGCCACCGACGCGGCAGTCGGCTCCCGACTGCGACGGCGGTGTCCGTCACGCCTGTCATCTACGTTGGCAGGCCGATGAGCCCGAAGGAAACGCCGCGTCGGTCGAGATCGTGGTCGGGATGGCAGCTCGCCGGCGCCGTGGTGGTGACAGCAGCGATGCCACTCGGGGCCTGCTCTGGGGACGATTCCCAACCGGCGACCGCCGCCAGTGGCGCGGGCGCTGAGATCTACGAGCAGTCATGTGCGTCGTGCCACGGCTCGGACCTTCGAGGCACCGACCGGGGCCCATCGCACCTGTCGCAGGTGTACGCGCCGGACCACCATCCAGACGCGTCGTTCCGGGCTGCGATCATCAGCGGGGCGCGCGCCCATCACTGGGGCTTCGGTGACATGCCGCCGGTCGAGGGACTCTCCGATGACGAGATCGAGGTCGTCATCGCATACGTGCGCGATCAGCAGCAGGCCCACGGCCTGGAGCCATATCCACCTCGGTGACCGCCGCAACTCCTGTTGGCACCATCCTCTGGCTGCGGAAGAAGTGCGCTTCCAGTTCAGCGGCCACGGAGAGCGCTCCGCCGGCGGCGGTACTCGTCGTCATCGATCTCGCCTCGAGCGAAGCGCTCGTCGAGGATCTGCTCGGGAGTTGGGCCCTGGTGGGTGGGACGTCGAGCGAGGCTGATGATCGCCCACGCGATCACGCCCCAGAAGACCACCATCGACACCGTCATCGCGAGCCACGCGGCCCAGCTCCAGTCGCCGTCTCCCCAGTACATCATGATGGGCCTCCCTTCGAAGCGAACACCGGGCGGTGCCCGCTGGAGTCAGCCAGCACTCGACAGCAGAGCGTTCATCTCGGCGATCTCGGCTTGCTGGGCGGTGATGATCATCGCGGCGAGGTCCTTGGCCGGCTGGTACTTGCCGTCGGCGAGTTGCTGGTTGGCCATCTCGATGGCGCCCTCGTGGTGGAGGATCATCATCTCGAGGAACATGCGGTCGAAGTCGGTGCCGCTGGCGTTGCCGAGACGAGCCATGTCCGCTTCGGACATCATCCCCGACATCATCATCCCGCCCATGTCGTCGGTGCTGTGGTCCATTGGCTGGTTGCGGTCGGGCACCGGCTGCCCCCAGTCCTCGAGCCACCCTTCCATGATGACGATCTCAGGGTCCTGGGCCGCCTTGATCTTCTCGGCGAGGCCCCTGATGGTGGGGTCGGTCGAGATGTCGAGGGCCATGTCGGCCATCTGCACCGCTTGGCCGTGGTGCGGGATCATGCCTTGAGCGAAGGCGACGTCGATCGCGTTGAACTCGGCATCTGCCGGCACGCTGATGGTGGAGGTCGACCCGCCCGCTCCGCCCGCTCCCATGGAGCCGTCGCCCATGTCGTCATGGGGCATCGACGACCCCGACATGTTGCTGTCGGTTCCCATGTCCATGCCGTCGTGGTCGCCCGAGGAGCAGGCGCCGGCCGCGACAGCGACGGCGAGCAGCAGGGCGGGGAAAGCGAGTCGAGCGCGCACGGGACCGACCTTTCGAGCGAGTGGACTTCGAGAGCGGAAGAGCTACGACAGTGTGTCGTAGTTTAGGCCGATGTCGCCGGGCTCGCGGAGTCGGGGCTCGAGATTCGCGGCGCGGGCTCATCGTCCCCAGCGGGACGCGGCAGCCGAAGGCGTTTGAGGAGCACGGCGTTCAGGGCGACGATGACCGAGGAGCCCGACATGGTGAGCGCGGCGATCTCGGGCCTCAGCCCGAACCCGAAGGCGGGAACGAACACGCCCGCCGCTATCGGGAGTGCGATCGAGTTGTAGCCGATGGCCCAGCCCAGGTTCTGTCGCATCTTGCGCAGGGTTCCGCGGCCGATGGTGAGGGCGATCGCCACGTCGAGCGGATCGGAGCGCATGAGGACGACATCGGCGGTCTCGATGGCGACGTCGGTACCGGCGCCGATGGCGATGCCGAGGTCGGCCTGCGCGAGAGCGGGCGCGTCGTTGACGCCGTCGCCAACCATGGCGACGGTGGCGCCGGTCGCCTGCAGCTCGGTGATGCGGGCGGCTTTGTCGCCGGGGCGGACGTCGGCAATGACCTCGACGATGGAGAGCTGCTCGGCGATGCGGCGGGCGGTCGCTTCGTTGTCGCCGGTGAGCATCACGACTCGGACGCCCATTCGCTGCAGGGACGACACGGCGTCGATGGAGGTGTCGCGAGGCGCGTCGGCGACGCCGAACACCGCCGCGATGGTGTCGTCGATGGCAACGCACATGACGGTGCGCCCGACCGTGGCGAGGCTGCGCCAGCCCTGGGCGAGGTCGGCGAGGTCGATGCCCCTGGCGTCCATGAGGGCTCTGGAGCCGACGGCGATGCGATGACCGTCGACGGTGGCGACGGCGCCCTGCCCTGGGACGCTGTCGAACTCGGTCGCAGTGTGCTGCGTCGCGTCGGGTTGGCGGCGGTCGGCGAAAGCCACGAAGGCCTTGGCGATGGGGTGCTCGGACAGCCGTTCGACGGATGCCGCATAGGTGATGACGTTGCGTTCGTCGGCCCGGTCAGCGAAGAGGAGGTCGGTGACCTCGGGCTCGCCCTTCGTGAGGGTTCCGGTCTTGTCCATCACGACGACGTCGACGCGAGCCGCGGTCTCGATGGCCGTCGCATGTTTGAACAGGACACCGCGCTGGGCGCCGAGCCCGGAGCCGACCATGATCGCGGTGGGCGTGGCGAGGCCGAGGGCGTCGGGGCAGGTGATGACGACGACCGTGATGGCGTAGAGCAGCGCCTCGGAGGTGTCGACGTCGCCGATCAGCGTCCACGCAGCGAAGGTGGCAGCGCCGCCGACGAGCGCGACCAGAACCAGCCAGAAGGCGGCGCGATCGGCGAGACGCTGTCCTGGGGCTTTGGAGTTCTGGGCTTCCTGCACGAGCTTGACGATCTGGGCCAGGGCGGTATCGGCGCCGACGCCCGTGGCGCGAGCATGCAGGACCCCGTTGCGGTTGATGGTCGCGCCGATGACTTCCGAGCCGGGTTCCTTGTGCACGGGGAGGCTCTCGCCGGTGACAACAGACTCATCGACCTCGCTCTCGCCATCGGTGACGTTGCCGTCGACGGGGATCTTCGCTCCGGGACGGATCACGAGCCGGTCACCGACGACGACGTCACCCGTGGGAATCTCGATGGTGGCGCCGTCGCGCTCGACCAGCGCCGTGGACGGTGCGAGGTTCAACAGCGTGCGGATGGCGTCGTTGGCGCCGCCGCGAGCGCGCATCTCGAACCAGTGGCCCAAGAGTACGAACGCAGCCAGCATGGTCGCGGCCTCGTAGAACACGTCCCCGCCGCCGGTCAGGGTCACCGCCACCGAGTACGCCCAGCCGGTGCCGATGCCGACGGCGACGAGCACCATCATGTCGAGGGTTCGGGCGCGCAGTGCGGCGAGGGCACCCGTGAAGAAGATCGAAGCCGACCAGAAGATGACCGGCAGGCTCAGCAGGAGCTGCCAGACGTCGTTGCGGATCCCGAACGGCACGGGCAGATGGAGGCCGAGGATGTCCATCCCGATGTGGGAGTACATCGTGATGACGAGCGCGAAGACGAGCGCGACCAGGAACCGGTTGCGCATGTCGGCCGCCATCGCCGCCATCGACTCCTCGTCGCCGCCGTGGTGATGGTGGCCCACCTCATGAGAGCCGCCAGGAACCGGTTCGCAGAGGTGGTCAGGGACCGACAGGCCAGCGCAGTGATAGCCGCACTCGCGCACCCAGTCGCGCAGGTCGGCAACGGACGCCACGGTGGGGTCGAACGTGACCGTGGCCGTCTGCGCGATCGGGTTGGCGTCGACGGCCACCACCCCGGGCCGGCGCGAGAGGACCGCTTCGATGACGTTCTTCTCGGTGGCCCAGCGCAGCCCGCGGACCTCGACGGTTTCGATCACGGTGTCACCGCCCATGACGACCGCCGGGTGCGACCAGACCACGCTCGTGGTGTCCGCGCGGGCCACGCGACATGAACCACTCCTTTCTACGACAGCGTGTCGTAGATCGTAGCCAGATTGCCCTCGTCGATCAGGGGCAGACGTGGTGGAGGAAGGTGGCCAGGTGGTGGACCTGGACGGACGACCCGGCAAGCGTGATCAGGATCGTCATGGCCGACGCGGCGACAGGGAGCGTGAGCCGTGCCCGAGCCGGTGGGTGGAGCAGGGCGTCGACCCGGGCGGTGGCGCTCAGGGCACCGAAGCCGAGCACACCAGGGGTCGCCTGGGGGGCGCCGAGGAGGGCGACGCGAGCGATCGTCCGAGCGACGAGGGTGCGGGAGCCCACGGCGACCGCGGCGGTCTCATCGGCCCACCGCTCGGTGTTGAACCGGACCTGACGGGCGAGGGGCACGAGGAACGGGAACGCCTCGGCGCAGGTCTCGGCAACGTGAACGTAGCGATGGTGGCCGTGGTCGAGGTGGGCATGCTCGTGCGCGATCACCGCGCGGCGTTCGTCGCGGCTGAGGGCGTGGACGAGCTGGTCGCCGAGCACCACGCCTCCGGGGGAGCCGGGCACCGCGAATGCGAAAGGTCCCGCCGCAGCGATGACCTCGACGCCCTCTATCTCCGCGAACGACGCGAGCTCTGCTCGGACCCGACGGGTGTACCGGACCACGCGGCGTGCTGCGACCAACAAGAGCGCGGCGGCGAGCGCACCGGCCCACGGTGCGGCTCCGTGGTCGCCGGGGTACAGGGCGTCGCACCAGCCCAGCCATGACGAGACTTCGTGCAGCTCCGACGCACCGGCCACGGTGACGAGGACCAGCGCGGCGGCGACCCCGGCTGCCGCGACGACGGTGGCAACGGTGAGCACGCGGACGCTCGTGGCTGGCGAGGCCATGCGCGGCAGGAACCACCCGGCAGCGATCCCGGCGCCGACGAGGAGCAACGGGGCGACGAGGAGCGCGTTCACGATTCGAGTCCTTCCAGCGCGGCGCGCAGCGCTGCGGCCTCCTTCGCGGAGAGCCCGTCGACGAAGCGGCTCATCGTCGCTACCCGGTCGTTGGTGGCGGCGAGCGCCGATCGCATCCGGGTCGCGGTGAGGTCGGCTTCGCTCACGGTCGCGGCATAGGCGTAGCCGCGGCCGTGCCTGGTGCGTTGCACCAGGCCCTTGTCGACAAGCCGGGTGAGGATCGTGGTGATCGTGGTGTAGGCGAGCTCGCCATCGAGGCGGTCGCGCACCTCGGCCGGTGCCACTGGGGTGTCGGCTCGCCACAAGACGTCGAGGATGTCGGCCTCGAGGGTGCCCATCGGGCGACGCTGAGCCATGCTCACGCTCCGGGTCGATGCGGACTGGTCCAGAACACTTACCACGACAGTCTGTCGTAGCCGGGCGCCGGGTGTGCAAAGCGCCAGGTGTCTAGGTGACGAGTTCGTAACCGGCGCCCTCCACGGCGGCGCGCACGGCGTCGGGGTCGATCGCGGCGTCGGAGGTGACGGTGACACGGCCCGTGGCGAGATCGACGTCGACGGCGGTGACACCGGCGATGGCCGAGACCTCGGACTGCACCGAGCTGACGCAGTGACCGCAGGTCATGCCTTCGACCTGGAAGGTGGATCTGGTTGCCATGGTGACCTCTCCTCTGACGACGCTCGTGGCCGCTCCCCGCCCGGCGCCGGCGGGTGGAGGCCCAGTGGCGAAGCCAGCCACCCGCGGAGGTTGTGGTCCAAGGCGGACGCGACTCACCGGTCCAACGCTAGATCGTGATGACGATCTTTCCTCGCGCGTCTCCGGCTTCGAGATGTCGCATGGCGTCGGGTGCGGTGTCGAGCGTGAAGGTGCGACCGATCACCGGCGTGACGTTGCCATCATCGATGAGCTCCGTGATCTCTTTCGAGGCTGGGGTAGCGCTCGTCCGAGTTGAGCGCGGTCAGCCGCTCGGGGAGGAACAGTGACCACACAGGCGCTCGGAGACTGCGGCCGAATCCCCCCGTCCAGTCGCCCTTGCTCTCACCACCCACGATCACGAGGGCGGCCCCTGGATTCAGTGTCTTGCGAAGCTGGCGCAGCGACGTGTTGCCGCCGAGGTCGAGGATGACGTCGTAGCGGCGCACCCCGTCGGTGACGCCGTGTTTGGTGTAGTCGACGACGTGGTCGGCGCCGATCGATCGCACAAGGTCGATCTTCGCGGTGCTGCACACGCCGGTGACCTCGGCGCCGAGCGCCTTGGCGATCTGCACCGCGTAGGTGCCGATACCGCCGGACGCGCCGAGGACCATGACCGACTGGCCGGCCTCGATTCGACCGAGCTGGACGGCCTGCCAGGCCGACGTCGCCGACACGGGCACGGCCGCCGCCTGTTCGAAGGTCAGGCTCCTCGGCTTGCGGGAGAGCTTGTCCTCCGGTGCCGCCGAGAACTCAGCGAACGCGCCGCGACCGACCCCGTAGACGTCGTCGCCGATCGAGAATCGGGTGACCTTGCTGCCAACGTCTACGACGGTGCCTGCGATCGCGAGGCCGGGCACGCGATTCTTTGGCCCGCGAACGCCAAAGCCCAGGACACGGATGAGGTACGGCCGCCCGGTCATCAAGTGCCAGGTGCCTCGGTCGAGCCCGGCAGCGCGCACTCGCACCAGCACCTCGTCGGGCTCGATCGAGGGCTTGGCGATGTCGGCCAGCCGCCAGGTGTCGGCCGTCCCAAAGCCGTCCTGGACGATCGCCCGGATGGTGTTCGCGTCGGTCTCCTGCCTGGCGTCCTTGTCGGGTGTGGTGGTGCGCATGGCTGACCCCTTCTGTCCGGATTGCGTCGGAACCGTTCCGACTCGGCAACCGTGCAGGGAAGCGCTGGCGAGCCGCTGACTCGACGCTGACGCGCGGGAGCTGGCGACCTGCCTTCGTCCCGCGCCGGGACCAGCCCGTGGCTCTATGACGTGGCGGCTCGATGACCCACGGCTCGATGAAAGGAGGGGACGGACCACGTGCGCGTCGATGCGGTCGGCCTCCGTGACGCGGAGCCGTGCGGCAGGCATCGCCGCGTCGGCCAGTTCGAGCCAGGTGGCGGCGGCATGGAGGTCCCCGGCATCGGCGCTCTGGCGAGCGAGCGCATCGAGCACGAGCACCTCTACTTCGAAATCGGCGCTACGACGAGCCTCGTCCAACACCTCGTCGAGGAGACTGCGTTCGCGGCCCTCCGGTGGTGCTGTCACTGCCACGAGGCAGTCGGTGAGCAGCGCGTGATCGCCGCCGCCCGACGCTCGGTACCAGGCCTGGGCAGCGAGGAGTTGGGATCGTGCGGCTTCGGGATCACCCTGCTCCCGGAGGACTCGACCGAGGCGCATGCGAGCGAGCGCCGCCACGCGCAGATCCCCCGCCGCCCGCGCGACGTCGATGGCCGCCTGCAGGCTCAGCGCCGCAGCATCCAGATCACCCCGCTGTTGTTGCGCTCGACCGAGGTTGGCGCGGTGGTAGGCCTCGGTGGAGGCGAAGCCCTGCGACAGAGCGGCGGCAGCCGCACGATCGAGATGATCGCACGCGTCCTCGTAGCGAGCCTCCGCCTGGGCGATCGCGCCCAACATCGCCCCGGTGTGGACGAGAAACCAGGGATCTCGGACCTCGGTGAGGAGGCGCGTCGCCTCCGTGCAGGCCTGGGTCGCCTTGGCCTGGTCACCGCCAGCCAGAGCGACGTGGGCGTAGAGCACTCGGTTCGCGGCTTCGTCCCAAGCCTCTCCGAGCTCGGCGAACACCGGTCGGGAGCGCTCCAACACTCGCTGGCATTCCTCGAAATCCCCCTTCTGCGACAGCACGTACGCGAGGAAGAAGTCCGCTCGCGCCCTGGCGAGGTCGTCACCCGCGAAGTCGAACTGCTCGATGGCATCGACGACGATGGCGCGACCGAGCTCGACGTCGCCACCCGCGGCGTACAGCCAGCCGAGCAGCAAGCAACCCGAGAGTCGAAGATCGCCCGTCGCCACCGGCTCGGCTGCCGTGAGCGCCACCCGCATCCGCTCGGCAGCGGCATGATCGCCGACGAGCATCCAAACCCAACCGAGTTGCGTCGCGATCGTCAGCGCCAAGACGGGATCTGCACTGCCAGCCCACGCGAGCGCTGCGTCGACGTTCGCCCGCTCGGTGCTGGCCCACCTGACGTGGTGAGGCTGATCAGGGCCACGAGCGCCTACCGCAGCCGCGTCGGACGCGGCCGCTACCCATCCAGCGTGAGCACCGAAGGCGGTCGGTGCTTCGCCGCTCTCATCGAGCCGATCCAGGGCGAACGACCGGACGCTGTCGAGCAGCCAGTACCGAAGGTCACCGTCGGCCGTCGCTTCGATCGTGACAAGCGAGCGATCGACGAGCCGGTCGACCACGTCGAGCGCAGCCTCGGCGGGGACACCCAGCGCGCCGAGCACACGTTCGACACCGTCGAGTGGAGCGCCGCCGACGAAGGTGGCCAGCGCCCACAGGCCACGCTGGTCGTCGGGGAAGAGAAGGTCGTAACTCCACCCGATGGCGGCGGCCAGCGTCCGCTGGCGCTCAGGTCGCCGACTGGCAGGGTCGCGCAACACACTGAACCGGTCGGCGAGCCGCCGGGCGATCTCCGCGAGCGAAAGCGACCGCGTCGCGCGCGGCGGCGAGCTCGATGGCGAGCGGAAGCCCGTCGAGGGACCGGCACACCTCCTCGACCGTCGCGGTGTTCTCGCTGGCGGTGAAGTCTTGGTCATGCACGGCCGCGCGTTGTCCGAACAGCTCGACGGCATCAGCGAATGGCAGAGGGCTGAGGGCATAGACGTGCTCACCATCGACTCCGAGCGGAAGCTGGCTCGTCGTGAGGAGACGCACACCCTCGCCGGCACGAAGCAATGGATCGACCAGTTCCGCAACCGCGTCGACGACATGCTCGCAGTTGTCGAGCACGATCAACACGTTGGCGCCGCGCAGACGCTCGATCAACGCTGGCTCGCTGGCGTCTTTGGCGTGCAGCGACACGGCGATGGTGTCCCCGACGGACTCCGCGGTGCGAGTGGTCTCGAGCCGTACCAACCAGGCGCCGTCGATGGGCTCGGATAGCCGAGCGACTTCCAGCGCGAGTCGGGTCTTGCCGACGCCGGCCGGCCCCACGAGCGTCACCAGCCGGTGGCCCTGGCAGAGGCTGGCGAGGTCGGCGCACTCTCGGTCGCGTCCGACGAGGGACGACGAGAGCGCCGGAAGGTTGCCGCTTGTGATCAGCGAGGGCGCATGTGTGGGCTTCGGTGCTGGTGCATCGAGGGCCGGGTCCTGTGCGAGCACCTGTTGCTCGAGGCGCTGGAGATCGCGGCCAGGTTCGAGACCGAGCTCTTCGACGAGGCGTTCGCGAACAGAGCGGTAGGAGGCGAGTGCGTCGGCCTGCCGACCGGCGCGATAGAGCGCGGTGATCAGTAGGCCCCACAGGCCTTCGCGCAACGGGTGCTCCGCTACGAGCTCTTCCAGTTCGTCGACCACGTCGCTCGAGGCTCCCAGGTCGAGTCGGGAAGCGAGTTGGTCTTCGATCAACCGAAGCCGCAAGCCTTCGGCCTGTGCCCGATGCGGGCGGAGCCAGTCGGCGTCGCTCGCACCGAAAAGGCTCTCGCCCCGGAACAGCGCGAGGGCCTCGGCGCTCGCGTCGCGGGCTCCAGCCGACTCGCCCGACCTCACCAGCCTCGTGACATCGTCGGCGCGTCGGGCGAGTTCGAACACGTCGACGGCACTCGGATCGACGGCCAGCCGGTAGCCGATCTGCCCACCCTCGACGAGGGCCGGGTCACCGAGCGCGCGGCGCAATCGCGAAACCTTGGACTGCACGGTGTTGGCGCTCGTGGACGCTGCATCGGCGCCCCAAAGGTCCTCCAGGAGCTGATCCTTCGGGATCATCGTGCCCGCGGCGACGGCCAGGCGCATCAGCAACTCGGTCGGCTTACCTGCAGGCACTGCGATCAGCTCGCCGTCGCGGCGCACCTCGACCGGCCCGAGCAGCGCCACGGAGATCACCCCGCCAGCGTAAGCCCCTCCCCGATCGGCGTCAGGGCCGCGCCAGCGAGGCGCCAGAGGCGGGGCGTCCACTCGCTTCATGCCAGACATCGATCCCCAGGGCCTCATCCACCAGCTGACTCGCGAGACGGCCGGCAGCGTCGCCGGCATCCCCAGCGTCTCGGTTCTCGTCGCCGCCGCCCTCCTCGCGGCCGGCTCGACCGACCTGCTGGCAGAGGCGATGCGGACAGCCACGACGACCGCGGATCGCCAGTTCGTCGCCATCGCCGTCGCCCACCTCGCCGGCGACCACGACCGGGTCGACGCCCTCGCCCGCGATCACCTCCTCGACCACGACCCCAGGCCCCTCCTGGTCTGGATCGTCGATCAGAGCCGTGACATCACCATCAACCAAGGAGACGAACGATGAAGAGCATCGAACACACCGCCGAGATGATCACCGAATCCTCGCCTGGACACTCCGATCGGCGGCGCGGCCACATCGGCCGCATCACCGCGCTCACGATGGGCGGCGGCGCGATCAGCGCTCTGACTCTCGCCCTGATGGTGTTCGGCGGCGGCAGCGAACCCGTCATCACCGGCACGGTGCTCGTGGCCTTTGCGTCGAGTTGGGGCCTGTTCGCGGCACTCGCGCAGCGGCGAACCGACCAACCTCAGCCGTGGGCACGCGTCCCCGCCGCTGTCATGGCCGTGCTCGGTCTCGCGTGCCTCGCGTTCCGTCCGACCGACGCCCAGATTCGCGTCGTCAGCTGGGTCTGGCCACTCGGCCTGGTCGCACTGGCCATCTGGATGATCGTCCAGTCCCGACGATCCCTACACAGCTGGTCGCGACGCGCCGTGCTCTACCCGATCTTCGGGCTCATGATCGTCGGCGGACTCGGTGCCACCTACGAGACCGTGCGAGAAGCGCAAGAGCGGTCGGCCCATGCCGCCCCCGGCGACCTCGTCGACGTCGGCGCCCATCGACTCCACATCAACTGCGCCGGCACGGGCCGCCCCACCGTCGTGCTCGAAGCCGGACTCGACCAGGCGTCCACCGTCATGGCCGGTTGGATGGCCCCCGCCGTCACGCCCACCAGCCGGGTGTGCGTCTACGACCGGGCGGGAAAGGGCTGGAGCGACCCGGCCCCAGCGGGCGCCGATCCGCTCGCCGTCGTGACCGACCTCCACACACTGCTCGATCGGCATGGCGAGGCCGGGCCGTTCGTTCTCGCCGGCCATTCGAGCGGCGGTGTCTACGTGCAGGCCTACGCCGCCACCTATCCCGACGACGTGGCCGGCCTGGTCCTCATCGACTCCCAGCCCCGCACCGCGCTCACCGACCTGCCGGGATACTCAGGTGACTACGAGGCACTTCGCAAGGCGAGTGGCATCGCTCAACCAGCAGCACGGTTCGGTCTCATGCGTCTGATCAGCAACACGGTCGGCGGAACGCTTCCCGAACCTGTCCGCACCCAGGAACGCGCCTTCGGCTCCACCGCAGGTCAGGCGCGCAGCACGCGCGACGAGCTCGCGGTGCTCCCCACCGTCATGGAACGAGCGCAGACCCTGACGTCGCTCGGTGACAAGCCGGTCGCGATCGTCACCGCCGAGCAGGAGGCCATGGACGGGTGGCTCCCGCTGCAGGCCGAGATGGCTGATCTGTCGACCAACAGCAGCCAACGCTCAGTGCCCGATGCGACACACAGCTCGATCGTCGAGGACGAACACGATGCCGCCCACGCGAGTCGGGCCATCCTCGACGTGGTGAGGTCCGTCAGGGACCAGTCGATCGCAACAGATTCCACCCCGCCCGCGCTGGACGAGATGTCGACCCCGGTCTCCCGTCCGACGGCGCCCGTCGACGAGCTCGTCGCCGTCAACGGCGCACGTATTCATGTCCGGTGCGCCGGTGCCGGCTCAACCACCGCCGTTCTGATCGCCGGTTTCGAAACGAGCGGGGAGATCTGGAACGACGTCACTCCCACCGTCACCCAACAGACCCGGGTCTGCACCTACGACCGCTACGGAACCGGCGCCAGCGACGCTGCGCCGCCGTCGCAGACCTTCACCGGCCAAGCCGAGGATCTTCACGCCGCTCTGACCTCGCTCGGCGAGACCGGACCGTTCCTGGCAGTCGGCCACTCCTTCGGCGGGTCGGTGGCGGTCACCTTCGCCGCGACACACCCGTCCGACGTCATCGGCCTGCTTCTCGTCGACGCCAGCCCCGCCACCTGGCCGACCGCGATCTGTGCCGTGCCCGACGACGGGACGCCCGCGGCCGAGGGGTTCCGACAGACGTGCACCGCCATTTCGTCGCCTGCCAACAACGACGAGCACCTCGACGGTCTCGCCGCCTTCGCCGAGGTCGCCGAGATCGAAACCCTCGGAGAGCTGCGGATGGTCGTCATGACGGCGACACAACATCCCTGGGGGCTCGACGATGCCCAGAACACCAAACTGGACGACGCATGGAACGCGGGCCAAGACCACTGGCTCACCCTGTCGCCTTCGGCCCGCCTCGTTCCCATCGACGACACCGCACACAACATCCAGGTCGACCAACCTGCAGCGGTCGTCGAGCAGATCCGGCAACTGATCCAGACCCCGTTGACCGGGTCCGCGGGGTGAGAAGCGCAACCCGGACAGCCGTCGTCGAGCCTGCCAGAAACCACCTCACTCGACGACCGCAACGACCCAACCTCATAACTCACGCGTGGGGCACCGGTTCATCGCGCTCATCGAGCCGGAGCAGAATTGTCAGAGGCTCTGACTACGTTGAGCGGCATGAACCGAACGCAGCGGATTGGACATCAGTCCGAGCTGGCATTCCAGATGCGTTGCCTCGAGCTCGGGATCGAATGTGCGGTCCCCGTTGGGGTCGAACGGTACGACCTCGTGATCCTGCGCGACCGGTGGCAGCGAGTGCAGATCAAGACGGGCAAGCTCGCCGCGGGATGCATCGCGTTCAACACGTGCAGCAATGCGGAGGGCGTCGGTCGACCAGTGGGCTACACGGGCTTCGCGGACGCCATTGGGATCTACGCTCCCGAACTCGATCGAAGTTTTCTCATTCCGCTGGCTGAGTGCCCGCGAGGCAACGCCCGACTCCGCGTCGAACCGGCCCGCAACAACCAGCAGGCGCGACTGCGATGGGCCGACGACTACGCCCTCTGACCGGGAAGGCCCCGGCGCTCCAGTGATCGGCCGGAGGCGTGCGGGCTAGCCTTCGCCGACCGGCTTGCCACAGACTTTGGCCGAGTAGTCGCACCCCCGCCCTCGTAGCTCAGGGGATAGAGCGCTGGATTCCTAATCCGGGTGCGCAGGTTCGAATCCTGCCGGGGGCGCCATCGAAAGAGCTGCCGAGGACGCCATGGTCTGGCGCACCGCCGCCCGCAGGACGCTCCTACCGCTCGCGCACTTCGGCCAGGACGACCGGTTGCTCTTGGCCTTCCCAGCTCGCGGTGAGACCCATCGGCGGTTGCAGGCCTGGCGCAGGCCGCCGGAACACGGTGAGATCGAACCGGTCGTTGTGAAGCACAGATGCGGCGGGCTCGTCGCGCTCGAGCTCGAAGCCGTCGACCGGCACTCGCTCCTGGGTCCAACCTCCGCCTTGGATACGGACGTTGCTCGGCGCGATGTACCAGCGGCCGTCGTACACGGCCATCCCGAGCGCCTCGCCCTGCCCCGTCATGGCCACCGCCGCGAGCATGACGACAAACCGTGGGTCGCGCAGCCCGTCGTACACCCAGCGGGTGCCGAGCACGGAGTGGTCCATCTCACCGATGAGCGCGGCGTCGGCACCGTCGAGAGGTTCGTCGCGATAGGTGAGCGGAACCTGCAGGAGCAGACCGCCGACGGTGACCAGGTGCGTCTCCATGCCGACCCGCCCATCGGGATCGTCGAACCGGTAGGAGCCGACGACCTCGAGGGGCACGGGAGCCGGGGGACCCCACGGCTGGGTCGGCACCCACTCGGCGAGGAGGTCGGCCTTGGTCGGGGTGATCGTCGCTCGGTGGAAGAGGGCCATGGTGGGCACCGTAGGACGGGTGGCGCGGCGACGCCGCCGAGGTTCCGGCGACCCGACGGTCCGGCATTCCTCAACCAACTGGTTGACAACGGTCCCCGCCCGTCGTACCGTCCTCCTCAACCACTCGGTTGAGAAGGAGCGCAGGTGGCCGACGAGCAGTTGTCACGTATGTTCGCCGCCCTCGCCGACCCGACGCGGCGCGACATCGTGGCCCGTCTCTCGGTGGGCGATGCGACGGTGAGCGAGTTGGCCGAGCCCTACGACGTCTCCGTGCAGGCCGTGTCGAAGCACCTCAAGGTGCTCACCGAGGCCGGCCTGGTCAGCCAGACACGGGACGCTCAGCGGCGGCCATGCCATCTCGAGGCCGAGGTGTTCGACCTGATGACCAAGTGGATAGAGCGCTACCGCCTCCAGGCCCAGCAGCGCTACGAGCGCCTCGACGCCGTGCTCGCCGAGATGCAGGGCGACACACAACGAACCGACCGACCACACCGCCAGCAAGGAGCAGCATCATGAGTCCGACGAGCAGCCGCCATCAGGTCTCCATCGAGGCCGACCCTGCCCTGCCGATCATCCGCATGACCCGCGACTTCGACGCCACACCAGCCCAGCTCATGCGAGCCCACACCGACCCCGAGCTGTTCGCCCGCTGGGTCGGTCCCGACGGCATGGACACCAAGATCCTCGAGTGGGATGCCACCACCGGAGGTCGGTGGCGCTACGTCGCCAAGCGCGACGGCGAGGAGTACGGCTTCCACGGTTCGTTCCACGAGGTCGGCGACGACCGCATCGTCCAGACCTTCACCTTCGACGGCCAACCCGAGGGCGTCGCCCTCGAGACCTTGTGGTTCGAGGACCTCGGCGACGGCCGCACCCGTTTGCGGGCCCAGTCGCTCGTCGACAGCTTCGAGGGCCGCGACCAGTGGTTGGCGAGCGGCATGGAGACCGGCGTCGACGAGGGCTACGCCAAGCTCGACGCTCTCATCGCCGATTTCTGAGCGCTGCCGCGCTACGGGATCGGGTCGGCGACGAGGTTGTCGACGGTGAGGGTGGGCAGCGTGCCCGTCCACGAGCCCGACAGGTAGAGCAGCACACCCACATCACCCGGCTGCTGCAACACCGACGGCGTCGACGCTGTGGACGACAAGAGCCATGCCTGAGGCTCGACCCCCGTCGCCCGCCACACCTTCACCCGTGCCGTGGTCGGTGACACCCCCTGGGCCTGGAACCTCACCCGCACCTGCTCGTTCGGACTCACCACTAACCCCGGCACCGTCGTCGACGACAGCACCGTGCTCGCGCCGTTGACCGTCCGCATCAACGACACCACGATCCCACCGCCGGCCACCCACCGGACCTGCGCCCGATAGTCGTTCCCGTTCGACACCCGCCTACCGATCACCGACACATACGCGCCGTTGCCCGTGGCCGGGACGTTGAGCGACAGGTCCATCGACAGATCGATATCGGTCTGGCGCGGACGCGGTGAGGTAGCCAGCCCGATTCGCCGACACCGCCCCGACCATGCGGCCGAAACCACCCGACACCGAATACGCCGACGGCGGGGACGTCATCGACCACACCCCACCCACATCCGCCGTCCCGAAACCGTTCGAGAACGACCGACCAAAAGTATCCAACGCCAGCGGCGGCCTCACGACTACCACCTCCACCGTCGTGTCAGCGGTCGCGCCCTCGTCGTCGGTCACCGTCAACGTCACCAGATAGGTGCCCGCCAGCGCATAGGCGTGCTGCGTGGTCGCACCCGAACCCGTCGCCCCATCCCCGAAGTCCCACGCCCACGACACCACCGAACCATCAACATCCGACGACCCCGACCCATCGAACGACGCCGACAAGAAATCGAGGTTGGTCGAGAACGCCGCCGTCGGCGCCACGTTCGCCACGACCACCACCTCGGCAGAGGTCGACCCCACCTCGCCTTCGTCGTCGGACACCGTCAATGTCACCAAATAGGTGCCCGCCAACGCATACGTGTGCTCCACCGTCGCACCCGAACCGGACTCGCCATCACCGAAGTCCCACACCCACGACACCACCGAACCATCAACATCCGACGACCCCGACCCATCGAACGACGCCGACAAGAACTCGAGACCAGTCGTGAACGACGCCGTCGGCGCCACGTTGGGAGGCTCCACCTCGAAGACGGTCAACGCGGTTGTCGACAATCCGGGTGCACCTTCGGCGTCGGTCACCGTCAACGTCACCTGATAGGTGCCCGCCAACGCATACGTGTGCTCCACCGTCGAACCCGAGCCTGACTCGCCATCACCGAAGTCCCACACGCACGACACCACCGAACCATCAGGATCGAACGAGCCCGATCCATCGAACGACACGACCAACAGCTCGGCGTCTGCGACAAACGACGCCACGGGCACCTCGTTCGCCGGAGGCGGATCTACGACGGTCACCTCAGCGCTGAACGAGGCTTGGCCCCCGAGGTTGTCGGTGACCGTCAGGTTCACCTGGTAGGTGCCGGCCGCCGCATAGGTGTGCTCGACTGTCGCACCCGAGCCCGACGTGCCGTCACCGAGGTCCCACTCGCACGCCACGACCGAGCCATCAGGATCGAACGACTCCGACGACGTCGAAGGACACCGCCAGGAGGTCGGGGGCCGCGACGAACGCCGCCACCGGCACCTCGTTCGGAGGTGGTGCCTCGACGACGGTCACCATCGTGCTGATGGAGGCCGTTGCACCGTCGTTGTCGGTGACCGTAAGCGTCACCTGATAGGTGCCCGCCGTCCTCGTAGCTGTGCACGACCGAGTCACCGGTGCCGGTGTTGCCGTCGCCGAACGTCCCAGTGCGTAGGACACGATCGAGCCATCCGGGTCGGAAGATCGCCGTCCGCGTCGAAGGAGACGGACAGGAAGTTCGTCTCGGCGCTGCTGAACGCCGCCACCGGAGGCACGGTTCGGCGGCGGAGGCGGCGGCGTCGAGTCATCCTCGGCAACGAGGTTGTCGATGTGAGCGTGGGCAGTGCGCCCGTCCACGAACCAGACAGGTACAGCAACAGGCCGACATGACCAGGCTGTTGCAGCACCGCCGGCGTGGCGGCGGTGGACGTCAGCAGCCAGTCCTGCGGCTCGACGCCGGTCGCCGGGCGCCACACCTTCACCGCGCGCCGTGGTCGGTGATCGGTGCCGCTGCGCCTGGAACCGCACCCGCAGCGTCTCGTTCGGACTCACCGTCGAGGCCCGGCACCGTCGTCGAGCCAAGCACGGTGCTCGTGCCGTCCGACGGTGCGCATCAGCGATGACGATCGACGCCGCCACCGCGGCAGGTAGCGGACCTGCGCCCGGTAGTCGTTGCCGTTCGACACCCGGCGACCGATCACCGAGCACGTACGCGCCACCGCCGCGTGGCCGGCACGTACTGAGCGACAGGTCGACCGACATGATCGACGTCGGTCTGCTGGACGCTGGTGAGATAGCCGGCCCGATTCTGCGCGGCAGCGCACCAACGATGCGACCGGCGCCGTCCGGACACCGAGTACGCTCGACGCCGGACCCCCGCCAGCGTCCACGGGCCACCGACATCGGCGGTGCCGAACCCGTTGGACACCGACCGCCCGAAGGTGTCGAGCGCGATACTCCTTCGGCGGGTCGGTTCACGGTGACCGGCTCGACGGTGAAGCTATCGGTGGCCGCCACGATTGTCGGTCACGGTGAGCGTCACGTCGTAGGTGCCCGGCCGTCTGACGTAGGCGTGCTGCGGCCGATCACTCCCGAACCAGTGGTGCCGTCGCCGAAGTCCCAGTGCGTAGGACACGATCGAGCCGTCGGGGTCGAACGATCGCCGACCCGTCGAACGCGACACGGAAAGGTGGCTCCACCGTGCGAGGTGAACGACGCGATCGGCAGGTCGTTCGGCAGGTTCCCGACCGCGCCCGCTGGCCTGGTAGTGGGCCGCATCACGGCCCGTCGGTGAGCGCCGCGGGTAGACCGCCACCTCGTCGATGCGTTGCGTTGATCGCCTCGCGGGTCGGCGCGGCACGGCCAGCGATCTGAGCCGGTCACCACCGACCCGCCAGTAGCCCCAGTAGACCTGGGCCTTCGTGTCACCGAGGGGTCGCTGGCGACCAGATTCGCCGTCGACGTAGAGCTGCATGCCCTGTCGCTGCCGAGCGTGCCGACGACGTGATGCCATTGGCCGTTGTTGTAGCCGCTGCGCGCTGTTGATGGTGACTGCGGTTGCCCATGTCGGGACGCACGCCGAACCGGAACTGACCGTTGTCCGTCATGTAGATGTGCCGGTCGGTGCACGTTCGAGCTGCTGCGCGCCGGTGCGGCTGCTGCCGAATCCGACGATCTTGCCTCCGAGCGTGGTCGTGGTGTCGCACCCAGGCCTCGATCGTGAACGTCTGGGGACCGGCCTGCCAGTAGTCGTGCCGCGCCGTGGACCTCGGCTGGTGCTCGCTGGTGCCGGGAAGCTGGTGGCCGGGTCGGTCTCGTTGAGGAGCGCGCCAGACGCGTTGCGCTCGATGCGAGCGGGCCGAGCGTCAGGTCGCTGGAGTTGGCCCAGTCGCGACGGTGGTTCCGCTGGGCTCGCCGAGCCGCCAGTGGTAGGTCGGGTTGTCGGCCTTGACCGCCGAGTCGATACGGTGCTCGGCGGCGCCGTTCCGCTCGGGACGGTGATGGTGGCCGGCGGGCCGGTGAACCACGTTGCCGAACGGGTCGGTGACGCGGATGCGGTAGGTCTGGTTCGAACCAGGCGGTGCGCCGACGTGTCGACGAAGCCGAGCGGCGGTGCGGGTCCACCAGTTCGTGCTTCGTCTGGAACGCCTTGAGCACCGTCGACGTCGCGGTGCTCGGGACCGCGGAGCACCTCGACGGTCAGGCGCTCGTTGTCGCGGTCCCACGCGGCCTTCCAGCCGACACGCACGGTGCCCGGACCGAGGTCGGGGTGAGCGTCGGCGTCGTCTCGGCGTAGCTCTGGACCTGGTCGTTGTTCGGCGAGACCTCACGGGCCGGGAAGCGCACCAGGCCTTGTTGGGAGACGCCGTTGACCCGCGGGAACTCGCCCCCGTAGACGACGTAGTCGTCGTTCGACGTCACCGCCCACGGACCCTGCTAGCTGGCCGGTGTAGTCGCCGAGCGCGAGCGGTGGGCAGCCAGTGCAGGACCTCGGCGGCCGGCCGGCCCGGGAAAGTGCTGCCAGTCGTTCGGGGCTGCCGACGGCGTTGGTGAGGCCGTACGGCGACACGACGCGTGTCGATACGCCTGGGCCCGCTGGAACGTCCACGGTTCGCTCTGCGGGAAGTTGCTCGACCAGTCCCGCAGTCGTGCGCATGGCCGGCGGTGTACAGGACATCGTCTCGCCGAACGGTGAGGCCGTAGTTGTCGCCTCGGCAGCCGTTGACCCACTCGAGCGCACCGGTGAGCGGGATGGGCGGCGAAGGTGCCCTCGAAGTTGCCGACGCCACCGCCGCCGCCGAAGGTCCAGCCGATCCCGTAGACCATCTCGCCGTCGGTGACCAGTCCCGAGATGTACGAGCCCGAACCGCGGTTCGGGATGATCGAGTTGACCGCCCACGGCATCAGCGCCCCGGTAGTGCCGTCGAGCGACCCCATGCCGAACTGCTGCACGCCGTTGAGCTGTCGACGAAGTTCCCGCCGACGACCATCGCGACCGCTGGCGGGATGGCGGACCATCGCCACGACATCGCCGTCGGCCGACGGCGCCCACGGCAACAGGGCACCAGTCGTGGCGTTCACGGCGGCGAGGCGGCTGCGCGGCTGGCTTCCGACTGTGGTGAAGACCCCGCCCATGTAGAGGGTGTTGCCGTCCACGGCGATGGCCGAGACCCGGACGTTCGCGACGGGATTGAACGGGAGAACTGCGCCGGTCTGCGCGTCGATCGCGGCGACACGGGCTCGGAACTGATCGTTGACCCGGCCGAAGTCGCCGCCCACGTAGATGACCGAGCCGTCCTCGGATGCCGTGATGGTGATGCCCTGGGCGTCGAGCGTCGGCGCCCACGACGTGACCAGCTCGCCGGTGTGGATGTCGTAGGCGAGGATGTTCGACCGGGGCGTCTCGTCGACGCCCGGAGCTGCTCCGGCCGGGCGAGCATGGGTGAACTCACCGGTGACGAAGACACGATCGCCGACGATGACCTGCGACCACACGACGCCGTTGATCTGCACGGTCGGCAGCGCGTCTGCGGACACCGTGTCGGGCAGGTTCAGGTCGACCGGGGCGGTATCTGCCGTCGCGGTCGGCACGTCACGGGTGAAGCCAACGATCGTGAACACGAGAACAGCGACCAGAGCGGCGCCCGTGCGCCGCCCAGATCCACGATGATCTGGCATCAGTTGTTCCTGCCTCGCTCCACGGCGCATCGGTTTCGCCCAGCGCCGCCCCAATATTCACGTCGGCAGCAAGACCGCCGGTGTCGACGTCGACGCTAGAGCACCCCTAACCACTTAGCGAGGTCGAGTCGTTGAATTGGCCCAACACACTCCGGAATCGCTGCCCTCTGCGACCACGGAGCGTGGCAGAGCCCTGCACCACGCGGCCGGACCCCGGGCGCGCAGCGCCCGTGCGGGGCTCCGCGGCACGGAGTGTGGCGGCGTTGAAGGGCTACGGTGGCGGGCCGGTGTAGACGGCGCGCGAGCGAAACCGCAGGCGGTGCCGGTACTCCTCGGCGGCGTGGGCCAGCCACCCGGCGATGCGGGCCACGGTGAACATCAGCTCTCCGGCGTCGTCGACCATCTCGTGGCGCTCGGCGAGCGACGCCAACGCGAAGTCGACATTCGGAAACGGCAGCTTGCGCTCGCGCATGGTGGCGAGCAGCGCCTGTTCAGCCGGCATCTCAGCCAGCGTCGCGTCGAGTAGATCGAGCAACAGATCGGCACGCGGGTCGGCGTCCTGGTAGATGCGATGACCGAAGCCGGCAATGAGCTGTTGGCTGCGCAAGCGCGCACCGATGCACTCGGCCGCGCTGACGCCTGCATCGACCTCCCGGATGAGGCGGCGCGCCTCGTGGCTGGCCGCGCCGTGCAGCGGGCCGCCCAAGGTGGCCAGCCCTGCAGACACGACGAGATACGGATCGGCCCACGTCGAGGCGGCGATGCGAGCCGCCAACGTCGAGGCGGCCAACTCGTGATCAGCCAGCAACACCAGCACGGCGTCGAGCAGTCGCAACCTGCTGGCGTCGGGCGGCAACGGTGACAGGCGCGGCCAGAGTCGGCTGACCAGCGAGCGATCGTCGCGTTCCGCAGGAGCTTCGCCCACGATCGGGAGCGATTCGACGAGCGTGGCGATGAGCGCCCGGCCCGTCATCGCCACCGCTTCGGGTCGACGGTCGTCGCGCAGGTGGTCGGTGGCGCGCACCGCGGCGACGAGCGCACGGACGCGATCCATGGACGGCAGATCGGGTAGCGCCGACACGGTGCGGCGCGCGGTGTCGATCATCGCCGGCGGTGCCTCGATCGGGACCGCCGCCCGCTCGCCGCTCCACAGCCAGGTGGCCACCTCCTCAAAGGTGGCGTGGTCGCGCACCGCATCGGCCACGTCCCAGCCTCGGTAGAAGAGACGCCCGGCCGGGTCGAGCAGCGTGAGATCCGTCTCGATGATCACCTCGAGCCCGCCCGCTCGTCCCCCACCCCGTCGCCGGGCGGCCAGGCGCTCGATGTCAGCACGCAGGAATCGGCTGCGGCGACTGCCGGGCAGGCGCTCGCTCTGCACCAGACCCCGGCTCACGTAGGCGTAGAGCGTGTCGGCCTTCACGCCGAGGCGAGCGGCCGCTGCCTCCGAGGTCATCCACTTCTCCGGCGCCATGCCGCCACCATACCTTGATGCAATCAATCTTGACCAGCAATCCATTCGCGGGTTCCCTGGAGGAGACGACAACGACGACAAAATCAGGAGGAGCCTGAGATGACGACACCGACACCCGACGGGCCGAACGCTGGAGGCCCCCGCCCCGTCGGGCCCGTGACCGTCGGCGCGGTCATGACCGAGCCGGCCATCACCGCCGAGCCCACCGAGACACTCGAGGCAGCCGCCCACCGCATGAGCGAGCACCGCATCGGCGCGCTGGTCGTCGTCGAGGCAGCCCGCCCGGTCGGCATCATCACCGAGCGAGACCTCCTGCGAGCCACGGCGGCCGCGGCCGACCCGAACGCGGCGCTGGTGCGCGACTGGATGGTGGCCGACCCCGAGTGCGTCGACACCGACACCTCGCTCGACCAGGCGTGGCGCCAGCTGGCCGATCGGGGCTACCGGCACATCCCCGTCGTCGTCGGCGACGATCTCAAGGGCATCATCTCGATGCGCGACCTCATGGCCCGCACCCAGCTGCGCCCGGCCGACGAGCTGGCCGTCACCGCACCCCCGGGCCTCAAAGGAGTGGTGGTCGCCGAGACCGCCCTCGGCGACGTGCGCGGCACCGAGGGCTTCTACCACTACCGCCAGTACGCGGCCACCGACCTGGCCGCAACTCGGACCTTCGAGGACGTGTGGCACCTGCTGCTCGACGGCGAGCTGCCCACCCTCGCCGAGCGCGCGGAGTTCGCCGCCGAAGTGGCCCCGCTGCGCACACTGCCCGACGCGGTGCTCGCCGCCCTCCCCGACATCGCTCGCAACACGCCGGCCCCCGTCGCCGCGTTGCGCACCGCGATCTCGTTGCTCGCCGGCATCGAAGACCTACCGGCGTCCCTCGACATCGACCGCGCCGAGCTGCGTCGCCAGGCCCTGCGACTGAGCGCGGCGGTGCCCACCCTCATCGCCGCCATGCACCGCCTCCGAGTGGGGCTGGCCCCGATCGCGCCCCACGTCGACCTTCCCTATGCGGCCAACTACCTCTACATGATCGAAGGCTCCGAGCCCGACCCCGTGCGCGCTCGCGCCATCGAGCAGTATCTGATGTTGGGCGTCGACCACGGATTCAACGCGTCGACGTTCGTGGCCCGTGCAGTCACCTCGACCGGTGCCGACCTCGGGGCCGTGGTCGTCGCCGCGCTGGGCTCGCTGTCCGGACCGCTGCACGGGGGCTCACCCAGCCGGGCCCTCGACACGCTCGACGCCATCGGGCACCCCGACAACACCGCCACGTGGGTTCGTCGGGCGGTCGCCAACGGCGATCGCATCATGGGCTTCGGCCATCCCGTCTATCGCACCGCCGATCCGCGCTCGGTGATGTTGCGTCAGGTGGCCGAGCAGCTCGGCGGCGAGCGGGTCGAGTTCGCCACCCAGGTCGAAGCCGAGGTCGAGCGCACCCTCGCCGAGCTGAAGCCCGGGCGTGAGCTGCACACCAACATCGAGTGGTACGCCGCGGTCGTGATGGAGCGATGTGGGCTGCCGCGCGACCTGTTCACGCCCACGTTCGCGGCCAGCCGGGTGGTCGGGTGGTGCGCCCACGCCCTCGAGCAGCACGCCGACAACCGCATCATTCGCCCGAGCTCGCACTACACCGGCCCGCCGCCGCCACAGCCGGTGCCCGACGCCGCATAGCAACCAGCCGAGCTGCCAGAACCAGCCGAGCTGCCAGAACAAGCCGAACTGGCCGTCCATCAAGAGAACGTCGATCCGGACGGCCAGTTCGAGCCACCGGTACCCTGCGGTGCCGCCATGGAAGAGTCCCGGATCTCCACGCCCTGGGTCGATCAACCGCTGCCCGCCCGCCTCGAGCTCGACGCGGCCACCCGTCGGTGGATCGAGCATGCGGTCGACCGGGTCGCATCGATCCGCACGGTCAGACGCCTCGGTGGCGGTGTCAGCTCGGTCGCCCAGGAGGTGCTGGTCGACACGCCCCGCCAGCTCCACATCGTGATGCTGCGCCGCTTCCCGCCCCCCATCCCGCGACGCGAGGCCACCGCCGCAGCACGCGCCGAAGCCAACGCACTGCGCCGCCTGGAAGGTCATCGCATCGTCCCGCGACTGCTCGCGGTCGACGAAGCGGGCGACATCACCGGGGTGCCCGCCACGCTCCAGACCCGCTTGCGCGGTCGGCCCGACCTCAACCCGCGATGTCGGCCGATGGGTGAGCGCGATGACTGGCTTCCTCGCCGACCTGCGGTCGTGGCCCATCGGACGCCGGGGGTTGCGTCAGTGGCGAGCCTGGCTCGACGACCCGCGGACGCACGAGCCTCCTGCCTGGTCACGCCAGCCCGACCGCTGGGCCACCGCGATCGGCCTCGCCCGCCGTCACTCCGCGACCAGCACACAGCACGCCGAGCTGATCCATCGCGACTTCCACCCGGGCAACGTGCTGTTCGACCACGGGCGCCTGGCCGGGGTGGTCGACTGGGGCGAGCAGTGCGCCGGACCGATCGAGGTCGACATCTCGAAGTGCCTGGTCGAGACGGCCGTGCTGCTCGGCACGCGTCCGGCCGAGCGCTTTCGCCGCGAGGCCGAGCGGGTGCTCGAGCTCGACCACGACCCGACCTGGGACCTCATCACGGCCGCCGAGATCGCCCCCTGGGCGCACGACCTGCTCGCGTTCAACCGGCTCGGCGCGCAGCTCACCCTTTCGCAGGTCCAACGGCGGCTCGACCAAATCGTGATGCGGTCACTCGACGTACTGGGTCGCTAGTCGGGCCCCGGTGACGCCGCGTCAAAGGATCCCGGGCTCGGCCGCC
Source organism: uncultured Iamiaceae bacterium (assembly GCA_963706425.1). Classification (GTDB taxonomy): domain Bacteria; phylum Actinomycetota; class Acidimicrobiia; order Acidimicrobiales; family Acidimicrobilacustridaceae; genus CAVPMN01. The sequence continues at coordinate 1,183,969 of CAVPMN010000001.1, forward strand.
GACGCACGGTGTATTCTTTCGCCCGGTTCTGCCTGCTGGGAGGACCTTCTGACACGAAGGAGTGGCATGAAACCCATCAACCGTTCCGTCGCGCGCATCGCCGCAGCGTCCGCTTTGGTCGCCGCCGGCACGCTCGCCATCACCAACCAAGCCGGCGCCGGCGGCAACAGCGAGCAGTTCTCGTTCTCCGGCGAGGCCGTCGAGTTCGTGGTGCCCGCCGACGTCTGCTCGATCACCGTCGACGCCTACGGCGCATCCGGCACCGAGGCCGAGATCAACGTGGAGGCTCGGGTGACGCCCGGCCGGCAAGGGTACGGCCGAACCAGGCCTCCCCGGCCTCGGTGGTCGGGCCACGGCCGACATCGACGTCACACCGGGCGAGACGCTGCACGTCGTCGTGGGTGGCATGGGCGAGCCCGACGGGTTCGGCGGATTCAACGGCGGCGGCGACGCCGGCGAGCTCGTTCGGCGAAGGACCCTATGGCGGCGGCGGCGGCGGTGCCACCGATGTGCGCCGCGCTCCCTATGGCCTGGCCGACCGGCTGGTCGTAGCCGGCGGCGGCGGCGGTGGTGGCGCCGAAACCGACGGTGAGAACGACGGCGACGGCGGCGACGGCGGCGGCGAGAGCGGCGTCGACGGCTTGGCCAGCGACAGTGGCACACCCGGTGGCGGCGGCGGCACGCAGACCGCGGGTGGCGCTGCGCCCACCGGGTTCGACCCGACTGCTCAGAACGGCGAGCTCGGCGAGGGCGGGAACGGCGGCGCCGGGCTGAGCGAGAACGACGGCGGTGGCGGTGGTGGCGGCGGCTACTACGGCGGCGCCGGCGGCGCCGGTGACGACGACGAGTACCGACGACGGTGGCGGTGGCGGTGGCGGCTCCGGCTTCGGCCCGGCGGGTGTCGCCTTCGAGACCGGCGTCCAGGATGGCGACGGCATGGTCGAGCTCACCTGGACGGTCGAGCCCGGTTGCGCCGATCAGCCCAGCACCACCACCACGACCACGGCGGCACCGGCCGCGGCGGCCGCGGCGGTGGCTCCTCGCTTCACCGGCTGAGGCCCGCACCACACGACAACCGAGAGAGGGCCGGGCGCACGCCCGGCCCTCTCTCGCGTTCATCCCACGGCGTGACGCACACGATGGTGACGGACAGCCGGGCCGGACAGGGCGCTGATGCCCTATCGTGGCGCCGCAGTGGCGTGGGGGCGCGAGCCTCGGGGCACTGGAGGACAGGCAGGGGCGATGCGCTTCGCGCGACTGGGGCAGGGTCTCGTTCACCGACGACGGCTGGTCGTCGTCGTCTTCGCGATCGGGTTCGTGCTCGCCGCCGTCACCGGCAGCGACGTCTCCGACAAGCTCTCGACCGGCGGGTTCGAGGATCCGTCGGCCGACTCCACGGCGGCCACCGATCTGCTCGACGAGGTGTTCGACGCCGGCGAGCCCAACGTGGTGCTGCTCGTCACCGCGACCGACGGCACGGTCGACGACCCTGATGTCGTGGCGGCCGCCACCGAACTGACCGACGAGCTGGCCGCCTTCGAAGGCGTCGACGAGGTCGTGTCCTACTGGTCGCTCGGCAACGCGCCACCCCTGCGGGCCGGCGACTCGTCGTCTGCGCTCGTGCTGGCCCGGCTCGGCGGCACCGAGGACGACCTCGACGACAACAGCCGGCTCATCATGGAGCAGCTCACCATCGACGCCGACGACACCAGCGGCCCCATCACCGTCGGTGTCGGCGGGCGTGACGCGGTGTTCACCGAGGTCGGCGACTCGATCACCTCCGACCTGGCCAAGGCCGAGCTCATCGCCTTCCCCATCACCCTCATCCTGCTGCTCTTCGTGTTCCGCAGCCTCGTGGCCGCCACCCTCCCGCTCGCGGTCGGCGCCATCGCGATCGTCGGCACCTTCGTCGTCCTCGAAGTGCTCGCCGGCATGACCACGGTGTCGATCTTCGCCCTCAACCTCACCACCGCCCTCGGCCTCGGTCTCGCCATCGACTACAGCCTCTTCGTGGTGTCGCGCGTATCGCGAGGAACGCGCCGGCAGGTCAGCCCACCGACCAAGCGGTGATCCGCACGGTGGCCACCGCCGGTCGCGCGGTGTTCTTCAGCGGCCTCACCGTCGCCGTGTCGCTGTCCGCGCTGCTGGTGTTCCCGATCGCCTTCCTCCGCTCGTTCGCCTACGCCGGCATCCCCGTCGTGGCGCTGGCTGTCGCAGGCGCGGTGCTCTTCCTCCCGGCGCTCATGGCGCTGCTCGGTGACCGCATCGACAAGGTCTCGCTGCCCTCGCGCCAACGGCTCGCCATCGAGGGCAGCTTCTGGCATCGCACCGCCACCGCGGTGATGCGCCGGCCGCTGCCGATCGCCACCGTCACCGTGCTGTTCCTGCTGTTCCTCGGGGCGCCGTTCCTGCGCATCGCGTTCGGCCTGCCCGACGACCGGGTGCTGCCCGAGTCGGCGTCGACCCGCCAGGTGAGCGACCAGATCCGAGCCGACTACGAGTCCAACGACACGGGCGCCATGTCGATCGTCCTCCCCGGCACCGACCCGGTGGACGACGCAGCGGCGATCAGTGCGTACGCCGCGGAGCTGTCGACGCTCGACGGCGTGGCCAGAGTCGACGCGGCCACAGGCATCTACCTCGACGGCACGCAGGTGCCCGTCGACGAGGCGCTCACCGAGCGCTTCGTGTCCGAGAGCGGAGGCACCTGGGTGTCGGTGGTGCCGTCGGTCGAGCCGGTGTCGGCGGCCGGCGAGGAGCTGGTCGAAACCGTCAGGGCCATGCCGACGCCGGGCGACGACGTGGCGTTGGTGGGCGGTGTCTCGGCGCAGCTGGTCGACATCAAAGACGGCATCTTCAGCCGCCTCGGCTGGGCGGTGGCCATCGTGGTGCTCGCCACCTTCGTCCTGCTGTTCCTCATGTTCGGCAGCGTGCTCGTGCCGATCAAGGCGCTGGTGCTCAACACCCTCAGCCTCACCGCCACCTTCGGCGCCATGGTGTGGATCTTCCAGGACGGCCACTTCGACGGCTGGCTCGGATTCACCGCCACCGGGCAGCTCGACACCACCACCCCGGTGCTCATGTTCTGCGTCGCGTTCGGCCTGTCGATGGACTACGAGGTGTTCCTCCTCTCGCGCATCAAGGAGGAGTACGACCGCACCGGCGACAACACCCGCTCGGTCGCGCTCGGCCTGGCGCGCACGGGGCGCATCATCACCGCGGCAGCCGTGCTGATCTCGGTCGTGTTCTTGAGCTTCGCCACCTCGAGCATCAGCTTCATCAAGCTCTTCGGCGTCGGACTCACCCTGGCGGTGCTCATGGATGCCACCGTCGTGCGCGCGGTGCTCGTCCCCGCGTTCATGAAGCTCGCAGGCCACGCCAACTGGTGGGCACCCGCACCCATGCGTCGCCTCTACGAGCGGGCCGGCCTCAGCGAGTCGCGTGCCGAGCAGGCGCTCATCGACCTGCGTGAGCCCGCCGTCGACGCGACGGCAGATATCGACGATGCCGAGGCCGAGCCCGAGCTCACCGGCACCCGCAACGACCCCTGAGCGAGCTCAGCCGGCGCCGCGGATTTCGTCGTCGGCGCCGACCGCGGCACGCCGGTCGGCCTCAGCCTCGGCGGTCACCAGACGAGCGCGCACGAAGTCGGCCACTGCCCGATAGACGCGACGGCTGGTATCGGCCCACGGCATGAGGATCGGGAACACGTGGTACATCCCCGGCGCTTCGAGGCACTCGTGGTCGATGTCGCTCTCGGCCAGTCGTTCGACGAAACGCCGGATCGGGTCGCGGAACATCTCGTCCTCGCCCCAGGCCACGAACGTGGGCGGATAGCAGCGCAGATCGCCGTTGACCGGCGAGACGTACTCACTGCTGGCGTCGAAGCCGTGCAGGTACGACGCAGTCGGGATGTTCCACGGGAGGATGTCGAGATCGGCGTTGTCGGTCACCGACGGCTCGTCGAGGCGCAGGTCGACCTCGGGCGAGAACAGCACCAGACCGGCGGGCTTCGGCAGGTGATGGTGGTGCGCGGCGAACATGAGCGAGTTGGCCAGCCCACCACCACCGGAGTCGCCCCCGACGAAGAGCCGCTCGGGCGAGGTGATCGACTCGTACATCTCCTCCATGATGTGGAGGGCATCGTGCAAGCCGGCGGGGAACGGGAACTCGGGCGCCAGTCGATAGTCGGCCACGAAGATCTCACAACCCGTCTCGCGAGCCAGAGCCGCCGTGAAGAACGCGTACATGTTGGGCGAGGTGCCGATGTAGCCGCCGCCGTGCAGGTAGAGGATGGTGCCGACAGGGGTGTCCTGCTTCGGTCGATACCAGATGCCCGGCACGTCGGCGATGACCTCGTGCTCGCTCTCGACGTCGAGCGATGAGACGACGGGCGGCATCACCATTCGACACAGCTCGTCGAGGAAGAGCTCGACCGAGCGGTACTCGTCGATCGGCAGTGACGACGAATAGCCCATGAACGAGCGCACCACCTCGCGGGTGACGTTGGCCCCGAGGTTGCGCACCAGCCCGCCGGAACCCTGCCAGGGCCGGCGGAACGGCACCCGCACGAGCGCGTTCACCGACTGCTGGGCCAGGCCGAGCACGTCGACGGCCGCGATGGGCGCCGATGCCGTGCGAACTTCGGGACGACTGGCCATCACCACGGCAGCTCCCTCCAACGGGTCATCCGGTACCTCCAACGAGCGAACCGGCATTGTCCCACCGCAACGGCTCGTGCGCCCGATCCTTCCCGTGGCCAGGTCGGTACGCTCTCGGCATGACCGACCTCGACGCCCTCGAAGCCAAGCGGACCGAGCTGCGTGACCGTCACGTGAAGCCCGAGGCCGAGCGACCCCGCACCACCGGTGGCGGGGTGCATCACGTGGCCCTCATCTGCAGCGACGTCGAGCAGACCATCGACTTCTATCAGGGCCTGCTCGGCTTCCCCGTCGTCGAGATCTTCGAGAACCGCGACTACCCGGGGTCGACCCACTTCTTCTTCGACATCGGCAATCTGAACATGCTGGCCTTCTTCGACTTCCCGGGCCTCGGGCTCGAGCCGGTGCCCGAAGGCCTCGGCGGCATCCAACACCTGGCCATCTCGGTCACCCCCGAGACCTTCGAGGAGCTCAAGGGCCGCCTGGAGCAGGCGGGCATCGCCTACCTCGGCCCCGACATGGGCGTGCACGAGTCGGTCTATTTCAAGGATCCCGACAACATCCAGGTCGAGCTGATCCGCCAGCCGCTGTTCGAGACCCCGGAGTCGGCCCCGCACCGCGACACCTGACGGCACGCGCCGGTCCAGATCACCAGCCGCCGCCCCCGGCGCGCCGCGATCTGGTCGGTGTCGACGCCCGCGGCGCCGACACGGCCGCTCGGAGTGCTTGAATGGCGACCAACGTCGTCCCGGGGGGGAATCCGTGTCACGTCACACCGCACGCGGCCGCATCGCCGTGCTCGCACTCATCGCCCTGCTGTCCGTCACCGCGGCTTGCGGCGGTGACGACTCCGACGACAGCGGCGGCACCACCGACACCGGCCCCACCGCTGGGTCCGATGTCACCCTCGCGGCCGACGGACCGCCCCAGTCGGGTGGCACCCTGCGCTACGGCCTGGCTGCGGAGACCGACGGCTGGAACCCATCGATCAACCGTTGGGCAGGCGACGGCACCCAGGTCGGTGTCAGCATCTTCGACCCGCTCGCCGCCTACGCCGCCGACGGCTCGATCGCCCCCTACCTGGCCGAGAGCTTCGAGTCGAACGCCGACTTCACCCAATGGACCATCACGCTTCGGCCCGGGATCACCTTCCACAACGGTGAGCCGCTGACCTCCACTGCGGTGCAGCGAACCATGGACGGGCTGCGCACCTCGGCGCTCACGGCGCCCGCATTGCGCCCGATCGAGTCGATCGAGACACCCGACGAGCTCACCGTGGTCATCACCACGTCGACCCCCTGGGCGGCGCTGCCGGCCAACCTGACCGGGCAAGCCGGTGTGGTGGCCGCGCCTGAGCAACTCGATAACCCCGACGGCACCCGCCAGCCCATCGGCACCGGGCCGTTCAAGTTCGTCTCGTGGACGCCCGACAAGGAGCTGATCGTCGAGCGCAACCCCGACTACTGGCGCACCGACGAGAACGGCACGCAGCTGCCCTACCTCGATCGCATCGAGTTCAAGCCGATCCCCGACACCGCCCAGCGGGTCAACGCCCTCGAGACCGGCGAGCTCGACATGACCTGGACCACCGAGGCCGGCAACATCCTCAAACTGCGTGACCTGGCCCAGGCCGGTGATCTCCAACTCGTGGAGCAACGAGGGCAGACCGAGGTCAGCTTCATCATGCTCAACCTGGCGGCGGCTCCGTTCGACAACGCCGACGCCCGCCGGGCGGTGGCCCTGGCCACCGACAACCAGGCCTGGGTCGACGTGATCGCCCAGGGCGTCACCAACCGCGCCGACACGCTCTTCCGACCCGGAACCGACTGGTACTCCGACATCCCCCGTCCCGCCTACGACTTGGCCGCCGCCCAGGCCGCGGTCGAGGCCTACGAGGCCGAGAACGGCCCACTCGCCTTCAGCATTCAGGTGGTCTCGACCCCTGTCGGTCGTCAGCAGGGCGACTTCCTCAAGGCCATGTGGGAAGCCGCCGGCATGGAGGTCGAGGTGAAGCAGCTGGAGGGCACGACCTTCCTGCTCGACGCCGTGCTCGGCGACTACAACGCCGCCGTGTGGGGGCAGTTCGGATCGCCCGATCCCGACTACGAGCAGGTGTGGTGGCGCAGCACGAGCTCGAAGCCGGTGGGCGAGCTGAGCCTCAACTTCCCCCGTCACAACGACGCCCAGACCGATGCGGCGCTCGACGAGGCCCGGGCCACCGACGACTTCGACACCCGCAAGGCCGCCTACGACGAGGTGCAGCAGCGATTCGTCGAGGACCTGCCCTACATCTACCTCGACTTCACGCAGCCGGTCGTGGCCGCCACCAACACCGTGCGGGGCATCACCAACGGACCGCTGCCCGATGGCCAGGCCGCCCTGCCCATGGGTGGGCCCGGCAGCTTCAGCTACCACACGTTCCTTACGCAGACCTGGCTCACTGGGTGAGCCAGAGGCCTCACGCAGACCTGGCTCACGGGTGAGCACCAGGCCCGCCCACTCGCCCTCGGTGTCCTCGGCCACCAACCGCAGCCCGGCATAGGCCTCGAGCACGGCCGCGCGCTGGTCGGCGAGCAGGCCGGACAGCACGAGGCGCCCACGGCCACCGAGGTGCCCGCACACCTCGGTGGCCAGCTCCACCAGCACACCCGCCGTGAGGTTGGCGACCACGACATCGAACGGGCCGCCACCGACGGATCCGACGTCGTCGTCGGACACCTCCATGCGGTCGTCGACGCCGTTTCGCCGCGCGTTGCCCGCGGCGATCTCCACGGCCGCCGGATCGATGTCGACGGCGACGACCGAGCGAGCGCCGAGGAGGACGGCGGCGATCGCCAGCACGCCGGTGCCGGTGCCGACGTCGAGCATCGTCGCGTCCTCGAGATCGAGCTGCTGCAGCGCCGCCAGCGCCAGCCGGGTGCTCGGGTGCGAACCGCTCCCGAACGCCCGCCCCGGATCGATGGCGATCGGGTGCCGGGCGGTCGAGGGCGACTCGTCGTGCCATGCCGGGCGCACCTCGATGTCGTCGACCCGCCACGCTGACGCCCAGCGGCGCCACTCGTCGAGCCCCGCCTCCGGATCGACGTCCTCACGGGTGACCTGGTGGCCGACGAGCGCGGCTTCGACCGCTCCCACCTGGTCGCTCGGCACCGAGACGACCAGGGTCACCCGGTCGCCTGCGGCGGGGCGCTCTTCGATGCCGGCCGCGCCCACGGCCCAGGCCCGCCCGACCAGCTCGTCGACCGCGCTCGACGGCAGCTCCACGGTGAGCTGGCACCACCCGTGCACGGTCGCCATCGTCCGACGTTACGGCACGCGTCGATGCCA
>CAVPMN010000002.1:0-36617 GCA_963706425.1 uncultured Iamiaceae bacterium
GGAGAAGCTGTCATGGACCTCCGCGCTCGGGCCGGACTTCCGCCCCAATGGTGTCGGGTCGGACGACCTGCCGATGACCGCCATCGTCGAGCTGCAGCCGAACGGAAGTGGTGGCACGCGCTACCGCGCGGTAGCCCTTCACGTCGACGAGGCAGGCCGCCAGCGACACGAGGAGATGGGCTTCCAGGACGGCTGGGGTGCCGCCCTCGATCAGCTCGTCGAGCTGATGACGAACGCGTGAGCCCCAGGGACCCGCGCCGACCGGAGCGTGCCACACTTGGCGGGTTCACGGATTCGGAGTGCGGGTCGTCGGGGGACGGACGCCACGACCTGGGGGGCACATGTCCGACTACGACGCCATCGTCATCGGAGCGGGCCACAACGGCCTCACCGCGGCCGCCATCATGGCCCGGGGCGGCATGCGCGTCCTCTGCCTAGAGAAGAACCAGTACGTCGGCGGGATGGCGTCCACCGCCGAGCTGATCCGGGGCTACCAGTTCGAGATCGCCGGGTCGGTGCTCTTCCCGATGCCCGACGTGGTCTACGACGACCTCGGTCTCGCCGCGTGTGCCACCCTCGATCCCGAGGTCATGTCGGTCAACGTGGGAGCCCCCGGCGCAGCGCCGATGGTCTTCTACAGCGATCCCGAACGACTGGTCGAGCACCTGGCCGAGAGCAACGGGATGGACGCGGTGCTCGGCATGGCCGAGATCGCGGCGTGGTGCGAGGCGCCGGCACGGGCCATCGGTCGATTCGATGTGCGCACACCTCCCCGGTCGCTCGACGAGATGTTCGCCTCGGCCGCCAACGAAGCCGAACGTGACGCCATCCGCACCGCCATGTTCGGCTCGGTGATGGACGTCGTCGATCGCTTCCTGCCCGACCGCGAGCGCCATGCGACCCTGCGCGGGATGCTCGCCTTTCTCTCGGTCAACTCCACCTATCGGGGGCCCTACAGCCCGGGCAGCGCGCTGTGCCTGGCCTATGCCATGTCGAGCCCCGGCACCCGCATGATCAGCAAGCTACGGGGTGGCATCGGCGCGCTGTCCAGCCAGGTGCGCAGCCTCTTCGAGCAGCACGGCGGCGAGCTGCGCCTGCACGCCAAGGTCGAGCGCATCGAGCTCGAAGGCAACCGTGTGGCCGGCGTGCGACTCACCGACGGCGACACCATCTCTGCTCGTGTGGTCGTGTCGAACCTCGACCCCACCGCCACGTTCGCCCGACTCATCGACCCCGAGCTGCTCCCTGACGCGCTCAACCGGCGGGTCGCCGCCCTCGACCATCGGGCCGCGTACATCCAGATCCACTTCGCCCTCAACGGACTGCCCGAGTTCACCGGCCCCTACGCGATGCTCAACGAGGGCCAGCTGCGCGCCCAACTCGGCCTGTTCAGCACCCCCGAGCAGATGCAGGTCGACTACGAGAACTGCCGCCGGGGCGTCGTGCCCGAGCAGCCGTCGTTCGGCTTCCAGATCCCGAGCATCCTCGACCCGGCGCTCGCACCCGAGGGCAAGCACGCGGCCAGCTCCTACGGCTTCTACTTCCCCGTGGAGTGCTCCCGCGAGGAGCAGTCCCGCCTGAAGGACGTGATGGCCGATCGCATGGTGGCCCGGCTCACCACCATGGCACCGAACTTCCCCGAGATCATCGACCGCCAGATGACCTACGCGTCCTATGCCTACGAGATGATGTACGGCTGCACCGACGGCGACTTCTGCCACGGGCTCATCCACCCGGAGATGATGGGCCCGTTCCGGCCCGGGCCGCGCGGCTGGATCGACCTGCCATTTCCCATCGACGGCCTCTATCTGTCGGGCGCCGGCTGTCACGGCGGACCGGGCGTCACCTTCATCCCCGGCTACAACTGCGGCTACGAGGTGCTCGAGACGGCTGGGCTCGGAACAGCCAGCGCGGCGACCTTGTCGCACTGATCGGCCTCGTCCGCACCGCGTGCGCGGCGGCGTCAGTTCGACGAGCGCGACATGAAGCGGTCGCGCTCGCGCTCGTTGTCGAAGCCGACGACCGCCCACGCATCGACGGCCCCCGTACGCCGCAGGCTCTCCACCCGATGGTTGCCGTCCTCGAGGACGAGCTGACCGTCACGGAACGACACGATCAACGGCGCCGGTTCGAGGCCCTCCTCGATCTTCTCGGCCAGATCCTCGACTCGCGGCGCCCACTCGCCGTCGTCCAGTGCGATCAGGACCGGCTCTCCCGGAGGCCCGGCCAACCGGTTGAGCTGGTTCAGCGGCAACCGCACGGGGCCGAGCCACGCTGCGGTGTTCCGGACCAGCTCGGCGGCGAGCGGCGCATTGTCGCTACCCGGGCTGCTCAGGAAGGCGGCCACCCAGCCGGGCAGCTCGTCGTCCTGGGCGGCCTGACGGGCAGCCTCCACGGAGAATCGGTCGTCCATGACCGATGTCTGTTCCCCTCGATCGACGGTTCCAGACGGCGGTCACCGGACTCGGTCGAGGCCGACCAGATGGCTGGCGTCGTTGAACGTGTGCAAGGTCCAGCGATCGAGCGGTTGTTCGTGCTCCCACATCGTCAGGCCGGTGTTCGTCGGCTGCAGCCGAGTGCCCGGGCCGGGATGGGGGACATCGAACAGCGTGCGCACCGACGCCATGATCACGCCCGCGTGGCACACCGCCACCACCGTCTGGCCAGCGTGATCGCGCGCCAGCCGTTGCAGCAGGGCGTGCACCCGCTCGTGAAAGCTGTTCCAGCTCTCACCACCAGGAGCGAACTCGCGGTCAGGCTCCGCAGCCATGTCGAGGGCCCCGTAGCGATCGGGGTAGGCGGACCACTCCAGGCCGTCGGCCTCGCCGGTGTGCACCTCGCACAGGTCGCAGTCCTGGGCGAACGAGTCGAACCCGAGACCCGGCGCGATGATCTGCGCGGTCTCGACGGCTCGAGGCAGCACGCTGGCCATGAGTACATCGGCCTGCAGTGCCTGCGATGCGATGAGGTGGTCGCGCAGGGCTTCTGCCTGTCGGCGCCCGTGCGCAGTGAGCCCGCGGCAGCCGCGCGGGTCCGGCGATCACACCGTGGAGACCGGCGTGCGCCTCACCGTGGCGAACGAGCACCAATCGCATCGGCATCCCACCCTACGGGCGGGTCGCGCTGCACACACCCGAGTCGGTCGCCCGTCTCACGACACGGTGAACACCACCCGGCCGCGCACCTTCCCTTCGAGGATGTCGGCGCCCAGACGAGGCGCATCGGCGAGCGGGTGCTCGACCATCAGCGAGTCGAGCAGCGTCGCAGACAGGTCGGTGGCCAGACGCGACCACGCCTCGCTCCGCACCGGCAACGGCGCCATCACGCTGTCGACGCCGGCGAGGGTGACGCCCCGCAGGATGAACGGCGCCACCGAGGCCGGCAGGTCCATGCCCTGCGCGAGGCCGCATGCGGCCACCACCCCGCCATAACGGGTCTGGGCCAGCACGTTGGCCAGGGTGTGGCTGCCGACGCTGTCGACAGCCGCGGCCCATCGCTCCTTGCCCAGTGGCCGGCCGGGCTCTGACAGCTCGGCCCGATCGATGACCTCGGACGCGCCGAGCGACCGCAGGTAGTCGCCCTGGGTCTCGGCCCGGCCGCTCGACGCGATGACCTCGAAGCCGAGGCCGGCCAGGATCGCCACGGCGACGCTGCCCACGCCGCCGGCGGCTCCGGTCACCAGCACCGGGCCGCCGCCCGGCTCGACACCGTGCCGTTCCAGTGCGAGCACGCAGAGCATCGACGTGAGCCCGGCGGTGCCGATGGCCATGGATCGCGTCGGGGTGATGCCGTCCGGGAGCGATACCAGCCAGTCGCCTGACACGCGCGCCAGTTGCGCAAAGCCGCCCAGGTGTGTCTCGCCGAGTCCCCACCCGTTGGCCACCACCAGGTCGCCGGCGGCGAACGACGGGTGCGAGGTGTCACGCACCCGACCGACGAAATCGACCCCCGGGACCATCGGCCAGCGCCGCACGACCGGCGACGAGCCGGTCATGGCCAGTCCGTCCTTGAAGTTGAGCGACGAGTGGGACACCTCGACGGTGACGTCCCCGTCCATCAGGTCGGACTCGTCGACCGACGTCCAGTCGAGCGACTGCCCGTCGTCGGTCTTGGTCAGGAGAAACGCGTCGAAGGTCGGCACGAGCCGGGACCTTAGTGGCGCCCGAGAACCGGGGTGACGTGACAGTTAGAGTGACCCGCCATGGCCCAGGACCGACGGGTTGCGCTGATCACGGGAGGCAGCAGCGGCATCGGGCTGGCGACGGGAGCCGAGCTGGTGGCGCGTGGCTACGACGTCGTGCTGTGTGCCCGCACCCCCGGCAAGCTGCAAGCTGCGGCCGAGCAGATCGGCGCCCGATGGGTGGCCGCCGACGCAGCCGACGCCGACGCGTTCGCGAACGTCGTGCAGGAGGCCGGCTGCGTCGACCTGCTCGTGCACGCCGCCGGGGTGATGGCCGGCACGTTCGTACGCAAGGAGACCGTCGCCACGTTCGAGTCGGTGCTCCGCGCCAACCTCACCTCGGCATTCGTGGTCGCCCGCGCGTGTCTCGACGCGATGCCCGAAGGCGGTCGACTGATCTTTCTCTCGTCGAGCTCGGCGCACGCGCCCCAGCCCGGGTTGTCGGCCTACTCGGCGTCGAAGGCGGGGCTCAACGCGTTCGCCGGAGCGCTGGCCAAGGAGGTCGAGCGCGACGGTGTGGCGGTGCATCTCGTCACCACGGGTCCCGGTCGCCACCCCGATGCTCGATGACGTGCGCTTCCCCATGCAGGCCCTGGCCACCTCCGATGTCGTCCAGGCGATCGTGTGGCTCGACACCCTGCCGGGCAACGTCGTGCTGCCCGAGCTGGTGGTTTCGTCGGTGAACGGCGGACCGTTCGCCCCGGAGCCGTTCGTGCCCCGGGCCGCTCGAGAACTCGGCCGCACCGAGCTGCCGACCGACACCTAGACCCTCAGACCAAGTCGACCAGCTCGGTTCGCGACACCTTTCCCATTGCGTTGCGCGGCAGCGCGTCGACCAGCACCACCCGCTCGGGCACCTTGTACTTCGCCAGCTGCGCGGCACAGTGCTCGCGGATCTGCTCGGGATCGAGAGCCCGGCCCGTGAGGGGCTCGACAAGCGCCACGACCCGCTCACCGAGACGCTCGTCGGGGACGCCGATCACCGCAGACGCAGCCACGCCCGTCGATCGCCTGCAGCACGCGCTCGACCTCGGCCGGGTACACGTTGGCGCCGCCGCGGATGATCACGAGGCTCTTGCGGTCGCGCAGGTGGAGGTAGCCGTCGCGCGTCGAGGAACCCGAGGTCGCCGGTGTGCAGCACGCCATCGGCCAGCACCGCCCTGGAGTCGGCCGGCCGGTTCCAGTAGCCGAGCATCAGCGGGTAGCGGTCGTCCCCCTCCGCCGCACCGACGCAGACCTCGCCGGTGTCACCCGTGGGCAGCACCGCTCCCCCGTCGTCGCGGATCGTCACCGCCAGATGGGGCAGCACCGTGCCGCTGGCGCCGGGCACATGAGGGCCGTGCGGCGGGTCGATCGACACCACCGTCGGGGCCTCGGTGAGTCCGTAGGTGGCGAGCACCGGCAGCTCGAACTTCTCTTCGAACGCGGCACGAATCGCCTCGGGGCAATCGGCGCCGCCGGTCCACACCTCTTCGAGCGAGTCCAGATCGGCCGGTGCGATCGTGTCCATCGAGGCGAGCGAATGCAGCAGCGCAGGAGGCCCGTTCCACGTCGTGACCCGCTCTCGGCGGATCCACTCGGCGACGCCCTCGGCGTCGATGCGGTCCATCACGATCGACGTGCCCGCCGCCTGCGACACCAACAGGGTCGTGAGCACAGCCATGTTGAGGATGGTGAACGGGAAGCAGTCGCCCTTGCGGAGCGTGTGGTCGTAGCCACGGGTCTCGACGAGCACCGCGCCCGGGGTGAGCAGTCCACGCTGGCTGTGGACCGCGCCCTTGGGTCGACCGGTGGTGCCGCTCGTGTACGCGATGCCTGCAGGAGCGTCGGCGTCGATCGGTAGCGTCAACGGCTCACGACTGGCGTCGTCGAGGAGCGTCGCCCACTCCTCCGGGTCGACGACCCGCGTGCCGAGATCGGGCAGTACCCCTGGTCGGCCCGTCCCCGCCGGGCCTCGTTCCCCTGGTCGGCCCGTCCCCGCCGGGCCTCGGTCGTCGTCGCAGAGAAGCACCGATGCTCCCGCGTCGCGCAACTGAAACTCCTTCTCGGGCGGCGCCAGCACCCGGTTGATGCCCAGCCAGATCGCGCCGAGCCGCATGGCGCCGTGAAACGCCACCACCACTGCGGCATCGTTCGGCAGCGAGGCCGCCACCCGGTCGCCGGGGCCCACACCGAGCGCGATCAGTGCATGGGCCGCCTGGTTCGCTTCCGCGTCGAGCTGCGCATAGGTCACGCGCCGCGACCGCGTGACCAGGGCGTCGCGATTCGGGTCATCGGCGAGCGCCCGGTCGAGCACCTCGGCGATGGACGTGGGCGGCCGGCGCACAGGCTGACGCTACCGCTCCGATCGGCCATACTAACAACTGCGTCATTTTCTACAGAGGCACCGCCGCACATGGACTTCGACCTCGGGCCGCAGGCCGCCGCTCTCCGCACCCGGCTCCGGGCGCTGATCGACGAGCACCTCGCCCCCGACTACCTCGGAGCATTCACCACCGACCCGGCCGACCTCGAGGTGGCGCAGCAGTTCTGCAAGACGCTCGCCGACCACGGGCTGCTCACGATCGCCTGGCCGACGGAGTACGGCGGGGGCGGGGGCTCGGTGTGGGACCAGACGGTGGTGCGCGAGGAGATGTGGGCCCACCACGAACCCCGCGGCGCGCAGTACATGGGCCTCAACTGGGTGGGTCCGGCGATCATGGCCTACGGCACCGAGGAGCAGAAGCGCCAGCACCTCTCGGCGATCGCGGCCGGCGACGTCATCTGGTGCCAGGGCTTCAGCGAGCCAGAGGCCGGCTCCGACCTGGCCGCGCTCAAGACCCGCGCCGTCGACGACGGCGACGGCTGGCGCATCACCGGCCAGAAGATCTGGACGTCCTATGCCCTGATGGCGCAGTGGTGCGTGCTCGCGGCGCGGGTCGGCCCCGGCGAGCGCCACGAGGGCATCACCATGTTCCTCGTGCCGATGGACGCACCGGGCATCACGGTGCGGCCGATCAAGTCGATGCTCGGCCATCACCACCTCAACGAGGTCTTCTTCGACGAGGTCCCTGTCGGGCCCGACGCTCTCCTCGGCGGCGTCGGCGAAGGATGGGCGGTCATCCGCCGCGCGCTCGCCCACGAGCGGGTGGGCATCGCCCGCTATGCCCGCTGCGAACGTCTGCTCAGCGCGCTCGGAGCGGAGCTGGCGCCGCATTGGGACGACCTACCGGCATCGCTGCACGCCCAGTGGGCGCGCGCTCTGGTGCAGGTCCGGGTGGCTCGGCTGCTCGCGTATCGCACGGTCCACGCCCAGGCCACCGGCGAGCTACCCGACGTGTTCGCCTCGACCGCCCGCATCGCGGTGACCCAGTGCGACCAGGCGGTCGCCGAAGTGCTGTTCCAGGCGATCGACGATGGCGCTCTCGAGGCCGGCCCGGATGCACCGCTGCACGGTGCCGTCGAGGATCACTGGCGCTACGCGCAGGCGGCCACCGTGGCCTCGGGCACCATCGAGGTGCAGCGCATGATCGTGTCGAAGGCCTTGTTGAAGGGCACCACGTGAACCCGGTGCTGCCCGACGAGGTGGTCGAGTTCGCCCACGCGGCCCGCGCCGCGTTCGCCGATCTCGGCGGGGTCGACGCAGCACGAGCAGCCGAAGACGACCCCGCCCGACGTGCGGCCGAGGTCGCCGCCACCCTGCACGCCCTCGGCATCGACGAGCTCGACGCCCGCGCCGACGCCGATTCGTTGGCCGCGGCGGCCGCCTTGTGCGAGGAGGCCGGGCGCGTCGCCCTGCCCTACCCGGTGGCGGGTGTCCTGCTGCGCGACGAGGTGGGTCGGCCCTTCGCCGTGGTGCCCGACACGACGCACCGGGTCGACCACGGCGACCTCTTCGCCGAGTGGACGGTGGCCGCTCTCGACGGCACGGCAGGCGTCGCCGCGCCGAAGGGCGGACGCCTGGCCACCCGCCTCGGGCCGTTCGTCGTCGACCTCGAGATGGTGAGCACCGGCCCACCCGACGCGTGGCGGCTCCAGGCCCACACCGCCCTCACCGGCTGGACGATCCTCGGCACGGCGGCGCGCGCCGTCGAGCTGGCGGTCGACCACGTCAGCAACCGCATCCAGTTCGGCAAGCCGATCGCGTCGTTCCAGGCCGTGCAGTTCCAGCTGGCCGACGCCGCGGTGGCGGTGAGCCGGCCTGCGTGAGCTGGCGGCCTACACGCTCTGGCGCATCGACGCGAGCCCAGGGGCCGCCCTCGCCGACGCCCTCGCCCTACGCCTGCACGCGGTCGACGTGGCGCGCGCCGTGCTGCGCACCTGTCAGCAACTGCACGGCGCCGCCGGCGTCTGCGACGAGTACGACATCTCGGTGCTCACCCGCATGGTGCAACCAGCGTTGCGCCTGCCCTGGAGCGCCGAGCGCACAGCCGACGCCCTGGCCGACACCATCCGCCACGAGGGCTTCGAGGGGTTGTTCGAGCACAGCCAGGCCCAGCCATGACGGTCTTCACCGGCCCGCCCATCGAGGCGGCCGAGGGCATCGGCGCGTTGACGATGGGCGGGTTCCTCGACGAGGTCGGCGAGCGCCACGGAACGAACGAAGCGCTCGTGTTCGACGACCCACTGCTCGGAGGCGCAACCGTGCGGTGGAGCTACGCGGAGCTGCGACGTCAGGCCTGGCAGGTGGGCCGGGCGATCGTGGCCGCAGGTGTCGAGCCGGGCGAGCGGGTCGGCATCGTCATGGCCAATCGCCCTGAGGCGGTGGCCGCGATCTTCGGCGCGACAGCGGCCGGTGCGGTCGCCGTGCCGATCTCCACCTTCGCCACCCGAGGCGAGTTGCGCGACATGCTGCAGCGCGCCGACGTCGTGCTCGTCCTGACCCAGGAGCAGCTGCTCGAACGCCGCTTCGGCGACGACCTCGCCGTGCTCGCAGGCGACCTCCCAGTGGTCCGCTCCACGGTCGTCGTCGGCGCGTCCGCCCCGGGCGGCGACCAGACGACGTGGAACGACTTCCTCGCAGCTGGCGATGCCGTCGACATCGCCACCTTCGACGCTCGGCGCGCCGCAGTCGCGCCCGACGACGACGCCCTCGTGATCTTCAGCTCCGGCACCACCAGCGCGCCCAAGGGCGTGCTGCACGGCCACCGCGCCCCATGTCTCCAGTTCTGGATGCAGGCCAGACTCTTCGGCCGCGACGAGGGCACGCGCATGTGGACCGCGTTGCCGCTGTTCTGGACCGCCGGCCTCAACACCGCGATGGGCGCCACGCTGGCGGCGGGTGGCTGCTTCGTCATGCAGGAGACGTTCGAGCCGAGCACGACTCTGCGTCTCCTCGAGCGCGAGCGGGTGACCGAGCCCTACACGCTCCCCCACCAGGCGGCCGCCCTCGAGGAGCACCCCGACTGGGCCACCACCGACCTCTCCTCGCTCACCTGCGTGTTCGGCAAGTCGGTGTTCGCCCGCCATCCGACGGTCATCGGCGATCCGAACTGGGTGATGCCCGTGGGCTACGGCTTGTCCGAGACGTGCGCCTTCTTCTTCAGTCACCGCTCCGACACACCTCGCGAGCTCACCCGTCAGAGCATGGGTCGGCTGCTGCCCGGCAACCGGCTGCGGGTCGTCGACCCGGAAACCGGCGACGATCTCGGCCCTGGGCAGATCGGTGAGCTGGCCATCGCCGGACCCACGCTCATGAAGCGCTATCTCGGCAAGGAGCCCGCCGAGTGCTTCGACGCCGACGGCTACTTCCACACGGGTGACGAGGGCTCGGTCGACGCCGACGGCTACGTGCACTTCGAGGGCCGGCGCACCGAGATGATCAAGACCGGGGGCGCCAACGTGTCGCCCGCCGAGCTCGAAGTGCAGCTGCGCGCCTGCCCACCGGTGAAGCTGTCGCGAGTGCTCGGCGTGCCCGATACCCGACTCGACCAGATCGTCGTGGCCTGCATCACGCTGAAGGACGGGGCCCGACGCCACCGAGGACGACATCCGCGGCTTCCTGCGAGACCGGGTGGCGCCCTACAAGGTGCCCAAACGCGTCCTCTTCTTCGCCGACGGCGAGATCCCCATGACCACCAGCGCGACGAAGGTGCGCGACGACGACCTGCTGGCCATCGTCGAGCGCCGCCTGGCAGCCACACCCGTCCCATCGACGACCAGGCCCGTACCGACGACAAGTGGAGACCGATGAGCCCCGAACCGACCTCGAACCCGGCCGACACCCTCGACGCGTCCGATCTCGACCAGTACATGGGTGTGCCCATGGAGCCGGGCGAGCTCAAGGAGCCGGTTGCCGTCAACGACATCCGCCGGTGGGTTCAGGCCATGCACTACCCCAACCCGCTGCACTACGACGAGCGCTGGGCCGCCGAGAGCCGCTTCGAGAGCATCGTGGCGCCGCAGTCCTTCACCGTCGCCACCGACACGAGCCACGGTTGCTCACCGGCGCAGGTCGGCAAGATCCCCAACAGCCATCTGATCTTCGGCGGCGACGACTGGTGGTTCTTCGGTCCGCGCATCTGGCCGGGCGACCACTTCGTGTGCCATCGCATGCCCTACGACTACAAGGTCACCGACACCAAGTTCGCCGGCCCCACCTGCTTCCAGCGGGGCGACACGCTCTACATCAACCAGCGCGGCGAGCGCGTCGCCCTCCAACGCTCGACCGCCATCCGCTACCAGGTGCGCGAGGCGAAGGAGAAGAAGCTGTTCTCCGAGCCGAAAGAGCCCGAGTGGACCGACGACCAGCTCGCCGAGCTCGACGACCAGAAGCAGCTGTTCATCGACCAGATCCACTCGCTCGGCCACGACCCGCGGTTCTTCGAGTCGGTCAAGGTCGGCGACCAGCTCGCTCCCAACGTGCTCGGTCCGCACAGCCTGGCCAGCTTCACCACCGAGTGGCGCGCGTTCCCGATGACGACGTGGGGGGCCACCGCCAAAGGCCCGACCACCGTGCGGGCCGAGGAGCTCGGCTACACGAAGGAGATGGCCGGCTTCGAGGGTGACCGACGCATGGAGCGCACCAACCCCGAGCTCACCGACGGCGCCTACTACGGGCCCTCACGCGGTCATCTGCAGCCACGTTGGGCCCAGCACGTGGGGATGCCGCGCGGCTACGGCTACGGCGCGTCGATGGGCGCCTGGGTCATCGACTACGTGGCGGCCTGGGCCGGCGAGTGGGGCTTCGTCACCAGCTCGTCGGCGCAGTACCGCAACCCCGCCTTCACCGGTGACGCCACCTTCCTGTCCGGCGAGGTCGTCGACACCAAAGTCCTGCGCAAGCGACGGCACCGGGTGACGGTCGCGGTCGAGCTGCGCAACCAGGACGACGCCATCATGGCCAAGGCCAAGGTCGAGGTGGAGCTGCCCACCGAAGCCGCCGACACCCCAGGAGCCGAGCACTCGGCCCCGAAGCCCATCTGACCCATGTCCCATAGGATCTGACCGTCACGTCACCTTCGGGGCGCGGCGGCTGACCACATCAGGGGAGACCGATGTCCGACTACCAGTTCCTCCAGTACGAGACGTTCGACGACGGGCAGATCGTGCGGATCATGCTCGACCGACCCGACGCCCGCAACGCGCAGAACCGCGGCCTGCTCGTCGAGCTCGACGAGGCGTTCCTGCGGGCCGAGGCCGACGACACGTGCCGGGTGGTGATCCTCGGTGGCACCGGACCGCTGTTCTCCTCCGGTCACGACATGGGCTCGAAGGGCGCACAGGCCGAGTTCGCCACCCACCCCTCCTACCGGATCAACGGCGCGACACGCGACGGCGCCGAGAAGCGAATGCTCCAGGAGTGGCACTACTACTTCGAGAACACGCGCCGCTGGCGCAACCTGCGCAAGATCACCATCGCCCAGGTGCAGGGCACGGTCTTCGCCGCCGGCCTCATGCTGATGTGGAGCTGCGACCTCATCGTCGGTTCCGACGACGCGGTGTTCGCCGACGTGGTCGGCACCCGGCTCGGCATGTGCGGCCTCGAGTACTTCGCCCACCCGTGGGAGTTCGGCGCCCGCAAGACCAAGGAGCTGATGCTCACCGGCGACAGCCTCGACGTGCACGAGGCGCACCGCCTCGGCATGGTGTCGAAGGTGTTCCCGCGCGACGAGCTCGACGACCGCACCCTCGACTTCGCCCGCCGCATCGCCAAGCTGCCCACGATGACCGCGCTCATGATCAAAGAGAGCGTCAACGAGACCCAGGACAACCAGGGCTTCTACAACTCGCTCAACGCCTGCTTCACCCTGCACCAGCTCAACCACAGCCACTGGGCCGAGGTGCACGAAGACGGCTGGCCCGCGGCCAAGCCCGAAGACGGCATCCCGTCGTGGAAGGAAGCGCCTCCGATCGTGCCGGCGGAGAAGACGACGGTGCGCGCCGCCGACCCGGCCTGAGTCGTACCCCTGCGACGTTCCATCTGCCGACACGCTCTACTACCCGCGGGCATGTCAGCAGGGTGGTCCCTCGACGCTGCCCAGCTACAGCAGTCTGCCCGGGGCGTCGTTCCGCTCAGCCCACCGGGGTGTCACATACCGGCACATGGAGGGCACCCCCTCCGCCGAACCTGTCGCGTACTCGGGGGCTCCACACCCCGGATCCGCGACAGGAACGCTCCCTCTACCGAACCTGTCGCGTACTCCGGGGCCCCACGCCCCGCATCCGCGACAGGAGACGGACGGAAGCGACCGCCCCAGAACGCCGGATGACGGACGGCGACGTCAATCGTCCACGCGTTCGACGATCCTCTTGACACTCATGTGTGAGATGCCGCTCTCCGCCGCGATGTCCCGGAGCGAGAGGCCGGCTCGATGAGCCTCGCGGATAGCGGCATCGCGCTTGGTGGTTGCGACATTGGCTGTTCGGGCCGCGTAGCGGACCAACTTCAACAGTTCCGTGTTCGTCGTGTCGTTGGTAGTGGGCATCGTCACCTCTCATCGGTGCGGCCGAGGATCATCTCGATCATCAATCGGGCCTCTTGGACCCACGTGTCGCGAACCGGCTCGTCATCGGCGGATGCGTCAGCGGCCTCGGCGAGCAGCAGGCACACGGCCATCGCCTCGTCGTAGCTGAGCATCACCTCAGGCCGGGCACATCCCACACCGTAACAGATCGTTACAGCGACGCAACGGTGCGGGTGCCCCGAACCCGGCTTGGTGCCGTCTGCGCTGACGCCGCCGCGAAGCGTTCATTGCGTTGGTAGGAACACGGTACTACCATCCGCGGAATGGCCGTGAAGAAGCTGTCCGTCGCACTTGATGACACCGTCGCGCAAGAGGTCGCGCTGAGCGGCCGAGCGCCTGCCGGCGTCAGCGTCTCTGCCTGGCTCAACCACGCGGCGGAGAACGAGCTCGCCATCGAGGCCGGCCTGGATGCAGTACGCGAGTGGGAAGCCGAACACGGTGAACTGACTGCGAAGGAGCTCGCGGCGGCTGACAAGCTCCTCGACCGCGTCACGCACCACGCGCGCCGAGCGAGTTGACGCCATGCCTGGCATCACCTACGACGCCGGCGCCCTCGTTGCTGCGGAGCGCGGCAATCGTCTCGTGTGGTCTCTTCACCGGCGGGCACTCGAACGGGGACTACGACCGACGGTGCCGGCGGGTGTACTCGGCCAGGCGTGGCGCGGCGGCTCACAGGCCGAGCTGTCTCGTCTCCTCAAGGGCTGCCGCATCGAGACGCTGGACGAGACAAGAGCTCGAACGGCGGGTGATGCCTGCGGGCGCGCAAGGACTGCCGACGTGATCGACGCGACCGTCGCCATCGGAGCGATCGCCCGCGGCGATCTCGTGGTGACTAGCGATCGCAGGGACATCAAGCGGCTCGCGAACGCCCTCGGCGCCTCCGTGGAGGTCGTCACGATCTAGGCAGCTATACCGTCCCAGAACGCCGGCTCATCGGCAGTCGACCGCGACGGAGAGGGCGTTGCAGACCTCCCGCATTCGTTCGTCGCTGAGCCGTCCGAGACGGTCGATGAGCACGCCGAGCGACACGCTCTCCACCGAGTCGAGGTTGACCGCACTCACCTTCGGGACGGGATCCACCTGTGGTTCGAGCACCACCTCACTCGGCAGGTGGCGGATCGTCGTCGTACACGGCGCGACGAGGGCTCGTCCGAGACGGGGGATCGCCACGTCGCGACTGAGCACGACGACTGGCCGGCGACCGACGGCGGGCAGCTCGCACCACCACAGCTCCCCCCGACGGGGCTGGTCGCTCATGATGAGCCAGCAGCGGCCCGGAACGAGGCCAGGTCGCCCCAGTCGTCGGGCTCATCGAGGGGTCGCTCGTCGTAGGCGGCGTAGGCCAGATCGACCTCAGCACGCCGGTGCTGGGCGAGGAGTGCGGCGAGCGCCTGATCCAACAGCGCAGCATCGGAGGTCGCCGCAGTCACCTCCCGAGCCTCGCTCAACAGGGCATCGTCAACCGTCGTACTCACGCGTGTGCGAGCCATGGCATGACTATGCCACTCCGAAGCCCTGATCACAACGCCCATCGGACGGTGCCCCAGAACGCCGGGAAGCTGTCAGCCAGCGATTGCGCCAGAGCGGCGCACCAGGCGCGCTACGACCTGGGGGTCCCTGGGGGCGCCGGCATGTCAGCTGAAAGTTGCTGACACGCCGTGAAATCTCCACCATGCCAGCGCGCAGGATTCCTTGGATGTGGGCATGAGAGGTCGCAGCCTTCAGTCTGACGACGGCAGCGGCTTGGCCCCTTTGATGGGCAAGGGCTCGGTGCCCACTGTCAGCGTCCCCTCGCCGCCTTTGCTGCACAGCACCTCGAGGCCCAACTCCTCGTCGGCATAGCGCTTGCCCAGCAGCGAGGCGTCACCGGTGGCAGACATCGGCAGGCGGTCACCGCCCGTGCCCGCTTCGCGCATCGGTTCCCCGCCGCACCGAAGGTCGACGTCGACATCGGCGCCGGGCGCACGCACCACGACGACCTGCGTGTCGCACGTCGCGCTCTCGAGACGGGCACCGGGCTTGAGCTGCATCAGAGATCCCTTCGGTTCGGATGGGGGCACACGTCATGTCTCACGGAAGCGCTCCTCGAGGGTGGCGGTCAAGCGTCTGCGGTCGACCTTGCCCGAGTCGAGCCACGGGCAGCTGCGTCTGATCGGCGAACACCGCGATGTGCCTGGGCACCTTGTAGGAGGCCAGCTCCTCTTTGACTCGGCGACGGGCTTCGTCCTCGGTGAGCGATTGGCCCGGGCTGCAGCGCGATCGCCGCAACCACGTCCTGGCCCCGATCGGGGTGCTCGACCCCGCACACGAACGCCATCACCACCTCGGGCAGCTCCTCGAGCGCCAGCTCGACGTCGCGTGGCGTCACGTTCATGCCGGACGACTTGATGAGATCGCCCATGCGCCCGGTGAAGTAGAAGTGGCCGTCGTCGTCGAAGTAGCCGCTGTCTCCGGTGCGGTACCAGCCGTCGGCGGTGAAGGTGTCGGCCCGCTCCCGCTTGTGCAGCCCGAGCATCAACGAGTAGCCGCGCAGCCACAGCTCGCCGGTGTCGCCTACGGGGAGCTCCGCGAGCGTGACAGGATCGACGATCTTGTGCTCGATGCCGGGCACCGAGAAGCCGAACGAGCCCTCCTTGCCGGCGGGCAGCGGCTCTTTGGACGTCGAAGGTGTGGGGGCCGAGGGTCTCGGTCATGCCGAGCGAGTTCGCCTTCGGGACGTCGGCACCGAGCTGTTCGGCCTGGGGCAGCAGGGCCGACAGCGTGCCGCCCCGCACCGCCGAGAGGTCGCGTTCGGCGAAGCTCGGGTGATCGACCAGCGCCTTGGCCATGTGGGGCCAGCCCAGCACCTGGGTGACCCGCTCGCGCTCGATCAGCTCGAGGGTGGCGCCGGGCTCGAACTGCTCCTCGAACACCAGCGTCGCGCCGGCGTGCATCGCGGCGACGAGCGTGAAGCTGAAGCCACCCACCCAGAACAACGG
Source organism: uncultured Iamiaceae bacterium (assembly GCA_963706425.1). Lineage (GTDB taxonomy): Bacteria > Actinomycetota > Acidimicrobiia > Acidimicrobiales > Acidimicrobilacustridaceae > CAVPMN01. The sequence continues at coordinate 16,104 of CAVPMN010000002.1, forward strand.
CATCGGCGTGTAGAGCACGTCGTCGGTCGGCGATGTCGCGCATCGGCCACAGGTTGTGGGCGTGACGCACGACGGCGCCATGGGCGTGCACGGCGCCCTTCGGGTCGGCCGTCGAGCCGGACGAGTAGACGACCAGCATCGGGTCGGCCGCGGTGACCTCGGCCTCGCAGGCCGCGAGGAGCTCACCGGTCGACCTGATCGGCGCGCCCGGCGAGCTCGTCGATCGGCCCGGCCCACGTCGCGTCGCCCGTCGCCCCACGTCCACACCGAGCGGAGGAACGGAACGGCCGGCACCCGGATCTGCTCGTGGGCCTGCGTCGGCCAGACCGGGTACGGCCTGCTCGAGGCGTTCGAGGTAGTCGTGGCCCGAGATGGGCGTCGACCGACAGCAGCACCTGGGCGTCGCAGTGGCGGAGCAGCCAGCCGAGCTCCTTCGCCTTGTTGTAGGTGTTGAGGAGCGCGACCACCGCGCCGATGCGGGTGGCCGCCAGCCAGCCGACGATCCAGTCGGGACCGTTCGCCTGCAGCAACGCGACCCGTGTGCCCTTGCCGACGCCGGAGGCGAGCAGACCCCGAGCGAGGGTGGCCGACCGTTCCTCGGCCTCTCGATAGGTCAGGCGCTCGTCGGCCAGGATCGCGAGCGTCTTGTCGCCCCATCGCTCGGCACACCAGCGGATGAGCGTGCCGCTCGTAGGGACGAAGTCGGGGAAGCTCGGTTCGCGCCCCCCGGCATGCGCCTTGCTCACGCGAGGCTGAGAAGCCGATTGAGGTTGCCGCCCATCACCTTGGCCTGGTCGTCGTGGGGGAGCCCGTCGAGGTCGTCGATGAAGCTGAGCGGATCGGCCATGCCCTCGGGATGGGGATAGTCGGATCCGAACAACACGTTGTCGGCGCCGAGCAGCTCGATGAGGCCCTTCGGGTTCTCCTCGTGGAACGGGTGCACGAAGATGTTGCGCTTGAAGACCTCGACCGGGTTCTCGGCGAACAGGTGCGGGTTGAGCGTGTAGGCGTGCTCGAGGTCGTGCAGGAGCGGACGCACCCATCCGCTGCCGTTCTCGACGGGGGCGAACTTGAGCTTCGGGAAGCGACTGGCGAGCCCGTGGCCGATGATCGAGGCGACGGTGTCGATGATGGGCCGTCCGGCGTGGCCCACGATGGCGGCGAATCCCGACGTTCCCTTGAACGGGGTGAACTCGTCGTCGCGGAACCCTTCCCATTCGTTGATGTAGCGCTGGTAGCCGCTGTCGGATGCATGCATGCCCACCAGCACGTCCTTCTCCTGCACCAGCTCCCAGAACGGGTCGAACTCGGGTAGGGCGAACGAGCGGGTGCCCCGCAGGCCGGGGACCGGAGCCGGGCGCACGAGGATGACCTTGGCGCCTCGCTCGGTGACCCACTCGAGCTCTTTGATCGCCTCTTCGACGATGGGCAGGGTGATCACCGGGGTCGGGAAGATCCGGCTCTCGTAGTTGAACGTCCAGGTCTCGAACATCCACTGGTTGAGCGCGTGGACCACCGCGTGGATGGCGTCGACGTCGTCACGCAGTCGCTCCTCGACCAGGCTCGCCAGCGTGGGCCACATCAGGGCCCGGTCGAGACCGAGCTCGTCCATCAGCTCGAGGCGCGGGCCGGGCTCGCGGAACGCCGGCAGGGCGTCGATGCCCTTGCCCATGATCTCCCGCCGGCTCTTGCCCTCGGGGTTGCCGATCTTGAAGTACTCCTCTTGGGCACCCGGGGCGGCCACTCGGTCGAACGTGGGGTTCGGGATGTAGTCGCTGATCTTGCCCTTGACGGTGATCTTCGTGCGCCCGTTGACCTCGACGTAGCTGATGACCCCGGCGTAGCGCTCGGGCAGGAACTTCGTGAGAGCCTCACGGGTCTCGTACATGTGGTTGTCGGCGTCGAACACCGGAAAGTCGAGCTGACGAGTCGGCATCGAACGACCCCCTCGAGAAATGACGGAACTGTTAGAGCGACCCTACACTGCCGGCAGTTCGAGCGAAAGCACGCGGAGGAGACCTGACGACGTGGACCTGATGTTGAGCGAGGACCAGGCGTTCTTCCTGGACACGACCCGCCGGTTCCTCACCGAGCAGGCTCCCATGACGGTGGTCCGATCGCTCGAACACGAGCCGGCGGGCTACACGGAGGGCTACTGGCGCCAGGCGTGCGAGTTGGGCTGGACGTCGATGCTGGTGCGCGAGGCCGACGGTGGCGGCAGTCTGTCGAGTCACGGCCTGGTCGACCTGGCCCTCGTCGCCGAGGAGATGGGCCGCACCGTGGCGCCCGGCCCCCTCGTGCCCGTCAACCTGGTGGCCTCGGCCGTCTCCGCCGCCGGCACTGCCGACCAGCGCCAGGCGGTGCTCCCCGGACTGCTCAGCGGCGACACCACCGCCGCGTGGACCGGGCCCGGCCTGGTCGACGGCGGGCCTGAGGGCGACCGATTCGTGATGCGCGGCACGGCCCCCATCGTCGAGGCCGCGGCTGGCGCGAACCACCTGCTCGTGGCTGTCGGCGACGAGACCGGCGGCGCGACCCAGGTGCTCGTGCCCGCCGATCATCCGGGCGTCGCCATCACCCCGCTCGGCTCCCTCGATCTGGTGCGCCGCTTCGCCCGCGTCACGTTCGACGACGTCACTGTCGATCAGTCCGCCGTGGTCGGCCACGTCGGTGGGGCCGCCGCCGAGGTGGCCCGGCTCGACCAGATCGCCACCGTGCTCGGGTGTGCCGAGGCCGCGGGTGCCGCCGACCGCTGCTTCGAGATGACCATCGAGTACCTGCAGGATCGCTACAGCTTCGGTCGACCGCTCGCGTCCTACCAGGCCCTCAAGCACCGGCTGGCCGACGACAAGCTGTGGCTCGAGGCGTGTCACGCCACGGTCACCGCCGCGGTCGAGGCGGTGGCCACGGGCGCGGACGATGCCGGCCTGCTCGCGAGCGTGGCCAAGGCGTGGGTCGGTCCCCACGCCACCGAGATCATCCAGGACTGCGTCCAGCTGCACGGTGGCATCGGAGTCACCTGGGAACACGACCTGCACCTCTACCTGCGGCGCGCGACGGTCGACCGGCTCACCTATGGCACGCCCGACGTTCATCGCGAGCGGATCGCCGCCACGCAGCTGGCGGTGGCGTCGTGAGCTCGCAGGAACTGACCAACCGCACCGCCACAGCCGCGTCGCACGAGAGCGTCGACGAGTTCCGCGCCCGGGCCCGCGCCTGGCTGGCCGACAACATGCCGCCCGAGTGCGACGGCATCCGCGAGCGCGCCAACCCGGGACGCTGGGACGTCGAACGCCGCCTGCAGCGCACCCTCTGGGACGGCGGCTTCGCGGGCATCTGCTTCCCCGCCGAGTACGGCGGGCTCGGCCTGCCGGTCGAGTACCAACGGGCGTTCTCCGAGGAGTCGCGACCCTACGACATGCCCTTCGCCCTCAACGTGCCCACCCTCGGCATCCTGGCGGCCACGCTCGTCGACTTCGGCACCCACGAGCAGAAGGCGCGGCACCTGCCGGCCATCCTTCGCGGCGAGGAGCTCTGGGTGCAGTTCCTGTCCGAGCCGAGCGGCGGCTCTGATCTCGCCGGCTGTCTCACGAGGGCCGACCGCGATGGCGACGTGTTCGTCCTCAGCGGCTCGAAGATCTGGAGCTCGGGCGCGGCCGAGGCCGACTACGCGATGTGCCTGGCCCGCACCAACTGGGACGTGCCCAAGCACCGCGGGCCTCACCATGTTCATCATGAAGATCCACCAACCGGGCGTCACCGTCGAGCGCATCCGCCAGGTGAACGGGTCGATGGAGTTCTGCCAGGAGTTCTTCGACGACGTCCCGCTGTCGGTCGACGATGTCGTCGGCGAGATCGACAACGGCTGGACCGTGGCCACCCGCCTGCTCATCCACGAGCGCAACGCCGTGGGCAAGGGGTCGCCCTACACCAGCGGCGCCACCGACCCTGGCGACACCGGCGAGGACGCCATCATCGCATTGGCACGTGCGGTCGACGCCGTCGACGACGCTCACGCGCGGCAACTCGTCGGCGAAGCACATGTCCGCGCCACCGTCGGCAGCCAACTCGTTCGCCGGGTCACCACCGCCGTCGCCGCCGGAAAGATGGCCGCCCCCGCCGGCTCGTTGCTGAAGCTCTACAGCGCCACCCACGTGATGCGGCGCTACGAGATCGCCCTCGAGCTCGCCGGCGAGTCCGCCGCCGCGTGGCCGGTCGACGGCCCGACGACGCCCGGTCAGGAGGTGGCCGAGTCGAGCCTTTGGCGACAGGGTCTGTCGCTCGGCGGCGGCAGCAACGAGATCCAGCGCAACATCATCAGCGAGCGACTGCTCGGCCTGCCTCGGGAGTACGCCGCCGATCGCGACGTGCCCTACCGCGACGTGCCCCGGGGCCCGGCGCGCTCGACACCCGGCGCTGGCCTCGTGCGGCTCGTCGTCAGGACGGCTCGCCGAGATCACGCACCATGGCCTCCTGCGCGAACGACGCCACCAACTCCGCGCCTGCGAACACGTCGCCTCGGCCGAAGCTGCGGCCCGCGGCGGTGACGGGGGCGTGCTGCACCACGAGCAACCAGTCGTCGACACGGAACGGCTGGTGGAACCAGATCGTGTGCGACGTCACTGCGGTGTGCAGCCGAACCGTCGACTGCGCCTGCGACACCCCCTCGAACGGGCGCAGCGCCGTGCCGATCAAGGTGAGGTCGGTGGCGTGGGCCAACAGCGCGGGGTGGATCCGAACGTCGTCGATCGGCGGCGTGCGCATCCACCACGCCAGGTCGGGCGGCCCGCCGGCCAGGTCGGCCAGATCGACGTCGGCGACGATGTCGGTCTCCCAGGGCACCATCGCCCCCAGGTCGTGTCGACCCGCACGAGGCGAGGGCACCCCCGCCGGCGGGGCGTCGCTGCGATGGAGACCGTCCTCTGCGACGTGCATCGACACGACGGCCGCGGCGATGACCTTGTCGTCCTGGGTGGCGATCACCTCGGTGGTACCGAACGTGCGGCCGTCCTGCAGCTGGGTGACCCGGTAGCGCATCGGCTTGGCGGTGTCGCCCTCCCGCGGGAACAGGACATGCAGCGACTTCACCGCCTTGCCGGACGTGGCGTCGCTCGCCGCCACCAGCATCTGCGACAGGATCTGGCCACCGAACACCCGGTGGTAGCCGATGTCGAGGTTCTGGCCCTCCAGCAGGCCCGGTTCCACCTCCGACAGGTCGAGGGCGCCCACCATGGCGTCGAGATCGAAGTTCACGTGTGCTGTCGCTCCCTTGCTACGCCGCCTCTTGGCCAGCGCCGATTGACGCAACTGTTAGAGTAATCCGCTCGGCGCCGGCCGACGGAGAGAGGCACCGACGATGCGCTTCGCCATCACCCATCCGATCATCAGCCACCCGTGCCATCCCGACTTCCTGAGTGGGCGCGGCATCGGCGAGCTGGCCGAGGCGGCGGAGCTCGCCGGCTTCGGTGGCTACGGCTTCACCGACCATCCGGCTCCGTCGCACCGCTGGCTCGAAGCCGGCGGCCACGACAGCCTCGACCCGTTCGTCGCCCTCGGATTCGCGGCGGCGCGCACCACCCAGCTGCGCCTCATCCCGAACATCGTCGTGCTCCCCTATCGCAACCCGTTCCTGGTCGCCAAGGCCGCCTCCACGCTCGACGTGCTGTCCGGTGGCCGGTTCACGCTGGCCACGGGCGCGGGCTACCTCAAGGCCGAGTTCGCCGCGCTCGGGGTCGAGCACAGCGAGCGCAACGAGCTGTTCGACGAGGCACTCGACGTCATCAAAGCGATCTGGACCGCCGACGACGTCACGATCGAGGGACGGCACTTCAGCGCCCGTGGCATCACGTCCCACCCTCGGCCGGTCAGCGATCCTCATCCTCCGATCTGGATCGGCGGCAACAGTGCCGCGGCCCGTCAGCGCGTCGCCGACAGAGGCGACGGCTGGTGCCCTTTCCCCGCGCCGCCGGGTGTGGCGCGCACGGCCCGCACGGTCGCACTGAGCAGCGTGGCCGATCTGGCGCCGCTCATCGACGATCTCCACCGGCGGGTCGGCGACGCGGGACGCAATCCGAGCCACATCGACATCACGTTCTCCGAGAACCGGGGCGGCAACCCCGGCGATGACGAGTTCGCGCCCGATGAGCACCTCGATGCGGTCGCCGAGCTCGCTGCTCTAGGGGTCACCTGGCTGCAGGTCCGCCTACCGGGCGACAGCCTCCAGCACGCCCTCGAGGCCATCGAGCGCTACGGCGCCGAAGTCATCGCCGCATCCGACCCGGAGGCCGACCCCGATGCCTGAGCGCGCGACCTCCTGGCCGGTTACCGTCGCCACGCCATGACGATCCACTACGAGCAGGTGGGCGGGCACGTGGCTCGCATCACGATCGATCGGCCCGAGGCGCGCAACAGCCTCGACCTCTATCACTTCCGCGACCTCGCCAACGCGTGGCGACGCTTCCGCGACAGCACCGACGACTGGGTGGCGATCATCACCGGAGTCGAGGGCAACTTCATGTCGGGGGCCGACCTGAAGACCTACATCCCGCAGATCACCGAGCTGCAACAGCAGATCGCGGCCGGCGACGTCGACGAGATCGACGGGTGCAAGCTGCGCGACGGCACCGACGCCGTGCTGCGCAGCCTCAAGATCTACAAGCCGATCATCGCTGCGGTCGACGGGCCGTGCGTGGCCGGCGGCATGGAGATGCTCGGAGGTGTCGACATCCGCATCGCCACCGAACGCGCCGTGTTCGGTGTGATGGAACCGAAGCGCGGCCTGTTCGCAGGGGGCGGCACCACGATCCGGCTGCCGCAGCAGATCCCGTTCCCAGCGGCCATGGAGTTCCTGCTCACCGCCGAGGCGTTCCCGGCCCGGCGCGCCCTCGAGCTCGGGCTGCTCAACGAGATCGTCCCGGCCGATGAGCTGACCGACCGCGCCCTCGACTGGGCTCGACGCATCACCGTCAACGCACCGCTGGCGGTGCAGGCCACGAAGGAGTCGGTGCTGCGGGGCATGGCCGCCGCCACGCAGAAAGAGGGCTACGGCATCGAGAACGAGTTGGCCGCCAAGGTGTTCTCGAGCGACGACGCCAAGGAAGGGCCGAAGGCGTTCGCCGAGAAGCGCGACCCGAACTGGCAGGGCCGCTGATCGTGGCCCGGTCGGCGGTCGACCCCCGCACCCCGTGCATCATCGGGGTCGGCCAGCGCACCGTGCACCCCGGCAGCGGCCCGGCTCCCGAACCGCTGGTGCTCTGGGACGACGTGGTGCGCGTCGCGGCTGACGACGCCGGCGCGGCGGGCTCGGCCGACGCCGTGCTGTCGGCGGTCGACAGCCTGCAGGTCGTCCACTGCATGTCATGGCCCTACGACGAACCGGTCGACCGCCTCGCGGCGACGCTCGGCATCGACCCGCGCCATCGCCACTACTCCGGCATGGGCGGCACCACCCCTCAGGTGCTGGTGCAGGACGCGGCCGCCGCCATCCTCGCGGGCGACCTCGAGCTGGCCGTGATCACCGGAGGCGAGGCCCTCGAGACCAAACGACAGGCCAAGAAGGCCGGCGAGCGACTGCCGTGGAGCCACCGCCATCCCTCCCCTCCCCCGATGCCCTTCGAGGCACCGTTCCACCCCGTCGAGGTCGCCCATCAGGTCTTCCCTGCGTGGTTGACGTTCCCGGTGTTCGACATCGCCCGGCGGGCGGCCCGGGGCGACACGCCTGCCGACTACGCCGCCCAGGTGGGCGATCTGCTGGCGCCCATGAGCGCGATCGCGGCGACCAACCCCTACGCCTGGTTCCACGAGCAGTTCACCCCCGCCGAGATCACCACGCCATCGGCCACCAACCGGATGGTCGGCTACCCCTACACGAAGCGCGCCGTGTCGATCATGGACGTCGACATGGCAGGCGCGCTCATCGTCGCCAGCCACGCCAAAGCCGACGAGCTGGGTGTGCCGCCCGATCGGCGGGTCTACCTGCGCGGTTGGTGCTACGCCACCGATCCGGTCTACCTGGCTGAGCATCCCGATCTCGGCCGCTCGCCGGCGATGGCGGCGGCCAGCGCGGAGGCGCTGCGCGTGGCGGGGCTCACGATCGACGACGTCGGCCACCTCGACCTCTACAGCTGCTTCGCCAGCTCGGTCGCGTTCGCCTGCGACGCCCTCGGCATCTCGGGCGACGACGCTCGCGGGTTGACGGTCACCGGCGGCCTGCCCTTCTGCGGTGGGGCGGGCTCCAACTACATGCTGCACAGCATCGCCACCATGGTCGGCACGTTCCGCGACGACCCGGGCAGCACCGGCCTCGTCAGCGGCGTCGGGATGCACATGACCAAACACGTCTTCGCGGTCTACGGCACCGAACCGCCGGCGAGCGGTCGAGTGACGCCACCCGCGCAGGCCGACGTGCAGGCTCGGCTCGACGTCGAGCCGCCGGTCGAGATCGTTCCCACCCACGACGGCGTGGCGACCGTCGCGTCCTACACCGTGGCCCACGCCCGCAGCGGCGAGGCCGAGTGGGGCCTGGTGCTGGCCGACGTGCCCGGCGGACGCACCTATGGCCGCGTCGACGACCCCGCGCTGTGCGCCGCTCTCGAGGCCGACGAGTGGATCGGCCGCTCGATCGTCATCACGCCGGCCGACGGCGGCGTGAACCTCGTCCACGCCGACTGACCCGGTCCGAAGGGCGGCCGCCCCGACTCGGGCGGGTCGCCTAGAGCTGACCGGTGGTCTGCGCGGCGAGAAAGCCGGCGTCGACGTGCAACGCCTCACCCGCGATGTACGACGAGCGGGGGCTGTTGAGGAACAGGAGCGGCCAGGCCTGCTCCTCGGCGGTCGACCGGCGCCCGGACGGACCGACGAACGCGTCGATCATCTCCTTGCCGGCGAAGTCCTCGAACGCCGGCATCATGGCGGTCTGGGTGGGCCCCGGGTTGGTGTTGTTGAGCCGGATACCACGGGCGGCCAGAAGCTGCGGCGCCCGCCAGGCAACCCACGCGTTCATGACCTTCTTCGAGTAGAGGTAACCCATGTTGGCGATCATGTCCTCGGGGTTCGCCTCGACCCACGCCACGGCGGTGTCGAAGTCGGTCGAGGTCACGAGCGGCAACAGGCGCTCGAGCTCGTTCTGCCAGCCGAGCCCGGCGTTGGACGCGACCGCAGCGACGGCACCACCGTCGGGCATGTCGGGCACCAACGCCTCGATGAGGTGACGAGCGCCGATGAAGTTGACCTTCAACGTGTCGAGGTCGGAGAACGGCGGGCCAGGCAGCCCGGCCACGCTGAAGACCACGTCGACCGGGCCGATGCCCGCGATCGCCTCGTCGATGGACGCCCGCTCGCGCAGGTCGACCTGGCGTGACTCGACGCCCGGCACGTCGACGGTCTTCACGTCGAGCGCCGTCACTCGCGCGCCGAGCTCGGTGAGCAGGCGCGCCGTCTGCTCGCCCATGCCCGACGCGGCACCGGTGACCAGCGCGTGCTTGCCTTCGTAGCCGAGCACGTCGTCCATGGTTCGTGTTCCCCCGTGTGTGTGCGCTACTTCGCCGCGATCCGCTCCGCGAGGGTCATGGCGGTGATGATGCCCTCGTCCTGGAACTTACCGGTGCCGTGGCTCACGAGCGAAGTGTCGACATCGGTGGCCAGGGCGCGTAGCGCGCCGACGGTGCACTGCTCTCGGGGCAACACCGAGAACGGGTCGTAGTGGAAGTTGCGGATCGCGTTGAGATGGGTGATGCGATCGATGTCGTCGCGTGGCAACCCCTCGAGGTAGCGCATGGCCTTCTCCGGGGCGTCGGGCCATGTCGAGTCGGAGTGCGGGTAGTCGCACTCCCAGTGGATGTGGTCGGGGTTGAGGTGGTGGCGCACCTCCATGCCCGCGGCGTCGTCGATGAAGCAGGTGAGCACGTGCTCGTTGAACACCTCGCTCGGCAGCCGGTCGCCGAAGTCCTGGTTCGTCCACTGATGATGGTGCTGGTAGACGTAGTCGATCCGTTCGAGGAAGTAGGGAATCCAGCCGATGCCGCCCTCCGAGAGGGCGATCCGCAACCTGGGGAACTTGCGGAACACGGGCGACCAGACCAGGTCGGCCGCACACTGCACGATGTTCATCGGCTGCAGGGTGATCATGGCGTCGATGGGCGCGTCCATGGCGGTGATGGTGAGCTGCGAGGACGACCCGATGTGCACGTTGATGACCGTGCCGACCTCCTCACACGCCTGGAGAAACGGATCCCAGTGGTCGCTGTGCCAGCTCGGGTAGCCGAGCTTCTCGGGATTCTCCGAGAACGTGACGGCGTGACAGCCCTTGTCGGCCATGCGACGCACCTCGCCGGCCATGAGATCGGGATCCCACACCGGCGGGATGGCGAGCGGGATCATGCGGCCGGGGTAGGTGCCGCACCAGTCGTCGACGTGCCAGTCGTTGTAGGCCTGCACGAGCTCGAGGGCGACCTCACGATCGTCGCAGGTCGCGAAGAGCTGCCCGCAGAACCCCGTCATGCTCGGGAAGTTGAGCGAGCCGAGCACGCCGTTGACGTTCATGTCGCGGATGCGCTCGTGGATGTCGTAGCAGCCCGGCCGCATCTGCGAGAACGCCAGCGGATCGACGCCGTACTCCTCGGGCACCCGCCCGGCCACCGCGTTGAGCCCGACGTTGGGCAGCGCCGCCCCCTCGAACATCCACACCTCCCGGCCGTTCTCGAGCCGCTCGATGTGGGGCGCACGCTCCGCGGCCTTGGTCGAGAGCCGGCCCTCGAACAGATCGGGTGGCTCGACCACGTGGTCGTCGACGCTCACGAGGATCAGGTCATCGGGGTGCATGCGAGCGCCCTCTCCCTCTGGGTCTGCAATCGGTCCAGCAAATGTGACGGTACTGTTAGAGTACCCCGATCGACGCGAACATCGCCCGCCGCACCCCGTTCGGTCATCCCGTCGTCGGCGATCGCGGCGGTGACACGCGCCGGCGCATACTCGGCGCCACACTCGAGGCACTCGGCGAGGTGGGCTTCGACGCCACCCACGTCGAGCTGATCGCCGAGCGGGCCGGTTGCTCCCGACCGGCCTTCTACCAGTACTTCGAGTCGAAGCACGATGTGTTCTGGGCGCTCGCCGGCCAGCTCGGCAAGGAGATCGTGGCGTTGGCCGACGAGCTCGGCTCGGTCACCCCCGACGCCGACGGCGTGGCCCACCTCGGCTCGTGGATCGGCGACTTCATGGCTCTGCACGAAGCGTGGGCCCCGGTCTTCGAGTCGTTCCAGGCCGCGAGCCGCGACCACCTCCCACAGGCCCGGCGGTCGAGCAAGGTGAGCGTGCGCACCGACACTGCGCTGCTCGGAGCGTTCGGGCTGTCCGTCGACGGCATCAACGACCGACTGATGGGCGCGATGGTCGCGGTGCTCGATCGATCGAGCTTCTACGCGGAGCGGGCGCCCGCCACCATCGACCGCCAGCCGTTCGTGCGCGCCCTCGCCGAGCTGTTCCATCGGGTGTTCAGCGGACCGATCGAGGGGGTCAACGTCGACCGGTCCCGCAAGATCCGGCGCCATCGGCCAGCCATCCCGCCGCCCCTCCCCACCGAGGCGACACCCCTGCCACCCCGACAGGAGCGCACCCGCCGGCGCCTCCTCGACGCCGGCCTGCAGGTGCTGCCCGCACGTGGCTATCACGACACGCGGGTCGACGACATCGCCGAGGCCGCCGGCCTGAGCCACGGCACCTTCTACCGCTACTTCGACAACAAGGACGTGTTCTTCCAAGCCCTTGCCGAGGCCGCCGCCGCCCGGGCCATCGAGCTGGTCGATCGCCTGAAGATCGACGGCCCGCCGGACGAGGTGCGCCGGTGGGTCACCGAGTGGATGCGCACCTACGAGGCCGACGGCGGCATCATCAGCACCTGGCAGGAGATGCGTCGGAACGTCGAGCTCACGACCTTTTCCGCCCAGGTCGCAGCGTCGATGTTCACCCGCCTGGTCGAAGTGCTCGAACGCCGCGACTTCGGCAATCCGGAGGCCGACGCCACATCGATGCTCGCCCTCCTCGAGCGCCTGCCCAACAACGTGTACACGCTCGGCTTCACCACCGAGACCGACGGCATCGAGATCATGATCACCATCCTGCGCCGCGGCTACTTCGCCCTCACCGACTGATGGACTTCGAGTTCACCGACGATCAGCTCGCCCTTCGCGATGCAGCCCGCACGGTGCTCGAAGCCGCGTGTCCGCCCTCGCTCGTGCGGGCCACCTTCGACGGCGCGAGCGACCACCGCGACCTCTGGCAGACGCTCGTGTCACTCGACTGGCCCGCGCTCGGCCTGCCCGAGGCGGTCGGCGGGCTCGGGCTCAGCTACCTCGACGTGTGCATCGTCGTCGAGGAGCTCGGTCGGGCGGTGGCACCGACGCCCTATCTGGCCACCGTCACCCAGCTCGTCCCCTTCATCCGGGAGACGGGCTCCACTTTCCTGCTCCGCGAGGTCGCCAACGGCTCGGTCACCGGCACGGCGGCCATCGCCGAGGCCGGGCGCTGGTGGCCTGAGACGCACCAGACCTCCGTTCGGCGCGCGGGATCGCGTTGGCAGCTCACCGGCACCAAGACCCACGTGATCCACGGCGCGACGGTCGACGAGATCGTGGTCGTCGCGGAGAGCGACGAGGGGCAGGGCCTGTTCGTCGTGCCCAGGTCCTCGGTCGAGGTCACCGAGCCGACGGTCATCGACCCGACCTGGCCGGTGAGCGATGTGATCCTCGACCACGTCGAGATCGACGACACCCGCGTGCTGATCGAGCCGGGCGACCCCAAGGCCACCACCGTGATCGAGCGGTCGATGCAGGAGGCAACCACTGCGATCGCACTGTCAACCGTCGCCACCTGTCGGGCCATGGTCGAGACCACCATCGCCTATGCCAAGGACCGCGAGCAGTTCGGCCGACCGATCGGTTCGTTCCAGGCGCTCAAGCACCGACTCGCCGACTGCTACCTCAGCGTCGAGCGGGCCGCCGCGCTCGGCTACTTCGCCGCGCTCACCATCGCCGAGGACGATGACCGCCGTGCCATCGCCACTTCGATGGCGAAAGCTGCGGCCGGCGCCACGCAGCGTCTCGTCGTACGCGACGCGCTCCAGCTCCACGGCGGGGTGGGGTTCACCTGGGAGCACGACCTGCACTTCCGGCTCAAGCGGGCCAAAGCCGGCGACCTGCTGTTCGGCAACGAGTCCACCCACCGAGCTCGCCTGGCGGGGCTGCTCGGGCTGGAGGCAACGACATGAGGTTGCAGTTCGACGCATCGGTCGAGGCCTTCCGGGCCGAGCTGCGCGAGTGGCTCACCGCCAACCGACCGAGCGCAGAGGAGATGGCGGCTGATCCCTCGTTGTCGACGGGGCATGCTCCGCAGTGGGCTCGACGCTGGACCCGCACGATGTTCGACGCCGGCTGGCTGGTGCCCGGCTGGCCCCCCGAACGCGGTGGGCGCAACGCGTCACCGATCGAGACGCTCGTCTACATCGAAGAGCTCGCCAGAGCCCGACTGCCGCGCACCACGAACGTGCAGGGACTCGGCATCGTCGCGCCCTCGATCCTCGACTACGGCACGCCCGACCAGATCGAGCGCTTCGCCATGCCACTCCTGCGCGGCGAGGTGACCGCATGTCTCGGCATGAGCGAACCGGGTGCGGGCAGCGACCTGGCGGCGCTGTCGACGCGAGCGGTGCTCGAAGGCGACCACTGGGTCGTCAACGGTCAGAAGGTCTGGACATCGGGTGCGAACTACGCGGACTTCTGCTTCCTCTTCTGCCGCACCGATCCGACGGCACCGAAGCACAAGGGCATCTCGATCCTGCTCGTGCCGATGGACACGCCCGGCATCACCGTGCGGCCGCTCCCCGAGATCGTCCATCCCGACCGGCCCGATCTCAACGAGGTGTTCTTCGACGACGTGGCCGTTCCGGCCGAGAACCTGGTCGGCCAGCTCAACAACGGATGGGCGATGGCCAACGGCTCGCTCGCGCACGAGCGCGGCATGGTGTGGGTCAACGCCGTGATGGGTCTGGAGGAAGCGCTCGACCGGCTGCTCGCCGAGGCGCCCGCCCTGCTCGCTCCCCTGCCGCCGACCGAGCGCGCCCTCGCCGTCGACCAGATCGTGCAGGTGGCCATCGACACCCAAGCAGCCCGTTGCCTCGGCTACCGGGGGTTCGCCAAGCTCGCCCGCGGCGGCACCGCTCCCGAACAGGCACTGATGAAGCTCTACGCGAGCGAGGCCCGGCAAGGCATCGCGCTGGTGGCCGCCGAGATCCAGGGCGCGGCGGCGCTGGAGACCGGTCTGGTCGGGATGGACGGGCACCTCGCCATCGACGAGCCCCAAGGCACCTGGCTCGAGCAGTACTTCACCAGCTTCGCCAACACGATCTCGGCCGGCACCTCCGAGATCCAGCGCAACATCATCGCCGAACGAGTGCTGGGGTTGCCCCGTGGCTGACACGATCGCCGAGCTGTTCGTGGCGCGCGCCCACGACCCCAACCCCGGCATCGTCACCGACGACCAGGTGTGGAGCTGGGCACAGGTGGTCGACGAAGCCACCCGCCGCGCCGCGATGCTCGATGATCTCGGACTGCAGGGACGGCACATCGGGGTCTTGCTCGAGAACGTGCCCGAGTACGTGTTCCTGCTCGGCGCGGCGGCGCTCACCGGCAGCGTGGTCGTCGGCATCAACCCCACCCGTCGAGGCGAAGAGCTCGCTCGCGACATCCGCCACACCGACTGCGCCCTCGTGCTCACCGACACGACCCAGGTCGGACTGCTCGACGGCCTCGATGTGGGCGCTCCGATCCGGGTGGTCGACCAGTCCGACTGGCCGCAGCTCGTGTCGGCCCAGGGAGACGCGCTCGTTCCCACCAAGCTGCCCGGGCCCGACACGTTGTACGTGCTCATCTTCACGTCGGGATCCACCGGAGCGCCCAAAGCGGTGAAGATGAGCCAGGGTCGTGCGGCGCGCATCGTGGAGGCATCGGGTCTGCCCTACGGCCCGAGCGACGTGCTCTATTGCGCCATGCCGCTCTTCCACGGCAACGCGTTGCTGGCCAACCTGTTTCCCGGTCTGGCCGGTGGTTCGTCGATCGTGCTCAAGCGCAGGTTCTCCGCGTCGACGTTCATCGACGACGTTCGCCGGCACGGGGTGACGTCGTTCAACTACGTGGGCCGCGCGCTGTCGTACATCCTCGCCCAGCCACCCTCGCCCGACGACGCCGACAACCAGCTCGTGTTCTGCCTCGGATCGGAGGCGTCGCCGCGCGATCGACGCGAGTTCCGGCGTCGTTTCGGCTGCTACGTCGCCGAGGGCTACAGCTCGAGCGAGGGTGGCGTGGTCATCCAGCCCTTCCCCGGTATGCCCCGCGAAGCGCTCGGCCGGGCCGCCGAGGGCACCGACGTGGTCGTGATCGACCCCGACACCCTGATCGAGTGTCCTCGGGCCGCCTTCGGCCCGCAGCGTGAGCTGCTCAACGCCACCGAGGCCATCGGCGAGATCGTGCGGCGCGACGGCCTGTCGTCATTCGAGGGCTACTACGCCAACGACGAGGCCGATCGCGAGCGAGGTCGCAACGGCTGGTACTGGACGGGCGACCTGGCCTACCGCGACGACGAGGGCACGTTCTACTTCGCAGGCCGCACGTCGGATTGGCTGCGTGTCGACGGCGAGAACTTCGCCGCCGGTCCGCTCGAAGCGATCATCGGACGCTTCGACGGCGTGGCGTCGGTCGTGGTCTACGGGGTGCCCGACCCGCGCACGGGCGATCAGGTGATGGCCGCCCTCGAGCTCGATGCCGGCGTGGCGTTCGATGCCGAAGCGTTCGGCACGTTCCTCGACGCGCAGCCCGATCTCGGCACCAAGTGGGCGCCGCGCTTCGTGCGGGTCGTCGATGCCATCCCCAACACCGCCACCGGCAAGGTCGATCGCAAGCCGCTACGGGCCGAGCGCTGGGATCCGTTCGAGCAGATCTGGTGGCGCCCTCCAGGCGCCGGCGCGTACGGACCGATGAGCGCCGACGATGTCGCCGCCCTTCGGCAGGCGTTCGACGAAGCCGGACGCGCCGGCATGCTCACCTAGCCCGGCGGAGCCGAGGGTTGTCGTACCGGTCGCGTGGCTCGGGGCCCCACCCCCGAAATCCGCGACAGGAACGGATCAGGTCGAGAGCGCGGCAGGTCGGTCGGCGGGGTCCTTGTTGATCGGGCTGGTCCAGGCCTCGCCCGGCAGGTTCGTCCCGATCACCACCCGCGTCTGACTGCCGGCGAGGGTGCGATGCAGCCATCCTGCCGGTGCTCGAAGCCGACATCCCGGCTGTACCTGGGTCACGTTGCCGTGCTCGTCCGCGAACGATCCTGTGCCGGAGATCACCCAGGTGACGCCCTCGAACTCGTGCCAGTGCAGGAGCTCGTCCTCCTCGTGGACGTCGTCGAACGCCAGCCCGTGCAATCCCATGGCGGCGACCTGCTCGAGCGCCTCGCGTTCGGTGATCGGCTCGCCCGTCGTGAACTCGTAGTCCATCCGTGCCATCTCCCCGTCAGATCCGATGGCGGCCCGGCCGGTCGGCCAGCTCCCCCATCAGACAGCTTCGTCCAGTCAACCATGGTTGGGTCTGGGTCTGATGCTTGCGCGCTCGTAGGGTTGGATACGGCCGGCAGGAGGATGTCATGGCGAAGCTGATCTACGCGTCGAACATGTCGCTCGACGGGTGGACCGAAGACGACCGTGGCGCGCTCGACTGGGCTCCGCCCGACGACGACGTGTTCGTGTTCATCACTGCGCTCATGGGCTCTGCTGGCACCTACCTCTACGGGCGGCGCATGTACGAGACCCTCGCCGTGTGGGAGACCGACCCCACCCTGGCCAACCGGTCGGAGCTCACCGTCGCCTACGCCCGTGCATGGTGCGCGGCGGAGAAGGTCGTCTACTCCTCGACCCTCGACGCCCCGCACACCACCAACACCCGACTCGAACGTCGCTTCGACGCCGACGCGGTACGCGACGTGAAGGCGACCGCCAGCAGCGATCTGCTGATCGGCGGCCCGCACCTGGCGGCGCAGGCCCTAGGCGCCGGGCTGGTCGACGAGCTGGCCCTGTTCGTGTGGCCGGTCGTCCTCGGCGGGCGCAACCCTGCCCTACCGACCGATCTGCGCATCGACCTGGAGCTGATCGACGAGCACCGGTTCGGCTGCGGCGTCGTCCACCTCCGCTATCGCGTCGCGTGACGAAGCAGAAACCTCGCGGCTTGCGCTCCCACGCCCAGGTTGTCGGGGCCGTCGACCGCGTCGGCCGTTGCGATAGAACGAGACCATGGAAGCCAACGAGATCCTGATCGAATCGTTCGCTCGCATCGGCGAGCATGTCCACGGGGTGCTGGCGGAGATCGACGAGGCGTGGCTGACCCGCACGCCCGTCGACGGTGTGAATCCGATCGGCTGGCTCGTCTGGCACATCACCCGGGGCCAGGACCTCCAGATCGCGATGCTCGTCGATGGTGAGCAAGAGTGGGTGCAAGGCAACTGGGCGCCGCGCTTCGGCCTCGAGCCCGACCCTTGGAACATGGGCTACGGCCACACACCCGAACAGGTGGCAAGCGTGCAACCCGAGAGCGTGCAGGTGCTGCTCGACTACTACGACGCGGTGTGGGCCCGCACCAAGGCCGTGCTCCAGGAGGTGACGGCCGCAGATCTCGATCGGGTCGTCGACGAGAACTGGGACCCGCCGGTCACCATGGGCGTGCGCTTGGTGAGCATCGTCGACGACGACGTCCAACATGCGGGCCAGGCGTGGTACCTACGCGGCCTGTTCGAGCGCTCACCTTGAGGACGCCCCAATCCCTTCTGGCGTCCATGCGTCGCGCCCGGCGCACCAGACGGACGCCAGAAACGAGTTGGCACCGCTCGGTCTCGCGCTGGCACCACGGGATCAGCAGCGATAGATGCGTTCGGCGTTGGACGCGAACAGCTTGAGGCGCGCCTCGTCGTCGAGACCTGCGGTCACCTCCGCATAGGCGGAGTAGAGGTCGTCGAAGGTGCCGTGCATGCCGTCGACGGGGAAGTTGCTGGCGAACAGGCAGCGGTCGACGCCGAACTGCTCGATCGCGAACTCGATCCACGGGGCGAACGCGTCGGCATCCATCGAGCCGAGCGGCATGGCCAGGCCCGACAGCTTGCACACGACCTGATCGCCGAGGGCGGCGAGCGCACGCATGCCCTCTTCCCACAGCACGCGCTCGTCCGTCGTGGCCGAACGCGGCCAGCCCGTGTGCTCCACCACGACGACCAACTCGTCGAAGCCCGACAGCGCCGGCCGCGGCGATCGAGGAGCTGGTCGGGATGGGCCATCAACTCGAACACCAGGTCGCGCTCCTGTAAGGCCCGAAGCACGGCCGGCTCGGGCACGGGCCCGTCGAAGACACCCATGGGGCGCACTCCTCGAAACCGCGCCGCCGCCCATCTGCCGATCGATGAGCTCGATCGCCTCAGCGGCCGACTCGGTGGGCGGCAGCCCACCGATGATGGCGTCGGGGTGCCCGTCGTCGTCGGCTCGTCGGTCGAGCTCGAGGGTCTCGTCGATCGAGTGACGGCCGGTCGCGGCGGCGACGTTCACCAGCTTCTGCACGTTCCAGCCGGCCGACTCGTCCAGGTAGGTCGACACGTCGAAGCGCCGAGACATCCCGGTGACATCGCCGAGGTCGATCTTCTGGCGGCCCGACAGATAGGGATACCAGTCGGTGCGAGCCGGATCCCAGAGGTGCACGTGGGCGTCGACCACGCGCGCCGGGCGAGCGCTCACGACGGCCCCCCACCTGTTGCCGACGGATCGACGATCGCCCGCAGCGCGTTGTCGAACCACTCGGGCAGACCCGGACCACCGAAGGTGATGCTTCCGCTCGGGCGCGGGTGACCGCGCAAGCCGAACCAGCCGCGTCCCGCAACCAACTCTGCGCCCGACAGCTCGATCGCGTCAGGGCTGCACGCCAAGTGGGCGGCGATCTCGCCGAGCAGCCGACGGTCGCGCTCGTCGGCGGTTTCGACGCTCACCACGAACGCTGCCACGCGATCGTCGGTCGCCCGGCGGGCCGCCCGCGCGAGTTGAGCACAGGCCTGCGCGCGGCTGCGCCCACCGGCGTCGATCGCGTCAACGAGCATCACCAGGCGCACGGGCCGATCGTCCGCAGCGGCGTACTCCGCGACCGCTCGGGCCCAGCTGGCGTCGGCGAAAAGTCGGGCCGACAGACCGGCGTGCGCAGCAAGCACGCCCTGCCAGTCGGAAGAGTCCAGCCCCACGACCGGATCGCCCGTCATGGCGACGACCATCGCGTCGAGCGGCCCGCCCCGAGCCACCGCTGCGGCCAGGGCCGCCGATGTGGGTGCGAAGCCCGGCCCGGTCTCGAGGGGCGGGACTGGAGTGGTGGCCATCGAGCGGGCATCGAGCGCACCCTTCAGGCCCAGCGCCAGATCGGGCCAGTTGGTGACGACGCCGCACGCACCACCCGCACCACCCGCCGGTGGGTGCTGTTCGGACCCACCGGCCTCGTCGAAGATCGGCTCGCTCCTCGCGTTGCGGCCACCCGTTGTCGTCTGGGCCGCTTCGGCGGGCACCAGCACCGTGGGCGTGACGCGGTCGAGCACATGGGCCGGCGACGTGCCGTCGTCGGTCCGCACCACTTCGATGAGGCGTGGCTCGTCGATGACCGCCACCTCCGACCCGCCGGCGAACAGCACTCGACCGCGACACCAGTCGAACTCGTCGCTCACCAGGTGGGCCGCCAGGGGGCCGAGCTGATCGGGCGTCGGCATGGCCCCGAGCGACAGACCACCGGTCTTCGATCCCGCCCCACCGCCCTGCCGATCGCCACCGGTGCGGCCGAGGGCGGCCGTCACCATCCGAGTCACCGCGATCGGCGACATCGCGTTGACCACCACCCCCGGCGGTGCGAGTTGACCGAGCTGCCACGTGAGGGCGGCCACCGCTCGCTTGGCGCCGCCGTAGGCACCGGCATCGGCCTGCCGCCAACCCGAGCCCGAGGTCACGCCGAGGATGTGGCCACGGCCGGCTGCCGCCATGATCGGCAGCGCGGCGGAGAGCACGTTCAGGTAGCCGTCGAGGTGGACCGACAACACCGCTCGCCAGTCGTCCGCGCTGCCGGTGGCGAAGCTCGTGGGCCGGGAGATGCCGGCCACGTTGATCACCGCGTCGAGCCGGCCGTACTCGTCGACCAGGCCGTTGAAGAGCTCGGCAATGGCGTCCTTGTCGGTCACCGAGACTGCCGACGCGCGTGCCGCTCCGCCCGCGGCGACGATGCGGTCGACCGCCGTCTCCTCCGGCGGCGCGATCTGCTCCGACCCGTCGAGCGACACGAGCGGGTCGACCGTGACGACGAACCAGCCCTGCCGGCCGAGCTCTTCGGCGATGGCGGCGCCGATGCCACCGCCGCCTCCGGTGACGACGCCGACCGGTAGAGACGATGCGGCCACCTCGTCGGTCATCGGAGCTCGAGGCCC
>CAVPMN010000003.1:0-285374 GCA_963706425.1 uncultured Iamiaceae bacterium
ATGTTGTCTGTGAAGTAGAACAGCCACCGCCCCCGGACACGGCTTCCCCCCTCCCTACGCAACTCCCCGGCGAAGGACCTGGCGCAGGGTACATAACTCCTTCCAGTTTGAGGTGAAGGAATGGACGCGGAGAGCCCACGTCCCCAGCCACATCTCCAACTCGCCCCGGCGGTGCTGGTCGACCTCAATCAGTTGGACCGTCCCGCCGGTGCCCGTGCCACTGCCATCCCCGAACGTACACACCAAGGTCGCCATGTCGGAGACCTGGGAGTAGCGCCGCAGCCCCGTATTCAAGGCCGCCCGCCACCACCCCAACTCGGCGTACCCCCCAGGGGAGATGGAGACGGACTCGAAATAGAAGGTCGGCCGCCCCCGCCCCTGGCTCCCCTGATCCCGGTTGAGATCCGCATACAGGTGGACCAGGAACGTCGCCCCGATATTCCCCGGGGTGGCGGGGACGAGGGATTGGAGGACCCCGGTCACCACCGCCAGCGTCAGACGCGCCAACTTCCGATCCAACACATACTCCAGGTAGTTAAGGAGGGCCAGGGCCCGATGAATCTTGGCCCGGGGAATACGCATGCACGGAGTACCCCTGGTGTCGTAGAGGAAGCCGCAAAACTTGTGCACTTGCCCCGGCGGCTTGGTCTTGACGGGTTGACAGATGAGGCCGAGCCGGAGTGCCGTGTCCATGACGTAATTCAGGCCGGCAACAACCTTCTCCCCTGTGGGCCCATGCAGGAATGCATCGTCCACATGGATCCAGATGAGGAGGGCAGGGCTCCCATCGTCGGCGACCAACACCCGTCCCTCGCCCAGGGCTGGGTCGAACCCCGCCCCGCTGAGTAGATGGTTGATGCGAGGGTGCCCCTGGAAGAGGGGGCAGTGCTCCCGGATGAAGCGGAGGAACCCCGCCCCGTAACGTCCTGACGCCCCGGGGGAGTTGGTCGACCCCATCGGAAACCGCGTGTGCCAGTAGTGGTCGCCGGTCGTCGGGTGGATCAAACCCATGTATTTGCGCTCCGCGGCCTTGGTGTTGAACATATGGAAGAATTTGGAGGCGTCGATGACCGTAGAATGTCCCCCAGGGTAGAGCCGAGGCAGGATGTCCTGTGGTTGGGACAGATGGACCGGGTCCCCCACGCAGACGGCGTTTTGGCCACCGTCTTTCATATTCGCTATACATCGCCACTGGCCCGGCTGCCCTGGTTTGGGCACTAGGAAAAGCGGACAGTTGTTGAGAATACTCGACCCTGGGGGAACACGCTGATACACCCCAAGGGCGATAAGCTCCTCGACAAACTGATGCGCCGTGGCCAATTGGTCAGCCGTCATGTCACTGTTGGGGAGGAGGCCAGGGATGGGAACGTCCATGAAGTTCATGGAGCCCCCCGTGCGCAACTCCTCCCAGTGGAGAGGGAGGCCACTCCCACCACAAAACGACCAGGTACTTCGGCCCTTCCGGTCCATAGTTGGTTCGATGGTGGGCGAGGAGCTGGAGCCCCTCCCGGAACAGCTCGGCTGCATCGGTCCGCCCTGCAATGGCGTTCCGAAGGCCGCGCACGCGGTCGTTGTACCACTCGGACCCTTCGGACAAATCCGGGGGAGTCCATTTCCAGGCCAAGGTGTCGGCTTCTTCCGCGTCATCGTCAGGTTCTCCAACCCGTGCCTTCGCCGCCGGCGGGGGCGCACGCAAGGGGGATCGAGGGGGCGGGCAGGTGATGTCCATGGACTTGCCCTGGAAGCACTGCCCCATGACCTCCCCCAGCACCGACCACACATGAACTCCTGGTCGTTGCATGACCGCGGCCCGACAACGAGCGAGGGGAGCCCATGATGAGGGCACCCCCTTCAGCCGAAACCATTCCTCAGTCAATACCTTCCGACAACCCTTCTCGGTCTGGATGAGCGACTCGTTGCTACAGTGGGCGGGACCGCTGGTGTTGAACACTGGCTGCCCGTTCAACCGCCCCTTATAGTTGGTGAAACGAGGGTGGTTCTGCCGCTGTAGCTTGTCCCGAGGAGCCCAGGCGTGCCGCCCAATCCCTGTGAAACACAGGGCGTTCGCACAGCTGCGTGGCCCGGGGTCGGCCCCCAGGTGGGCAGGGAGCTTGGTTCTGCTGAT
This sequence comes from uncultured Iamiaceae bacterium, assembly GCA_963706425.1. Lineage (GTDB taxonomy): Bacteria > Actinomycetota > Acidimicrobiia > Acidimicrobiales > Acidimicrobilacustridaceae > CAVPMN01. The sequence continues at coordinate 2,126 of CAVPMN010000003.1, forward strand.
GGGATGGCCCTTTAGGCGACAGTAGGTGACCAGATGCCCGTCCCACATCGCTGCCCCACACTCCTCAGCTCGAGCACACCATGTGGTGATTTCGTAGCCCGCCTCCTCCAGGCTCCTCGTCCATCGCTTGTAGCTCACACCGTCACTGTTCGTCAGCCATTCGCAGGTGTCCACGACCAGCAGGCCCGCGGGCTTGCGGTCCTCTTGAAGGAATGTGTCCATCCACGCCTGTCGGAGCTTGTCTTCCGGGGGTTGGCATACGACTAGAAGGTCCGGATTCCCTTGGCGAAGTACTTTGTCCCAATTCACTCGGTGGAAGTTGGCATAGTCGTGTGCGCCCATCGTGCGGCCTGGGGCCACCTTCCTTGTGTTCAATGGGTCGCATGAGAAGAGCTTGGTGGCATTGGGCCAGGCAACCGTACACAGGTCCAAGCCGCCAAACAAAGTTCCGTAGGTAAAGTCTACGGGGGTGCTATCCAGCACCCTACTGGGAGCCATCACAACGTCGTCCTGGGACTTACCTACAAGGAGAGTAAGTCACCAGGCAAAAGAAATAAACAATCTCCATTGGTTGTGTTAGTAGTAGTTAGACACGACACTGTAACGGGGGGTGGTTGAACCCCCTCTCACACACATACAGGGACGAGACCGCCGCCGCTGTTGTGGTGCGCTCCCGGCCCGGACTCGGGGCGGCCACGGGGTCCATCCCACAATAGACCGCCCCTTCCCTAGGCCCCGGGTCCCTCCCTCGGTCTCGCCAGCCGAGGGGGGACGGTTTGCCCCTGACGCCCCCCGTCAGGGTAGGGACGACGTGTACGTCCACTCATTTCCCACCCTTCTTCGCTTCCTCCCCCTTATCCTTATCCTTCCCTCCAGCCCCTCCGGCTTTCCCATCCTCCCCACCACACCCTTTGTTCCCTCCCCCTTTGGCCAGTTCGCGCAGGGCCTCACGGGCGGCGGCCTTGGCGGCCTTGGAAGAGAGATGTCCCCAGGGACACTCTGGCTTCCCCCCAGTGTGGATCTGGGTGCCACAGTAGCGGCAGCCGTTCCCGCTCTGCCCGCCCCCTCCTGCCTGTCCGTCGCTCCCCCCGGTGTTCCCACCGGCACTCCCGGAACTGCCGCCCTTGCTCTCGATGTTCCTCAGAAGAACTGCAAGCTGGGTGTCCTGGAGACGGAGTGATTGGAAGCCTTTGTCGGCGCTGTCGCGCAGGAAGATGTAGTGGTGGCACAACACCGAGAGCCGAGTCGAATATGTGTTCCGGATCTCGAGGAGTTTCTTGGAGTAGTACTCCTTGATCACCACTGCGCACTGCCACCCACGGGTGTCCGAGATGTGCTTGATGTGGGTGTGCAACCTCAGGAAATTCTTGAGGATGTCCCCACTGATGCGCAGGATCAGGCAGTTGCGGGCCACATGGTTGGCCAGGGGCTCCGCGACTCCACCACACCTAAGGACGGACACGAGGTTTCCCAACGTGTTCTCCATCACCATCTCCTCACACTCAGTGAGCTCGACGATGCGGGCCTGTAGGTCCTCGGCGTTCTTGATGGTGGCAAGCGTGTTGCGCTTGGCACTCTTGAACTGGGTGTCGGTCTGGCCTCCGAGAGGGGTACTCTGGCTGTCCACCAATTTATTCATAGCACGGGCTAGCGAGGAGAGTTGACTGTCGTCGTTGCTTGTGATACACGTACCTGGGAGAGCCGTTCCGTCGAGCATCTGCTCGCAGAGCTGCTCTTTCACCACTGAAGAGAGTCCAGCGGGCGCAATCTCTTCCCTGAGGATCGTATCCGTACTAAGGGTCACTCCGAAAAGGGACTTTTTCTTGCCAGTCGAGGGGTCGGGTCCAATCGGGGCCTGCCCCATCACATCGTAACTCTTGGCAGGGTGATGGCGCCCCACTGGCTGGCACTTCGCGCACACCTGGGTGGTCCCTTGGGTTCGGCCGCCTCCTGCCCCTGCCACCGTCCCACCGCGGGGCGGGACGGGGCCGTCTTCGTCCCCGAGGTGGTCAGGGCTCGGCCCTTCCCCCTGCCCCGGACGCTGGGTCGCCACGGGAGTGTCGCCACTGGGGGGTGGGGCTGGCGCTTCTGCCTCCTGGGAGGCTTGGAAGTCCCGAATGAAAGCCCACGCTTCAGCCTCAGTGTTGAACTTTTGTTGCACTGCGCCTGAGGCGCCGAGGTAGTGGGGCGCCGCCGCCGCGTGACTGGGATACACCCCGACACTGTCGGCATTGAACCCCTTGGCCACAGCGTAGTAACGATTCTTCTTCCCCGTCTCCACAGTCGCTCCTCGGACCTGCCCCTTGAGAGCCTCCCCAATCATGCGATCCACATCCTCCGCCGTATAAGCTGGCGCGGTGGAGGGGCCACGGCTTGAGTCGTCCTTCATAAGCCGCTGGACAGCGTCGGCTACCATGGCTTCGATCTCGGGGGCACCCAAAGTCTTCTTGGAGGCAGGCTCCTGGGCATCATACCCATGAGCCTTGGCTATCCCCTCCGCGACCTTCTGGTCAACCTCGGCCGCCGAATACCACCTGCCGCCCCGCGCTCCGCCCCGGGTCCGGCCCGAGCCTTGCGGTCCTCCTTCACGATGGAAGTGAGCTCCCCCAACTGGGTGAGGACGTGCATCATGGTGGCGTTGGTGACGAGGGTCTCGTCCTCTTCGTCGCCCCCTCCGGTGAGGAACCCGGCGGTCACGTCAGTGTTCCCCACGAGCACACTCTCCTTGGTGTCGATGAAGTTGGGGGGAGCGATGTCATCTCCCATCTCCTTCTTGACCCCAGGGGGACGGGGGTAGACCTCCGCCTTTCCTCCCGACTGCTTGGGGGTCGGCTCTTCGACCGCCGCAGTGATCTGCTGCGGGGTGGACATCTTGCTGTCATCGTCCACCCCCAGTCGATGTCGACCTGCCCATCTCGAAGCAGCATCAGCCGGAGGCGCCGATCGTGGTGGGCGACGGCTCGTGGCTGGGTCACGGCACGGTGGTGTTGCCCGGCGCGCGCATAGGTCGCCATGTGGTGGTCGGTGCGAACAGTGTGGTGATCGGTGAGCTGCCCGACTTCAGCGTGGCGGTCGGTGCACCCGCCCGGGTGGTCAAGCGCTGGGAACCGGCGCAGGGTTGGGGTGCCGTCGCAGGCCCGTCTGCTGCACGTAGTGGGCCACGATGATGAGGCTGAGGAACGCCGCGAAGGTGCACCACAGCGACGAGTAGGCCTGCGCCTTGATGATGGCGGCGAGGCTCATGGCCACGAAGTTGCCGATGCCGAACACCCGGATCCACAGCTGGGTCGAGATCGCCGGCGTGACGCAGGTGGCGAGCACGTAGGGGAACGCGAGCAGCCACCCGGGCGAGAACGGCAATTGGTAGTCGAGACTTTGCGAGACCACGCTCACCTCGATGCCCGACTGGAACGCCTGGGTGAGCATGAACAGGCTGAGCGATCCGCCGATGACCATCAACGGCAGCATGATGCGACGCCGGCCGTTGTCGGGCTCGATCAACCACACCGCCCACGGCACGTAGAACGGTAAGAGGGCCCAGGCATAGAAGACCCAGAGGTGAACGCCCCACCCGTCGAGCACGGCGTCGGTCTGCCCGTCGAGGTCGAGCCAGGTGATGCCCTCGAGCGCCTGATGGATGCCGAAGAGGAACGGCAGGGCGGCGAAGGGCACCTCTCGCGGCCGTCGCACCATCGCCAGGCACGCGACTCCTGCGCCGCCTACGACCGCCGCGCCGACGAAGCTGGCCTCGGCGCTGAAGCACATGCGGCGAGTATGACCGCCCGTTCGGGTGGCTGCTCGGATGGCTCGGCTCACGGCTGGACAAGTACAGTGACCGGCTCCGGGCGATTAGCTCAGCTGGTTAGAGCGCTGCCTTCACACGGCAGAGGTCGAGGGTTCGAGTCCCCCATCGCCCACTCCGGGGCTGGTCCGTGGCCGCCGCGTTCCAGCCAGGGTCGATGTGCCTGGGGCAAGTACGGACTCCTCGAGCGCTGACCGGGTCAGCGGTCGAAGAGGTGCGCTTCGCCGTCCTTCGGTAGCAGGACGAGGCGGAGCTCGTCGGTCGGGCTCGGAATGAGCTCAGGTATCAGGTGCGCGTAGAAGGCTTGCGCTTCGGTTGGCTCGGTGTGGATGAGCACCCCGGCAGCCGATATCGTCACCGATGTCGACCAGGCGGCGTTGGCTGGCCTGCCGGTGCCATGGGATTGGACCGCCTTCGCCGAGGCGCGGCCGCACTATGCCGCCGATGGTCTCGCAGCTCCCGCCCGGCAAGCGTGATCGACACCCCAGAGAGGAGTCTCCGATGAGCCAGCTGCTACGTGTCCAGAACTTCATGGTGTCGAGCGACGGGTTCGGTTCCGGCGAAGGCCAGTCGCTCGAGCGACCGTTCGGGCACGCCGACCCTGCCCAGCTGGCGGCGTGGGCGGGCGCCACGGCGAGCTGGCCCGGCCGCACCGATGCCGGCGGCACCCGCGGCCTCGACGACTACTTCACCCGCGACTTCGCCAACAACATCGGCGCCGAGATCATGGGCCGCAACAAGTTCGGGCCCCAGCGTGGCCCGTGGGAGGACCACGAGTGGAAGGGATGGTGGGGCGACGTCCCGCCGTTCCACACGCCGGTGTTCGTCCTCACCCACCATCCGCGGCCGTCGTTCACGCTCGACGACACGACCTTCCACTTCCTGGAGGCGACACCCGTCGATGCGCTCGACGCGCGCCAAGGAGGCCGCCGAGGGCAAGGACGTGCGCCTCGGCGGGGGCGTCGCGACCGTGCGCGAGTTCCTCGACGCCGACCTCGTCGACACCATGCACGTGGCGATGGCTCCCGTCGAGCTCGGACGCGGCGAACGCCTGTGGGACGCACCGGAGGATCTGCTCGACCGGTTCCACCTCGAGAAGGTGCCCAGCCCCACGAGCGGCGTCGTGCACCACATCTTCTGGCGGCGCTGACTGGTCGGGAGCGGGTCAGTGGCGAGTCGCCGCTGACCCCCGGGATATTTGCTCGGGTGAGCATCGTCAGCCGCCTGTCTCTTCGCCGTCGTTGCTCGGCGCGGGGTGGAGATGGCGGTGATGGAGGTCCGGTACATGCGGGTGAGCGTGCACCAGGACCTGGTCGTGAGCGTGAGGATGGCTGTGGCGGCCCTCGAACACCTCTGCGCTGCCGTGCTCGTGGTCGTGGTGGTCATCGGGGTGGACATGCTCGTGGTCGTGCACGGTGGGCTCGTGTCGGTGGGTGTGTTCGTGTGCGGAGTTGACCGACAGCGCCACACCTGCGGCGGCGAGCACTACGGCCACCAGCTGCGCAGCGGTCACCGGATCGTCGAGCGCCACCCACGCGACCCCCGCACCGATGAACGGCGCGGTCGCGAAGATCACCTGCGCCCGGGCCGCTCCGAGCTCGCGCGCCCCCTTCACCCAGAGCGTGATCGACAAGCCGTAGCCCACTGCGCCGATCGCCAACGCGCCGAAGCACCTGTCCGGCGGTGATGGATCCGCTGGCGCCGGCCGCCAGGGTTAGTCCGAGCGCCACGTTCACCGTGCCTGCCACGGTGCCCTTGGCGAGCACCACCGCTTCGGGCGAGAGCTGCTCGATGCGCGCCGTCACACCGTTGTCGAGCCCCCAGCACACGCACGCCGCCACGATCAACAACGCGCCGACGTCGAGAGCGGCACCGGGCTCCCACACCAAGCACCGCGCCAGCCGCTGCCACCAGCGCTGCGCCGCCGAGCACTCGTCGGCCCAGGTGTTCACGGAACAGCGTCGCGGCCAGCACGACCGTAGCTACCAACTCGAGGTTCAAGAGGATCGACGCCGTTGCTGCGTCGATCCGAGCAAGGCCGGCCACGAGGAACACCGGACCCAACGCGCCACCCGCCACCACGGCGATGGTCACCGGCTTCCAGTCGGCACGGACCGCGTAGAGTCTCGGAGGGCGACGGACGACCACTGGCGCCATCGCGAGCGCGGCACCTACGTACAGCAGGCCCGCCAGCGTCAACGCCGGCATGTCCCGAGCGAGCACCGACGCCGCCGGCGCCGATGCCCCGAACAGCACTGCTGCGAGCAGACACCGGATCACTCCAGGACGCGACATCACCCTCCATGTTCACATCTCGCCGGGACTCATCCCATGCCTGGACACGGGGAAGCGCTCAGTCGGAGTCGGTGAGCGAGGTGGGGCCACCGTCGGTCAACGACGTGACCCGTGCGCGAAACACCCGCCACCGCCGCTCGTTGTCGTGCACGAGGCCCGCCGAATCACTCAACAGGTCGGCCGCCCGGTCCAACAGCTCCACTGCCGAGTACACCAGTCGAACGCTCGTCCGAGGCCCCTCCAGGTCGCTCCGCAGAGCAGCAGGGGAGAGGTCTACGCGCTCGAGCACATCGACCGCGCGGTGCAACAGACGTCCGGCCAACGAGCTCATGCCCGCGGCTTGCCAGTCGTTGGCGATGATGCGGTGCCGGTCGCCGACCAGATCGGCCAGCTCCGGGTAAGCCAGCAACGCGACCGCCGCGTCCCATGTGCCTTCCATAGCCGACGCCAGCCACGAACCAGTCTCGACGGAGTCGTCGCCCATCGTCCGCAGGTCGCGCTTCATCCGGCTCAGTTCGACCGGTTCGTCGGAGCCCTCCATGAAGAGCACCCCGTCGAGCTGTAACGCCTCGGCCGCGTTGAGATCCTCGGCACCCTCGAACGGATTCACGACCTCGATCCGCGTGACCTCGACCCCCGACCACCGATCGGCCAATGCGCTCAGGGTCCGAGTGTGACGCTGCACGAGCACCGCCTGCTCACGAGGCGCCTGCGCGTAGAACTTCTCGTGTTCACGATGGAACCGCGACAGGTTCTCGATCGCCGCCAGGAACTGATCGCTCATGCCCACACGGTATGGCGTGCTCGCGAGACGACCCAGAGTCCAATGGCTCTCCGCGGCCAGACAGCCGTCGACCTGTTATCCCCACGATGCCTCGATCATCGTGCGTGGCACTCCTAGGGCGCCACGCTCGACACCCCAGCATCGTTTGAATAGAAGCGTCGCTTCGCCCACAGCGACACGTAGACGAGCGCGACGAGAGCGGGGACCTCGATGAGCGGACCGATGGTGCCGGCGAGTGCTTGGCCTGATGTCACGCCGAACACCGCGATCGACACGGCGATCGCCAGCTCGAAGTTGTTGCCGGCCGCGGTGAACGCCACGGAGGCATTGCGTTCGTAGGGTAAACCGCAGTCGGTAGCCGAGCGAGGAACGAGCCGCCCCACATCAGTGCGAAGTACACGAGAAGCGGCACGGCGACGCGGGCCACGTCGAGGGGGTTGTCCGTGATCTGCTCGCCCTGGAGGGCGAAGAGCACCACGATCGTGAACAGCAGTCCGTAGAGGGCGATCGGGCCGATGCGGGGGAGGAAGGTGCCCTCGTACCAGTCGGTGCCCTTGCGGGCCTCGCCGATGGTGCGGGTGAGGAACCCGGCGAGCAGCGGGATGCCGAGGAAGATCAGCACGGACTTGGCGATCGGCCACAGGCCGATGTCGAGATCGGCGGTGTCGAGCCCCAACCAGCCGGCAGCACGGTGAGGTAGAACCACCCGAGCACCGAGTACATGACGATCTGGAACAGCGAGTTGACCGCGACGAGCACGGCGGCCAGCTCGCGACTGCCGCAGGCGAGGTCGTTCCAGATGAGCACCATCGCGATGCAGCGGGCGAGGCCGACGATGATGAGCCCGGTGCGCAACTCGGGGAGATCGGCGAGGAACACCCAGGCGAGGGTGAACATCAGCAACGGGCCGATCACCCAGTTGAGGACGAGTGACAGGCCGAGCGTTCGACGATCGGCCAGCTCGTCGCCCAGGTGGGTGTAGCGGACCTTGGCCAGCACTGGATACATCATGGCCAGCAGGCCGATGGCGATCGGCAGCGAGACGGTGTCGACCTTGATCCGCTCGAGCGTGGTGTTGAGATCGGGGATCAATCGGCCGAGCGCCAGACCGGTGACCATGGCCAAGCCGATCCACGCTGGAAGGAATCGGTCGAGCGTGGAGAGCTTGGCGGTGACCGAACCGGGGTCGCGGTCGATGGTGGTCATCGACCTGCGACCCCAGGCTCGGTCACCGCGCGTTCAGCCGGCTCTGCCTCACGGGCGAGCACCTTCAGCAACAGCCGGAGTCGGCGGGCGCATCCGCCCGACCGATCGTGACGGGCTCGGTGGTCGCGTCGGGTGCGCAGCACGTGGCGGTCTCGCCGTCGCCGAGGATCTCGGTTGGTGAGCTGATCGGAGTCGCCGGTCTTGACGTACCACTCCCACTTGGCGCCATCGGGGTCGGTCACCCAGGTCTCGACCTTGGTGGCGTAGCAGCAGATCGTGTCGTCGATGCCGGTGGTCTCGAGTCCGGTGCCGGATAGGCGGGCCTCGGCGGCCTCGACCTCGGCGGCGTTCTCGGTCTCGACGCCGAGGTGGTTCAGCGTGGCGCCTTCGGGCCCCTCGAACAGCACGAGCTTGAGGGGCGGATCGGCGATGGCGAAGTTGGCGTAGCCGGGCTTGCGCTTGGTGGGCTGGGTGTCGAACAGCTTGGCGTAGAAGTCGACGGCCTTGTCGATGTCGGTGACGTTGAGGGCGAGCTGGACACGTGACACGGGAATCCTCCGGCTAGGGTGTATCGACGGTTGTCGATGTGAGAGTCACCTTACCAATACATCGATGATTGTCAATACATTGATCGGTGAGATCGCGGATTCGAGGTGTCAGGTGAAGGTTCACGTGTTCGACGGGTGTTGCGCCCCGGTCACTGCCGGTGTCCTCGGCGAGTCCGACGCAGAAGACCTGGCCGCCGCGCTCAAGGTGCTGGCCGACCCGGCCCGGTTGCGGCTGTTGTCGATGGTCGCCGCCGCCGAGTCGGGCGAGGCCTGCGCATGCGATCTGGTGGAGCCGCTCGGCAAATCGCAGCCCACGGTGTCGCATCACCTGTCGATGCTCGTCGATGCCGGACTGCTCGCCCGAGAGAAGCGCGGCAAGTGGGCGTGGTACCGCGTCGTGCCCGAACGACTCCAAGCCCTGCAGGCGGCGATCGCTCCGTAGGGGCGATCGCCCGAGAGCGTCTCAGTCGACGTGGCTCGGTTGGCCCTTGCGCAGGCCGAGCGGCTCGCGCTGCTCGAGGGCGAAGTACTGGTGGAGCAGCTGGATGGCGATCGATCCCTCGCCGACGGCCGACGCGACCCGCTTCACGGAGCCATGCCGCACGTCACCTGCGGCGAACACGCCGGGCATGCTCGTCTCGAGGAGCAGCGGCGTGCGATCGAAGCGGTGCGCGCTGCGTTGCGAGATGTCGCCGCCGGTGAGGATGAAGCCCCGTTCGTCCTGCTCGATGTCCGGCGGCAGCCAACCGGTGTGGGGCTCGGCCCCGATGAGCACGAACACCGCCTGCGCCTCGACGGTCGATTCGGATCTCGACAAGATGTCGCGCAGCACGAGGTGATCGAGTCGTCCGTCGCCGCCGCCGCCCACCACCTCGGTGCCGACCCGCGCCTCGATCTTTCCGTTCGCCTCGATCTGACGCACGAGATAGTCGGACATCCCGTCTCGCAGCGAGCCGGCGCGGATCACGAGCGTGACCCGGCGGGCGTACTGCGAGAGGTGCAGCGCGGCCTGGCCGGCCGAGTTGGCGCCACCGACGACGAAGACGTCGCGATCGACAAGGGCTGGCGCCTCCGACGTGGAACCGCCGTAGTAGACGCCGGCCCCGTGTAGCTCCTCGAGGTCCGGCACGCCGAGACGCCGATAGCTGACGCCCATCGCCAGCAGCACCGCGTTGGCGTGCACCCGACCGGCGGTCGGACAGGCGTGACGACGAGGTGGTCGTCCTCGCCGTCTCGATGGAGGTGACCGTCTGCATGAACGCGAAGTCGGCCCCGAACACCCATGCTTGGCCGTAGGCGTTCTGGGCGAGCTGGCGACCGCTGATGCCGCGGGGGAAGCCGAGGTAGTTGCGGATCAGCGAGCTCGACGTGGCCTGGCCGCCGATCCCACCCTTGTCGACGACGAGTGTGCTGAAACCCTCCGACGCGCCGTACACGGCCGCCGACAGTCCCGCCGGCCCTGCGCCGATGATCACCACGTCGAAGTAGGCCTCGTCCGGGTCGATCGGTCCGCCGGCAGACCGCGAGACCTCGAGGTTGGTGGGGTTCTCGAGGACCCGACCGTCGGGAACAGGATGAGGGGCAGCTCGGCTCCCGTCTCGCGCCTGGGCGACCAGCTCGCGGCCCTCGGGTGAGTCGGCGAAGCAGAAGTGATGCGACACCGCGCACTGCTGCAGCGCCTCGCGCAGCTCGTAGGCGCGCCCGGTCCACGACTCGCCGACGATGTGAACGGTGTAGGGCGCGGCGCGGTTGGCCTCGGCCCACTCGAGCAGCATCATCGAGATCGCCTGGTGGAACTGCTCGTCGGGGGCGGGGGAGGGCCGGAGCACGTAGTGATCGATGCGACCCTCGGCGATGCCCTCGAAGATCGCCCGCCCGACCGTCGGATCGCCCCAGCCGGAGAGCGCGATGAGCGCGGCACGTTTCGCATAGGGGTGCAACTCAGGGATCTCCGCCAGGAGCTGACCGCCCGGCTCACTGCCGAGCCACTCGCCGGCGAGGACGATCGCGACCTCGGTGCCCGCCGCCGCGAGGTCTTCGAGCCGAGAGCGCCCCTCCGGCACCGATGGCACGCAGATGACCTCGTAGTGACGGCCGTAGCGATCGGTGAGTTGGTCCTCGACGTCGGCCAAGCCGGCAGCGTCGCAGTCGATGCCGAGCAAGACCGGTCGGGCCACGACGAGGACACTAGAACCGCAGGTTGACCAATAAACATAGGGCCTCCTATATTTGTTCGATGGCCAGCCAGGGGGAGCGTCGAGCCGACACCCGTCGGCGCCTGCTCGACGCCGCCGCGGAGCTGTTCGCCGAGCGGGGCATCGACGGCGCGTCGATCGATGCCATCGCCGAGCGGGCCGACCGCACCTCGGGCGCGGTCTACGACCACTTCGGCAACAAGGAGGGCCTGCTGTTCGCCCTGCTCGCCGAGTGGGTCGACGACGTGTCGATCGTCATCGGCGCCGAGCTCTCCACTGCGACGACCCTCGACGAGCGGCTCGGTGTGCTCTGGCGCAACGTCTCCGCACCGGTCGCCGGTGACGGTCGCTGGATCGCTCTCGAACACGAGCTGTGGGCCTATGCCGCCCGCAACCCGGCCGCTCGCGACCACCTCGCCCGCCGCTATCGGGCCGCCTGGCGCGGGGTGGCCGACGCGGCCACCGACTGGACCGGCCGCTCCGCCGATGTCGGCGCTGCCGTGATCGGCTTGCTGTTCGGCCTCGAGATGATGCGTCGCATCGACCCCGTCGCCATCCCCGACGACCTGGCGATCGCCGCCCTTCGTGGCGTCGTCGCCGGCACGACCCGCAATCAGAACCCGGTCACCTGGTGAAAGGAAACGTCCATGCGCACTCAGATCTGTGACGACCTCGGGATCGAGTTCCCGATCTTCGCGTTCACCCACTGCCGCGACGTGGTCGTGGCCGTATCGAAGGCGGGTGGGTTCGGCGTGCTCGGCGCGGTCGGCTTCTCTCCCGAGCAGCTCGAGATCGAGCTCAACTGGATCGACGAGCACATCGGCGATCGCCCCTACGGCGTCGACATCGTCATCCCGAACAAGTACGAGGGCATGGACGCCGACCTGTCCACCGACGAGCTCACCAAGATGCTCCAGGACATGGTGCCTCAGCAGCACCTCGACTTCGCCCGCAACCTGTTGATCGACCACGGCGTGCCCCTGCAGGAGGACGAGGAGGACAACACCCTCAAGCTGCTCGGCTGGACCGAGGCGACGGCCACCCCGCAGGTCGAGATCGCGCTGCAGCATCCGAAGATGACGCTCATCGCCAACGCCCTGGGCACCCCGCCCAAGGACATGATCGAGCACATCCACGCCGCCGGCCGCAAGGTGGCGGCGCTGTGCGGTTCGCCCTACCAGGCGCGCAAGCACGCCGATGCCGATGTCGACATCATCATCGCCCAGGGCGGCGAGGGCGGCGGTCACTGCGGAGAGGTCGGCTCCATCGTGCTCTGGCCGCAGGTGGTCAAGGAGGTCGCACCTCGTCCCGTGCTCGCCGCCGGCGGCATCGGCAGCGGCCAGCAGATCGCCGCCGCGCTGGCGCTCGGGTGCCAGGGTGCCTGGTCGGGGTCGCAGTGGCTGATGGTCGAGGAGGCCGAGAACACCCCGGTGCAGCAGCAGGCCTACATCGACGCCTCGTCGCGTGACACCGTGCGCTCGCGCTCGTTCACCGGCAAGCCCTGCCGCATGCTGCGCAACGACTGGACCGATGCCTGGGAGGATCCGGCAACCCCCGATCCGCTCGGCATGCCCCTGCAGTACATGGTGTCGGGCGTGGCCGTCGCCGCCACGCACCGCTGGCCCGATCAGACCGTCGATGTGGCGTTCAACCCGGTCGGTCAGGTGGTCGGCCAGTTCGAGAAGGTCGAGAAGTCCGCCGCGGTGATCGAGCGCTGGGTCAACGAGTACCTCGAGGCCACCGCGCACCTCGACGAGCTCAACGAAGCCGCCGCAGCCGGCTAGTCCTACGAGTCCATCCGCCGCGACGTGTGAGTGCGTCGCCTCGCCTGGGAGACGCACATGTCCGCATTCGATGCCGAGTACGAACCGAGCCCGTGGGAGCCGATCGCCGACGAGGTCGCGCTCTACGAGCGGTCTGGCGGCGCTGAGCCGAGCGCGCTGGTCGGCGATCAATGGATCATCCTCTGGACGATCGGGGCCAAGTCGGGCAAGGTCCGCAAGACGCCGCTCGTCCGCGTCACAGACGGCGAAGGTCGGTATGCGGTGGTCGGCTCGCAGGGAGGCGCACCTACCAATCCGCAGTGGGTGCCCAACCTGCGCGCCAACCCCGTCGCCCGCCTCCAGGACGGCCCCGAAGTGCGCGACTTCACCGTGCGCGAGGTGACGGGCGACGAGAAGGCCACCTGGTGGAGTCGGGCCACCGCCGCGTGGCCCGACTACGACAACTACCAGGCGGCCACCGAGCGTTCGATCCCTGTGTTCGTGCTCGAGCCCAGCTGACCACCGGCAGGGGGATCGGCGAAATCGGTGCGTGAAACAACCCTATGGGTTGTTTCACGCACCGATTTGGGGCCTTTCGCGGCCGCCGTCAGCCCGGCGGCGACGGCTCGACCTTCAAGCCACGGGCCAGCGCGGTCAACAGCTCTGCGTGGGCTCGACGCGACACGGCGGCGAACGGCACCAGGGCCGATCCGTGGAACGTGCCGGGGAAGCTGTGCAGCTCGACGCTCACACCCGCCTCGAGGAGCGCGAGCGCGTAGTGGATGCCCTCGTCGCGGAGAGGGTCGAACTCCATCGTGGTGACATAGGCGGGGGGCAGGCCCGCGAGGTCACGAGCGACGGATGGTGACGCGTAGGGGGAGACCTCACCCTCATGGCGGTCGCCGAGGTACATCTGCCAGCTCTTGATGGCGTTGGTCCGATGCCACAGCGGTGTGTCGACGAACGCGGTCATGCTCGCCGTCTCGAGCCGGTGATCGAGCTCGGGTATGCCGAGGAACTGAAAGCAGAGTGGCGGCCCGCCGCGATCCCGGGCAACGAGCGCCGTGGCGGCGGCCAGTCCGCCTCCGGCGCTCTGGCCCCCCACGCCGACCCGGTCGGTGTCGATGCCGAGCTCCGCGGCGTTGGCATGCAGCCAGCACAGCGCGGCGTAGCAGTCGTCGAGGCCGGCCGGAAACGGGTGCTCCGGTGCCAGGCGATACTCGACGGCGGCCACGACCACACCCAGGTCTCGGGCCAGCTCGCTGGCGAAGGCGTGCTCCATTTCGACCGATCCCGAGACGAACCCGCCTCCGTGTATGTCGAGCAGTGCCGGTCGTCCAGTGGTCGGTGGCGCCTGCTCGGGGGCATAGCACCGCACGAGCACGTCGGGTGCGCCGTCGGGCCCGGGGACCCGGTGATCGGTGATCGAGATGCCGGTGGTGTCGACCTGTTCGTTGAACGGGCGGATGATGTCGAGCAACGACGACCGGACCAAGTCGAGATCGTCGAGTGAGGACATGGGGAGCAAGTCGACGATCGGCGCCAACTCGGGATCGTACGCATAGGCCATCGGAGGATCGTGCCACGGCCCACGACATCGTCGCTCACCCGCCTGGCGAGCGTTGTCGGATGTCTTGCTTCGAAGCGGCCCCTAGCGCCGCTCGTAGAGTGCGACCAAGCCGAGGATCTGGGATCGGTGGCGCATCGCGTGGGCGCCTGCGAAGAGGATCCATTGCACGGCGTCGAGTTGGCCGAACACCGGATGCGCGAACCCATGGGTGCGTAGGTCGAGCGGACTTGCCGTGACCCAGTCCATGAGCGCCTGGGCGCGCGAAGTCATCTCGGCGGCGGCGTCGACGCGGTCGCCCCAGGATCCTGTGGGCTTGCCGACGTCGGGCGGCTCGTCACCCCGGTAGAAGAGGTAGGGGATCTCGTCGTCCGTCACGCTCACCGCTTCGATCGGCTGCAACCGATGCTCGAGTCCCGCGAGGATGTTCCCGCTCGAGATGGCCACGTGCTCGGCCACTTCTGAGATCGACCAGCCCCCCGATGAGGGCGACCAGCCCCACGCATCCGCGGGTGCCGTCATGAAGGAGTCGACCAGACGCACGCTCGCCGAGCGCAACGCCTCGGCGGCGTCGGTGGGATCTGGGGTGCTGGTCATGGCAGCTCCCGTTCTAGCGCGCTCCTGCATTGGATGGGCTGGGCGCCCATCAACCGAGTGGCGCCTGAGTGCCGCGCCGCCGCAGGAACCAGGCCGCCACACCAGCTGCGGTGAGGATGACTCCGCCGACCACGCTCGCGAGCGGCAACGAGAACGCCAGCACGACACAGCCGACGATGCCAATCGCCGGGAGCGCTCTCGGCCAGCGCCGCTCTTCGCGTGACAACGTCCAAGCCGATGCGTTGGCGACCGCGTAATAGGTGAGCACCGCGAAGCTGCTGAAGCCGATGGCCCCCCGCACGTCGGCGAGGAGAACGACCGCGATCACCACCGCAGCCACGGTCAGCTCGGCCCGGTGAGGCACCTTGCGGACCGGGTGCACGGCGTCGAGCCAACGAGGTAGGTCGCCCTCGCCGGCCATGGCGAAGCTCGTGCGGCTCACGCCCACCAGCAACGAGAGCAGCACACCCAACGATGCGACCGTGGCGCCCACCCGCACGAGTGGCACCGCCCAATCGAGCCCACCCGCCTCGGCCACGTCGGTGAGCGGCGCCGGGCTCGCGGCCAGGACCGCGGGGCCCACTGCCGCGAGCGCCGTCACGACCACGGCCGCATAGACGACCAACGTGATGCCGAGGGCGAGCGGGATGGCCCGCGGGATGGTGTGGGCGGGGTCCTTCACTTCTTCGCCGAGCGTCGCGATCCGCGCATAGCCGGCGAAGGCGAAGAAGAGCAGTCCGCCCGACTCGAGGATGCCGCCGAGCCCGCCCTCGGTCAGCGATCCGACGTTGCCCGTCGAAGGATCGGAGCTGAGGGCCGCAGTCACCACCGCGGCCAGCGACCCGACCACCACGACGACGATGACGCGGGTGAGCCACGCGGTCTTCTGCACCCCCAGGAGGTTGACGGCGGTGAGCGCCACCACCGCGCCGACTGCGAGCGGTCGGGCCAGGTCGGCGTCGGCATAGGAACCGAAGGTCAGGGCCATGGCCGCGCAGCTGGCCGTCTTGCCGATGACGAAGCCCCATCCGGCGAGAAAGCCCCAGAGATGGCCCAGCCGTTTGCGTCCGTAGACATAGGTGCCGCCGGATGCCGGATAGATCGCAGCGAGCTGGGCCGACGAGGTCGCGTTGCAGTACGCCACCAGCGCCGCAAGGGCCAGGCCGATCAGCATGCCCCCACCTGCGGCGCCGGCGGCGGGGCCGATGGCGGCGAAGACGCCGGCGCCGATCATGGCACCCAGGCCGATCACCACGGCGTCGAACGTGCCGAGTCGGCGATCGAGCCGGCTCGCCGGCTGCTCGTCGCGCTCGCTCATCAGCGGTGGACGTCGGGGAGGTGGCCGGCAAGGGCGCAGGGCAGCCGCTCCTCCATGGATCAGAAACCTAGCGGTCGGGCGAGGCAGGATGTGGACGATGACGACGCATGAACGAGAGCTCACCGAGCCGGTCGACCTGTGCACGAGCGACGGCTCTGCCCTCAACCCCGAAGCACGAGGTTGGTCGCGCCGGCCGTTGCACCGGGCCAACCTCGACGGCTGCTTCGGCCGCAACAAGCGCTGGGACTACTGGGCGGTGTTGGCCGGTGACCTGGTGGTGTCGGCGGTCTACTCCGACATCGACCATCTCGGCCTGGCCGACGTCTGGTGGGCCGATCTGCCGACGGGAGAATCAGGCGGGCTCGCGATGGTCGGTCCGTCCGATGCGTTCGAGCTGCCGGATCGGCCGGGCACCGCGCCGCTGCGCGTGGCGCGCGACGGCCTCGATCTGCAGATCGTCGACGACGACCTCGGCACTCGCCTCGTCGCTGCGTGGACCGAACAGGACGGTCGGCCGGGTTCGCTCGACGTGATGGTCGCGTTGCCGGACGGCCACGAGTCGCTCAACGTGGTGATCCCGTGGAGCGACTCGGTGTTCAACTACACGTCGAAGCACCAGGCCCGGCCGGCGGCGGGCACGCTCACGGTCGGCGACCGTCGCTGGCCGATCGGCGGGCCCGACGGCCCGGAGTCCTGGGGCGTGCTCGACGTCGGCCGGGGGCGGTGGCCGACCGAGATCGCATGGAACTGGGGCGGCGGCGCGGGACGCAGCGGGGCACACGTGGTCGGCCTGCAGATCGGCGCCAAGTGGACCGAGGGCACGGGGTTCACCGAGAACGGGGTCATCGTCGACGGCCGGCTCTCGAAGATCGGCTCGGAGTTGACGTGGGCGTACGACTGGGACCACCCGATGGGCCCCTGGCACGTGACCGACCCCGGGGGCCAGCTCGACATCGTGCTGACACCGAGGTTCGACAAGCACACCGACGTCGGTGGCGGTGACTTCGGCAGCCAGGTCCACCAGGTGTTCGGCACGTGGACCGGTCGCCTGGTCACCGACGACGGCCTGACCCTCGAGCTGCACGATCTCCAGGGCTTCGCCGAAGAGGCCCGCCAACGCTGGTGAGCCGACCGATCGGCGTGCTCGCGCTGTGCTGTGCACCCCGATTCCTCGCGGTGGCGGTGCACTAGCGTCGCCCCGGTGACGAACGTGTCCCACGACCGCCAGCTGCACTACCGCACCTGTCCGCTGTGCGAGGCCATGTGCGGGCTCGAGATCCACGTGGAGGACGAGCGGGTGGCGCTGATCCGGCCCGATCGCGACGACGTCTGGAGTAAGGGCCATATCTGCCCGAAGGGCACCACGTTGGGCCATCTCCATCACGATCCCGACCGCCTGCGGGCGCCGATGGTCCGCGAGGGTGACCAATGGCACGAAGTGAGTTGGGACGACGCGTTCCGGCGCTGCTCCGAGTTGCTGGGTCCGGTGGTCGAGGCGCACGGCATCGATGCGGTCACCGCGTACGTGGGCAATCCGTTGGCCCACAACTTCAGTCTCGGTCGCTACATCGGGATCCTCATCGGGATGTCTGGCATCCCGATGATCTACTCGGCCGGCACCGTCGACCAGTGGCCGAAGAACGTCAGCTCGCATCTGATGTACGGCGGGATGTGGAAGATCCCGGTGCCGGACATCCGGCGCACGGACCTGCTCGTGGTGATGGGGGCCAACCCCCACGCGTCGCAGGGATCGTTGCTCGCCTGCCCGGATGTGATGGGCGAGATCGACGGCATCAAGGAGCGCGGCGGCCGGGTGATCGTGATCGATCCGAGGCGCACCGGCACCGCCGAGCGGGCCGACGAGTGGCTGCCCATCGTGCCGGGCACCGATGCCGCGCTGCTCCTCGCGCGTCGCCAACGTGCTCGTCTCGGACGGATTGGTTCGTCTCGGCGCGCTAGAGGACCTGGTCGCTGGGGTCGACCGGCTGGCCGAGTTGGTGCAGGAGTGGACGCCCGAACGGGTCGCCGATGTCACCGGCGTTGCCGCCGACCGCATCCGTGCCCTCGCCCACGATCTGGCCACCACCGATCGAGCGGTGGTCTACGGACGTATCGGACTGTGCAACCAGGAGTTCGGCACGCTGGCGAGTTGGCTCGTCGACGTGGTCAACATCATCACCGGCCATCTCGACGTGCCGGGGGGCGCCATGTTCGCCCGACCCGCGGCCTGGTCGGTCACCGACCTGCCCATGCCCGGCCTCGAAGGCGGCGTCGCCAACTTCGGTCGATGGCGCACGCGAGTGCGGGGCGCTCCCGAGGTGCTCGGGCATGTACCGGTCTCGTGCCTGGCCGAGGAGATCGCCACGCCTGGCCCAGGCCAGATCCGGGCCCTGATCACCGTGGCCGGCAACCCGGTGCTGTCGACGCCGGCGGGTGATCGGCTCGACGAGGCGCTGCCCACGCTCGACTGCATGATCAGCGTCGACAACTGGCTCAACGAGACCACCCGGCACGCCCATGTGATCCTCCCGGGGCTGTCGCCGCTCGAGCAACCCCATCACGACGACCTCATCTGGGGGTTCGCAGTAGGCAGCGCCGCCAACTACTCGCCACCGATCTTCCCACCCGCCGACGGTCGACCCGAGGAGTGGGAGATCCTGATCCGGCTGGCCGGTGCCTGCCTGGGCGAGTCGGCCGATCAGGTCGACGTGGCGGCCATCGACGACGGCTTCTTCGATGTGCTGGCCTCGACCAAGGGCTTCGACGGGGCCGCGCTGCGGCCGCGCTACGACCGCGGTGGTCCGGAGCGCATGCTCGACCTCACGTTGCGCACCGGTCCGTTCGGCGACCGCTACGGCGAGGCCCCTGACGGGCTCACACTCGATCTCCTGAAGGAGCAGCCCCACGGTGTCGACCTCGGGCCCAACGTGGCGTGCATCGAGCAGGTCCTCACGACCGGGTCCGGCAAGGTCGAGCTGACGCCGCCGTACATCACCGCCGACGTCCCCCGCCTGGCAAAGCGGCTCGACCGTCCACCGGTCGACCTCGTGCTGATCAGCCGCCGTGACCTGCGGTCGAACAACTCATGGATGCACAACGTGCCGGTGCTCATGAAGGGCAAGCCGCGCTTCACCTTGCTCGTCCACCCCGACGATGCGGCCCGCTACGGGATCGCCGACGGCGACCTGGTCACCGTGACCTCGGAAGCGGGGGCCATCGATGTGCCCGCCGAAGTCACCGACGGCATCCGTCCTGGTGTGGCGTCGTTGCCCCACGGGTGGGGCCACGACAAGCCGGGCACCCGTCTGTCGGTGGCGCGCGACCACCCGGGCGCGAACAGCAACGTCCTCGCGCCGGGCACCTTCATCGACGAGATCTCGGGCAACGCCGCGGTGAACGGCATCCCGATCACCGTCGCACCGGCCAGCGGCGCGTAATCGGGCTCAGCCGTCGAGGACGCGCGGGCCACGTCGTCGTCGCACCACGTCGCGGTCGACCTTGAGCGACACGAAGTCGGCGATGCGCTCCATCGTGAGCATGCTCGCCACCCCACCGGGAAGCACCGTCAGCCAGTCGTGGTACATGTGCGGCTCGATGACGTAGTCGACCTCGACCCCGGCCGCTCGCGCCTTGTCGACGAAGGTGGTGATCGAGTCGAGGAGCACCTCGTTCCCACCTGCGAACACCAGCAGGGGAGGGAGGCCGGACAGGTCGGCGTTGACGACCGACACCCGCGGATCGGTGGGATCCGCGTCGCCGACGACCATCGCGACCGCGTTCGGGATCTTGTTGGCCGGCAGGTAGTCGGTGGCGGCGTTCGACTCCATGGTGCCGCCCGAGGTGGCCATGTCGGTCCACGGCGAGAGGCACACCGCGGCTGCCGGCATGGGGAGGCCTTCGTCTCGGGCGGCCACGAGCATGGCGACGGTGAGGCCCCCGCCGGCCGAGTCGCCCATGATCACGATCGAGCGGGGGTCGACACCGTGGTCGAGTAGCCAGCGGTAGGAGGTGAGCGAGTCCTCGAGTGCGGCGGGGAACCGATGTCGGGGCGCCAGTCGATAGTTGATGGCGAAGGTGCGCGCGCGCAGCGTCCAGGTGATCCAGGAGGTGATCTGACGCACGAACTTGGGTGAGCCGACGACGTACGCGCCGCCGTGGAGGAACAGCACGGTCGTCAGATCGGCCTCGGGTCGGGTCAGCACGTCGGCGTACACGCCGTCGAGATCGGCCTTACCCAGCCGCACCACCCGTCCGAGGCTCATCGGCGCGCCGGACACGACGAAGCGGTTCAGGATCGGGATCATCCAGGGCGGGACGGCGATGACCTCGTCGGTGAGCGCGGCGAGCACGTCGCGCATCGTCGACGTGCGCCACGACCACGCTGGGTCGACCGGACCGAACCGGACCCGCCGCCAGAGCGATATCACGAGCGCCTGGATGGCGATGATCGGTAGCTTCAGCATCGAACGGAGAACCTAACGGTGGCCGGGCGGGGCCCCGGTCACGACTCCTTGGCGTCCTTCTCGATCTCGGCGGCGTCGGCCTTCAGCTGCTTGGCCTCGACCTTCTTGGCCTTCTTCATGGCGTGCTCGATCTTGGCTTCCATGTCGGAGACGCCCACGACGACCAGACCCGCGGTGCCCTTGTCGAGCTCCTCGCCGGCCTCTTTCAAGTCCTTGCGGCTCATCCCGGCGGCGGCGTGGCCGGCAACCGCACCCAACGCCGCGCCGCCGGCGGTGGTGCCGAGCAGCAGCCCGCCGCCGATGGCAGCCGCCGGGAACAGCGCGATGACGAGCCCGGTGGCAAGGCCTACACCTCCGCCGAGCACGCCACCGACCCGGGTGGGCGTCTCGTGCTTCTTGACGATCTTGACCTTGCCGTCGTCGCGGCGCTCGACGATGGCGGCGTCGTAGGCATCGATGAGCCCGGCCTCGACGTGGAGTGCCTTCACGGCGTCGTAGTCGGCCTTGGCGTCTTCGACGTCGTCGTAGGCGCCGATGAAGGCGAAGAAGGTGTCGATGGCCATGGGGGTCTCCTGTGGTGCGAGCTCGAGGGATTGAGCGACGTGCGGCCCGTCGAGAGCCGGTCGGTCGCGGAGCATAGCCCGCGGCGCGAGGCGCTCGACCGCCCGGGGTCACGGCGGGGTAGGAAGATCGCCCACTAGCGTCGGCGGCTGCCGGAGCGAGCGTTCGCCGCTCGCTGTCAGCCGAGGGAGAGCCATGATCGTCGATCTCGCGGTGTACACCGACGGCGTTCGTCTGCCCGGCGCGCTGTCGATCGCCGAATGCCGGGGACCGATCCGCGAACCGGGATCGTTCGTGTGGCTGGGGCTCTACGAGCCGACCTTCGACGAGCTCGAGTCGGTCCGCCACGAGTTCAACCTCCACGAGCTGGCCGTGGAAGACGCCGTGCGCGCCCATCAGCGACCGAAGGTCGAGGTCTACGGCGATTCACTCTTCGTCGTGCTGCGCACGGCTCGCTACATCGACGAGACCGAGTCGGTGGAGTTCGGTGAGATCCAGGTGTTCCTCGGCGACGGATTCGTGATCTCGGTGCGGCACAGCGAGGCCAGCAAGTTGGGCGAGACGCGACGCGAGATCGAAGCCGATCCCGATCTGTTGCGCAAAGGCCCGAGCGCCGTGCTCTACGCGATCGTCGACCGCGTCGTCGACGACTACGTGCCGGTGATCGACGGCATCGAGAACGACCTGGGCGAGGTCGAGGCCGAGGTGTTCACCCACTTGCGCACCAATCCCGCCGAGCGCATCTTCAAGCTCAAGCGCGAGGTGCTCGAGTTCGCGCGCAACTCCGACCCCCTCACCGAGGCGGTCGACGCTCTCTCGGGCGGCTCTCACCCTCAGATCAACCCCGAGTTGCAGGAGTACTTCCGAGATGTCGCCGACCACCTGATCCGTTCGAATGCCAGGGTGGACGCGATCGGGGCATTGCTGAGCGACGCCCTCAACGCCAACCTGGCCCACGTCAGCGTCCGCCAGAACGAGGACATGCGCACCATCTCGGCATGGGTCGCCATCGCCGCCATCCCGACCGTCATCGGTGCGATCTTCGGCATGAACTTCCAGCACATGCCCGAGCTCGAGCAGGTGTGGGCCTATCCCACCGTGCTCGTGATCATCGTGGTGCTCTGCGGATTCGTGTTCTGGCGGTTCCGGCGGGCCGGCTGGATCGGGCCGAGATGACGACCGCCGGCGCACGCCGCTCCAGCCGCGGCAAGACCGTCGACGTGGTGCTGCTGCGAGGGATCAACGTGGGCGGCGGTCGCAAGCTGCCGATGGCCGATCTGCGTCAGATCTGCATCGACGTCGGCGGGGAAGATGTCGCCACCTACATCCAGAGCGGCAATGTGGTGTTGCGCTCTTCGCTGGCAGCGGGCGCGCTGGAAGCAGCGGTCGAGCGACGGATCAGCGAGGTCGCCGGCTTCAGCACCGACGTGATCGTGCGCACGCTCGCCGAGTTCGACGACGTGGTGTCGAGTGGCATCTACGCCGACGAGGCCGATGGCACGAAGCGGGTGGTCATCTTCCTGAAGAAGGCACCGCCGAAGGACGCGTTGGCCGATCTCGATCTCGACGCGCTCGCGCCCGAGTCGTACACGCTGCGCGGGCGCGAGATCTACCTGCATCTGCCGAACGGCCAGGGGCGGGCCAAGCTGCCCGACGCCATCGCCCGGGCGACCCGGTCGCGGCCGATCCCCGGCACGACCCGGAACTGGCGCACCGTCGAGAAGCTGCAGGCGATGGCCGTCGCGCTCGACCAGAGCTGAACGGGGTCCTCTACGATCCGAGCGACGACTGTCGAGGCGCGGCGACCGGCGACATCGAGTCGAGAGGTGGCGCAACGATGGCACGCAGGACCGACCAGCAGATCGACGCACTGGTGGACGAGCTGGCCCGACACGGCCTCGGCGGCGTGAACCCCGACGTCGACCAGCTCCGGGAGCTCGTGCGCGAAGACCGCACCGGCCCACTCCAGTTCGTGAACCTGCTCGCGTACCGCGAGTTCGCCGACTACCCGGCCGGGCACGATCTGGCCGCTACCGGACTCACGGGAGCGGAGGCCTATGGTCTCTACGGTGCAGTGGCGCTCGACCATGTCACCCGTCGCGGGGGTCGGCTCACCACCTACAACGACGTCGAGCAGGTGATCATCGGGCCCGAGGGTCGATGGCACCAGGTGGCCACCATGCAGTACGCCGACACCGAGGCCTTCATCGACATGCTTCTCGATCCCGACTACATCGAGGCGCTGGTGCACCGCGAAGCCGGGCTGGCCCACACGCTGGTGCTGGTGACCCGACCGCTGCTGCCCGTCGATTGACCGGCTCAGTCGGGTAGTTCGACTGCTTCTCAGGGCACCGGTGTGCACGTCGAACACGAAACCTCCGACCACCAGGTCGTCGGGCAGGAGCGGGCACTCGGCGATGCGACTCAGATCGTGGTGCAAGGTGGCCAGTTGGTCGGTGGACGCAAGGAAGTCCCACTCCGAGGCGTCGACGCCGCTCGCCGACGTGATGCGCTCGCGGACCTCGTCGTCGCTCTGTCCGACCATCGCGCAGTCGGTGTGCTGCACGACGCACACTCGCGTGACGCCCAACAGGTTGCAGGCCAGGACGAGCGAACGCAGCGCGTCGTCGGTCACCCTCGCACCTGCGTTGCGGATGATCTTGGCGTCACCCGGCTCGAGGCCCAGCATCGCCAGTGGATCGATGCGCGAATCGATGCAGGTGAGCACGGCGAGGGCCTTGGCGGCTCGCCCCGGCATGCCGGAGTCGTGAAACTCGGCTTGGTAGGCCTCGTTGGCGGCCAGCAGATCGTCGAACATCGAGTGCGTTTTATCGGACACCCGAACTGCTGGCGACTCGACTGCGGGGTAGCAGGCAGCAGGCCGGTCAACCGCGCAGCATGGCGCCCGGCCGAGCGGAGAGGGCCGCTTGATCCATCTCACCATCGGCCCGGATCACCGTGCCGTTGACGAGCGTGTGGATCATCCCCGCGGGCTGATCCGCGGTGAGACGCTCGCCGTCGGCGGGGAAGTCATGCACCCGTCGCAGCGGGACCAGGCGCGACCGACTCGAGGTCGAACACGGTGATGTCGGCCGCCTTGCCGACCTCGAGCGTGCCGCGGTCGTGCGAGCGCGTAGACCGCGGCGGGCTCGCCGGTGAGCTTGTGCACGGCTCGCTCGAGCGGCATCACCTGGCGATCGCGCACCCAGTTGCCGAGCAGGTCGGTCGAGAAGCAGGCATCGCAGAGCTGGCTGACGTGCGCCCCGGAGTCGGCCAGGCCGATCAGCACGCCGTCGCGGGGCAGCAGCCAGGCGATGCCCTCGGGGTCGTCGTTGGCCAGCACCGACAGAACGCGGGGCGAGGTCGTCGTCGAGCGAGACAGGTCGAGCAGGACGTCGAGCGGCGTGCACGCCGCGCTCGTCGGCGATGTCGACGCACGCTTGCGCCCGACCAGGTCGGGATGGCTGGCTCGACTCGGCCACCGACAGCGCCTTCCAGTTGAACGGGCAGCAGCCCCGCGCGTGCCCGACAGCTCCTCCCAGACTCGACGCTCGCCAGGCCGGATCGCGGTAGGCGGCGACCCGTTCGGCGCGGCCAGACGCCCATCAGGTCCTGGAACGACTGGCGCATGTTGAGGGTGAACGGCTCGTCCAGGTTCATCTGGAACACGAGCGGCCGGCACGACACCTGCGGCCACACGTCGATGCCGCTCGGCCCGGGCGGCGTCGTGCTCGGCCACGACCTTCTCGTGGTACGGGAAACCCGTCGATGGTGAGCAGCGCCGTCCAGGTGAACGGGCCGACCGATCTCGGCCTGGAGGTCGAAGACCTCGTCGTTGCGAGAACACGCCACCGGGCAGCAGCGCCACCACGCCTCGGTCGGCGCGACGCAACGGCTCGCAGCAGGATGGCGCAGCTCGTCCAGATCGGCGACCCGGGACGGGACCGGCCGTCCACCATCGCCGTTGTGGGTGGGCGACGCCGAGGTGGCGAAGCCGATCGCGCCGGCCTCCATCGCCTCGGCGACCACCGCCTGCATCGCGTCGAGCTCGACCTCGGTGGCGGCGCGTTCGTAGGCGTCGTCACCCATCACGAACATCCGCGGGCGGTGTGGCCGACGTAGCAGCCGAAGTTCAGGCCGACACCCCGCTCGCCGACGGCGTCGAGGTACTGCGGGAAGGTCTCGAACTCGTCCCACGGCACGCCCGACCGAGAGCGTGTCGATGCTCATGTCCTCGACGTGTTGCAGTGTGCGGGCCGAGGAGCGACACCAGCGCCGGGCGTACCGGCGCGATCGAGAACCCGCAGTTGCCGGCGATCACCGTGGTGACGCCGTGGAACGCCGACGGGCGTGAGGTCGGGGTCCCAGAACACCTGGGCGTCGTAGTGGGTGTGGATGTCGATGAACCCGGGGCCACCACGAGGCCTGTCGGCGTCGAGCTGACGCTCGCCCGGAGAGGTCGGGGCCGATCGCGACGATGCGGCCGCCCTCGATGGCGACGTCGGCGACGCGACCCGGGCGCCCGGTGCCGTCGACCACCGTGCCGCCCTTGATCACGATGTCTGCGCTCACCGCGGTCACGCTAACCGCTGTGCCCCGATGCGTTCTGGCTGGTCAAACCCGCACCAGGGTGCGGGTTTGACCAGCCGGAAGCGAAGGACGTCGTTCGCTCAGGGCGACGATGGTCAGTCGGGGATCCAGTTGCCGTGGAAGCCCATCGGCACTCGGTTGGGCAGCTTGACCCGCGCCACCGGACCGGCCTCGGGGTCGTCAGCCGGGATCACCACCAACTGGCTCCGGGCCGAGTCGGGGTCGAAGACGTAGGAGAGCAGCCAGCCGTCGTCCTCAGCGGTGGCGCCGTCGCGAGGCACCATCACCCACTCGCCGGATCGCTGACCGGGCCCGGTCTCGATGGCCCGCACATCGCCGGTGTCGGCGTCGATGCGCAGCAGCTGACCGCCGAAGTGGTTGTGCCCGCCGTCGCGCCCGATGCCCGAGGCCCACCCGATCCGGTGTCGGCGCCCGACCAGTCGCTCGTCGACTCGTGGGAACTCGAGCGCCACGTCCGAGCGCTGTTGCTCGGTGACAGTGCCCCTGGTGAGGTCGACGGTCCAGCGCCAGAGCAGGGGCGGGCCGTCGTCGGGTCCGAGGCGATGGGTGTCGAACATCTTCGGATAGCGGACGATGTCGATGACGACGGTGTCGCCGTCGTCATACGCATTGAGGGGATGGAACGCGTAGCACGGGTCGACGTCGAACCACCGCACGTCGGCGCCCTCGGCCACCGAGCGGCACCAGGCCGATTCGGGCACCACGGTTCGGATTCCACACGTAGGGGAACCGCTGCTGTCATGGCCACGTCGAGGTCGAACGTGACCGGGAAGTCGTAGACGACCACCCATCGCTCGGTGATCGAGCAGTCGTGCACCATCGGTCCGTCGTCGACCTCGACCGGCTCGACCTGACGGACCAGGCCGTCGGCGCCGACGACGATGTACTGCAGATGGGGGATCGCCCAGTGGTAGGCGATGGCATGCACGTCACCGGTCGCCGGATCGACCTTGGGGTGCGCGGTGTAGCCGTTGGGCAGGGTGCCGCCGAGGTCGGAGTGCTCGATGGTGTCGAGGTCGTAGGAGAGCTCGACCGGCCGCGCTCCTGCCTCGACGATGGCGTAGGTGCGCCCGGCCAACCCGATCGACGTTGGTGTTGGCGGTGTCCATGTCGGCGTGGCGGAGTGCCGGGCTTCGGCGTCTCGCCCAGTGCCTCGCTCACGCCGGTGGAGCGGACCCACGAGGCCCGATACCACTCGGCCGAGCCGTCGCGCAGGCGCACGCCGTGCACCATGGCGTCGCCGACGAACCAGTGGTGGGTGGCCGGGTCGACCGGCCCGATCGGGTTGGGTCCGTTGCGCACGTAGCGCCCTTCGAGCTCGACGCGGTAGGTCCCCTTCGACCTCGAGGTCGATCGCGGCGACCTCCTCGGTGAGCGGCGCGTAGAGCCCGCTGAGCCAGGGGCTCTCGTCGGTGACGGTCATGGCACGTCCTCCCCTTGATCGATGACACTGTTATGTATAACGCCGTGATGTATCCTCGTCAACCATGAGTCCCAGGCCGCGCGATCCGGAGGCGGCGGTGCGCCTGGTGGAGGTGGCCGCCCGGCTGCTGTCCGAGGAGGGGGCGGACGCGGTCACCGCTCGCCGCCTGGCTCGCGAGATGCGCACCTCGACCATGGCCGTCTACACGCACTTCGGCAGCATGGACGAGCTGATGGCGGAGGTGTGGCGAACTGGCTTTCGTCGGTTCGGTGCCGCGCTCGACCACCCGAGGCTGACAGCGGACGCGTGTGTCGGACTGGATGGCCCAGGGTTGGGAGTATCGCCGGTTCGCCTTGGCCAATCCCCACCTCTACCGGGTGATGTTCGGGCCGCTCCGGCTCGCAGCCCGTTCCCCCGATCCGTCCGGTGACCAAACCGCCGCCGCACGCGTTCCTCTCCCTGCTACGTCGCATCGAGCGGTGCGTCGAGGCGGATCGATGGCGCGTCGACGACCTGTGGACGGCAGGCGAGGTCGTGTGGGCGAGCGTGCACGGCCTCTGCAGCATCGAGCTGACCGGGTACTACGACGCGCTCGGCCGCGATGCGGTGAAGAGCTACGAGTCCTGCCTCATGCGACTGGCGGTCGGGTTTCATGATGACGAAGCCCGGGCGCGTGCCTCGATGGCGAGCGCCAAGCGCCGACGGCGGCGTACGGTCTCGGTGTGACCGATCCCGCCGCCGATCTCGACCGGCATCGACGTCGCGAGGCGATCGTCCGTGAGCACATGGACACCGAGAACCGTCTCGACTTCGAGGCCACCCTGCGCACCTTCGACCATCCCCGCTACGAACTGGTCGCCACGGGCCAGGTGTTCGACGGCGACGACGAGGTGATGGGCTACTACCAGACGTCCCGCAGCTGCCTTCCCCGACCAGCGCAACGAGATCCACTCGATCCGCTCGGCCGGCGACGCCGTCATCGCCGAGTTCGACCTGCTGGGCACCAACACCGGCGAGTTCTATGGGCTCGCGCCGACCGGACGCGAGTTCCGGGTGCGCATGATCGCGGTCTTCGAGTTCGGGCCGGAGGACGACGACCGCATCGTGTGCGAACGGGTCTACTTCGACTCGGCCAGCCTGCTCCGCCAGATCGGTCGCACCGAACTGCTCGGCTGACGGCACCGACCAGCGCCACGCTCAGGAGAGCTGGTCCTTCAACACCTTGCCGGTGGCGTTGCGGGGCAGCTCGGCCACGAACACCACATGGGCGGGCACCTTGTGAGGGGCGAGGGTCTCGGCGGCCCACGCGCGCAGGTCGTCGCCGTCGACGTGCGAACCGGTTCGGCGGACCACCACCGCCTTGACCTCTTGGCCGAGGGTGGCGTGGTCGACCCCGACGACCGCGACGTCCGCCACCGCCGGGTGCTCGGCCAGCCGGTTCTCGATCTCGATGGGGTAGATGTTCTCGCCGCCCCGGATGATGAGGTCGCGCAGGCGGCTCTCGAGGTAGAGGTAGCCGTCGTCGATCCGGCCGAAGTCGCCGGTGGCGTACCACCGGTCGTCGTCGAGCACCGCCTCGGTGGCCGCGAGGTCGTGCCAGTAGCCGAGGAAGACCTGCGCGCTGCGCGCGTGGATCTCGCCGATCTCGCCGTGCGGCACCGTCGTGTCCGTCGGCGTCGCGGATGCAGATCTCCGTGCCGGCCACCGGTGTGCCCACCGAGGCCCGTCGGGCGTCGTCGTACGGAGGCTGCAGGAGGGTGACGGTCCCTGCCGTCTCGGTCATGCCGTAGCCGACGCGGAGCGCCAGCGACACGTGGGGGAGTCGATCGGCCGTGCGGCGGAGCAGCTCGGGTGGGAACGTCGACCCGCCACCGCCGATCGTGTCGAGCGAGTCGAGGTCGAACCGTTCGAGCTCGGGGTGGTCGATGAGCCGCCAGAGCTGGGTGGGCACCACCGACCACGTCGTGACCCGGTGGCGTTCGGTGAGCTCGAGATGGATGGTCTCGTCCCACCGGCCGGGCGGCGGGATCACCATGGTGATGCCCCAGAACGCCGCGTTGGTCAGCTGACCGAGCAGACCCGACATGTGGAACAGCGGGGCCGAGGCGATGACCGTCGACGGTCGGCCCGACGAGGGGACCGCGTGCACGATGTTGTGCACCGCGGTGGTGGCGGCCGCGGCGAGAGAGAACTGGATGGCGTTGCGGTGCGAGAGCGTGGCGCCCTTGGGTTGGCCCGTCGTGCCGCTGGTGAACACGATGGCCAGCGGGTCGTCCTCGTCGATGGTCGCCTCGTCGAGGAGGCCGTCGGCTGTGCGGGTCGCGATCGTGGCGCGGTCGACGACCCTGGCCGCCAGGCGGGTGAAGTCCGTCCGGTCGAACGGGCCTGCCGGCAGGCGGTCGAGCACGTGCGGCTCGGCCACCACCAGCACCGGCTCGGTCAACGACAACGCGTGGGTCAGCTCGGTCGCGGTCCAGGCCGGGTTCAGCGTGGCGGCGACCGCGCCGAGGTGGGCTACCGCCATGAACACCAGGCAGTGCTCGAACGACACCTGTCCTGCAAGCGCGACCACGTCGCCGGGTGAGACACCATGCTCGTCGACCAGCTGCCGAGCGATGGCGGCCACTGCGGCGGGTGTGTCGCCGAACGAGAGCGTGCGGTCGGCATCGACGAGGAAGTCGCGCTCGCCACGCGACTCGGCAGATCGGGCCAACACCTCCCGGAGCGAGCGGGGACGCTGGGCGAACACCGGCATGGTCACACCGAGCACGTCTTGGTCGGTCAACTCGAAGATCGACCCCTCGCCCAGCAGACCGGAGCGCCAGTCGTCGCCGAGCTGTTCGTGCTCGGTCCAGCGAAGGCTCACCGGTTCGTCAGACGTGGATCGGCACGTTGATCCAGCCGCGCACCGTGCTGGTGTGCAGCCGCTTGGCTCGGGTGTGATCGACCTGCCATTCGGGGAATCGCTTGAGGGTCTCCTCGAGGCCGATGCGTCCCTCGAGCCGGGCCAGCGATGCACCGAGGCAGAAGTGGATGCCGTAGCCGAACGACACGTGGTGGTCGAAGTGCCGGTGGATGTCGAACCGGTCGCCATCGGGGTACTTGCGGTCGTCGCGGCCGGCCGAGCCGGTGAGCAGCAGCACCTTCGACCTCGCAGGGATGGTCACCCCGTGCAGCTCGACCTCGCGGGTGAGCCAACGTCCCTGCACCGGCGACGGCGCCTCGTAGCGCAACATCTCCTCGATGGCGTTGGGGATGAGGCTCGGGTCGGCGGCCAGCTCGGCCCGCTGCTCGGGATGCGCGTCGAGGGTCACCGCTGAGAAGCCGAGCAGCCGGGCGACCGTCTCGGTGCCTGCGCTGATCAACAGGTTGGCGAACTGCGCGCTCTCCGTCGGGGTGAGGCGGCGCAGCTCACCGTTGTCGTCGGTGATCTCGGCTCGGCCGAGGTCGGTCAGCATGTCGTCGCGTGGGTTGGCCTCACGATCCTCGAGCTGTCCGATGAGGTAGTGGTGCAGCTCGATGCCCGCGTTCAGGGAGATGTCGTTGATCATCCCGACGCCGGGCTCGATGTGGAAGACCGTGTCGATCAGCTGGCGCACGCGGGGCTGATCCTCGAGGGGAACCCCGAGCAGCGAGGCGATGACCATCGCGGGCAGCCGGGCGCCGAAGTCCTGCACGTAGTCGAACGTGTCGGCGTCGAGTTGGGCATCGAGGAAGTCGACACAGAGCTCACGGATGCGGTCCTCGAGCTGGCTCACCCGCCGTGGGGTGAACGCCCGTGACACGAGCGCCCGCAACACCGTGTGCTCGGGCGGGTCGAGGAAGATCATCATCTGGGTCGTCGGGAACGGGTTGTCCGACATCAGTTCGAGCACCGTGCCGTGACGCGAGCTGAACAGGCTCGGATCGCGATGGGCCGCCTCGACGTCGGCGAACCGGCTCAGCGCCCAGAAGTCGTAGCGGTCGTTGCGATAGACGGGTGCTTCGTCGCGCAGGCGACGCCAGATGCCGTAGGGGTTCGCGTCGATCTCGGTGTCGAACGGATCCCAGTAGAGCTCGTGCATCGTGTCGGTCACGGCGTTGAGCCCTCGACCCGGGAGCGACCCCGCTCGCGGAGCTCGTACTTCAAAACCTTGTTGCTGGCGTTGAGGGGGAGTGCGTCGACGAACTCGACGTAGCGCGGCACCTTGTAGTTGGCCATCTGCTCGCGGGCCCATTCGATGAGCGCCGACTCGGTGACCGACGTGTCGGGCCGCACCACCACGAACGCCATGCCCACCTCGCCGAGCCGGTGGTCGGGCACACCCACCACGGCCACCTGTCCGACCGCCGGATGGGACATGAGCATGTTCTCGATCTCGGCCGGATACGCGTTGAATCCGCCGACGATGAACATGTCCTTGGTGCGATCGGTGATCTTGAGGTTGCCGCCCTGGTCGAGCACCCCGATGTCGCCGGTGTGCAGCCATCCGTCGGGGTCGACGGTGGCGGCCGTCGACTCGGCATCGCCGAAGTAGCCGATCATCACGTTGTAGCCGCGCACGACGACCTCTCCAGGCTGGCCGACCGGCACGGTCGCGCCGGTCTCGTCACGCACCTCCACTTCGACGTCGGGGATCGGTCGACCCGCGGTGTTGGCGATGGTGTCGATGTCGTCGTCGTGTCGGCACATGGTGGCGATGCCGGTGGTCTCGGTGAGCCCGTAGCCGGTGACGATGGTCTGGAAGGTCAGCTCGCTGCCCATACGTCGGATCATCTCGACCGGCACGGTGGCGGAGCCGGTGACGGCCAGCCGCAGCGTCGACAGGTCGTACTTGTCGAGCTCGGGGTGGTCGAGGATCGTCTGGTAGATGGCGGGTGGCCCCGGGAGCATGGTGACGCGCTCCTCGTCGACCCGCTGCATCACCGATGGCACGTCGAAGACGGCGTGCGGGATGATCGTGGCGCCCTTGACGAGCGACGCGAGGATGCCGGCCATGAGGCCGAACGCGTGGAAGAACGGGTTGACGATGAGGTACCGGTCACCCTGGCGGAGGCCCACCACGGTCGACCAGGCGTGATAGGCGCGCACGCTCGCTCCGTGGCGGAGCATGGCGCCTTTCGGTGCGCCGGTGGTGCCGGAGGTGAAGATGATCGACGCCATGTGGTCGGGGTCGATGGCGGCCGCCCGAGACGCAGTGACGTCGGCAGGAACGTCGGTCGCCGCCGCGAGGAAGGCATCGAAACCGAGCGCGCCGGCGCGAGCCGGCCCTCGCAGCACCACGATCTGCTCGAGCGAGGGCACGTCGGTCGTGTCGCCCAGCAGCTCGACGTAGTCGGTGTCGAGGAAGTCGGTGACGGTGAAGAGCAGCCGGGCCCCGGCGGTGCGAAGGACGTGCTTCGCCTCGCCTGACTTGAAGCGGGTGTTGATGGTGACCACCACGCCGCCGGCGCGATAGACGCCGAGGGCGGCCACGACCCACTCCCAGATGTTGGGCGCCCACAGCGCGACGCGATCGCCCGGCTCGACCCCGGCGGCCACGAGGGCGCGCGCCGCTCGGTCGGCCTCGTCGGCGAGGCCTTCGAACGTGAGCCGCACCTCGCCGTCGACGAGCGCCTCGTCGGTGGTGAACCGTCGCGCCGCCCGGTCGAGCACGCCCGGAACGGTGAGGGGGAGGTCGGAGAGGTCGAACTCGTCGGGTGACACCATGCGGTCAGGTTCTCACGGTCTGGTCGGGGCCGGAGCCATCGCCGGGGAGGCCCGAACCGGCATTCGAAACTGCGGATTTATGATTCACTATCGCCGGGGCGCGCACAAGCAGCAGGGGAGCGACGGGTTGGGTCGGACGTGACACGAGCGACGTGGGTCAGTGGCGAGCAGAGCACGGTGGTCGAGCTGCTCGAGCGCCGGCTGGCGAGCGATCCCGACGGTCCCTACCTCGACGTGTGCGGCACCGAGCTCTCCGCGGGCGACGTGTCGCGCACGGCGTGTCGACTCGCCAACGCGCTCACCGCGCTGGGGGTGGCGCGTGGCGACCGAGTGGCCATGCTCATCGAGAACTCGGCCGAGGCCATGCTGGCGTGGTGGGGGGCGGTGCGAGCCGGTGCCATCGCCGTGCCGATCAACACGGCCTACAAAGGCGAGTACCTGCGCCATCAACTGGCCGACTCCGGCTCACGGGTGTTGATCGTCGAAGCCGACCTGCTCGATCGAGCGGTTGCCATCGCCGGATCGATCGAGTCCCTCGAGCATCTGGTGGTCATCGCCGACGTGGCCCCGGCCGTCTCCGGCGTGGCCACCCACACCTGGTCCGACCTGCTCGCCGCCGACGACCGCGAACCTCCGTTCGACCTCCGACCCTCCGAGCTGGCGACGTTCATCTACACCGGCGGCACCACGGGGTTGTCCAAGGGCTGCATGTTGAGCCACAACTACCACGAGGCGCTGGCTCGACAGATCGGCGTGTGCTGGGAGCGCACCGCCGACGATGTGGTGTGGACACCACTCCCGCTCTTCCACTTCAACGCGGTCACCACCGCGGTGTTGGGCCCACTCGTCTTCGGTGGCCGAGCTGCGATCTACCGCCGATTCTCGGTGTCGAACTTCTGGCCGGAGATGAACCGCACCGGCGCCACCATCACGTCGACGCTCGGCACCATGGCCTACCTGTTGGCCCACGACGTCGACCGACCGGAGATGCCCAGGTCGGGCTCCGAGGTGGCCAACCGGAGCCTGCGACTCATCGGGGCCGCCCCGCTGCCCGTCGAGGTCGACGACGTGATCCGCAGCCGGTTCGGGGTGAAGACCTTCAGTGGGGCCTACGGCGTCACCGAGGCGAGCCTCATCTCGTGGCAGCCCCCCGGCGTGGTCAACCGACCGAACGCAGCCGGCGTGGTGAACGACGAGTACTTCGACGTCCGCATCTTCGACGACGACGACAACGAGCTGCCGCGAGACACCGAGGGCGAGATCGTCATCCGCCCGAAGCGACCGGAGGTGATGTTCGCCGGCTACTGGGGACGGCCTGAAGCGACCGTCGAGACCAGCCGCAACTGGTGGTACCACACGGGCGACATCGGCCGGGTCGACGACGACGACTTCCTCTACTTCGTCGACCGCAAGGCCGACTACCTGCGCCGGCGGGGCGAGAACATCTCGAGCTTCGAGGTCGAGCGGGTGCTGATGGGCCACGGCGCGTTGGCTGACGTGGCGGTGCACGCGGTGCCCGCCGAGCTCACCGAGGACGATCTGAAGATCACGGCCACGCTCGCCGAAGGCTCGTCGCTCACCGAGGACGAGCTGTTCCGCTGGTGCATCGATCAGCTGCCCTACTTCGCGTTGCCGCGCTACATCGAGTTCCGGCGCGGAGCTGCCCCGCAGCCCGGTGGGGCGGGTACTCAAGCGCGAGCTGCGCGACGAAGGCGTCACCGCCACCACCTGGGACGCCGACGCCTCGGGCATCACCTACGACAAACGCTGAACCGTCCCGCTCCCGCTCCCGGCCCGGCTCGCGCTCGCGCTTCTGCTCCGGCTCCCGTTCGAAATTGGTGCGTGAAACAACCGTGACGGTTGTTTCACGCACCAATTTCGGTGGTGGTGGAGGTCGTGGTGGTCAGGCGGTGGCCTTGGCTTGGAGCTTGCCGAGCTCGATGCCCTGCTGGCGCTGGAACCGGCCCTTGTCGTAGGGACGGACGGCCACGTCGTGGTCACCGGCTTCGGCCCGCAGCGCCGCCACCGTGCAGTCGGCCTTGGCCCGATGGGCGAACGGGTCGAACGAGTACCACCGGGCGGCGTTCTCCCAGCCGATCTTGTGCAGCTCGTCGTCGGGCACGTCGCTCGCCACCGCCGCCAGCTCCTCGGGAGCGGTGGGCCACGACGAGTCGGAGTGCGGGTAGTCGCACTCCCACGCGATGTTGTCGATGCCGATGTCGTGGCGCAGCTTGATGCCGATCGGGTCGGCGATGAAGCAGGTGAGGAAGTGGCGGCGGAAGACCTCGCTCGGCAGCTCGTCGCCGAAGTCCTGACCCGTCCACCGGTGGTGCATGTCATAGGTGCGGTCGAGCCGGTCGAGGAAGTAGGGGATCCAGCCGGTGCCGCCTTCGGACAACGCGATCTTCAGCGTCGGGTACTGCTTCAGCACTCGCGACCACAGCAGGTCGGCGGCGGCCTGACAGATGTTCATCGGCTGCAGGGTGATCATCACGTCGATCGGCGCGTCTGGCGCGGTGACGGCCAGTTGCCCGGACGAGCCGAGGTGGATCGACAGCACGACGTCCTCGTCGCACAGCGCCTGCCACAACGGATCCCAGTGTGGATCGTGGAAGCTGGGGTAGCCGAGGGTGGCGGGGTTCTCGGTGAAGGTGAGCGAGTGCACGCCCTTCTTGGCCAGTCGACGCACCTCGTCGGCGGCCAGCTGCGGGTCCCACAGCACCGGCAACCCCATCGGGATGAACCGGCCCGGGTAGGCGCCGCACCACTCGTCGACGTGCCAGTCGTTGTAGGCCCGCACCACCGCGAGGGCCAGGTCCTTGTCGTCGCAGTTGGCGAAGAGCCGTCCGCTGAACCCGGGGAACGACGGGAAGCACATCGAGCCGAGCACGCCACCGGCGTTCATGTCCTTGACCCGCTCGTCGATGTTCCAGCAGCCCTCGCGGATCTCGTCGAAGGCGGTCGGCTCGATGCCGTACTCCTCCTTGGGCCGACCGGCCACCGCGTTCAGGCCGATGTTCGGGATGGTGGCGCCCTCGAAGCGCCACACGTCCGAGCCGTCCCTGGTGCGCTCCACGCGCGGCGCCCGATCCTTGTACTTGTCGGGCATGTGGTCGTCGAAGAGACCCGGGGGCTCGACGAGGTGGTCGTCGACGCTGATGAGGATGAGGTCTTCGGCCTGCATGGTGGCTCCCCCTCGGGACCGTGGTCCCCTGGAACGTGGTCCCTCTGAAACGACTCGCGCTCGCCGTCTCCGAAGCTCGCGTACGTCTCAGTGAACTACAGTTCGACAATCTGAACAAGGCGCCGAAGGTGGCTCGGCGACCGCTGGTGAGGGGGACCGATGGCTGATCAGGACGAGTCCTACGAGTACGTGGATCGGATGTTCCCCGAGCCGATCGACCTCGGGATCGCCGAGGACGACCGAGCCGTGTCGTCGGTGCGGTTCGGCACCCAGGCCTATCTCGAAGGGGGCGGCGGCGACGGGTCGAGCTGGTGGCAGGGCGGTGGCGCGGCGAAGGACCGGGCCGTCCAGGGCATCACGATCTATCCCCCCAAGCACGGGTTGCAGACCCAGGGCGATCCGTTCGAACCGGTGAAGATCGGGATCCTCATCGACATGGATCTCAACCAGTTGCTGGCCGACTGGATCGACCCGACGATCCTGGCGATCGAGGACGCGCTCAACGAGGGCGTGTGGCGGCGCAGCCCGGTGCAGCTGATCATCGCCGACGCACGCGGCCTGCCGAGGGAGAACTACCGCAAGGTCATCGACGGCTACCGC
Source organism: uncultured Iamiaceae bacterium (assembly GCA_963706425.1). Lineage (GTDB taxonomy): Bacteria > Actinomycetota > Acidimicrobiia > Acidimicrobiales > Acidimicrobilacustridaceae > CAVPMN01. Next base: position 38,732 of record CAVPMN010000003.1, read on the forward strand.
TGGCTGGTCGAGCAGGGTTGTGTGGTGGTGCTCGGGCCTCTGATCTCCGACAACTCCCTCGTGCTGCAGGACACCGCCAACGAGCTCGGCGTGGCGTGCATCGGCTGGACCGGTGCCCACAAGTTCGCGTCGGAGTACTGCTTCACCGTCGCCAACGGCGACATCCCGACCGAAGGGGTGATGTGCGCGCAGTGGTTGGCGGCGCAGGGCATCGAGCGGGTGGGCTTGTTCTGGGAACAGGGCTCGTCCGGCAAGGACTACGCCGACTACTTCCGCGACGCGGCGATGGGGCTGGGGCTCACCGTCACGCGCGAGGTGAAGCTCGAGCCCAATCCCGTCGGCCTGCAGGACGACCTGGCGTCGATGCGCGAGCTGGGCACGCAGGGCATCTACTACGGCGGCTACGGCTACGCCACGTTCCACTTCGCGTCGGCGTTCAAGGCGCTCGGCTGGGACCCGCCCCGCGTGATGGGCACGGCGTTCATGTTCTATTCGAACAGCAACAAGTGGGCCGAGGGCCTCGAGGGCTGGCACGGCGTCGACCAGCTGGGCGAGGACGGGGCCAATCCCAACTACAACGCCATGATCGACCGGTTCGAGAAGCGCTTCGGCCGCACGACCGGCAACGTGGTGATCGCGCTGGCCTACGACACGGCCAGGGTCGCCATCCAGGGCATCGGCAACGCGGCCATCCCCGAGCCCCGCTGGGTCAAGGAGGGCATGGAGACGCATCCGCTGGATGCCGGCCACCAACGGGGGCCCGGGCACCTACATCCAGTTCGGCCCGTGGGACCGCAAGGGCTACAAGGGCGACTTCCTCACCATCCGCGAGCTGCGCGGCGGCGAGCTGCGATTCGACGGCTACCACCGTCCCCAGTGGCCTTCGACGGGTGGCGACGCGGCACGGCCGACCTCCGACCGGGCCGCCCATGAACGACAAGGTCTACATCCACGAGTTCATCGACATCATCGGCCACAACCGGGCGCGCTACATGCACCACATGACGGCCAACTGGTGCCCAGTGGCCCGCGCCGAGCGCAACCAGCTCTGCCTCGGGGTGTGGGGCACGGTCGGGTCGACCGGCCGGTGGCCCGAGGTGGTGAACATGTGGGAGCTCGACGGCTGGGACGGCCTCGTCGCCAACTTCGAGCACGAGTTCGACGCACGCCTCGCTGCAGGATCCTTCCCTCGCCGAGTGGTGGGCGGTGGCCGCCTCCCTTCGGCGCGGTGGCGTCGACCGCATCGTCGTGCCCGAGCCCTGGACCGCGCTCGATCGGCGGGCTGATCGCCGACGGCGTGCGCGGTGAGGTCTACGCCCACGAGTTGATCTCGGTTCCGGCCGGCGCAGCGGCCGAGTTCCTCGCAGCGGTTCGCGACACCGCGGTGCCGGCCCACGCCGAGCTCGGTGTCGAGCTCGTCGGCGCCTACCGCGTCACGGGGGTCAACGACAGCGAGGCCATCGTCATCTGGGCGCTGCCGGGCTGGGACACGTGGGCGAGGCTGGAGCAGGCCTGGCTGGGCGCCGGGCCCCTCGACGATCTGGCGGGCCACCACGCGCAGGCCTCGGGGCCGACTGGCGGCGGACACTGATGGTCGACGCCCCGCTCAGCCCGTTGCGGATCGGACGCCAGCCCGATGTCGAAGACCGCATTCCCCTCGACCAGCTCTGAGGGCTACCTTGATCGGGTCCCGTTCGACGCATCGGATGAATGATTCAGCTGGTTGAACCGTGGCTGGCGGGGCCGGAACGGTCAGGTTCCGAGCGAAAGGCAGGTCGACCATGGCCAAGACACCAGCGAGGTCGAGGACGAAGTCGACCCGGCCGCGCCATGGGGTCGACGACGCCGCGGGTCGACGCGAGCAGCGGCGGCTGCTGCACCAGGACCTCAGTCGCTCGCAGCTGCTCGACGCAGCCGAGGAGGTGTTCGGTGAGAAGGGCTTCCACGACACCACCCTGAAGGAGATCGCCGAGCTGGCCGAGTTCTCGGTCGGGTCGGTCTACTCGTTCTTCGAGAACAAGGACGACCTCTACCTGAGCGTGTTCGTCCGCCGGGGCGCGCAGCTGCTCCCTGGCATGAAGGACATCGTCGAAGGCGAGGGCTCTCCGCAGGAGCAGCTGCATCGCCTGGTCGACTACGAGGTGGGCTTCTTCCGCGATCACCCGCACTTCGGCCGGCTCTATCTGCGGTCGGCGTCGTCCGCTGCGCCGATCGGCGAGGTGCCGGAGTCGCCCACGCTCACCAGCAACTTCCACCTCGCGATGGACATCCACGCGGGGGTCTTCCGCAGGGGCCAGGCCGCGGGAGAGCTCCGGGCGGGTGATCCGCTCGTGCTGGCCCGCTTGTTGTCGGGCCTGGTGGCCGCCTACCAGTCGGTCGACCCGACGGTGATGTCCGACGATCCCGACCCCGACGAGCCCCTCTCGCTCACGGCGCTGCACGAGATCATCGACGGCGCGTTCGCAAACCGCTGACGCCGTTCGCCGCCCGCTGAACTGCCGTTCAGTCGCATGCAATACTGGTCCACCGTGGGCAACGAGCCGTCGCCAGCGGGGGGCATCACCGACGAGGCCATCGCCCGCCTGCGCGCCCGCATCGGCATCGCCGAGCCCCATCCGATGCCGCCCCACTATCGCGAGCCCAACATCGACACCTTCCGCAACGTGGCCATCGCGTACGGCGACGACAACCCGCTGTGGTGCGATCCCGACTACGGCACCAGCACCCGTTGGGGCGGAGCGATCGCGCCGCCCGTCCTCGTGGGGGGCGACACGCTCGTGGGGGAGGACGAGGTCACCGAGGTGGCGGCGGCCCAACGCGATCTCATGAAGGGCGATCCGCTCCGGGGAGTGCACGCGTTCTACTCGGCCAGCGCACGCGAGTGGTGGGCGCCCCTGCGCCCCGGCCATCGCATCGCCCGTCGCAACGCCCTGGTCGGGGTGCTCGACAAACCGAGTGAGTTCGCCGAGCGGGCCGTGCACGAGTGGACGGGTCAGGTGTTCCGCGACGACAGCGGCACCCTGCTGTCGGGCCAGTACCGGCTGATGATCCGCACCGAGCGCACCAAGGCGCGGGAGCGCAAGAAGTACGACGCCGTCGACATCGAGCCCTACACGGACGACCAGATCGAGGCCATCGACGAGCAGTACGCCAGCGAGGCACCACGCGGCGCAGAGCAACGGTGGTGGGAAGACGTCAGCGAGGGCGACCCGATCGGGCCGATGGTGAAAGGTCCGCTCACCGTCACCGACATCGTGTGCTGGCACGTCGGTATGGGCATGGGTCTCTATGGCGTCAAGCCGCTGCGGCTGGGCGCGGAGAACCGGCGGCGGATCCCACGCTTCTTCCACCGGGACGAGCTCAACATCCCCGACGTGATGCAACGGGTGCACTGGGACCCTGACTTCGCGCGCCGGTCGGGCAACCCCACCACGTTCGACTACGGGCGCATGCGGGAGACCTGGCTGATCCACCTGTGCACCGACTGGATGGGCGACGATGCGTGGCTGTGGAAGCTCGACTGCGAGTTCCGGCGGTTCAACTATGTGGGCGACACCCAGTGGCTGCGCGGCACCGTGGTGCGCAAGTACCTCGCCGACGGTGACCGGCCCGCGGTCGACCTCGAACTGCGCGCCGAGAACCAGCGTGGTGAGTTGACCACGCCCGGGCACGCCACGGTGCTGCTGCCGAGCCATGAGCACGGGCCGGTCCGCCTGCCCGACCCGCCCGGTGGCGCCACCGACCTGCAGGGCGCGCTCGAGGCGATTGCCGCCGATTTCGCGGACGGGTCACGGGCGACATCGTGAGCGACGACTACCGGTCGGTCGACGGCCTGTCGGTGTCGCTCGACGATCACGTGCTGCGCGTGCGGCTCGACCGACCCGACAAGCGCAACGCCATCGACGACACGATGATGGCCGGGCTGATCGACGCCATCGACGCCGCAGGTCGCGACGAGACGGTGCGCTGCATCGAGTTGTCCGGAACAGGCGACCACTTCTGCGGTGGTGCCGACATCGTGGCCCGCAATGCCGTCGCCTCTGGAGAGCCTGCGCCAGCTCGTCCGCGAGTGGGCAGCATCCAGCGCCGGCTGCCCTCGCTCGCGCATCGACTCATGCCCGTGGTGCTCGGTGTGCAGACACCGGTGGTCTGTCGGGTGCAGGGGTTTGCGGCGGGCATCGGGTTCCAGCTCGCGCTGGCCGCTGACTTCACCGTCGCGGCCGCCGACGCCACGTTCTGGCAGCCCTTCGTGGCGCGAGGCTTCACTCCCGACAGCGCGGCCACCTGGATGCTGCCCCGCCTGGTCGGCCTGGCGCGGGCGCGCGACCTGTTGATGCTCGGCCGTCGGTTGAGCGGCGAGGAGGCGGCCGAGTGGGGCCTGGTTCACCAGGCGGTCCCGGCCGCCGAGCTCGATCGGGCTGCCGACGCGCTGGTGGGGGAGCTGGCTGCCGGGCCCACCGTCGCGCTCGGGCTCACCAAGTGGCTGCTTCACTCGGCGCACAGCAACTCGCTCGAAGAGCAGCTGCAGCACGAGGCGTTGGCCCTCGAGCTGTCGTCGCGCAGCGAGGACTTCCGCGAAGGCCTCGCGGCGTTCAAGGACAAGCGCTCACCCGACTTCAAGGGGCGCTGACCGATGGCGCCCACGGCCGATGTGGCGGTCGACGACCGGGCCCACCGGGTGGCCATCGATGCGACCACCGATGTCGACGACGCCGTCGCCGTGGTGCGGGAGTGGGTCGCTCGTGAAGTCCCGCAGCGTTGGCGCGACGCGGCCCACCGAGGAGGCGCCCGAGCGATCCGTGAGGTCAGATCGCGTGCCGACTACGAAGCCTGGTATCCCGTGTTCGGTCGGTCTGGTCTGGTCGCGCCGACGTGGCCCGTCGCCTATGGCGGGCTCGACGTGCAGCCATCGGTGGCCCGCCGCATCGAAGCGGAGCTGGCGCCGTACAACCTGGGTCGACTCAACCCGTTGGGGCTCAACCTGGCCGCCCCCGCCCTCTTCGCTCACGGAACCGAAGAGCAGCGCCGCCGCTTCCTGCCACCGATCGTGCGCAACGAGGAGATCTGGTGCCAGCTCTTCAGCGAGCCCGGCGCCGGTTCCGATCTGGCGTCGCTGGCCACCCGAGCCGAACGCGACGGTGACGAGTGGGTCGTGACCGGTCAGAAGGTCTGGACCACCTGGGCCCACTTGGCCGACTTCGGTGTGCTGCTGGCCCGCACCAACACCGATGCACCCAAACGCAAGGGCATCACCTACTTCCTCATCGACCTCCGTCAGCCCGGCGTCGAGGTTCGCCCGTTGCGTCACATCACCGGCGAGATCGACTTCAACGAGGTGTTCCTCGATCGCGCCCGGGTGCCCGATGCGCAGCGGGTCGGGGCGATCGACGACGGATGGAGGGTCGCCAACGCCACCCTGTCCGGTGAGCGCCAGATGGTGTCCGGCTCGGGATCGGGTGGGGTCGACCGCATCGGCGGGTCCGGGGTGGTGCGGCTCGTCGAGCTGGCCCGACGCATCTCGGCCGACGGGCGACCCGGTGGCTGGGAGGAGCCCTCGACCAGGCAGGCGCTCATGCGCGTGTTGAGCGAGGAGCGCATCCGCGGGTGGACGAACGCGCGGGTACGGGCGACCTTGAAGGCTGGTCGGCCACCTGGTCCGGAGAGCAGCATCGGCAAGGTGCACCAGGGCGAGCTGAACCAGCGCGTGCAGCTGCTCGCCACCGACCTGCTGGGCGCGTCGGCCATGGCCTGGGAGTCCGCCGACGGGCTCGACTACCCCGACACGCTGCCGTACGAGGTGAAGGGCATGCTGCGCAGTCGGGCGAACACGATCGAAGGCGGCACCACCGAGGTCAACAAGAACATCGTGGCCGAGCGCGTGCTCGGGCTGCCTCGGGAGCCCGACCCGTTCAACGACGCACCCTGGCGCGACGTGCCGCGTGGCTGAGGGCGATCGGATCGTGTCGCGATGAGCTATCAGACGCTGATCGTCGAGCGGCGTGGTCCGGTGGGTTGGCTGATCTTCGACCGACCGGCATCGGGCAACGCCATGGACGCGGTGATGCTGGCCGAGCTCGAGCAGGCATGGATCGAGCTCGACGCCGACCCCGAGGTGCGGGTGATCGTCAACACCGGTCAGGGCGAGGCCTTCCAGACAGGGCTCGACGTCGTGCAGCTCAGTCGCGATCGGGACGCGCTGCGCGAGCAGTCGCGTCGCACGAAGCGGGCCGAGCTGCGGCTCACCGGCTGGCACAACCAGGTGTGGAAGCCGATCATCGCCGCGGTGAACGGCGTGTGCGCGGGTGGCGGCCTGCACTTCGTGGCCGATGCCGACATCGTCATCGCCTCGGCCGACGCAACGTTCCTCGACCCCCACGTGTCGGTGGGTCAGGTCACCGCGTTCGAGGTCATCGCGTTGGCGAGGCAGTCGCCGATGGAGCCGATCATGCGGATGGCACTGACGGGACGCGAGCGCATGACGGCGGAGCGCGCCCGCCAGCTCGGGATCCTGAGCGAGGTGGTCGATCCGCCGGATCGATCTCCGCGAGGTGGCCCAGCAGCTCGCCGAGACCATCGCCCGGAACTCGCCGGCGGCCATGGCGGCCACCAAGCGGGCTCTGTGGGGTGCGCTCGAGATGGGGCTCACCGACGCATGCCGCGCCGGTGCGCAGGAGCTGGTGTCGATGTGGGGCCATCCCGACCAGACCGAAGGCCCGTTGGCGTTCACCGAACGTCGCCCACCGCGATGGCAGCCACTCACCGGCGCCCGCCCGCAGCCAGGAGCAGCCTCGTGACCTACTCGTCCTACGAGACCCTGATCGTCGAGCGTCGGGGCCCGGTTGGCTGGCTCATCAACAACCGGCCCGAGCAGCTCAACGCCATGAACAACACCATGCGCGACGAGTTCGCGTTGGCGTGGCAGGAGCTCGACGCCGATCCTGAGGTGCGGGTCATCGTGCACACCGGCGAGGGCCGGGCGTTCCAGACCGGTGTCGATGTGCGGGAGATCGCCAGCGACGGGGTGGGCATGGAGCGCTACCGCGAGTCGCTCGAGGAGTTCGATCTGCACTTCACGGCGTGGCACCAACAGGTGTGGAAGCCGGTGATCACCGCGGTGAACGGCATCTGCGCGGGCGGAGGGTTCCACTGGGTCGCCGACGCCGACATCGTGATCGCCGCGTCCGACGCCCAGTTCTTCGATCCGCACGTGTCGATCGGCCAGGTGGTCGCCATCGAGGCCATCGGACTGTTGCGCAAGATGCCCGCCGAAGCGGTGATGCGCATGGCGTTCGTCGGTCGCCACGAGCGCCTGTCGGCGGACCGGGCGTACGAGCTCGGCATGATCAGCCAGGTGGTCGATCCGCCGGGCGATCTTCGCGAGGTGGCCCAGCAGCTCGCCGAGACCATCGCCCAGAACTCGCCGGCGGCCATGGCGGCCACCAAGCGGGCTCTGTGGGGTGCGCTCGAGATGGGGCTCACCGACGCGTGCCGCGCCGGTGCGGGCGAGTTGGTGTCGATGTGGGGTCACCCCGACCAGACCGAAGGGCCCGCTGCGTTCGCCGAGAAACGCCCGGCGCGCTGGGCCGAGATCGACCAGGCCGACCGTTGAGGCTCGACGACCTCTTGTTCGTGGCCGATCAGGCCGACGGCGACGTCGCCCTCGTGCACGTCGGCTCAGTCACGTACACGAGGGCCGACGTGCGGGCCCGCGCCGTGGCGCTGGCCGCGAATCTCGACTCGCTCGGTTTCGGCCCTGGCGACGCCGTCGGCGTCATGCTCCCCAACGACGTGGCCGTGGTGGCGGCTCTGTTCGGGGTGTGGCGGGCGGGGTGCGTGTACGTGCCCCTCAACCCACGCCTCACCGACCACGAGATCGTGCCCATCCTCGACGCGGTCGATCTCGCCGCGGTGATCACCACCGACGAGCACGCAGCGAGGTTTCCTGGCCACCCGCTGGTGATCACCACGCCCATCACCCCGTTCTGGCAGGTGAAACCCACGCCAGGGCGTGGGTTTCACCTGCCAGAACGCGCCGAGCGGGAACGCGGCGAGCGACCAGGCGCACCGCCGGGACGAGAAGGGGGCGACCGTTTCGGGTCGGACGTCGGGTTGATCCAGTTCACGTCGGGCACCACCGGACGGCCGAAGCCGGTGTTGCTGTTGCACTCCGGGGTGCTCACCCTGCTCGATGGGGTCATCGCCAAGCTCCGGGCTCGTGATCAGGCCGACGGTGCTGACCCGCCGGCCACTCCGCCTGCGCCGATGCCCAACCTCATCCCCGTGTCGCTGTCGTTGTGGGCCGGGATCTACAACGTGCTGTTCGCCCTGCGGGTCGGTGCGCCGGTCGTGCTGATGGACGCCTTCGATCCGCACCTCTTCACCCAACTGGTCGAACGCTTCGGCATCCGATCGACGGTGTTGCCGCCCGCCGCCATGACGGCGTTGGCCGACGATCCGACCATCACCGACCTCGGGCCGTTGCGCTTCGTGCGCAGCATCACCGCGCCGCTGTCGCCGCTGCAGGCGCGCCGGTTCAAGGACAGGTTCGGCATCGCGGTGCTCAACAGCTATGGCCAGACCGAGATCGGTGGGGAGATCGTCGGATGGACGGCGGCCGACTCGCGTGCCTTCGGCGACACCAAGCTCGGCTCGGTCGGTCGTCCCCATCGCGACGTCGAGTTGCGGATCGTCGACGACCACCAGTCCGTGGTCTCACCAGGCGTGTCGGGTGAGCTCCAGGTGCGCACTCCTGCCCTCAGCGCCGGCTATGCGGACGGCAACGACCTGTCCGACCGACTGACCGATGACGGCTGGTTTCGCACGGGCGATCTGGGTCGACTCGACGACGAGGGCTTCCTGTGGATCGACGGGCGGGCTTCCGACATGATCAACCGCGGGGGCCTCAAGGTGCACCCGGCCGATGTCGACGAGGTGCTGCGCCTCGATGCCGGCGTGGCCGACGTGGCGGTGGTCGGTGTGCCCGACGAGCGCCTCGGCCAGGTGCCGTGGGCCTTTGTGGTGCCGGCGTCGGCCGCCGATGTCGACCCGTCGGCGCTCGACGCGCACTGCCGGGCCCATCTGGCGCCCTACAAGGTGCCGGTTCGGTTCGTCGCGGTCGACAGCCTCCCGCGCAACGAAGTAGGCAAGGTCCTCGTGCGTGACCTGGTGGCCAGAGCGGAGGCGTCGAGATGAGCGTCGGCGAGCTGCGCGACAAGCGGGTGCTGGTCGTCGGCGCGTCGGCGGGCATCGGGCGGGCCTTCGCCGAGCACGCCGCCGCGAGCGGCGCCGAGCTGGTGGTCGCCGCCCGCCGAGGCGACCGGCTGGCCGAGATCGTCGGCGAGATGGGCCGCGGCGCGGCGGTGGTGGCTGACGTGTCGGTCGAGGACGACTGCCGCCGGCTGGTCGACGAAACCCTGGCCGTCCTCGGCGGGATCGATCTGATGCTCTACGCGGTGGGCTATGCGCGACTGCGCCGGCTGGCCGATGCCTCGCTCGACGACTGGCAGGCGGTGTTCGCCACCAACTTGTTCGGCCTCCAGTGCGTGGTGCGCGCCGCCCTCCCGGCGATGAGCGATGCGGGCATCGTGGCGGTGCTGTCGTCGGAGATGACCAGCCGGCCCCGATCGGCACTCGGGATCTACGGCGCCAGCAAGGCGGCGCTCGATCACTCGCTCGCCGCCTGGCGCATGGAGCACCACGATCGGCGGTTCTCGTGCATCGAGGTGGGCGCCACCCAACCCACCGAGTTCGGGCACACCTTCGACGCCGAGGTGCTCGAGCCCGCCATGCACGACTGGTTCCGCCACGGCACGATGCAACAGGAGTACATGGCGACCGACGACGTGGCGTCGTACCTGGTGACGGCCCTGGGCGCCGCGCTCGCGGTTCCCGGCATCGGCGTCGAGCACCTCACCTTGCGCTCGCCGTCGCCCGTCGTGGGCCTGCCCACCAACACCTTCCGGCAGTGACAACGCGCGCCAGGGTGCGCGTTGTCACTGCCAGAACGCGGGATGGGTGGGTTAGCGCCGCCGGGCGTGGCTACGTCGAGGGTGCCGTCCGCCAACCGGGATTGGCGGCCAGGCCGTCGAACCGGCCGGACGGGCGCAGGGCCTGGTAGGCCTCGACCACCGGCGCCAGCTCGGCCGGGGTGGCGCCGTGCAGGATGACCGAGTCGGCGCCGGCGTCGAACTGGTCGACCACCCGCGCCGCGCAGCGTTCAGGGGAGCCCGTGGCCGATGCGGCCAACCACTCGTCGGGAAGCAGCTCCGCGACCTGCTCGAGCTCGTCGACCGTCCCGATGGCATCGAGGGCCCCGCGGGCGTTGCGGACCACATCGGCCTCGCGGAAGGCGGCAAGCACGGCCGGGTCCCACTCGTTCACCGACACGAGAAGATCTCCGTATCCCTGGAGGTAGGTCGCCAAGCGGCCGACGAGCTTGCGCATCCGCAGCTGCTCGTCGAGGTGATCGCCCACGGTTGCCAGCACCGACCACACGCGCACCTCCGCCGGATCGCGCCCGACCGACTCCGCGCCGCGACGAACTGCGGCCACCGACCGGGCGAGCGTGTCGTCGGTGAAGAACGTGTGCAGGACGACGGCATCAGCGGTGGTGCCGGCGAACTCGAGGGTCTTCTCGCCGAGCGCGGTGAGCAGGATGGGGATGTCCTCGTCGAAGGACGGGTCCTGGCTGAGCACGGGGTAGCGGCCGGCTGGCCCGTCGTGGCCGAAGATGGCCTCGCCGTGCCAGAGCCGACGGAGCAGGTCGATGATGTCGGCGAGCTGGGCGGTGGTGACCCGGGGCAGGCCGAACACGTCGAAGAGCGGACCGAAGCCTCGGCCGAGCCCCAGCGAGAATCGGCCGCCGGTCAGGCGATGCATCGTGGTGCCGAACGTGGCCGTCACCATCGGATGGCGCGTGTTGTGGTTCGTGGCGGCGGTGGCGATGCCGATGGTCGAGCTCACCGCGGCCGCCGCACCCGACAGCGTGCACGCATCCTTGACGTTGAAGCGTTCCGACACGAACGCGGCGCCCAACCCCATCGCCTCGGCATCTCGCACCTCGCCGATGAGGTCGCGGGGCGAGTCCGAGTGACCGGCGAGCGTGTAGAAGCCGAGCTCCGGAAAGGCGGGGGAGGTCATCGGGTGATGGTAGGAGGACGACCGCTCGCCCGTCGCACCGCAGGCCGACCTCGACAAACCTCGCACGAGCCGCCACCTGACGCCGACGATCAGACGCGTCAGCTGAACCTCATCGGCCGGCGCGTCTGATCATGCGACGGCTCAGTCGTCGTCGAGGATGGTGACCGTGCCGATCGTCCTCCCCAGCGTGAGTCCCGCGCCGGGGTCGGAGAGGGTCACGGTGACCGTCTCGTCGGCCTCACCGACGACGTCGGGATTCACGGCTATGGCCACCGCTTTCTGCCACTGGCCCGGTTTGAAGGTGAGCGTCTTCGTGTAGGCCTTCTTGAAGTCGGCCCCGGCGGTGGCCGTTCCCGAGGCCACCGTGCACGGTGACCGTCGTCTGCGAGGCAGCCGGCTCCGACAGGTTGACCCAGACCTTGGCGTTGTTGGTGGCCTTGGCCGTCTTGCCCTGGTCGCCCTCCCAGATCGAGGCGTCGCCCACCGACACTCGCAGCCCGACGCCCGGGTCGTCGTCGATGATCGTCGCGGCCGCCGATCCGTCCCCGAGGACGAGCCCGACCGGGTTCGACAGCACGATGTCGAACGCCTCGTCACCCTCGACCGCGAGATCGGCCGTCACCTTCGCCGTCACGTACTTGGTGGTCGCCGTGAGCCCCGTGGCCACCGACGGCTTGAAGCGGAGGGTCTTGGTGACACCGTTCCGGTCGTTGAAGTCGTCGGGCGCCGACGCGCTGGCGGGCACCAGCGTGTAGTCGACGCTCGCTTCGGACGTGGCCGGCTCAGACAGCGTCACCGCGAACTGCACGTTGCGCGCCTTGCCGCTGTCGCCCTCGACCACCTTGGCCTCGCCGACCGACACGGTCGGCGGTGGGTTCGCGTCGACCGTCACCGCGTGCACCACGAAGTCGTTGGCGTCCCCGTCACCGTTGAGGTCGCCCAGTTCGGGCTCGGAGACCCAGATCGCGGCGAGGGTTCCTCCGGCGGCCACCGTCGTCGGCGGGGTACGGGACCAGCGAGGCCTCCCCGGACACGGGCTCGACGAGCAGCGGCACACGGATGTTGGTGATGCTGCCGTCGCCGTCGAGGTCGGTCTGCTGTCCTGACTCGGAGGCGGCCGACCACCACGAAGTCGCCGCCCACCTCGGCTGGGGCTGCGACCGCGTAGCCGGTGTTGCGGGTGCCTCCGACCGCGGTCCACGTGTGCAGCACGTGATCGGTGGTGTCGCCGTCGCCGTTGAGGTCGGTGTTCCCCTGCGCCGCCTCGCTCACCCGCCAGGTGGCGATGCCGCTGCGGACGGCGTCGGGACCGAAGAACGTGCTGGCGGTGGCGGTGTTGACCAGCCCCGCTGCGGGGCTCCACGCATGCAGCACCTCGTCGCCGGTGTCGCCGTCGCCGTTGAGGTCGGTGCCGCCCTGTTGTGACTCGGGCACGAGGAACGCCACCACGCCGCCCCCGCCGAACGGCCTCTCGAGGCCCCCGCCGAGCACGATGCCCGGCCCGACCACGCCCAGGTTGACCAGGCCGGTGGTGGGGCTCCACACGTGGGCCACCACGTCGGTGGTGTCGCCGTCGCCGTTGAGGTCTCCGGTCGCGGCAGTCTCCGGTGCGCCGAACAGGAACACGCCGGCACCTCCGGAGTAGACCCGTGTTGGTGGCGGCTGGCGTCAGCCCGAGGTTCACGGCGGGGTTGGCGGTGCCGTCCCACACATGGGCGACGAAGTCGTTCTTGTCGCCGTCGCCGTTGAGATCGGCGTCGATTGCTGCGCTCGTTGGCGCCGCAGGAACGCCCAGCTCCCGGACAGGGCCGGGCGTTGGTGGCGAGACTCGACGCCGTCGTGCCGGTAGCGCTGTCGTAGACGACGGCCGTTGCAGAGCGTCGCTGTTGGGAAGGGTCGATGCGTGTAGCCGAACCGACCCATCGTCCGCTGAAGACCTCGCCGGACGACCCGAAGTACTCCTGCCCGAGATTCGTCACCCCGCCCGAGGCGGTCCAGATGTGCACGATGTCGTCGAAGGCGTCGCCGTCACCGTTCAGATCCGTCGCTCCCTGGGTCGGCTCGTCGACCGCGAGCATCACCGCGCCGGCGGCTACCGCCGGGAAGTCGTCATCGGAGACCGCCAGCGCCAGGTTCGTCGTCGTCCCGGTCGTCCGCTGCCAGACATGGACCACCTTGTCGCCGGCGTCGCCGTCGCCGTTGAGATCGGTGGCGCCCTGGGCGCTCTCGTTCACGGCGAAGGCCACCACCTGGTCATCCGCGTCGAAGTTCGGGGGCCCGTTCGGCGGCGTCGAGAACGCATAGACCGCGAACGGCAGCGTCGTGGTCACGCCGGTGGCCCGGTCCCACACCACCGGCACCGAGTCCGACGTGTCGCCGTCGCCGTTGAGATCGGCCTGCTCGCGGAACTCCGACGTCGTGAACACCACCAGGTCACCGGCGACCTGCTGCACCTCCCAACCCGAGCGCCCGGTGTTGACCACGGTGCCGGCCGGCGCGGCCCCCGCAGGAGGGGGCGCCCCGATCGCGACGAAGGCGGCCACCACCACCAGCGCCACCCCGGTCCGCCAGCCACGCCTCGACCCGGCCACCCGTTCCCGTCGCATCCCGATCGCCTCCTGTCCCGCGACCCGCACAGGGGTCGCCGCCTGCCCACCGACGGTAAGGAAGCGCTCCGCCCCTGCCATCCCCAATCCGTGCCAACTACGCCGTCAACTCCGACCACCTACAGTGACCAGCGGGGAGTATGGGCGCCAGGGACCGACAAGGGGCCGGGGATCACCTCATCGAGATCGTCCCCAGGTCGGAGTTGCGACGTCGTCGTCGTGAGATGGAGCGCGCCGGTCAGAGCGTGATCGACGGCTTCGTGCTCGGCGAGCGTGAGTGGCTCACCGACCTGGGGGCCACGACCTGCGTCGGCGTCATCGACGACGACGACTCCGCGGCCGCTGCCCTCCTCGCCGCCTGTCGGGGCGCGTACCTGTTGGTGGCGGTTTCGCTCGCCGGCCCGGCTCGCCACCGTCTGCTCGCCGATCTGGGCAAGGTGGGTCGCGTCGTGACCGACTCGCCGGAGCCCGGCGCGATGACGGCGTCCGCCTCGAGCGACGAGGAAGCGAGTCCTCATCGAGCACCTGGCGGCTGGGATGTCCGTCGCGGACGCTGCCCGGCGGACCGGCCTGTCGACCCGCACGGCTCACCGGCGGTTGGCCGCGCTTCGGGGCCGGCTCAGGCGTCACCAACAACGCGGAGTTGGTGGTGACGGCCCGACGACACCTCCACCGCTCGGGACGGCACTCGACCGGGCCCGGGTGATCTGCCGTTGATCTCACGTGACGCGAGCTGGCCCGGGTCGTAGCGAACCTCTCCGCCCGGCGCCCGACAGCGGTGATCGGCGAGGCCGGGATCGGCAAGACGTCTCTGGCCCGCGCCGCGATGAGCCAGTGTGGCGGACCTCGCCTCGAAGGGGGTGCGCTGGCCTCGGTGCGATGGACCCCCTACTTGCCGCTCTCGCGCGCCGTCGGGCCGTTGCCGACCGGTGCGGACGCCGCGGCGGTGGCGCACGAGGTCATCGATGCGGTGGGTGAGGGGACACTGCTGCTCGACGATCTGCAATGGGCCGATTCGGCCACGCTGGGCCTCGTCAAGGTGTTGGGCGCCAACGTGGCGACGGTCGTGACCGTTCGTGCGGACGATGCCGGATCCGCGCTCGCACTCGACGCCTTGGCCGCCGCCGGCTTCGACGTCGTTCGACTCGACCGCCTGCGACGAACGGACGCCCACGATCTCGTCCGTGCCGTGCAGCCCGGCCTGTCCGACGACCGCGTCGACGATGTGCTCGATCGAGCCGACGGCAACCCGTTCCTGCTCCTCGAGCTCGCACAGGGCACGTCCGACAACTTGCACGTCGTCCTTGCTGGCGCGCCTCGAGCCGCTGGGAGCACCGCGCACACGACGCGTTGGCTCGTCTGGCACTGCTGGGCCGGCCTGCCGAGCGCGGAGTTGCTCGGCCACGGGGTCGACGCACTGCTCGAGGTCGGCCTCGCGGTCACGATCGGCGATCAGATCGCGCTCCGCCACGATCTGATCGCGACGGAGGCCATCGGACTGCTCGACGACGAGCGGCGACGGTGTCTGCACCTCGAGCTCGCGGAGCAGCTGCCCGTCGGAGAAGCGGCCCGCCACTACTCGGCTGGCGGCGACAGCTCGAGGGCCCGACGGGCGGCGCGAGCGGCGGCGGAGACCAGCCGACTCCCCGGGCGAGCGTGCCCGACACCTGCTGCTCGCTGCGGGATGTGCCGACGGCGATCCGACGAGCTGCGAGGGGTGCCGGGAGCCCGACGTGGTGCTGCAAGCGGTCGATGCGTTCCTCGAGGCAGGAGAGTTGGATGAGGCAGGTCGCATCATCGATCTCGTCGCAGGGGTCGCAGGCGTCGGCCCGAGCGCCGAAGTCGAGCTGCGCCGCGCGCGTGCCCGCTGGCAGGCAGGCGACCCGACGGGGGCGAAGGTTGCCGTCGAGGCGGGGTTGGCACTGGGCGCCGGGAGTAGGACGGCAACCGAGGTCGGATTGCGGATCGAGGAGCTCCGCCATCCGATCCGCGTCACCTTCGACGCGGACCGCGCCATGTCGCTCGCCACCGAGACCTGGAGCCTCGCCCGCGACGTCGGCGTCGACGAGGCCCGGGCGAGGGTGCTCCTGGGCAGTGCTCACCTCGTGGCCGGATCGCCGGGATGGGTCGAGCACATCGAAGGAGCGCTCGCCCAGGCGCACGGGGAAGGTGATCTCGACACTGCGTTCGAGGCGTCGAACGCGCTGGTGGCCGCCCACCTGCTCGGAGGGGACCGGGCGGTGGCGCTGGACGCGGCGGTCACCGCCGCCGAGCTGGCACGACGCCATCATCGTCGCCATTGGGAGGAGCAGTTCTCGATCACGGCCAACCTGCTGGCTCTGCTCGCCGGACGCGCCGGCGAGGTCGCCGCGTGGGGACGTGCCTTCGTGCGCCCGCACCTCACCGTCGCCGTCCACCTCGCCCACGCGGTTCACGCCATCGCGCTCGCCGATCTCGGGCTGGGGCGTGAGGCGGCGACGGCGCTGCGCGAGGGCCAGGCCCTCGACGCCGGCGACGAGACCGGCGCCAGCCTGCTCTGCTGGGCCGAGGCGGAGGCGCACTGGCTTCTCGGTCAACCTGACCGCGCGGTCGACGCGGCCGAGGCATGCCTGCGGCATGGTGTCGACCACTTCCCGGTCCGTCCGCTCGCGGGGGTCGCTGCGGGCCTGGGCGCAGTTCGATCTGGGAAACGAGCCCGTGCCGGTCGATCCGGAGGGCTGGGATTTCGCCGAGGCGGCCGCGCACGAGAGCAGGGGCGTGGCCGCGCTCGCCTCGTGGCCAGCACCTCGAGGCGCTGGCGCGCTTCGAGGAGGCCTCCGCCATCGCGATCGACGCGCCGCGCTTCGCGCTGCGTGCCCGATGGGGCGTGGGGGAGGCGCTCCGCCGTGCCGGGCGGACCGACCAGGCCTGCGAGCAGTTCGTCGGCGTCGAGGCTGCCGCATCGGGGCACGGCTTCCTGCCCTTGGCCGGCCGGGCTCGACGCTCGCTCCGGGCGCTCGGTCACCGGCCCGGCGACGACGAGCGGTCGAGCGCCACGTTGACCCCCCGGCAGCGCGAGGTCCTGTCGCTACGTAGCCGATGGCCACACCAGCACGGAGACAGCCGCCATCCTCGGACTGCAGGTGAGCACCGTCGATGCGCACATCAAGGCGGCGATGGAGCGGCTCGGTGCATCGACTCGACGGCAGGCTGCGCTGCTCGCACGCGACGACCAGATCGCCGATGCCGGACGCGCTCGCCCGTGAAGGCCCTACGCCCGCAGACCCGCAACGAGGCCTGTGCGAGACTCCGGCCATGACGAGCTTCGACGCCGAATCGACCACCGACGACGTCCTCGAGGGGGTCGACCTCGCCGGTCAGCGCTACGTCGTCACCGGTGCATCGACGGGGCTCGGCGAGGAGACCACCCGGGCGGTGGCCGCGCACGGCGCGTCGGTGACCATGGCCGTGCGCGACCCGGCACGCGGGCAGGCCGCGGCCGATCGCATCCGCGCAGCGGTGCCAGGTGCCGACCTCGAGGTGCGCGAGCTCGACCTGGCGTCGCTCGCCAGCATCCGCTCGTTCGCGGCCTCGTTCCTCGCCGAGCACGATCGCATCGACGTGCTCATCGACAACGCAGGTGTCATGGCTTGCCCTCAAGGCACGACCGCCGACGGGTTCGAGTTGCAGTTCGGCACCAACCATCTCGGCCACTTCCTGTTGACCAACCTGCTCACGCCCGCGTTGATCGCTGCGGCGCCTTCCCGCGTCATCGTGCTCAGCTCCCGCGGTCATCGGTTCAGCGATGTCGACCTCGACGACCCCAACTTCGAACACACCGACTACGAGCCTTGGCTCGCCTACGGGCGGGCCAAGACGGCCAACGCACTGTTCGCCGTCGGCTACGACCGCCGGTTCGCCGAGCGGGGCGTGCGGGCGTTCTCCTTGCACCCCGGCGGCATCGTCACCGAGCTCGGACGCCATCTCACCGAGGAGTCGATCGCCACGCTGCAGGCGGCCGTCCCAAGTGGCCAGATGAAGTGGAAGACGGTGCCTCAGGGGGCGGCCACGTCGGTGTGGGCGGCCACCTCCGCCGACCTCGACAACCTGGGCGGCCTCTATCTGGAGGACTGCGGCATCGCCGGTTCCACCACCGACCCGATGGCCGAGACCGGTGTGCGGCCCTACGCCCTCGATCCCGAGCGGGCCGACGCGCTGTGGGCGTTGTCGGAGCGCCTGGTCGGCCTGACCAGCGAGGAAAGGCCTTGACAGGCCGTTACGGTGAGCGGATGATCGCGCCCATGTTGCGTCCGTCGACCCTCCTTCTCCTCTTGTAGGCGAGCACCCCCATATCGGTGCTCGCCGAGCCTCCTGCGCCCACCGGGCCAGGGGGTTCTTTCGTTTTCCGACACAGCCAGCCAGGAGCTCACCAATGCCACCCGAACCGGTCACCCCCAAGCGAATGCCCTTCGATCGCTACGTGCCGTTCCGGCCGCTCGAGCTGCGCGATCGCACGTGGCCCGACCGACGCATCGAGCAGGCACCCACCTGGTGCTCGGTCGATCTGCGCGACGGCAACCAGGCCCTCATCGACCCGATGGACCCGGGTCGCAAGCTGCACATGTTCACCACGTTGGTCGACATGGGCTTCAAGGAGATCGAGGTCGGCTTCCCCTCGGCGTCGCAACCCGACTTCGACTTCGTGCGGCAGCTGATCGAAGACGACCTGGTGCCCGACGACGTCACCATCCAGGTGCTCACCCAATGCCGGCCCGAGCTGATCGAGCGCACCTACGAGAGCATCCAGGGCGCGGCGCGCGCCATCGTCCACTTCTACAACTCGACGTCGATCCTGCAGCGCCGCGTCGTGTTCGGGCTCGACCGCGACGGCATCACCGAGATCGCCGTGAACGCGGCGCGTCTGTGTCGCAAGCTCGAAGACACCGTGCCGGGCACCGACGTGCGCTACGAGTACTCACCCGAGAGCTTCACCGGCACCGAGATCGACTACGCGATCGAGATCTGCGCATCGGTGATGGATGTCATCGAGCCGAGCGTCGACCGTCGCCTCATCCTGAACCTGCCGGCCACGGTCGAGATGTACACGCCCAACATCTACGGCGATGTCATCGAGTACTTCCACCGTCACGTCCCCCAGCGCGACCGGGTGGTGCTGAGCCTGCATCCGCACAACGACCGCGGCACCGCCGTCGCGGCCGCCGAGTTCGGCGTGATGGCCGGCGCCGATCGCGTCGAGGGCACGTTGTTCGGGAACGGGGAGCGCACCGGCAACGTCGATGTGGTGACGCTGGCGATGAACCTGTTCAGCCAGGGCGTCGATCCGCAGCTCGACATCGGTGACATCGATCGGCTGCGCGCCGTGGCCGAGCACTGCAACCGGCTGCCGGTGCACCCCCGCCATCCCTACGCCGGCGACCTCGTCTACACGGCGTTCTCGGGTAGCCACCAGGACGCCATCAAGAAGGGGATGGATGCCCTTCCCGACGACTACGACGTCTGGGAGGTCCCCTATCTGCCGATCGACCCCGCCCATGTCGGGCGCACCTACGAAGCGGTCATCCGGGTCAACAGCCAGTCGGGCAAAGGCGGGAGTGGCCTACGTGATGAAGGCCGAGCACGGCTTCGATCTCCCACGGGGACTGCAGATCGAGTTCAGCTCGGCGGTGCAGGCCGTCACCGAGGCGTCGGGCACGGAGATCGCAGCGGGCGACCTCTGGATGCAGTTCGAGCAGCACTATCTCGAGCCGGGAGCCGTCGAGCTGCGCACCTACGAGGCCAGCGTCGGCGACGCCGGCACCCAGCTCACCGCCCAGGTGCTGGTCGACGGCGGCGCTCGCACCATCGTCGGTCGGGGCAACGGGCCGGTGGCCGCGTTCCTCCAGGGACTCGAAGAGCTGCTCGGTGGCCCGGTCGACGTGCTCGACTACCACGAGCACGCACTCGGCGAGGGTCGGTCGGCGCGGGCGGCCGCGTACGTGCACGTCCGGCTGCCGGACGCACGCTCGTGCTGGGGTGTCGGGCTCGACGACGACATCCTCGGAGCCTCGTTGCGCGCCGTGCTGAGTGCCACCAACGCCGGCACCCGCGATCGAGCGCTGATGCTTCCGGTGGTCAGGACGGAACCCTGAGGTCCCGTCCTGACCACAGAAACCGGTGTGGTGGTGGCGGTCGGCTCAGTCTGCCGGGGCGCACTCGGCGCGCAGCGGTGGCGCGTCGATCGCGCAGTAGCTCGTCGGGGTGGCCGGTTCGGTCGGCTCGGTCTCGAGCACGTCGCTGCGGATGGTGAACCAGGCCAGCACGCCTCCCGCCGCCAGGGTGAGCGAAGCGATGACCATGGCGTTGCCGAACCCGTCGGAGAAGGCGACCGGGTTGGCGAAGTCGTCGTTGGTGAGACCGGCCACGACCGGAAGGGTGGCCACCGCGACCAGGCCGGCCACCCGCGCCACGTCGTTGTTCACCGCCGACGCCACCCCGGCGTACTGGTCGTCGAGCGCCCCCAACACGGTGGTCGTGAGCGGGGCGACGGTGAGCGACAGACCCAGACCGAACACGAACACGCCGGGGAACACGTCGGCCCAGTAGCTCGAGTCGGCGCCCACCGGAGCGAGCAGCGCCAGGCCGACGCCCGCCACGATCGGCCCGAGGGCCATCGGGATGCGAGGCCCGATGCGGGTGGCCAGCCGCCCGGCCCGGGCCGACAGCGCCAGCATCACGAGGGTGATCGGCAGGAGGGCCACGCCGGATTCGAGAGGGGAGAAGCCGGTGACGGTCTGCAGTTGGATGGGCAGAAGGAACAGCGCGCCGGCCAACGCGGCATAGACCACGAACGTCACCAGGTTGGCCGCCGTGAACTGGTGGTTGGCGAAGATCCGCAGCGGCACGAGCGGACTGCGGGCGCGTCGCTCGACGAGGACGAAGGCGACGAGGCAGCCGGCGCCCCCGAACAGGGTGAGCAAGGTGAGTGGCGCAGTCCACCCGCTCTCTGGTCCTTCGGTCAGCGCGTAGATCACGCCTGCCAGCCCGATGGCGGCGAATGCCGCGCCGGTGAGATCGAGCGGCCCGTCGGTGGTCTCGTCGCGCGACTCCGGCACGTAGCGCAGGCCGAGCCAGAGCACCGCCGCGGCGAAGGGCAGGTTGATGAGGAAGATCCAACGCCACGATGCCGCGTCGACCAGCCAGCCACCGAGGAAGGGGCCGATGGCGGTCATGACGCCACCGAAGCCCGACCACGCGCCGATGGCCGCACCGCGGTCGGCGGGCACGAAGCTGGCCTCCAAAATGGCGAGGCTGCCTGGCGTGAGCAGCGCGGCGCCGACCCCCTGAAGCGCGCGCGCCGCGATGAGCAACTCGGACGAAGGGGCCACCGCACACAGCAACGAGGCCAGCGCGAACCACGTGACGCCGATGAGGAAGACCTTGCGTCGCCCGAGGCGGTCACCGAGCGCGCCCCCGAGCAGCAAGAACCCGGCGAGCGTGAGGGTGTAGGCGTTCACCACCCACTGGAGGCTCGAGAGCCCGGCATCGAGATCTTCGCCGATCGTGGGCAGCGCGATGTTGACCACGGTGGCGTCGAGCATCGACAGGCCCGAGCCGAGCACCGTGACCACGACGACCCACTTGCCGGTGGCGGTGTCCATCCGGAGCCCGACCGGGTCGCCGGCCCCAGCCCTCGTGACCTCGCTCCCCATGGACCGCCATCATCGCCGTCGGCTGCCGTGACCACAACGTCCGACCGGACGAAACTGCGACCGTCGCCCGTGGGTCGTTGACAGGCGATGTGACGATGGTCATACTCCGCCGCAGCGAGCCGACCGGCTCGTTCCCAGCAGGGACAACGGGGGACCTACGTGATGAGAGAGCCTCACCAGAGGGCTGCATCGGCGCGCCCGACCACACGACGGGCGGCGATGCTGATCGCCCTCGTGATGTTGGCCGGCACCGTGGGGCTGGTCGGCGCGTCGCCGGCTGATGCCCGCACCGACAACAAGACCAAGGCCGTGCTGTTCGTGCACGGCTACAACCCCACGTCGAACTCCACCGACTGCGGCGGCGACTTCGACTCGATGATCACCAGTCTCCGCAACCAGGGCTTCACAGGCCCGATGGTGAAGGTCGGCTTCTACTCGGGCGACGTCAACTGCAACGTGAACCTCCGGTCGTACGGCAGCTTCGGCAACAGCAGCTCCTGGAAGGAGATCGCCAAGGCGCTCTCGAAGTACATCTACGCGCAGTACACGTCGCAGGGCATCGCCGTCGACGTGGTCGGCTACTCGATGGGTGGGCTGATCGCGCGGGGCGCAGTGTGGGGAGCGCAGAAGGCCGAGAGTGGGTTCTCTGCACCGATCGACGTGGAGGACGTGGTCACGCTCGGCACGCCGCACAACGGGGCCGCCTGGTACTCCTACCTGTGCCTGTGGGGGCAGTGCGCCACGTTGAAGCCGGGCGCCACCGACATCAAGTGGCTTCAGCAGAACGGCAATCCGCAGGGCAAGTTCGGCACCGAGTTCACCACCATCGGCTCGAACGGCGATGCGGTCGTGCCGGCATCGTCGGCGGTCTACATGTCGATCCCGTCGGGCCGGAAGGTGATCTACAGCAGCGTGCCGCACACGGGCAGCAGCAACTACATGAAGAACTCGACCGTGGTCACCCGGTCGGCCAACGCCCTCGCCTATGTGAACCAGTGACGGCGGGCGGCACGCCGTCACGAGGGGTACTGACGGCGGGCGGCACGCCGTCACGAGGGGTACTGACGGCGGGCGGCACGCCGTCACGAGGGGTACTGACGGCGGGCGCAGCATGTCGGGGTCCCACCGGTCATTCGCTGGTGGGGCCCCGGAACTGCGGTGGTCGCTTCTCGCGGTGCGCGGCCAGCCCCTCGGCCGCGTCGGGACCGCCGAATCCGTAGAACTCGTAGGCGAGCGACGCGTCGAACACCGGCTCGAGCTGTCGGTACCAGTGGTTGAGCGTGTGCTTGGTGAAGCGAATGGCGGCGGCTGGACCGGCGGCCAGCTGCTCGGCGATCTCGGCCGCCTTCTGATGAACCTGATCGTCGTCGACGCAGAGCGACACCAGGCCGATGCGCTCGGCTTGCTCGCCCGTGAGTGGCTCACAGGTCAGCAGGTGGTACTTGGCCTTGGCCATGCCGCACAGCAACGGCCAACAGATCGCCGCATGATCACCGGCGGCGACGCCGAGGCGGGTGTGACCGTCGATGATCCGCGCGGTTCGCGCCGCCACCGACACGTCGGCCAGCAAGGCGACGACCAGACCGGCACCGACGGCGGGCCCGTGGATGGCCGACACGATGGGCTTCGAGCAGTTGATGACGTTGCGCACGATGTCGCGCGCTTCGCGCAGCACGCGCGTGCGACTGTCGTAGTCATCGATGATCTGCTCGACCAGCTCGAAGCTGCCACCCGCCGAGAAGCCGCGGCCGGCGCCGGCGATGATGGCGACCTGCACCTGAGGATCGCGATCGACCGCCAGCCAGACGTCAGCCAGATCTCGGTGCATGTCAGGCCCCACCGCGTTGAGGTTGGGCGCGTCGAGCACGATCCGCAGCACGCCGGGGTGCGGGTGCTCGAAGGCGAGGGTCGGAAACGCGTCGTAGTCGGACATGCGACCTCCGGGTCGGGAACGACTCTTGACAGTAGGAGAAACCGCGGACCGGTGGTTCTGGCCCCATCGGGCCTCGGGTACGGGCGTCACATCGCTTTCGGGGGGAAACCCCTCCTCGAATCACGAAAGGAAGCGGGAACATGACCATCGGAGCCGCTCTAGCCGTCATCGTCGTCGGAGTGCTGGTGGCAGCGTTCCTCAACAGCACCATCGGGATCATCGTGGCGGTGATCGGAGTAGTCGGACTGATCCTCGCGCTGCTCTCCACCAGCCGCGCCCGAACCAGCATCTGACCCCCAGCCTCTGACGCACACCCCCGTTGCCAGGAGGCAGCGACGGACCGGGACGATGTCCACCGCCATCGTCCCGGTCCGTTCATTTTTCGACGGCGTCACCAGTCGGGGCGGCGCTCGCGGCCGCTAGTGTCGCCCCGGTTCGGAGATGACGGGGGACATCGTGGGCATGACATACGACGAGGCGGTGGCCGCGGTCGTCGCCCCGGGTGGTCGCTACGAGATCGTCGAGGTCGACATCCCTGACGGCCAGGGTGGCACTCGGCGTGAGCCGGTCTTCCTGCACACGCCAGAGTCGCTGCGCGAGTTGTTCGCCGGGGCGCGAGGCCGGGGAGATCAGGTGTTCCTGGTCTACGAGGACGAGCGGTGGACCTTCACCGAGGTTGCGGCACGCAGCGATGCCATCGGGGCCGTGCTCGTCGAGCGCTACGGCGTGCAGCCGGGCGACCGGGTGGCGATCGCCATGCGCAACTATCCGGAGTGGGTGATGGCGTTCATCGCCATCACGTCGATCGGCGCCGTCGTCGTGCCGCTCAACGCCTGGTGGACCACCGAGGAGCTCGCCTACGGGCTCACCGACTCGGGTGCGGCGGTGTTGCTGGCCGACCGGGAGCGCATCGATCGGGTCGCTCCGGTGCTGGGTGATCTCGGCGTGGCGTGGTGGCGGTTCGCACCGACGGTGAGCTGCCGGCTGGTGTCGATCGACTCGACGATGTCGTCGTCGATGGAGCCCCGCTGCCTGCGGTCGACATCGGCGCCGACGACGACGCCACGATCCTCTACACCTCCGGCACCACCGGCCATCCGAAAGGCGCGGTGTCGACCCATCGGGCCGTGCTCAGTGCGTTGATGGCCTATGCCTGCCGAGCGGCCGTCAACGCGGTGCGGGCCGGTCCTGATCGTGTCCGCCATCCCTTCCCGACGAGCTACATCCTCGTGGTGCCGCTCTTCCACGTCACCGGCTGTGTGCCCGTGATGCTCGGCGCCTTCCTCGGTGGCAGCAAGCTGGTGATGATGCACAAGTGGGACCCAGCCCGGGCGCTCGAGCTCATCGAGCGCGAGCAGGTCACCACCTTCGTCGGGGTACCCACCATGTCGTGGGATCTGCTCGAATCACCCGAGTTCGAGCGGCGCGACACCTCGAGCCTCCTGTCGGTCGGTGGTGGCGGTGCGCCTGCGCCGCCGGAACTGGTGCGCCGCATCGATCGCAGCTTTGCGAGGGGGCGGCCCAACATCGGCTATGGCATGACCGAGACCAACGCCTACGGCCCGCAGAACATGGCCGACGACTATGTCGACCGTCCCACCAGCGCCGGCCGCACCGTCCCGATCATGCGCGTGCGGGTGGTCGACCCCGACACCGGCGTGGTGCTCGGGCCGGGACAGATCGGCGAGATCGAGTTCGCGGGGCCGAACCTCATTCGCGGCTACTGGAACCGGCCCGAGGCGACGGCCGAGACCTTCCACGATGGTTGGCTGCGCTCAGGCGACCTCGGGCGACTCGACCAAGACGGCTTCGTCTACGTCGAGGATCGGGTGAAGGACATGGTGCTGCGTGGCGGCGAGAACATCTACTCGCGCGGAGGTCGAGGCCGTGATCTACGAGCATCCGGCGGTGTACGAAGCGGCTGCGTTCGGGGTGCCGCACGAACGACTCGGTGAGGAGCTCGTGGTGGCCATCGTGCGGCGACCCGACGCGGAGGTCACCGCCGACGAGATCAAAGCGCACGTGGGCGAGCACCTGGCCGCGTTCAAGGTGCCGGCCCGAGTCGAGTTCGTCGACGGCCAGCTCCCACGAGGGGCGACGGGCAAGATCCTCAAGCGCGACCTGCGCGACACCCTCTCGTAGACCAGCCTCGAATCGCGGCCGCCGGCCGAGGTCAGCGACTGTGGCTGCGCCGGCGCGGGGGTGTGGATGCGCCCGCGTTGCGGGCCTTCGCCTTGCGCCTGGCCGCTCCGCTCGGGCGCGGCGGCTTGCTGCGCCGGCTGCCGGGGCGCGCCGGACGCGAGGCCGGGGGACGGCTGTCGACCACTCGCTCCTGGCGAGGGCGCTCGCGTCGAGGCGTGGTTGCGGCCGGCAGGCCGGCGGTGTCGACAGGGGTGACGCCAGTGGGATAGCCGAGCTCCCGCTGCATCTTGCCCACCGCGCTGCGCATGTCGTTGGGCACGAGGGTGACCACGATGCCGGTGGCCCCGGCTCGTGCCGTGCGGCCGGAGCGGTGCACATAGTCCTTGGGATCGGCCGGCGGGTCGAAGTGCACCACGCCGGCGACGTCGTCGACGTGGATGCCGCGGGCGGCCACATCGGTGGCGACGAGGGCGCGCACGTGACCGTTGTGGAACGAGCGCAACGCCTGCTCGCGCTGGCTCTGCGAACGATCGCCGTGAATCGCCGCGGCGCGCACGCCGGCCGCCTCGAGTTGCTTGGCGACCCGATCGGCACCGCGCTTGGTGCGGCAGAACACCACGGTCGGACCCACTCGCTCGACGACCTGGGCGGTCGTGCGGAGCTTGTTCGGACGCTCGACAGACCAGAAGAGGTGCTCGGCTCGCGCCCCACCCTCGTCGGGGTCGACGTACTCGTGGCGTACGGGGTTGTTCTGGTAGCGCTTGATCAACACGTTGACATCGCCGTCGAGGGTGGCCGAGAACAGCAGGGTCTGGCGATCGCTCGCGCACTGGTCGAGGAGGCGCCGGACCTCGGGGAGGAAGCCCATGTCGGCCATGCGGTCGGCTTCGTCGACGACCACGAACGACACATCGGACAGGTCGATCTGACGTTGGCTCACCAGGTCGGCCAGGCGACCGGGGCAGGCGACGGCGATGTCGACACCCCGCCGCAGCGCCTCGACCTGGCGGTCGAACCGGGTGCCGCCGTAGAAGGTCTCGATCCACGGGCCCTTGGGCTTGGCGAGCAGCCGCAGCTCCTGGCACACCTGCGCGGCGAGCTCACGAGTGGGCACGAGCACCAGGCCGCGAGGCCGGCGGGGACGGGCCCGCTCGACGGCGAGCACGAGGGGGATGCCGAAGGCGATCGTCTTGCCCGAACCGGTGGGAGCACGCCCACACACGTCGCGGCCGGCCAGCGCGTCGGGCACGGTGGCCGCCTGGATCGGGAACGGGGCGGCCATGCCGCGGTCGGCGAGCGACCGGGCCAAGGCCTCGGGTACGCCGAGATCGGCGAAGGTGGGGGTGGGGGGATGAACGGCGGGCACGGAGGCTCCTTGGTTGTCGCCGAAAGCGGCGGGCTGCGGTAGGGCCGCGAACGCTGAGCGCTGCGATCCGAGGTGGGGGGGTGCACGCTCGGGGTCGAACGCGCGACGGACTGACAAGCCGCGGCAAGAGGCGAAGCCGTGGAAACGGGAGATCGGTCACGCGCCGGCACCGGCAGACCTGCACCGGAAACCCGGTGCACTGTCGTTCAACGCATGCCTCTTCGCGCTGAGCGACCGATCGGAACCCGCTAACCCTAGCCGGTGGTGACGGTGAGGACACCATCACCACTAGGGTGTGTCCGCTTCCCACAAGGGCACGCATGCTGCGTGCCAAACCTCAGGAGACGACCAAACGATGCTGCTTGCCGAAATCGGCCAGGGCGAACTGCTCTGGACGACCATTACGATCTTCTTCCTCTTCCTCTACATCTGGGTGTTCATCGCGATCTTCAGCGACCTGATTCGTGATCACGAGATGTCCGGTGTCGCCAAGGCGATCTGGATCTTCTGTCTGATCGTGTTCACCTGGATCGCGGTGCTCGTCTACGTCATCGTGCGCGGCAAGGGCATGAGCGAGCGGGCGATGAAGGCCCAGATCGACGCCCAGAAGCAGTTCGACAACTATGTGCGTGAGACCGCCGGTGGCGCATCGCCCGCTGACCAGCTGGCCAAGCTGGCCGATTTGAAGGCGGCCGGCACGATCACCGAGGAAGAGTTCAACTCGATGAAGGCGAAGATCGTCAGCTGAACGTTCGCTGACCGTTCGCCAAAACGACTGCTGGCCCGGCACATGCCGGGCCAGCAGCGTGTTCGGGACTGTGCTCAGCGCTTGCGAGCGGGAGCCTTCTTGGCGGCCGCCTTCTTCGCCGGAGCCTTCTTGGCGGCGGCCTTCTTCGCGGGAGCCTTCTTGGCGGCGGCCTTCTTGGCCGGCGCCTTCTTCGTGACCTTGCCCGAGTTCACGGCGTCCTTGAACGCCTTGAGGGGGGTGATGCGGGCCTTGCGCGAGGCCTTGATGCGGATGGCCTCACCGGTCGCGGGATTGCGACCCATGCGAGCCGGGCGATCGACCCGGGCGAACTTGGCGAAGCCCGGGATCGAGACAGGCTCGCCGGTCGACACCGTTTCGGTGAGCACGTCGACAAACGCGCTGACGAACTCGTCAGCGGTCTTGCGATCGGTTTCGGTGCGCTCGGCGAGTGCGAGCACGAGTTCCCTGCGGTTCATATGACCTCCGTCGGACTGTGATGCAGGCGGGCGGTCAGCCTTGCACCACCTGTGCCACGCGCGCCGCATTTCCAGACGGTTTTTTCAGAGTTTTCCCGGTCTCGGCGCGATTGTTCGGTCGTGCTCCCGCGCCCGCGACGACGCGTGGGCCACACGAGCCACACGAGCCACATCACCCGACATCGATCGGGTCGCCGGCGGGGGCTCCGAGGGACAGCGGCCGGTGCGCGGACCGCTAGGGTCCGGCGAGTATCTGACGACCACTCAGTTCGGAGGACCGATGCTCTCGGCCGGCGACGACTACCCGATCCACCAGGTGGCGGAGCCCATCCGCAACGCCGCGTCCAGCGATCGCAACTTCTACGACCGCTACTACTTCAACCTGCACGGCTCGAGCGACGAGCTGTTCATGGTGATGGGTCTCGGGCAGTACCCCAACCTGGCGGTGCAGGACGCCTTCTGCCTGGTGCGCCGGGGCACGAAGCACCATGTGGTGCGAGCGTCGCGTGAGCTCGGCGATCGCATGGACAACTCCGTCGGACCGTTTCGCGTCGAGGTGCTCGAGCCGCTGCACCGCCTGCGTTTCGTGCTCGAGCCGAACGAGTGGGGACTGGCTGCGGATCTTGAATGGCGAGGTGCGATCCCCGCGTTCGAGGAGCCTCGCCACTTCATCCGCCAGAAGGGCCGGGTGCTGTTCGACACGATGCGCCTGGCCCAGACGGGCTACTGGAGCGGGACGCTCGAGGTGGCAGGGGAGACCATCGAGGTCACGCCCGACCGGTGGAAAGGCACCCGCGACCGCTCGTGGGGCGTGCGGCCCGTCGGCGAGGCAGAGCCGGCCGGCATCCGGGCCGACGACCCGCTGTTCTTCAACATGTGGAACTACGCGCCCATGCAGTTCGACGACTACTCCATCCTCTACATCGTGCAGGAGTGGGCCGACGGCGAACGCATCATGGAGGAAGCGGTCCGCATCTGGAACGATCCCGAACGCCCGGCCGAGCAACTCGGACGGCCGCAGCACCGGCACACGTTCAAGCCCGGCACCCGTGAGGTGGCCGAAGGAGCGCTGGCGTTCCCCGACGCCCCCGGCGGCGGTTTCGAGATCGCCATCACCCATCTGCTCGACGCGCACATCGGCATCGGCACCGGCTACGGCTTCGACGCCGACTGGCGTCACGGCATGTGGCAGGGCCCGCTGGTCGTGCAGGGGCTGACGCTCGACACCGAGAGCGACCGCGAACGCTTCTTCGGCATCGTCGACTGCGTGGCCCGGTTCGAGACCTCGACGGGCGACGTCGGCTACGGGTTGCACGAGTTCATGTTCCTCGGCCCCCACGAGCAGTACGGTTTCACCAGCTTCATGGACGTGCCCTGACCGATCGGCCCGGCCGATCCCGCGGGGTCGCCATCGGCCACGACCCACGGCACGTTCCACTCGGATGACGGGAGACGAGCAATGAGCGATCAGGGGAGCACGCCCGGCGACGAGCCGGTCGAGGGCCCGCCGGGAGATCCCGGCCTCACCGGCGCCGACGAGCCCACCCAGGCCATGCCGCCGGTCGACGCCCCTACGCCGGCTGCTGGCGTGCCGATCGTCGGGGCCGACGGCCGGCCGCTCGACGACCAGCCCCCGGCCACGACGCCGGCACCGCCACCGGTGGCCGCCCCGGCGGAGCGATCGGCATTGTCGAACCCGATCACGTGGGGTGTGGCCATCCTGTTGGTTGCCGTGGCTGCGGTGCTGATCATCTTCGCGATGCGCGACGACTCCGACGACCGGCCGCCCGAGACCACGACCACCTCGTCGTCGTCCACCACCTCGTCGACTGCCTCGACCACCACCACCCGGCCCACCACCTCGACCACCCGACCGCAGACCACCACCACGGCGAGCACGTCGACCACGTCGAGCACGACCACCTCGTCGACGAGCACCACCTCGACGACCGAGCCGCTCGACGAGGCCGCCCCCTGATGGCCTGAGCTTGCGCTATTGCGGGGGTGCGGGCGTGCGCACCCCCGTGAGCAACACGTCGACGAGATCGAAACCTGCTTGGCCGTCGACCCCATGGGTCACCTGCTCGAGCAGGATCGAGCGGCTCCAGTGCATGGCCAGCGGCAGGGCTGGGACGTCGGCGCGGATCTGACCGACCTGCTGCGCCGCGCGCGATGCCTTCGGCGATCACCTGGTAGGAGTAGGTGAGTCCGGCGGCGGTCTCGGGCATGGCGCCTGGCGCGTTGTCGGTGACGGTGAGCAGCGTCGCTCGGGCGAGCACTCGGTGCTCACGGATCACCGACCGCAGGGTGCGCATGACCTGCCGGAGGTGGTCGATCGGATCGGGTTGCGGTGGCAGGTCGACGATGCGTCGATGGGTGAACTGGGACAGGACCAACGCGGCCACCCCGGCCTTCGAGCCGAACGCGTCGAATACGGCAGGCTCGCCGACACCCGCGGCATCGGCCAGGTCACGCACGCTGATCTCGGTCCAGGCTCGCTCCTCGAGGAGGTGGAAGGCGGCGCGCAGCACCTTGGCGCCCAGCTCGGCCCGTTGCTGGGGGGTCATGCTCGCGGTCGTGGGGGCGACGGCTGCAGTCGATGTGATCGGGAACCGATCGATGGTGCCGGCCCACTGCTCGAGGTCGGCCTGCTCGTCGAGGTCTCGTGAGGTCCCCGGCAGCAGGGCGACGGCGATCGCGCCGAAGAGCGCTCCGCCCTCGAAGTCGGGGTCGACACGCTGGCGCATGGCCAAGCCGTCGATCAGCGCGGTCCAGACGGCGGCGATGGACGCATAGGTGAAGGGGGCCCGCGGGGCCCGGTGCCACAGACCCCACAAGAAGCGAGTGACCTCGACCGCCGCCTCGTCGCGGTCGCGGTGGAACGAACGCAGGATCGGCACGATGGCGGGGTCGTCCGCGTTCGCCGCCAGGATGAGGCGCATCGCGAAGGTCGGGTTGGACGCCGCCACGTCGAGCTCGCCAGCGGCCGCGGCCCGCAGGGCGGAGATGCGGCTGGTGGCCGGATCGAGGAAGTTCGGCAGGCGCCGACCGGGGTCGAGCTGCCACGGTCCGTACCGGTCGAAGGCGTGAGCGGCCAGATCGGTGAAGTACGGCGTCGAGCGTCGGCCAGTGGTGGTAGAAGGTGGCGCGGGTGGTGCGACCCCGGCGGGCCAGGGCCGACACGGACAGGCCACCGAACAGCGCCGCTGGCGGCAATTCGGCGAACAGCTCGATGCCGGCGTCGAGCAGTCGCTCTCTCGCCGGGGTCGCCGGGGTCGCCGTGGTCACCGCGGGGACTATACAACAGTGTCTACTAGGTTGGGCACGGCTGATCATTGACGATGCTTGTGGGCGCTGCTTTGCTTTGACGAAAGCCGGTCCGGTGATTCCACCGGGTCCTCCACCGGGTTGGGATGAGGGAGTCCACGAGTCGATGGTGGATCTGCGCGACTCCGGCGCATTGCCGGACAACGATGACGTGGTGGCGGGACTGGAGGACGTGGCGCTCGACGTGCTGTCGGGCGGCGACATCCGCGTCCAGGTCGATCGGCTCGACGAGCTGCTCGACTGTGACTACGCGGACCGGCCGATGGCGGCCCTGATGGTCGGCGCCGCGTGTCACCACGCCCACCGAGGTGACCCTCGAGCCGATCAGCTCGTCGCGTCGGCCTGGGAGGCCCTGCTGCGACGGCAGGACGACAAGGGCCTCGGCGTGGCCGCCAACGTGCGGGCCAACCTGGCGATCGCTCGAGGCGACCTCGATGCCGCCCTTCGGTGGTGGGCGCGCTCGCTCGAGTTGCTCGACGAAGAGTGCCCGCTCACGGGTCCGGCCCTTGCCCATCAGTCGATGGAGGCCTATCAGCGGGGCGATCTCACGGAGGCGATCGAACGTGCGCAGGCAGCTCTCGGTCGACTGCGCGTCAGCGGCGATCACCAGGCCGAGATCGTGCCACTCACCTATCTCGCCCTCTACTCGGTTTACCGGGGCGAGCTCGACCGGGCAGAGGCCTTCCTGGCGGGTGCACGGCAGGTCCTCGCCGACGACCGTTCTCGCGGGAATCGCCACGATGCGCCGCTGTTCCATGCGATGGCCGGGGTTCTCGCGTCGGTGCGGGGCGATCATGACGCTGCGGAGGAGTCATTCTCGGCCGCGTTGCGAGAAGCGGACGAGCTCAACGCGCCGTGGTACGCAGTCATTGTGCGGACGATGCGGGCGGAGTTCACAGCGTCGGCAATGCCCCAGCGCTCTCTTCATGACGCGCTCACGGCCCGGCGAAGCGCAGTTTCCCTGGGTGACGGGTGGTGGGCCAGCTTGGCGCTGCTTGCCGAGGGCAACGCCCGTCGCGAGCTCGGCGAGCTCAGCGCGGCAGTGTCCCTCTACGACGCAGCCTGCTGTGAGCTGACCAACCCGCTCGAACAGGCGCGGGCCATGCTGGAACTCGGTACCACCCACGTTCGACTGGGCGATCGGGCTTACGCGCGGTCGGTGCTGTTACAGGCGCTCGCCATCTTCGAGCGAGCTGGCGCCAGCTACTTCGAGTCGCGCACCTGCCTCGCGCTGGTTGATGCGGAACGCGATCGAGGTGCTCACTGGCTGAACCGGGCACGGCTGGCGGCGCACACCACCGACGCCGAACCGGCCACCTACCCCTTCCTCGACGCGGCACCAGGGCAGCTGTCGGTCACGGTCGACGGGACGCCGAGCGTTTGCCGCAACGGCGAGCGCGTCGCGTTCATCACCCGTCACGCCGAGATCGCGGTGGTCCTGCTCGCCCTCAGCGGTCCAGAAGGGATCGACGCAGGGAAGCTCGGCGCCGCGCTCTGGCCCAACGCGCCCGGCGGCCGCCGAGGACCGCGCCTGCGCACCATGTTGTGGCAGATCCGCAACTCACTCGGGCCCGACGCGTGGCGCCTGGTCCGGCACAACGGTGTGGTGTCGCTCGACCTGTCCGGCTGCCCGGCGGTGGGTGCACCGAGCGCCGAGCTGCGTCGGGCGCTCGACGACGGCGACATCCCCGAAGCCGTCGAGGTGCTCCGCCGATCGATGGCCTGACCCCACGATCCGCACCGCGCCTGGCGTGGTCGGGGTGGCTGGGCAAGACTCGCCGCCCATGGGGAGATGGACTCGCGAGGAGATCGAGAACGCGTTCGCGGACTATCAGCGAACGGCGTTGCAGGCGGGCACGACGGGGAACTGGGACGCGTGGGCCGATCAGTTCACCGAGGACGCCACCTACATCGAGCACCACTACGGCACGATCGGTGGTCGGGAGGCCATCCGGTCATGGATCAGCGAGACCATGTCGACCTTCCCCGGCGCGCAGATGCCGCACTTCCCGGTCGAGTGGTATGTCATCGACGAGGACCGGGGCTGGGTCGTCTGCCAGGTCTGGAACCGCATGGAAGACCCGGGCGACGGCTCACTGCACCAGGCCTACAACTTCACGCTGTTGAAGTACGCCGGTGACGGCAAGTGGAGCTACGAGGAAGACATCTACAACCCGGCCCACTTCGCCACGATGGTGCAAGGCTGGATCGACACCCGTAAGGGGCTCGAGGCCGACGGTGCGTCGTAGCCTCGTCGCGCTCGGCACAGGCCTCCTGCTGGTGCTGGGCGCGTGCACATCCGACTCACCCGAAGCGACCAGTGCCACCGACGCGCCGAGCGGGCTCACCATCGAGGCCGTGTCGACTCGTGCGGAGTACGTGACGGGCGGCGACGTGTTGATCTCGATCAGATCGACCGAGCCGGGAGCGCTCGACGCGGTCAGGGTGACCGCCGACGGGCGCGACGTCTCCAGCGAGTTCAGCGAGACCGACGAGGCCGGCGGGGACGGCCGAGCAGTCGACGGCAGCTGGCAGGGCTTGATCGAAGGGCTGCCCGAGGGCGAGAGCACCATCATCGCGTCGTCGGGCGACGACGAGGCTGAGCTGGCGGTCATCAACCATCCGACCACCGGGCCGCTCTTCAGCGGCCCGCACATGGAGCCCTACGTCTGCACCACCGCCCGATCGGGTCTGGGTGAGCCCACCGACGCCGACTGCTCGGCCCCGCCTACCACCGAGACGACCGAGGTCGAGCCGGGGGTCACCGCCACGGTCGAGCGCGGCGTGCTCAACCGGTCGATCTACACCATCGCCGTGCCTGACGACGGGTGGAACGGCCGGCTGGTCTACCGCTTCGGCGGCGGCTGCGGCACCTCGTACAGCCAGGGCAGCGAGCTCGTGTCGGCGGTCGAGCCCTCGATCCTGGCGGCCGGCTACGCCGTCGCCACCTCGACCCTCAACACGTTCCAGGTCGCCTGCAACGACGTGCTCTCGGCCGAGTCGATGCTCATGGTGAAAGAGCACTTCATCGAGACCTACGGCGTGCCCGAGTTCACGATCGGCGAAGGTGGATCGGGCGGCGCCATCCAGCAGCTGCTGATCGCCCAGAACTACCCGGGCCTACTCGACGCGCTCGCCCCGGCGGTGCCGTTCCCCGACGCGCTGTCGATCTCACCCGGGGTCACCGACTGCGGGCTGCTCACCACCTACTACGCCACGCCGACGGGCTCGACGCTCACCGACGAGCAGAAGGCGGCGATCAACGGCCATCTCACCACCGGCACTTGTGCGCTCTGGAGCACGTCGTTCGTGCCGGTCGTCGATGCCACCACCGGGTGTGCCGACGAGCTACTCGCCGAGGTCTACGACCCCATCGACAACCCCGACGGCGTGCGCTGCACGCTCCAGGACATCGCGGTCAACCTGGTGGGGCGCGACCCGGAGACGGGGTTCGGCAACCGTGCCCTCGACAACACCGGGGTGCAGTACGGCTGGCAGGCGCTCGCCGACGGGGTGCTCTCGATCGACCAGTTCCTCGACCTCAACGAGGGGATCGGCGGCTATGACATCGACGGCCAGGTGGTCGCCGAGCGCACCGAGGTGAGCGAGGAGGTCATGCGCACGCCGTACGCGACCGGCCGGGTGCTCTCCGACACCGCAGCGTTGGCCGAGGTGCCCATCGTGTTGGTCAACGTGTACACCGACGACAAGGGCGACATCCACGATCGCCAGCGCATCTTCGCCATCCGCGAGCGCCTCGCCACCGGCACCGAGACCGATCGCAACTTGGTGCTGTGGACCCGCCCCGGGAGGGGCAGCCTCACCGAGACGCTGCTCGGCGCGGTGGGAGAGACCGTCGGTGTCATCGACGTGCTCGACCGCTGGCTCACTGCGGCCGCAGCCGATCGGTCGGACGGCTCCCAGGCCCAGCGCCTGGCCGCCAACCGTCCCGACGACGCGGTCGACACCTGCGTCACGCCTGAGGGCGAGACCCTCGCCGGTGACGACACCTACCAGGCTGACAACGCGTGCACGGAGGCCTATCCGGTCGGGTCCGACCCTCGGCAGGTCGCCGGTGCCTCGCTGAGCAACGACATCATGAAGTGTCAGCTCCGACCGATCGACCCGGGGTCGTATCCGGTGGAACTCTCGGCCGAGCAGCTCGAGCGCCTGAACACGATCTTCCCGGACGGGGTCTGCGATTGGAGCCAGCCGGGAATCGGTCAGGTGCCCCTCGAGGGCTCCTGGCTGCGTTTCGGCTGATCGATGCGGGCACTGTGTGTCGCGGGGCGCGGCCGAACCTCATGAAGATCGCGCCGGTGTTGACGGCGCTGGATGCACGGGGCGTCGACACCACCCTGGTGCACACGGGTCAGCACTACGACGCCATCATGAGCGACGTCTTCTTCGACGAGCTCGGGCTGCGGGCTCCCGACGTGCACCTCGGTGTGGGATCGGGCACCCACGCCGAGCAGACGGCCGCAGTGATGGTGGCGATGGAGCCGGTGGTGGCGAGCTTCGCGCCTGATGTCATCGTCGTCGTCGGCGACGTCAACTCGACGATGGCGGCTGCGCTGGTGGGCGCCAAGGCCTGCGTGACGGTGGCGCACGTCGAGGCCGGGCTGCGCAGCGGTGACCGCACCATGCCCGAGGAGATCAATCGCATGGTCACCGACCGCATCAGCGAAGTTCTTCTGGCCCCGTCGCCCG
Source organism: uncultured Iamiaceae bacterium (assembly GCA_963706425.1). Taxonomy (GTDB): domain Bacteria; phylum Actinomycetota; class Acidimicrobiia; order Acidimicrobiales; family Acidimicrobilacustridaceae; genus CAVPMN01. Next base: position 74,867 of record CAVPMN010000003.1, read on the forward strand.
ATGCGGTCGACAACCTGCGAGCCGAGGGCCGCAGCGACGACGAGATCCATCTCGTGGGCAACGTGATGGTCGACACGCTGTTCTCCAACCTCGACCGGGCACGGAAGCAACCGACACTGGCCGAGTTGGGGCTCACGCCCGGTGGCTACGCGCTGGTCACGCTGCATCGGCCGGCCAACGTCGACGAGCCGGCGGTGCTCGCCGGCTTGGTGTCGGCGCTCGAGCAGATCGCCGAGCACGTGCCCGTGGTGTTCCCGGTGCACCCGCGCACCCGCGGGCGCCTGCCGGCGGGTGCGGCCCCCCGGGGCGTCGAGCTGATCGACCCGCTCGGTTACCTCGATTTCCTGGCCCTCGAAGCGTCGGCGGGCCTGGTGCTCACCGACTCGGGTGGCGTGCAGGAGGAGACCACGGTGCTCGGGGTGCCGTGCCTGACGCTTCGCGATGCCACCGAGCGGCCGATCACGGTGACCGAGGGGACGAACCAGGTGGTCGGTCGCGAGCCGGCGGTCATCGTGGCCGCGGCCAACGCTGTGCTCCGCGATGGGGTGGCCCCCCGTCGCCCGGCCCTGTGGGACGGCCATGCCGCCGACCGCATCGCCGACGTCCTCCTGCGCTGACCGCGCTCCTCCATCGCAACTGGCAGGTCAAACCCGCACCAGGGTGCGGGTTTGACCTGCCAGAACGGGTGCGGTCAGGCGGGTTTGTCGGCGCGGAGGTAGAGGTCGCCGCGATCGGTGGCCACCTCGAGGGCCCAGCAACCGACCGCCCACTCGTCGAGCAGGGCGCGCACCTCGGCGGCCGGCACGTTGCGATACCACTCGCCCTCGCGCAGCTCCCACCCGTCGACCGCCGAGTGGGCCGGTCGGGGGTCGGTGGCGCACGTCATGAGCAGGCGGCCACCGGGCGCGACGGCCTCCCAGGCGTTGGCCAGGATGTCGGCCCACCGAGGCGCGTGCTCGAGCACCTCGGTGCTGACCACCACGTCGAACTCGCCGGGTGCTCGCCAGTCGGCCGCGTCGGCCACCTCGTCGACGCCCGAGCCGGGGGCGAGGTCGATGCCGTGATAGCGGCGGGCCGCGGGGAACAGCGGACGCACGCTGCCGTTGATGTCGAGGCTGCCGATCTCGAGCACGCGGCCCGGGGGCAGGCCTGAAACGTTGCGGGTGACGAACTCGAGGGCTTGGACGTGCATGCCGTTCAGCCGTCGGCGGGCAGCGGCCGACCGACCAGCTCGTAGAGCTGCGGTGCCAGCCACGTGGCGATCTCGGTGGCGGCCGCCGGGGTGGGAGCCAGGCCGTCGGGCCGCCGCTCCGGGTCGAACTCGCCGCCGGGCCAGCTGCGGGCCAGCTCGCCGTAGTCGAGCACGGTGACGAAGTCGCGAGTGGCGGCCACTTGGCGCACCAGATCGTTGAGCCGGTCGACTCGCGACGGATCGGCCGCCGGGTGACCGGGCGACGTGCCGTCGGGTGCCCGCCCGGGATCGACGTGGGGACTCAGCAGCCACACCACCTTGGCGCCGTTGGAGTTGAGCACGTCGGTGACCTTGCTCAGCTCGTCGAGGATGAACTGGTCGTAGTAGGGGTCGCCCAGGGCCCGCCACACCCCGTCGCCGAGCTCGCGGTTGGTGACGTCCCACAGGGCGGTCTGGGCCACCACCACGTCGGGCGGTGTGCCGGCCAGCACCACCGGATAGAGGGTGTCCCAGTGGTTGCACTCGTCGGGCACCGGCTCGGGGAAGCCCAACAGGTTGGCGCGGGTGCCACCCCGACCCATGCCACACGACTCCTGAGCCGAGGTGCGCACCGTCATCTTGGTGTCGCCCGAGCTCCACTCGGCCAGCCCGGTGCCGATGCGCTGTGAGACGCCGTCGCCCACCACCACGACCGACACCGGTTCGCTGGTGGCTGCCTCGGCGGTGCGCTTCTCGACCCAGTCGTCGCGCCAGGTCTCGAGCAGCGCGCCGGCCAGGAACTGGTCGGCGACCTCGATCGACGTGTCCTCCGTGAAGTGGGTGCCGTCGGGGCGGAGGCGGGCGTCTTCGGCGTCGGGCTGGTCGGCGACCCAGCCGGCCAGGTCGATGACCTTGACCTTGCCGGGGCGCACCTGCGGCAGCTGGCCGACCAGCTCGTTGAAGCGCTCGGTGCGTCCGGTGGCGTCGTAGCCGGTGGGGTCTTCACCCACCGAAGCCGAGCCCGGAGCCGGGCTCGTGAGCCACACCACGAGGGCCCCGTTGGCCGACAGGGTGTCGACCGCGGCGGTCATCTCGGCCAGGGCGAAGTCGTCGAAGATCGGATCGCCGGGTGAGCGCCACTCGTCGTCGCCGGGCACCTGGCGGTCGGCGATGTCCCACGGCCCCACCTGCACCACGGCCACATCGGGTGAGCCCTTGGTGATGCGCTCGGTCCAGATGTTCTGCCAGTCGTTGCAGTCGGCGGCGGAGTCGGCCACCACGCCGGCCACTCGGCGCTGCGGGGTGCGGATGACACTGCACCCGAGGCCCGAGAACCCCTCGATGTTGAAGCCCTCGCCCGTGCGGTAGAGGTAGGTGCCGACCCCCCAGCTGGTCATGAGCGCGGTGGAGTCGCCGAAGAACGCCACGCGCGGCGCAGGTGCGACGAGCGAGGCCGGGTCGATGGTGGTCGACGGGAGCTGCTCGACATCGGCCGTGAGCGAGTCGAAGTCGCGCTGGGTGGCCTCGAAGTCGAGGTCGGGATCGGCGGCGGTGGCGCTGATGAGGATGGCGCCGGCGGCGATGAGGGCGATGGCGAACGGGGCCACCCGGATGGGGCGGAACCTGAGGATGCGTTTGCCGTGACGGATCGGGCTCTCGAGATAGCGGAAGGAGAGCTCGGCGAGCACCAGGGTGATGGCCACGCCGATGAGGAAGCGAGGCCAGATCTCGAGATCGGTGGTCTGGCGCAGCCACAGGAAGATCGGCCAGTGGAAGAGGTAGACGCCGTAGGAGATCTGGCCGAGCCGCCGGAGCGGGGCGATGGCCAGCAGCCTTGGTGACGGGCCCGACGGGCAGCACCGCCGCCGCGATGACGACGGCCGACAGCAGCGCGTAGAAGGAGAGCCCGCCCTCGTAGAGCCACGAACTGGTCTGAGGGGTGTTGACCCAGATGAACACGATGACCGCGAGGGCGGCGGTGCCGAGGGCCGCCACGGCGATGCGCACCGGGCCGGGTCGGGCCAGGCGGGTGGTGACGCTCGAGTGGAACAGGACCGTGGCGAGGATGCCGCCCACCAGGAGCTCGCTGGCCCGCGTGTCGGTGCCGAGATAGATGCGGTTGTCGCTGAAGCCCCCGAACAAGGCGAGCGACAGCGAGCCGAGCGCCAGTGCGGTCAGCACGACGGTGAGCAGCGTGCGGTACTTGCGGCCGACCGTCTGCAGCCAGTAGCGGCGCTTGTGATCGCGGGCACGGTGGGCGAACGAGCCGATGCCGAAGAGCCCGGTGATCAGCAGCGGGAACACCAGGTAGAACTGCTCTTCGATGGCCAGGCTCCAGAAGTGGAGCAGGGGCGACGGCGCTGCGAACAGATCGGCATAGCTCTGCTCGGTGAAGATGAACCGCCAGTTGGCCACGTAGGCGAGCGAGGCGATGACGTCGCCGGCCAGGTTCTCGCGTTGCACGGTGTCGGCCACGAACACCCCGAACACCAGGGCGAGGGCGAGACAGGCCAGCGAGGCCGGCATGAGGCGGCGGAAGCGGCGGCCCCAGAAGGCCCGGAGGTCGACGCTGTCGCGGCTGGCCTTCTCGGCCAACAACAGGGAGGTGATGAGGAAGCCCGACAGCGTGAAGAAGGTCGAGACGCCGAGGTAGCCGCCGACCATCCAGCTGAACCCGCCGTGGAAGAACAGGACGCCCGCGACGGCCACGCCGCGCAGGCCGTCGAGCGCGGGGAAGTAGGGGAGGCGGGGCGCATCGGCTCGGGCGTTCGGCGCCGGCGCGGCGTCGGCCGTCGTCGCGCCGGGTGGCGCTTCGACGTCGGCTATGGCCACACGTCCCCCGGGATCATCTCGACGGTCGGTCCTTCATGCGCGTTCGGATCAAGTTTGACACTTCGACCACCGACGTTTGCCAGTTCGGGCCAGGGGGCCGGAGCGGACGAAATCGCAGGTGGGACGCCTGGACGCTAGCAGCGACCCTCCCTCGGGCAACGTCAATGCCCCGCTGCGTGGTGCCGTCGGGCAGCACCACGATCGATGCGTCGTGTTGGCCCGTCTGCGGCCCCCTCCCGTACGGTGTCGGGCACGCCGACGTTCTCGGCATCAGCGGCCCTCGGGGCCCTCGCGAAGGGGAGAGATCGTGTTCGAGTGGACCGACGAGCAACTGATGCTCAGGGATGCCGTGCGCCAGTTCATCGAGAAGGAGATCGTGCCCGTCCACGACGAGCTCGAGCACGGCGATCTGCCCCCCTACGACATCCTCCGCAAGCTGTTCTCCACGTTCGGCATGGACGCCGTGGCCCGCGAGGGGTTCAAGAAGCGCATCGAGTTCGAGCGGGCCGTCGAGGACGCCCTGGCCCGGGGCGAGACACCCCCCGAGAAGCCCGCCCGCGAAGGCGGTTCCGACCCGTCGTTCACCATGATCCCCATCATCGAGCTGTGCCGCTACTCGCCGGGCATGGTCACGGCGATGGGCGTGTCGATGGGCCTCACCTCGGCCGCCATCAACAGCCGGGGCACCATCGCCCAGAAAGAGCGTTGGGTTCCCGAGCTGCTCACGCTCGAGAAGGTGGGCGCCTGGGCCATCACCGAGCCCAACTCCGGATCCGACGCCTTCGGGTCGATGAAGTCCACCGCCCGCCGCGATGGCGACGAGTACGTGCTGAACGGATCGAAGACGTTCATCACCAACGGGCCCTACGCCGACACGATCGTGTTCATCTGCAAGCTCGACGAGGGCAACCCGCCCGAAGACCGCAAGATCCTGAGCTTCGTGCTCGACCGGGGCATGCCCGGACTCGAGCAGACCAAGCCGCTGCGCAAGATGGGCATGCACAGCTCGCCCACCGGCGAGTTGTTCCTCTCCGACGTGCGGGTGGGCATCGACCGCCTGATCGGCGAGACCGAGGACGTGCCCTCCGGCGGGCGCGAAGGAGCGAAGGACACGTTCTCGATCGAGCGCTCGGGGGTGGCCGCCATGTCGCTCGGCATCATCGAGCAGTGCCTCGAGGTGTCGGTCGACTACGCGAAGAACCGCGTGCAGTTCGGCCAGCCCATCGGCAACTTCCAGCTCATCCAGGAGAAGCTGGCCCGCATGGAGGTGCATCGCCTCAACGTGCAGAACCTGGTCTTCCGCTACATCGAGATGAGCGCCGCGGGCAAGGGCCTCACGCTGGCCGAGGCGTCGGCCATGAAGCTCTACTCGGCCCGGGCCGCCACCGAGGTGGCCATGGAGGCGGTGCAGCTCTTCGGGGGCAACGGCTACATGTCCGAGTTCAAGGTCGAGCAGCTCGCTCGTGACGCCAAGGTGCTGCAGATCTACGCCGGCACCGACGAGATCCAGATCACCCACATCGCCAAAGATCTGCTCCGCCGGTAAGCCGGGAGGACCCTCCTGAGCAGCAACAGTCGGCTCGACGTCGGGCTCACGGCCGGCACCAACGTGGTGCTGGCGGTGTGCAACGCCGCGAGCGGCGTGCTGCTCGCTCGCGCCCTTGGGCCGACCGGCCGGGGCGAGGTAGCGGCCGTCCAGCTATGGGTGTTCTTCCTCACCACCATCGTGGTGCTCGGCATCCCCGACGCGGTCGTCTTCCTCGCCGCCCGCCGTCGCGCCGCAGCCGGCACCTATGTGACCTCGGCCGCCGCCCTCACCCTGCTGGCCTCGCTGCCGGTCATGGTCGTCGGCTGGCTGGTGCTGCCGGTCGTGTTGGCGTCGCAGTCGGACGCGACGGTCGACCTGGCGCGGGCCTTCCTCGTGTTCGTGCCCATCTACGCCATCGCTATCCAGCCGAGTCAGGGCCTGCGCGGTCTCGGCCGCTTCACGTGGTGGAACCTGTTGCGACTGCTGCCCGCCGTGCTGTGGGTCGGGGTGGCCGCGGCGGCCATCCTGGTCGACGAGCGCAACCCGACCTTCGTGATCTACGGGTTCGTCGCCGCCTGGCTGATCACGCTCGTCACCACGATCGCGGTGGCCGTGCCGGTGCTCGGCCGACCGTTTCGGGTGGACGTCGGCACGTGGGGTCCGATGCTCCGCTACGGCCTGCCGCTGCTCGTCGCCTCGGTGCCCCAGTGGCTCAACTTTCGCCTCGACCAGCTGCTGTTGGCCGCGTTCGTCGAGAGCCGTGAGCTCGGTCTCTACGTGGTGGCGGTGGCCTGGGCCGGCCTGGTGACCCCGCTCGTCAACGCCATCGGTGTGGTGCTGTTCCCGCGACTGGCTGCGGAGCACGAAGCGGAGGTGCAGCACCGGATGCTGTTCCGCGTCGTGCGGATCACGATGGTCGTGGTGGGGGCGTTGGTGCTCATCCTCCTCGTGCTCACGCCGGTGGCGATCCCGCTCTTCTTCGGCCAGGCGTTCACGGATGCCATCCCGGTGGCGGTGATCCTCGTGGTGGCGTCGGGGGCGCTCGCGCTGAACTTCGTGCTCGAGGAGGGGTTCCGAGGCCTCGGTCGGCCGACCGAGGTGTTGCGGGCCGAGGTGGGTGGGCTGATCGGCACCGCCGTGGTGCTGGCCGCGTTGCTGCCGGCGTTCGGCATCGTCGGTGCGGCCATCGCGTCGCTGGCGGGTTACCTGCTCACCACCGCGGTGTTGATGCGGCGCCTCTCAGGCGTGGTGGATGGTGGTGTGATCACCCGGAGCATCCCGGGTCGGGAGGACCTCGGCGAGGTGGTGGGCGCGGCCCGGCAGATGGCCGGGCGGGTGCTCAACCGTTCGGGCCGCCGGTGACGGTCGGCTGCGCGCTCGCCGGCGGCGACGGGCGAGTGGCCGCCGGCTCCTTGGCTCGCTTGGTGCCGTTGCTCGGGGGAGCGGTGCTCGACTTGCCCCGCATCGGGCTCCACCGTGATCGGGTCGGTTCGGGCGTGCCGTAGCCGTAGCCGTAGCCGCGCTCGATGGCGCCGCCGTTCATGACCACGCCGATGAGCGGCGCCTCGACCTGTTGCAGCAACTCGGCGGAGCGCTGCACCTCTTTGCGGGTGGTCGAGCCCACGGTGACCACCAGGATGCAGGCGTCGACCACGTCGGACACGACAAGGGCGTCGGCGACCGGGAGCACGGGTGGGGTGTCGATGATGACCAGGTCGCCCGCCTCGCTGATGGCCTTGATGAGCTCGTGCGCCCGCCGGCTCGAGAGCAGCTCGGACGGATCGGGCGGCTTGGGGCCCGACGCCAGCACACGGAGGCGGTCGAGGCCGGGCACCGCCTGGATGGCGTTGACGAGGGGCACGTCACCGACCAGCACCGAGGTGAAACCGACCGCGTTGGGAAGACCGAAGAACTCGTGCACGCGAGGACGTCGGAGATCGCAGTCGATGAGGATCACCCGCTGGCCGGCGCGCGCCAGCGCCACGGCCAGGTTGGTGGCGGTGGTGGACTTGCCGTCCTGGGACCGCGGGCTGGTGACCTGCACGGTGCGGATCGAGCGGCCCAAGCTGACGAACTGCACCGAGGTGCGCAAGGTGCGGTAGGCCTCGGCGAGGGGTGACGCGGGTTGTTCGATCGACACCAGATGGGCTTCGGTGCGGTTGCGCCACTCGGTCATGCGGGGGATGACCGCCAGCACGGGGACCCCGCCGGTGGCGGTGAGCAGGTCGGCCTGGTTCTTGATGGAGTCGTCGAGGTACTCGAGCAGGAAGGCGGCCGCGATGCCGAGCAGCAGCCCGAGGGCGGCGCCGCCGAGCGCGTCGCGGCTCGGGTTGGGGCGGAACGGCGACGAGGGCTCGCGGGCCGGTGTGATGATCTCGGGCCCACCGCCCTGCGGCGAGTTGGGCGCCGACGCCGATCTCGTCGAGGCTCTTCTGGAGGGCCGCCTCCTGGGTGATCAGGGCGGTGCGGCGGGCTCGCGTGCCGCCGTCGTCGGAGGTGACCACCCCGTCCTCGTTGGTGGAGGTGGTGGTGGTGCCGATGCCCTGCTCGTCGAGAGCGGCGAGCTGGGCCCGGATGTCGTCGAGCTTGGTCTGGATGGCGGCTGAGGTGGCGACATAGTCGGCCAGGGTCGAGTCGCGGCGGGTGTCGATGTAGGCCTGGGCGTAGGTGTTGGCGATCTCCGCGGCCCGCGCCGGGTCGGCGTTGACGGCGTTGACCTGCAGCACCGAGCCGCGACCCACCACCGATGCCGAGGCGGATCCGCCATACGGGAGGCGCTCTCGGGCCAGCTGCTTGACCGCTTCGCCGTTGAAGAACTGCAGCTCGATCTCGGCGGCCAGATCGGCGTTGATCCGGCTGTTGGAGGCCTCGAACTCCGTGGTGGGCGAGGTCTGCTGGATCAGGATCTTGGCGGTGGAGGAGTAGAGCGGCGTCTGTGACAGCGAGAACGCCAGCGCCCCCAGGGTGCACACGACCGTGCACGCCACGACCACCCAGATGCGGCGACGGAGCACCGCCAGGTAGTCCTTCAGCTCCAGATGTGAGGACGCGGCGTTACCCGGGGTGTTCGAAACCATGCACAGGGGAGCGTAGTCTGCCCCGATCTGCCCGCCAGCGCAGTGGGGCCCGCGTCGGGCCGGCCCGGCCTCGCCCCGGCGCTCCCGGCGGCGTCGACGTACGAGGAGAGCGACTGGTGGCCACCCGCGTGGCGATTGTGGTCTCGCATCCGATCCAGTACCAGGCCCCGCTGTTCGTGCGGTTGGCGGAGCGGGCGGTCGTCGACCTCGAGGTGCTCTTCCTCAGCCACCACGGTGTCGAAGCATCGCTCGATCCCGGGTTCGGCCGCGAGGTGCGCTACGACGTGCCGCTCACCGAGGGCTATCCGCACCGTTTCGTCGCCAACTGGTCGCCGGCGCCGTCGATCGACACCTTCGCGGGCCTGGTCAACGTCCCGATCGCCCGTCAGTTGGCCCGAGGCCGCTACGACGCGGTGCTCGTGCACGGCTACGCCCACCTCACCGACTGGCTGGTGGCGTCGACCGCTCGGGTGGTGGGCGTGCCCTATCTGCTGCGCGGCGAAACCCTCGACACCCCTCCCGCGGGCCGGGCCACCGCGTCGTGGCGCCGCAAGCGGGCGGTGCTCGGCCCGCTCGTCGCCGGCGCCCACCAGTGCCTGGCGATCGGTCTGCGCAGTGCTCGATACTGGCTCGAGATGGGTGCCCGACCCTCGCAGATCGGCTGGGCGCCCTACTCGGTCGACAACGAGCGCTTCGTCGCCGGCGCGGTGCAGGCTCGCGCCGATCGCCATCGGCGGTTGACCGCCCTGGGGCTCGATCCCGAGCGACCGGTCGCCCTGTTCGCCGCCAAGCTCGACCCTGGCAAGCGGGTGCTCGACTTCGTCGCCGCTGGCGACCGGCTCGACGGCCGGGCCTCGTTCGTCGTCGTGGGCGACGGTGCCCAGCGAGGCGAGCTCGACGCGCTGCTCGCCGACCGACCATGGCTGCGTTCGGTCGGGTTCGCCAACCAGAGCGAGATGCCTGGCTGGTACGGGTTGGCCGACATCTACGTCCTGCCTTCCGCCAGCGACGGCGGCTGGCGCGAGACCTGGGGGCTCGGTGTGAACGAGGCCATGGCATCGGGCGCGGTGCCGGTGGTGAGCGACCAGGTGGGCTGCGCGCCCGATCTGGTCGACGGTGGCGCGGGATGCGTCGTCGCGGCGCGGGATCCGGCTGCCATCGCCGAGGCGATCCTGAGCCTGCTCGATCGCACGCGGCGCGCCGCCATGCGGGCCGAGGGGCGTCGGCGCCTCGATCGCTACAGCCTCGACGCCACCGCTGCGGGGATCGAACAGGCGGTGCTCTCGGCGTGAGCGCGCCGCGTGTTCTGTTCCTCGCGTCGGACCCTGGGGGCGTGGGCGGTATCCAGCGGTATGGCACCTGGCTCATCGACGCCCTCTCGCAGCTAGGCCCGCTCGACGTGGTCGACCTGGCGGCCGCGCGTCGCGGCGGTCGAGTGGGCGCGCTGGGCGCTGGGCTCGACGCATGGGCCCGCTGCCATCCCGACCTGGTGGTGGTGGGGCACGTGTCGTTCGGGCCGGCGGCTGTTCCCCAGTTGGCGTCGGGCCGGCCGGCGGTGGTGGTCGCCTACGGCATCGAGGTGTGGGGCGGGCCGTCGCGTCGCGTCGACGGCACGTTGCGCGCCGCCACCGAGGTGTGGCCTATCTCGACCTTCACCGCCCACGAGGTGGCCCGGCGTGTGCCCGGCGCACGGGTGGGTCCGGTGCTCGGGGGCGGCGTCGAGGACATCTTCTTCGGCGATGACCCCGGCAGCCCACCTCCGTCGGCACGCGATGTCGGGCTGAGCGTGCTGGTGGTCACCCGCCTCGACGACCTCGCCTACAAGGGCATCGACACCTGTCTCGACGCGCTCCAGCGGCTCGGGGCGGGCGCCGGCGTCGAGCTACGGATCGTCGGTGACGGCCCGGCTGCACCCGAGCTGTCGACGTTGGTGCGATCCCGCGGCCTCGACGGTCAGGTGTGTCAACTCGGCGCGCTCGACGACGATGCGTTGCGCGACGAGTACCGCAGCGCCGACGTGGTGGTGCTGCTCAGCCGGTTCCGCCGGGGCGGGCAGCCTCGTGGAGAGGGGCTCGGCATCGTGCCGCTCGAGGCGGGTGCCGCGGGCACGCCGGCGATCGTCAGCGCCATCGGTGGCACGGTCGACACGGTCGACGACGGCCGCACCGGCTGGTGGCTCGATCCCGACGATGTCGCCGGCCTGGCGGCGTTGCTCGGACGTCTGCTCGCCGAGCCTTCGCTGCTTCGCGAACGAGGTGCGGCCGCCCGCCAGTTCGTCCGTGAGGTGCACGGACGCGCCGCCTTCCGGCGGCGCGTCGGCGCGGCCGTCGCCGAGGTGATGACCTGATGTGTGGCATCGCAGGCGTCGTCGATGGCGGGGGAGCGCTCGGCCCAGATGTCGTCGAACGGCTCAACGGCTGTCAGCAGCATCGAGGGCCGGACGATCAGGTGGTCACCGAGGTCGGCTCGTTCGTGCTCGGCAACACGAGGCTCGCCGTGCAGGACCCCACGCCGGCGGGGAATCAGCCGTTCCGTCATCCCGACGGTTCGATCGTGGTGGTCTTCAACGGCGAGATCTACAACTTCCGCTCCCTGGCGCGTGAGGCAGGTCTCGAGCTGCGCTCGGGTTGCGACGGCGAGGTGATCCCCTTGCTCTGGGCTCGCTACGGGCCCGAGTGCCTCACCCGCTTCCGGGGGATGTTCGCCATGGCAGTGGTCGACCGGCGCGCCGATCGCATGTTCCTGGCGCGCGATCCGTTCGGCATCAAGCCCCTCCATTGGCGTCGGCTCGAAGCAGGCGTGGTGTTCGCTTCTGAGCCCGGCCCGCTCGCCCGGCTGGCCGACCCGCCTCTGCTCGACCCTGCCGCTGTCGCCGGCTTCCTCCGGTTCGGCAGCGTGCCGCTGGGCCGCACGCCCTGGCTCGATGTGCAGAGCATCGCGCCCGGTGGCTGTGTGAGCTTCGACCGCGATGGTCGCGTGCGCGACGAGCTGTCCGTGCCGGCGATCGCCGCCAGCGCCGATCCCGCCGAGCGGACGGCCGACGAGACCCGTCGCGCGGTGCTCAGCGCGGTGGGCGCGTGTCTCCATGCCGACGTACCGACGGCGCTGTTGCTGTCGGCCGGCGTCGACTCGTCGATCATCGCCGCGTCGGCCCGACGGCTGGGCGTCACGCTGCGCTGCCTCACCGTGAGCAGTGCGCATCCTGAGATCCCGGACGAATCAGACCTGGCACGCGAGACGGCCCGCCACTACCAGCACGACCACGAGACGGTGAACGCGACGATCGACGAGCAGGTCGTCGACGAGTTCCTCGCGGCGATGCAGCAGCCCTCCATCGACGGTCTGAACACGTTCCTCGTGTGCCGCGCGGTTGCCAAGGCGGGATTCAAGGTGGCGCTCTCGGGACTCGGAGCCGACGAGGCGCTCGGTGGCTATCGAGCCGCCCGGCTGTTGCCGGCGCTGCGGATGCTGCGTGGGTTCGACCGCCTACCCACCAGCCTCGGCTCGGGGGTGGCTCGGCTGATCGAGTCGCGTGTGGGCGATCCGGCCAAATCGCGCCGGCTGCTGGCGCGCACCGGCCCACGCGACGCCGCAGGGCTGGTTCGCCTGAGCCGAGAGCTGTTCGCACCCGACGTGGTTGCCGCGCTGATCGGCAGGGACGCGGCGGCGACCGAGCCATCGGTCGGTGTGCTCGGCGCCGCTGCCCGCTCGCCCGTCGACTACCGGGCGATGGCTGCGGCCGAGCTGGCCCTGTACCTGCAGCCCATGCTCCTGCCCGACGCCGACGGCTTCTCGATGGCGTCGTCGATCGAGCTGCGCGTGCCGTTCGTCGACCGCGAGTTCTTCGGGGCGATGCTCAGCGGCGACCGGCCGATCGGCAAGCGCGGCCTGGTCTCGGCGCTTGACGACCCCCACCTCACCAACCTGGCCCGCCGTGCGAAGACGGGCTTCGCGCTGCCGATGCGACGATGGATGCAATCGGGCCCGCTGCGCGAGGTTGTGGCGAACGCTCGTCGCCCTGATGCACCCCTGTGGGAGGTCGTCGACCGCACCGCCGGTCTGCCGCTGCTCGACGGCACCGCCGAGCGATGGTCCGAGCCATGGGCCCTTGCCGTGCTCGACGCCTGGCTGCGACGGCGATGAACGTGGCGCCACATGGGTCGACGCCAACGCATCCGGTGGCGCTGCACGTCAACGCCGTCGGCGCGGTGATGGGTGGCGCCCGCCGTCATCTGGCGCCATTCATCGCGGCCGTGGTGGCGGCGCGACCGGAGTGGTCGGTGACGCTCTGGGTGAGCGCCGGCGTCGACCCCTCGCCATTCCCGGGCACCGTCGACGTCCGGGTGGTGCCCCGGCTCGATCCGGCCCGCCGCATCTGGTGGGAGTCGACCGCGTTGGTCCACGAGGTGCGCGCCGACGACCGGGCGGTGCTCGTGAATCTCACCAACTCCGGGCCGCTGCGGTCGAGTCGGTTGTCGCTGGTCTACCAGCGCAACCCGATCTGGTTCGATCCGAGCTGGGTGGCCGGACGCGGCTTGGCGTTCCGTGTCGAGGCCATGGCTCGCCGGCTGGTCGCCTACGCGCAGATACGCGCCGCCACCGCCGTCGTCGTGCCGAGCACCGCCATGGCCGGTTACCTGGCGTGCTGGCGGGGTGCACCCCGTACACCGGTGGTCGTGATCCCCCATGCGGTCGACACCGATCGCTTCCGGTTCGAGTCGCGGCCGTGGCCGCCGCCGAGCGACCGACGGCTTCGCCTCTTGTCGGTCAGCCACGGGGCACCTCACAAGGGCCAGGAGCTCCTGCCGGCCCTTCTGGCGACGTTGCTCGAACGCGACATCGACGCCGACGTGTGGCTCACCGTCGATCGGGCCGACGCCCCCGCCTACGTCGACCGGCTGCGATCCGAGGCGGCCAGTCTCCGCGTGGGCGACCGCTTCCACCTGCTCGGGCGAGTCGACGACGTCGAGCGGCTCTATCGCGAAGCCGACGTGATGGTGTTCCCGTCGCTCACCGAGTCGTTCGGGTTCCCCGTGCTCGAAGCGATGGCCGCCGGCCTCCCGGTGGTGGCTTCCCACATCGCCTCGTCGGTCGAGCTGCTGGGCGACGACGGGTGGTGGTTCACCCCCGGTTCCGTCGACGGCGCGGCCGATGCCTTGGGTCAGGCCCTCGCGGCGTCGGGGAGCGAGATGGACGGCCGTCTGACCCGATCGGCCGAGCGGGCGGGTGCGCTCACCTGGGCAGCGAACGCGGCGGCGCTGATAGCGGAGATCGAGCGGCGCTGGTGATCGGCATCTCGGCCGCCATCCATCGCATGAGCGGGAACAGCACGACGCCGAACGGGATGGCGAGGAACATGCTGAGCACGCCCGATTCGAGCGCGCTCATGACCTGGTAGGCGAGCAGCACCCCGGTGACCATCGCGGGTAGTCGTCGGGATCTGAGGGCGTAGCCGAGCAGCACGAGGAAGGCTCCGGTGCCAGCCGACGCAACGACCAAGAAGCCGGTTCCGCCCGCCACGTAGGCCTCTGCCGGCGGCGACGGGTTCACGGTGGTCTCGAAGTCGAACGGGCTGATGATCTCGTAGCGGCGGCCGACCTCGTTGGCCGCGTCGTAGTCGGGCTTCGACGGGTCGAGGAAGCGCGGCACCAGCACGCGGGGCAGGTTGAGGTAAGTGTCGTAGCCGTAGTGGGGGTAGCGGTCGGGCACCCAGGTGCCGAAGTAGCCGAGCTGATCGCTCAGGTTGGCGAACCGATAGGCGGAGTTGGCCAATGCGCTGTCGTCCTCGTTGGACGACACGTCGTCGATCACCCGATCGAGGTAGTTCACTCCGAGCTCGGCGCTGTTGCCTTCGAGGGTGGCGGCTCGCCGGTCGGTGCGGAACTCGCTCTTGGAGAGGTTGGCGAGCACCAACACCGCCGTGGCGAGGACGAGCAACGCCCAGGGGATCCGGCGCCGGGTGCACACGAACAGGCCGAGCAGGAGATAGCCGGGCAGGGCGCCCTGGTAGAGCTCGCCCGAGCCGAGCCCGGTGATGACGATCACCAGCGACACCAGCACGAGGCCGATGCGGTGGATGAGCGGCAGCGTGCCCCGGAACCAGAAGAGCGCCAGCAGGGTGCCGCCGCCCGCACCGGCGAGGCGCACCAGTGTCGAGAGGCTGCCGAGGGAGGCGTCGAGGCCGAGCACGCTGATCACCACGGAGGCGACGGCGGCTACGACGATGAGCACCCACGACCGGGTGATGGCGCTGTCGGTGCGGATGGGACGCTCTTCGGTGACCGTGCTCTCGGCGCGCTGCCACAACGCCCGCGACAGGATCACCGCAGCGGCGACCAGCACGCCGGTGGCGAGGGTGAGGAGGCGGAAACCGGCGGTGCGCACCTCGACGGTGAAGATGTCCTTGTAGATGTCGGGCGGCACCGCCACCAACACCGCAGTGGTGACATAAACCAGCTGCAGGCCGAGATAGAGCTGGAAGAACGGGAAGAACGGGGTGGTCGACACCGGCACCAGCCGCAGGCCGATGAGCGAGATGACGATGCACGCGAGGGCCCACAGGCGCGCCTCGAGCGGCAGCTCGGGGAAGTTGCGCACCAGCAACACCGCCATGACGCAGGCCGACAGGGCGGCGCCGGAGACCCGCCAGCTCGGACGCAGCACCACGGTGAGGACCAGCCAGATGGCGGCGGTGACGGCGAGCGCCGACTCGACGCGGGCCGCCCCGAACCACAGGGCGATGAGGCCGGCAGCGGCCACGAGCACGAGGTACGCAGCGTTGGTGAGGCCTCTCGACCCGTCGTGCCCTGGATCGACCTCGCCGGGCGCGCGATTGGTGGCGATCACGGCTCGTCGTCCTCGGCCTGTTTGCTCTTCACGTCGATGCACATCTCCTGCCAGGCTTCGAACAGCGACCGGTCGAAGCCAGGTCGGCCGTCGAGGAACCCGCCGAGCAGCACATAGGAGGTCACGAAGCGCACGGCCGGGCGGGCCGGCAGGCGATCGTAGACCTGGTGGCGCAGGATCTGTCGTAGGCGGGTGGGATCGCGCCGCAGGTCGAGCAGGCCGGCCGGGTCGGGGCGCGCGCGACGCTCGCGTCGGGCCTCGGCTTCGAGGGTGGAGTAGCGATCGTGCTTGGTGATGTAGCGCGACCAGTCGTCGACGTCGTCGTGCTCGAGCCAGCCGTGAAGGCGTCCGACCCGGGCCGACGGTGGCAGGTCGAGATGCTCGTTCACGGGCCGCTCGCCGTAACGCGCCAGATCAGAGCGGAACAGTCGGGCCAGCCAGGTGCGCCCGAATCCGCCGAAGCGCAGGACCCGTCCCTCGAAACGTGTGCGTCGTGGCGCGAGGTAGACGTCGTGGGGGTGGCCGGAGGTGAGCTGAGGACGCAGGGCGCGCAGCTCGGCGGTGAGTTGGTCGTGCAGCCACTCGTCGGCGTCGATCGACAGCACCCAGCACGGGCCGAAGCGCTCGTGGAGGTGGTCGAGGGCCCAGTTGCGCTGCCGCGGGTAGGACTCGAACGGATGGACGACCACGTCGGCCCGGTGGCGGCGCGCGGTAGCGATGGTGTCGTCAGTGCTCCCGGAGTCGACCACGACGACAGCATCGGTGACCGCCCGGAGCGAATCGACGGCGCGACCGACCTTGCCCTGCTCGTCGAGGGTGAGGATGCAACCGACCAGGGGAAGCCGATCGTGGTCGAGGCCCACAGTCACGGCCCCGAGAGCGCCTGCGCGGCTCGCAGCGTGGCGCGGGTGGAGGCGAGGAAGTGGTCGTTGGCCGAGGTGTCGTGCACGCGCACAGCATCGTGGAAGGCCCGCACCAGGGCCCGATGGCCCTTGTCCTGGGCGCGAAACGACGTGCGGTGCCCGTCGAGCACGACCGTCCGGTAGTCCTCGACGAGCGCGGACCGGTTGCGACCGAGGACCTCGAGGCGCTCCTTGTCGACGGTGGGTGGGCCACCGGCCGCGTAGGTGATCGACGCCACCGAGCCGTCGGGCCAGCCGAGCAGCACCGCCACGTCGCCGGCGGTGAGCAGCTCGTCGCCGGGCTGACCCCCGCCCACGGCCTCGACTCGTGTGGGCGCCGCGCCGACGATGGCCGCGCACGTGTCGATGAAGTGGCACACCTCGCCGATCAGCCGGCCGCCGTGCCGGCGGTCGGCGTACCAGTGGCCCTCGGGCACCGGCCCGGCGTTGACCCGGTAGGTGATGGTGACGGGCCCGCGTCCACCTGCGGCGAGGTGCTCGTTGACCAGCCGAATCGGCTCGGAGTATCGGCGGTTGAAGCCCACGAAGAGCACGCGGGGGTGCTCGACGAGGGCGGACTCGATGTCGGCCAGCTCGGCGTCGTCGAGGGCGAGCGGCTTCTCGCAGAACACGTGCTTGCCGGCGCGCAAGGCTTGAGCGGTCAGGCGACCGTGCTCACCGTGGGGCGTGGCGATGGCGACCACCTCGACCGAGGGGTCGTCGATGACCGCATCGGCCCCGGAGACTGCCTGCTCGAACCCCGATCGCTCGGCCAGGCGCCGGGCACTCAGACCCGAGGCGGACGAGACCGCAACCAGCCGTTCGAACCCGGCCTCGCGGAGGGCGGGCACCAGGATCGTGCGGGCGAACGCGCCGGCCCCCACCAGCCCGACGCCTGTCGAGCTGACGTCGGCGACCGCAGGCGGGTTGACGATGATCGGGACTTCGGCCGAGCTGTCGGCGGGGTAGTCGAGCGCGACGGCCAGCACGGGTTGGTTGCCGTCCTCGAGCAGCGCGTACGCGTCGGCGGCGTCGTCGATCGCATAGCGGTGGGTGACCAGGTCGGCCACCCGCAACGCACCCGACCCGAGCAGGTCGAGCACGGCTTCGAGGTTGCGGCCCTCGGTCCAGCGCACCTGGCCGGCGGGGTAGTCGACCGCCCAGTCCTCGTAGGACGGCTCGTAGCGGCCCGGTCCGTACGAGCGGGCGAACCGCACGGTGAGCTCGCGCTCGTAGTAGGGCCGTCGATCGAGCTCGACGCCCACGTCGCCGACGATCACCACGTTGGCGCGGTCTCGGCACCGTTCGGGCACGCGGCCCATGATTGCGGACGACTTGGCGGCGGCCGCCACGATGACCACGTCGGCGCCGCGCTGGCGGGTCCAGTCGAGCAGGGCGCGAGTGGTGTCGTCGCCTTCGTCGATCTCGGCCCGCTGGCCGGCCGCACGAGCGTGATCGACCGGGAAGTCGCGCACGTCGATGCCGAAGGCTTCGGCGCCCGCCGCCGCAGTGAGACGCATCGCCAGCTGACCGACCAGGCCGAGGCCGACGACGAGCACCTTGGCGCCTGTGTCGACACCTCCGAGGCGCAGGGCGTGCAGCGCGATGGCGCCGACGGTGGCGAACGACGCGTCGCTGGCCGGGACGCCGTCGGGCACGAGCCGGCACAGCAGGCCGGGAACCGCCTGGAACTCGGCGTGGTTGGCGTGGCCGCCGCCTGCAGTCGCCACGAGGGCGCCGGGGGCGATCCCTTCGACTGCCGAGCCCACCTCGAGCGCGATGCCGGCGGCTGAGTAGCCGAGGGGGATCTCGTCGTCGAGCCGGCTGCGGACCGCTCGCGCCGTGGCCGCCACCCCTTCGACCCGGGCCTTGCGCATGACCTGTCGCACCAGGTCGGGCCGAGCCCGAGCCTTGTCGAGCAGGCTCGACCTGGCCAGCGCGGTGACCGCCCGCTCGGTGCCGGGAGAGATGATGCTCGCTCGGGTGTGGACCAGCACCTCGGTGGCGGAGATGGTGGGCCGCGGCACGTCGACGATCCGCACCGGCCCACCCGACACCGCCTGCACCACCTGCTTCATGTGCTCCCCTTGTCGGCCCGGCCGTGGGCGTCGTGCCACGCGCCGAGACAGGCCAGTGCCCACGCGGCCAGCGCCGAGTCGACCCGACCGGTCGATGCGTCAGCGTAGATCCGCCGGGCGCCGGCTCGGGTGACGAGCCCGGCGTCGGCGGCGGCCTCGATGCGCTCCTGGATGTCGGCGGAGTCGGGCCCCCGCATCCATTGCCGCACCGGCCCGCCGAAGCCGGTCTTGGCCCGATCGATCACCGGGTCTGGCACCAGGCCGCGGGCCGCACGGCGGAGGGGTACCTTGCCCACCCCGTGGTCGACGAGGTGGGTCGGATCGGTGGCGAACACCGAGTCGACCAGGCGCTCGTCGAGCAGCGGCACCCGCACCTCGATGCCCGACGCCATCGACGCCCGATCGACGTAGGCCAGGTTGAGGTTGGGCAGGAACTGGCTGCGGTCGAAGCGCAAGGCGTCGCCGAGCGAGGTGTCGGCAAGTGGCGTGGTCATGGCGTCGAGTGACTCGTGGGCGGCACTCGCCGCTCCGGGCATGAGGGTGTCGAGCTCGGCGGTGGTGAGCTGGCTCATCATGCGCCAGTAGTGAGGAGTGCGGCAGTCACCGATCGCCCGAGCGAGTTTCTGGATGTTGCGGCGAAGGCCGTAGCCCGGGCCCGATCGACCGCCGCGCAGCTGGCTGGCCGCTGCTGCGAGCGCGCGCCGTGCGGCGAACGGCGCGGCCGCGGCTCGTCTCGCGTTGGCGAGGGCCAGGTGGCGCGGATAGCCGGCGAAGAGCTCCTCGCCACCGACGCCGCTGAGCAGCACCTTGGTGGGGCTGGCCCGACACAGGTGCCACAGGGTGAGCGCCGCCGGGTCGGCCACCGGGTCGTCGAAATGTGGGGCGAGTGCGGTGAGCGCGTCGAGCGCTCGTCGGGGCTCGCCGCTGATCTCGACTTCGGTGAGGTCGACGCGGCCGTCGGATCGGGCCACCTGCCGGGCGAACTCGAGGTCGTCGGGCACCATCTCGAGTTGTTGGCTGGCGGCGTCGTAGCCCGCGGTGAGCGCAGCCACCGGCGGGTCGTCCCCGTCGTGGTCGCGCACCATGCACGACAGCAGCAGGGTCGAGTCGAGGCCGCCGGAGAACAGCATGCCGACGGGAACATCCGAGAGCAGTTGCGCGCGGGTCGCCGCGCACACACCGTCGGCCAAGCCCGTCGGGTCGAGCGCCGCCGCGCCGCGACTGGCGATGACCGGCGGGGCCGACCAGTAGGTCGACACGGAGACCTTGCCCGACTCGAACGAGAGGGAGCGGCCGGGCTCGAGCTTGTGGATGCGCGCCCACGGCGTGCGGGGATGAGGGATCCACAGCAGCGAGAGATACTGGCCCAGCGCAAGATGGTCGAGCTGATCACCGAGCGAGGGTCGCAACGCCAGCAGCGCACGAGGCGTCGAACCGGCGACCAAGGTGTCACCATCGAGTCCCCAGTAGAGGGGCTTCACCCCGAGTCGGTCGCGCGCCAGCAGGACCCGCCCGCGCCCCTCGTCGACCAGGGCGAACGAGAAGATGCCTTCGATGCGTTCGAGCACCTGATCGCCCCAGGCCTGCCAGCCCCGGAGGAGGACCTCGGTGTCGCTGTGGGATCGGAAGGCCATCCCGAGGGAGTGCAGTTCGTCGCGCAGGGCCGGCGAGTTGTAGATCTCGCCGTTGTACGCGAGCGCGATGCCCGCTTCGTCGTCGACCATCGGTTGGGCACCGTGGTGGGAGAGGTCGATGATCGACAGCCGGCGGTGCGTGAGGCCGCCTGGCATCGGCCCCGTGAGCTGATGGACGCCGGCGTCGTCGGGACCGCGCGTGGCGACGGCATCGCCCGCGACCCGCAGGCGGTCGTCGCCCACGGCCTCCCCGAAGATGCCCGCCCATCCGCACATCAGGCGCCTCGCATCATGTGTGCTTCGGCGCGGATGCCCTCGGCGAACTCCCGGGGGTCGAAATCGAGATCGGCGCGGGCCCGGTCGATGTCGACCGCCTTGTCCTCGGCGAGCCTGGCGATCTGCTCGGAGCTGATCCGCGGGCGCTTCGATGCCCGTTCGTAGAGGCGGGCCGCGGCGATCGTGGGTCGCAGGGGCACGGGGACGACGACCGGTTCGCGACCCACTGCCGCGCCGGCGTCGACGACGATCTGGCGCAAGGTGTGCGCCGTGGGGCCTGCGAGGTCATACGCCCGCCCGATCGTCGCGGGGCGGTCGAGCGCGGCTGTGATGGCGCGAGCCAGGTCGTCGACGTGGACCGGCTGCTGCAGGCCTCGCCCTCCGCCGGGCAGCGGGAGTGCCGGCGTCCGGCGGAGCAGCCCCAGCAGACGGGCCATGTTCCGGTCGTCGGGGCGACCGTAGATCATCGTGGGGCGCACGATCGTCCAGTCGAGGCTGCTGGCCACGACCAGTTCCTCGGCGGCGAGCCGGGTGGTCCGGGAGGGTGACGGGAGGTTGGTGTAGATCGACGTGGTCGAGACGAAGATCGCCGCGCCGCAGCCCGTGCTCCTCGGCGGCGGCGACGATGGTCGGTGCATGGCCGAACCCCATCGACGCGATGTTGACCAACGCATGGGCACCCGCCGACGCGAAGGCCCGGTCGACGGTGGTCGGGTCGTCGAGATCGCCGGGTATCGGCTCGGCTCCGAGGGTGGTCACCACGTCGGCGGCTGCCGCGCTGCGAGCGAGTGCGGTCACGCGCCCACCGCGCGCCACCAGCAAGGGCAGGACACGACGGCCGAGGAACCCGCTGCCGCCGGTGACGAGCACTGTCGTCGGTTCGTCGGTCAACGCGAGGCCTGGGGTCGGAGGAGGTCGAGCAGGATGCGGCGGTAGCGGCGGGCCAGCGGCGCGCGCCCGAACTCGGCCTCGGCGTGCGCCCGGCCCACGCGTTCCATCTCCTGACGCCGGCGGGTGTCGCCCGCGACCGAGCGGATGGCTTCGGCCAGCGCCGCAGGATCGTCGGGTGGCACCACCAGACCACCCGCGTCGCGTAGCAGGTCGGCGGACTCGCCTCGCAGCGCGCCGACGACCGCCCGGCCCGCGCCGAGGTACTCGAACATCTTCGACGGGATGAACGTGGAGAACAGCGGCACGTCGCGGAGCGTGACCAGGCAGAGGTCGGCGGCGGAGAGGAGGTCGGGCACGGCGTCGTGGGGGACGGCCGACGAGAACGTCACGTTGGTGAGGCCGAGCTCGTCGAGCGCGCGAGACGAGGCTGGCCTTCAGCGCCCCCTCGCCGACGAGCACGAAACGGATCGGCTCGCCGGCGAGCTTGTGGGCGGCCTCGAGCACGTTGTCGAGGCCCTGGGACAGGCCGTGGGTGCCGAGGTAGAGGACGAAGGTCTCGTGGGTGCCCACGCCGAGCTCGTCGCGGATGCGCGAAACGGTGGCGTCGTCGCGACCACCGCCAAAGCGCTCGAGGTCGACGCCGTTGCGAATGGTGTGCACCTTCGCGCCCGGCACACCTCGGCGCACCAGGTCGTCGCGGAAGCCTTCGCTCACCACCACGATCGAGTCGGCGGCCGCGTAGAGCGCCAGCTCGATCCGCTCGAGGATGCGGATGACCGCGCGGTTCGTGAGCACGCCCAACTCGACGAAGATCGCCGGCCAGAGGTCGCGTACGTCGATCACCAGCCGGGCTCGGCGGCGGCGGGCCAGCCACCAGGCCGAGAAGATCGAGAAGAAGGTGGGTGACGAGACCACCACCACGTCGGCCGGCCCGACCCGTCGGCCTCCGAGCAGGGGCCCTGAAACCATGAAGCTCAGGTGGCCGAGCGTCTTGCGGACGATGCCTTCGTTGGGCGTGGCGTAGAGCCACGTGCGCACGACCCGATGGCCATCGACCAGCTCCTCGACGCGCAGCCGCCCTCGATACTCGGGCGGCACGACACCGGTCGGGTGGTTGGGCATGCCGGTGAGCACCGTGACGACGTCGCCGTCAGCTGCCCAGGCGCGCGCCAGTGAGCTCAGCCGGGCTTGTGGTGCTCCGATCTCCGGCGGGAAGTAGTGGGTGACGATCAGGATGCGCACGGCTCACGACGTGGTGCCGTCGGGCACCGACATCGGTCCGGAGGAGGCGCGCTCGGCCCCGTGACTGCCCTTGCGGCCGGGGCTGCCCAGCCGGCCCAGGCGACCCGAGCGGGGGCGGGCCAGCAGCGTGGGCAGCCAGAGGTAGCCGGCCAGCACGGCCACGATGGCCAGATCGGCGACCACCCGGCCGGCGAGCGAGGGGGTGAGGCTCACGAGGGAGAGGGCGACGCAGGCCGTCGAGAACCCGACGACCAGGAACGCGACGGCGCCGTGCGACCAACCGCGGTCGATGAGCCGCTGGTAGACGTGCTCGTGGTGCGACTCCCACCAGTTGGCGCCCCGCGCGATGCGTCGGCCGAGGGTGAAGCTGGTGTCGGCCAGGTAGACGAACGCCGGTGCGAGGGCGGCTTCGGGAGGTACGTCGCTCACCAGCATCCCGAGGATCGTGAAGGCGATCCAGCCGCCGAGGAAGTAGCTGCCCGCGTCCCCGAGGAACACGTGAGCCTTCGGGAAGTTGAACGGCAGGAACGCGAGGGCGGCGGCGGCCACGACCGCGCCCGAGAGGCTGACGAGCGGTACGTCCTCGATCGTGCCCACCACGACGAACGCCGCACCGGTGACGATCGTGTAGAGCGCCGAGATGCCGTTGATGCCGTCCATGAAGTTGAACGCGTTGACGTAGCCCATCACCCACACGACGGCCACGACCGCGAGCACCACACGCGCCCCCCAGGGCACCGACAGATAGCGCAGGAGCCACGGCAGGCAGAGCAGGGCGCCGAGCAGCTGCGCGCCCAGCCGGGGGAACACCTCGAGGGTGCGGAGGTCGTCGACCAGGCCGACCACGGCCAGGATCGCCACGGCGACGAGCAGGGTGGTGAGCGATGTGGCGTCGTTCCAGCCGCCGAGCATCACACCGGCGATGGCACCGATGGCCACGGCGATGCCGCCGCCTCGAAGTGTGCGTTCGTGATGCGAGGAACGCTCGCTCGGCACGTCGTACGCGTCGACGCGGCGCAGGATGGCGATCACGATGGGCAGCAACGCCAACGTGAGCGCGAACGACAGCGCAGCGGCCAAGAACATGACGCGATCGTACTGCGAAGCCGGTGGGGACGGCGGAGCCATACAGCTCACGCGATCTCATCGCCGACGCTCGTGGGCCCGCGGGCTGGCTTCACTCGTTCGACGGGTCAAACACCCATCGAACGACCGATGATCTCCTTCATGATCTCGGTGGTGCCGCCATAGATCGTCTGGATGCGGGCGTCGACGAACGCTCGGGCGATCGGGTACTCCAGCATGTAGCCGTAGCCCCCGTGCAGTTGCACGCAGGTGTCGACCACCCGCTTCTGCAACTCGGTGCACCACCACTTGGCCTCGGCGGCCTCCTCGGCGGTGAGCTCGCCGGCGTTGAGCGCCTCGACGCAGCGGTCGACGAACACCTCGGCCACATCGATCTCGGTCTGCATCTCGGCGAGGCGGAAGCGGCTGTTCTGGAACGAGCCGATGGGTTGGCCGAACGCCTCGCGCTCCTTCGCGTAGTCGAGCGTCCAGTTGAGTGCTTGGCGAGCCGCGGCGACACCGGCCATGGCGATCGACAGGCGCTCCTGAGGGAGGTTCTGGACGAGATGGAGGAAGCCGCCCCCCTCGCGACCGAGCAGGTTGTCGACGGGAACCGCCACGTCGTTGAAGAAGAGCTCCGCGGTGTCCTGGGCGTGCAACCCGACCTTGTCGAGGTTGCGGCCGCGTTCGAAGCCGGACATGCCCCGTTCGAGCACCATCAGGCTCATGCCCTTGTGTCGCTCGCTCGGGTCGGTCTTGACCGCGGTGATCACCAGGTCGGCGTTGATGCCGTTGGTGATGAACGTCTTCGACCCCGAGACCACGTAGGTGTCGCCGTCGCGCCGCGCGGTGGTGCGCATGGACGCCAGATCAGAGCCGATCGTGGGCTCGGTCATGGCGACCGCGGTGATGAGCTCTCCGGAGCACATGCCCGGTATCCACCGTGCCTGCTGTTCGTCGTTGGTCAACGAGAGGAAGTAGGGCAGGCAGATGTCGTTGTGCAGCGTGATGCCGAGTCCGCTGCCGGCCACCCCCGCCCGCTGGATCTCCTCGCTGATGATCAGGTTGTAGCGGAAGTCGGAGACACCCCCGCCGCCGAGCTCCTCGGGTGCGGCCATGCACAGGAACCCGTGCTCGCCGGCCGCGAGGAACAGTTCGCGCGGCACCACGCCGGCCCGCTCCCAATCGAGGTGGTGCGGTGCCATCTCCTTGTCGACGAACGATCGGAACGACTGGCGGAACAGGTCGTGCTCGTCAGCGAACAAGTTGCGACGCATGGTCCGGAGGGTAGCGACGTCAGGGCGCCGGCTCGAACGTGACCTCGAAGAGCGTCGGCCAGAGCTTGCCGGTGAGCAGGAACACCTGGCGCTCGGGAACCCAGGCGATGCCGTTCAGCACGTCGGCTCCGGCAGCGTCGTCGGCCGAGAGCAGGCCCGACGCGTCGACCTCGGCCAGGACGGCGCCTGTCGCCGGGTCGATCTGCACGATGCGATCGGTGCGGTAGATGTTGGCGTAGACGGTGCCGTCGACGCACTCGAGCTCGTTCAGCCGCTCGACCGGAGCGCCTTCGAGCCGCACCGCAACTTCACCCTCGATCTCGAACGTGTCGGGATCACGGAAGAAGAGCGTGTCGGTGCCGTCGCTCATGACCAGGCGATCACCGTCGAAGCAGAGCCCCCATCCCTCGGTGTCGTAGGTGAAGGTGCCGGTGGGCTCGAAGGTCGTGGCGTCGTAGATGTGGGCGACGCCTTCGCGCCAGGTCAGCTGGATCAGGCGGTCGTCGATCCGCGTGACTCCTTCGGCGAACTCCTCGCTGTCCAGGTCGTGCTGCTGGACGACGGCGCCTGTCGTGAGCTCCACGCGTCGCAGCTGCGAGCGCCCGTAACGACCGGTGCTCTCGATGTAGCGATCGACACCGTCGGCCTCGAGGCCCTGGGTGTAGGCGCCCTGGTCGTGGGGATGGGTGGTGACCACGCGCACGTCCAACTGCTGCACGCTGGTGCCGTCTGCGGCCGACGGATCCGAGTCGTCGCCGCACGCCGCTCCCAACGTGACGAGCATCGCCATCATGCTCACGACCACGAACCGGGGGCGACTCACGGTGCGGAATCTTGGCATGGCGGGGGCTTGGGGCCATGGCACGGCACCTCGGCGGTAGCCTTGTTGAGTCCGCTCCTGCGAAAGGGACCGTCTGTGACGACCGATATCGCACCCGACGCCCGCATCTTCGTGGCCGGCCATCGAGGACTGGTCGGCTCGGCCATCGTCCGCAAGCTGCAGGCCGAGGGCTACGACAACCTCGTGTTCGCCAGCCGCGAGCAGCTCGACCTGCGCGATCAGGCGGCCGTCAACTACTGGTTCCGCGCCAACCGGCCCGACTACGTCTTCCTCGTGGCCGGCACCGTGGGCGGCATCATGGCCAACTCCACCCGTCCGGCCGAGTTCCTCTACGACAACATGATGATCCACGCCACGGTGGTGCACGCGGCGCACTTGTTCGACACCAGCAAGCTGCTCTATCTCGGTAGCTCCTGCATCTACCCGCGGCTGGCCCACCAGCCCATCACCGAGGACGAGCTGCTCACCGGTCCGCTCGAACCGACCAACGAGTCCTACGCGCTGGCCAAGATCACCGGCATCAAGCTCTGCGACGCGTATCGCGCCCAATACGGCTGCAACTTCATCTCGGCCATGCCCACCAACCTCTATGGGCCCGGCGACAACTTCGACCTCGAGTCGAGCCACGTGCTGCCTGCGCTCATCCGCAAGTTCTACGACGCCCGCGCCCGAGGCGACGACGGTGTCGAGATCTGGGGCACGGGCACTCCGCGGCGCGAGTTCCTCCATGTCGACGACCTGGCCGACGCCTGCCTCTTCCTCATGGCCAACTACGAAGACCCCGGCCCGATCAACGTCGGCACCGGCATCGACGTCACCATCCGAGAGCTGGCCGAGATGGTGCGCGACATCGTCTATCCGGAAGCCGAGCTGCGCTTCGACACGAGCAAGCCCGACGGCACGCCGCGCAAGGTGCTCGACGTCTCGCGGCTGCACGCGCTCGGTTGGCAGGCCAGCACCGAGCTGCGCGACGGCATCGCCCGCACCTACCGGTGGTTCCTCGACCACCAGGGCGAGCCCATTCGGGGGTTCGAGGCCGCCGTCGTCGGTTGATCGCCACAGCGGTGCCCTTGAGCGGCACCCTTGGCGCTACGCTGATCGACAGAACACGGGAGTCCGGGAAGCCGGACTGAGAGGGAGGGCTGATTCCCCTCCGACCGTTCGAACCTGATCCGGATCATGCCGGCGCAGGGAGGCTCGGATCGAATCACTCGTGTTCTGGTTGGCGGGAACCCTTCCCGCCGGAAGGGCAGCGAGATGGGCGATCGAAGTGAGCACCAGGCCGAGCGGCCGACCGTCGTGGTGTTCACGGGCGGCGAGCCGCCGGGCGCAGCGGCCGTGACGGGGTTGCCTGCGGACAGCCTGGTGATCGCCGCGGACTCGGGTCTCGACCACGCCCAAGCGGTCGGCTGGCGGGTTGACTACGTCGTAGGTGACCTCGACTCGGTCGGCGCGAAGGGGCTGGCGGTCGCCGAGCAGCAGGGCGCGATCGTCGAGCGACATCCGATCGCCAAGGACCAGACCGACCTCGGACTGGCGCTGCGGCGGGCCCTCGAGCTCGGCGCGGGGCACGTGGTCGTCGTGGGCGGCGGCGGTGGTCGGCTCGACCACCTGCTCGCGAACACGTTGGTGCTCGCCTCGTCCGAGTTCTCCGGCGCCACCATCGAGGCCCGCCACGGTCGGGCGCGAGTGCACGTGGTGCGCGACCAGCTCGATCTCGTCGGGCACCCGGGCGATCTGGTGAGCCTGCTGCCCGCCCTCGCCCCGGCCACGGGCATCACCACTGAGGGCCTGCTCTACCCGCTGGCCGGCGAGACGCTGCTGCCCGGCTCGACCAGAGGGGTCAGCAACGAGCTCGTCGACACCCGTGCCTCGGTGTCGGTGGCCGGCGGCGTGCTGCTGGCCGTGGTGCCCGGTGGGCGAGGCACGCACTTCGATCTGATCGACCAGGAGGAAACGCCATGAGCCGTCGTCCGACACCCCGCACCCCCGGGTCAAGATGGTGGGCGGTGGCGGCGCTGCTCGTCGTGGTGGTGACCACCGCCGCCTGTGGCGAGCCCGGCCCCAACGACGGCGATGACGCCACGGACGGGGGGTTCACGGCTGACGAGACCGTCACCGTTCGGGTGCTCACCCACGATTCCTTCGCGGTGAGCGAGGACCTGCTCGCCGACTTCGAGCGCGACACCAACATCCGCATCGAGCTGGTCGCCGGCGGCGACGCGGTCGAGGTGGTCAACAAGGCCATCCTCACCAAGGGCAATCCCGAGGGCGATGTGCTGTTCGGCCTCGACAACAACCTGCTCGATCGCGCCCTCGACGAGGAGCTCTTCGAGGAGTACGCATCACCGGTGCTGGCCGATGTCGATCCGTCCTACCAGCTCGATCCCGAGGCCCGGGTCACGCCCATCGACGTCGGCGACGTCTGCCTCAACTACGACCGCGAGTACTTCCGTGAGACCGGTCTGGCCGTGCCCACCTCGTTGGCTCAGCTCGCCGAGCCCGACTATCGCGATCTGCTCGTCGTGCAGAACCCGTCCACGTCGACGCCCGGCCTGGCGTTCATGTTGGCCACCCAGGCCGAGTTCGGCGACGGTTGGCTCGACTACTGGGAGGCGCTGCGCGACAACGGGGTGACCGTCACCGACGGTTGGGAGCAGGCCTACCAGGACGTGTTCTCGGGCGGCAGCGGCCAGGGCGATCGGCCGCTGGTGGTCAGCTACGCGTCGAGCCCGCCGGTGGAGGTCACCGATCCGACCGTCGCGCCCGAGGATGCGCCCACCGGGGTGATCCCCGAGTCGTGCTATCGACAGATCGAGTTCGCCGGCATCCTCGCCGGCACCGACGATCGTGAGGCGGCCGAGAAGGTCATCGACTTCATGCTGTCGGCGCCGTTCCAGGAGGACATGCCGCTGCAGATGTACGTCTATCCGGTGAACGGCAGCGCCGAGGTGCCGGAGGTCTTCACGAAGTACTCCGTCGTCGTCGATGACCCACTCCTGCTCCCTGCGGACGTGGTGGCCGAGAACCGCGACGCGTGGCTCGAGGAGTGGACACGCCTGTTCGGATCGTGAGCGGGCGTCGCATCGGCCGGGCCGCCATGGCGGTCGTGCCGATCGCGTTCCTCGCGGTCTTCTTCCTCTATCCCTTCGGCACGATCGTGCTGCGGGGCCTGCGGCCCGACGGTGGATGGGAGCTGGGCGCGTTCGCCGACGTGCTGTCCGACCGATCGCTTTGGGGCGTGGCGTGGTTCACGTTGTGGCAGGCGACGGTGTCGACCCTGCTGACGGTCGCCCTCGCCTTGCCCACGGCCTATTGCTTCGCCCGCTATCGCTTCGCCGGGAAACGTCTGGTGTGGGCCGCCCTGATCGTCCCGTTCGTGTTGCCCACGGTGGTGGTCGGTTCGGCGTTCCTCGGGCTGCTCGGACCACGCAGTCCACTCGGTCTCGACCTCAGTGCGTCCGTGTGGGCGATCCTGTTGGCGCACGTGTTCTTCAACTTCGCGGTCGTGGTGCGCACGGTGGGTGGGCTGTGGTCGCACCTCGACCCGCAACTCGAGGAGGCCGCCCGGCTCCTCGGGGCGAGTCGGTGGCAGGCCTTTCGCCGGACCACCTGGCCGCTGTTGCAGCCGGCGGTCGCGGCCGCAGCGTCGATCGTCTTCCTCTTCACCTTCACCAGCTTCGGCGTGGTGCTGCTGCTCGGCGGGCCGAGTCATCGCACGCTCGAGGTCGAGATCTACACGCAGACCGCGCGGTTGTTGAACCTCGACACCGCTGCGGTCCTCGCCCTTGTGCAACTGCTCGCGGTGGTCGGGGTGCTCGTGGTCTACGGCCGACTGCAGGAGCGTCGGGCGGTGGCCCAGAGCCTGCGACCGGCTGACGAGACCGCCCTAGCGGTCAAGGGTTGGCCCCAACGGCTGTTCCTCGGGGCCAACCTGGCCCTGGTCGCTCTGCTCCTCGGGGCGCCGTTGGTCGTGCTCGCCCTGCGGTCGTTCTCGACACCGGACGGATGGGGCCTCGGTTTCTACGACGCCCTCGACGCGTCACGACGCGGCAGCACGCTGTTCGTGGCGCCGGTCGAGGCCATCCGCAACTCGCTGGTCTTCGCCACGGCATCGACGGTCATCGCCCTGGTGGTCGGCGGCATCGCCGCGACGCTGATCGCCGGCTCGACATCGCTCGGTCGCAGCGCCCGCTGGATCGACGTGGCCCTCATGATCCCACTCGGTACCTCGGCCGCCACCGTCGGCTTCGGGTTCCTCATCGCGCTCGACGAGCCACCGCTCGACCTACGCGGCTCGTTGGTGCTCGTGCCGATCGCCCACGCGCTCGTGGCCATCCCCCTCGTGGTGCGCACCATGGTGCCGACCTTGCGCTCGATCGACCCTGCGTTGCGCGACGCGGCTTCACTGCTCGGTGCCGGCCCCGCCCGTGTGTGGCGCGAGGTCGACC
Source organism: uncultured Iamiaceae bacterium (assembly GCA_963706425.1). GTDB lineage: Bacteria > Actinomycetota > Acidimicrobiia > Acidimicrobiales > Acidimicrobilacustridaceae > CAVPMN01. The sequence goes on from CAVPMN010000003.1 coordinate 104,978, forward strand.
TGCCGATCGTGGCCAGAGCCGTGCTCGTGGCGGCCGGGTTCGCGTTCGCGGTGTCACTCGGCGAGTTCGGGGCGACGATCTTCCTGGCTCGGGCCGACTGGCCCACCGTCCCCATCGCGATCTACCGCTTCCTCGGCCAGCCGGGCCCGCTCAACTTCGGCCAGGCGATGGCGTTGTCGACCATCCTCATGGCCCTCACCGTTCTGGTGATGGTGCTGGTCGAGCGCTTCCGGGTCGGACGGGTGGGCGAGTTCTGATGCTCGAGATCCACGATCTGGTCGTCGATCTCGACGGGCAACGGGTGGTCGACGGTGTCTCGTTCTCGGTGGCGACGCGCGAGGTGACCGCGGTGCTCGGGCCATCCGGGTCGGGCAAGACCACCCTGCTGCGCGCCGTCGCCGGCCTCCAGGAGACCAGCGGCGGCCGGGTGGTGCTCGACGGCCGCGACCTGGACGACGTGGCGCCCCATCAGCGTGGGCTGGGCATGATGTTCCAGGACTACGCCCTGTTCCCACATCTCGACGTGGCCGGCAACGTGGGGTTCGGGTTGCGGATGCGGGGCGATCGCTCGCCTGCGCGTCGCGCTCGGGTCGCCGAGGTGCTGGAGCTCGTCGGCCTGTCCGGCTTCGAGACGCGTGCCGTGTCGTCGCTGTCGGGGGGCGAGCGCCAACGGGTGGCCTTGGCTCGCGCCATCGCGCCGGCACCGAGCGTGTTGATGCTCGACGAGCCGCTGGGTGCGCTCGATCGGGCGTTGCGTGAGCGCCTCGTGCTCGATCTGGAGGAGCTCTTCGCCGCCCTCGACATCGGCGTGGTCTACGTCACCCACGATCAGGGAGAGGCGCTGAGCCTGGCCGATCAACTGGTGGTGCTGCGCGAAGGCGCGGTCGTGCGGGCCGGCACCCCTCGCGAGGTGTGGGCTGCGCCGCGTGATCCGTGGGTCGCCCGCTTCCTCGGGTTCGACAACGTGTTCGCGGCCCACGCGGTCGATGGCCATCTCGACACCGGCTGGATGAGCATCGCCACGACCGCAGCGACGGCCGAGGTGGAGGGTCCGGTCACCATCCTCGTGCGGCCCTGGGGCGTGCACCTCGACGAGGTCGGTCCGGTCGCCGGTCGGGTCGACGGGCATCGTTTCGCCGGCGACACCGTCGTGATCCACGTGCGGGTGGGAGAGGAGGCGCACGTGGTGGTTGCGCTGGGCGCCGACCGCGCGATGCCCGCCCCCGGCGAGCCGATACGGCTGCGGATCGACCCAGCGTCGGTGGAGGTGCTCGGCACAGGGGCCGACGGGGCACAATGAACCTCGTGGACCTCACCGCCGAGCTCGACGCACCCTGCTCACCGCAGGTGCTGTTCGCGCAGGTGGACGATCTCGGCGCCTACCCGGGCTGGCTCTCGATCGTGCCGAGAGCCGAGCGCACCGAGGCCGACCCCGGCGACGTGGGGCCGGCGTGGGCGGTCGAGCTGCGGGGCCGCATCGGGCCGCTGGCCCGCTCGAAGCGGCTGCGCATGGTGCGCACGGCCCTCGACGCCCCACAGCACGTGCGCTTCGAGCGACGCGAGCTCGATGGTCGCCAGCACTCGCCGTGGGTGCTCGACGCCACCGTGAGCCCGACCCCCTCGGGCAGTCGGCTCGAGATGCGGCTGCACTACGGCGGCGGCTTCGGGGGCAGCGTCGTCGAGCACCTGCTCGCCGACGAGATCGACGAGAGCCGACCCAGGCTGCTGGCCCTGGTGGCGAGCGTCGATTCGGCGGGCTGACCCGGTGGTCGACCCCCGCTGACCTGCGCATACGTGTGAGGTCACGCTTGCCCGTGTGCCGTATGTCAAACTACCCTCCTTCCGGTTTCCAACCGGGCCCAGCAGGGGCCCGCACAACCTCTTCGGGGGAGGAGAAGCATGCGAGTTCGTAAGCCACTGGCGGCGGTCGCCGCTCTGGGTGTCACCGCAGGTCTGGTCGGGTTCATGGCGCCCGCGCAAGCCGGGCCGACCGACGTGACCTTCGTGATGACCTGCATCGGTGACGATTCCGTGCTTCCCGGCACCATCGGCGGCAACCCGGCCGACGGCGGCTCGCAGGGCGTCATCAACCTGCTCGGCGTGGTCGGTGGCACCGGTGCCACCTCGATCAGCCTCAACGCCGTGATCACGCCCGACGTCCCGGCCACCATGGCCCCAGGGGAGACCGCAGCGGCCTCGTTCGGCTTCTCGACCATCCTCGAGCAGAGCACCATCGACGCGGCCGTGACGGCTGGCATCACCGCCATCACGGTGAAGAACCAGACCTACGAGATCCTCAACACCGGCGCGGCATCGCCTGAGTCGTTCGTGCTCAACCCGCCCGAGGCGACCATCGACATCACCGCCAGCCCGATCGACTACCCCGAGCTCACCATCGGCGGCGACGTCACTGCGGTCATCGGAGGAGCCGATCACCAACATCCTCTACCAGGTCGGCGACGGTGTCCCTGGGTGTGTCGGTCAACACCGACTCGCTCGGCACCGTCGAGTTCGGCATGAACTGCGGGCTCCAGCCCGATGCGGTCAACGAGGTCGCCGCCACCACCGTCGAGGGTGGTGTCGACCCGACCACCACGACGGCTCCGGTGATCACCGCTCCGCCCACCACGACCACCACCGCCGCTCCCACCACCACGGCGGTGTCGGGCACGGGTACGCCGCGGTTCACCGGCTGACCTTCCCCCACATCTGAGGTTGCATCGGGCCCCGCTTCGGCGGGGCCCGGTCGCGTCCGGGCCCGCACGGCGACACGCTGGCCGTGTCGCCCGACGAGAAGCCAGGACGGCCGGTGCGGGCGTGGCACACTCGTGCCCCTTGACCATCGGGGTGTTCGTCCTCGCCGCACTCGTCATGGGTGTCGGCGCCGCCGTGCAGGGCGCGGTCGGCTTCGGTGCGGCCCTCATGGCCGCGCCGGTGCTGGCCCTGCTCGACCCCACGTTCGTGCCGGCGCCCCTGATCCTCGCCGCCCTGGTGCTCAACCTTCTGGTGATGCGGCGCGATCCGGGCGCCCATCACTGGGCGCCGGTGAAGTGGCCGATCATCGGACAGGTGCCCGGCGCCCTCATCGGCGTCACCGTGCTCAGCGTGGCGGCGAGCGACGACACCCTCGGGGTGCTCTTCGGCGTGCTCATCCTGTTCGCCATCGGGCTGTCGGTGTCGGGGCTGCATCCGCGCCCCAGCCGGCCCGTGTTGTTCGGCGCCGGCTCCTTGTCGGGTTTCATGCAGTCGACTGTGGGCGCAGGTGGCCCGCCGATCGCGCTCGTCTTCCAGAACGAGTCGGGTCCGTTCCTGCGAGCCAGCTTGTCGCGCTACTTCCTGTCGTCGTGCACGGTGTCGCTGACCTTTCTCGTCCTCGCCGGACAGGTGGGGGTGCGCGAGCTGGTCGACGCGGCCGTGCTCATGCCCGGCACGGTGCTGGGCTTCATGGCCTCGGGTTGGGTGGCGAAGCACGTCGACGGCGAGGTGGCGCGCCGATCGGTGCTCACCTTGTCCGCGGTGGCGGCCATCGCGGTGCTGGTGAAGGCGGTGGTGTGACCGATCCGCTGGTGCTCGACGGCGTGGCCTTGGTGCGTGACGGCCGGCGCATCCTCGACGACATCGACTGGAGGGTGCGCCCCGGCGAGCGGTGGGTGGTGCTGGGCGCCAACGGCTCGGGCAAGACGTCGCTGATCCGCATCTGCTCGCTGTGGCTGCATCCGAGCGAGGGGCGAGTCGAGGTGCTGGGGGAGCAGCTGGGTCGCACCGATGTGCGCCGGTTGCGCGAGCGCATCGGATTGGCGAGCGCCGGGCTGGCCGACCAGCTGAGGCCACGGCTCACTGGTCGGGAGGTGGTGATGACCGCCCGCCATGGTGCGCTCGAGCCGTGGTGGCACGACTACGGCGATGCCGACCGGTTGCGGGCCGACGAGCTACTCGACCGACTCGGAGTGGGCTTCGCCGTCGAGCGGGCCTTCGGCACGCTGTCGTCGGGCGAACGTCAGCGGGTGCTGCTCGCCCGCACGCTCATGAACGACCCCGGGCTGGTGCTGCTCGACGAGCCCACCGCCGGCCTCGACCTGCCCGGTCGCGAGCAGCTGGTCGCCAGCCTCGACGAGTTGGCCGCCGACGGCACCACGCCGCCCACCGTGCTGGTGACCCATCACGTCGAGGAGATCCCCCCGCACTTCACCCATGTGCTGCTGCTACGTGGCGGTCGGGTGCACACCTGCGGTCCGCTCGACGAGCGGCTCACCGCCGAGGCGCTCTCGTCGTGCCTCGGTGTCGACCTGGTGCTCGAGCGCGACGAGCGCTCGGGCCGCTTCACCGCCCGCGCCCGCTGACCTCTCCTCGCAACCTGGCGTACCTGAGTCGCGGAATCCGGCACGAAGAGACGCAGGTTGGGGAGGGACGAGCGGTCGAGCAGCCGGTCGGGGTGGTGTGGCTGATCCAGGTGTCGTACATGGCCGCGTAGCGGCCCTGCTGGGCGACCAGCTCGTCGTGGGTGCCGAGCTCGACGATGCCGCCGTGGTCGACCACGGCGATGCGGTCGGCGCGCATCGCGGTGGCCAGCCGATGGGCGATGACGATGGCGGTGCGGCCCTCCAGCAACACGTCGAGCGCCCGCTCGATCTTGGCCTCCGACTTGAGGTCGAGGTTCGACGTGGCCTCGTCGAGCACCAGCACCCGCGGCCGGGCGAGAAAGGCCCGGGCGAGGGCCAGCAGCTGACGCTCACCCGACGACAGCGAGGCGCCGCGTTCGTGCACCGGGGCGTCGAGCCCGCCAGGCAATCGATCGAGCAGATCGTCGATGCCCACCAGCCGGCAGGCGGCGAGGATCTCGTCGTCGGAGGCGTCGGGTCGGGCGAAGGCCACGTTGTCGCGAATCGTTCCGTGGAACAGGAACGGCTCCTGGGGCACCACGCCGAGCTGTCGGCGCAGCGACTCGAACGTGACCGAGCGGAGGTCGTGCCCGTCGATCGAGACCCGGCCCTCCTCGGGGTCGTAGAAGCGGGTGACCAACTTGGCGATGGTCGACTTGCCGGCACCGGTGGGGCCGACCAGTGCGAACGTCTCGCCTGGCGCGATGTGGATCGACACGTCGTCGAGCACCGGCTTGGTGTCGGGCGCGTATCGGAACGTGACGTGGTCGAGCCGCACCTCGCCCGATATCGGGGGCAGCGTCTCCGCGTCGGGCTCCTCGGCCACCGACGGGGATGTGCCCAGCAGGTCGCGCAGCTTGGCGACGGCGGCCTGACCCTGCTGATAGGTGTTGTAGAGCTGTACGAGCTGCTGGATCGGTGCGAAGAAGGCGGTGAGGTAGAGCACGAACGCGGTGAGCTCGCCGAGCGTGAGGTTGTCGTTCAGCACCATCCAGCCACCGATGCCGAGGATCAGCGCCTGGCCGACGATGCCCACGGCCTCGGTGCCCGGTCCGTAGATGGCCCCCACCCGCGCGGTGTAGGTGTTGGCGTCGAGATGCTCGCCCACGACGTTGTCGTGGTGGATGACGTTGTGGGCCCGCCGGTTGTGCGCGGTGATGATGCGCACACCCGACAAGCTCTCCTGCAGATCGGAGAGCACCTCGGCGATCTTGTCGCGAACCAGCGAATACCCCCGGTCGCTGGCTCGCCGGAACCACAGCGTCATCACGAGCATGATCGGGACGATGAGGCCGACCGTGATGAGGGCCAGCGTGGGGCTCATGGTGAACAGCACCACCGAGATCACGACCAGCGTGAGCGCCTGCACGGCCAGGTTCACGAGCCCGTCCTGGAACAGCATGGTCATGGCGTCGACGTCGCTCGTCATGCGCGTCATCAGCCGGCCGGCCTTCTCGCCGGTGAAGAAGTCGAGCGAGAGTCGCTGGAAGTGTGAGAACACCCGCACGCGCAGCTCGTAGAGCAGCTTCTCGCCGAGGCGGCCGGTGTAGCGGATGCGCAGCGTGCTGGCGACCACGCTGACGAGGATCGAGGCGAAGTAGGCGATCGACACCGCGACCACGACGGTGAAGTCGCCGTCGCTGATGCCGTGGTCGATGCCGATCTGGGTGAGCAGCGGACCGGCCTGGAGGGCGAGCGTCTCGACCACGACGAGCGCGAACGCGACCAGCATGGCGCCGCGGTGGCGGCCGAGGAACGAGCGCAGCTGGAAGGGTTCGCGTTCGGCGTCGCCCGCCACCTGGGTGAAGGGGATCGACTCGAGCGGATGCTCGGGCTCGGTGTCGAGGATCTCCTCGACACGGCGCTGGAGCTCCTCGGGGATGCCCGCGAACGGCAGGCCGGCCGCAGCCGAGCTCTGCGCACCGCTCGGCCCGGCCAGCGGCGACCCTGGTGGTGGTCCCCAGCCCATCAGCCCGGCCCCATGGGGTCGCCCGACGGCGCCGGGAGCTCGTCGGCCAGTTCGTCAGTGGGCGTGTCGTCGGCCAGATGCGCGAGCACCTCGACGTAGCGGGGCTCGGTGGCCATGAGCTCGGCGTGGGTGCCGCTGGCGACCACCCGCCCGGATTCCAGCAGCGCCACCCGGTCGGCGAGGCTGATGGTCGAGAGTCGGTGGGCGATGACGACGGTGGTGCGCGAGTCGAGCAGGGTGGCCAGGGCGTCGTGGATCTTCGACTCGATGCGGACGTCGATGGCCGAGGTGGCGTCGTCGAGCACCAGCATGGTGGGGTTCACCAGCAGGGTGCGGGCGATGGCGATGCGCTGGCGCTGGCCACCAGAAAGCGTGTAGCCCCGCTCACCGATGACGCTGTCGTAACCATCGGGCAGGGCCTCGATGAAGTCGTGGGCCTGCGCGGCGCGCGACGCGGCCACCACGTCGTCGAGCGATGCGTCGGGTCGGCCGTAGGCGATGTTGTCGCGCACCGAGGTCGAGAACAGGAACGGCTCGTCGAGCACCAGGCCGATGTGTGAGCGCAGCGACACCAGGGTGAGGTCGCGCACGTCGTGCCCGTCGACCAGCACGGCACCGTCGCGCACGTCGTAGAAGCGGGGGAGCAGCCGGGCGACGGTCGACTTGCCACTGCCCGTGCGCCCGACCAGGGCCACCGTCTCGCCGGGCTCGACGGTGAGCGAGAACCCGTCGAGCACGTCGGGGCCTTCGGGCGTGGCGGCTTTGCCCTCGTGGTCGCGCTCGCCACCGCCGCCGTAGCCGAAGCGAACGTCCCTGAACTCGATGCGCCCGACGGGATCGAGCAGATCGGTGGCGTCGGGCCGATCGACGATCTCGGGCCGCTCGTCGAGCATCTCGTAGATGCGCTCGGCCGACGCGGCCGCCCGTTGCTGGAGCATGAGGAAGAAGCCGAGCAGGCGGAACGGTGTCTGCATCATGAGGATGTAGGCGTTGAACGCAACCAGGGCACCGAGTTGGATCTGGCCGTCGATGACCAGCCAGCCGCCGTAGAGCAGCACGATCACCAGCCCGAACCGGGGCAGGTTCTCCATGAAGGGCGTGTAGCGCGCCCGGGCGTCGACGGTGGCCAGGTTGGCCCACTGGAGTCGCTTGGCCGATCGAGCCAGTTGGTCGATCTGGCGCCGCTCGGCGGCGAACGACTTGACGACTCGCACGCCGTTGACGTTCTCGTCGACGATCGTGGCCAGGTCGGCCGTGCGGGCCTGCACGATCCACGACAGCGGGAACACCTTCTGGCGCAGCAGCACGCCGAGCACGTAGACGCCGGGCAGGCACACGATTGCGGCGACCGTCAGCGGCACGCTGATCGTCAGCATCACCACCAGGGCGAGCAGGAACGACAGCACCGACAGCGAGATGAGCGGGGCGAACGCCAGGAACATCTGCACCGAGCGGATGTCGCTGTTCGCCCGACTGATCAGCTGACCCGATTGCACCCGGTCGTAGAAGGAGAACGAGAGCCGAGTGAGGTGGCGGTAGACGATCGACCGCAGATCGGTCTCGATGCGATAGGCCACTTTGTAGAGCCCGAAGCGATAGCCGTAGGCCAGCACGCCGCGTGCGAGTCCGAGGCCGATGAGGATCACCACGTAGCGACCGAGTGGCTCCGTCTGGTCGATGAGGGCCTTGTCGATCGCCTCGGCGGTCACGGCGGGCGCAGCGATCTGCACCAGCAGGGCGACGAGGGCCATCACCAGTGAGACCGACAGCACCAAGCGGTGCGCCAGCACCACGGGCAGCACTCGCCGGATCCAGCCCTTCGACCGGTCAGGGTCGATGCCTGTGCGTGGCGCCGGATAGCGGGCGACCACGCCGATCGGCTCGGAGGGCCGTCCTGTGGCCGAGGAGGTGTCGGACGCGAGCGTGTCGCCCAGCCCGCCGGCGGACGCCGTGACGACGGGTTCGTCAGTCGCCGCCGGGCCCGTGGTCGTCACCTCGTTAGTGTGTCGAAGCACCTTGGCGATGCCAACTCGACCACTACGCTGAGGCCGACCCGGCACGAGATCGCGGAGCCACCGATAGAGATCGCCCTCGGCCTGCTGGCCGTCTGCCTGCTGATCGCGGCCAATGGAGTGTTCGTCGCGGCCGAGTTCGCGCTGGTCGCCGTCGATCGCAGCCGCATCGACCGCCAAGCAGAGGAGGGCAGCCGGCGGGCGAAGATCGCACGTGGGTTGCTGCGACACCTGTCGTTCCACCTGGCCGGCGCACAGCTGGGCATCACCGTGACCTCTCTGGTCGTCGGCTTCCTGGCCGAGCCGGTCATCGCCGAGCTGCTCACCCCGGTTCTCGAACCGTTCGTGAGCGAGACCGCCATCACGGGCGTCGCGCTCACTGTGGGGCTGATCCTGGCCACGGTCGCCCAGATGGTCCTCGGCGAGCTGATGCCGAAAGGTCTGGCGATCGCGCATCCTGACGGCACGACGCGCGCGTTGTCGCCGTTCCTACAGCTCTATGGCACTGCCTTCGGGCCGCTCATCCGCCTCCTCAACGCAGCCGCGAACTGGACGGTGCGCCGCCTGGGCATGGAGCCTCGTGACGAGCTGTCGCAGGTGCGCACCCTGGCGGAGTTCGGCATGCTGGCCGCCGCATCGGAGCAGCAGGGCACGCTGGCGGGATCGGCCTCGACCTTGCTGGCCCGCTCGATCCGGTTCGGCACGAAGACCGCAGCCGACGCCCTCGTGCCGCGCACTGCGGTGCGCGCCCTCGGCATCGACGACACCGTCGCCGACCTCGTGGCCGCCTCGCGGGCGTCGGGTCATTCGAGGTTCCCGGTGTTCGGAGCCGATCTCGACGACGTGCGCGGGGTCGTGCACGTGCGGGCGGCGCACTCGATACCCCACGAAGAGCGCGTGACCACCCCGCTGGCGCAGCTGATGGGGGAGGCACTCGTCGTGCCCGAGACCCGCGACCTCGAAGACGTCATGTTCGACATGCGGGCGAGTCGGCAGCACCTCGCGGTGGTGGTCGACGAGTACGGCGGCACGGCAGGCATCGTCACGCTCGAAGACCTCGTCGAGGAGATCGTCGGCGAGATCGACGACGAGTACGACGCCATCACCCCGCAGCTGACCCACGGGGCGGCCGGGGGTGAGGTGGTCCTGCCCGGCACCCTCCATCGTGACGAGGTCCTCGAAGCGGTCGGGGTCAGGCTCCCCGAGGGCCCTTTCGACACGCTGGCCGGTTTCGTGCTCGATCAACTCGGTCACCTCCCCGACGCTGGTGCCCGCTTCGAGTGGGAGGGGTGGACCTTCCGGGTGGCCGCCATGGATCGGCGACGGGTCGCCGAGGTCGCCGTGACCGCTCCTCCCCATGAGGTCGGCGCGCCGTGAACCCGCTGGTGTTCCTCCTGGCCATCGCCCTCCTGCTCGCCAACGGCTTCTTCGTCGCGTTCGAGTTCGCCGTCGTGGGCTCGCGACGCACCAAGCTCGACGAGTTGGCCGAGACGGGCGACCGCCGCGCTCATCCGGTCGTTGGCGGCGATCGCCGATCTCAACCGCGAGCTGGGTGGCGCACAGCTCGGCATCACGATCGCCTCGCTGGGTCTGGGTGCCGTTGCCGAGCCCGCCGTGGCTCAGCTCCTCGTGCCGCTGTTCGAGGCAGTGGGCGCGTCCGAGGCGTTGGCGCATTCCGTGGCCTTCGTGATCGCGCTGTCGATCGTGGTCTTCCTCCATCTCGTGATCGGCGAGATGGTGCCGAAGAACATCGCCATCGTCGCGCCGGAACGGGCCCTGATGAGGCTCATCACGCTCGACCGCATCTACCTCTTCGTGTTCGGTCCGGTGGTGAAGGTGCTCACCGCCATCGCGAACGGCGGCCTGCGCTTGTTCGGCGTGCGGGTCACCGACGAGCTCTCGGTCGCCCATACGGCCGAGGAGCTGGCGATGATGCTCGCGGTCTCGCGCGAGGAGGGCGTCATCGAGGACTTCGCCGCCGACCTGATGGCCGGCGTGCTCGAGTTCGGCGGCACCGACGCCGCTTCGGTGATGGTGCCGCGCGAGCAGGTGGCCTACGTGCGCCGTAGCGCAACCGTCCGCGAGGTGGAGCAGTTGGTGCTGGCCAGCGGCCACTCCCGTCTACCGGTGGTGGGTCGCGACCTCGACGACGTGCGCGGGTTCATCCACGCCAAGGATCTGCTCACGCTGCCGCCCAGTGCCGCCGGCGAGACCGTGCCGCCCCGACTGGTGCGGCGCATGTTGCTCGCCCCCACCACGCGACCCCTCGAGGAGCTGTTGCTCGGTATGCGTCAGGCCCGGGTGCACTTCGCCCTGGTGCGCGACGAGGACGGCGCCACCGCTGGCATCGTCACGCTGGAAGACCTCATCGAGGAGTTGGTCGGCGACATCCTCGACGAGTCCGACCGGGTGCGGGGTCAGGGCTCCCCACGGCCGACCGCACACGGCCAACAGCAGCCCCAGCAAGCCGATCAGCCCCATACATCTCAACAGTCCCATCCTCCACAGGGGTGGCACGAGCCACAGCAGCCACCGGACGGGTAGGCTCTGCCGCCGTGCGCCGTGCCCTGTCAGCGCCGCTGCTCGTCGTCCCGCTCGCCGTGTTCCTGGTGCTGGCGGCGGTGGTGGCGGGCCCCTCCGTTGCGGCCCAAGAGGGCACCCCCGGACTGTCGGAGGCCCGGCGGCGCGCCGACCGGGCGGCCGCCGAGATCAACCGGCTGGAGACCGAGCTCGGCGGGCTCGACGACGAGATCAGCCGACTCGATGCCGAGCGTCGGGCCGCCGATACGGAGTTGGGCGCGCTGCGTGAGCGGGTGCGCCATCTGGCCCTCGAGCGCTACACGAGCGCCGATCAACAGACCGACCTGGTGATCGGGCTCGACGTCAACGAGCACGAGCGGGCTCGCGCCCTCGCCAGCATCGTGACGCAGAGCGACACCGACGCCATCGACGAGTACCGCGCCGTGTCGGCGCGTCTCGACCGCTCCGCCGCCGATCTGGCCGACCGCCAGGCCGAGCAGGCCGACGCCCTCGATGCGCTGCAGGAGCAACGGGAGCAGCTCGATCGTGAGCTGGCGAGGCTCGAGGCAGAGGAGGCGGAGCGCATCGAGGCCGAACGACGGGCGACGGCCGAGGCCGCGCGCCGGGCCGCCGCCGTCGCCGCGGCCGCAGCTCCGACAACCGTGCCCGCCGCCACCGGCGGCACGGGCTCTGCGCCGGCCACTGCGGCGCCCGTGCCGAGCAGCCCGACCGCTACCGCCCCGCCTGCCACCCAGCCGAGTCCGCCAGGCGGCGGTGGATGGATCTGCCCGGTGCAGGGCGCCCGATCGTTCGTCGACTCGTGGGGCGCCTCGCGACCGGGAGGGCGCGCCCATCAGGGGGTCGACATCATGTCGCCGCGAGGCACGCCGGTCGTGACGCCGGTGTCCGGTGTCGTCCAGACCAAGACCGGTGGCATCGGCGGGCTGACCTTCCGGCTCGAGGGCGACGACGGCAACTGGTACTACGGCGCCCATCTCGACTCCTACTCGGGCGCGTCGGGCCGGCTTCCGGCGGGCACGGTCGTGGGCACCGTGGGTGACACCGGTGACGCCAAGGGCACCGGCACGCATCTGCACTTCGAGATCCACGTGGGCGGCTATGGCCGGCCGGTGAACCCCTATCCCACGGTTGCGCGGCACTGCTGACGTGGCGGCCTCCAAGGACGAAGCACTGCGCGCCGGGCTGGCGGCGCATCTCGGCGGTCGGGTCGATCACCTCGTGCGGCTGTCCGGGGGAGCGTCCCGAGAGACCTTCGCCTTCGATCTGGACGATCGCCCCCTGATCCTCCAGCGTGTCCGCAGCGGCCCGGTCGCCGGCGGCTTCTCGATGGAGGCCGAGGCCCGGCTGTTGGGAGCGGCGCGGCGCGCAGGAGTGCCGGTGGCCGAGGTGGTCACCGCCTCCGACGATCCGGGCGTGATCGGCGCCCCGTTCGTGGTGGTCGAGCGGATCGAGGGTGAGACCATCGCCCGTCGCATCCTGCGCGACGACGACTATGCCGAGGCTCGCCACCGGCTGGTGGCCCAGGGCGGCCGGGCCCTGGCCGAGATCCACGCCATCGCGGTCGACGAGGCGCCGGGGCTGCGGGCGCAGGATCAGCTGACCGAGCTGTTGGGCCTCTTCGACGTGCTGGGCGAGCCGCACCCGGCGTTCGAGATCGCCTTCCGTTGGCTCGAGTCGAACCGGCCCGCACCGCGGCAGCCGGGCGTCGTCCACGGCGACTTCCGCCTGGGCAACCTGCTGGTCGACCGGTCGGGTCTGGTCGCGGTGCTCGACTGGGAGCTGGCCCACCTCGGTGATCCGTTGGCCGACCTGGGGTGGTTCACGGTGCGCGCCTGGCGCTTCGGCGGGGCGGGTGACGTCGCCGGGCTCGGCAGCATCGACGAGCTGGTCGAGGCCTACGAGAACGCCGGTGGCGGTTCCGTCGATCGTGACGCGCTGCGCTGGTGGCAGGTGATGGGCACGCTGCGCTGGGGAGTGATCTGCATGCTCCAGGCGTCGACCCACCTGAGTGGGGCGAGCCGTTCGGTCGAGCTGGCCGCCATCGGGCGGCGGGTGTGCGAGAACGAGTACGACGTGTTGAGGCTGCTGCCATGAGTGCCCCACACGATCGCCCCACTGCCTCCGAGCTGATCGAGGCGGTCCGAGAGTTCCTCGAACGCGACGTGCTGGCGGCCACGGAGGGACGCGTCCAGTTCCACACCCGCGTCGCCATCCGCGTGCTGGCCACCGTCGAGCGGGAGCTCGCCGGTGCCGATCAGGCCGCAGCCGAGCACCAGTTGCGACTCGAGTCTCTGGGGTTCACCTCTGACGAAGAGCTGGGCGCCGCCATCCGGGCGGGAGTGCTCGACGACCGCATGGCCGAGGTCCGCGCGGCCGTGTTCGCCAGCGTGGTCGAGAAGCTGCGGGTGGCCAACCCCGACTACCTGGAGGCACCCGAGCGGTGAGAGCTCGATGGCCCATGACCCTGCTCGTTGCGGCGATCGTGGCGTCGCTGCTTCCGGTAGCCCTCGCGGCGCGGCACGCTGGCGCGGCGGTGATCCCGGGGCTCGAGGCGGTCGACCTCGAGCGGCCCCGCATCCTGATGCGCCAGGCCGACCTTCCGATCATCCGTGACCGGGTCGCCCGCGAGCCCTACCGGTCGATGGTCGAGTCGCTCCAGAGTCGGGTCGTCGACGCGCCGGCCCCCGACGCAGCCGACCAGGCGGACTGCCTGCAACGGGAGCAGCGCGACCGTGAGGGGGCGAAGGCCAAGGCGGCGAAGAACGCGTCGTTCCTCTACACCATCGATCGCATGTGGGACGCAGCGACCCAGACCGTCGTGCAACCGTCTGCGTCCGATCGTCAGGCGCTCGGTGACCTCGTGCGCGACTACCTGCTCTTCATGTGCACGCAAAGTCGCATCAAGGAGAACATCGATCGAGACATCAACACCAGCCATGAGCTGGCACAGCTGGCGATCGCGTACGACACCCTCAAGGGGGGCGGCTACGACTTCGGCGCCACCGAGGATCAGATCGTTGCCAACCTGGCGACTCTCACGTCGGAGTTCTACGGGCACTACCGCTATCCGGACGACTATCCCGGCAATGTCGCGCTCGGTTCGCGCTACCTGGTGAACAACCATCGCTCGAAAGGCGCTGCGTCGATCGGCACGGCTGCGCTCGCCCTGGCGGAGTACGAGCCGCTGGCCGGGCAGGACGCCAAGCTCTACACGCCTCGATACTGGCTCGACTTCGCCCTCGATCGCGTCGATCTGGTGCAGCGTCACACCTACGGAACGGCCGATGGCGGCTACGGGGAGGCGCCGCAGTACTGGCGGTTCGCCGCCATCAACCTGATGCCCTTCCTGCGTGCGTGGGACGAACTGATCGGTGGGGCGGCGTGGACGACCGCCGAGGGACTCACGCTTCCGAGCCTGTGGCGCCATCCGCAGTTCCACGCCATGCAGCGGTGGATGCTCGATACCTCGACCCCAGACGGCAGCGTCGGCAACTTCGACGACAGCAACGTCGGGCTCGGGTTCTGGTTCGGGGGGTTCCCGGCCGACTTCCCCGGGGCCGCTCACCTCTACTGGCGGTGGGTCAACGGCACGAACACCTACGACAGCGACGCCTCCATCGACATGACCGCAGATCAGATCGTCACCTTCGACGATTCGGTCGTGCCGGTAGCGCCGGGCGGCTCACCGACGCGCTTCTATCCCGAGGGCGGCAACGCCGTGTTCCGCAGCGACTGGGGCGAGCAGGGTCGGGTGATGCTGGTGCAGGCCGAACATGAAGCGGCCCGCGAGTTCGGGCGATTGCGCGACGGTCGAGGTGAGGCCTACAGCGCTGCGCACGACCAGCCCGACCCTGGTGCCTACGAGCTCTACGCATACGGCGAGCGTCTGATGCTCGACCCGGGCTACGTCAACTTCCCGTGGTCCGAGCACTGGGTGATGAACAAGCCGAGCGATCACAACATGATCCTCGTCGATCCCATCGGACAGCCTGGCGAGTCGCCCACTGATCCGCTGACCAGGTCCGCGGTGCAACAGTCGATCACCGCCGACTGGCGTACCTACCCCGGTCGACCCACGCCGATCGACGGTGAGGCCCATCTCGACGACACGCTCGACTCCAGCTTCGTCGACGCGTCCACGGTCACCAGCTCCTACGGCAACGGTGCGGCGGCAGATGTGCGCCGCCGCTTCCTCTTCGTCGACGACAGCTACAGCGTGATCGCCGACGACGTGACTTCTCCCGAGGAACGCACCTTCACGTGGCCGCTACATGGCAACGGGGGAGGCGCTGACGGGGTGCGCCCCGAGTATCCGGCGATGCCGGCATTGCTGCGTGGCCTGCTCCCGGTGAGCCCGCTCCCCTCAGAGAGCTATGTGGCGAGTGGTGGAGCCTTCGCCGAGACCGACACGGGAGCCACGTGGAGTCGCCCGAACGCGCGGGTCACCGTGGGCATGGCCTTCGCTGCGGGCAACCCGGCCAGACAGGTCGACACCGGGTTCCACGAGGTCGAGGGCAAGCAGCTCGCGCAGCACGACGTGCTGCGATTGAGCGTGCAGGGGTCGTCGGCCGCCGCCCTCTCGGTGATCCTTCCCACGCCGGCGTCGTCGGTCGAGCCCAGCATCGATGAGCTCATGGTGATCGACGGGGCGGGACTGGTGGCTGACGACCCCGGTGCCGACCGACGGGTCGTAGCGCTGCGTCGCCCAGCCGGCTCGGGCTCGATCACCGTGCCCGCCACCGCAACGGGCGTGGCCGACATCACCACCGACGGCTCACTCGTGGTGATCGACACGCACAGCGACGGCACGCTGCGCACCGCCTACGCCGAGGACGCCACCACCATCTCGTACGGCGGCACCGCCCTGATCGAGGTCGGCGAGCCGGGCACGTTGGCCCTGCGACGCCAGTCGGGCCAGGTAGAGCTGCTGGTCGACAACGGCGAGCCGGCGGTGACGCTCGCCGGCCTCGGCTTCACGCCCGCCGCGGCCGACGGCGCCTGCGGACTGGTGCCTCTGCCGGGCGGGGCCACCCTCGCCCTTGGTCGCGAGCGACGAGTGACACTCCGTGCCGCGGGCGGCGGCAGCGTGCCCGCGGCCGACCCCGGTGGACCGATGGCGGTTCCCCCAGGCCCGGTCGAGCTCGACGGCACGGCCAGCTGCGACGCAGATGGCGATGCGATGGTGCCTCGTTGGCGGGTCACCTCCGCACCTCCACCGAGCACGTGGGCGCTCGACGGCGCCGACACCTGGACGCCCATCCTCGATGGTTCTGTGCCGGGCCTCTACCGCGTGCAGCTCTCGGTCACCGATGGTTCGGGCCGCGAGAGCCTCGAACGCGAGCTCGAGGTGCGCGTCACCGAGGGAACACTGTTCACACCGATTGAGCCGGTCCGTGTCCAGGACTCTCGTGCATCATCGCAAGAGGGGCCATACGGCACACCGTGGTCTGGCGGTGTGGCCCGACCGGTCACCGTCGCAGGCGTAGCCGGGGTTCCGGACGATGCCGAGGCGGTGGCGCTCAACGTCACCGTCACCGGCACGACCGCCTCGTCCTTCCTCACGCTCTGGCCGGCGGGGGAGGACCGGCCGCTCGCGTCCAGCCTCAACTGGCAGCCGGGTTGGACCATCCCGAACGCGGTCACGGTCAAGGTGGGCGAGAGCGGTGAGATCAACGTGTTCAACAACAACGGCGAGGCCCACGTGATCATCGACGTCGTCGGCTACTACCGATCGGCCAGCGGCGCTGGATTCACCCCGCTGACCCCGGCCCGGGTACAGGATTCCCGGCTTGGCTCGCAGGTCGGCCCGTACGGCACACCTTGGGGAACGGGCACCAAGCGCTCGGTGCAGGTTGCCGGTGTTGGTGGCGTACCGGCAGATGCCGATGCGGTGGTGCTGAACACCACCGTCACCGGCACCACCGCGTCGTCTTATCTGTCGGTCTGGCCGACGGGCACGACCCAACCGCTCGCTTCGAGCCTCAACTGGAAGCCGGGGAACACCATCCCGAACGCGGTGACCGTGAAGGTCGGCACCGATGGTCGGGTCGACGTCTACAACAACAACGGCGATGCCGAGGTGGTGATGGATGTCGTCGGCTACTTCCGGGAGGGCAGCGGTTCACCGTTCCACCCGTTGGGGCCCACCCGCATCCAGGACTCTCGGCCTGGTTCGCCGGTCGGCGCCCATTCGACACCTTGGCCCGGCGCAACAGCGCGCGACGTCGTCGTCGGCGACACAGGGGGGGTGCCGGCGCGAGCAGTAGCCGTGCTGCTCAACGTCACCGTCACCGGCACGACCGCTTCGTCGTATCTGACGGTCTGGCCGCGGGGTGCTGCACGGCCGGTTGCGTCGAGCCTCAACTGGAAGCCTGGCTTCACGATCCCCAATGCCGTGACTGCGAAGGTGGGAACGCAACTCAAGGTGAGCGTCTACAACAACGTGGGCAGCGCGCACGTCATCGCCGACACCAATGGCTGGTACGGCTGACGACCGCGCGGTTGGGCGTCGGTCACGCGCCGACGGCGTGGTAGCCACCATCGACGTGCACCATCTCGCCGGTGGTCATGGGGAACCAGTCCGACAGCAGGGCGACACAGGCCTTCGACACCGCCTCGCTGTCCTTGACGTTCCACCCGAGCGGTGCTCGCTGTGACCACACGTCTTCGAACTGCGAGAACCCGGGGATCGACCGGGCGGCCACCGTCTTGATGGGACCGGCGGCCACCAAGTTGACCCGCACGCCCTGCGGACCCAGGTAGCGGGCCAGGTAGCGGGAGGTCGACTCGAGGGCGGCCTTGGCCACTCCCATCCAGTCGTACGCGGGCCAGGCGACCGTGGCATCGAAGTCGAGTCCCACGATCGAGCCGCCGCCGGTCATCAACGGGGCCGTGGCCTCGGCGAGCGCTTTGAGCGAGTAGGCCGACACGTTGACCGCCACCGCTACGTCGTCCCACCCGGCTTCCATGAACGTGCCGCCGAGACAGACGGGCGGGGCGAAGCCGATGGCGTGCAGCGCGCCGTCGAGATGTCCCCAGCGGGCCTCGACCTGCTCCCGCACCAGGCCGACATGGGCCGGGTCGCTCACGTCGAACTCGATCACGGCCGGCTCGACGGGCAACTTCCGTGCGGCGCGCTCGGTGTGCTTCATCACCTTGCCCACACCGGTCAGGATCACCTCGGCGCCCTCCCGTTGCGCGAGCTCGGCCACGCCGAAGGCGAGCGACGCTTCTGTCAGCACTCCCGTGATCAGCACGCGCTTGCCCTCGAGTAGCCCCATGAGCCCCTCCGACCCCAGACGGTTCGAGCACGTTACCGCCGGTGCGCAGTGGGTCACCTCGGGCGCGATGGCCTAGGATTCCCGACGTGCAAATCGGGATTCTGGGAGCAACCGGCCCGGCGGGAAGCGGTCTGGCCGCTCGCTTGGCATCTGTCGGATTCGACGTCGTCGTGGGGTCGCGGTCGAAGTACCGCGCCATGGAAGTGCGCGACAGCCTCCTCCAGCGATGGGAAGGCCACGGTCTGGCCATCGAGGCGGCCGACAACGAGGGCGCGGCTCATGCCGAGGTCGTCGTCATCGCCACGCCCTGGGACGCGGCCGCCACCACCGCCAAGTCCGTGGCCACCCAGCTCCAAGGCAAGGTCGTCATCTCGATGGCCAACGCCCTGGCCAAGGTGGGCCACGAGTTCCAGCCCTTGGTGCCGCCCCGCGGCTCGGTCGCGGCGTCGGTGCAGGCCGCCGTGCCCCGCTCCCGGGTCGCCGCCGCCCTGCACCACGTGCCGGCAAAGGAGCTCGGCGACCTGAGCGGCCCCGTCGAGAGCGACGTGTTGATCTGCTCCGATCACCCCGCAGCAACCGAGGCCACCATCGACATCGTCTCGAAGATCCCCGACCTGCGGCCGCTCGACGCCGGCGAGCTGTCGAACGCGGCGCCCATCGAGGCGTTCGCGGCCGTGTTGCTCCAGCTCAACATCCGCTACAAGACCCGGGCAGCCGTGCGGTTCACGGGGATCACCACCGATCACTGACCTGACCGGCGGAGCTGAGCACGTGACCCGGTAGCCTGCGTCCGATGTCGAGCACGGGGGAACCGAGCACGGGGGCGTCGAGCCGCGGAGCGTCGAATGCGGCCGAACCGATGTACCTCTACGACACGGCCCGGCGGGAGATCGTCCCGTTCGAGCCGGGCGAGGTCGTCACCATGTACACGTGCGGCATCACGCCGTACGACGCCACCCACGTCGGGCACGCCGCCGTCTACGTCACCTACGACGTGCTGCAGCGTCGCTTCCGCGACCGCGGCCACGAGACGAGGTGCGTGCGCAACGTCACCGATGTCGACGACGACATCCTGCGCAAGGCGCGCCAACTCGGGGTGCACTACCTCGACCTGGCTGCCGCCGAGATGGCGCGGTTCGACGCCGACATGATCGCCCTCGACGTCATCGAGGCATGGAGCGAGCCCCGCGCCACGTCTGCCATCGCCGACATTCGCGGCTTCATCGGCATGGTGCTCGACCGTGGTCACGCCTATCAGAGCGGCGGCTCGGTCTATTTCGACGTGAGCTCGTTCGAGCGGTTCGGCCAGGTGAGCCACCTGTCTCGAGACGAGATGCTGGTGCTGGCGGCGGAGCGAGGCGGCAATCCCGACGACCCCAACAAGCGCGACCCGCTCGACTTCGTCCTCTGGCAACCGTCGGCCGACGACGAGCCGGCCTGGGAGTCGCTGTGGGGGCCCGGACGGCCGGGCTGGCACATCGAGTGCTCGGCGCTGGCGCTGCGCGAGCTCGACACCACCATCGACCTGCACGGCGGTGGTGCCGACCTGATCTTCCCGCATCACGAGTGCGAGGCCGCCCAATCCGAGGCGGCCACCGGCCAGGTGTTCGTGCGCCACTGGATGCACCAGGCGATGGTGCGGATGGACGGCGAGAAGATGTCGAAATCACTCGGCAACCTCGTCTTCGTGAGCGATCTGCTCAAGTCGTTCGACCCTCGCGCCATCCGGCTCGGCATCGTGTCGCACCACTATCGCGACAGTTGGGAGTGGGACGACTCCCTCATGCCCCACTCGGCCGACCGGCTCGACCGCTGGTCGGCGGCGTCGCAGGCCGTCGGGGCGATCGACAGCGAGCAGGCGCTCGCCGAGGTGCGGACGGCACTCGACGCCGACCTCGACACGCCCACGGCCGTGGCCGCCATCGACGGCGCGGTTGCCCGGGGTGAGGCGGTCACCTCCGCCGCCGCCCTGCTCGGCGTCACCCTCTGACCCTGTTCCGGCCTATCCGGTGACGGGCGGGCGTTCAGGTGACAGACTCCGTTCATGGCACGTGAGGTCGGGCAGCTCTACTCCATCGCCCGTGCGGTGATGGACCCTTGCTTCCGCTTCCTCTGGCGCATCGAGGTCGACGGGCTCGATCGGGTGCCGGCCACCGGTGGGGCCATCTTCGCTCCCAACCACCTCTCGGTCATCGACCACTTCGTGCTGGCCGCCTCGCTCCCTCGGCGCATCACCTATGTGGGCAAGGCCGAGTACATGGACAGCTGGAAGACCAAGTACATCTTCCCCGCCCTCGGCATGATCCCGATCGACCGTTCCGGCGGATCGGCGGCCCAGGCCGCGCTCGACGCCGCGGCCAAGGTGCTGCACGCCGGCGAGTTCTTCGGCATCTACCCCGAAGGCACTCGCTCCCGCGACGGCCTGCTGCACCGGGGCCACACCGGCGTGGCACGGCTCGCG
This sequence comes from uncultured Iamiaceae bacterium, assembly GCA_963706425.1. Classification (GTDB taxonomy): domain Bacteria; phylum Actinomycetota; class Acidimicrobiia; order Acidimicrobiales; family Acidimicrobilacustridaceae; genus CAVPMN01. Next base: position 125,620 of record CAVPMN010000003.1, read on the forward strand.
TTGCGCACCGGCGTGCCCATCTTCCCCGTCGGCCTGCAGGGCACCCTCGAGGTCCAGCCTCCCGATGCGTCGATGCCGCGGCCGTTCCGGATGATGCGCGTGCGCATCGGCCGGCCGATCTCGGTCGACCGCTATCGCGATCGCGCCGACGACCGGCTGGTGCTGCGCCAGATCACCGACGAGGTGATGTTCGAGATCCGCGAGCTCTCCGGCCAGGACTACGTCGACACCTACGCCACCAAGAAGAGCGAGGATGTTCCGACCGAGACCGGCAAGGTGGCCCGCCAGGGCGGCAATGGCGTCGGAGCCGACGGAGAGGTCCAGGTAGGCTCCGCCGTCTATGGCCGACCAGATCACGATCACGCTGCCTGACGGTTCTCCGAAGCCCCTGCCCGCCGGGTCGACCGCGGGTGATCTCGCAGCGACGATCGGCAAGCGTCTGGCCAAGGCCGCGGTGATCGCCGAGGTCAACGGCGTCGAACGCGACCTGGTATGGCCCCTCGCCGACGGCGACACCGTCTCGATCGTCACCGAGACGAGCGACCGCGGGCTCTACACGATCCGCCACTCCACCGCCCACGTGCTCGCCCAGGCGGTGCTCGACCTGTTCCCCGGGGCCACCTTCGCCATCGGGCCACCGATCGAGAACGGCTTCTACTACGACTTCGAGCTGCCCGACGGCGGCACGTTCAGCTCCGACGACCTCGACCGCATCGAGGCGCGCATGCGCGAGATCATCGCGGAGCGCCAGCCGTTCATCCGCGACGAGATCCCCGAGGGCGATGCCCTCGAGCTGTTCCGCGACCACAAGTACAAGTGCGAGATCATCAAGGGCGCCGCCGACGACCCGATGTCGGCCACCGAGACGGGCCTGGTGCGCACCTACGAGAACCCGCCTCGGTTCATCGACCTGTGCCGCGGACCGCACGTGCCCGACACGGGTCGCCTCGGGCACTTCAAGCTCACCAAGGTGGCCGGTGCCTACTGGCGGGGCGACGAGAACGGGCCGATGCTCCAGCGCATCTACGGCACGGCCTGGGACACCGACAAGGCGCTCGCCGAACACCTCCACCGACTCGAGGAGGCCGAGAAGCGCGATCACCGCAAGCTCGGCGTCGAGCTCGACCTGTTCTCGTTCCCCGACGAGATCGGCTCGGGCCTGGCCGTGTTCCATCCCAAGGGTGGCGTGGTGCGCCGCCTCATGGAGGACTACAGCCGCACCCGCCACGAGCAGGCGGGCTACGAGTTCGTCTACTCGCCCCACATCACCAAGGCGAACCTCTTCGAGCAGTCGGGCCATCTCGACTGGTACGCCGAGGGCATGTACCCGGGCATGGAGATGGACGCGGGCACCGACTACTACCTCAAGCCGATGAACTGCCCGTTCCACATCCTGATCTACAAGAGCCATCTGCGCAGTTATCGCGAGCTGCCGCTGCGGCTCTTCGAGTTCGGCACGGTCTACCGCTACGAGAAGTCCGGTGTGGTGCACGGCCTCACCCGGGCCCGGGGCTTCACCCAAGACGACGCCCACATCTTCTGCACCAAAGAGCAGATGCTCAGCGAGATCGCCGGCGCGCTCGAGTTCGTGCTCGGGCTGTTGCGCGACTACGGCCTCGACGAGTTCTACCTCGAGCTGTCGACCAAGCCCGAGGAGAAGGCAGTCGGCAGCGACGCCGAGTGGGACGAAGCCACCGAGGCGCTGCGCCAGGCGGCGGCCACCCTCGACCTCGAGCTGGTGCTCGACGAGGGCGGGGGAGCGTTCTACGGCCCGAAGATCAGCGTGCAGGCGAAAGACGCCATCGGCCGCACGTGGCAGATCTCGACGGTGCAGCTCGACTTCCAGCTCCCGCAGCGCTTCGGGTTGGAGTACGTGGGCGCCGACAACGAGCGGCACACGCCGATCATGATCCACCGGGCGCTGTTCGGCTCGGTCGAGCGGTTCTTCGCCGTGCTGGTCGAGCACTACGCAGGGGCGTTTCCCGCCTGGCTCGCGCCGGTGCAGGTGCGCGTGCTGCCCGTGCGCGACGACCACGACACCTACGCCCACCGCCTGGTCGATCGGCTGCGCGCCGAAGGGTTCCGTGCCGACTACGTCGACGCCAACGAGCCGCTCGGCGGACGCATCCGCAAGGCCAAGCTCGAGAAGCTGCCCTACGTGCTGGTCGTCGGCGACGACGACGTCGAGCACGGCACGGTGGGCGTCAACCCCCGAGGTGGCGATGTCGAACGCGGCGTGACGGTCGACGACTTCGTCTCGCGGCTCGCGGCCGACGTGCTGTCGCACGTCTGACAGGGAGCACCGTGGCGGGCATCGACCACCTCTGGGCCGGCTGGCGCAGCGACTACATCACGTCGGTGGTGTCCGGCGACGCGGCCCTCGGCACCGACGAGCACGGATCGTTGTTCGAGCGCATCCTCGCGGCGGGCGGCTCGGACGCCGAGACCTATGTCGTGCATCGAGGGCGCGCTCGCCTCGGCGTTGCTCAACGCCTACCCCTACAACAACGGGCACCTGCTCGTGGTGCCCAACCGGGCGGTGGCGCAACTCGAAGACCTCGAGCCGGCCGAGATGGCGGAGCTGTGGGTCGAGGTCCGCGACGCCGTCGTCGCACTCAAGGCGGCCTACGGCTGTGAGGGGGTGAACGTCGGGCTCAACCTCGGCGCCGCGGCCGGCGCGGGTGTGCCCGACCACCTACACGTGCACGTGTTGCCGCGCTGGAGTGGCGACACCAACTTCATGACCGCGGTGGCCGAGACCCGGGTGCTCCCGGAGCCGCTGGGCGTCACCTGGGAGAAGCTGCACGCCCACTGGCCCGCCTGACCTGCGCCTGCGTGCGGACCTCGTCGCCCGGCCGGTGTACCGCGGTTTCCTCACGAACTTCCTCAGGTGCTTGCTGGTGCTCTGCTGAGGAAACGATCGAGAAAGCCCGGCAGCGCTCGGAAATCGTGTACCCGCTCCGGATCGGATCCGGTGGCCAGACGTGCGGGTCCCGCCCGCCCGGCACTACCGTCGCCCGCGGCATGCCTGACGAGCACCCTGACGACGACCAGCCGGCGAACCCCACCGAACCGTTGTCCCCCGACGACATCCGCGACGCGCTGCCCGACGATCTGCAGGCGCACGGCTACGTCGGTCCCTACCTCTTCCCGAACAACAACCGCCGGCGCATCCCCGCAGTCCTCTATTGGATCATCGCCGCGTTCTGCCTCGTGCTGTGGCTCACCGCCGCCGACGACGCGGTACTCATCAACGGCGGCTTCCTGGCCGCCGCCATCGGCCTGACGCTCATCGGCATCTACAGCTTCGTCACGGGCTGGAACCTGGCCGTCGACGAGCGTGATGCACTCGTGGTGGCGACGCGTCAGGTGGGCTTCCCCGTGGGCCACGCGTCGGCCCAGATGGGCTGGCGGGGCCTGTTGAGCCGACCGACGTGGCGGATCCTCGTCTATTCGGCCGAGGACCCGCCCGACAAACGCGGCCTCGTGCTGGTCGACGGCGTCGACGGCGGCGTGGTCGAGTGGTTCGTCGAGGACAACCCCGAGGACTGGTCCGACCTCGACGCCGGCTCCAGCTCGTAGCGCTCGCCTAGCGAACCGAGGCGAGCGCCTCGCTCACGCCGTCGAGCCCGTCGTGGCCGACCTGCACGCCGTCGCGCACCACATCGAGCGCGGTGACCTCGCCACCACCGGCGACGTCGCCGGCGCGGGTCCAGTCGCCGGTGGCCACCCGCTCGATCTCACCGGCGAAGGTCTCGGCCTCGTCGGTGAGCAGGGCCAGGGCATCGTCGAGCGACTCCGGCGGGTCGGTGTCCCACGCGCGCTGGGACCGATCGGTGACTGCCGGGTGCAGCAGGGGGCGTTCGTCGACGACGAGGCGACGAAGCGCATCGCGCAGCACCACCCAGGTGCGGGTCACGTCGGAGAGGACGTGGATCGCGGAGCGACCGTCCGGACCGAGGCGGTGGGCCAGCTCCTCGACATCCTCATCGTCGGTGTCCACCGCCAAGGCTTCGCGATAGCGCCGTGGATAGGAGCGGAATGCGACGGCCGCGTCCTGCGGGCTCAGCTTCGAGAGATCGAGGGGCGCCATGGGTGACGACGCTATCGGTCAGCCGTGGCGCGCCGGCGCGGCGACCGAGTCGACCAGGTTGGCGGGCAGCACGTCGTAGTGGTCGTGGCGGGCGAGGAAGCGCCCACGACCGCCGGTCTTGGAGCGCAGGTCGATCGCGTAGCGCCGCAGCTCCGAGGTGGGCACCAGCGCCACGATGGTCTGCTCGCCCTCGTCGGCCAGCTCGGTGCCCTGCACTCGCGCCCGGCGGCTGTTGAGGTCGCCCATCACGTCGCCCTGCAGCTCGATCGGAACCGTCACCTCGAGCAGAGAGATCGGCTCGAGGATCGCGGGCGAGGCGGCCGCGGTGGCCTCTCGGAAGGCCAGGCGCCCCGCCATCTTGAAGCTCATCTCCGACGAGTCGACCGGGTGGTACTTGCCGTCGAGGCAGGTCACCCGCACGTCGACGACCGGGTAGCCGAACGCGCCCTCCCTCGGCGCGGGCTTCCTCGATGCCCTTCTCGACGGCGGGGATGAACTGGCGGGGGATGGCGCCGCCCACGATCTTGTCGACGAACTCGAACCCGCCTCCGCGTTCGAGCGGCTCGACGCTCACTTTGGCCACGCCGAACTGCCCATGGCCCCCGCTCTGCTTCTTGTAGCGGCCCTCGGCCTCGGCCGCGGCGGTGATCGTCTCGCGATAGGCCACCTTCACCTCGTCGGTGTCGACGTTGACGCCGAACTTGCGCTCGAGGCGCTCGAGGGCGATCTGCAGGTGGGTCTCGCCGGCACCGCGGAAAAGGGTCTGATGGGTCTCGTCGTCGCGTTCGAGCACGAGCGTCGGGTCTTCCGCGATCAGCCGGTGCAGCGCGTTGGCCAGCTTGTCGTCGTCGGCCTGCGTGCGGGCGTGGATGGCGATGCTCAGCACCGGGTCGGGCCAGGCGATCGCGGCGACCGTGACCGGTGTGCCCTTGGGGGTGAGCGTGTCGCCGGTGCGGGTGTCGGTGAGCTTCGCCACGGCTCCGATGTCGCCGGCGGGGAGGTCGGACACCTCGACGTGCTCGCGGCCCCGGAGCGTGAAGATCCCGTGCATCCGCTCGTCGGTGCCCGAACGCACGTTGATCAGGTGATCGTCGGGGTGGATCGTCCCCGACAGCACGCGGAACAGCGACAGATGCCCGACATAGGGATCGGTGACGGTCTTGAACACGAACGCCAACGGGTCGCCGGTCGGGTCGGGTGAGACCGGCACGGTCGATTCACCGGCCTGCACCGTGACCGGTGGCCGATCGAGCGGTGACGGCCCGATCTCGCAGATGAAGTCGGCCAGCCGATCGATCGCCACCCGAGCGGTGGCCGAGCCGCAGATCACGGGGAACACCGTGGCGTCGTCGACCCCTCGGGCCAGGGTGTGCTCGAGTTCTTCGACCGATGGGGTGGTGCCGTCGAGGTACTGCTCGAGCAGCGCGTCGTCGGCCACGACGATGCCTTCGACGAGGTTGTCGTGCACCTGGTGCTCGAGCGCTTCCATGTCGTCAGGGATCTCGCCGATGGAGGCCGTGCCGTCGGCGTAGAGATGCGCCTTGTCGGTGAGCAGGTCGGCGACCCCGTGGAACTCGGCTTCGCTGCCGATGGGCAGCTCGAGGGGAGCCACGCCGGCACCGAAGCGGTCGCGCAGCTGATCGAGGGTGCGTTCGAACGACGCCCGTTCGCGATCGAGCTTGTTGACGAAGATCATGCGCGGCAGACCGAGCTGGGCGGCCCGACGCCACTGCCGCTCGTGTTGCACCTCGACGCCTTCGACCGCGCTCACCACGAAGACGGCCAGATCGGCGACCCGCATGGCGGCTTCGGCTTCGCCCTCGAAGTCGGCGTAGCCGGGTGCGTCGATGAGGTTGATCTTGTGGTCTTTCCACTCGAACGGCGCCAGCGAGAGCGAGATCGAGACACCGTGCTTGTGCTCCTCCGGGTCGAAGTCGCACACGGTCGTGCCGTCTTCCACCCGGCCGATGCGGGATACGACGCCGGCCTCGGCCAGCAGCGCCTCGGCCAGCGTGGTCTTGCCCGTGCCGCTGTGCCCGACGAGCACGACGTTGCGGATCCGCTCAGCCGGCACCGACTTCACGTTGGCCATGTCTGCGCCCCTCCCTGCCTGCACGAAGGTGGCACCCAGCGTATGCGGCTGATCTCAGCCGTGCGCCGGTGGCACCGCTCCGAATCCCCTCGCTGCTACGATCGCAGGCGACCTCTTACCCCGTACCAGGAGCCCCTGATGCTCGACGGACGCTGGCGGGCCAGCTTCGAGAAGGGCCTTCGGCCGGTCGGAGCGAACCTTCGCCGCACGGGAATCACCGCTGACCACCTCACCGCGCTGGGCGCGTCCATGAGCGTGGCCGCCGCGGTGGCCATCGGCGCGGGCTATCTGCGCCTGGGGTTCGCGCTGCTCCTCCTGACGGCGTTGCCCGACGTGCTCGACGGGGCGGTCGCCAAGGCCTCGGGCACCGCGTCGCCACGCGGCGCCTTCTTCGACTCGGTGATGGATCGGGTGGCCGACGCGTTCCTCCTCGGCGGGGTCGCGTGGTACCTCGCCGCCACCAGAGGTGGCTACTGGCCCATCCTGCCGCTGGCGGTGCTGGCGGCCAGCATGCTGATCTCCTACGAGCGGGCCAAGGCGGAGGCCCTCGGCTACGACGCTCGGGGCGGCATCATGGAGCGCGCCGAGCGGCTGGTGCTGTTGGCCATCGGGTTGCTGTTCGACGCGCTGCTCATCCCCGTGCTGTTCATCATGCTGGCGCTCACGCTCGTCACCGCGGTGCAGCGATTCGTCAAGGTCTGGCAGCAGGCCAGCGTCGATCGGCCGGTCGTGCAGCCGTCGCGAGAGCGTCGCAGCCGTCGTCGGGCTGCTCGGTCGGGCTGGTCGTCACGCGGCACCGCCTCGTGGCAGCGTCGCCTGCGCGATCGCCGGCAGTAGCGATCTGACCGCTCCGGCGATGCACCCTGTCGCCCTCGCCTACCAGGCCGGGTATCACTTCGTGCGCTCGGTGCCCCGGCCGCTGGCCGGTGCCGCCGCGTGGGCGGTCGGCCCGATCGCGGCGCGGGTCTCCCACGAGCGCCGGCTGCTCACCGAGCGGCATCTGCGGCGGGTCTACGGCGACGACTACGGAGGGGACGACCTCGCCCGTTCGGTCGATGCCACCTTCCGCTCCTACGCCCGCTACTGGGTCGACTCGTTCCGGCTGCCCGGCATGTCGGACGACGAGCTCGATGCCGGGTTCGGGTTCGAGGGATTCGACCAGCTCATCGAGGCGAGGGAGTCGGGCATCGGCCCGATCATCGCCCTGCCCCATCTCGGTGGTTGGGAATGGGCGGCGTTCTGGCTGACCCAGGTGCGAGGCGTGCCGGTCAGCGTGGTGGTCGAACCGGTCGAGCCGCCGGAGCTGTTCGAGTTCTTCGCCAAGTTCCGCCGTGCCCTCGGCATGACCATCATCCCGCTCGGCCCGGACGCCGGACGCGAGGTGCTGCGGGCCATCAAGAACCGCGACGTGGTCTGCCTGCTGGCCGATCGGGACATCCCCGGTGACGGCATCCCCGTCGAGTTCTTCGGTGAGCGCACCACCATCCCCGCCGGACCGGTCACGCTCGCCCTGCGCACGGGCGCGCCGCTGCTGCCCACCGCCGTGTACTTCCGGGGCGATCGCCACGTGGGGGTCGTGCAGCCCGCGCTCGAGCTGGAGCGGGAGGGCCGATTCCGCGACGACGTCGCCGCGGGCAGCCAGCGCCTGGCCGGGCGCCTCGAGCAGCTCATCCGGGCTGCGCCCGAGCAGTGGCATCTCCAACAGCCCAACTGGCCGAGCGACTACGACGCCCTCGACGCCATCGGCAAACCGCAGCCCCGCCCGGCCTGGATGGACCGCCCGACGGCGCTGGCGGGCCCGGGCGCCCGCCCATAGCGTGAGGGCGATGCGGATCGGCCTCATCTGTCCCTACAGCCTCACCATTCCGGGTGGCGTGCAGGGTCAGGTGCTCGGCCTGGCCCGGGCCCTGCGCGAGATGGGCCACGACACCCGAGTCCTCGGCCCCTGCGACGGACCCCCGCCTGATGCCGGCGTCACCCCGCTCGGCAACAGCCTGCCCACCGCCGCCAACGGATCGGTGGCACCGATCGCACCCGACGTGCCCGCCCAGCTGCGCACCATCCGGGCGCTGCGCGACGAAGCCTTCGACGTGGTCCACGTGCACGAGCCCCTCGCGCCCGGCCCCACCAACACGGCGCTGCTGTTCAAGTCGCAGCCGCTCGTCGGCACCTTCCACGCCGCGGGCACCAGCGCGGGCTACCGCTGGCTCAACCCGCTCGTGCGGTGGGGGGCCAACAAGCTCGACCTGCGCTGTGCCGTGTCCGAGGACGCCCGCCAGCTCGCCTTCGAGGCGCTCGGGGGCACGTACGAGCTGGTGTTCAACGGGGTCGAGGTCGAGCTGTTCGCCAAGGCCGAGCCGTGGCCCACCGAGGGCCCCACCATCTTCTTCATCGGGCGTCACGAACCGCGCAAGGGCCTCGATGTCCTGCTCGCCGCCATGGCCGAGCTGCCCGCCGACGTGCGTCTCTGGGTAGGCAGCGACGGGCCCGACACCGCCGAGCTGCGGGCGCGATCGGCGGGCGACCCACGCATCGAGTGGCTCGGTCGGCTGAGCGATGCCGACAAGGCCCGCCGCCTGCGGGGCGCCGACGTCTTCTGTGCCCCGTCGCTGCGGGGCGAGTCGTTCGGGGTGGTGCTGCTCGAGGCGATGGCATCGGACACGCCGGTGGTGGCCAGTGACCTGCCCGGCTACGCCAACGTGGCCCGCAAGGGCCGCGATGCCCTGCTGGTGCCGCCCGGGGACGCCTCGGCGCTGGCCCAGGCCTTGCAGCGGGTGCTGTCCGACCGGTCATTGGCCCAGGAGCTGCAGGTCTCGGGGGAGGCCCGGGCGGCCTCGTTCTCGATGGAGCGGCTGGCCGAGACCTATCTGGGGCTCTACGCGTCCGTGATCGAGGGTGCCCCCTCGGTATGATGGCCGAATGCTGATCGTTCTGATCCTGATCGGGATCGTCGTGCTGTTGGTGATCGTGACGATCGCCCTCTACAACAGCCTCGTCCAGCTGCGGAATCGCATCGATGCCGCCTGGGCCCAGATCGACGTGCAACTCAAGCGTCGCTACGACCTCATCCCCAACCTGGTCGAGACGGTCAAGGGCTATGCCACCCACGAGCGCGAGACCTTCGAGAAGGTCACGCAGGCACGCAACATGGCGGTCGGCGCCGAGGGTCCCGAGCAACAGGCGCAAGCCGAGAACATGCTCACCGGGGCCCTCAAGTCGCTGTTCGCCGTGTCGGAGGCCTATCCCGATCTCAAGGCAAACCAGAACTTCCTGGCGTTGCAGGAGGAGCTGACCGGCACCGAGGGCAAGATCGCCTACGCCCGGCAGTACTACAACGACCAGGTCTACAAGTACAACACCAAGATCCAGACCTTCCCCTCGATGCTGATCGCCGGGCCGTTCCACTTCACGGCCCGCGAGTTCTTCGAGGCCGACGACGAGTCGCGTGGTCCGGTCGAAGTCTCGTTTTGATCGAGATCTGAGCCCCGGGGGCCCAGCTGTACGACCAAGTAAAACAGAACAAGCGTCGGTCCGCGGCGCTGATCGTGATCTTCGTCCTGCTGCTCACCGCAGTGGGCGCCGCGTTCCTCTATCTCTTCCAGTTCGGCTGGGTGGGCATCGTCATCGCGCTCGTGGCGGCGCTGGCCATGGCCTTCGGCTCCTACTGGAACAGCGACAAGATCGCGTTGCGGGTCAACCGGGCCCAGCCCGCTGACCCCGAGCAGTACGCCCGTCTCTACAACCTGGTCGAGGGCCTCACCATCGCCACGGGCCTGCCGATGCCCAGGCTCTACATCATCGAAGACGAAGCGCCCAACGCCTTCGCCACCGGCCGCGACCCGCGCCATGCGGCCATCGCCGTCACCACCGGCCTGTTGCAGAAGATGAACCGCATCGAGCTCGAGGGCGTGCTGGCCCACGAGCTCAGCCACATCAAGAACTACGACATCCTGGTGATGACGCTCTCGGTCGTGATGGTGGGCGCCATCGCCCTCATCTCCGACATCGGATTGCGCTTCTTCATCTTCGGCGGTCGTCGCAACGACAACAGCGGGGCCGGGCCCATCATCGCCATCATCGCCCTCATCTTCATCGTGCTCGCTCCGTTCGCGGCGATGCTCATGCAGTTCGCGGTGGGCCGCCGACGAGAGTCGCTCGCCGACATCTCGGCCATCGAGATGACCCGCTACCCACCCGGGCTCATCGCGGCGCTCGAGAAGTTGCGCGACGACCACACGGTGGTGCGCGAGAACAACCGGGCCACCGCGCACCTGTGGATCGAGGAGCCCATGCCCCAGTACGACGGGCACAACCAGCGCAAGAGCAAGTGGTCGCACCTCTTCGACACGCATCCCCCCATCGAAGAGCGCATCGCCGCGCTGCGCGAGCTCTGACCCAAGGTGTCCTCCAGCAAGAAGTGGTCCATCGTCGCGGCCGGCGCGCTCGTGCTCGGGTTGGTCGTCTTCGTGGTCGTGGCGCTCACCAGGCCCGACGGCGAGGTCGAGGCCGTCGGCATCACCAGCACCACCTCCACCACCGCTGCCAGCACGACGACCCTCCCCACCGAGCCGGCTCCGCTCACGGGACTTCCGGTCGACCCGTCGCTGGTCGAGCGCGCCGCCCTCGTGGTCAAGATCGACAACGCCGAAGGTTTGGCTCGTCCGCAGGCCGGCATCAACCAGGCCGACGTGGTGATCGAGGAGAAGGTCGAGGGCAACATCAGCCGCTTCTTCGCCGTGTTCCAATCGACCGACGCCGCCTCGATCGGGCCGGTGCGGTCGGCTCGGTCCACCGATGTGCATCTGGTCGGGCCGTTCAACCGCCCGTTGTTCGCGTACTCCGGAGCCAACCAGACCTTCCTCTCGCTCGTGCGGGCGGCCCCGTTGGTCGACGTCGGCTACGACGCCTACCCCGCCGACTACCTGCGGCTCGACGGCCGCAGAGCACCGCACAACCTGTTCACCTCGAGTGCTGCGCTGTGGGCCCACACGCCTGAGGGAGCGGGCCCGCCCCTGCCGTTCGCCCCGTTCGCCGAGACCCGCTCGGCACCGAGCGCCACGTTCCCGGCCGAGTCGGTGGGTTTCGTGTTCGGCGGCGGGGGAGCACGGGTCGACTATCGATGGGACGCGGCCGAGGGCGAGTGGAAGCGGTGGCAGAACGGCACCGAGCATGTCGACGCCGACGGAGTGCAGGTCGCGCCCACCAACGTCATCGTCCAGTACGTGCGCTACGTGAACACCTCCACCCGCGATTCGGCGGGCAACCCCATCCCCGAGGCCGAGACCGTCGGGTCGGGCGAGGCGCTGGTGTTCGTCGACGGCACGGTCATCGGCGGTGGCTGGTCGCGAGCCTCCGAGGAGGCGGCCACCACCTTCACCGACAGCTCTGGTCAGCCCGTCGTGCTGCGGCCAGGGCGCACCTGGGTGGCGCTGGTGCCGGTGGGCCTGCCCGTCGACATCGGCTGACCTCGACGCCCCCGTCGCGACCGGTCCCACGGGGCGTCCGGTATCCACCACCCGGCGCGCGCCCTTTTCTACAGTGCCTGCCGGGCGGAGACCAGGGAGCGCCGGCGTGTGCCGGCGAGCCGGAGGGTCTCGGAGGTTCATCGTGCGTCGTCACCCATCGATCGTCGGCCCGTTGCGGGCCGCAGCGCTCGCCGCCGTGCTGGTCGTCGTGGCCGCCGCGTGCGGGCAGGCCGCCAAGCCGGTCGAGACCGCGCCACCGTCGGCCGCGCCCACCACCAAGGCGGCCAACCCCACCACGTCGGCGCCGCCGCCACCGACGTTCCCGCTCACCGGCACCGAGGTGGCCGATCCCGCGGCCCTCGGTCACCCGGTCGTGGTCGTGAAGATGGACAACAGCCCCGACGCTCGACCCCAGGCCGGCATCAACGAGGCCGATGTCGTCTACGAGCTGCTGGTCGAGGGCATCACCCGCTACGCGCTCGTGTTCCACTCGCAGACACCCGAGCAGGTCGGCCCCGTGCGTTCGGGTCGCAGCTCCGACCCACCGCTGCTCGCCAACCTGTCGCGGCCGCTCATCGCCTGGTCGGGTGGCAACCCGGGCGTCACCGCCGAGATCCTGGCCGCGGCCGACGCCGGCTTCCTGGTCGACGCCGGCTCGAACGCCCGCGAGGGCCAGTACTGGCGCGACAACACCCGCCGGGCGCCCCACAACCTCTACACCTCGATCGCCGGCCTGCTGGCCAACGCCACCCCCGAAGGGGCGACGGCGCCGCTGCCGCTCTTCCAGTATCGCGACGAGGGCGAGCCCGCCGCTGGCGTCGAGGCCACCGGCATGGTGATCGACTTCGGCCAGCGGGTGCGGGCCGAGTACGTCTGGGACGCCGAACGGGGCGGCTGGGACCGCTTCCAGGTCGACGAGAACCACCCCCGTGAGGAGAGCGCCACCCTCGACGGGGCAGGCGTGCAGGTGGCCCCGCAGAACGTGGTGATCATGTTCACCGAGTACGGCCAGAGCCCGTCCGACGCCCGGTCGCCCATGGCGATCACGTCGGGCAGCGGCGAGGCGATCGTCCTCAGCGCCGGGCGGGCTGTGCACGGCACGTGGAACCGTCCCACCCCGCTCGATCCCTGGCAGCTGCTCGACGATGCCGGCCAGCCCATCGAGCTCACCCCGGGGCGCACCTGGGTGGCCATGCCCCGAGCGGGCTCGGGGGTGCTCCCGCTCGATCAGGCCACGGCCGATCAGCTGCTCTCGCTGCGCCGCTGATTCTCGCTGCGGGTCTCGGCAACGGGGCGCCGTAGACTCGATGCCATGGCTGACGTGAGCTCCACAACTGCGACCGGCCGTGAGACGGGCACCACGCTCGTCAAGCGTGGCTTGGCCGAAATGCTGAAGGGCGGCGTCATCATGGACGTCGTCGACGCCGAGCAGGCCAAGATCGCCGAAGACGCCGGCGCGGTGGCGGTGATGGCGCTCGAGCGGGTGCCCTCCGACATCCGCCGCGACGGCGGGGTGGCCCGCATGAGCGATCCGGAGATGATCGAGGGCATCAAGGCCGTGGTCACCATCCCCGTGATGGCCAAGGCCCGCATCGGTCACTTCGTCGAGGCCCAGATCCTGCAGTCGCTGGGTGTCGACTACGTCGACGAGAGCGAGGTGCTCACTCCGGCCGATGAGGCGCATCACATCGACAAGTGGGCGTTCACCGTGCCGTTCGTCTGCGGGGCCACCAACCTCGGCGAAGCGCTGCGTCGCATCAGCGAGGGCGCGTGCATGATCCGGTCGAAGGGCGAGGCCGGCACGGGCAACATCGTCGAGGCGGTGCGGCACCTGCGGTCGATCCTCGGCGACATCCGCAAGATCACCCAGGCCGACTCGGCCGAGCTGTTCGACTGGGCCAAGCGCCTCCAGGCGCCGCTGCCGCTGGTGCAGGAGGTGGCCGACACCGGTCGCCTGCCGGTGCCGATGTTCTGCGCAGGCGGCATCGCCACGCCGGCCGACACCGGCCTGGTCATGCAACTCGGCGCCGAGGCGGTGTTCGTCGGCTCAGGCATCTTCAAGTCGAGCGATCCCGCCCGTCGCGGCACGCGCCATCGTCGAGGCCACCACCAACTTCCGCGACGCCGCCATCCTGGCCAAGGTCAGCCGTGGCCTCGGTGAGGCGATGCCCGGCCTCGAGATCGACGGCCTCGACACCAAGCTCGCCGATCGTGGCTGGTGAACCGGCGATGAGGTCGGCCCGCTGAAGGTCGGTGTCCTCGCCCTCCAGGGCGCCTTCGCCCGCCACGTCGACGTGCTGCGCTCGCTCGGTGTCGGCGCGGTCGAGGTGCGCACCGCCGATGACCTGGCCGATGCCGACGCGCTCGGTGATCCCCGGGGGCGAGTCGACCACCATCTCGAAGCTGCTCGTGCTCAACGAGCTCTTCGAGCCGATCGCGGCGCGGCTTGCGGGCGGGATGCCGGCTCTGGGAACCTGCGCCGGCATGATCCTCCTCGGCACCGGAGTGCTCGACGGGCGGCCCGACCAGCGGTCGTTCGGCGCCATCGACATCGACGTGCGCCGCAACGCGTTCGGCCGCCAGGTCGACTCGTTCGAGGCCGACCTCGACATCGACGGGGTCGAGGGACCACCGGTGCATGCGGTGTTCATCCGGGCGCCGGTGGTCGAGCGAGCCGGTGCCGGCGTCGACGTGCTGGCCGCCGTCGACGGTCGACCGGTCATCTGTCGCCAAGGCGCGTGTGTCGCCACGTCGTTCCACCCCGAGTTGGTCGACGACCCCCGCATCCACCAACTGTTCCTGTCCACCGTCGACGAAGCCACGAGGTAGCGAGCGATGTCGGGTCATTCCAAGTGGGCGACGATCAAGCACAAGAAGGGCGCGCAGGACAAGGCCCGGGGCAAGCTCTTCGCCAAGCTCATCCGCCAGGTCGAGGTGGCCGCACGGGAGGGCGGGGGCGATCCCGACTCCAACCCGACGCTGCGCACGATGTTCCAGAAGGCGCGTGACAGCTCGGTGCCCCTCGACACCATCGAGCGGGCCATCAAGCGCGGCACCGGCGAGCTCGAGGGCGTCACCTACGAGTCGATCACCTACGAGGGCTATGCGCCCAACGGCGTGGCGGTGCTCATCGAGGTGCTCACCGACAACCGCAACCGCACGGGCTCCGAGATCCGATCGATGCTGAAGAAGAACGGCGGCTCGATCGCCGAGCCCGGCTCGGTGGCATGGCAGTTCGAGCGCAAGGGTGTGGTGATCCTGCCGCGGTCGGTCGACGAGGACGACATCATGATGGCTGCCCTCGACGCCGGCATCGAAGACCTCACCGACGAGGGCGACACGTGGCGACTCACCACCGAGCCCACCGACCTGCCGGCCGTGCGCGCCGCGCTCGAGGAGGCCGGTATCGCCTTCGACTCGGCCGACACCACCATGCTGCCCACGACCACGGTGGCGCTCGAGACCGCCGAGGCCGCCAAGGCCGTGTTGCGCGTCATCGACGCCCTCGACGACAACGACGACGTGCAGGACGTGTTCGCCAACTTCGACATCCCCGACGACATCCTGCAGACGGTGGACGCCTGAGGTGACCCTGTCACCGGGGGAACGGGCGCCCGACTTCACCTTGCCGGGCACCGATGGCACCGACGTCGGCCGGCGGGCCTACTCGCTCGGCGAGTTCGCCGGGCTCCCGGTGCGTGCTGGTGTTCTATCCGGCCGACAACTCGCCGGTGTGCACGGTGCAGCTCAGCACCTACACGGCCGATATCAGCCGTTTCGACGGTGTTGGCGCGCAGGTGCTGGCGATCAGCCCGCAGTCGGTCGCCGAGCACGACGAGTTCGCCAGGGCCGAGGGCGGGTTCGCGTTCCCGCTGCTGTCCGACGAGGACAAAGCGGTGGGCGAGGCCTACGGCATCCTCGGCCCGGTCGGGTTCTACCGGCGCTCGGTGTTCGTGATCGACGCCGACGGCATCATCCGCTGGGCGCACCGCTCGACCTCGGGGCTCACCTTCCGCTCCGTCGACGAGCTGGTCGACGCCCTCGCCGCCCTCCCCACCACCTGACCGAGCGCCTTCCCGCCCACGCCCCGCGAACCTGTCGCGCATCCCGGGTGCAGGGCCCCGGATCACGCGACACGTTGGGAGGCTGGAGCCGACGCCTGACGAGACGCGGCCGTCAAGGCGCGCTCGCCGTACCGCATCGACCGCCTCTCGGGGCCGGTCCCACACGGCTGACTCCCAGATCTCGAGGGTCTGCCAGCCCGCAGTGCGGAGTCGCTCGAGCCGTTCGGCATCGAGTCGGCGGTCGAGCACGCTGCCGTGGAAGAGCTGGCTCTGGACTTCGACCAACAACAGCACGTCCGGATCGGTCAGGTCGAGGCGGCCCAACCAATGTGTGTCGTCGCCGATGTCGAGCTGCCGAACAAGTGGCCTCTGTCCGTCCCTGACAAGCAGCTCATTGAGCCGCGCCTCGGTGCGGCTCTCCGGTGGGCGGAACGATGCGGGCCGGGCGGCCGCAAGCTCGCGAAGCAGCGATGACCCAGGTCTTCCACGGCCGGCGAGCTCATCGATGGTGCGGTGAAGTAGTGCGTAGGTGATCAGCCCTCGGTTCCAACACGTGTCGAGTGCACGTTCAACCCGGCTCGGATGCGCCGTGGCAGCGATGTCGAACACCGCCCGGATCGGTGTGGTGATGGGCATGCCGTCGAAATCGGTGATGTGCTGGTCGCCGAGGTCGGTAGTGGTATGTGCGAACCAATCGCGCATCCGCTGCGTGCGCCCGGCGCGGCAGCGGATGACGTGCACCGGAAACAGCGGGAAGCCCGGAACGCCCCAGCAGGCGAGCGACGTGGGGTGGGAAAGGTACGCATCGGGCCCGGTGTGGAGCAGGGCTGTCATCAAGCGTTGAGCGTCCAGTGCAGGCGATCCGGTGACCCGGAGCACGCGGGGTGTGACTGCGCTCCATTCGCCTCGAGCGAGGCGATGTCGGATGGCATCGGGGCTGAAGCCCAAGTCGGCCGCCTGCCGCTTGGCCACGAGGCCGTGTTGGGTGCTGGCAAGGGCGCGCAGGGCATCGTCGTCGTACATGGCCCCATCACAGCACCCGGCTATGACAGGAATGTCCCCGACATCCGAGGGGTGAACCTGTCGCGTAGGTGGGGTCTGGAGTCCCGTGATCCGCGACAGGTTCCGGGTCGGGAACGAACGTGTCGCGTGGGTGGGGGCCGGAGACCCGTGATCCGCGACAGGTTGGGGAGGGCGGGACTGGCGAGGACGGGCTACTGCTCGTTGGCGACGCCGAGGAGGCGGGCGCGGGTGAGCGAGCGGAAGCCGGTCGACAGGCTCACGAGGGCGATCACCCACGCCACCGCACCGATGATGAGCGACAACATCGGCGTGCCCGATCCGAGCAGCGCCCCGGTGGCCTGCCCGTACGCGATGAGGATGAGCGGCAGGGTGATGAGTCCCGAGGCCTGCTGGGCGGCGGCGGTGCTCTTCACCCGGGCCGACAAGCGCAACACGAGCGACAACGCCAGGGCCATGAACGGCGGCAGCACCCAGATGATCAACAGCCACCACGACGGTGTCGGGAAGAACCAGCCACCCACGTCGGGACCGACGATGGCGTTGACCAACAGCGAGTAGAGCCCGAAGCCGACCACGGTGGTGACGTAGCCCGGGATCAGGCTGGCGATCAGCTTGCCCAGATAGATCTCGCGTACGTCTGCGGGGGAGTGGGCCAGGAACTCGCCCGTGCCCCGCTCGCGCTCGCCGACGATGGTCGACGCGCCCACTGCAGTCGAGATCGTGAGCGGCACGACGACGGCGATCGGGGCGAACAGGTAGACCGCGAGCACGAACGCCACCTGGGTCTGTTCCGGAGCGTCGGGGACGGCATCCTGCGCCGACTGCGGCAGCACTTCGAGCGCCTGGCTCACCTGTTGCACCGCCTCGACGTTGCCCAGATTGTTGATGATCGACAGCATCAACGCGGGCACGCCGATGAAGAAGAACCCGCCCAGCAACACCATCGGGATCCAGAAGTCCTTCGACTGGATGAGCTGCTTGAGGTCGGTGCGCATCACCGTGAACATGCGGGCCGTGTTGAGGTGACCCGTGCGGCCGTGGGTCGCGATCATGTCGCCATCTCCGTCTGCGTATCGGCCGTCTGGCCCATGCCCTCGGCCCGGCGCTCGGCGCGCACGGCGAAGTAGAGGTCCTCGAGCGTGGGCTGATGCGGTTCGACCCGGGTGAGTCGCACGCCGGCGGCGGTCAACGCGACGACGAGGTCGGGCACCCGATCGAGCGAGTCGACCTTCACCTCGGTGCGTTGCCCCCTCGGCGTGGTCACATGTCGCATGCCCAGCACACCGTCGCATCCGTCGAGCTGCCCGAGCTGCGCCGGATCCTCGGCGTCGAGGTAGACGAGGTCGTCGGGCCAGTAGCGGCGGGTGAGCTGGTCCTGGGTGCCGGCCAGCAGGTCGGTGCCGTTCTCGAGCACCACGATCTGATCGGCCAGGCCCTCGGCCTCGACCAGCAGGTGGGTGCACATGATCACGGTGCGACCATCGGAGGTCATCTCCCGGATCAGGTCGAGCACCGCGTGCGACGACTCGGGATCGAGGCCCGACGTCGGCTCGTCGAACAGCAACAGCTCAGGGTCGTGCAGCACCGAGCGGGCCAGGGCGAGGCGGGTCTTCATGCCGGTCGAGTAGCCGCCCACCTGCTGGTCGAGCGCCTCGAGGATGCCGAAGCGGCCGGCCGCCTCCCGAATGGGCCCGATGGCGTGGCGACCGAGGCCGTAGAGCTCGGCCGAGTACTGCAGGTTGTCCCAACCCGACAGCCGGTCGTAGAGCGCGGGCTTGGCCGACACCACGCCACAACGGCGGCGCACGTCCTCACCCATCAGGTTGGGATCCGAGCCGAAGGTGCGCACGTAGCCGGAGTTGGCGTTCAACGCGCCCGTGATGACGCGGATGGCCGTGGTCTTGCCGGCTCCGTTGGGGCCGAGCAGCACGGTGATGCGGCCACGGGGCACGATCAGGCTCGAGGTTGGAGAGCGCCGGGACCTGACCGAATCGTCGGGTGACGTCGCGCAACTCGACCACGAGGCCGGTGTCGGTCACCGACGCCCCGGTCATGGGCGCGACCATGGAATCGCTGGTGGGCGGGGAGAGGGTCACCCTCGTCTCATCGGCATCGGGGAGCCGGGCTGTAGGTCCGGCCAGGTCGCCGAGGTCCACCGCTCACGCCGATCGCACCACTAGGGTCGTACACGTGTTCGTCTTGGGGATCGACCCTGGGGTCTCACGGTGTGGCTACGCGGTCGTCGAGCAGGACGGCCGAGCCCCCGCGCCCGCGCCATCGGCGTGCTCACCACCTCGCCCGCCGAGCCGTTGCCCGACCGCCTGGCCGAGCTGCAGGCCGAGCTGCGTGAGCTGCTGCGCGAGTTCCGCCCCCAGGCAGTCGCCATCGAGCGGGTGCTCTTCTCCGCCAACGCCCGCACCGCCATGTCGGTCGGTCAGGCCAGCGGCCTGGCCATGGCCGAGGGGGCGGCCTCGGGATGCGAGGTGGCGCTCTACTCGCCCAACGAGGTGAAGCTCTCGGTCGCCGGCTACGGCGCAGCCAGCAAGGAACAGGTGCAGCAGATGGTGCAGACCCTCCTCGGCCTGGCCGAGGTGCCCCGCCCACCCGATGCCGCCGATGCGGCCGCGGTGGCCCTGTGTCACCTCGCCATGGCGCCCGTGCACGCGGCCACCCGCACGGCCGGGCAACGATGATCGGCTCGCTGCGGGGCACCCTGCTCGAGCGTTGGGGCGACGCCGAGCTGCTGGTCGAAGTGGCGGGCGTCGGCTACCGCGTCACGGTCACGCCCACCACCGTGGTCGAGGTCGGCCAGCCCGGCGATCAGGTCTTCCTCTACGTCCACCATCACCGCCGCGACGACGGCGACACACTGTTCGGCTTCCGCCATGCCGACGAGCGCCGCTGCTTCGAAGCGCTCATCGGCGCCCACGGAGTGGGGCCCACCCTGGCGCTCGCCATCCTCGGCGTGCACGCGCCCCAAGCACTGCAGCGCGTGCTGGCCGACGACGACCTGGCTGCGCTGTGCCTCGTGCCGGGGGTCGGCAAGAAGACGGCCGCCCGCCTGCTCGTCGAGTTGAAGTCGCGCCTCGACGCCGGTGAGCTCGACTCGGCCGCACTCGCCTCATCCCCCGGCGACGAGGGCGACGGCTCCCGCGGGTCACCGCGCGCCGACGTGCGCGAGGCGCTCGCCAACCTGGGCTACGGGCCCGACGAGGTCGGCCACGTGCTGCGTGCCCTGCCCGACGAGGGCGATCCCGCCGAGCTGTTGCGTGAGGCGCTGCAACGTCTCGCCGTCGAGCCGATCTAACCGAGAGCCGATTCCCATGCGCGACGAACTGCTCAACCCCGAGCCCACCGATCACGACGAGGTCGTGCTCGACCTGGCCGACGAGGGCGGCCTGCGGCCACGCAGTCTCGACGACTTCGTCGGGCAGTCGGAGTTGAAGGAGCACCTCACGATCATCCTCGAGGCGGCTCGCCGTCGCGAACAGGCGGTCGACCATCTCCTGTTCGCCGGCCCACCCGGCCTCGGCAAGACCACGCTGGCCGGCATCGTCGCCAATGAGATGGGTGTCGGGCTGCAGGTCACCTCCGGTCCTGCGCTCGAACGGGCCGGCGACCTGGCCGCCATCCTCACGCGGCTCGGCGAAGGCGATGTGCTGTTCATCGACGAGATCCATCGCCTCTCGCGCGCCGTCGAAGAGGTGCTCTATCCGGCCATGGAGGACTTCCAGCTCGACATCGTGCTGGGCAAGGGACCGGCCGCCCGCTCCATCCGCCTCGACCTGCCCCGCTTCACCTTGGTGGGTGCCACCACGCGCACCGGCATGATCACCGGCCCGCTGCGCGATCGCTTCGGCCTCGTCGCGCGCCTCGACTACTACACGGCGATCGATCTCGAGGCCATCGTCGAGCGGGCCGCCACCATCCTCGGCGTCGACCTCGACGGCGACGGCGCGTCCGAGATCGCTCGTCGGGCGCGGGGCACGCCCCGCATCGCCAACCGCCTGCTGCGTCGGGTGCGCGACTTCGCCGAGGTACGCAGCGACGGCGCCATCGACCGATCCACCGCGCGCGAGGGCCTGGCGCTGTTCGGCGTCGACGACCTCGGTCTCGACAAGGTCGACCGCGCCATCCTGTCGGCGGTGTGCGAGCGCTTCGGCGGCGGCCCGGTCGGGCTGTCCACCGTGGCCATCTCGGTCGGTGAGGCCACCGAAACCGTCGAAGACGTCTACGAGCCGTTCCTCATCCAACAGGGCCTGCTCATGCGCACCCCTCGGGGACGGGTGGCGATGCCGGCGGCCTGGTCGCACCTCGGACTGGTGGCGCCCGCCGGCGCCCCCCTCGCGGCCGCCGACGACGCACCCAACCTGTTCGACTGACGACGTTCGCGTCAGCACGGGCGTCCGCGGTGCCGCGACCTAGCCTGGCGTGCTGGTGGACACCGTCGACTTCGACTACGAGCTGAGCGCCGATCGCATCGCCCAACACCCGTTGGCCGAGCGTGACGCGGCCCGCCTGCTGGTCGACGAAGGCCCGGGGAGTCCGCCGAGCGACCGGCGCGTGCGTGACCTGCCCGGCCTGCTCGAGCCGGGTGATGTTGTGGTGGTCAACCGCACGCAGGGTGCTGCCGGCGCGCCTCGCCCTGCACAAGCTCACCGGTGGTGCGGCCGAGGTGCTGCTGCTCGAACAGCAGGGTGGTGACACCTGGGAGGCGCTGGTGCGACCGGGCCGGCGCCTGCCGCCCGGCACCCGCCTGGCCAGTGCGTCCGGCGCGATCGAGGTGGTGGTGGGCGACGATCTGGGTGAGGGTCGGAGGGTGGTCGAGGTGCGGCCGCTGGGGGAGCGCGATCTCCACGACGCGCTGCTCATCGCGGGCGAGGTGCCTTTGCCGCCCTACATCACCGAGCCGCTCGCCGACCCCGAGCGCTACCAGACCGTCTACGCCGATCGTCCCGAGTCGGCCGCCGCGCCTACCGCCGGGCTGCATCTCACCGAACCGATCATCGCCGCCCTGGCCGACCGAGGCGTGGGATTCGAGTCGATCGACCTGGCGGTCGGGCTCGGCACGTTCCGCCCGATCGGCACCGACAAGGTCGACGACCATGTGATGCACGGTGAGCGCTATCGCATCGACGAGAACACGTGGGAGCGCATCCGCGCTGCGCAGCGTGTGGTCGCCATCGGCACGACCACCGTGCGCGCACTCGAGAGCGCGGCCGCCACGGGCGAGCTGGAAGGACGCACGGAGCTGTTCATCCACGGCAACTACCCGTTCCGAGTGGTCGACCGCTTGCTCACCAACTTCCACCAGCCGCGGTCGTCGCTGCTCGTGCTCATCGACGCGTTCCTGGGAGGTCACGGCCGTTGGCGCGAGCTCTACGAGCACGCCATCGCCCACGACTACCGCTTCTTCTCGTTCGGCGACGCCATGTTGCTGACCGGAGAACGGGCGCGGGAGTAGGCGCCGATGCAAGACTCCACGAATGGCCGATGCTCGGGAGACGGTGGTTTACCGCTGGCTGTCCGCCGGCGATGCCGGCGACCTGGATGCGTTCGACGACCTGCTTCATGCGAACGTGATCGTTCATGCACCGGCCGGTCTCTCGACGACGAGCCTCGACGCGGAGAAGTCCGTCTGGAAAGACGCGCTCGAGGCGATGCCCGATCTCCGGCACGCCGTGCAAGAAGTGGTGGTGGACGGCGACGTCGAGATGGCCCGGGTCGTCGTGACCGGCACGATGAAGGCCGGCTTCGCCGGTGTGCCTGGTGGTGGGTCCCGCTTTCGGATCGACCAGGCGGTGATCACGCACCTGTGGGAAGGGAAGGTCGTAGAGGCGTGGGAGATCGCCGACATTGCCGCGCTGCGGGAGCAGGCCGCAGCGCCGCCGACCGGTGGTTTCTGACCGGTCGCCCAACCCGCCCCGCCATCTGCGCGCGGCCGTCGACGCCGTTTTGCTGAATCGGTTCGAGCCGGATGTGCCGCATTCAGGGACCAGCACGTGATCGACCTGGAGATCGAAGCGACGGACGGGCGGGCGCGGGCAGGCATCGCCCGCACGCCCCGAGGCACGCTTCTGACACCGTGCTTCATGCCCGTGGGCACCCGCGGTGCGGTGCGCACGTTGGCGGCCGGCGATCTCGAGGATCTCGGCGTGCAGGTGGTGCTGGGCAACACCTACCACCTCATGTTGAAGCCCGGCGCCGACGTGGTCGCCAAGTTGGGTGGGATCCATGGTTTCGCCGACTGGCAGGGTCATGTGCTCACCGACTCGGGCGGCTATCAGGTGTTCTCCCTCGAGCCGAAGGTCGACGACGAGGGCGTCACCTTCCGCTCGACCTACGACGGCAGCACCCATCGCCTGACGCCCGAGGATGCGGTGCGCGTTCAGGATCAACTCGGCGCCGACATCCAGATGGTGCTCGACGTCTGCCCCCCGCTGCCGTCGCCCGACGAGGTGATCAAGCTGGCCGTCGATCGCACCGCCGTGTGGGCCCGGCGGGCCAAGGGCACCCATGAGATCCTCCGTGCGGATGGATCGACCCAGGCGCTCTTCGGCATCGTGCAGGGTGGCGTCGACGTCGACCGGCGGGTCGAGAGCGCCCGGCGCACGGTCGAGATCGGCTTCGACGGCTACGGCATCGGTGGCCTGTCGGTGGGCGAGAGCCGCCCCGACATGCTCGAAGCCCTCGACGCCACCACCGACGAGCTGCCGAGCACCCGTCTGCGCTACCTCATGGGGGTCGGCGACCCGCTCGGGATGATCGAGGCGATCGCCCTGGGCGTCGACCTGTTCGACTGCGTGCTGCCCACCCGCCTGGCCCGGCACGGCACGATCCTCACCACCGGCGGTCGGCTCAACCTGCGCAACGCCGTGCATGCCGATGACGCCGGGCCGCTCGACCCCACCTGCACCTGCGGGGTGTGCGCTCGCTACTCCAAGGCCTATCTGCGCCATCTCCTGCGGGTGCAGGAACCGACGGCACCCAGGTTGTTGACGGTGCACAACGTGCACTGGACCCTGCGCCTGGTGGAGCGAGCCCGGGAGGCCATCGTCACCGGCTCGCTCTCCGCCCTTCGCCGTGAGGTGGCCGAGAGCTGGGACTGAGGGCGGTCTTGCGGCCTGTCGGCCCTGGACTAACCTGCTCCACGCTCTCCGTACGTCCCCGCCCGTCACCGATTCACCGGATCCGCATGGCCACCATCATCTTCCTCGGTCTCTTCGTGTTGATGTGGATCGTGCTGATCGTGCCCAGGCAGCGCGAGATCCGCCGGCACCAGGCCCTGATGGCCCAGCTCGAGGTCGGTGACGAGGTCATGCTCGGTTCGGGCATCTACGGGGTCATCACGTCGCTCGAGGACGATTTCGTCCGTCTCGACGTGGCGCCCGGTGTCGAGCTGAAGGTCGCCAAACGAGCCGTCGGCGCCAAGGTGGTCGCGCCCACCGAGCCCGCCGCTGACACCACCGACGTCATCGACGCCACCGACAGCCGCAGCGAGCCCGCCGCGCACGACCCCGCGTCCGACGACGATCTCACCGACGACGGCAGGGCCCGTCGCAGCACGACCGAATCGGTCGACCACCCCGACGTGGCCGGCGCCTGATCTGATGGCTCGTCGTCGACGTCGAGGTTCGATCTCGCTCATCGTGTTCGTGTTGGCGGCTCTCATCGCGCTCACGCTCACCCTGGTCGCCGGCAACAGCCCGCTGCTCGGTCTCGACCTTCAGGGCGGCGTATCGGTGGTCCTCCAGCCGAAGGAGCAGGTCGAGAGCGACGCCCTCGACCAGACGATCGACATCATCCGCCAGCGGGTCGACGCACTGGGTGTGGCCGAGCCAGAGATCACCCGTCAGGGCGACACCGTGCTCGTCCAGATCCCTGGTGTGGAAGACCGCGACCGGGCCATCGAGCTGGTCGGCCAGACCGCCGAACTGCGCTTCCGTCCGGTGCTCGGTGAGTACCCGCCGGGCGCCGTTCAGGTGGAGACACCCACCGACACCGTGCCCACCGACTCTGTTCCCGCCGAGGGCACCACCGATTCGAGCGTAGAAGGCACCACCGACTCGTCGGTCACCACCGACAGCAGCGAGCAGGGCCTCGGCGCGGCCGAAGGCGAGGTCGCCCTCGGCCGCCAGCCCACCGACACGGTCACCGACGAGGGCACACCCGACACCACCCCCGACACCACGGCGCCCGCCACCACCGATACCACTGCAGTCGACGCCACCACGGTGCAGCCCCAGCAGACCACGTCGATCCCGACGCTGCCCGACGACGTGTGCACCGCCGGTGTCCCCCCGGAAGACGATCAGCCCGACCAGCAGGTCACGCTCCCGCTCTGCGATCCCGAGACCAACGAGCTGCTCGCCGTCTACAGCCTCGGCCCCACGCTGCTGTCGGGTGACTCGCTCGAGACGGCGCGCGCCAACCTCACCCAGCAGGGCCAGTGGGTGGTCAGCCCCACGTTCAAGGGTGGCGAGGGCGGCATCGACAAGTTCAACACCGCCGCCGGGCAGTGCTTCAACAAGGCGGCCACCTGCCCCACCGGGCGACTGGCGATCGTGCTCGACAGCCGGGTGGTGTCGGCCCCCAACATCCAACAGGCCAGCTTCGAGCGCGACGGCATCCAGATCAGTGGCGACTTCGACGAGGGGTCGTCGCGCGACCTGGCCACCGTGCTGAAGTACGGCGCCCTGCCGGTCGAGCTCGAGCGCCAGCAGGTGCAGATCGTGTCGGCCACGCTCGGTCAGGACGCACTCGACGCCGGCCTCTGGGCGGGCCTCATCGGCTTCATCCTGGTGGCGGCCTACATGATCGCCTTCTACCGCCTGCTCGGCGTGCTCGCCATCACCAAGCTGGTGCTCGAAGCGGCGCTGCTCTGGTCGGTCATCTCTTACCTGGGCGTCAACAACGGCTTGGCGCTCACGCTGGCGGGCATCACCGGCCTCATCGTGTCGATCGGCGTATCGGTCGACTCCAACGTCGTCTACTACGAGCACATCAAGGAAGACATTCGCAACGGGCGCACCATCCGCTCGGCTACCGACAAGTCGTTCGTCAGTGCCTGGAGCACGATCGTGAAGGCCGACGTGTCGTCGCTCATCGGCGCCGGCCTGCTCTGGTGGCTCACCGTCGGCCCGGTCCGCGGCTTCGCCTTCTACCTCGGCTTGTCGACGCTGCTCGACCTCATCGCCTCCTACTTCTTCATGCGACCCGCAGTGAAGGCGGCCACCAAGTCAGACCTGTCGACCCGCAAGCCCCGCTGGTTCGGTCTGCCGGAGGTCGCCGGCGACCAGTCCGGTCCGGTGTCGCCCGTCTCCGGTGACGACGAGAAGGCGACGGTGCCGCTGTGAGCCTTCGCGAGATCTACCGCGGCGAGAACCACATCGACTTCCCCAAGTGGTGGAAGCGCGGCCTCGTGTTCTCGGCCGCCCTCATCCTGGCGAGTGTCGTCTCACTGGTGACGCAGGGCCTGAACCTCGGCATCGACTTCGAGGGCGGCACCTCGTTCGAGGTCATCGCTCCCGGGGTGTCGGTGAGCGAAGCCCGCAGCGCCCTCGAAGGCATCGGCGAGGGCAGCGCCAAGATCCAGATCGTGGGCGAGGACACCGTCCGGGTGCAGGGCCCCACCGAGTCGATCGAGAAGACGGCCGAGATCCGCCAGACGCTCGCCGATCTGGCCGGGGTCGACCCGAGCGAGGTCGGCGTGAGCGAGGTGGGCCCGTCGTGGGGCGACGAGATCACCGACGCCGCCGTGCGCGCCCTGGTCATCTTCCTTGCGGTGATCACGCTCTACCTGACCATCAGGCTCGAGTGGGCCATGGCCGTCGCCGCCATCACCGCCATGCTCCACGACATCATCATCACGGTCGGCGTCTACTCGATCTTCCAGTTCGAGGTCACGCCGGGCACGGTGGTGGCCTTCCTCACCATCCTCGGCTACTCGATCTACGACACCATCGTGGTATTCGACAAGGTGAAGGAGAACGAAGGCCGGGTGGGCACGACCGGGCGGCTCACCTACACCGACATGGTGAGCCTCTCCACCAACCAGGTACTGCTGCGCTCGCTCAACACCACGATCACCTCGTTGATCCCGGTGTTGTCGATCCTCATCGTGGGCGCCCAGATCCTCGGCGCCATCACATTGCAGGAGTTCGGCCTGGCCCTCTTCATCGGCCTGCTGTCGGGTGCCTACTCGTCGATCTTCATCGCCATGCCCACATTGGTCGCCATCAAGGAGCGCCAGAAGCGCTACCGGGTGATCCGCGAGCGGGTCGAGGCCAGTCGGGGCTCGTCCGCCAGCCCCATCGTGTCGGGTGCGGTCGATGAGCCGGCGTCTGCGGTGGCCACCGCTCGACGACCGACGGCCACACCGTCGGCGGGGGCCAGCCCTCAGGGCGCCATCCCGCCCCGGCCCCGCAAGCAGGGCAAGCGTCGTTGACCCGCTGCCGGTAGTCGCCGCTCGGCGCCGACGGCCCCCTACGATGGGGACGTTCACCAGCGTTCCGAGCAGCATGCCGAGCAGGAGGTAGCGGGCGAGTGGCCACCGTCGACCGGGTCCTACCCTGGCGTCGGCACAGCGCGCCGCCGTCCGAGGAGGTCGCCCCCCTCGTCGCGGCGTATCGCGAGCACCATCCCCGAGCCTCCACCGCGCTGATCTCGCGTGCCTACGAGCTGGCCGCCGCCGCCCACCGCGGCCAGTCGCGCAAGTCGGGCGAGCCCTACATCACCCACCCCGTGGCGGTGGCCAAGATCGTGGCCGAGCTCGGCCTCGACGACATCACCATCGCCGGGGCGCTACTGCACGACGCGGTGGAAGACACCGGCATGACCATCGCCGACGTCGAGACCGATTTCGGGGCCGAGGTGGCCGCCATCGTCGACGGGGTCACCAAGCTCGACCGCCTCAAGTTCGACTCGAAGGAGGCCCAGCAGGCCGCCACCATGCGCAAGATGCTGGTGGCGATGGCGAAGGACCTGCGGGTGCTCATCATCAAGCTGGCTGATCGGCTGCACAACATGCGCACCATCGCCGCCATGCCGGCGTGGAAGCAGGAGCGCACCGCCCAGGAGACGCTCGACATCTATGCCCCGCTGGCCCATCGCCTGGGCATGCAGGACATGAAGCAGCAGCTCGAAGACCTGGCCTTCGCCGCCTTGCACCCCAAGCGCTTCGCCGAGATCGACCACATGGTGGCCACCCGCTCGCCCGAGCGCGACATCTACCTCTTCCAGGTCATCGAGGAGGTGCGCGAGCGGCTGAAGGAGCTGCGCATCGACGCCGAGGTCACCGGGCGGCCGAAGCACTACTGGTCGATCTACGAGAAGATGGTCGTCAAGGGCAAGGAGTTCGACGACATCTACGACCTGGTGGGCATCCGGGTGCTCGTCGAGACCGTGAAGGACTGCTACGCCGCGCTCGGCTCGATCCATGCCACGTGGAAGCCGGTGCAGGGGCGGTTCAAGGACTACATCGCCATGCCCAAGTTCAACCTCTACCAGTCGCTGCACACCACCGTGGTGGGTCCGCAGGGCAAACCGCTCGAGGTGCAGATCCGCACGGGTGAGATGCACGGCCGGGCCGAGTTCGGTGTGGCGGCGCACTGGAACTACAAGGACAACAACGGCTCCACCAACGACCTGGTGTGGCTCAACCGCATCGTCGACTGGCAGCGCGAGACCGAAGACCCCGGCGAGTTCATGGCCAACCTCAAGGTCGACCTCGAGCAGGACGAGGTGTTCGTGTTCACGCCCAAGGGACGCGTCATCACGTTGCAGAAGGGCGCCACCCCGGTCGACTTCGCCTACAGCGTGCACACCGAGGTCGGCCACAGCTGCATCGGGGCACGGGTCAACGGCCGGCTCGCCCCGCTCGACTCCGAGCTGCAGTCGGGCGACTCGGTCGAGATCTTCACGTCGAAGGTCGACGGTGCCGGGCCGTCGCGCGACTGGCTCAAGTTCGTCGCCACCCATCGAGCGGCCAACAAGATCCGCCAGTGGTACTCGCGCGAGCGGCGCGAGGACGCCATCGAGAGCGGCCAGGAAGACCTGATCCGGGCGATGCGCCGCGAGGGTCTGCCCGTGCAGAAGATCGTGAGCTCGTCGGTGCTCGACGAGGTCGCCTCGTCGCTCAACTACGCCGACTTGGCCGGGCTCAAGGCGGCCATCGGTGAGAACCACGTGTCGGCCAAGTCGGTGGCCGAGCGGGTGCGTCGCCATCTGCAGGACGGCGATCCCACTCGTGAGGAGCAGATGCCGGTTCCCGTGCGCGAGCGCCGCCGGCGACGCAGCGGCGGCGGGCATTCGGGCGTGCACGTCGAGGGTCTCGACGACGTGATGGTGCGGCTGTCGCGCTGCTGCACCCCGGTGCCCGGCGACGAGATCATGGGCTTCGTCACGCGTGGTCGTGGCGTGTCGGTGCACCGCACCGACTGCGCCAACGCCATCTCGCTGTCGATGGGGCAGGGCGATCGTCTCATCGACGTCGACTGGGACAACGAGACCTCGGGCACGTTCGTGGCGTCGATCGAGGTGAAGGCGCTCGACCGGTCGCGGCTGCTGCGCGACGTGAGCACGGCGCTGGCCGAGCACCACGTCAACATCATCTCGTGCAACACCATCACCGGCTCCGACCGCATCTCGAAGATGCGCTTCGACTTCGAGCTGGCCGACCCGTCGCACCTCGACTCGGTGCTCAGCTCGATCAAGCAGATCGACAGCATCTACGACGCCTACCGCGTGCTCCCCGGCAAGGGGAACTAGGCAACCCAAGCCGCCCGACCGTTCGAAAGCCGTGCGACGGACATCCGCGGCACCGACGGAGCGGTACGCCTAGGGTCGTCGGAGTCCCCGAGACTCGGGGCGGGGGAGGCGGGGGCCATGAGTGACGTCGGTGGCGGTATGGACGGGGTCGGATCGAGCGAGCCGGGGGGCTCGGCGCCAGGCCCGAGCGGCCCGCCGGCGGCAGCCCAGGCCGATCCGTGGTATCGCAACCCGAAGTGGTGGGCGTTGGTTGTGCTGGTCCTGCTGCTCGTCGGCCTCGGCGCGTGGCTGATCTCGGCCGGCGGCGACGATGACGACGACGTGGCCACGGCAGGCACCACGACCGTCATGCCGACGTCGACAGAGACGACCGAATGCGGCCCGACCGACGAAGGGTGCGGCGACGCCAACGACCCCAACCTCGACGGCGCCGAAGTGTCGGACTGCGACGAGCTGAACAGCGAGGGCTGCGGCGACGCCAACGACCCGAACCTCGACGGCGCGGAGAACGCCGGCGCTGATTGTGTGGGGGTGCTCGAGTGTGATCTCGACGCCGCCCGTTCCCGCTGGAGTGGGTTCACCGGAGCCCGGTACATCATGGAGTACTCCTTCGCAGGCGAGGGCGAGGCCTTCTACTGCGTCGAGGGCATCGCCGGCGATCCGTCCTCGGTCGTGCCCTTCGCCCAGGGACAGGGCTGCGGGACCTCCGGCGACCCAGCCTCACCAGACGCGGTGCTCGGGGTCGAGGCCTGGTTCGACCGCCTGCAGCAGTGGATCGACGAGGGTGTGCTCATCTCCGCCACCTACGACGAGGCCACCGGACGCCCGAGCCTGGCCGATTCGTCCTTGCAGGACGGGCTGCAGGTCACCTGGGGCTGGCTCGACCCGCCCGCGTAGATGACCGAACCGAGCGAGGACGCCGCCTCGACTCCTGCGCGCCGGCGTCGGTGGGTCAGATGGGCCGCCGGAGGCGCCGCGCTGGTGGTGATCGCGGCCGCCGTGGGCTGGGTGATCCGCGACCGGTCGGAGTCCGACATGCCTGAGCTGGCATGCGAGGTCGGCCAGGAGTCGGCGGGCACCCAGGACACTGCGGACGCACCCACGGAGATGGGCTGCGACGCCCGTGGGGTGCTGGCTCCGGAAGCGGTGGTAGCGGCCGACGCCGACGTGCAGTACGAGGAATTGGCGGCCGAGGGAACGTCGACCGCGCGCTACACGGGCGCGCAGCAACTTGCGCCGGGCTCGGTGCTGGTGATCGACGCGCCGACGGGCCCCTACTACGGCAAGGTCACCGCCGTCGACGGCGAGCAGGTCACCATGGAGCCGGGCACGTTGGCCGACGTGTTCAGCGATCTCGAGTACGCGATCGACACCGTGGTGCCGATGAACGGCGAGGTCACCGAGTTGGGGGGCGATTCGGTTGGTCCGGCGACCGAGGGCGCTGACGATCCCGCCGGGGCGTCTCCCCTCGACGAGGAGTCGCTTGCACCCGGCAGCGGTGCGCCCGTCGTGCAGCAGGTGGCGTTCGGTCAGGGAAACTCCACCACCACGACCACGCCGCGGTCACGTGACCGGTCGAAGAAGCAGAAACCGGCCTGCAAGGCGTCCGACGTCGCGCTCGAGCTGCGGGCATCGCAGGATGTGCAGCTCGGCACGTTGCGCACTACCGGCAACTGGCGCACCAAGACGGGCTTGTTCGGGATCAAGACCCAAGAGCTGCTCTACGCAGACGCCTCGATATCGCCGTCCGCCCGCTTCGGCTTGGATGCGCGTGTGGCCGGCAAGCTCAACTGCTCGCAGTCCGTTCCTTTGGTGCCGAACCGGCAACTCGGCATCACCGCAGTCACCTTCGGTCCGGTGCCGGCATGGATCACCCACGAGCTGGCCGTGAACCTCAAGGGCTATGCGGAGGTCGACGTCGACCTCCGCCTCGGTTTCGACGTGCAGGCCAACGCCACCTTCGGGGCTCGCATCGACACCCGAGCCAATGGTGTGTCCGGCCCCTACGCCACGGGTAGCGCCACGGCCAGCGTGCGTTCGTCCCCTGAGATCGCGCTCACCTTGGGCGCCGAGTTGGAGTTCGTCTATACGGCGAAGGTGTTCGGCGTCATCGGGTTCGCGCCATCGCTCAGGCCCTACGGCGAGTTCGAGTACTCGAATGTGGCGGAACCACCGTGCCCTCCGGCCACGCCATGCCTGGCGTTCCACAGCGGCCTCCTCTACGGGGTCGATCTGGCTTTTGGCGTGTCGGGCCCAGGCCGGCCCAGCAAGCGAGCGCGTCTGGTTTCCGGCGAGATCGAGATCCCGGGCGCTCTCCCGTTCTCGAAGGTCCTGTGGGCGGCACCGACCACGACCACCACCACGTCGTCGCCGTCGACGACGACGACACCGCCCGTCACCGACGTGCCGAGCACGCCCTCGCCTGTCGGGTGCACATCGGGAGCTGCGGGCTCGCTGCAGTGCGACCTCGACGCCGCGTCCGCGCGCTGGGCGCAGATGGCGGGCTCGCGGTATGTGCTCGCCTACACGTTCGACGGCGGTGGCCGCACCACCTACTGCGTCGAGGCGGTGGCGGGTGACCCGTCGTCGGTCGTTCCTTTCACCCAGGGCCAGGGCTGCGACGTGACCGGGTCGCCCGATGCCGGCCTCGGAGTGGAGGCGTGGTTCGCCCGACTGCAGGAGTGGCTCGACCAGGGAGCGGTCTCGTCGCTGACCTTCGACGACCAGACCGGCCTGCCCACCACGGCAGAGGCCAGCTTCGCCGATGGCGTCACCGTCACGTGGGAGTGGCTCGTCCCTCCGGCGTGATCACGGTTCGGTGCGGCCGAGGTGGGTGCCGAAGAACTCGACGGTGGGCTCGAGGGCGTCGTCGCGCAGGTCCTGGGCGTGGTCGTCGCCGGGCACCATCAGGGTCTCGGCCTCGGCGCCGACGGCACGAAGCGCATCGGCCAGCCGCGTCGCCTGGTCGAACGGCACGAAGTCGGCCTCCGACGCGGTGAGGTGCGCGGGTGGGGCCTCCGCAGTCGCCCACGTCACTGGCGAGAGCTCGGCGTACGAGTCGGGACAGTCCGCCAGGGTGCAGCCGACGTAGTCGGTGAACACCTGGGGTGTGAGCACGCCGATGCAGTCCTCGACACCCGCACAGCCGACGGGCGGATCCCCAGGATTGGCCTGGCCGTCCAGCGGGGCGAGCACCGAGAGGTCGGTCGGTCCCGACCACGACGCCACCGCCTTGATCGGTGGGCGATCTCCGTCGACCCCCTGCAGCGCGACCATCAGCGCCAGGTTGCCTCCGGCCGACGCACCGAACAGGCCGACCCGATCTGGGTCGACCCCCAGCGACTCGGCGTTGTCCATCACCCAGTGCACGGCCATTCGGGTGGTGTCGATCTCGGCGGGCACACGCTCACCTGGCGGCGGGATGGCGTAGTTCACCGAGAACGCCACGAACCCGGCCCGGGCGAAGCCCCTGGCAGTGGACGCCAACTCGGCCTTGTCGCCTCCCGCCCAGCCACCTCCGTGGAACATCACCACTGCGGCGCGGGTGATGCGGCCCGCGTCGTCGGAACCCACCGGGCGCTGATCGGACTCGTAGCGGTCGAGCTGCAACACCTGGCCCTGATAGTCGCCGTAGCTGATGTTCTTCGTCACCGCCACGCCGTCGTCAGCGGAGCACCCGATCGACAGCGTGGCCAACACGAGGAGAACGACGACGAGCGTGCCGCGGGGGGTCGACCGCATGGCCCGACAGCGTGCCACGGTTGGTCCGGCTGAGGGTGCCGGGGCCAGGCTGAAGAAACCGTCGGCGCCATCCAGGCCACGTGAGTCGTTCGCATCCCATCCGTCTGGCGTCATCGACGATCCTCTACGATCGTCGGATCTGCAGACGGCGGATGATCTAGGTGGATGATCCAAAGGGAGTGGTGATCGTGCGGAAGAACCGGATGGCACAGCAGTTGGCCAAGCTGATCGGGGGCGCGGCGGTGGTCGGTGCACTCGTGGTCGGCACCACCGCGGCAGGTGCGGGTGCGCCCCTCATGACGGTCGAGCCCGACACCGTCACCTACGACCAGGACTTCACCATCTCCGGTTCGAACTGCTTCACCCAGGTCGTCGTGGGTGTGCTCCAGATCCCTGGTTCTCAGGGCGCGGTCACTCCTGAGCAGGATGGAACCTGGTCGACCACCCGCGTGGCGTTTGCGGAGGCCGGGGTTCCTGCGGGCACGCTCACCGTGTTCGCCTCGTGCCTCGACAGCTTCGATTATCCCGACGTCGAGATCACGCTGGTTGCCGACGAGCCCACCACCACGACGACGGCCGCACCGACGACCACCGCCGCCCCGACGACCACGGCGGCGGCCGCAGCCACGGCCGCCCCGCGGTTCACCGGCTGACGGCCGGGCCACGACCTGCCGACGCCGTCCGTCGGCAGGTCGTCAGTCGGGTTCGGCCACCCACGCCTTGGCGTCGACCAGTTCGGCCGTGTGGAACACCTTGAACTTGCCGGGCATCATCCAGCCGAAGCCGCCCACGAGGTGGCGTACCCAGTCGTGGTCGGAGACGACCGCGCAACGCTCGAACTTGGTGGGGTGCTCGGCCCCGAGCTTGGTGTCCTCCCACGCGGCGCCGCCGGAGTAGCCCTCGAACCGGTCGCCGAGCAGGTAGAGCATGCGCACCTTGCCGTGATCGGCGATCGCCGCCTCGACCGCTGGGAGCAGCACCGATTCGTAGTCGTCGGCGTGGACCTCGCCCACCGCCTCGAAACCGAGGGTGCCCGCCGGCATGTCTGTGAGCGTCTCGATCATCGGTACCTCCCGGTTCTCCGCTCGTGAGACGCTATCCCGATCCGTGCGTGCAGCGTCTTGCTCCCTGACGCCGCGGGGTGAAGCCTTCCTGCGGTTCTGCCATCATCGGCGCGATGCGGCGGACGAGCAGCGGGCTTCGGGGTCTGGCGGCCATCATCGCAGTGGTCGGGGTGGTGGCGGCGACGGTTCTCGTTCCGCTGGGCTCATCAGCGGCGGTGGCCGATGCGACACCTGCGGCGATCGACGTGTCGACTCGCGCCGCATCGCGGGCCGCCTACCAGTCGATCCTGAAGCCGGCGCTCGACGGTGCCGCTGGGGTGGACCGGCGACGAGTCCGGCTGCGACGCCGGCATCGGTCTCGGCCGCCTCGCAGACCGCCACCCTCGACGCCGTCAACTACGTGCGTGGCCTTGTCGGCCTGCCCGAGGTGACCTTCGATCCGTCGCTCTCCGCCGACGCTCAGGAAGCTGCGCTGATGATGGCGGTGGCTGACGACCTCAGCCACTCTCCCGGACGAGTCGTGGCCGTGCTACTCGCCGGCTGGTGCCACGTCGGCAGGGAAGTCGAACCTCACCAGGGGCTCAACGCATTCGGGGCGGGGGCGATCCTCAACTACATGGCCGATCGGGGGTCTGGAACTACTTCGTCGGCCATCGACGGTGGGTCCTCGATCCCAGGCGTCAGGTGATGGGCAGCGGGTCGGTCTGCATCCCGGGAGGCACCTGCGCCAACGCCCTCGACGTCATCCGGGGAGCCACCGCACCGGCACCTGCCACGCCCGAGTGGCTGCCGTGGCCGTCGGCCGGCTACTTCCCGGTGCAGCTGGAGCCGTCGGGGCGGTGGTCGTTGTCGTCGAACGACACCACCACCGACTTCACGGGAGCCACGGTCACCGTCACGCGTGGCGGCGTCGAGCTGCCGGTCACGATCCAGCCCTTCGCCAACGGCTACGGACCCAACACCATCGTGTGGCAGGTCGATCCCCAGTACACGACCGGGCAGGCCGACCGCTCCTACGTGGTCACGGTGGAGGGCATCGTCGACGGCGGCCAAACCCACTTCTCACCAGTACACGGTCACGCTGTTCGACGCCGAGATCGACACCGACCAGACCATCACGTTCCCGGCGCTGGCCAACCGCACCTACGGCGACGGGCCGCTCACGCTGTCGGCCTCGGCCAGTTCCGGGCTGCCGGTCACCTTCTCCAGCTCGACGCCGGCGGTGTGCGCCACGTCGGGGGCGCAAGGCAACACCCTCACCCTCTTGCGGGCCGGCACGTGCACCGTCGACGCGAACCAAGCGGGTGACAGCATCCGCAATCCCGCGCCCACGGTGCAGCGGTCGTTCACTGTCGCCAAGAAGTCGTTGACGGTGACCGCTCGCGATGCGGTGGCCTACCCGGGGCGAGCGATACCCGACCTCCTGGTCGACTACACGGGCTTCGTCGCCGGCGAGACCCTGGCGAGCTCCGGCATCACCGGCGCGCCTTCGTGCAGCACGACCGCTACACCCGCGAGCCCTGGTGGCGCCTACCCGATCACCTGCACTTCTGGCACGCTGGCGAGCGTCAAGTACAGCTTCATCTTCGTCGCCGGCGAGCTCACCATGGATGCGGGCAGCCTCTTCACCCCGCTGGCGCCGACACGCATTCAGGACTCGAGGCCGGTGTCGAAGGTCGGGCCCTATTCGTCTCCGTGGGCCGCTGGTCAGATCCCGCGAGATCACCGTGGCGGGCAAGGCCGGCGTGCCGGTCGATGCGGATGCGGTGGTGTTGAACGTGACGGTGACGGGTACGTCGGCATCGTCGCATCTGCGCATCTGGCCGAAGGGTGATGCCTTGCCGGTGGTGTCGAGCCTCAACTGGCAGCCGGGGTGGACGGTGCCGAACGCGGTGACGGTGAAGGTGGGCGAGGCAGGGAAGATCAACGTCTACAACCACAACGGAGCCGCCGACGTGATCATCGACGTCGTCGGCTATTACCGAGATGGCGTCGGGGCGGGCTACACGCCTGTTGCGCCGACACGCATTCAGGACTCGAGGTCGGTGTCGAAGGTCGGGCCCTATTCGTCTCCGTGGGCTGGCTGGTCAGATCCGCGAGATCACCGTGGTGGGCACAGCCGGGGTGCCGGTTGGTGCTGATGCGGTGGTGTTGAACGTGACGGTGACGGGTACGTCGGCGTCGTCGCATCTGCGCATCTGGCCGAAGGGTGATGCGCTGCCGGTGGTGTCGAGCCTGAACTGGCAGGCGGGATGGACAGTACCGAACGCAGTCACGGTGAAGGTGGGGCTCGAGGGCAAGATCAACGTCTACAACCACAGTGGTTCCGCCGATGTGGTCATCGATGTCGTCGGCTACTTCGACGACGGCAGTGGGGCGGCCTTCCACCCGCTCACCCCGGTTCGGATCCAGGACTCCCGCCCCGCCTCGAAGGTCGGCACCTACTCTTCGCCTTGGGGCGCCACCCAGACCCGGGACGTGGCCGTCACCAACCTTGGCGGCGTCGCAGCTCACGCGTCGTCGGTGCTGCTCAACGTCACCGTCACCGGCACCACCGGTTCCTCCCACCTGCGGGTGTGGCCCCACGGAGGTCAGCTGCCGCTCGTGTCGAGCCTCAACTGGCGGGCCGGGTGGACCATCCCGAACGCGGTGACGGCATCGATCAACGACGAGCGCATCGACGTCTACAACCATGCGGGCACCGTCGACGTCATCGTGGATGTCGCCGGATGGTACGGCTGAGTCGTCTCGAGAACGCCACACCCCGGACTCATCCACATGGGGTGAAGCGCCGAACGGGCCCGCAGGGTTAGCCTGCCGCCATGTGCTGCGCCTTTCTCGTCCTGCTCGGTGGTGCGCCCCGACTCGGCATCATCTTCCTGTGGCTCTTCACCGACCAGATGAAGCTCGCCTACGACTCGTGGGTCCTGCCCACGCTCGGCTTCTTCATCCTCCCGTGGACCACGGCGTTCTACGCCCTCGCCTACGCGCCCCTCGGCGGGGTCGACGGCATCGGATGGTTCTTCGTGGTCTTCGGGTTCATCCTCGACATCAGCTCCTACACGGGCGGCGCCCGGCAGCGCATGCAGCAGGCGGCCGCCTGATCGTCTGCGACCACGCAAGCGGTTTCGGGCCGTTGCGTGCCCATCGCTAACCTGCCCAGGTGACCGACACCCCCTCCGAGGCTCCCGGGTCCCACGCGGGCCCGTTCCGCGCCCCCGTCGGCACCCACGACGTCCTGCCTCCCGACTCCGCTCGCTGGCAGCGCCTGGTCGCCACCTTCGCCGACCATGCGACCCGGGCCGGCTACGGCCTCGTGCAGAGCCCGATGTTCGAGGAGATCGGCGTCTTCCGGCGCATGGGTGAGGGCACCGACGTGGTGCGCAAGGAGATGTACGACTTCCTCGACAAGGGCGATCGGCACCTGGCCCTGCGACCGGAGGGCACCGCCTCGATCGTGCGGGCGTTCGTGCAGCACCGGCCGCCCACGCCCTGGAAGGCGTGGTACGCAGCGCCGAGCTTCCGTTACGAGCGGCCGCAGGCGGGGCGTTTCCGTCAGCATCATCAGCTCGGTGTCGAGGCCATCGGCTCGGCCGATCCCGACCTCGACGTCGAGGTGATCGCCCTCCTGTCCGACTTCTACAGAGCCATCGGTCTGCGCCAGGTCGACCTGGTCATCAACTCGATGGGCACCCCCGAGGATCGCCACACCTACATCGATCACCTGCGCAGTTATCTCGTCGACCACATCGCCGAGCTCGCGCCGCAAGATCGCGAGAAGGTCGAGGCCCATCCGCTGCGGGTGCTCGACAGCAAGCGGGCGGAGAGCGCGGCCGTCACGGCCGGCGCACCACAGATCCTCGATCGTCTCTCTGACGGAGCGGTGACCCACTTCGAGCGGGTGCAACAGGGACTCACCAGTCTGGGCATCCCGTTTCGGGTCGAGCCGCGCCTCGTCCGAGGTCTCGACTACTACACGCACACGACCTTCGAGTTCCAGAGCGGCGCGCTCGACGCCGCGCAGAACACCATCGGCGGTGGGGGTCGCTACGACGGCTTGGTCGAGTCGCTCGGCGGACCAGCCACCCCTGGCATCGGCTTCGGCTCGGGCATCGAGCGGGTGCTGCTCACCTGCGATGCCGAGCAGACGTTCGCCGTACCCGAGGCGGCCATCGACGTCTTCATCGTCGACGTCACCGGCGGTGCACCGGCCCGCGACCTGGTTCGCGAGCTGCGTGTCGCCGGCTTCTCCGCCGATCGCGCGTACGACAACCGTTCGATGAAGTCCCAGATGAAAGCCGCTGATCGGTCAGGCGCTCGCTACGTCGTCATCATCGGCGAAGACGAGGTCGCCCGCGCCGGCGTGACGCTGCGCGACCTGCGCGGCCAGACCGGTCAGCACGACGTCGCTCGGGCCGATCTGGTCGACCACCTCCGCAAGCTCCTCTAACGACAACGATCGGGAGACCACGTGCCAGGCATCGAACGAATGCGGACTGACTACTGCGGGGAGCTGCGCGCCACCGACGTCGGCCGTGAGGTCGCCGTGTGCGGCTGGGTGGCCCGCCGCCGGGAGCACGGGGAGCACCTCGCGTTCATCGACGTTCGCGATCGCACCGGGCTGGTGCAGTGCGTGGTCGACGGCGCCCACGATCTGCGATCGGAGTACGTCGTACGGGTGCTCGGCACCGTCCGCCGCCGACCCGAGGGCACCGACAACCCCAACCTGCCGACGGGTGAGATCGAGATCGGCGACTGCACGGTCGAGATCCTCAACGTGGCCGAGCCGCCGCCATTCCCGCTCGACGACCGGCGCGACGTCGACGAGGTGGTGCGGCTGCGCCATCGCTATGTCGATCTGCGCACCGAGCGCATGCAGCGCAACCTGCGCGTGCGGGCCCGGGTCAACAGCGCGCTGCGGCGGGCCATGGAGCGCCAGGACTTCGTCGAGATCGAGACGCCGATGCTGATCGCATCGACTCCCGAAGGGGCTCGCGACTTCGTCGTGCCCTCGCGCCACGCGCCCGGCATGTTCTACGCGCTGCCGCAGAGCCCGCAGCTCTTCAAGCAGCTGTGCATGGTCGGTGGGGTCGACCGCTACTTCCAGATCGCCCGCTGCCTGCGAGACGAAGACCTGCGCGCCGATCGCCAGTTCGAGTTCATGCAGCTCGACGCCGAGGCCAGCTTCGTCGGCCAGGAAGAGGTGCTCGAGTTCATCACCGAGGCGGTGGCCGATGCCATCGAGGCCGTCACCGGAGCCCGCCCCGCCGAGATCCCCCGCATGTCGTGGGAGGAGGCGATGGAGCGCTTCGGCTCCGACAAGCCCGACGTGCGCTTCGGACTCGAGCTCGTCGAGCTCACGGACGTCTTCGCGGCCACCGAGTTCAACGCCTTCAAGGCGGACTGCATCAAGGGAATCCGGGTGCCCGGCGGCGCCGAGCTCACCCGCAAGCAGCTCGACGAGCTCACCGACAAGGCCAAGCAGTGGGGTGCCAAGGGCCTCGTCTGGATGAGGGTCGACGACGACGGCTCGCTCAACTCACCGGTGGCCAAGTTCCTGAGCGCCACCGAGCTCGACGCGATCCGCGACGGCCTCGGCGGCACAGCGGGCGATCTGCTGCTCCTCGTCGCCGACGAGCGGGCGAAGGTGCGCCACGTGCTCGGCCTGCTGCGGCTCGATCTGGGACGACCGCCCGTCGACGAAGGCGGGCTCAACCTGTTGTGGGTGGTCGACTTCCCGTTGTTCGAGGGCCTGGGCGACGACGGCAGCCCCATCCCGGCGCACCACCCCTTCACGATGCCCCACGACGACGACACGGCCCTGCTCGACAGCGATGACCCCAACGACCTGTTGCGGGTGCGCTCGCAGGCCTACGACCTGGTGCTCAACGGATGGGAGCTCGGCTCGGGCAGCGTGCGAATCCATCGGGCCGACATCCAGACCCGCATCTTCGGCCTACTCGGCATCGACGAGGCACAGGCCCAAGAGCGATTCGGCTTTCTGCTCGATGCCTTCCGATTCGGGGCTCCGCCCCACGCCGGCTTCGCCTTCGGCATCGACCGACTGGTGGCACTGCTCGTCGGCGAGGAGAACATCCGTGAGGTCATCGCCTTCCCGAAGACCCAGTCGGGCACCGACCCGCTCACCGGCGCGCCCACCGATGTCGACCCCGCCCATCTCCAGGAGCTCGGCCTGCGCCTGTTGCCTCGCCCGACCTGAGCGTCAGGTGGCCAGCACCGCCACCACGCTGCCCTGGCGGGCGGTGGGGAAGGCGGTGAGGTCGGCGAGCACCGTCACCGACACCTCGATCGAGTCGCGAGTGGCGACGGCCTCGTGGTCGGAGATGGTCGACAACCGAAAGCCGAGCGCTTCGAGCTGATCGGCCAGCCCGGCGCCGACCTCCTCGGCGCTTGCCTCGGTGGTGGCGAACACCGCCCGGAACGTGCTCATGACGTCGCCGTCGCCCACCAGGGGCGCCAACCCGCAGGGCATCTCGATGCCGGCCAGGGCGTCGGCGATCGGCACACGGGTGACCCGAGTGCTCTCCGTCGAGGCGCGGCGATCGGCGAAGAGCCCGGCCCGGCCTGGTGTGCCCGCCGCCAACGTGGGCGTCACCGGGGAGTCGGTGGGGGAGCGGGGCGGTCCCGCCGAGGGCGTCGGTGGCGCTGACGGGGATGGTGGCACCGCCGGCGCCCCGCGAGCGGCCGAGGTCGCATCGGTGGCGGCTGCCGAGCTCGACTCGGTGTCGTCGTTGCGCTGCGAAAGGCGACGCCACAGGCGATAGCCGTAGACCGAGAGCGAGATGGCCAGCCACGACCAGAAGAGCACCGATACCACCGTCCGCACGCCTCGATGGTGACACAGCCGCACTACCCTCGCATCGATGGCCGGCACGGCGAAGGGGCAGTCCGACGACCTGTTCGTGGCCGCGGCGCGCGACCAACTCACCCGCCAGGCGCCACTGGCCGCCCGTCTCCGTCCCACCCGGCTCGACGACGTGGTCGGCCAAGAGCAGCTGCTCGGCGAAGGGCGTCCCCTGCGCACGCTCATCGAGGCCGACCGGCTGTCGTCGGTGGTGCTCTGGGGGCCACCCGGCACGGGCAAGACCTCCATCGCCCAGCTGATCGCCCACACCACCGAGAAGGCCTTCGAGCAGCTGTCGGCGGTGTCCGCGTCGGTGAAGGACGTCCGCGAAGTGATCGAGCGGGCCCAGAACCGTCTCGGCGAGTACGGCCGGGGCACCATCTTGTTCCTCGACGAGGTGCACCGCTTCAACAAGGCCCAGCAGGACGCTCTGCTGCCCGCAGTCGAGTCGGGTCTGCTGGTGCTGATCGGCGCCACCACCGAGAACCCCTACTTCGAGGTCAACCCGCCGCTGCTGTCCCGCTCCACACTCTTCAGGCTGGAACCGCTCGGGCCCGATGCCATCGGCACGTTGGTCGAGCGAGGTCTGGCGGCCGAGGAAGCAGGCATCGACGACGATGCCGCGGCGATGCTCGTGGAGCGGGCCGCCGGTGACGGACGGCAGGCGCTCACGAGCCTCGAGGTCGCCGTGGCGCTGGCTGGTGAGCGGGGCTGGCCCCCGCAGGTCACCGTCGACGACGTCGAGGCGGCCCTCGGCACCAAGGCCCTGCGCTACGGGCGAGACGACCACTACGACGTGGTCAGCGCGTTCATCAAGAGCATTCGCGGCTCCGATGTCGACGCCGGCCTCTACTGGCTCGCCCACATGCTCGAGGCCGGCGAGGATGCCCGCTTCATCGCCCGCCGGCTGGTGATCCTCGCGTCGGAAGACGTGGGGATGGCCGACCCCAACGGCTTGCTCATCGCCGACGCCGCGGCCCGAGCGGTGGAGTTCGTCGGGCTACCCGAGGCGCAGCTCAACCTGGCCCACGCCGTCGTCTACCTGGCCACCGCGCCCAAGTCGAACCGGGTCATCACCGCCCTCGGCCACGCCGCCGACGACGTGCGCCAGGTCGGCGGGGGAGAGGTGCCGGCCCACCTGCGCGACTCGCACTATCGGGGAGCCAAGTCGCTCGGCCACGGCGCCGGGTACGCCTACCCCCACGATGACCCGAGGGGATGGGTCGATCAGGAGTACCGTCCTGCGGCGGTGGCCGACCACGTCTACTACCAGCCGTCCGACCACGGCTTCGAGCGTCAGATCGCCGAACGCCAGGCGTCTCGCCCATCACCGCCCGCGACGCGGCCATCCGTCGTCGACGAGGACAC
Source organism: uncultured Iamiaceae bacterium (assembly GCA_963706425.1). GTDB lineage: Bacteria > Actinomycetota > Acidimicrobiia > Acidimicrobiales > Acidimicrobilacustridaceae > CAVPMN01. The sequence continues at coordinate 168,163 of CAVPMN010000003.1, forward strand.
CACGTGAGCGCCGGCGACCTGGCGGCCGTCCTGGTGTCGATCACCGCGTTCGCCGCCTTTGTGGTGCTCATCGTGTCGGCCCAGTCGTTGCTGCGCAGCATGCGCGAGCTGCGCCGGTCGATCGACGTGCTCCGCGAAGAGACGGTGCCGATGATCGACGAGCTGCGGGGCACGGTGCGCGACGCGGGTACCGAGGTGGAGCGGGTCGATCAGCTGCTCGACGCCGCCGAGAGCATCTCGTCCACGGTCGACTCGGCCTCGCGCCTCAGCTACCTCGCGTTCCGGGCGCCCTTGATCCGCCTGGTCGCCTTCTGCAAGGGCGTCGGTCGATTCCTGCGGCGGCTCACCGGCCGGCGGGCGCCTGCCGTCTCGGCCGTGCGTGACGATCGGCGGGCGGCGTGATCCCCAAACGGGTCTTCTGGTTTGCCGCGGGCACCGCTGCCGGCTTCGGCAGCACGGTCTATGCCTATGCGCGGGTGCGTGAGGTGCGGGGCCGCCTGGCGGCCGACCGCATCGCCGACACGGTCGCCGACACCGTGGTGGGCACGGCCCGCACGGTGAGCACCACGGTTCGCGACGCCGTGGGCGAGGGCCGGTCGGCCATGCACGAAGCCGAGCACCGCATCCGCGCCGATCTCGACCGCCCCTGACCTCGTTCCTGTCGCGTGATCGGGGGGTGACTTCAAGCGGTCCGCGCAATGGGGGCGGTGGTTGGCGACGGGATCGGCGACGGCCCGAGGTGGGGGGCGCCGGTAGGCTGACCCTCACCATGAATCGCATGACCGCCAACGAGCTCCGCCGAGCCTGGCTCACCTTCTTCGAGAGCCGTGAGCACGTGATCGTGCCCTCGTCGGGCCTCATCCCGCACCATCCCACCGCCCCGCTGTTCACCAACGCCGGCATGAACCAGTTCGTGCCCTACTTCCTGGGGGAGGAGGCGGCGCCCTATCCGCGGGCCACCTCGGTGCAGAAGTGCGTCCGCACGCCCGACATCGAGATCGTCGGCACCACCACCCGCCATCTCACCTTCTTCGAGATGCTCGGCAACTTCAGCTTCGGCGACTACTTCAAGGAGCAGGCCATCAAGCTGGCCTGGGAGCTCTCGACCGAGGTGCTCGGGTTCGACGGCGACCGCATCTGGGCCACCGTCTACCTCGACGACGACGAGGCCGAGCAGATCTGGTGCGACACCGTGGGCCTGCCTCCCGAGCGTGTCCAGCGCCTCGGCGCGGCCGACAACTTCTGGGAGATGCAGCCTGGGCTCCCCGGCCCGTGTGGGCCCAACAGCGAGCTCTACTACGACCGAGGCGCTGAGTACGGCGACGAGGGCGGGCCCGCCCACGGCGGCGACGAGCGCTATCTCGAGTTCTGGAACCTCGTGTTCATGCAGTTCAACCGCCAGCCCGACGGCAACCTGGCCGACTTGCCGAGCAAGAACGTCGACACCGGCGCCGGGTTCGACCGCAACCTGGTGCTCCTCCAGGGCGTCGAGACCGTCTTCGAGACCGACGTGCTGCGGCCGCTGGTCGAATGCGCCGAGCGCCTCACCGACACCCGCTACGGCGCCGATGAGCGCACCGACGTGAGCCTGCGCATCATGGCCGATCACGCCCGCACCGTCGGCTTCCTGGTCAACGACGGTGTGTTCCCGTCCAACGAAGGCCGGGGCTACGTGCTGCGCCGCATCATCCGTCGGGCGGTGCGCCACGCCTACCTGCTGGGCGTCGATGCCCTCGTCACCCCCGATCTCATCGACACCAACGTGGCGGTCATGGGCGAGGCCTATCCCGATCTGGTCAAGAACCAGTCGTTCGTCCGCGACGTGGTGGTGCGCGAGGAGGAGCGCTTCCGCCAGACGCTCAAGCAGGGCACCACCATCCTCGACACCCAGATCGACCAGCTCGTTCGGTGCCGACGTAACGCGGCCGCAGTCGTCCACGAACCGACGCTTTCGGGATCGGTCGCGTTCCTGCTGCACGACACCCACGGCTTCCCGCTCGAGCTCACCAAGGAGATCGCGGCCGAACGCGGGGTCGAGGTCGACGAGGTCGGTTTCGAGGCCGAGATGGCGGCGCAGAAGCAGCGGGCCAAGCAAGCCCGCAAGGCCGGTGGCGTCGGCGACCTGGCCGAGGAGTTCTCCGAGGTGCTCGATCAATTCGGGCCCACCGAGTTCACCGGCCGCGAGGAGTACGAGAGCAAGGCCCGGGTGCTGGCGGTCGTGCCTGGCGACGACGGCGAGCTCAGCATCGTGCTCGATCGCACGCCGTTCTACGCCGAGTCGGGCGGCCAGATTGGCGACACCGGCACGATCAGCTCGGGCACCGGGTCTGCCGACGTGTTCGACACTGTCTATGGCGCACCGGGCCTCGTGCGCCATCGAGCCAAGCTCGTCGACGGCCGCATCGAAGTCGGCGACGAGGTGAGCGCGGCCATCGACGCCGAGCGGCGCGATGCGATCCGCCGTAACCACACCGCCACCCATCTGCTGCACTGGGCGCTGCGCGAGGTGCTCGGCGATCACGTCAAGCAGCAGGGCTCGCTCGTCGCGCCCGATCGGCTGCGTTTCGACTTCAGCCACTACGAGGCGCTCACCCCCGACGAGATCACGGCCATCGAAGACCTCGTCAACCACGATGTGCTCGCCAACTACCCGGCGCGTCACTACGAGACCACCAAGGAATACGCCGAGCAGGTCGGCGCCATCGCGTTCTTCGGCGACAAGTACGGCGACACCGTGCGGGTCCTCGAGGCCGGCCCACACTCGGTCGAGCTCTGCGGCGGCACCCATGTCGGGGCGCTGGGCGACATCGGGCCGCTCAAGATCGTCTCCGAGGGATCGATCGGCTCCAACATCCGCCGCATCGAGGCCGTCACCGGCTTCGGCCCCATCGATCGCCTGCGTCGGGAAGAGGCGCAGATCGCCGAGGCGGCACGCCTCCTCGGTGTGGCCGACGACGATCTCGTCGACGCGCTGGGCCGTCGCCTGGCCGAGATCAAGGAGCTGCGCGACGAGATCAAGGCGCTCAAGCGCGAGGCCGCCACCGGCCGGTCGGCCGAGCTTGGTCGGCGCCGCGGTCGACGGGGTCGTGGTGGCCCGCGTCGACGGCCTCGATCGCGATGCCGTGCGCGATCTGGCGCTCGCAGTCCGCGACGCCGAGGGTGTGCGGGCGGTCGTGCTCGGCAGCGCGCCCGAGGGCGGTGGGGTGGCCATCGTCTCGGCGGTGCGGCCCGACTCCGGGCTGCACGCATCCGAGCTCATCGCCGACGCGGCCCGTGCCGTCAAGGGAGGCGCCGGCAAGAACGCGGAGCTGGCCATCGCAGGAGGCAAGGACCCGTCGGCGCTCGACGACGCCCTCGATCAGGTGCGGGCAGCCGCCGGAATCCCACCGCACGCGTGAGGGCGCTGGGCGGGTGAGGGTGCTGGCGATCGATCTCGGTTCGAAGCGCATCGGCATCGCGGTCAGCGATCCCACGGGAACCATCGCCTCCCCCTACGAGGTCGTGCTGCGGTCGGGCGACGTCGCCGCCGACCATCGACGCATCGGTGAGCTCATCGCCGAGACAGGCGCGGAGCGGGTGGTGGTCGGGCTGCCGCTGTCGCTCGACGGCTCGATCGGGCCGGCGGCGCGTGGCGTGCTCGACGAGGTCGATCTGCTGGCTGACACCACCACGGTGCCGGTCGAAACCTACGATGAGCGCCTGACGACGGTCACCGCCGATCGCACCCTCATCGATCGGGGTCTCCGGGCCCCGGCCCGCCGCAGCGTGATCGACAAGGTCGCCGCGGCGGTCTTGCTCCAGGCGTGGCTCGACGGCCGCCCTCGCCCCCAGAACTGAGCCCACACGTTGCCCGACGACACCATCACCGATGAGCCCACGCCGAGCCAGCGGCCGCCCTCGTCCGACGCCACCTATGTCTACCTGCCGCCCGAGACCAGTCGCCGCCGGCGGTTCCTGTGGATCCTCGGCGGACTGGCCGCGTTCGTCCTCCTCCTCGTGGCCGTCGGTGGGTTCTGGCTCTACCGCCAGGTCAACCCGGGATCGCCCGGCGAGTTGGTCGAGTTCGTGATCCCCGAGGGCAGCACCACCTCGCAGATCGCCGGGCAGCTCGAGAGCGACGGCATCATCACCAACGCCACCGTGTTCCAGTACTACGTCCGGTGGAAAGATGCCGGCCCGTTCGGCGCCGGTGCCTACGACGGCCTGCGGCTCAACTCCGACATGGATGCGGTGATCGAGCGCCTCGATGCCGGCCCGCTGCCGCCGCCCTACACCGAGCTGGTCGTCCCCGAAGGCCTGTGGGAGAGCGAGATCCGCACCCGCATCCTCGAGACCTTCCCCCAGATGAACGCCGACGAGCTCGACGTGGCCCTCGCATCGGTGCGGTCGGCCTTCCAGCCCGACGACGTCTCGGTGCTCGAGGGCCTGCTCTTCCCGGCCACCTATCGCGTCGAGGAGGGCGACGAGCTCGACGAACAGAAGCTGGTGCGACAGATGGTCGAGGCGTTCGACCAGGTGGGCGGCGAGGTCGGCCTGGCCGATGCCTCGACCACCCTCGCCGGGGTCGCCGGCGACCGGGAGATCACGCCCTACGAGGTGGTCGTGATCGCGTCGATGATCGAGGCCGAGGCGAAGGTGCCCGAGGAGAAGCCTCTGATGGCCCGGGTCATCTACAACCGGCTCAGGCTGGGCATGAGCCTCGGCATCGACGCCACGGTGATCTACGCCCTCGGCGAGCGCACCGATCAGCTCACCCGCAGCGATCTCGAAGTGGCGTCGCCGTTCAACACCCGGCGCTACCCCGGACTGCCCCCCACGCCCATCGGGTCGCCGGGCCGGGCGTCGCTCGAGGCCGCGCTCAACCCCGCCGAGGGCGACTGGCTCTACTACGTGCTCACCGACGAGGACGGTCGCCACTACTTCACCGAGGACTACAACGACTTCCTCCGCGCCCAGGAGGAGTCGAGGGACAAGGGCCTGCTGTGATCGCCGGTCGCCCCCTCACGGGACCCTCGTGGTGACGAGCACGTCTGGTTGGTCCGCCCCCACCGGCTCCACCCGTGTGGCTGCGGTCATCGGCGACCCGGTGCGCCACTCGCAGTCGCCGGCGATCTACAACGCCGCGTTCGCGGCGCTCGGTCTCGACTGGGTGTTCGTCGCCTTCGAGGTTCCCGACGGTCAGGCCGTCGCCGCGCTCGACGGCGCCCGCCGGCTCGGCATCGACTGGCTCTCGGTGACGATGCCCCACAAGACGGCGGTCGCGCACGCCGTCGACCGGCTGAGCGACGATGCGCGGGCGCTCGACGCGGTGAACTGCGTCGTGCGTGACGGTGACGAACTGGTCGGTCACAACACCGACGGGCCGGGGTTCATACGCGCCCTTCACGCCGAGCTCGGTGTCGACCCCGGTGGGCGGGCCTGCGCGGTCGTCGGCGCGGGTGGGGCTGCACGAGCGGTGGTGCTGGCGTTGGCTCGGGCATCGGCGGCGTCGGTGCTGGTGGTCAACCGCACCCCGAGCCGCGCCGAGGCGGCGGCCGAGCTGGCGGGTGCGCGTGGCGTCGTCGGCACCGAGGCCGACCTCGCCTCGGTGGAGCTCGTGATCAACGCCACCCCTCGAGGCATGGCCCACGACCCCGGGCTGCCGTTCGACGTCGACGTGCTCCGGCCGGGGCAGGTGGTGGCCGACCTCATCTACCAGCCGGCCGAGACCGCGCTGCTCGCGGCCGCCCGGGCCCGGGGACTGCCGGTGATGAACGGGCTCGGGATGCTGGTGCACCAGGCCGCAGTCCAGCTCGAGCACGCCACCGGGGCGGCCCCGCCTGTCGGGGTCATGCTCGGCGCCGTTTCCGCCGGCTGACGCCGACCTGACACGGGTCGGGGTGTTCCCGTTTATTTGCGCCGGCGTGCCTCCCGCCGGGCGCCAGGACCCCGCTGGTCGCTAGGGTCGGGCGGCAGCGTGCACGTCGTGGGGAATACTTCACTCGCGGCCTGCCCCTGCCGATGGAGACAGAGAACTTCCATCCTCGACCCGGAGGTCACCGTGGCACTGCAGGGCACGATCGAGACCTTTGCCCTTCCCGACGTCATGCGGCTACTCGCTTCGACCAAGAAGACGGGTTGCCTGCGCCTCGACGGCAGCCGGGGCACCGGCAGCGTGTGGGTCGACGCCGGCCAGATCATCGCTGGCGAAGCGTCGCGGGCACCCCACGCCGACGGTGCGGTCGAGGTGGTGTTCGAGATGCTGCGCTTCCCCGACGGCGATTTCGTGTTCGACGCCGACGTGGCGCCCCCGACGCCGGGCGAGGCGACCGAGGTCGAGAGCGTGTTGGGCGATGCCGAGAAGCTGCTCGACGAGTGGCAGGGCATCGAGAAGGTCGTGCCCTCCCTCGATGCCTGGGTCTCGTTGTGTGACGAGCTCTCCGGCGACGAGGTGACGATCGACCGGGAGCGGTGGCGTTTGCTGGTCGCGGTGGGCGGCGGGGCAACCGTCGGCCAGCTCGGCGATCGCATGCAGATGAGCGAGATCGCCATCTCCCGTCAGGTCCGTGACCTGGTCGAGCAGTCGTTGGTCACCGTCGGCGGCGTACCCACCGACATGCCGGCCCCCCCGCCGGCCCCGCCCTCGCTTGTCGAGCCGTTGGTGCTCGACGAGAGCGACACTGATCTGGTCGACGCGCTTGCCAACGAGCCGATCGTCGACGACACCTTCGAGCCGTTCGACGCAGGTGCACTCGTCATCGAGGTCGACGAGTCCCCCGACGAGTTCGAGTTGCCCCCGCTCGACGTCGCCGAATCCGTTCACGAGTCGAACGGAGACAGCCTGTCCGATCCGTCGGACGCCGCTGAGATCGCCCGGCAGCTCGCCAACCTGAGCCCCAAGGCCGCCAAGGCGGTAGCTGCGGCGGCCAAGGCCACCACCCAAGAAGAGCGCGAGCGGGCACTGGCCGACGTCGACGACGAAGAGGACCCGATCAACCGCGAACTGCTGATCAAGTTCCTCGGCTCGGTCAACGGTTGATCACGCGGACCGTCCGGCGGCGCTGCCGCCGGACGCGATCCGGATCGCCAGCCGGAGCCTGGCCCCCCGCTACGGTGATCGCCCGTGAACGCCGTCCGGGTGTTGGTGTGCGCCTTTCTGGCCCTCCCCGCCGGATGGTTCGCAGGCGTCTTGATCGATCGCGTTCCCGACAAGCTGCCGCTCTTCTCGCCGATGACCGGCGTGCGCCTCGCCGGCCGCTACCTGGTCGTGCACGTGCTGATGGTGGTGCTGTTCGTGGCGGCCGCCCTGCGGTTCGACGACAGCTCCATCGGCATGCTCGCCGCCTACCTGCTGTTCTTCGCCATGCTGCTCACGGTGTCGGTCATCGACATCGAACTGCTCCGCCTGCCCGATCGCATCGTGCTGCCGAGCCTCTTGGCCAGCCTGGTCATCATCCCCGTCGTGTCGGTGATCGACGACGCGACCGACACGATCCGCTACGCCCTCGTGGGCGCCGGGGTCTACTTCGGGTTCCTGCTGCTGACCCACCTGATCTACCCACGGGGTATGGGGTTCGGCGACGTGAAGCTCGCTGCGGTGATGGGGCTCTACGTGGGCTGGCTGGCGGGCACCACCATGCAGGCGGTGGTGCTCGTGCTGTGGGCCATGCTCATCGGCTTCATCGGTGGATCGGTCATCGGCCTGGTGATGCTGGTCGCCCGGCGACGCAGCCAACCCATCCCGTTCGGGCCGTTCCTCGCCCTCGGTGCGGTCATCACGTCGCTGATCAGCACTGGTCTCCTGCCCGCCAACTGAGCGAGGCGCCGGCCTCCGGCGGCGTGAGCAGGCTGGCGAGCCGACCGAACGGGCAGCCGAGCCGACCGAACGTGCTTCGAGGCGCTGTCTCCCGACCGGTAGATTGGGCCGGTGCTCCGCTTCCTGACCGCCGGTGAGTCGCATGGTCGCGCCCTCGTCGTGATCGTCGAGGGCCTGCCTGCCGGGCTCGAGATCACGGTCGACGACATCTCGTCCGAGCTGGCCCGGCGCCGGCTGGGCTACGGGCGGGGCCCCCGCATGCGCTTCGAGCAGGACGAGCTCACCATCCTCGGCGGCGTGCGTCACGGCCGCACGCTTGGCTCGCCGGTGGCCATCGAGATCGGCAACAGCGAGTGGGAGCGCAAGTGGACCGAGGAGATGTCGCCTCACCCTGGCGCCACCAACCAGCCGGTCACCAAGCCCCGGCCCGGCCATGCCGATCTGGCCGGCATGCAGAAGTACGACTTCACCGATGCCCGCAACGTGCTCGAACGGGCATCGGCCCGCGAGACCACGGCGCGGGTGGCGGCCGGTGCCCTCGCCAAGGCGCTGCTGGCCGAGTTGGGCATCGACATCTGCTCGCACGTGATCCAGATGGGTCCGGTGCGCGCGTCGCTCGACGTCCGTCCGACCATCGCCGATCTCCCCGCCGTCGACGAGTCGCCGGTGCGCTGCTTCGACACCGCCACCGAGGCCGAGATGATCGCCGAGATCAAAGCGGCCCAGAAGGCGGGTGACTCGTTGGGCGGCGTCGTCGAGGTGCTGGCCTACGGCGTGCCGGTCGGGCTCGGCAGCCACGTGCACTGGGATCGCAAGCTCGACGGCCTGCTCGCCCAGGCGCTGCTCAGCATCCAGGCGGTCAAGGGCGTCGAGATCGGCGATGGCTTCGACGTCGCCGGCCGGCGGGGGAGCGAAGCCCACGACGCCATCACCTGGGATGCCGACGCTTCGACCTACCGGCGCGAGAGCACGCGTGCCGGGGGCATCGAGGGAGGCATGTCCACGGGCGAGCTCATCGCCGCTCATGTGGCCATGAAGCCGCTGGCCACCCTCAACCGACCCACCCTCAAGACCGTCGACACCGCCACGAACGAGGAGACCGTCTCGTTCAAGGAGCGCACCGATGTCACCGCCGTGCCCGCCATGGGCGTGGTGGCCGAGACCATGATGGCTCTGGTGCTGGCCAACGAGGTCACCCGCAAGTTCGGCGGCGACAGCATGGGCGAGCTGATCCGCAACGTCGACAGCTACCTCGACCAGGTGCGCATGGCCGCCAAGCGCGTGGTCGAGCCGCCCGAGAACGATGGCGATCCGCTCAACTGGGACGAGGGCGAGGCGTTCCCGGAGCCGACGCAGTGACCAATGGAGCCGACGCAGTGACCCATGGAGCCGACTCCGTGACGCACGTGGTGCTCATCGGGATGATGGGCTCGGGCAAGACCACCGTCGGTGAGCTCGTCGCGGCCCGACTCGGCAGGCCGTTCGTCGACAGCGATCGCGAGATCGAGCGTCGCACCGGCGCCACCGTGGCCGAGCTGTTCGAGCGCGGCGGCGAGCCGGCGTTCCGCACCCTCGAGTCCGAGGTGCTCCTGGCCGCCCTCGACCGCCCCGAGCCGTCGGTGATCGCGGCCGCCGGCGGCGCGGTGCTCGATCCCGCCAACCGCGAGGCCATGCACGACCGGGCCGTGGTGGTGTGGCTGCGAGCCGACCCGGCGGTGCTCGCCGAGCGGGTGAAGAGCGGCACGCATCGGCCGCTGCTGGCCGACGACGCGGCCGGCACGCTTCAGGCGTTGGCGACCCAACGTGAGCAGCTCTACCGCGACACCGCGCATCACCAGCTCGACGTCGACACCCTCACCGTCGAGCAGGTCACCGACCAGGTGGTCGCGGCGCTCGCCGAGGTGACGGCATGATCGTCGTGCCCGTCGATCTCGGCAGCCGGTCCTACGACGTGGTCGTCGGCCCGGGTGTCCGTCGCGATCTGGCCCAACTGGTGCCCGCCGGCTCGTCCCGTGTCGCGGTGGTGACCCAAGCCGAGATCGGCATCGAGGTCGACCCGGGCTGCGAGCACCGGGTGTTCCACATCGGGCAGGGCGAGACGGCCAAGTCGATGGCCACGGTCGAGCGTCTGTGTCGCGAGTTCGCGCAATGGGGCCTCACCCGGGCCGACACCGTGGTGAGTGTGGGCGGTGGGCTGGTCACCGATACGGCCGGCTTCGCGGCGGCCGTCTACCACCGGGGGGTTTCGGTCATCCACGTGGCCACCACGCTGCTGGCCCAGATCGACGCCGCCATCGGTGGCAAGACCGGCGTCAACCTGCCCGAGGGCAAGAACCTCGTCGGGGCGATCTGGCAGCCGACCGCCGTGCTCTGCGACACCGAGGTGCTCGCCGATCTGCCGCCACGCGAGTACCGCAGCGGTCTCGGTGAGCTGGCCAAGTACCACTTCCTCGGCGGAGGCCGGCTCGACGATCTCCCGCTCGACGAGCGGGTGGCCGAGTGCGTGCGCATCAAGGCAGCGGTGGTGGCCGCGGACGAGCGCGAGACGGGGATGCGGGCCACGCTCAACTACGGCCACACGCTCGCCCACGCGCTCGAGACCACCGGTCACTACGACCTGCGCCACGGCGAGGCCGTCGCCGTCGGCCTGATCTACGCCGCAGAGCTGGCCCGTCGCCTCGGCCGCATCGACGACGACCGAGTGGCCGAGCACCGTCGGGTGGTGGGCGCCTACGACCTGCCGTCCGCCCTCCCCGCCGGAGCCGATCGTGACGAGCTCGTCGAGGTGATGGGCCGGGACAAGAAGGCGGTCGCGGGCCTCACCTTCGTGCTCGACGGCCCCGACGGGGTGCAGCCCGTCACCGGCGTCGACCGAGCCGATCTCGACGCCGCCTTCGACGCCATCCAGGGAGCCAACCCATGAACCGGCCCGTCATCCTCTTGCTGTCCGGTCCCAACCTCGACCTGCTCGGCGAGCGCGAGCCGGCGATCTACGGCACGACGACGCTCGACGAGCTGGTGGCGTCGGCGCGCCAGACTGCGGAGGCCAAGGGCTTCGAGCTCGAGCATCTCCAGTCGAATCACGAGGGTGTGCTCATCGACGCCATCCACGACGCTCGTCAGCGCTGTGCCGGCATCGTCATCAACGGGGCCGCCTTCACCCACTACGCCTGGGGCATCCACGACGCGCTGGCCGCCTTCGACGGGCCCGTCGTCGAGCTGCACCTCTCCAACCCGGAAGGGCGAGAGTCGTGGCGGCACCTGTCGGTGATCGCGCCCGTCGCCACGGGCACCATCTCGGGGTTCCGCGCCCACGGCTACGTGCTGGCCATCGATGCCATCGCCGAGATCATCGGTCGGCCGTGACCACCACGGCGTCCACCGAGGTGTTGGCTCCGATGGATGTGGCTGGTCGGCTCGATCGCCTGCGGGCGGCGCTCGCGACGGCGGGCTGCGACGCCCTGCTCGTCAACGCGCTCGTCCACGTTCGCTATCTCACGGGCTTCACCGGCTCGGCCGGCGTGCTGCTCGTCCGACCCGACGACGCCGTGCTCGTCACCGACGGGCGCTACGGCGAGCAGGCTGCCGATCAGATGGCCCGAGCCGGCGTCGCAGCCGCGCTCGAGGTGGCCTCGGCCGACCAACGAGAGGTGCTCGCCGCGGCCGTTGCCGGCATCGGCTCGCTCGGCCTCGAGGCCGATCACGTCACCTGGGCCCAAGAGCGCACCTATCGCGCCGAGTGGTTCCCAGGCACCGACCTGGTCGCCACCACCGGGCTCGTCGAGGAGCTGCGCGCCGTGAAGGACGACGGCGAGCTGGCTCGCCTCGAAGCCGCCGCGGGCATCGCCGACGATGCCCTCGCGGCCCTGCGGCACCGTCTGGCCGAGCGGCCCACCGAGCGCGAGTTCGCCCTCGAGCTCGACACCGAGATGCGCCATCGCGGCGCCGACGGGCCGTCGTTCGACACGATCGTGGCCTCGGGTCCCAACGGTGCCCGGCCGCACGCTCGCCCCTCGAACCGGATCATCACCGACGGCGACCTGGTCGTGATCGACTTCGGCGCCTTGGTCGACGGCTATCACAGCGACATGACCCGCACCGTGATCGTGGGTGAGCCCAGTGTCGTCCAGCAACGCATGCTCGACGTGGTGGCGGCGGCGCAGCAGGCGGGCGTCGATGCCGTGCAGGCAGGTGTGGCCGCCCGTGACGTCGACCGAGCCTGTCGTGAGGTGATCGAAGACGCAGGATGGGGCGACGCGTTCCTGCACGGCACAGGACACGGGGTGGGCCTCGAGATCCACGAGCGGCCTCGGGTGGGCTCGACGAGCGATGCTACGCTCCGACCCGCAAACGTCGTCACCGTCGAACCGGGCGTCTACCTCCCCGATCACGGCGGTGTCCGCGTCGAGGACACGGTCGTCGTCACCGGCGACGGATGTCGACGCCTCACCCACACCTCCAAGCTCGCGACGGTGTGAGCAGCATTCCCACCCACCATCGAGCCCTGCCCCGCGGCGGGGAGCGGAGAAGCAGATGGCAACGATCACCACGAACGACCTGAAGAACGGCATGTCCCTCGATCTCGACGACGGGTTGTTCGATGTGGTCGAGTTCCAGCACGTCAAGCCCGGCAAGGGGGGCGCCTTCGTCCGCACGACGCTCAAGAACCTGCGCAACGGCGCAGTCGTCGAGCGCACGTTCCGCGCCGGCGAGAAGGTCGAGCGGGCGATGATCGACAAGCGCGACATGCAGTTCCTCTATCGCGAGGGCGACGACTACGTCTTCATGGACAACTCGAGCTACGAGCAGATGAACGTAGGGCCCTCGACGCTTGGTGATGCCACGAACTACCTGGTCGAGGGTTCCATGGCGACACTGCGGATGTACGCCAGCGAGATCGTCGGCGTCGACCTTCCGGCCGCGGTCGAGCTGGCGATCAGCGACACCGAGCCCGGCATCCAGGGCGATCGCGTATCCGGTGCTCGCAAGCCGGCGACGCTCGAGACCGGTCTGGTCGTGCAGGTGCCGCTCTTCGTGAATCCCGGCGACCGCGTCAAGGTCGACACCCGCTCCGGCGACTACCTCACCCGGGCGTGACCGACGCCCCTTATCGCGGCGGCATCGGGAGCCGCCGCGAGGCGAGGGAGCGGGCGCTCACCCTGCTCTACGAGGCCGAGACCAAAGACGAGGCCCCGTCGGTGGTGCTGGCCGGGCTGCCGCTCGAACCCGACACCTTCACCGCCGAGCTCGTCACCGGGGTCGAGCAACACCGCGTCGACATCGACGCCACGATCAGCCGGTTCGCCCGGGGGTGGACCATCGAGCGCATGGCCGCGCTCGACCGGGCTCTGCTCCGATTGGGCATCTTCGAGCTGACGTACCGGCCGGACATCCCCACCGGCGCCACCATCTCCGAGGCGGTCGAGTTGGCCAAGCGCTTCTCCACCGAGGAGTCCGGCCGCTTCGTCAACGGGGTGCTGTCGGCCGTGGCCGCCGAGGTCCGACCGGGCTGACGGGCCTCCGTCGGAAGCCCCCAACCCCGTTCCTGTAGCCCAACCGGAACCCAGGAGTCCCGTTTCGGCCACAGGAACGCGTTGAGAGGGTGAAGCCACGCGGCTGATCGGCTGCTAGGGTGCACGTCTGACCGTGAAGCGGGTCCGGTGAGGCCCGCACGGACAGGAGGACACGCGTGGCCGAACGCGAACGCCGTTTGACGCCCCCTTACGGGGGCGTTTTTGTTGCCCGCAAGAAGGTCATGACCGCCGACGACATCCAGCGCGCGGTCTGGCGCATGGCCCACGAGATCGTCGAGCGCAACCACGGCCTCGACGGTGTGGTGCTGGTCGGCCTCCAGACCGGAGGGGTGCCGCTGGCCGGTCAGCTGGCCGGTGCCCTGCACACGATCGAAGCGGTCGAGGTCCCGGTCGCCACGCTCGACGTGGCCTTCTACCGCGACGACATCGGCCTGCGGCCGGTGCTGCCCGAGGCGGCCACCGACATCTCGTTCGATCTCACCGGCCGCATCGTGGTGCTGGTCGACGACGTGCTCTTCACCGGACGCACCATCCGCGCCGCGCTCGACGCACTGGCCGACTTCGGTCGGGCGCGAGCGGTCCAGCTGGCGGTGATGGTCGACCGGGGCCATCGCGAGCTGCCGATCCGCCCCGACTACGTCGGCAAGAACCTGCCGACCCGGCGCGACGAGGTGGTCGACGTCACCGCCGAGGGCGTCGAGCTCGGGGAGATGCTGAAGTGACCGACCTGCTCTCGATCGCCGATCTCGGGGCCGACGGCATCGACGAGATCCTCCATCTCACCGACGCGTTCGTCGAGGTGGGGGAGCGCGCCATCCCCAAGGTGCCCGCGTTGCGGGGCAAGACCGTCGTGTCGCTGTTCTACGAGGACTCCACCCGCACGCGGCTCTCGTTCGAGACCGCCGCCAAGCGGCTGTCGGCCGACACCATGACGTTCAGCGTGGGCAGCTCGTCGGTGAAGAAGGGCGAGTCGGTCCGCGACACCGTGCAGACCATCGAGGCCATGGGCGTCGACGCCATCGTGGTGCGTCATCGCAGTGCGGGTGTGCCCTGGCAGGTGGCCAGATGGGCGTCGTCGTCGGTCATCAACGGCGGAGACGGCTGGCACGAGCACCCCACCCAGGCCCTGCTCGACTGCTACACGATCCGTCAGCGGCTGGGCTCGCTCGAAGGTCGGCGCATCGCCATCGTGGGCGACGTCAAGCACAGCCGGGTCGCTCGCTCCGACGTGCTCGCGTTCACCGCGCTCGGCGCCGAGGTGGTGCTGGTGGCGCCGCCCACCCTGCTGCCCCCGAGCCTGATCGGATGGCCGGTGACCGTGAGCCACGATCTCGACGAGGTCCTGCCCAAGGTCGATGTGGTCTACCTGCTGCGCATGCAGAGCGAGCGCCAGGAAGAGGCGTTGATGCCGACGCTACGTGAGTACACGGCGTGCTACGGCCTCACCGGTCGGCGGGCCGCCCTCCTCCCGCCCGACGCGTTGGTGATGCACCCGGGGCCGATGAACCGCGGCGTCGAGATCGCCGCCGAGGTGGCCGATCTGCCCAACGCGGTCATCGTCGACCAGGTGCGCAACGGCGTGGCGGTGCGCATGGCCGTGCTCTTCCTCCTGCTCGGGTCCGGCACCCAACTCGAAGGGATCGACCATGGCTGACCCCGCAGCTGTCGTCGTCGTGGGCGGGAGGGTCATCGACTCGTCCGGCGAGCGACGCGCCGACGTGGCGATCGGGGCTGACGGACGCATCGTGGCCGTCGGCGCCGACCTCGATCGGGGCGACGCGCAGGTGCTCGACGCGGGGGGTTGCGTGGTCAGCCCGGGGCTGGTCGACCTGCATGCCCATCTGCGCGAGCCGGGGCGGGAAGACGCGGAGACGATCGAGAGTGGCTCGCGGGCCGCGGCACTCGGCGGGTTCACCGCGGTGGTCGCGATGCCCAACACCGAGCCGACAATCGACAATGCCGCGGTGGTGGGGCAGGTGCTCGATCTCGGCAAGAAGGCCGTGTGCGAGGTCTTCACGTCGGGTGCCATCACGGTCGGCCGGAAGGGCGACGAGCTGGCGCCCATGGCGGAGATGGCGGCGCTCGGCGTGCGCCTCTTCACCGACGACGGGCGCGGTGTGCAGAACGACCGCCTGATGCGACGGGCGCTCGAGTACGCCCAGGGTCTCGGCGTCATCCTCGCCCAGCACTGTGAGGTCGAGTCCTTGTCCGACGGTGGCCACATGCACGAAGGCGAGTGGTCGTCGCGACTCGGCGTGCCCGGCATCCCGGCCGAGGCCGAGGAGCTCATGGTGATGCGCGATCTCGCGCTGAGCCGGCTCACGGGTGGGCGCATGCACTTCCAGCACCTGTCGACCGCCGGCTCGGTCGAGCTCGTGCGGCGGGCCAAGGCCGACGGGCTCGTCGTCACCGCCGAAGCCTGCCCGCATCACTTCACCCTCACCCATGCCGAGGTGGCGTCCTATGACCCGTTGTTCAAGGTGAACCCACCCCTGCGCACCCAGGCCGACATCGATGCCATCAAGGCCGGGTTGGCTGACGGCACGATCGACGCCATCGCCACCGACCACGCCCCGCACACCCAGGAAACCAAGGAGGCGCCGTTCGACGAGGCGCCCTGCGGCATGCTCGGCCTCGAGACCGCTCTCGGGCTCGCACTCACCGAGCTCGACCTCCCGATCGAGCGGGTGCTGGCGCTGATGTCGTGGCAGCCGGCGGCCATCGCCGGACTCGACCACATCCACGGAGGCCCGCTCGCCGTCGGCGCGCCGGCCAACCTCTGTGTCATAGACCCGACCACGACCTGGGTGGTCGATCCGCAGCGACTCGCCAGCCGCAGCCGCAACACCCCCTATGCCGGTCGCTCGCTCACCGGCCGGGTGCGACACACGCTGCTCTGGGGCGAACCCGTGGTCGTCGACGGAGAGGCGCAGCGATGACGGTCCGACCCGCACTGCTCGTGCTCGCCGACGGCACCCTGTTCGAGGGAGAAGCGATCGGCGCCGACCCGCCCGCCGGCGTGGCCAGCGGCGAGGTCGTGTTCAACACGGTCCTCACCGGCTACCAGGAGGTGATCACCGATCCTTCCTACGCCGGCCAGATCATCACGTTCACCTATCCCCACATCGGCAACTACGGGGTGACTGCGGCCGACAACGAGGCCGCCCGTCCGCACTGCCGAGGCGTGGTGGTGCGGGAGCTGGCGCGCCGCCGCAGCAGTTGGCGCAGCGACGCGGACCTCGACGCATTCCTCGCGGCGCGCGACATCCCTGGCATCGCCGGCATCGACACCCGCCGGCTCACCCGGCACATCCGAGACGCCGGAGCCATGCCGGGTGCGTTCGGCACGGCCGACGAGTCGGTGCTCAAGCAGGCGGCGATCGACGAGCCCGGCACCGATGGGGTCGACATGGTCAGCCAGGTCACCTGCACCGAGCCCTACTCGTTCGGCAACGGCCCTCGCCGGGTGGTGGCCTACGACCTCGGCATCAAGACGACGATCCTGCGACACCTCGGTGACATCGCCACCGTCGAGGTCGTGCCCGCGAACACGCCGGCGGCGGCGGTGCTCGAGCGCCGACCCGATGGCGTGTTCCTCTCGAACGGCCCGGGCGATCCCGCCGCGGTCACCTACTTGCCGCCCACCATCCGCGAGCTGCTCGGTCAGGTGCCGGTGTTCGGCATCTGTCTCGGCCACCAGCTGCTCTCGGCCGCCGTCGGGGGCACCACCTTCAAGCTGCCCTTCGGGCACCACGGGGGCAACCACCCCGTGCGCCGGCTCGCCGACCAGTCGGTCGAGATCACCAGCCAGAACCACAACTTCGCGGTCGACGAAGACTCGCTGCGGGGTGTCGCCGAGGTGACGCACCGCAACCTCAACGACGGTGTCGTCGAGGGCATCCGCTGCCTCGACGTGCCGGCGTTCGGCGTGCAGTACCACCCCGAAGCCGGACCTGGTCCGCACGACGCCCGCTATCTGTTCACCCTGTTCGACGAGCTCATGGAGGAGCACCGCAGATGAGGGTCGCGACCTAGATGCCGAGACGCGACGACATCCAGTCGATCCTGGTGATCGGCTCCGGGCCCATCGTCATCGGACAGGCCTGCGAGTTCGACTACTCCGGCACGCAGGCCTGCCGAGTCCTGCGCGAAGAGGGCTACCGGGTCATCCTGGCCAACTCCAACCCGGCCACGATCATGACCGACCCCGACTTCGCCGACGCCACCTACGTCGAACCGCTCGATGCCGGCATCCTCGAGAAGATCATCGAGCGCGAGCGTCCGGACGCGCTGCTGCCCACACTGGGCGGACAGACGGCGCTCAACCTGGCGATGGAGTTGAGCGAGAGCGGCGTGCTCGAGCGCTTCGACGTCGAGATGATCGGGGCCAACGCCGAAGCGATCGCCACGGCCGAAGACCGCGAGCAGTTCAAGGTGGCCATGAACGAGATCGGGCTGCGCGCGCCGATCTCCGCCATCGCCCACACCCTCGACGAGGCCCTCGAGGTGGTCGAGCGCATCGGCCTACCCGTCGTCATCCGACCGGCCTACATCCTCGGTGGACGCGGCACCGGCATCGCGGCGACGCCCGACGAGTTCCGCGCCGCGGCCGCTCGCGGCCTCGAGGCCAGCCCCATCTCCGAGATCCTCATCGAGAAGTCGATCGCGGGGTGGAAGGAGTACGAGCTCGAGGTCATGCGCGACCGGGCCGACAACTGCGTGATCATCTGCTCGATCGAGAACGTCGATCCGATGGGCGTGCACACCGGCGACTCGATCACGGTGGCGCCTGCGCAGACGTTGAGCGACGTCGAGTACCAGGCGATGCGTGACGCGGCGTTCGCCTGCATCCGTCGAGTCGGCGTGGAGACAGGCGGATCGAACGTGCAGTTCGCGCTCGACCCGACCAACGGCGAGATGGTCATCATCGAGATGAACCCGCGGGTGAGTCGCTCGTCTGCCCTGGCGTCGAAGGCGACCGGGTTCCCCATCGCCAAGATCGCGGCGCGGCTGGCCGTTGGCTACACGCTCGACGAGATCCCCAACGACATCACCCGCAAGACCCCGGCGAGCTTCGAGCCCACCATCGACTACGTCGTCACCAAGATCCCTCGCTGGGCGTTCGAGAAGTTCCCGGGCACGCCGGTGGTGCTCGGCACGCAGATGCAGTCGGTGGGCGAGGCCATGGCGATCGGGCGCACCTTCCCCGAATCGCTCCAGAAGGGTCTGCGCTCGCTCGAGCAGGGTCGCCTCGGTCTCAACTGCGACCCGGCTGAGGTGAACCTCGACGGCTTGTCCGACGACGAGTTGATCGCGCGCGCCACCATCGCCACCCCCGACCGCCCGTTCGAACTCGAGGCCCTTCTGCGCCGGGGGGTGGGCATCGAGCGGGTGCACGAGGCGACCAAGGTCGACCCGTGGTTCCTCGACCAGATGCTGCTCATCATCGAGGAACGTGAGCACCTGGCCGCCAGCGACCTGCAGGCGCTCTCCCGGGCCGATTGGCGGAGGGCCAAGCGGCTCGGGTTCTCCGACGGCCAGCTCGCCTACCTCTGGGGAGTGCCCGAGGACGAGGTGCGGGCCCGCCGCCTCGAGCTCGGTGTGCGACCCACGTTCAAGACCGTCGACACCTGCGGCGCCGAGTTCGACGCCGACACGCCCTACCACTACTCGACCTACGAGGACGAGGACGAGGTGCGCACGACCGACCGGGAGAAGGTGGTCATCCTCGGCTCGGGGCCCAACCGCATCGGGCAGGGGATCGAGTTCGACTACTGCTGCGTGCACGCCAGCTTCGCGTTGCGAGAAGCGGGCTACGAGACCGTGATGGTCAACTGCAATCCCGAGACGGTGTCGACCGACTACGACACCAGCGACCGCCTCTACTTCGAGCCGGTCACCTACGAGGACGTCATGAACGTGGTCGAAGCCGAACGGCCCGTCGGCATCATCGTGAGCCTCGGTGGCCAGACGCCGCTCAAGCTGGCCGACCGCCTGCCGCCCGAGCTCGTGTGCGGCACCAGCCCCGCATCGATCGACGAAGCGGAGGACCGCGAGCGATGGAACGCCCTGTGCGCCCAACTCGAGATACCGCAGCCCGCAGGCGGCACGGCCACCACGCTCGACCAGGCCCTGGCCGTCGTCGAGCGGGTCGGCTACCCGGTGCTGATGCGCCCCTCCTACGTGCTCGGCGGTCGGGCCATGGAGATCGTCTACGACGACGACGGGTTGCGCAGGGCCATGGACGCGCTCGCCGGGTTCGGCAGCCTGGGCAAAGAGGGTGGCCTCTCGGCCGAGCGGCCCGTGCTGGTCGATCGCTTCCTCGAGGACGCCACTGAGGTCGACGTCGACGCCATCCGCGACCACACCGGCGACTTCGTGATCGGCGGGGTGATGGAGCACGTCGAAGAAGCAGGCGTGCACAGCGGCGACAGTGCGTGCACGTTGCCGCCCTACTCGTTGTCGACCGAGACCATCGCAGTGCTCGAGGACTACACCCGACGCATCGCAGATGCGCTCGACGTACGCGGCCTGATCAACGTGCAATACGCGGTCAAGGCCAACCAGGTGTTCGTCATCGAGGCCAACCCGCGCGCATCGCGCACGGTGCCGTTCGTGGCCAAGGCGACCGGGGTGCCTCTCGCCAAGGTGGCCTCGCGGGTGATGTTGGGTGCCACTCTCGCCGAGCTACGGAGCAGTGGCTTGCTGCGCGAACCGGTGGTGGGCGACCACCTCGCGGTGAAAGAGGCAGTGTTGCCGTGGAGCCGCTTCCCCGAAGCCGACGCGGTGCTCGGGCCCGGAGATGCGCTCGACCGGCGAGGTGATGGGCATCGACCTCACCTTCGGCCTGGCGTTCGTCAAGGCTCAGCTCGCCGCCGGCACCCGGCTGCCCGAGCAGGGCACCGTGTTCCTCTCGCTCGCCGATCGCGACAAGCCCCTCGGGGTGAGCACCGCCAAGCGCTTCATCGAGCTCGGCTTCGCCATCGCCGCCACATCGGGCACCGCGGCGATGCTCGAGGAGCACGGCGTCGAGGTGGCGACGGTCGTGGCCAAGCTGGGCGACGCGACCGGCCACGACGCGGTCGAGTTGATCTCGAGCGGCAAAGTCGACCTGGTCGTCAACAGCCCTCGCGGCCGCGGGCCCCGGGCCGACGGCGACCACATCCGCGCCGCAGCGGGCGCTCACGGCGTGCCGTTGCTCACCACGGGGGCGGCGGGGCTGGCCGCGGCGAACGGCATGGCCGACTGGGCCCGGCACGAGATCCGCGTCCGCTCGTTGCAGGACTATCACGAAGGCATCGAGTCCGATCAGCTGAGCTTGCCGCTGTGAGCCGCCGCGCCGCGCTTGCCGTCGACCTCTCCACCACGGTCGGCTCGGTCACGCTCGCGAGTGCGATCATGACGGCCTCGGGCACCGCGGGACACGGCGATGAGCTGGCCAACTACGTCGACCTGTCGCGACTCGGCGCCGTGGTGGTGAAGTCGCTGTCGGCCGAACCGTGGGCCGGGAATCCGGCACCCCGCGTGCACGAGACGTCGGGCGGCATGATCAACAGCGTTGGCCTGCAGGGGCCGGGTGTGGTGGCCTGGCGCGACCGCGAGCTGCCAGCCGTGCTGGCCACCGGGGCGAGGGTCGTGGCGAGCATCTGGGGGCGCACCATCGCGGACTACGCCGCCGCCGCCGAACTACTCGCCGACGCGCCGCACCAGGTGCTGGCCGTCGAGGTGAACCTGTCGTGCCCGAACCTCCACGGCTCGGCGATGTTCGCGCAGGATGCCGACGCGGCCGCCGAGGCGATCACCGTCAGCCACGCGTGTGGGCGACCGGTGTGGGCCAAGCTCACCGCCAACGTGGCGAGCATCGTGCCGGTCGCCGCGGCGGTGCGTGAGGCCGGTGCCGAAGCCGTCACGCTCATCAACACGCTCGCCGGCATGGCCATCGACCCCGAGACCCGCCGCCCCCGCCTCGGAGCAGGCGGCGGCGGGCTCTCTGGACCCGCCATCCACCCGGTGGCCGTGCGGGCGGTCTATGACGTGCACGCTGCGTTGCCCGACTTCCCGATCGTCGGGGTGGGGGGCGTGGCTCGGGGGATCGATGCCATCGAGTTGTTGCTGGCCGGCGCCAGCGCGGTCCAGGTGGGTACGGCGACCTTCGCCGAGCCCCGGGCCGTGATGAGGATCACCGACGAGATGGAGCAGTGGTGTCGATCGCACGGGGTGCGATCGGTGAGCGAGCTGATTGGAGCAGCCCATGGCGACTGAGCAGACGACCGACGCGGCCACCGCCGCGCCCGACGAGGTGCGGGCCATGATGGCTCTCGCGCTCGATCTCGACGACCTGGTCGAGGCCTTGCGCCTCGCTCGGCTGCTGCGACCGTGGTTCGGTGTCGCCAAGGTGGGTCTCGAGCTCTACAGCGCGGCGGGGCCCGATGCCATCACCAGCCTCACGGCCGCCGGCTACGACGTGTTCGTCGACTTGAAGCTGCTCGACATCCCGACCACGGTCCACAAAGCGGCGCGCGTCCTGGGATCGCTCGGAGCGCGCTACCTCACCATTCACGCCCGAGGCGATGTGCCCATGCTCAAAGCCGGGGTCGACGGGCTGCTCGACGGCGCTGCGGCGGCCGGGCTCCCCACGCCCTACCCGCTGGCGGTCACGGTCCTCACGAGCGACGACACCGCGCCACCCCATGTCGTGCCCCACCGCATCGCCTTGGCGGTCGAGTCGGGCTGCGCCGGCATCGTGTGCGCCGCGAGCGATGTGCGCGAAGCGAAGGAGCTCGCTCCCCGGCTCAAGGCCGTCGTGCCTGGCATCCGGCTCCAGGGCTCGGCCGCCCACGATCAGGCTCGTCCGGCGACACCCGCCGAGGCGGTGGCGGCCGGGGCCGACCTGCTCGTCATCGGCCGGGTGGTCACGGAGGCCGACGATCCCGCCGCCGCTGCTGCCGGTGTGGTGGCCGACTTGGCGGCCGGTCGCCCCTGACGGGCGCGCTAACGTTCGCCGCATGCCACTTCCTCCTGCGCTCTCGCCAGAACAGCGTCAAGCAGCCCTGGCCAAGGCGGCCGAGGCCCGCCGGGTCCGGGCCGAGCTGAAGGAGAAGCTGAAGATGGGTTCCACCACCCTGGCCGAGCTGCTGGCCAAGACCGAGAGCGACGACATCATCGGCAAGATGAAGGTGCTGTCGGTGCTCGAGGCGCTGCCGGGTGTCGGCAAGGTGAAGGCTCGCCGCACCATGGAAGACATCGGCATCAGCGAGACCCGTCGGCTCCGAGGGCTCGGAGACAAGCAGCGCGAGGCGCTTCTCGAGTCCTTCCCTGGCTGACCCGACGCCGGCGGATGATCATCGTCATCTCCGGCCCCGGGGGGGTCGGCAAGGGAACCGTCGTGCGACGGTTGCTGGCTCGCGACGACCGCCTCTGGTTGAGCCGCTCGTGGACCACCCGGCCCCCGCGTCCAGGTGAGGCCGACGACGCCTACGTGTTCACCGACGAGGCGACCTTCGAGCGACGGCGAGCTGCAGGCGGTTTCCTGGAATCGGCGCGGTTCATGGACCATCTCTACGGCTCGCCGACACCCGACGAGCTCCCCGCCGGCCACGACCTGGTGCTCGAGATCGACGTCCAGGGGGCCGAGCAGGTGCGCACCCGCGATCCCGAGGCCCTCCTCGTCTTGCTGGTCGCACCGTCGCGCGACGAGCAGGCCGCGCGGCTGCGGGGCCGGGGCGATCGTCCCGAACAGGTCGAACAGCGCCTGGCCAAAGCCGACGAGGAGATCGCCAGGGCCCGGGCCCTGGGGGCCATCGAGGTCGTGAACGACGAGGTCGACCGCACGGTCGACCAGCTGCGAGCGATCATCGACGATGCCCGCCGGGCCGCCGAAGGCTCGGAGGAGATTCGGTAGCGACCGGCCCGCCTGGTAGCATCGAATCTCGCTTTCCTCCCCCTGCTGCATCGGAGACGTCATGGCTCAGGTTCACGATTCGATGATGAACCCCCGCATCGAAGACCTGCTGAGCAAGGTCGATTCCAAGTTCAAGCTGGTCACCCTCGCTTCCATGCGGGCCCGCCAGATCAACTCCTATTTCGGCCAGCTGGGTGAGGGCATCGGGGCCAACGTGCCGCCGCAGGTCACCTCCGTGGCCCGCAAGCCGCTGTCGATCGCGTTCGAGGAGATCTCGGCCGACAAGATCGAGGCGGAGACCGTCGTCGACGAGCCCGGCGACGAGGACGCCGTCGCCGAGTAGGCGAGCAGGGCGTCCGACGTGCTCGCAGGGCGCACCATCGTTCTCGGCGTCACCGGCGGCATCGCCGCCTACAAGGCCATCGAGGTCTGCCGTCGGCTGGTCGACGCGGGCGCTCATGTGGCCCCGGTCCTCACCGAGGGGGCCACGCACTTCGTGGGCGAGACCACGTTCTCCGCGCTGGCGTCCGAGCCCGTGCAGACTTCCCTGTGGCGCGAGCGAGACCCGATCCCGCACACCCGCCTCGGTCAAGCCGCCGACCTCGTCGTCGTGTGCCCGGCCACGGCGCGGCTCATCGGCTCCTACGCCGCAGGCATCTCCGACGATCTGCTCACCGCCACCCTCCTGGCTACGCGGGCACCGGTCGTCGTCTGTCCGGCGATGCACACCGAGATGTGGGAGCACCCGGCGGTGCAGGCCAACCTGGCCTTGCTCGCTCAGCGCGACGTCGTCATCGTGCCCCCCGGTGAGGGCCGCCTCGCCGGCGGCGACAGCGGGGTGGGCCGGCTGGCCGATCCCGACGTCATCGTGGCGGCCGTCGAAGCCGCGCTCGCGCCCCGCGACATGGAGGGCCTGCGGGTCCTGGTGACCGCAGGAGGCACGCGCGAAGCCATCGACCCGGTGCGGGTCATCACCAACCGCTCGTCGGGCAAGCAGGGCTACGCCATCGCCCACGAGGCTGCTGCCCGTGGCGCGAAGGTCACCCTCGTCACCACCGTCGATCGGCCCGCGCCCGCCGGCGCCGAAGTGATCGACGTGAGCAGCGCCGCCGACATGGAGGCGGCCGTGATGCCCGTCGCTCCGGATCATGACGTGGTGGTGATGGCGGCCGCGGTGGCCGACTTCCGTCCCGCGGTGGTGGCTGCGCAGAAGATCAAGAAGAGCGACGGCGCTGAACCACTCGTGCTCGAGCCCACCCACGACTTCCTGGTCGACCTCGGTGCGCACAAGCCCAGCGGCCAGGTGCTGGTGGGGTTCGCGGCCGAGACCGAGGACGTCATCGCCAACGCCCGGGCCAAGCTCGAGCGCAAGGGCCTCGATCTCATCGTCGCCAACGACGTCTCGGCCCCAGGGGTGGGGTTCGAGCACGACACCAACCAGGTGGTGATTCTCTCGGCCGGCGGGATCGAGCATGATGGTGCGCTGACCGACAAGCGATCCGTCGCCCGAGCAGTCCTCGACGCGGTGGTGGCGATCCGCTCGGCCCGCACTGAAAACCACCCGTCGTGATCATGCAACGCCAGCCCCTCGGGGAGCTGGCCGACAACAGGAGTAGCACGTGACCAGCTGGACCTTCACCTCGGAGTCCGTCACCGAGGGCCATCCCGACAAGATGGCCGACCAGATCTCCGACTCGATCCTCGATGCCCTGCTCACCGAGGATCCCGAGAGCCGGGTGGCGTGCGAGACGATGGTCACCACGGGTCTGGCGATCGTGGCGGGGGAGATCACCACCAAGGCATGGGTCGACATCCCCGGCATCGTGCGCGGCACCATCAACGACATCGGCTACAGCCGGGAGAGCTACGGCTACGACGGTGCCACCGTCGGGGTGATGGTGGCACTCGACGAGCAGTCACCCGACATCGCCCAGGGTGTCGACGACTCAGAAGAGGTGCGCGCCGGCACGTCGGGCGAAGACCTGCTCAACAAGCAGGGCGCCGGCGACCAGGGGATGATGTTCGGCTACGCGTGCGACGAGACCGACGTGTTCATGCCGCTGCCGATCCACCTCGCGCATCGCATGGCCGAACGACTCGCCGAGGTGCGCAAGGCAGGCACGGTTCCCTACCTGCGGCCCGATGGCAAGACTCAGGTGACCTTCGACTACGTCGACGGCAAGCCGGTGCGGCTGCGCACGGTGCTCATCTCCACGCAGCACAACGAGGGCGTCGATCGCGACGAGGAGATCAAGCCCGATCTGATCGAGCACGTGATCCGTCCCGTGATCCCGGCCACCTTCGCCGACGACGACTACGACGTGTTCGTCAACCCGACCGGACGCTTCGTCATCGGCGGCCCGGTCGGCGACGCCGGCCTGACCGGTCGCAAGATCATCGTCGACACCTACGGCGGCATGGCTCGCCACGGCGGAGGGGCGTTCTCCGGCAAGGACCCGTCAAAGGTCGACCGCTCGGCGGCCTATGCGGCTCGTTGGGTCGCCAAGAACGTGGTGGCGTCCGGTGCGTCCAGCCGCTGCGAGGTGCAGGTCGCCTACGCGATCGGGGTGGCCCAGCCCATATCGGTGATGGTCGAGACCTTCGGCACCGAGAACGTCGATCGCCTGAAGATCACTGAGGCGGTCACCGAGGTCTTCGACCTGCGGCCGGCCGCGATCATCCGCGATCTCGAGCTCCGGCGGCCGATCTTCCGCAAGACGGCCGCCTACGGCCACTTCGGTCGCACCGAAAAGGAGTTCACCTGGGAGCACACCAACCGGGTGAGCGATCTGAAGTCCGCCCTCGGGCTCTGACGTCGGTGCCCGATCGCGACGGCGATCGGAGCGACACGCCGTCGCCAGGTCGGGTCGTGCGGGTGTTGCCCGACGAGCCCGCCATCGCCAAGACGTTCGACTACCTCGTTCCCGACGCGCTCGACGCCGAGGTGCGGGTGGGCTCGATGGTGCGGATCGCCCTGCACGGTCGCCGGGTCGGCGGCTGGGTGGTGGCCGATCAGGTCGAGCCGCCGGTCGGCGTCTCCCTGCGCCCGCTCGCCAAGGTGACGGGTTGGGGGCCGCCGGCCGACCTGCTCGACCTGGCCGAGTGGGCGGCGTGGCGATGGGCCGGCCGGCCGGCGTCGTTGTTGCGCACGGCCTCGCCGGAGCGGGCGGCCCGGCACCTGCCCGCGCGACCTGCTCGTCACGATCCGGTGCCGGTGGTCTCGGACGAGCTGCTCGACGACGCCTTCGCGGGCGGCTGCACCACGCTGCGGTTGCCGCCCGCCGCTGACTTCTACGACATCGCCCTCCGAGCCGCCGGCCTGGGCAACGCCCTCGTGTTGGCTCCCTCGATGAGCGTGGCCCGCCATCTGGGCATCCGTCTGCGCCGTGCCGGAGTGGCCGTCGCCATCCAGCCGGCCGAGTGGGCGCTGGCCAGGGCGGGCGCCACCGTGGTCGGGACCCGTGCCGCCGCCTGGGCGCCCATGGTGGATCTGGCGGCGGTGGTGGTGTTCGACGAGCACGACGAAGGCTGGCAGCAGGAGCAGGCGCCGACCTGGCACGCCCGCGACGTGGCGGTCGAGCGGGCCCGACGGTCCGGCGTCCCGTGCGTGCTGGTCTCGCCGGCGCCATCGCTCGAGGCGCTGCGCCTCGGGCGGCCGGTGGTGGCCTCGCGGTCGCGTGAGCGTGCCGGCTGGCCGGTGCTCGATGTGATCGACCGCCGCCGGGAAGATCCGACCCGCGCCGGCATGTTCAGCGAGCGATTCGTCAAGGCCCTGCGAAGCGAGGGCCGGATCGTGTGCGTGCTGAACCGCACGGGAAGGTCGCGCCTGCTCGCCTGCAAGATGTGCGGTGAGTTGGCCCGCTGCGAACGATGTGATGCGTCGGTCACCCAGGACGACACGGGAACGCTGGTGTGCGGTCAGTGCGGCACCAGCCGACCCACGGTGTGTCTGGCGTGTGGATCCACCGGGTTCAAGAACCTGCGCGCCGGCGTCAGCCGCGTGCGCGAGGAGCTCGAAGCACTGGCGCGCGAACCGGTGGTCGAGGTCACCGCCAAGACGGCCGGCACGGAGCTGCGGGCCGCGCGCGTCTACGTCGGCACCGAGGCGGTGCTGCACCAGATCGACTCGGCGGCCGTGGTGGCGTTCCTCGACTTCGACCAGGAGCTGCTCGCGCCCCGCTACCGGGCGGCCGAGGAGGCGCTCGCGCTGCTCGTGCGCGCCGGTCGGCTGGTCGGGGGCCGTCAGTCGGGCGGTCGGGTGGTGGTTCAGACCCGCCTGCCCGATCACGAGGTGGTGCAGGCCGCACTCCACGCCGACCCCACCCGGGTGTCGGACGCGGAGCGCGCCCGCCGCGAGATGCTCGCGTTCCCGCCGGTCACCGCCATGGCGGTGGTCTCCGGTGCGTCGGCCGACGCGTTCGTCGAGGCGTTCGGGCATCCCGCGGGTGTCGAGGTGCTCGGACCGAGCGACGGGCGGTGGCTGCTCAGGGCGGCTACGCACCCGGTGCTGCTCGACGCTCTGGCCGCCACCGCCCGGCCGGCCGGCCGGATGCGCATCGAGGTCGACCCCCTCCGCATCTGACCCCCTTCAACTCCCAGGATTCTGGCCGCGAACGCGCACCAGAGGGCGCGATGTCGCTGCCAGAGTCTCCGGTCCTCGTTCTGGCCGCGCGAACGCGCACCACAGGGCGCGAGGTCGCTGCCGGAAGTTCTCGACGGGGGCGTCGGTTCAGGTCGACCAGGTCTGGCGGCGGGCCTCGTACATGGCGATGGCGGCCGCGGTGGCGACGTTCAGGGAGGCGATCTTGCCCACCTGGGGGAGATAGCAGAGGTGGTCGCACGCCGCGAGGGCGTCCTTGCTGAGGCCGCGGTCCTCATGGCCGAGCACGAGGCAGACGTCGCCGACGAGCGCGGTTTCGAAGAGGGCGCCCGCACCCTCGGCCAGCTCCACGCCGACGGTGGTGTACTGCGCCGCGGTGGCCGCGGCCAGCGCCTCGTCGATGCTCGCACACTCGGTGGAAGCCAGGTAGCGCTGCGAGCCGAGGGCGGTCTTCTGCACCTTGGGGTGGCTGAGCGCAGGCGTGGGAGGAACGAGCCAGAGCTGGTCGACGCCATAGGCCGCCGCCGAGCGCAGGATCGATCCGACGTTGAACGGGTTCTGCACGCCATCGAGCACCAGTGCGAGGCGTGCGTCGGTGCGGCGGCGCCAGTCGCGGTGAAGGCGCTTGAGCTCGGTGCCCGTGAGGTTGCGGGTCATGTCGGCGCGGCCTCGCCCGTGCGGGGGCCGACGTCGAGCAACCGGTAGCCGGCGCGGGACGTGAGCCGGGTGGTCGGCCAGCCCGACTGGTCGAGCCAGCGATGCAGCGAGTCGGCGCCGAGGTGCTTCTGCACGACCAGGCAGGCCCGCCCGTCATGCGCGAGCCGATCGAGCCAGGTGGTGAGCAGCTCGTGCAGGGCCGCCTTGCCGATCCGGATCGGCGGGTTCGACCAGATGGCGTCGAACCGGATGTCGGCAGGGACGTCGGTGGGTTCGCGCACCTCGACGTTGGCCAGTTCGAGCCGAGCAGCGTTGGCCCGGCACAGGTCGAGCGCACGGTGGTTCACGTCGATGGCCCACACGATGGCATCCGGATGGCGGCCGGCGAGCGTGGTGGCGATGGGGCCGTATCCGCACCCGAGGTCGAGCAGGTGCCGGGCACCCGATGGAACAGGTGGGCCGTCGCTCAACAAGAGCTTGGTGCCCGAGTCGACCGCGTCGGCCGCGAACACGCCGCGGTCCGTGACCAGCTCGAGCGTGCGGTCAGGGAGCACGAGCGAGACGTGTCTCGGTGCTGACCGGACGGCCGGCTGAGCCTCGAAGTAGTGGCCGTCGGAGGCGCCTGTCACGGCGTGGACGGTAGCGGCCGGGCGCTAGCCTGACATCCATGGCTCCCTATCCGATCCGCATCATCGGCGACCCGGTGCTGAAGCAACGGGCGGCCGACGTGAGCGAGATCGACGGCAAGATCGCCCGGCTGGTCGACGACATGATCACCACCATGTACGACGCGCCCGGCATCGGTCTGGCGGCGCCCCAGGTGGGTGTGCAGAAGCGGCTGTTCGTCTACGACCACGACGACGAGCCGAGTGTGCTCATCAACCCCGAGATCCGCGAGTCGCGTGGCGAATGGGAGTTCCAGGAGGGCTGCCTGTCGATCCCGGGCCTCTACTTCGAGATCGTGCGACCGAAAGAGGTCTACATCGTCGGGCTCGATCTCGACGGCAACGAGGTCGAGATCGAAGCCGACGAGTTGCAGGCCCGGCTGTTCCAGCACGAGCTCGACCACCTCGACGGCGTGTTGATGCTCGAGCGCCTCGACGACGACCAACGCCGTGAGGCCAAGAAGGCGCTGCGCGACATCACCCTCGGTCGCGTCGACTCCCAGCCTGAAGGCGCCGGTGCCGGTGGGCTCCGCCTGCCCTAGGGCAGTGCCCGCGTGATCCCGCCCGCACCCCGCTCGCCCGAGCGCCTCGTCTACCTGGGTACGCCCGACGCCGCGGTGCCCCCGCTACGCGCTCTGGTCGACGCCGGTTACGACGTGGCCTTGGTCGTCACCCGGCCCGACAAGCGACGGGGGAGGGGCGGCGAGGCCTCGCCCAGCCCGGTGAAGCGCGCGGCCGTCGACCTCGGGCTCCCGGTGTCCCACGAGCTCGCCGACGCCCTCGGAGTGGGCGCCGATCTCGGGGTGGTGGTGGCGTACGGGCGGATCATCCCCATCGCGGTGCTCGAGCAGCTGCCGATGGTCAACCTGCACTTCTCGAAGTTGCCCCGTTGGAGGGGCGCGGCGCCGGTCGAACGGGCGTTGCTGGCCGGCGACGCCAGCACGGGTGTGTGCCTGATGGCGGTCGCCGAAGAGCTCGACACGGGTGACGTGTACGAGTGGGCCGAGCTCGCCATCGAGCCTGATGAGACTGCCGACGAGCTGCGCGCCCGACTCGTCACCGTCGGCACCGAGTTGTTGATCGAGGCGCTGGCCGACGGGCTCGACGAACCGCTGCCCCAGGAGGGCCACCCCACCTACGCCGAGAAGCTCAGCACCGCTGAGCTCGAGATCGACTGGTCGCGGCCCGCCGACGAGATCCACCGTGTCGTCCGCGTGGGCGGTGCGCACACTCAGGTGCGCGGTCGTCGACTCAAGGTGTGGCGGATCTCGCCCCGCCCCGATCTGCCACCGGCACCCGAGGGCGTGCTCAGCGGAGCGGTGGTCGGCACCGGTTCACAGCCCATCGAGCTGCTGGAAGTGCAACCGGAGGGCAAGCGGCGCATGTCCGCGTCGGACTGGGCGCGTGGCGCCGCGCTCGACGTCGGCGAGCGGCTCGGCGCGTCGACGTGAGCGCCCCGGCCCCGGGGGTGGCGGCCCGTCGCACCGCCGTCGAGGCCCTCGGGCGCATCGAGACAGAAGGGGCCTACGCGAACCTCGTCCTGCCGGCCGTCCTCGAGCGCACCTCGCTCGCCAGTCGCGATCGGGCGTTCGTCACCGAGCTCGTCTACGGCACCACCCGCATGCGACGAGCGTGCGACTGGCTCGTCGACCGCTTCGTGACCCGCCCTCCCGATGCCGCGGCGCGCACCTGGCTGCGGATCGGCGCCTATCAGCTGGCGTTCCTCGACACCCCGCCCCATGCGGCGGTGGGCGCCACCGTCGAAGCGGCCCCGACCAAGCTCCGTGGCTTCCTGAACGCCGTGCTCCGCAAGGTCGCCACCGCCGACCGCAAGTGGCCCGACGACGCCACCCGACTCAGCTACCCGGATTGGATCGTCGCCCGGCTACGGGCCGACCTCGGTGACGAGCGCGGCGCTCCTCGCGCTCGAGGAGATGAATCGCTCGGCCACGGTGAGCACGAGGCCCGACGGCTACGTGCAGGATCTGGCGTCGCAGTGGGTCGCCGACGCCGTCGGCGCGCAGCCCGGCGAGCGGGTGCTCGACATGGCCGCAGCGCCGGGCGGAAAGGCCACTGCGCTCGCGTCGACCGGGGCCACCGTGATCGCGACAGACGTTCGCATCGGCCGCGTCGGGCTGATCACCGCCAACGCCCACCGCTTGGGCCTCCGAGTGCCGGCGGTGGCCGCCGACGGTCGGCGACCACCGTTTGCCGCGCACACCTTCGATCGTGTGCTGCTCGACGCCCCGTGCAGCGGTCTCGGCACGCTGAGACGACGGCCCGACGCGCGCTGGCGGATCGAGGAGAGCGACGTCGACGCGCTGGCGCGGTTGCAGCGAGACCTCCTCGAGCAAGCGACCGCCCTCGTGCGCCCCGGCGGCACGTTGATCTACAGCGTGTGCACGATGACCGCGGCCGAGACCGTCGAGATCGATCGTCATCTCACCGCCGCCCATCCCGACCTGGAGGCGATCGGGGAGGCCGTCGCCCCGTGGGAGCCGCTCGGTCGAGGTCGCCTCCTGCTTCCACCCGCCGCAGGCACCGACGGCATGTACCTGCTGGCGCTGCAGGTCGGGCTGCCTGCCCGATAGGTTCGCCGCATGGCACACGACACCCGTGCTCTGCAGGCCAAGGTCCTCACCGTCAGCGACGGGGTGGTCGCCGGAACCCGCGACGATCGCTCCGGGCCGGCGGTGGCCAGCGCGCTCGTCTCGGCAGGGTTCGAGGTGGTCGAGCAGCAGGTGGTCGCCGACGGACGCGAGAACGTCGGCGAAGCGCTCGTCGAGCTGTGTGAGGACTTCGCCGGCCTGGTGGTCACCACCGGCGGAACAGGATTCGGGCCCCGCGACCTCACACCGGAGGGCACCCTCGTGGTGCTCGACCGCCAAGCCCCAGGTCTGGCCGAGGCCATGCGCCTGGTCAACCCGCTCGGTCGGCTCTCTCGAGGCGTCGCCGGCACCAGGGGAACCGCGCTGGTGGTCAACACGCCGGGCTCCAGCGCGGGCGCGGTCGAGTGCCTCGGCGCGGTCATCGACGTGTTGCCGCACGCCCTTCGGTTGCTCGCCGGCGACGCGGGCACCTCGCATCCGCACCCGTGAGTCATCGCCGACGGCAAGGGCGACGCCGACGACGTTCAGTGGCGGGACGGCCATGGCGTGCGGCAAGCGGCGCGCCCGTGGCGAAGGTCTGCCCTCGTCAAATGCGTCAACAAGCAGAAAGCTGCGTCAAAACGCTTGTGTCCCCACCTCGTGTGGTGCATAGGTGGTACCCGGCGATGCACGGGCTGTCCGGCCCGTGTCGGAGTAGGGAGGCGTGGACAGATGGGCGAGACACGAACGAGACGAGGAACGGCACGCGCACGTGCCGTGCGATTGCTCGTGGTCACGGCGATGCTCGGGGCGATGTTGACAGGCGCGATGACGTCGCCTGCGTCAGCGCTGACGACCACCGATGTGGTGACGCCTGAGTACTTCGGCGCCTACTTCCTCGGACTCGAGTCGGGGTCGCCGCCGGCCGGGGTCGGCCTGGTCACCGGCCCGGCGACGCCTCCGATGGGAGTCGGGAGCGCGCAGTTCACCACCAACGGCAGCGCAGACGGAGCCATCGCAGGGGCGGCCCGTCTGATCGGCGCCGACCTCGATGAGTTCACCGACATGGAGTACTCGACCTATCGCAGCGCGCCTGCGAGCGGTCCGTGGGCGGTCGCTCTCCAGTTCCAGGTCGACTACGACAACACCGATTCGTCACTTCCGTGGCAGGGCCGACTGGTCTTCGAGCCCTATCACACCGGTGCGTCGGTGGACTCCGACGTCTGGCAGACCTGGACCCCGATGACCTACGCGACCGGCGGCTTCTGGCAGACCGGCACCCCCGTGGTGGGCGACGCGCCGCAGGCGCAGGCCTGCCCGCAGTCGGCGCCGTGCACCTGGAGCGAGGTACTCAGCACCTATCCCGACGCCGAAGTGCATTCCACCCTGGGTGGCGTCGTACTCAAGATGGGTTCGGGTGTTTCCACTCCGTTCGTCGGCAATGCGGACGCGGTCACCATCGACTACAACGGCGGAGCCGACACCTACGTGGCGGACTTCGAGCCCACCCCCACGGCGAGCATCGCACCCACGGCGAGCGTGGTCGAGGGCGACGTGGGGCAGACCACCGCCTTGGTGCCCGTCACGCTGTCGAACCCCTCAGGGGCGACGGTCACGGTGAACTACACCACTGCCGACGGGACGGCGGAGGACCCTGACGACTACGAGGCGACCACCGGCTCGGTCACGTTCCTGCCGAACGAGACGGTGAAGAACGCCACCGTGCCCATCGAGGGCGATCTCGCCGATGAGCTCGACGAGGACTTCACGGTCTCGCTCACCACGGCCACGAACGCCACGATCGGCTCACCGTCCGTGTCGACCGTGACGATCCTCGACGACGACACGACGGTCGCCTCCCTCGGCGCGACCGACATCGAGGTCGTCGAAGGCAACTCCGGCACCCAGTTGGTCAACGTCACCGTCAACCTGAGCATCCCGAGCGCCAACACGGTGTCGGTGAACTATGCAACTCAGAACGGCACGGCGGTCACCAACAGCGACTACCTGCCCGGCGAGTGGCACGCTCACCTTCCTGCCGACGGAGACGTCGAAGAGCTTCAACGTCACGGTCAAGGGTGACACCGCGCTGGAGGACTACCAGTTCTTCAAGGTGCAACCTGTCGTCGCCGGTGAACGCCACGATCGGGGTCGGCACCCAGAACGTGATGATCCTCAACGACGAGAAGCCGAACCTCACCTTCCCGAAGATCGCTGGCGAAAGGAGGGCAACAACTTCGTGTTCAAGCCGAAGTTGAGCCATCGCTACTACCTGCCGATCGCGGCGACCTACGCCACATCGGATGGCACCGCGAACGAGCCCGGCGACTACATGGCGAAGGCCGGCGTGCTGAACTTCGCCGCCGGCACGAAGGGTCCGCTCACGGTGGTGGTGCCCACCTATACCGACTTCGTGGTCGAGCCCAACGAGACGATGAGCCTCACGGTGACCTCGCCGTCGATCAAGACCAGCCCGGTCGTGCGCACCGGCACGATCAAGGCGAACAGCACCTGACAGCCCCGGGGGCGTCACCCCCGTCGTCCCCGGGATCGGGGGGCGTCCAGGTTTCGGCCTGGGCGCCCCTGCTCGCGTCCGTCGAGGACCTCCGGCCCGTGCAGAGCAGCCAGCCGGTCGAATCTGATCCGATCGTGGTTGGTTGCGACCGGCTGGGTGCCGTAGAGTCCTGCTGTGGGTGTCACCGACCGGGACCGCATGATGCAGGCGGTGGCCGCGGCCCAGGCCGTGCGCCGCCAGGTGTCCCCCCGGCCGTGGGTGGGTGCCGTCGTGGTGTCCGCCGACGACCCGGATGGTCCGGGGTTCGTGGGCGCTACCCAGGGTCGCGAGGGGCCCCACGCCGAGGCGGCCGCCCTCTCCCTGGCGGGCCCGGCGGCCCGCGGGGCCACGCTCTACTGCACGCTCGAGCCGTGCTCGCACCACGGGCGCACGCCGCCCTGTGCCGACGCCGTGATCGACAGCGGGGTCGCCCGCGTGGTGATGGGCCTGGTCGATCCCGATCCGCAGGTCGGCGGACAGGGCCTGGCCCGACTCCGGGCCGCCGGCCTCAGCGTCGAGGTCGGCGTCTGTGAAGACGAGATCGAAGCGCAGCTACGGCCCTATCTCGTGCATCGGCGCACGGGCCGACCCGAGGTCGTCCTCAAGCTGGCCTCCACCCTCGACGGTCGCACCGCTGCGCCCGACGGATCGAGCCGGTGGATCACCGGTGTCGAGGCGAGGGCCGACGCCCATCGTCTTCGCGCCGACAGCGACGCCGTGCTCGTGGGCGCAGGCACGGTTCGCGCCGACGACCCGGCGCTCACCGTGAGGCTCCCGGCAGGCGAGGCCGATGACGTCGACCCGCTGCGCGTCGTGCTCGGCTCGGCCCCGGCCGACGCCCGGGTCCAGCCTGCGCTCGAGCTCCGGGGCGAGCTGACCGAGGTGCTCGACGACCTGGGTCGTCGAGGTGTGCTGCAGGTGCTGGTCGAGGGCGGAGCGGCCGTGGCCCACGCGTTCCATGTCGCCGGTCTGGTCGATCGGTATGTGCTCTACCTGGCTCCCGCGCTGTTCGGAGGCGACGATGCCCGCGGCCTGTTCGCAGGAGCCGGCGCCCCGACGATCGACGACGTGTGGCGGGGCCGCATCGCCGATGTGCGGCGCTGCGGTGACGACCTGCGGATCGACCTGGTGCCCCCGCTCGCCGCCGATTCTCCACGCTCGACGCCCGAGGAGGCAGCCTGATGTTCACCGGCATCGTCGAGGAGCTCGGCTCGGTCGATACCCGTCAGGGCGCCCGCCTGCGCATCAACGCCGGCGCAGTGCTCGACGGCGCCCGCATCGGCGACTCGACCGCGGTCAACGGCTGCTGCCTGACGGTGGTGGCCCTCGGCGACGGGTGGTGGGAGGCCGACGTCAGCGACGAGACCTTCCGACGTACCTCGCTCGGAGGCCTGCAGCCGGGTGATCCTGTCAACCTCGAGCGACCGGTCCGGCTCGACGACCGGTTGGGTGGGCACCTCGTCCAGGGTCACGTCGACGCCGTCGGCGTGGTGATCGAGCCGGCGCCCGACCTGCGCGTGCAGATGCCGACCGCCCTGTTGCGCTACATCGTCGAGAAGGGCTCCATCACCGTCGACGGCGTGAGCCTGACCGTGGTCGACGTGCTCGACGACGGGTTCACGGTCGCACTCATCCCGCACACTGCGGCGGTGACCACCCTCGGGCGACGGCAGCCGGGCGACGCCGTCAATCTCGAAGTCGATGTGATCGCCAAGTACACCGAACGTCTGCTGGAGGCCGAGCTCGGTGCGCTCCGCCGCGACGGCGGGTTGTCGGCCGACACAGAAGGAGCGCGATGATGCCTGGTCCAACAGAACGGGAACGCCCGTCGGGGGGTCACGTGGTGCCGATCACGAGCCGCACAGATCATTCGGAGGCGTTCGCCAGCATCCCCGACGCGGTTGCGGCGGTGTCACGCGGCGAGATCGTGGTCGTGGTCGACGACGAGGACCGCGAGAACGAAGGCGACCTGATCATGGCGGCCGAGTTCGCCACACCTGAGAAGATCGCATTCTTCGTCCGTCACACCTCCGGGGTCATCTGCGTGCCGCTCACCGGCGAGCGCCTCGACGGGCTCGACATCCCGCTCATGGTGCGAGACAACTCCAACACCGAGGCCCAGCGCACCGCGTTCACCTACAGCGTCGACTACCGCCACGGCACCTCTACCGGCATCTCGGCGGCCGATCGCTCCCTCACCATCAAGTCGCTGATCGATCCGGCCACCCGTCCTGGCGATCTGGCGCGGCCCGGTCACATCTTCCCGCTCCGCTATGCCGACGGCGGCACCCTCAAGCGTGCCGGACACACCGAGGCAGCCGTCGACCTGGCCAGGATGGCCGGGCTGTACCCGGCTGGTGTGCTGTGCGAGATCGTCAACGACGACGGCACGATGGCGCGTGTTCCCGATCTCGTCGAGTTCTGCCGCGAGCACAACCTCCTGATGATCTCGATCGCCGAGCTCATCCGCTATCGGCGGCAGAACGAGAAGCTCGTGAAGCGGGTGGCCGAGGCGAGGATCCCGACGGAGTGGGGTGACTTCACCTGCTACGTCTACGAGTCGTTGCTCGACGGCGAACAGCATGTCGCCCTCACCAAGGGTGCGGTGCAGGGTCAGGAGAACGTCCTGGTCCGGGTGCACAGCGAGTGCCTGACCGGCGACGTGTTCGGCTCGTTGCGCTGCGACTGCGGCATCCAACTCGACCAGGCGATGCGACGCATCGCGGAAGAAGGCCTGGGCGTGCTCGTGTACCTGCGCGGCCACGAGGGCCGGGGCATCGGCATCGGGCACAAGATCCGGGCCTACGGCCTGCAGGACCAGGGACGCGACACCGTCGACGCCAACGTCGAGCTGGGCCTGCCCATCGACAGCCGCGAGTACGGCATCGGCGCCCAGATCCTCGTCGACCTCGGCATCACCACGATGCGCTACATGACCAACAACCCCGCCAAGTACGGCGGCATCGAGGGCTTCGGCCTCGAGATCGTCGACCGGGTGCCGCTCGAATCGGCGCCCAACCCGGAGAACATCAACTACCTGCGCACCAAGCGAGAGCGCATGGGCCACCTGCTCGAAGGACTCGACGATGTCCTCTAACTTCCGGGCGGCCAACTCGGTGGAGGGGCAGGTCGACGGTCGAGGCGTGCGTATCGGCATCGTCTGTGGTCGGTTCAACGATCTCATCACCAACCGGCTGCTCGACGGAGCCAGCAACGGGTTGGCCTTGCACGGGGTGGTCGAGGACGACGTCACCGTGGCCTGGGTGCCCGGCGGCGTTCGAGATCCCGCTGGCGGCCAAGACCATGGCTGGGTCGGGTCGTTACGACGCGGTGGTCACGCTCGGTGCCGTGATCCGGGGCGACACCGCCCACTTCGAGTACGTCGCCGGGCCATGTGCCGACGGCGTGCAGCAGGCGCAACTCGAGACCGGCGTTCCGATCGTCTTCGGGGTGCTCACCACCGAGAACCTCGATCAGGCCCTCGAGCGCTCGGCCGAGAACGACAACAAGGGCGAAGAGGCCGTGCGCACCGCTCTCGAGATGGTCGATCTGCTGCGGCGGCTTCGACAGGTGCCGGCTTCCAGCTGATCGATCCGGCCGCAGGCGGCGACCTCAACCCACCGCCGCGCCGAAGGCCCGCCCGATCGCCATCGTGAGGGCCATCGCGCCCGCACCCCCGAGCAGCACACGCGCCGCCGCCCGACCGAGGGGTGCCCCGCCGAGTCGCGCCCCGAGAGCTCCCGAGCGCGCCCAGGGCCACGAGCGCGATGGCGACCGTCGTGGCCGTGCGAGCCGACGGTGGCGTGGCCGCGATCGAGACGAGGGGAATGGCGGCCCCCAGCGCGAACGACACCGTCGAGACGACCGCGGCCTGCAGAGGACGCGCCCGGTTCTGCTCGGTGATGCCGAGCTCCTCGCGCAGGTGGACGTCGAGCACGTCGCCCTCCGACAAGGCGACCGCGACCTCGTGCGCCAGTCGGTGCGAGAGCCCCTTCTCCTGGTAGATCGCGGTGAGCTCCGCCAGCTCCCGTTCCGGGGTGGTGGCCAGCTCGTGGCGCTCCTTGGCGATGTCGGCCACCTCGGTGTCGCGCTGGCTGCTCACCGAGACGAACTCGCCGACGCCCATCGAGAGCGATCCCGCCACCAGGCCGGCCACGCCTGCGATGACGATGGCGTCGTAGTTCGAGGCTTCGGCGGCCGCCACGCCGAGCACCAGGGCAGCGGTCGACACGATGCCGTCATTGGCCCCCAGCACGCCGGCGCGCAGCCAACCGATCCTCGGACTCCGGTGGCGCTCGACGTGCAGCATGGCGCCAGCATACGAACGCGTTTCGAGTGGGGCGGAGCCCGAACGGTACGGTTGCCCCATGCTGAAGCTGGTTCTGCCGAAGGGCTCGTTGGAGAAGGCCACCCTCGAGCTCTTCGAAGCCGCCGATCTACGGGTCCGGCGCGACTCCGTGGTCACCTACCGGGCCGACATCGTCGATCCACGGATCGACGAGGTGCGCATCCTCCGACCCCAGGAGATCCCACGCTACGTGGCCGAGGGTCTCTTCGATGTGGGCATCACCGGCCGGGACTGGGTCGAGGAGACGTCGAGCGACATCGTGTCGTTGGGCGAGCTGCACTACTCGAAGGCCACCGACAGCCCGGTCCGCATCGTCGTGGCCGTGCCGTCCGACTCTCCCTACGAGCAGGTCGCTGATCTGCCGTCGGGTGTCAGGGTGTCGAGCGAGTACCCCGAGCTCACCGAGCGCTTCTTCGCCGAGAAGGGTGTCGAGGCCGACATCCGTCTCTCGTACGGCGCGACCGAGGCGAAGGTGCCCGACATCGTCGATTGCATCGTCGACATCACCGAGACCGGACGTGCGCTGCGGGCGGCCGGCCTCAAGATCATCGACACGATTCTCGTCTCCTACACCGAGTTGATCGCCAACCCCGCGTCCATCGACGTTCCCGAGAAGCGTCACGCGATGCACCAGATCCAGACGTTGCTCGACGGCGTCCTCGAGGCGCGCGGCAAGGTGCTGGTGAAGCTCAACGTGAAGTCTGAGCAGCTCGACGAGGTCATCGAGCTGCTGCCGGCCATGAAGTCGCCCACCGTCAACGAGCTCTACGCCAGCGCGGGCTACGCGGTCGAGACCGTCGTGCCCAAGGCCACGATCAACGTGCTCATCCCCGCCCTCCGCGACGCAGGCGCCACCGACATCATCGAGCTGCCGATCGCCAAGATCGTCCACTGATGGCTGCCACTCCGTCGCCCACCGGGCCCGCGCCGACGGCGTTCGCCGCTCGGCCGACGGGCGTGGTGTCGAGCTTCTCCGACGACCGGGGAATCGGCGAGATCGCCGGCGACGACGGCTCGGCGTACTTCTTCCACTGCACCGCCATCGCCGACGGCTCCCGCCACATCGACGAGGGAACCCGTGTCACGTTCCGAGTCGCGGCCGGACGCCGGGGACGGTGGGAGGCGACGGAGATCGCCCGAAGCTGATGTCCGCAGCGGCACCCGCCATCGAGACCCGCCGGCTCACCAAGTCCTACGGACGGCATCGGGGCATCGTCGAGGTCGATCTACGGGTCGAGCAGGGCGAGATCTTCGGGTTCCTCGGGCCGAACGGTGCCGGCAAGACCACCGCCATCCGCACCATCCTCGACCTCCAGCGACCATCGTCCGGTGAGGCTCGTGTGCTCGGGCTCGACAGCCATCGCGACGCGGTGGCCATCAAGCGTCATGTCGGCTACCTGGCCGGCGACCTGGCTCTCTACGAACGACTCACCGGCCGGCGCCACCTCGAGTGGCTGGCCGACCTGCGTGGCGGGGTCGATCGGTCGACCATCGACGAGTTGGCCGAGCGGTTCGGTGCCGATCTCGACCGGCCGATTCGCGATCTGTCGAAGGGCAACCGCCAGAAGATCGGCCTGGTACAGGTGCTCATGCATCGTCCCGACGTGCTGTTGCTCGACGAGCCGACATCGGGGCTCGACCCGCTCATGCAGAACGAGTTCCTCGCGGTCGTGCGCGAGACCGCCGAGGACGGTCGCACAGTGTTCCTCTCGTCGCACGACCTCGACGAGGTGCAACGGGTGGCCCATCGCGTGGGCATCATCCGCGACGGCCGGGTGGCGGCGGTCGAGACCGTCGACACCTTGCGGCACCGGGCGGTGCGGCACGTCGAGATCACCTTCGCCGGCACCGTCGACGGCGACCTCGGGTTCGCGAGCTTGCCCGGTGTCAGCGACGTCACCTGGATCGAACCGTCGTCGAGTGGTGAGGGCAGGGTCGTGCGCCTCTCGGTCGTCGGTGAGCTCGACGCAGTGGTGAAGCACGCGGCATCCCACCACGTGGTCGACCTCATCAGCGAAGCCGCCGACCTCGACGAGATCTTCCTCTCGTACTACCGGGGCGACCACGCCGGGGACGGCCGATGACCCTCGGCATCGCCCGTCGATCGCTGCACGACCGGCGTCGGGCCATGACGTGGTGGCTCATCGGCGGTTCGCTCTACGCCCTGGCGATCGTGGCCACGTTCCCGTCGATCCAGGGACAGGACGAGCTCAACCAGCTCATGGAGGAGTATCCACCAGAGCTGATCGCGCTCTTCGCCGGCGGCCAGACCTCCTTCGACCTCACCTCGGCTGCGGACTACCTCAACAGCCAGCTCTTCGCGTTCGTGGTGCCGCTGCTGCTGGCGATCCTCGGCGTCGGCTTCGGCGCGGGCACGTTGGCGGGGGAGGAGGAGCGGGGGACGCTCGATCTCGTGTTGTCCTACCCGGTGGCGCGCCGGCGTCTCGTGCTCGAGAAGGCGCTCGTGCTGGCCGTCGAGGTGGCGACCCTCACCGCGGCGATCTACCTGGTCAGCTTCGGCGTGGGTCGCTTCTTCGAGGTGGAGCTCCCCTGGTCGAACGTGGTGGCGTCGGCGTTCGGCCAGCTCGTGCTCGGTGTGTTCTTCGGCTTCGCGGCGCTGGCCACCGGAGCGCTCACCGGCAGTCGCAGCCTCGCGCTCTCGGTGGGGGCCGGCGGCGCAGGTGCCACCTACCTGCTCGGCTCGCTCGCTCCCGTGGTGTCGTGGCTCGAGCCCTTCAAGTGGATCTCGCCGTTCTGGTATGCGACGGGCGACAACCCGCTGGCGGCCGGGCTCCCGCTGTGGCGGGTCGGGGTGCTGTTGGCCGCGGTGGCTGCCCTGCTCGCGCTGTCGGTGGCGGCCTTCAACCGCCGCGATCTCCGCGGCTGACCGGGCAGCCGGGGTCGGTCAGGCCGATTCCTCGGTCTCCTTGCGCACCTGCACGAACACCATCTGGGCCTGCGAGAGCGCCTGGCGCAGCGCCGGGCCGTTCTCACCCAGGCGGGACTCGACGGCGTCGACCACTGCGGCCATCGCGTCGATGGCGAGCTGTGCCTCGTCGAACTTCGGCCGCTCCTGGGCCAGGTGAAGCATCGCCAGCTCGTAGAAGCCGGCCACGTGGTTGGCCACCACCTGAGCGGCCGGGGCCGACACGATCTGGCGCTGCACCTCGGCCATCTGGGCGATCATCTCCTCGGCCTGGGCCCGCTCCTCGGGACTCAGATCGTCGAGGCTCGGGCCGCCCACCCGGCCGGCCACCCCGGCGTCGGTGGGCTCGTTGGCGGCCTGATCGCCACTGCGGTTGACGGGAACTTCCCCTCCGGGCGTCCAAAGGCTCATGCGGGCTCCATTCGATGGGATCGAGGGGTCGAGGGGCGAAAGGTCGCCGTCACCGGCGGTCGCTGGTACTCTACGTCCTCGACAACTTGAGGAAAGCGGGGCTCGCCGGCACGTGCGGCGTGTCCCCACCCGGCCACTGGACCGGCCCGCCATTCGGGGTCGGCAGGGTGCGCCGGGTCGATTCCCTTCGAAGGCCGAGGCGCCCCCGGGCGTCGAGCGCCGGTGACGGGCGTCGGCTTCCCGGCGCCCGTTGGTTGTTTTTCGGCCCCGGCCGATGCGACCTGCGAGCGGCGGACTCATCCAGATCCCCGCGCGAAGGAGACACAAGCGCATTGACCAGGAGTGACCGGCGATAACCACCGCGAGCAGCGAGCCCAGGATCAACGACCGCATCCGAGCCCGAGAAGTGCGACTCGTCGCACCCGACGGCGAACAGGTCGGAATCAAGCCGCTTCCCGAGGCCCTTGCCATGGCCCGTGAGCTCGGCCTCGACCTCGTCGAGGTCGCCGACAAGGCGAACCCACCGGTTTGCCGCATCATGGACTACGGCAAGTACAAGTACGAGGCCGCCCAACGCGCCAAGGAATCACGACGCAAGAGCACCAATGTCGTCGTGAAGGAGATGAAGTACCGGCCCAAGATCGGGCATGCGGACTTCGAGACCAAGACCAGGCGCGTCGAGCGGTTCCTCGCCGAGGGACACAAGGTGAAGGTGACCATCATGTTCCGGGGCCGCGAGATGCAGCATCCGGAGCTGGGCAAGAAGATCCTCGACGGCGTGGCCGAACACGTGGCCCACATGGGCCGGGTCGAGGTCTACCCGAAGCTCGATGGGCGCAACATGATCATGGTGCTCGCTCCCGACAAGCGGGCCCAGGCCGCAGCCGAACGCAAGCGATCGACCGACGAGGTCGACGTGAGCGGCAACGGTACGGTCGCCGCTCCGGCCCCGGCCGCACCGACGGATCCGCCCCCCGCCGGCTGGCCGAGGCGCCCACTCCTCAACCCGACCCCACCGAAGCCGCTCCGCCCTCCTGACCGCCCCGATGCCCGGCTCCCGGGCAGGCGGCGATCCGGCAACCACCGTCCGAACCACCGGAGACAGCCATGCCAAAGATGAAGACCCATCGCGGCGCCGCGAAGCGTTTCAAGCGCACCGGCACCGGCAAGATCATGCGCCGCAAGGCCAACCTCAACCACATGCTCGGGAAGAAGACCTCCGCCCGCAAGCGCCGTCTCGGCAACGAGGCCGAGGTCACCGGCGGCGACCGCGACCACGTGCGGCGCCAACTCGGCATCTGACCCGGCGGGGCGACGTCCCCGCCGCATCTGCACCGTTCTCCTCCCCGACACCGCCGTCGCCGCCCATCAGGGGGCGCCGACCGCCGAAAGGAACCTCCGATGGCAAGAGTGAAGCGAGCCGTCTCGAGCAAGAAGCACCGCCGCGCCACGCTCGACCGGGCCAAGGGCTACTACGGCAACAAGAGCCGCTCCTACCGGGCCGCCAACGAGCAGGTCATGCACTCGCTGCAGTACGCCTACCGAGATCGGCGGGCGCGCAAGGGCGAGTTCCGCCAGCTCTGGATCCAGCGCATCAACGCCGCGTGCCGCCTGAACGGCACGACCTACAGCCGGTTCATCAGCGGCTTGAAGGCGGCCGAGATCGACGTCGACCGCAAGATGCTGGCCGAGCTGGCCGTGAGCGAGCCCGCTGCCTTCACCGCCTTGGTCGAGGTGGCCGTCAAGGCCGAGGCCGGCGCCGACGCCTGACCCGGTCGTGACCACCGGGCCCGACCGCCTGTCGGTCCGCAATCCCAACGTCTCGCACCTGCGGCGCCTCACGGGGCGCCGCAGGGCGCGTTCCGAACACGGCCAGTATGTGATCGAGGGACCGACGCTGTTGCTCGACGCCCTCGGGTGCGGCGTCACGCTCGACGCGGTCTACGTCGACGCCGACGATCGCTCCGACACAGTCGCTCAGGTGGCGACCACCGCCGAGGCTGCCGACGTGCCGGTGCGTTGGCTCGACACCGGGGTGCTGGCCAAGGTGGCCGATGCGACCACCCCTCATGGCGCCATCGGCGTGGCGGTGGGGCGGCCGCTGGCCTTCGACTCCTTCCTCACCACCCAGCCCACCGGCCTCGTCGTCGTGCTCGGGGGCGTGAGCGACCCGGGCAACGCCGGCACGCTCGTGCGCACCGCCGAGGCCACCGGCGCGACCGCCGTGGTGTTCTGCGAGGGATCGGTCGACCCGCTGGGGCCGAAGACCATCCGCGCGTCCGCCGGTTCGGCGTTCCGGGTTCCGCTCGTCGCCGCGCCCGACCTCGTCGCCACCGTCAGGAGCCTGAAGGGGCTCGGGCTGGCCGCCGTGGGCACTGCGGGGCACGACGGGCACGACTCGCGGTCATGGACCTGGCCCCGAGACGTGGTTGTGGTTCTCGGCGCAGAGGCGGCCGGTCTGCCCGAGGCCGCGATCGCCGAGGTCGACGCGGTCGTCACCATCCCGATGGCCGGTCGCGTCGAGAGCCTGAACGTCGCGGTGGCCGGCTCGCTGCTCTGCTTCGACTGGGCGCGCCAGGCGCCTGCAGCCGACGAACAGGCCTGACGGGGTCAGGGAGTCGGTCGACCTCTCGGTTCGGTGTCGTGGTCGCTCACGCCGAGGCGCTGAACGGACCTTCGGGACTCGGCGAGCTCGTCGACGTCGGTGGCGGGCGACAGCTGGTCGCCTGACCGGTAGGCGGCCCGGGCCAGCATGAACGTTCCGATCGGCGTGGTCACCAGCATCAGCACCGTGGCCAGCACCAGCGCCCCAGCGGTCGCCGGGCCCGGCACCCGGACCAAGACGCCGGCGGTGATCAGGACGAAGGCGAGCGACGGGGCCTTCCCCGCGGCGTGCACTCGGGCGAAGACGTCGTCGAAGCGGTGCAGAC
This sequence comes from uncultured Iamiaceae bacterium, assembly GCA_963706425.1. Taxonomy (GTDB): domain Bacteria; phylum Actinomycetota; class Acidimicrobiia; order Acidimicrobiales; family Acidimicrobilacustridaceae; genus CAVPMN01. The sequence continues at coordinate 213,072 of CAVPMN010000003.1, forward strand.
CGATGCCTGATACGACGATGAGGGCCACACCGGCGAAGAGCAGGATCTCCGAGAGGACCTCCATCAGGCACCCCGTTCCTCGATGAACCGGGACACCGTCACCGTCGCGACGAAGGCGAGCAGGGCCGCCACGACCACGATGGGGATGAAGACCGCGGAGTCGGCGCTGACCGAGCCGAGTACGACTCCTGCGGCCACCACGGTGATGAACACGTCGAGTCCGAGGGTCCGGTCGGCCAACGACCCCCGCCGCAGCACCCGGGCGAGGGCCAGCACGGCTGCCACCGCCAGCCCCACGAAGTTCACGATCATCAGGATGCTCATCGCTCCTCCTCGCTCGTCACCGTCTCGGCCGCCGTCACTTCGCCGCTGCTCTGCAGGCGGGCGATGTCGGGGCCGGCGTCGCCCGGCCCCAGCGCGCGCAGGGCGAGCGCCTCCATCTGGGCCAACTCGGTGCGCACGGCCTCGATGTCGCGCAGATGGAGCACGTGCACCCACAAGACGCAGGGGTCCTCGTCGATCTCGACCACGACGGTCCCGGGAGTCACTCCGATGGCAAGGGTCACCACGGTGACGACGAGCGGCGTGGCCGAGGGGAGCGGCACCGCGATGATGCCCTCCCGGATCCGGTTGGTCGGCGTGACGACCTCCCAGGCGACGAGCGTGGTGGCCTTGACCAGGCCCCACGTCACGTGCGCGAGCAGGTGAAGGGCGGCGAGGGGCCGGAAGCGTCCCAGCCGCTCTCGCCGGCCGGAACCGGTGACCGCGACGACCGCGGCGGCGAGGCCGGCGCCGGCCAGGACGGTGCCGGGTGCGGCGTCGCCCCACAGGGCCACCCACACGACCGTCAGCGTCGCCCATGGCACGGCTCGAAGCGCCAGGCGGTGGCCGATACCCGAGCCGGGCCGAATCGAGGTGTCGTCGGTCAGGTGGCTACGACCCATCAGCCCGCCGATCCGAGCACGGCTGTCGCGTACGTCGTGGGGTCGAGGAGTTGCTCGGCGGCCACGCTGCTCCACTCGTAGAGCGTCCCGGCCGCCAATGCGATGGCGAGCGTCAGGCCGACCGCGGCGGCGGTGGCCGAGGTGGTCAGCCATCGGCCGGCGGGGGAGATCGATGCCACCTCGTGGTCGGGGACGGGGTCGTCCGGTTCGCCCCAGAACACGCCGGTCCAGATCTTGGTCATGGACAACAGCGTGAGCACGCTTGCCACCAAGCTCACGGCGACGATGGTGTAGGCGCCGGACCCGGTGCCCGCCTCCACCAGGGCGAGCTTGGCCACGAAGCCCGAGAACGGTGGCAACCCGGCGAGGCTGAGTGCGGCGAGGGCGAACAGCGCGGCCAGGACGGGCGCGGTGCGCACGAGCCCGCCCACCCGCGTGAGCACGCCGGTGCCCTCGCGCTGCTCGACGAGCCCGCCCACCAGGAAGAGGGACGTCTTCACCGGGATCTGGTGGACGATGAAGAGGATGGCGCCGGCCAGCCCCGCCACGGTGAACAGCCCCAAACCCATCACCATGTAGCCGATCTGGCTGATGATGTGGAACGACAGGATCCGCTTCACATCGGCCTGGGCGATGGCGCCGAGCACGCCCACCACCATGGTCAATCCAGCCACGACCAGCAGCAGGCCACCCAACTCTGTCAGCGCGGTCAGCGTCGTGAATCGGATCATTGCGTACACGCCCACCTTCGTGAGCAGGCCGGCGAAGATGGCGGTGATCGATGTCGGGGCCGCCGGGTACGCGTCGGGGAGCCAGAAGAAGAGCGGGAAGATCGCGGCCTTGATGCCGAAGACCACGACAAACGTGAGCCCGAGCGCGATCTGGAGCCCTTCGGGCAGGCCCGGGTAGCGCACGGAGAGCTCGGCCAGGTTGACGGTCCCGGTCGCCGCATAGACGAAGCCGACGGCAGTGATGAAGAGCGTCGAGGCCACCAGGTTGATGACCACGTAGGTCATCCCGTTGCTCACCTGGTCGCGACGCCCGCCCAGGGTGAGCAGCACGTAGCTGGAGATCAACATCAGCTCGAACGCGACGAAGAGGTTGAACAGGTCTCCGGTGAGGAACGCGAGTGCGACCCCAGCGGCGAGGACCAGGTACACCGGGTGGAACACCGCCGAGTCGACCTCACTGCCCTGCTGTCCGATGGCGAAGACCAGCACGGCCAGCACGGTGGCCAACGACACCACCAGGAACATCGAGGCCATCAGATCGGCGACCAGTGTGATGCCGATCTCCGGTGACCAGCTGCCCAGGTCGAGGACCACGATGTCGCCGCCGGTGGTGTCGGCGAGCAGGGCCACCGACGCGGCGAGGCTCGCGATCACCGCGATGAGCGACACAACCCGTTGGGCTGGTCGGCGGCGGGCGAGCAGCATGGCGACGGCTGCGCCGAGAAGGGGGATGAGCACAGGCGCCGCCAACAGGCTGGGGTTGGCCGTCATGGCCCGTCTTCCTCGAGCTTGGTGGCGACGGTCGGACCGGCACGGTCGATCGCTTCGCCGCCTGCGGCGCGTTCCTCGTCGGGCAACTCGTCGAAGAACTCCGGCTCCTGCTCTGCCATGGCGAAGCGCTGCTCGCCGATTTCCTCGTCGCCCTGGAGAGCGGCCACGCGCATGTCCTCGAGGTCGTCCTCCACGACGTCGTCGCCGGTGAGCTCGAGGCTTCGGTTGGCCAGGGCGAGCAAGAAGACGGTGACCGCGAAGGTGATGACGATGGCGGTGAGCGCAAGGGCCTGGACCAGTGGGTCGGAGAACGGCCCCCCGTCCGACCCGTCAGTGAAGGCGGCCTCGCCGGTTCGGCCCCCGGCGACGAGCAGCACCACCACGGCACCGTGGCCGAGTAGCGAGAGACCCAACAGGATGCGGGTGAGCCGCCGCTGCAGGAGCAGATAGGTGCCGGCGCCGAAGAGGACGGCGGCCACTGCGGCGAGGACGCCGATCATCGAAGCGACACCTCGGCCGGCCGGGACGGCACTGCGGGGCGTGGCGGCGAGCCGGGCGGGGCCGCCACTTCCGGCCCGGTGGCCTGCCACCCGCCGAGCGCGTCGAGGATGGCGATCATCGTGCCCACGACGACGAGGTAGACGCCGATGTCGAAGGGGAGAGCTGCCGTGACCTTCACCGAACCGAATAGAGGTAGCTCCCAGGTGGCGACGCCCATGTCGAGCACCTCGGTGCCGAACGCCCAGTCGGCGATCGCGACACCCACCGCGAGCAGCAGGCCGCCGCCCACGAGCACGGGCGCCCGCAACCAGCGGGCGGTGCGCACCGCTGCAGGGGCGGCGACGAACCGGAGCACTACGGCGGCGGCGGCGACCAGACCGCCGATGAAGCCGCCCCCCGGCTGGTTGTGCCCGGCGAGGAGGAAGTACAGCGAGAGCATCACCACGACGGGCGTGATGCCCCGGACAGCGACGTCGAGCACGGTCGAGCGCGCGCTCGCGCTCGACCCGCCCAGCGGTGGCAGGCGGGGCGTCGGCCCCTCTCCGCCGGCGTCGCGGCGGCGGGCGAGGACGCCGAGCGAGATCACCCCGAGCGCGGCGACGGCGATCACGGTGACCTCGCCGAGCGTGTCGAGGGCGCGCACGTCGGTGAGGATCACGTTCACGACGTTGTCGCCGCCGGCCTCGGGTGGTGCTTCCCTGGTGAGCTCTTCCACCGGGGGACCCCCGGCTGGGTCGCCGCCGGTCGCGAGCAGAAAGCCGAACACGACAAGTCCGACGCCCGCCGACACGCCGACGCGGAGCACCTGGCGTCCCCGCCACCGCACGGGGCGGAACTCGTCGGGCATGCGCCGCAGGACGAGCACGAAGGCCATCACCACGATCGTCTCCACCAAGAACTGCGTGAGGGCGAGGTCGGGGGCGTTGTAGGCGACGAACAGGACCGCCATGGCGTATCCCACCGTGCCGAGAAGGAGCACGGCGGCGAACCGCCGCTCGATGACGGTGACACCGATGGTGGCGGCCACGATCGCACCCCCGGCGATGAGCTGCAGCGGGGACTCAGACCAGATGAAGTCGGACGGGATGCCGACCACCGTCGACAAGGCGACGCCGGGCACGACGACGAACGTGAGGAGGATCACGCCGAGATAGACGGGGAGACTTCCGCTCTGGACGATCCCGACTACCTGGTTCGCAGTGCGGAGCACGAACGCGTAGGTGGCCCGGAACGCAGCGGCCGCGTCCAACGACGAGTCGAGGCGGCGTTGGAGCGACCCGACCGTGCCGGCGCCGACCGCCAGCACGACACCGACGGCGAGCGCGGCCATCGACAGGCCGAAGGCGAGGTTGAGGCCGGCGAAGGCGTGGAGCTCGTACGCGCCGGCGGCGGGCTCGAGGGAAGCCGCCGCGGCTTCGACCAGCCCGTTCACGATGCTCGGGGCCACACCGAACAGCAAGCCGAACGCGGCGAGCATCAACGCAGGTGCTTCGAAGAACGGGGACGGTGGTGGCACGCCTGCCGGGTCGATCGGCACTCGGACGTCGGTGGGGGCGGGCGCCACGTCGGCCGAGCCGAAGCCACCGACGAGGAATCGCCACACGGCCGCCACGGTCCCCGCCGAGTAGGCGAGCAGCGTGACGAGGACGACGATGGCGGCGACCAGCTCGGCTCCGAGCAACCCCTCCAGGGCGGCCTCCTTGGCCACGAATCCGAAGGTGGCCGGCAGGGCGGCCATCGAGGCGCCGGCCAGGGCGGCGGCAACTGCCGTGCGGGGCATGACCGACCGCAGTCCCCGCAGCCGGTGCACATCGCGAGAGTGGGCTTGGTGGTCCACGACGCCCACCACCATGAACAGAGCAGCCTTGTAGAGAGCGTGGGCGAAGACCAGCGCCAGGCCGGCGAACAGCATCTTCGGCGTGCCGATCCCGAGCGTGGCGATCATCGAGCCGAGGGCGGCGATGGTCCCGTAGGCGAGGATGAGCTTGAGGTCGGAGCGCCGCAACGACTGGTAGGCACCCCAGAGCATCGTCGTGCCGCCGACCGCGACGGTGAGCGGGCGCCAGGGGCCGACGTCGGCGAAGGCGGGCGCGAACACGGCCACCAGGTAGACGCCGGCCTTCACCATGGTGGCGGAGTGGAGATACGCGCTCACTGGGGTCGGGGCGGCCATCGCGCCCGGCAGCCAGCCGTGGAACGGAACCTGGGCCGACTTGGTGAAGGCGCCCACGAGCACCAGCACGACCCCTGCGGTGACCGCGCCGCCCCGCGGCGGGTCGGCGAGCACGGCCTCGAGGTCGTAGGTGCCGGCCGCAGTGCCGATCAACACGAAGCCGAAGAGCAGGGCAAGGCCACCGCCGCCGGTGATGAGCAGTGCCTGAAGCGCGGAGTTGCGTGCGGTCTCGCTGCGATCGTTGAAGCCGATCAAGAGGTACGAGCAGATCGACGTGAGCTCCCAGAACACGAACAGCCCGAGCAGGTTGGCCGACCAGACGAGGCCCAGCATCGCTGCGGCGAAGAGCACAAGCGTGCCGGCGAAGCGGGCGAGGTCGCCCCGGTCGCCGAAGTACCAGGCCGAGTACGAGAAGACGAGAACGCCGACACCCGAGATCAGCAGCGTCATGAGCAGAGCGATGCCGTTGAGGCGCAGGTCGAGGTCGAGGCCGAGACCGGGAACCCAACTCCAGGCAGTCCGCTCCACCTCGCCGTCGAGTACCGCCGGTGTCTGGACGAGCGCCCACACGAAGGTCGCGGCCGGGGCGGGCAGCGCCAGGAGGAACACCCACCGCCGCAACCGGGGGGCGCCAAACGCGACGGCGACCGCGGTGACCACGTGGAGGGCGAGCAACGTGGTCACAGCTCGTCGAGGGATCCTTTCCGCTACGTTCTCGCGATCGGTCCCCTGCATGCTACGAGCGCCGGGCCTACCCGGGTCTGCCGGCGCCCGCGAAATGTCATGCCACGTGAGTTGACCGAGATGGCGACCGCCGAGCGTCAAGGGTGACCGCCGAGGCCCATTCGACTTGTCGGCTGCCCTGGGTTCACGGCAGGGTGAGCGCCTGATGATCGGCGACATCGAGCAGATCGGCACCGAGGGCGAGGCGCGGCTCGCCGCGGCTGAGACCCTCGACGAGCTGCGCGCCGTCGAAGCAGAGATCCTGGGCAAGAAGTCGCCGCTCAGCGGGTTCAAGCGCCAGCTCGGTGGCCTCGACCCCGACGAACGGCGGCGCGTGGGTCAGGCGCTGAACGACACACGAGCCCGGCTCGAGACGGCGCTGGCCGGGCGCCAGGCTCACCTCGATGCCGCTGAACGGGCCCGGGCCCTCGAGTCCGAGCGGCTCGATCTCACCGAGATCGTCGACTCGCCGGTCCGTGGGCACTTGCATCCGGTCACCCAAACCCGTGATCGGCTCGAGGATCTCTTCATCGGCATGGGCTTCACCGTGGCCGAGGGGCCTGAGGTCGAGTCCGACTTCTACAACTTCGAGGCGCTTGAACATCCCCGAGGCCCACCCCGCACGAGGCATGTGGGACACGCTCTACGTCGATCTGGGCGAACCCGAGACGGTGTTGTTGCGCACCCACACCTCGCCGGTGCAGATCCGGGTCATGGAGAGCCAGGAGCCACCGATCGCCATCATCGCTCCCGGCCGCGTCTACCGACGCGACACGGCCGATGCGAGCCACCTGCCGGTCTTCCACCAGATCGAAGGCCTGGTGGTCGACCGAGGCATCACCTTCGGTGATCTGGCGGGCACGCTCGAAGCGTTCACCACGGCCTACTTCGGCGGCACGATCCACTCCCGGCTGCGGCCCTCCTACTTCCCGTTCACCGAGCCGTCGGCCGAGTACGACATCAACTGCCTGATCTGCGAGGGCGACGGCTGCCGCACGTGCGCGCACACCGGCTGGCTCGAGCTCGGCGGGTGCGGCATGGTGCACCCCAACGTCTTCCGGGCCGTCGGCCTCGACCCCGAGGTCTGGAGTGGGTTCGCCTTCGGTTTCGGCATCGACCGGCTGGCGCTCATGCGCTACGGCGTCGACGACATCCGTGAGCTGATGATCAACGACGTCCGCTTCCTGGAGCAGTTCTGATGGACGGCCCATCGTGAAGGTGCTCCTGTCGTGGCTCCGCGAGTTCGCGCCGTTCGACGGCGACCCGGTCGCGCTCGGCGACGAGATGAGCGATCTCGGCATGGCCGTCGAGTCGATCGACGACATCGGCCAAGGGCTCGACGGCATCGTCGTGGCCCGCGTGCTCGATCTGCGCCCGCATCCCAACGCCGACAAGATCCAACTGGTCGACGTCGATGCCGGCGATGGCACCCCCCTGCAGGTCTGCTGCGGTGCGTTCAACATGGCCGTCGGCGATCTCGTCCCGCTCGCCACGCTCGGCACCACCATGCCCAACGGCATGGCCATCGAGCGACGCAAGCTGCGGGGCGAGTGGTCCAACGGCATGCTGTGCTCGAGCTCCGAGCTCGGCTTCGGCGACGACCACAGCGGCATCCAGGTCCTCGACTCGTCGCTCGAGGTGGGCGCCGACCTCAAGTCGGCCCTCGGCCTCGACCACGACGTGCTCTACGACCTCGAGATCAACCCCAACCGGCCCGATGCCATGTCGGTCGCCGGGGTGGCCCGCGATCTGGCGGCGCGTCTCGGGTTGCCGTTCGCCATCCCCGATCCGATCGTCGCCGAAGGCGGGGGAGTGGCGGCCTCCGACGCCGCGTCGGTCGACATCGTCGACGCCGACTTGTGTGGCCGGTTCGTTGTGCGGGTGCTCCGAGGTGTCTCGCTCGGACCGTCACCGACCTGGATCAGCAACCGCCTCACCGCGCTCGGGATGCGGCCGATCAACAACGTGGTCGACGTCTCCAACTACGTGATGCTCGAGCTCGGACAGCCCAACCACACGTTCGACCTGGCCAAGGTGCCCGGCGGCGCGCTGCGCGTCCGCTGGGCCCGAGAGGGTGAACGCATCACCACGCTCGACGGCGTCGACCGCGTGCTCGGCCCGGGTGACGGCGTGGTGGCCGACCGCGACGACGTCGCCATCTCGATCGCCGGGGTCATGGGCGGAGCGTCCACCGAGATCGACGAGACCACCACCGACGTCCTGCTCGAGATGGCCTGGTGGCAGCCCATGGCCATCGCGCGCAGCGCCAAGCGCCTCGGGCTGCGCAGTGAGGCGTCGGCCCGCTTCGAGCGCGGCACCGACCCGGCCGTCATCGACCTGGCGGCCCGTCGCTTCGCCCAACTGCTGCTGGCCGACGGCGGCGAGCTGGCTCCGGGATCGATCGACGGGCACGGCGAGCTGCCTGCGCCGACGGTCGTCGACGTGCGCACCGCTCGGGTCAACGGGCTGCTCGGCGCGCGAGCTCACCACCGCGCAGATCGCTGGCTACCTCGGGCCCATCGGGTTCGACGTCGAACCGGCCGAGCTCTCGAGGGCCGAGTCGCTGCGAGTCACCGTGCCCACGTTCCGACCCGATACGCAGAGCGAGACCGATGTCATCGAGGAGGTCGCCCGCCACCACGGCTACGGCGCCATCCCGCGCACGGTCCCGTCGATCAACCGAGCCGGTGCGCTCAGCCCGCGGCAGGCCGAGCGCCGCCTCATCCGACAGGTCCTCACCGGCCTCGGAGTCGACGAAGCGCTGCCGATGCCGTTCCTCGAGCCCGGCGAGATCGAGATGGCCGACGGTGGCGTGCCCCCGGTCATCATCACCAATCCGCTGGCTGCCGAGGAGAGCGCGCTGCGCACCTCGCTGCGTCCCGGTCTCCTGAAGGCAGTGGCCTACAACGCGTCGCACCGCAACTTGGGTGTGCGCCTCTTCGAGATCGGCTCGGTCTTCCGTCCGTCGAGTGACCAGGTGCTGCCCCACGAGCCCGAATACCTCGGCGTGGCGCTGGCCGGCGCCGATCCGCGCCTGGCGGTCTCGATGGTGCACGTGCTCGCCGATGCGCTCGCCCTGCCCAGCCCACGGCTCGACCAGGTACCGGTGCCCGGCCTACATCCCAGCCGCAGTGCCACCATCGACGTCGGCGGCGTCCACGTGGGATGTGTCGGCGAGATCGATCCGGCCCGATCGGGTGCTCTCGGCATCGTCGAGCGGGTGGCGTGGCTCGAGCTCGACCTCGACCGGCTGCTCTCGGTCCCTCACGGCGACCGCACCTATCGGCCGGTGAGCCGCTATCCATCGAGCGATCTCGACTTGGCGTTCGAGGTGCCCGACACCGTGCCCGCGGCAGATGTCGCCACCCTCATCGCCGAGTCGGCCGGACCGCTGCTCGTCTCTCTCGACCTGTTCGATGTGTTCCGTGGCGCCCCGCTGCCGGATGGGAGCCGCAGCCTGGCGTTCCGGCTGCGACTGCAGGCCGGCGATCACACGCTCACCGATGACGAGGCCACCGATGTGCGTGAGCGGGTCATCGCTGCGGTCGAAGCGGCGTCACCCGCTCGGCTGCGGGCCTGAGCTGGGCCGCACCCGCCTGCGACGGCCATGTCGCTTTTCCGCTAGCCAGGCCACCGGGGATGGTGTTTGGTGGGTCCCGTGGTCGACGACTTCGATGCTTGCTACCGGGTTTGCCAAGCCCGAGATGAGCGGTTCGACGGCTGGTTCTACGTGGCGGTGCGCTCCACCGGCATCTACTGCCGGCCCAGTTGTCCGGCCATCACGCCCAAGCGGACCAACGTCGAGTTCCACCCGAGCGCCGCGTCGGCCCAGCGAGCCGGGTTCCGTGCGTGCAAACGCTGCCGCCCGGACGCCTCGCCGGGCTCGCCCGAGTGGAACCGCCGGGCCGACCTGGTGGCCCGGGCGATGCGGCTCATCGCCGACGGCGTGGTCGATCGCGAGGGCGTGCCGGGCCTGGCCCGGCGCCTCGGCTACGGGGTCCGTCAGGTCGAGCGTGCCCTCCTGGCCGAGGTGGGCGCCGGCCCGCTGGCCGTCGCCCGCGCGCAAAGGGCTCAGACCGCTCGCCTGCTGATCGAGTCGACCACGCTCGACTTCACCTCGCTGGCCTTCGCCGCCGGGTTCTCGAGCATCCGGCAGTTCAACGACACCGTGCGCTCGGTGTTCGCCTCGACGCCCACCGAGCTTCGTCGCCGGGTGCACCGGACCGCCGCCGACCCGACGCCAAACGCCATCCATCTGCGGCTGGGTCATCGCGTGCCCCACGATCCTCACGGCGCGTTCGGGCACCTCGCCCGCACAGCGGTGCCTGGCGTCGAGGAGACCCGAGCCGAGGGCTCCTATGCCCGCACGCTGCGGCTACCCCACGGCACCGGCGTCGTCGCGCTGACCCCGCAATCCGATCATGTCGCGGTGGCGCTCGAGCTGACCGACCTGCGCGACCTGCACGCGGCGGTCACCAGGTGCCGTTGGCTGCTCGACCTCGATGCCGATCCGGTGGCCGTCGACACCCACCTCGGCGGCGATCCACCTCTGGCGCCGATCGTCGCCCGACATCGAGGCCGGCGGATCCCGCGCACCCCTGACGGCGCCGAGATGGCGGTGCGGGTGGTGCTCGGTCAGCAGATCTCCACCTCGGCGGCGCGCGTCCATGCCGGCCGGCTGGTCGAGGCTCTCGGGAAGCCGCTCGACCAGCCTCGCGGCACGCTCACGCACCTGTTTCCCGAGCCGGCCGCTCTCGCCGACGCGCCCGATGACCTCCTGGCGATGCCAACCCGTCGCCGTTCGACCGTGCGTGAGCTGGCGCGCCGTCTGGCGACCGGCGACCTGCGGCTCGATCCGGGTGCCGATCCGTCCGCCGTCGAGCAGGAGTTGCTGGCCGTTCCCGGTGTCGGGCCCTGGACGGCGTCCATGATCCGCATGCGGGCGCTCGGCGACCCCGACGTCTTCCTGGCGGGCGATCTCGGCGTGCGCCGCGCCGCCACCGCGCTCGGGTTGCCCGCTGACCGCCGGCGGTTCCACGAGCACAGCCTCCGGTGGAGCCCTTGGCGCTCCTATGCCGTGCAGTACCTGTGGTCGTCGCTGGCGGTCACCGATCCCGATGTCCCCCGTGCCGAGGAGGCCCCATGAGCTCCACCCAGACCACCACCGCCATGACGGTCCACCCGAGCCCTGTCGGACCGTTGACCCTTGGCGCCGACGCCGACGGCGCCCTCACCCTGTGTTGGTTCGACGGGGGTCGGCACACCGGCCCGGTCGATGACTCGTGGCGACGCGCCGCCGAGCCGTTCACCGCCGCGATCGAGCAACTCGATGCCTACTTCGCAGGGGAGCTCCACACGTTCGATCTGGTCACCGCGCCGGTCGGCTCGCCGTTCCAGCTCGATGTGTGGCGGGCCCTGGTCGCCATCCCGTTCGGGGCCACCGCCTCCTATGGCGAGCTCGCGTTGCAGGTCGGCCGGCCCGGCGCGGCCCGAGCCGTGGGTGCGGCCAACGGTCGCAACCCGATCAGCATCGTCGTTCCGTGTCACCGAGTGATCGGCAGCGGGGGAGCGCTCGTGGGTTTCGGGGGTGGGCTCGATCGCAAACGCTGGTTGCTCGACCACGAGCGCTCCGCCGGTCAACCCGCCGTCGGTCAACGCTGCGCGATCTGACCCATCCGGCCGGCCTGGTAGTCCTCGATCGCCTCGATGATCTCGGACCGGGTGTTCATCACGAACGGCCCATAGCGGGCGATCGGCTCGCGCAGCGGCTCGCCTGCCAGCAGCAGCACCTCGCTGGTCTCCTCGGCGATGAGCTGCACCTGGTCGGCATCGTGCTCGAGCAGCGCGAGCTGGTGGTCGGCCACGAGGGTCTCGGAGGGTCCGGTGCGGACCGCGCCGGCGGGCACGTAGACCAGCGTGTTGAGCACTCGGTCGACAGGTAGACGCACCGACGCCCCGGCGGTGAGCGTGAGGTGCAGATAGGTGATGGCCCGTTCGGTCTCGACCGCGCCGACGACGTCCCCGACCGTCCCGGCGATCACCCGCACCTCCACCCCGTCGAGGTGCACCTTCGGGATCTCTGCGGCCCGCAGTTCCTGGTAGCGAGGTCGTGACATCTTCCGGTCGCGGGGGAGGTTGACCCACAGCTGGAAGCCGTGCAGCCGGCCACCCTCGGTCTGGATCCGCCGCGACGGCATCTCGGAGTGCACCACACCTGCTCCCGCAGTCATCCACTGCACATCGCCCGGGCCGAGCGTGCCGTGGTGGCCTGCGGAGTCACGGTGCTCCATCTCGCCGTCGAGCAGGTAGGTAACCGTCTCGAAGCCGCGGTGCGGGTGGTCGGGTGCGCCCTTGGCTTCGCCGGGCGCCAGCTCGCGCGGACCCATCTCGTCGAGCAGCAGGAAGGGGTCGATCTGCTCCACGCCGACGACCGGGAACGGGCGGTGCACGACGAAGCCCTCTCCCTCCATCGTCTCGATGGCGGGCAGGACCCGTGCCACCTCTCGGATGTCGACGGTCGCCGGTGTGCTGCTGGTCTCCGGTGCGCTGGTGGTCATCGACGCTCCTCTCGCGACCCCTGCCGATTCGGCTCGGGTGCTCAGTGGGCACAACCTGATTGCGTCCGCAACTATTCCTCCAGACTTGCATAACCATGCGGTCGTCTGTATGGTCCCGGGATGACTTCGGTCGGGATCATCGGCGCTTCCGGGTTCACCGGGGCGGAGCTACTGCGGCTGCTCGCGGGCCATCCGCGGTTCGAGGTCGCCTTTGCCACGGGCGACTCGCAGGCTGGCACGCCGGTGGCCGGCCTCTATCCGAGCCTGGGCGGCGCCTATCCCGACCTGGTGTTCGCCCCGTTCGGCGACCACCTGCTCGAGGGCGTCGAGCTGGTGCTTCCTGGCCCTGCCGCACGGTGCCTCGCAGGCCCTGATGCCTGCGCTGGTCGACCAGGTGCCCCACGTGGTCGATCTGGCGGCCGACTTCCGGCTGGGAGACGCCGCGCTCTATCCCCGGTGGTACGGCGAGGCCCACACCGCACCGGCGTTGCTCGAATCGTTCGCCTACGGCCTGCCCGAGCTGTTCCGCGACCAGCTTGCCGGAGCGAGTCGGGTGGCCGTGCCGGGCTGCTATCCGACGGCCACCGCTCTGGCGCTTGCTCCGCTCGTGGAGGCGGGCGCGATCGAGACGAGCGGCATCATCGTCGACGCGGCGAGCGGGGTGTCGGGGGCGGGGCGTCCGCCCAAGGAGAGCACCACCTTCTGCTCGGTCGACGAGGACTACACCGCCTACGGCCTGCTCGACCATCGCCACACCCCCGAGATCGAGCAGACCGTGGCCGCGCTGGCTGGCCAGCCGGCGGTCGACGTCCTGTTCACGCCCCACCTCGCGCCGATGAACCGGGGCATCCTCGCGACCTGTTACGCCCGCCCCACCTCGGTCACCTCGACCGACGAGCTGCTCGCGCTCTATCGCAAGCGCTATGCCGACGAGCCCTTCGTTGTCGTCACCGACGGCTCACCGTCGACCAAGGCGACGCTCGGCTCGAACGCGGCGCATGTCACCGTTCGTCACGACCCACGCACCGGCTGGGTGGTGGCGATCGGCGCCATCGACAACCTCGTCAAGGGTGCATCAGGGCAGGCCCTACAGTGCGCCAACATCATCACCGGCATCGACGAGACCACCGGTCTCACCAACGTGGGGGTCTACCCGTGAGTGTCACCGCAGCACGCGGCTTCGTCGCGGCGGGGGCCGCGGCCGGCATCAAAGACGGTGGGCGGCCCGATGTGGCGCTCGTGGTCACCGACGACGCCAGCCCGGTGCCGGCTGCCGGTGTCTTCACGTCCAACCTCATGACCGCCGCGCCGGTCACCGTCACGCAAGGTCACCTACGGGCGGGCAACGGTCGGGCCGCCGCCGTCATCCTCAACAGCGGCAACGCCAACGCCGCCACGGGGGAGGCCGGCAGCGCCGACGCGCAGTCGATGTGCGACGCGGTCGCGGCCGAGCTCGGCTGCGATCCGCATCACGTGCTCGTGTGCTCCACCGGGCTGATCGGCATCCCCTTGCCGGTCGACCGCATCGTCGCAGCCACGCCTGCGTTGGTGGCGGCGGCGCGGGAAGACGGCGACGTCGCCGCCGCGGAGGCGATCATGACCACCGACACCGTGCGCAAGGAGGTGGTGGTGCAAGGTGACGGGTTCGTCGTGGGCGGCATGGCGAAAGGGGCCGCCATGCTCGCGCCCGACATGGCCACGATGCTGGCGGTGCTCACCACCGACGCCGCCGCCGACGCAGCGGAGCTGAAGACGGCGCTCGTCGAGGGCGTGGCCCATTCGTTCAACACCCTCGACGTCGACGGCTGCCAGTCCACCAACGACACGGTGCTCTTGTTGGCGAGCGGGCGGGCCGGCCCGGTCGACGCGTCCGCCTTGCGAAACGCGGTGGCCGAGGCGTGTCGATCGCTGGCCGAGCAGATGGCCGGCGACGCCGAGGGGGCCACCAAGGTTGTGCGGCTGTGCGTCACGGGCGCCCACACCGACGCCGAAGCGGCAGCCGGTGCGCGGCACATCGCCCGCAGCCAGCTGACGAAGTGCTCCTGGTACGGCGCCGACCCCTACTGGGGCCGCATCGCCAGCGACCTCGGCTCGGCCGGCATCCTCTTCGACCCCCGTCTGCTCTCGGTCTCCTACGGCGACGTCGAGGTGTGCCACGCCGGCGTGGCGATCCCGCACGACGAGGCCACCGTGGCGGCCCACATGGCCGGTCGCCATCTCCAGATCGACGCCGATCTCGGTCTCGGTGCAGGCCGGGCCACGATCCTGACCAACGACCTCACCCATGCGTACGTCGACGAGAACATGGGCACCTCGTGAGTCGGTCGCCGTCGCTCACCGCCGAGGTGCTGATCGAGGCGTTGCCCTACATCCGGCGCTTCTGGGGCTCCACCGTGGTCGTGAAGTTCGGCGGCAACGCCATGGTCGACGAAGCATTGGCGCAGACCTTCGCCGACGACATCGTGCTGCTCCAGGCGGTGGGGCTCCAGGTCGTCGTGGTGCACGGTGGGGGCCCCCAGATCGGCGACCTCATGGCCCGGCTCGGCAAGGTGCCCGAGTTCCGCGATGGCCTGCGCGTCACCGACGCCGAGACGCTCGACATCGCCCGCATGGTCCTGGTGGGGAAGATCAACCGCGAGATCGTGTCGGCCATCAACGCCCACGGCCCGCTCGCGGTCGGCCTGTCGGGCGAAGATGCGGGTCTCATCGTGGCCGACGCTCGCGATCCCGAGCTCGGTTTCGTCGGCAACGTCCGCTCGGTCAACCCGAGCATCGTCGAGCGGCTGCTGGCCGAGAACCTGATCCCCGTCGTGAGCACCATCGGCGCCGACTCGGCCGGTCAGAGCTACAACATCAACGCCGACGCGGTGGCGGGCGCCGTGGCCGCGGCACTCGGAGCCGAGAAGGTGATCTATCTCACCGACATCGCCGGCCTGCTCCGCGACCTCGACGACACCGGGTCGTTGATCTCGCGACTCGACGTCACCGAGCTGCGCACGTTGATCGAGACGGGCTCGCTCAGTGGGGGCATGATCCCGAAGGTCGAAGCGTGCATCGATGCGATCGAAGGTGGCGTGCGCTCTGCTCACCTGCTCGATGGCCGGGTGCCCCACGTGCTGCTCCTCGAGCTGTTCACCGACTCGGGCATCGGCACGATGATCGCCGCCAAGGACACCGACCGATGACCGCCGCGACACACGCCGCCGCGATGGGCGCGCCCCCGACGCTCGACCATTGCCCGCTCATGCCCACCTACGGCGCGCCGACCGTGCAGTTCGTGCGGGGATCAGGCACGGAGCTGTGGGATCGCGACGGTCGCCGCTACCTCGACTTCCTCGCCGGGCTCGCCGTGGTGAGCCTCGGTCATGCCCATCCCGAGGTAGCCGACGCCCTGGCCGAGCAGGCGCGCACCCTGTTGCACGTCTCGAATCTCTTCGGCACGGAGCCGGCGGGCGAGGTGGCCATCACGCTCGACCGCCTAGTCGGCGGCGGCGGGCAGGTCTTCTTCTGCAACTCGGGTGCCGAGGCCAACGAGGCGGCCATCAAACTCGCCCGCAAGTGGGGCGGTCACGGTCGGTTCGGGGTCATCAGTGCCTACGGCTCGTTCCACGGCCGCACGCTCGCCACACTGCACGCCACCGGGCAGCCCCAGAAGCACGAGGCGTTCCAGCCGCTCCCCGAGGGCTTCCGGCATGTCGCCTGGGACGACCTCGACGCACTCGAGGCGGCCATCGACCCCACCGTCGCCGCCGTGCTGCTCGAGCCGGTGCAGGGCGAAGGCGGCGTCAATCCGGCGTCGGTCGCCTACTTCCAGGGTGTGCGTCGGCTCTGCGACGAGCGGGGCCTGCTCTTCATGGTCGACGAGGTGCAGACCGGGCTCGGCCGCACCGGGCAGTGGTTCGGGTTCCAGCACTTCGGTGTGCAGCCCGACGTGGTCACCATGGCCAAGGCCCTCGGCAACGGCGTGCCCATCGGCGCCTGCTGGGCCAAGCGCAGCGTGGCCGCCGCGTTCGAGCCGGGCGATCACGCCACGACCTACGGCGGTCAGCCGCTGGCCACCGCTGCGGCGCGCGCTGTCCTCGCGGTGATGGAGCGCGACGACCTGCCCGGGCGGGCCGCCGCCGTCGGAGCCACCCTCCAGAGTCGCCTGGCGGAGCTTGCGGATGTCACTGCGGTCCGTGGCCTCGGGTTGCTCATCGCGGCCGAGTTGGCGCCGGGCATCGACGCTCGCGCCGTGGCATCGCAGGCGCTGACCGACGGGCTGGTCGTCAACGCGGTGACCCCGACCTCGCTGCGACTGGCGCCCCCGCTCACGGTGAGCGAGGGGGAGATCGACGAGGCGCTCACGATCCTGGCGAGCGCGCTGGCCGCCCATCGCATCGGCGATCCGGCATGAGGAACCTGTTGGAGGTCGACGACCTCACCCGCGACGAGCTGGTCGAGGTCCTGGCCATGGCCCGCGTGCCGGAGCCGCCCCGGGTCCTGGCCGGGCGGGGGATGGCGTTGCTGTTCGAGAAGCCCTCGGCGCGCACGCGCAACTCGATGGAGATGGCGGTGGTGCAACTCGGTGGCCATCCGGTCACCATCCGTCCCGACGAGGTCGGGCTCGACACCCGCGAGTCGGTCGAAGACGTCACCCGCACGCTCGGCTGCTATCACGCCGCCATCGGGGCGCGGGTGTTCGCGCACTCGAAGGTCGAGCGCATGGCGGCGGCGTCGAGCGTGCCCGTGGTCAACCTGCTCTCCGACGACGCCCATCCCATGCAGGCGCTGGCCGACCTGCTCACCCTCCAGGCCGAGTTCGGATCGCTGGCCGGCCGGTCGGTGGCCTACGTGGGCGACGGCAACAACGTGTGCCGTTCCCTCGCCATCGCCGCGGCCATGACCGATGTCGGGGTGCGCATCGCCACCCCGCCCGGCTACGAGCTCCCGCCCGACGACATCGCCCGGGTGCGGTCCCACGGTGGTGAGCTGCAGGTCACAAACGATCCCTACGAGGCGGTCGCCGGCGCCGACGCGGTCTACACCGACGTCTGGGCATCGATGGGCCAGGAGACCGAGGCCGCCGAGCGGCGAGCCGACTTCGCCGGCTTCACGGTCGACGAGTCGCTCATGGCGCGCGCCGCGGCCGACGCCATCTTCCTGCACTGCCTGCCCGCACATCGCGGCGAGGAGGTCAGCGCCGAGGTGATCGAGGGTGCGCGCAGCAGGGTGTGGCCGCAGGCCGAGAACCGCATGCATGCCGCACGTGGGGTGCTGGCCTGGTTGTTCGGGGCCCGCCCGTGAGCGCGCGCAAGCCCGTGGCCAAGATGGGCAAGCCGCAGCGCCAGCACCTGCTGGCCCGGCTGATCGAGCAGCACGCCGTCCACAACCAGAGCCAGTTGGTCGACCTGCTTGGCCGACGAGGGCGTGCTCGCGACGCAGGCCACGGTGTCGCGCGACCTCGACGATCTCGGCGCCATCAAAGTGCGGGTGCCCGGTGGTGAGACCGCCTATGCCATCCCTGCGCTCCCGAAGGAGCAGCGCGCTCCGGAAGACCACCTGCGTCGGGTCTTCGGCGACTGGGTGGTCGAGGTGGCCTCGTCGGGCAACCTCGTGGTGCTTCGCACCCCACCCGGCTCGGCGCACGTGGTGGGCTCGGCCCTCGACCGAGCCGGCCTGCCCGAGGTGATCGGCACCGTCGCGGGCGATGACACCCTCGTGGTCGTGGCCGCCGAAGGAGTCAGCGGCACCCAGCTGGCGCAGTCCCTTTCCGACCTTGCGGGCCTCTGAGCCCGCGAGCAATCTGCACGAACGTTCAATCGAGAGAAGAGGAAACGATGTCCAAGCGAGTCGTCCTGGCTTACAGCGGTGGTCTCGACACCTCCGTCGCCGTCCGGTGGATGACCGAGGAGTACGGCGTCGAGGTCATCACCGTCGCCTGCGACGTCGGACAGGGCGGCGACTGGGACACCCTCAACGCGCGGGCTCGGGCCGCTGGTGCGGTGGAGGCCCTGGTGGTCGACTGCCGTGAGGAGTTCGCCCGCGACTTCGTCGCTCCTGCGCTGCGCGCCAACGCCCTCTACGAAGGGCGCTACCCGCTGGTGTCGGCGTTGTCCCGCCCGGTCATCGTTCGCCACCTGGTCGACGTCGCCCGTCGCTTCGGCGCGTCGGCCGTCGCCCACGGCTGCACGGGCAAGGGCAACGACCAGGTGCGCTTCGAGGTGTCCACTCGCGCGCTGGCGCCCGATCTCGAGATCCTCGCGCCGGTGCGGTCGTGGGGGATGACCCGCGAGGACTGCATCGACTACGCGGCCAAGCACCAGATCCCGCTCACGGCCACCAAGGAGAAGCTCTACTCGATCGACGACAACCTCTGGGGTCGGGCCATCGAGTGCGGCGAGATGGAAGACCCGTGGGCCGAGCCTCCGGCCGACGTGTGGAGCATGACCCGTCTCACGGCGAGCGAGCCACGCGATCTCAACGGTCACCTTCGAGGCCGGTCTCCCGGTGGCCATCGACGGCGAGAGCTTGGCCCTGCACGACCTCGTCACCACGATGAACGAGGTGGTCGGGTCCTATGGCTGGGGGCGCCTCGACATGGTCGAGAACCGCCGGGTCGGCATCAAGAGCCGCGAGACCTACGAGGCTCCCGGCGCGCTGGCCCTCATCCAGGCCCACGCCGATCTCGAGAGCCTCACGCTCGAACGCGACCTCATGCACGAGAAGCAGCGGCTCGAAGGCCGTTACGCCGACCTCGTCTACGACGGCATGTGGTTCTCGCCGCTCAAGGAGGCGCTCGACGCGTTCATCGACGCCAGCCAGCGGTTCGTCTCCGGTGAGGTGCGGTTGCGGCTCGAGCCCGGGCGCTGCTTCGTCGTGGGCCGACGCAGCGAGCACAGCCTCTACGACTACGGGCTGGCCACCTACGACGCCGCCGACAGCTTCAACCACGCCGACTCCGAAGGGTTCGTGCGGTTGTGGGGCCTCGGCATCCAGACCTGGGCGGCCCGTCAGGTCGGCAACGCGGCGGCGTCGGACCGCGGGGCATGAGCCGGTGAGCACCCTCTGGCACGGTCGCTTCGAGGGCGGGCCCGCCGACGAGCTCATGGCCTACACCGTCAGCCTGCCGTTCGACCGGCGGCTGGCCTTCGACGACCTGGTCGGCTCGCGGGCGCACGTGCGCGGCCTGGTGCGCGCCGGCATCCTCGACGACACCGAGTCGGCCGCGGTGCTCGACGCGCTCGATCAGGTCGAACGCGAGCTGCGGGCCGGCTCGTTCGAGTTCGTGCCGTCCGACGAGGACATCCACACCGCGGTCGAGCGTCGGGTCACCGATCTCGCCGGTGACGCCGGCGCCAAGCTGCACACCGGGCGCAGCCGCAACGATCAGATCGCCACCGATCTCCGATTGTTCGCCAAACGCGAGCTGGCGACGGTGGCCGGCCGGGTGCTCGACCTCCAGCAGGTGCTGCTCGACCGGGCCATCGAGGCGGGCGGCAGCTACCTGCCGGGCTACACCCACCTGCAGCGCGCGCAGCCGGTGCTGCTGGCGCACCACCTGCTGGCCCACGGCTGGGCGCTGGCGCGCGACGTCGATCGCCTGCTCGACGCCCGCCGACGTCTCGACGTCTCGCCCCTCGGCGCCGGCGCGCTGGCGGGCTCCTCCCTCGCGCTCGACCCGGCCGCGGTGGCCGCCGACCTCGGCTTCGCGGCGGTGTTCGACAACAGCCTCGACGCGGTGAGCGACCGCGACTTCGTCGCCGAGTCCCTCTTCGCCCTGGCCCTGCTCGGCGTGCACCTCTCGCGCATCGGCGAGGAGATCGTGTTGTGGTGCACCGACGAGTTCGGCTTCGCCCGGCTCGACGACGCCTACTCGACGGGCAGCTCGATGCTGCCGCAGAAGAAGAACCCCGACATCGCGGAGTTGGCCCGCGGCAAGGCCGGTCGTCTCATCGGTCATCTCACCGGCCTGCTCGCCACGCTCAAGGCCCTGCCCCTCGCCTACAACCGCGATCTGCAGGAGGACAAGGAACCGCTGTTCGACGCACTCGACCAGGTCACCCTCGGCCTCAGCGCCATGAGCGGGCTGATCAGCACGCTCACCTTCGACATCGAGGCGATGCAAGAGGCGGCCGACAGCCCGGCAGCTGCGGCCACCGATCTGGCCGAGTGGCTGGTGGCCAACGGCATGCCGTTCCGTCAGGCGCACGCTGTGGTCGGTGCCTTGGTGCGCGAGTCGCTGAGCGAGGGCCGGCCGTTGGCCGATCTGCTCGAAGACCACGGCGACTTCGGCGTCGACGCCCTGCACCTGCTCGAACGAGGCGTCGCGGTGCTGCGCCGCACCACGCCCGGTGGCGCCGGACCCGAGGCG
The DNA here is from genome assembly GCA_963706425.1 of uncultured Iamiaceae bacterium. GTDB lineage: Bacteria > Actinomycetota > Acidimicrobiia > Acidimicrobiales > Acidimicrobilacustridaceae > CAVPMN01. The sequence continues at coordinate 233,825 of CAVPMN010000003.1, forward strand.
GTCGCCCCGCAGCTCGAGCGCTTCGCCGAACGCCTCACTTCCGATCGGGCGCGGGTCGAGGCCTGACCGGTGGGCTACCGCCATGACATGTGGGTCCGGTACGCCGAGGTCGACCGGCAGAACGTGGTGTTCAACAGCCACTACCTGGCCTACGCCGACGAGGCCATGTCGCATTGGATGCGCTCGGTCGGGTGGGACTACGGCAAGCCTCAGTGGGACTTCATGGTCCGCCACGCCGAGATCGACTGGCACGGGTCGGCCGGCTACGGCGACGTGGTGACCATCGACTGCGCGGTGGTGCGATGGGGCACCACCAGTTTCGACGTGGGCTTCTCGGTCTCGGTCGAGCAGCGATCCATCGTCGAGTTGCGCCTCACCTACGTGGGCATCGACCCGGCAACCCAGACGAAGGCCCCTGTTCCCGAGAGCTTCCGGTCTGCCCTCGGTGACCCCTGAGCGACCGCTGCCGCGCCAGTTCTTCGCGCGCGACAGCCGCCAGGTCGCTCGCGACCTGCTCAACAAGATCGTGGTGGTCGGCGATCGGGCGGCACGGATCGTCGAGGTCGAGGCCTACCTGGGTGGTGAGGACCCGGCCAGCCACGCCTTCAAGGGCGAGACGGCGCGCAACCGCACCATGTTCGGTCCCGCCGGCCACCTGTACGTGTACTTCACCTACGGGATGCACTGGTGTGCCAACGCGGTTTGCGGCGAGGAGGGCACGGCCACTGCCGTCCTGCTCCGCGCCGGGTCGCCGCTACGCGGCATCGACGCCATGTGGGCGGCCCGTCCGGCGGCGCGCCGGCTCACCGACCTGTGCAGCGGCCCGGCGAAGCTCTGCCAGGCGCTGGGCATCACGGGCGACGACGACGGGGTCGACCTCACCCGTCCGCGCGGCCGCATCTCCATCACCGACGACGGGATGGCACCGCCGACTCGACCGGGGCGGTCCACCCGGATCGGGCTGTCGCGGGGCATCGACCATCCCTGGCGCTGGTACGTTCCCGACGATCCGCATGTCTCCCGACCCTGACCTGCTCGAGGTGCTGCACGGCGCCCGCGTGGCCGACGACCAGCAGGCCGACGTGCGACGCCAGATGCTCGACTTCGCGCATCACCATCCCGATGCCCTCGACCGCAGTTGCGAGGACGGTCACTTCACCGGCTCGGCGCTGGTCGTCGACCCGGCGACCCAGCGCACTCTGCTGCTGTTCCACGCCAAGGCCCAGCGCTGGCTGCAACCGGGTGGGCACGCCGACGGAGAGGGTGACCTGGCCCAGGTGGCGTGGCGCGAGGCGTCCGAGGAGACCGGCATCGTCGGCCTGCGGGTGGTGCGGCCCGCCATCGACCTCGACATCCACCTCTTCCGGCCCCGCACCGGCACGCCCCGGATCCATCTCGACGTGCGCTTCCTCGTGGTGGCCCCACCGGACGCGGACGTGGTGGGCAACCACGAGTCCGAGGCGCTGCGCTGGGTTCGCCTCGACGAGCTGACCGCCCTCGGGGTCGACGACGGGCTGCTCAGGTTGGCCCGAGCGGGGTTGGCGCGCGCCGCCGAGCTGGCGCAGGCCGAGCAGGACGAGACGACCGCCTAGCCGACCTCGCGGGGAGTGGCGCAGCTGGCCATCAGGTTGATCTTGGCGAACCGGTCGATCGGCTCGGTGATCTGGCGGGCGTCCTTCTCCGCGACGAAGAACCGGGCGTCGGGGTCGTCGCGGAGGCGTTCGGCGTAGTCCTCCCGGTTGCCCAGGTAGATCGACCAGTCGCCCAGCCACTCGGCGTACATGGCGCCGTCGCGGGTTTCGGCTGGGGGAGTGAGCGGCTCGAGCTCGGTGAGCATGGTGGCGAGGATCGCGGTGGCGGTGTCGACCGCCTCGGCCCGCTCGACCGCAGTTCTCGGCTGCGAAGGCCGGTGGCAGGGCGGCGATCTCGGTGGCCGCCGCGGCACAGATGGGCTCGGCCGTCTGAGCGATGGCGGGGTCGTCGAGCTCGCCGAACGGGCGGCCGGGCGAGCGGGTCAAGGCGTAGATCCACAGCAGGGCCGAGCCCAGGATGATCGTGATCACCGCGACACGAGCGATGGTCTGGCCACGGGTGCGCTGCCCGGACGGCCCGGCCGGCGCGCCGGCGCGTCCGTCAGGGGCTCATCGCTCATGGGGTTCACTGTGCCGCTCGGGACGGCGTGATACCAAATGGACGTGTCGACCCGTGGTTTGACAGGTTTGCCGGTGTGAGTGCACCCACCACGGGCCGCGGCGCGGCCATCCTCGACGACCTGGCGGCTCGTGGCCTCGTTCACGACACCACCGACCCCGACCTGTTGAGGGCCCGACTCGACGACGGCCCCATCGTCGTCTACGGCGGCTTCGACCCCACCGCCGACAGCCTGCACATCGGCAGCCTGGTGCCGCTGCTGCTGCTGCGCCGCTTCCAGCTGTTCGGCCATCGGCCGATCGCCCTCGCCGGAGGGGCCACCGGGATGATCGGCGACCCGAGTGGCCGGTCCGACGAGCGCAACCTGCTCGACGGCCCCACGCTCGATCGCTACGTGGCCGGCATCAAGGCCCAGCTCGAGCAGTTCCTCGACTTCTCGCCGGGCCCCACCCAGGCGGAGCTGGTCGACAACCGCGAGTGGACCGAGCCCGTGAGCATCCTCGAGTTCCTCCGCGACGTCGGCAAGCACATCACGGTCAACGTGATGCTGGCCAAGGAGTCGGTGCAGGCCCGGGTCGAGAGCGAGTCGGGCATCTCCTACACCGAGTTCAGCTACATGCTGCTGCAGGCCAACGACTATCGGTGGCTGCACCGGCACCGCCAGTGCGAGCTGCAGGTCGGCGGATCCGACCAATGGGGCAACATCACCGCCGGCATCGACCTGGTCCGCCGCACCAGCGGCCACCACGTGCACGGCCTCACCGTCCCGCTGGTCACCAAGGCCGACGGCACCAAGTTCGGCAAGAGCGTCGAGGGCGCCGTGTGGCTCGATCCTGCCCGCACGTCGCCCTACGCGTTCTACCAGTACTTCGTGAACAGCGACGACCGCGACGTCCGGCGCTTCCTGCTCCAGCTCACCCTCCTGCCGGTCGACGAGGTCGACCGCATCATGGAGGTGCACGACAAGGCGCCCGAGCGTCGCGAGGCCCAACGGGCCCTGGCCGGCGCCGTCACCGCCCTGGTGCACGGGGAGGCGGCGGCCATCGAGGCGCAGGCCGCCTCGAGCGGCTTCACCCGGGCCAGTGCCGACCTCTCGGCCGACGATCTGGGCTGCCCTCGTCGACGCCATCCCCACCACCCACCTCGACCCCGGTCGGTTCGAGGGGCTCGACCTGATCGACGCCGCCGTCGAGACCGAGCTGGTGGCTTCGAAGAGCGAGGCCCGGCGCATGCTCGACCAGGCCGGTCTCTACGTCAACGACGAGCCGCAGAGCCAGACCCGCCCGCTCGGTGCCGCCGACCTGCTGCACGGGCGGTTCGTGATGCTGCGTCGCGGGAAGAAGAGCCGGCATCTGCTGGTTGTCGAACCCGGAGACGCTGTCTGAGCACAGGCGGCAATCCGGGCATCGGAGAAAATGCGCGCGTCCGTGGGTTGGCACCCTGCGGGTGGCGCTGGTACGGTGCCTCTCCCTGCCTACGTGACCGGTCCTACCGCCGGGCAGCCGGCTTCGCCGGTTTGACCCGCCCGGGGATCATCAGTAGGTTGACAATCCGCTTCGGAACGGGGTTCGCCCTGCACCGGAGCCAGCACTGCGGCTCGCTTCGGCGGCCGCTTGCCCACGAAGGGCGTCGAGCTCTGGCCTGCCGGCCCTCTCGACAAGGCGCTCCTTGAAAACGGAATAGAGGACGAAAAAGCCAGTGCGGGCGACCATCGCGCGCACCGTCCACGTGGCAGGGCCCTCGGGCCTTGGTGGACGGCAGCGGTCATGGTTGTCATCAATTCAATAAGCATCTCCTTTCGGGGAGACGTGCCAGTTGGTCTCGGGTGCCATCCCGAGGCCGGCTCTTCAACGATCGAAGGCCTGCTTCGGCAGGTCGAGATCTCGACGGAGAGTTTGATCCTGGCTCAGGACGAACGCTGGCGGCGTGCCTAACACATGCAAGTCGAGCGAGGTCCATCCGGTGGCAACACCGGTGAAGACCTAGCGGCGAACGGGTGAGTAACACGTGAGGAACCTGCCCCGAAGTCTGGGATAACCCGAGGAAACTCGAGCTAATACCGGATGCCCTCCACTGATCGCATGGTCGGTGGCGGAAAGATTTATCGCTTCGGGAGGGCCTCGCGGCCTATCAGCTAGTTGGCGGGGTAACGGCCCACCAAGGCATCGACGGGTAGCTGGTCTGAGAGGACGATCAGCCACACTGGGACTGAGACACGGCCCAGACTCCTACGGGAGGCAGCAGTGGGGAATCTTGCGCAATGGGCGAAAGCCTGACGCAGCAACGCCGCGTGCGGGATGAAGGCCTTCGGGTTGTAAACCGCTTTCAGCAGGGACGAAATTGACGGTACCTGCAGAAGAAGCCCCGGCCAACTACGTGCCAGCAGCCGCGGTAACACGTAGGGGGCGAGCGTTGTCCGGATTTATTGGGCGTAAAGAGCTCGTAGGCGGCTCACTAAGTCGGGTGTGAAACCTCCAGGCTCAACCTGGAGACGCCACCCGATACTGGTGTGGCTAGAGTCCGGTAGGGGAGCATGGAATTCCTGGTGTAGCGGTGAAATGCGCAGATATCAGGAGGAACACCAGTGGCGAAGGCGGTGCTCTGGGCCGGAACTGACGCTGAGGAGCGAAAGCATGGGGAGCAAACAGGATTAGATACCCTGGTAGTCCATGCCGTAAACGTTGGGCACTAGGTGTGGGTCTCAACCAACGAGATCCGTGCCGCAGCTAACGCATTAAGTGCCCCGCCTGGGGAGTACGGCCGCAAGGCTAAAACTCAAAGGAATTGACGGGGGCCCGCACAAGCGGCGGAGCATGTTGCTTAATTCGAGGCAACGCGAAGAACCTTACCTGGGTTTGACATGTAGAGAAAAGCCACAGAGATGTGGTGTCCTTCGGGGCTCTACACAGGTGGTGCATGGCTGTCGTCAGCTCGTGTCGTGAGATGTTGGGTTAAGTCCCGCAACGAGCGCAACCCTTGTCCTATGTTGCCAGCGGATTATGCCGGGGACTCGTAGGAGACTGCCGGGGTCAACTCGGAGGAAGGTGGGGACGACGTCAAGTCATCATGCCCCTTATGTCCAGGGCTGCAAACATGCTACAATGGCCAGTACAAAGGGCTGCGAAACCGCGAGGTTGAGCGAATCCCATAAAGCTGGTCTCAGTTCGGATTGGAGTCTGCAACTCGACTCCATGAAGCCGGAGTCGCTAGTAATCCCGGATCAGCAACGCCGGGGTGAATACGTTCCCGGGCCTTGTACACACCGCCCGTCACACCACGAAAGTCGGCAACACCCGAAGCCAGTGGCCCAACCCTTTGGGAGGGAGCTGTCGAAGGTGGGGTTGGCGATTGGGGTGAAGTCGTAACAAGGTAGCCGTACCGGAAGGTGCGGCTGGATCACCTCCTTTCTAAGGAGCATCGCTTCCTACTCACGGAAGCCATCGCCCTCGAGAGCCGGCCACTCCGGTCAGCTCGAAGAGGGGATCTCCCAGTTGGTGCACTGGTTACTCGTTCTCGGTGATCAGCGGCAGGTCGTAGATTTCGGTCTCCCTGCAGTTGCTCCTCGAGTTCGTCGTTCTCTATTCCGTTTTGAAGGAGTGCCCCCTGTGGGCTCTCCTTTTCGGCGATCACCGTTCCGCCCGCCTTCCCGGCGGGCGTCGAGCGCGTCGCCCCAGGGCCTCGAGCATCGAGGCCCGATGCCCCTTGAGAATTGCATAGCGAGCACGAGCATCTTTGTTCTTCCAAGCTACTAAGAGCCAACGGTGGATGCCTTGGCGCCTACTACCGATGAAGGACGTGGGAGGCTGCGATAAGCGACGGGGAGGTGCCTACCTACCTTTGATCCGTCGATGTCCGAATGGGGAAACCCGGCACCCGTCATGGGGTGTCACTCCGGTCTGAACACATAGGACCGGTAGAGGGAACTGGGGGAATTGAAACATCTAAGTACCCCGAGGAATGGAAAACAACACGTGACTCCCTGAGTAGCGGCGAGCGAAAAGGGATCAGCCTAAACCGAGCTGGTGGTAAAGCCTGATGGCGTTGCCAGTTCGGGGTCGTGGGAGCCGATAGGAGAGGCATCAGACTCTCCACAGAGTTACAAAGCTGGGATCTAGTGGAAGCGTTCTGGAAAGGCGCGCCGCAGTGGGTAAGAGCCCCGTACGCGAAAGATCACCAGCCTCTGTTCGGATTTCCCAAGTAGCGCCGGGACCGTGAAAACTGGCGTGAATCTGCGAGGACCACCTCGTAAGGCTAAGTATACGTAGGCGACCGATAGTGAACTAGTACCGTGAGGGAAAGGTGAAAAGCACCCCGGGAGGGGAGTGAAATAGTACCTGAAACCGTTGGTTTACAATCAGTCAAAGCGTCGTCATCGTCCTTCGGGTCGATGGCCGCGATGGCGTGCCTTTTGAAGAATGAGCCAACGAGTTACGGTGTGTGGCAAGGTTAACCAGCGATGGGAAGCCGGAGCGAAAGCGAGTCTGAATAGGGCGTATAGTCGCATGCTGTAGACCCGAAGCCGAGTGATCTATCCATGGGCAGGCTGAAGCGGGGGTAAGACCCCGTGGAGGGCCGAACCCACCTAGGTTGAAAACTGGGGGGATGACCTGTGGATAGGGGTGAAAGGCCAAGCAAACTCGGTGATAGCTGGTTCTCCGCGAAATGCATTTAGGTGCAGCGTCGCATGTTCAGCAATGGAGGTAGAGCACTGGATGGGCTAGGGGGCCTACAAGCTTACCGACCTCAACCAAACTCCGAATGCCATTGCTCCAAAGTGCGGCAGTGAGACCATGGGGGATGAGCTTCATGGTCGAAAGGGAAACAGCCCAGATCGCCGGCTAAGGCCCCTAATTCTGGACTAAGTGGTAAACGATGTGAGACTGCCCAGACAGCCAGGAGGTTGGCTTAGAAGCAGCCACCCTTGAAAGAGTGCGTAACAGCTCACTGGTCGAGTGGTCTTGCGCGGACAATGTAACGGGGCTCAAGTCCAGAGCCGAAGCCGCGGATTCATCCAGATTCGTCTGGATGAGTGGTAGCGGAGCGTCGATCCTGCAGAGAAGCGGTCGGGTGACCGGTCGTGGAGCGGGGTCGAGTGAGAATGTTGGCATGAGTAGCGAGAGAGGGGTGAGAAACCCCTCCGCCGAAAGCCCAAGGGTTCCTGGGGAAGGCTAATCCGCCCAGGGTAAGTCGGGAGCTAAGGCGAGGCCGAAAGGCGTAGTCGATGCACAACCGGTTGATATTCCGGTACCAGCGTGTCCGCGCCCAGCCTGAAGTCGGGTACTAAGGGGCTGTTCACCTTCGGGTGAACGAACCGACCAACCGATGGAAGGTAGCTGATGGGGGACGCAGGAGGGTAAGTGAACCCAGGCGATGGTTGACCTGGGGTAAGCGTGTAGGCGGGTCCCGATGAAAGTTGGGACCGTTAACGCCGAGACGCGACGCCGAGCCGATACAGGTGAAGTCACCTATCCCATGCTGCCAAGAAAAGCCCAGCAGTGAGTTGACACGCTGCCCGTACCCCAAACCGACACAGGTGGGCAGGTAGAGAATACCAAGGCGATCGGGAGAACTGTGGTTAAGGAACTCGGCAAAATACCTCCGTAACTTCGGGAGAAGGAGGACCTCGTTAGGGTGAAGGGGCTTGCCCCCCGAGCTCGAAGAGGTGGCACAAACCAGGGGAAAGCGACTGTTTACTAAAAACACAGCAGCGTGCGAAGCCGTAAGGCGCTGTATACGCTGTGACGCCTGCCCGGTGCCGGAAGGTTACGGGGAAGGGTTAGCCGTAAGGCGAAGCTCTGAACCTAAGCCCCGGTAAACGGCGGCCGTAACTATAACGGTCCTAAGGTAGCGAAATTCCTTGTCGGGTAAGTTCCGACCTGCACGAATGGCGTAACGACTTTCCTACTGTCTCAACCACAGACCCGGCGAAATTGAAGTACGAGTAAAGATGCTCGTTAGCTGCAGAAGGACGGAAAGACCCCGTGGACCTTTACTACAACTTGATGTTGGGTTTTGGTATGCGTTGTGTAGGATAGGTGGGAGACTTGGAAGCATTGGCGCCAGCCAGTGTGGAGTCAACCTTGAAATACCACCCTGCGTATACTGGGACTCTAACCTAGACCCGTTATCCGGGTTGGGGACAGCGTCAGGCGGGTAGTTTGACTGGGGCGGTCGCCTCCTAAAGAGTAACGGAGGCGCCCAAAGGTTCCCTCAGCCTGGTTGGCAATCAGGCGTCGAGTGCAATGGCACAAGGGAGCTTGACTGCGAGACCTACAAGTCGAGCAGGTGCGAAAGCAGGGCATAGTGATCCGGCGGTTGCGTGTGGAAGCGCCGTCGCTCAACGGATAAAAGGTACCCCGGGGATAACAGGCTCATCTTCCCCAAGAGTCCATATCGACGGGAAGGTTTGGCACCTCGATGTCGGCTCATCGCATCCTGGGGCTGAAGCAGGTCCCAAGGGTTGGGCTGTTCGCCCATTAAAGCGGTACGCGAGCTGGGTTTAGAACGTCGTGAGACAGTTCGGTCCCTATCCTCTGTAGCCGTAGGAGATTTGAGGAAGGCTGTCCCTAGTACGAGAGGACCGGGACGGACGTAGCTCTCGTGTGCCAGTTGTCCTGCCAAGGGCACTGCTGGTTAGCGACCTACGGAAGAGATAACCGCTGAAAGCATCTAAGTGGGAAGCTCGTTCCTAGATGAGATCTCCCACCGGGTTAACCGGGTAAGGCCCGTGGCCAGACGACCACGTTGATAGGCCGGAGGTGTAAGCACGGCAACGTGTTCAGCCGACCGGTACTAATCGGCCGAGGGCTTGGATTTACAATGATGTTTGTGCTCGCTATGGAGTTCTCGAGGGCTCGAGCGCGTCGTTCGCGCTCGCCTTTGACAACAGATTTCGGTGGCCATAGCGGTGGGGTCACACCCGTTCCCATTCCGAACACGGAAGTTAAGCCCACCAGCGCCGATGGTACTTGGGGGTAGACTCCCTGGGAGAGTAGGACGCCGCCGGATTTCTCACGAAAGAGGGGCCCTTCGGGGCCCCTCTTCTTCGTTTTGCGACGTTCAGCGGCCGAACATCGACCCGATAGGCTGCCGCTCATGGCCCAACGTGGAGGAGCTTCCGGCGCGCCGCGGAAAGGGTCGAAGGGCCAGCCGCCGCGATCGACAGGTGGGGCCGGCAGGTCGGGTGGGGCCGGCAAAGGCGGTTCGAGTTCGGCTCGGAAGGGCAGCACCGGCAAAGGGCGCGGTGCGCCCCCCGGCCAGTCCACCGACGCGCCTCGGTCCTGGGGTGGGCTGGCCCGCAAGGGTGCGGCGCGCATGGACCCCGAAGGGGCACCGCCGCGGGGCGGGGGCCGCACTCGATCGGGATCGACGGGGGGTGCCTCGGCTGCATGGCGTGACGCCGTGTCGCGATCGAAGGGTGACGGGGCACCTGACCGCGGCGACCGTCGCACGGGTCCGCCGGGCGTGTCCGGCCCGCCCAGTCCACAGGCCGAGTGGGTGCTCGTCGACGACGACGTGCGCGATCAGGCCGAGCGGGCCGTGCGGCGCGGCTCGGCCCCCCGCCGGCGGGGGGCGGCCAGCTCTGGCACCGGTCTCGACGATGACGTCCGCGCCCAGGTGGCCAAGTCGACCGACCCCGCCCGGCGCGAGCGGGTCGAGCGGCGGCTGAAGGAGGCCGGCAAGGCGTTCCAGGCCGATCGCTTCGGCGATGCGGCCCGCATCCTCAAGCCGTTGGCCCAGCAGGCGCCGAGCCTCGCTCCGGTGCGCGAGCTCTACGGGCTCACGCTCTATCGCCAGGGGAAGTGGCGGCCGGCGATCGCCGAGCTCGAGGCCTTCCGCTCCCTGACCGGGTCGACCGAGCAGAACCCCGTGTTGGCCGATTGCCACCGGGCGCTCGGCCACTACGACGAGGTCGGCGACCTGTGGGACGAGCTGCGTCAGGCATCGCCGTCGGCGGAGCTGGTCACCGAGGGGCGCATCGTGGCGTCGGGCGCGCTGGCCGACCAGGGCCGCACCCGGCCCGCCATCGCGCTGCTCGAGAAGGACTGGCGGTTCCCGAAGCGACCGAAGGAGCACCACCTCCGCCGGGCGTACGCGCTGGCCGACCTCTACGAGCGTGCCGGCGAGCTGCCGCGTGCACGTGACCTCTTCCAGCGGGTGGCAGCAGCCGATCCCGAGTTCGCCGACGCCGGTCAGCGAGCCCGGGCCCTGCGCTGACCGGCATCGGGTCGCTTCGGCTGGCCGACGCCCGCTCATTCCTGTCGTAGGCCATCGGTAGGGTGTGGCTCTTCCCCCGAGACCGGTTCGGTGGCGCGGCCCGAGCGGCACACGCCATCGCGAGCAAGGGGAACGAGATGTCGAAGACGAACGCGAGTGCACCGGCGCAGGCGGCACGGCCCGACGGCGGCGATAAGGGCGGCCTCGCCGGGGTGAACCTGGTGGTGGTGGCAGGTGAGCTGTCGAGCGATCCGGTCGAACGGGTGCTGCCTTCCGGCGATCGGCTGATCGCCTACGAGGTCACCAGCCGGGTGGCCGGCGGTCCGGCCGACTCGGTGCCGGTGGTGTGGATCGACCCGCCGCCCTCGGCCGCCACGCTCTCCAAAACGACGCGGGTGGTCGTGTGGGGACGGGTGCGTCGGCGGTTCTTCCGAGCGGGCGGCGTCACCCAGAGCCGCACCGAGGTGGTCGCTCAGCGCATCGTGCCCGCCGGGCAACGGCGTCGGGTCGAGCCCCTCGTGCGCGCCGCCGTTCGCGACCTCGACCCGCTCGGCTAGCGCCACCCCGGCGAGATTCCGTCGAGGCGGTGCCAGGGCGTACGCTGGGTCAGCCGCGCGTACACCGACGCGCGTCGACCGCTGTGAGGAGAGGCATGACCGATATCCAGGCGCTGCTGGGCGACGAGGCCGAGCAGCTTCTCAGCTACGAGTGCAAGGGCATCTCGAAAGACGATCTCACCCTGCCCGGGCCCGACATCGTCGATCGGGTCTACAAGGACAGCGATCGGTCGCCCCAGGTCCTGCGCAACCTGCAGGCGCTCTTCTCTCACGGCCGTCTCGCGGGCACCGGCCACGTCTCGATCCTGCCGGTCGATCAGGGCATCGAGCACTCGGCGGCGGCGTCGTTCGCGCCCAATCCCAAGTACTTCGACCCGAAGAACATCGTCGAGCTGGCCATCGAGGGCGGCTGCAACGCCGTGGCCACCACCTTCGGGGTCCTCGGTCTGTGCTCACGGCAGTACGCCCACAAGATCCCGTTCATCGCCAAGCTCAACCACAACGAGCTGCTCACCTATCCGAACGAGTTCGACCAGATCATGTTCGGCTCGGTCGACGAGGCCTACGACCTGGGCGCTGCGGGCGTGGGTGCCACCATCTACTTCGGTTCGCCCGAGTCGCACCGCCAGATCATCGAGGTCAGCGAGGCCTTCCATCAGGCCCACGAGCTCGGCATGTTCACGGTCCTCTGGTGCTATCTGCGCAACAACGCGTTCAAGGTCGACGGCGTCGACTACCACGACTCGGCCGACCTCACCGGCCAGGCCAACCACCTCGGTGTCACCATCGAAGCCGACATCATCAAGCAGAAGCTGCCCACCAAGAACGGCGGCTACAACGCCCTGCCCGGTTTCGGCAAGACCAGCAAGCTGGTCTACGGCGATCTGGTCGCCGAGCACCCCATCGACTACGCCCGCTGGCAGGTCGCCAACTGCTACATGGGTCGAATCGGCCTCATCAACAGCGGCGGCGAGTCGAAAGGAGCTAGTGACCTCGCCGACGCGGTTCGCACCGCAGTCATCAACAAGCGTGCCGGTGGCACCGGGCTCATCAGCGGCCGCAAGGCCTTCCAGCGGCCGATGGCCGAGGGTGTCGAGCTGCTCAATGCCATCCAGGACGTCTATCGCGACGAGTCGATCACCGTGGCGTGAGCCCGGCTCGACGGGTGACGGCGAGGTCGAAAGGTCCCGCCATCACCGTCGCCGGGACAGCCCGTGGCGGGCGCTGACCGTGCACCGCGGCGCGCGAGCACAGCGGTACAGTTGGCGACGCCTTTCTGATTCGCCGTCAGGACGACGACGTCGGGGAACAACACCCAGGGAACAAAGGGGTTCTCGTGTCTGATACAGCCGAGCGCACGGACGCGCCGGAGGAGCTCGACCGGGTCATCATCCGGTTCGCGGGCGACTCGGGCGACGGGATGCAGCTCACCGGAGACCGGTTCACCAGCGCCAGCGCGCTGCTGGGCAACGACCTGGCCACCCTGCCGGAGTTCCCGGCCGAGATCCGAGCGCCCGCCGGCACGCTCGCCGGGGTGTCGGCCTTCCAGGTCCACATCTCCGATCACGACATCACCACGCCCGGCGACGCGCCCAACGTGCTGGTGGCCATGAATCCGGCCGCGCTGCGCAACGAGCTCGGCCGGCTCGAGCCGGGCGGCACGCTCATCGTCAACGAGGACACCTTCGACGAGCGCAACCTGGCCAAGGCGGGCTACGACGAGAACCCGCTCACCGACGACAGCCTGAAGGCCTACACGGTCTACCAGGTGCCGATGACCAGCCTCACCAAGCAGGCCTGCGAGCCCTTCGGCGTCAAGCCTCGCGACGCCGACCGGTCGAAGAACTTCTTCGCCCTCGGCCTGCTGTCGTGGATGTACACCCGTCCTGAACAGCCCACGCTCGATTGGATCAACGAGAAGTTCGGCAAGAACGAGCTGGTGCGAGACGCGAACGTGGCCGCCTTCAAGGCCGGGCACGCGTTCGGCGAGACGGCCGAGCTGTTCGACCACAGCTATCAGGTGCGGCCCGCCCCGCAACGACCCGGCACCTACACGAGCATCAACGGCAACACCGCGCTGGCCTGGGGGCTGGTGGCCTCCAGTCAGTTGGCCCAGCTGCCCTTGTTCCTCGGCTCCTATCCCATCACGCCGGCCTCCGACATCCTGCACGAGCTGTCGAAGCACAAGAACTTCGGCGTGCGCACCCTGCAGGCCGAAGACGAGATCGCCGGCATCGGCGCCGCCCTCGGCGCGGCCTACGGCGGGCACCTCGCGTGCACCACCACCAGCGGACCAGGTGTGGCGCTCAAAGCGGAGACCATCGGCCTCGCCATCAGCCTCGAGCTGCCGCTGCTCATCATCGACATCCAGCGGGGCGGGCCGTCCACCGGTCTGCCCACCAAGACCGAGCAGGCCGACCTGCTGCTCGCCATGTACGGCCACCACGGTGAGTCGCCCCTGCCGATCGTGTCGGCGTTCACGCCCGTCACACTGCTTCTTCGCCGCCATCGAAGCGGCCCGCATCGCGCTCAAGTACCGCACGCCGGTGATCCTGCTCTCCGACGGCTACCTGGCCAACGGCGCCGAGCCGTGGCTGCTGCCCGACGTATCGACGTTGCCTGACATCAGCGTCGAGTTCGCCACCGAGCCGAACCACATCGACGACGACGGCACCGAGAGCTTCTGGCCCTACCTCCGCGACCCGGAGACGCTGGCCCGACCCTGGGGCGTGCCCGGCACCCCCGGGCTGATGCACCGCATCGGCGGGATCGAGAAGGCCGACGGCAGCGGCAACATCTCCTATGACCCCGACAACCACGAGCGCATGGTGCATCTGCGGGCCGAGAAGATCGCCGGCATCGCCGCGCGACATCCCGCCGCTCGAGGTCAACGGCGACGCCGACGACGCCGAGATCCTGGTGATCGGTTGGGGCTCGACCTGGGGTGCGATCAGTGGCGCCGTCGATCGGGTGCGGTCCCGAGGCCACCGGGTGGCCCAGACCCATCTGGTGCACCTCAACCCCTTCCCGTCCGACCTCGGCGACATCCTGCGCCGCTATCCCCGGGTGCTGTGCCCCGAGATGAACCTCGGGCAGCTCTCCAAGCTGCTGCGAGCCGAGTACCTCGTCGACGTGCAGTCGGTGAGCAAGGTCAAGGGCGTGCCGTTCACCGCAGGTGAGCTCGAGACCGCGATCCTGGAGGCCCTTCGATGACCGACGTCGCCCCGCCCACCACCCGCAAGGACTGGTCGAGCGACCAAGAGGTGCGTTGGTGCCCCGGTTGCGGTGACTACTCGATCCTCACCGCCGTGCAGCTGCTCATGCCCGAGCTGAACGTGCGCCGGGAGAACACCGTGTTCGTGTCCGGCATCGGCTGCGCGGCGCGCTTCCCGTACTACATGAACACCTACGGGATGCACAGCATCCACGGGCGGGCACCGGCCATCGCCACCGGCTTGGCCATGGCCCGACCCGATCTCGACGTCTGGGTGGTCGGAGGCGACGGCGACATGCTGTCGATCGGTGGCAACCACCTCATCCACGCGCTGCGCCGCAACGTCAACCTGCGCATCCTGATGTTCAACAACCAGATCTACGGCCTCACGAAGGGCCAGTACTCACCGACCAGCGAGGTCGGCAAGATCACCAAGTCGACGCCGTTCGGCTCGCTCGACACACCGTTCAACCCGATCAGCGTCGCGCTGGGCGCCGAGGCCACCTTCGTGGCCCGCACCCACGACATGGACCGGGCCCACATGACCGACACCTTCCGCCGGGCCCACGAGCACAAGGGCGCCGCGTTCGTCGAGATCTACCAGAACTGCAACGTCTTCAACGACGGCGCCTTCGAGACCATCACCGCCAAGGCCAACCGCGGCGACATGCTCATCCCGCTCGAGCACGGCCAGCCCATCCGGTTCGGCAACGAGCGGGAGAAGGGCGTGATGCTCGGCTCGGACGGCAAGCTGCACCTGGTCGACGTGGCCGACGTGGGCGAAGATCGCATCCTCGTGCACGACGAGGTCAACGACCGCGGCCTCGGCTTCATGTTGTCGCGGCTGTCGCGCAGCCCACACGAGCCCACGCCGATCGGCGTGTTCCGTGCGGTCGAGCATCCCGAGTACGTCGAGGAGAGCGAGCGCCAGCTGCTCGCCGCGCAGGCCCAGAAGGGGCCTGGCGATCTCGAGGCTCTGCTGCACTCCGGTGCCACCTGGGTCGTCGACTGACCGTCCTCGTCCATCCCTCACCCGAAATCGGTGTGTGAAACCACCGTCACGGTTGTTTCACGCACCGATTTCGGCGTGGTGCGTGAGGGCCAGGGCGGGCGTCACTCGTCGAGCAGGCGGAACACCATGCCGGTGCGGGGCTTCGGATAGAAGAACGTCGTCTTCGGGGGCATGCGCTCGCCCCCGTGGGCGATGTCGACGATCTGGCCGACGGTCACCGGGCGGAGCAGGACGCCCGCGTCGGCGGTGCCCTTCTCGACCTGGGTGACCACGTGGTCGACGCCGTGCTGGAACACCAGCCGGTGGGGTGGGAGGCCGGCCAGCGCGGCGTCGAGCCGGCTGGTGTCGAGATCACGAGTGGCCGCCAGCGCTTCGTTGTCCGGGTGCAGCAGCCGCGCCCGACCGGGCTCGACCAGCACGAGGGCGCCCTCGTCACGCATGCGGGTGCCGACGGTCGCATCGGGGTCGACCTCGGCGCCGACGTGGAAGAAGGGCTCGAGGGCGTCGGCGAGTGCCAGGTCGGCAGGTAGGTCACCGAGCAGGCGGTGGATCGGCCCGACCGACAGCTCGTCGTCGACCAGCTCGACCATCCAGCACAGCGTTGAGTCGTGGCCTCCGGGCGCTGACTGCTCGGCCTGGTAGGTCAAGGCGGTCTCGTAGCGATGATGACCGTCGGCGACCACCACCGGCTGGGACTCGATGGCCGCGCTGATCGCGGTGATGCGGGCGGGATCGTCGATGACCCAGAGCCGATGGCGGACGCCGTCGTCGGTGAAGTCGGCGACAGCCGCGTGCTCGCAGTCGAGCAGGGCCGTGAGCCCCGCCGCCGGCGAGAGACCCCAGATGGGGGAGAGGTTGGCCGCCGTGGCCCGCTGCAAGTCGAGCCGGTCGCTCTTGGCCTTCGGGGTGGTGTACTCGTGGGGCAGGGTGGGCTGGACCCCGTCGGGCCGCTCGCCGGGCCGGGTGAGCTGGAGCGCACCGAGCACGCCGGTGGTGTGGCGATCGGCGCCGGTCTCGTCGACGAAGTCGATGCGGTACACGTAGAAGACCCGCGTGGCCTCCCGCAGCAGGGTGCCGTCGTGCTGCCACTGCGCGAACGCAGCTGCGGCCCGATCGTAGGGATCGGCGTGGCCGTCGTCGGGCAGGTCGATGCGCACCACGTTGGCGGGATGCCGGGCGATCAGCGCGGCCCGCTCGTCGGCGTCGATCACGTCGTAGGGCGGTGCGGTGACCGCCGCCGGGTCGACCCGCGTCGGGTCGTAGCGGACTCCGCGAAAAGGCTCGAAGTGAGGCACGACCTCTGTCTACCAGCCCACCGGCGAGGCAGTGACGGCCCGAGCGGATCGGGGCCGGCGCCGGCCGTGCCACCATGTCGGCCGTGCCCTGGGTGCTCGATCTCGACGGCGTGGTGTGGCTCGGCGATCAGCCTCTGGCGGGCGCGGCCGAGGCGGTCTCCCGCCTGCGCGCCGCGGGCGAGCCGGTGCTGTTCGTCACCAACAACTCCTACGCCCGGGTGGCTGACGTCGAAGCGAAGCTGGCCCGGCACGGCATCGCGGCGGTGGGCGACGTGCTGACCTCGGCCCTGGCGGCGGGCGCGCTGCTGCAGCCCGAGGAGCGTGTCCTGGTGGTGGGCGGGCCGGGCGTGGTGGAGTCGGTCGAGCGTCGGGGCTGTCGCATCGTCGAGAGCGGCCCCGCCGACGTGGTGGTGGTGGGCTACAACCCGGCCTTCGACTACGCCCTGATGACTGCAGCGTCGACGGCGGTGCGTGACGGCGCCCGTCTGGTGGCCACCAACGATGACGCCACCTATCCCACGCCGCTCGGTCCCATCCCGGGGGGCGGCGCCATCCTGGCGTCGATCGAGCGGGCCACCGGCCTGGCTGCGCACGTGGCCGGCAAACCCCACGAGCCCATGGCCGAGGCCGTGCGCGCCCGATTGGGTGCAGACGGCGTGGTCGTGGGCGATCGACCTGATACCGACGGCCGTTTCGCGATCACCCTCGGCTATCGATTCGGGCTGGTGTTGAGCGGCGTGACCACGACCGCGGACCTGCCGGTGGTGCCCGCCGCCGATTTGATGGCTGCCGACCTGGCCACCCTCGTCGCCGAGGTAGTGGGCGGGGCGCCGGCCGCCGGTTGAGGCGTTGCCCCGGGTGGGTGACCGACCTACGCTTCGGCCATGGCGCAGAATCCGATGAAGAGCGCGATCGATGCCAGCAAGGACGTCGCCCAGCAGGCTCAGGATCGCCTCGAGGCGCTCGTGAAAGAGCTGTCGCGAACGACCGAGGAGCAGTCGGCTCAGATGCAGCAGGCCGTGCAGGACCTGCGCCAGCGCAGCCGCGAGAACAGCGAGCGGGTGGCCGACCTCGTCGACCGGCGGATCAAGAGCCAACTCTCGGCGCTCGGCATCGCCACCAAGTCCGACATCAAGCGCCTCGAGAAGAAGATCGACACGTTGCAGCGCGCCGCGGCCAAGAAGGCAGCGGCCAAGACCACCGCGAAGAAGGCGGCGGCCAAGAAGACCACCGCCAAGAAGGCCACCGCGAAGAAGGCGGCGGCCGAGCCGGCCCCGCCCGCCTGAGCGGCCCCCGAACGCGGAGCGCACCACGGCCACCCGGCGACGCCTCGACGTCGAGCTCGTGCGGCGGGGACTGGTGCCGAGCCGCGAGCGGGCACAGGTCGAGATCGAGTCGGGTCGCGTCTTGGTGCAGGGCGCCCCGGCGGCGAAGGCCGCCCGACTGGTCGACGCCGGTGAAGCCATTCGGCTGGTGGGGCCACCGGCGCGTTTCGTGAGCCGCGGGGGCGAGAAGCTCGACGCGGCCCTCGACCGCTTCGGGATCGATGTGGCCGGTCGCCGAGTGCTCGACGCCGGCGCGTCGACCGGTGGGTTCACCGACTGCGTGCTCCAGCGGGGTGCGGCGCAGGTGGTCGCCCTCGATGTCGGCTATGGCCAGCTCCACGAGCGGCTGGTCGACGACCCGCGGGTGACGAACCTCGAGCGCACCAACCTGCGCCACGCGGACCTCGACGCGCTCGGAGGAGCCTGCGATCTGGTCGTGGCGGACCTGTCGTTCATCTCGTTGCGCACGGTCGCCGATCAGCTGCTGGCGGCCTGCCGCCCGGGCGGCGACCTCGTCGTGCTGGTGAAACCTCAGTTCGAGGCCGGCCGCCAGGAAGCCTCGAAGGGGCGAGGCATCATCACCGACCCGGTGGTGTGGCGCCGGGTGCTCGCCGAGGCGATTGCCGCGTTCGTCGACCGGGGAGCGATCATCATGGGCGCCATGGCGTCGCCTCTGCGGGGATCGGACGGAAACGTCGAGTTCCTGGTGCACGTGGTCCGGCCCGGCGCGGAGCTGGACGCGGCGGGTCCGTCGGGTTCCACGGTGGACGTCGACATCGACGCCGTCGTGGCCGAGGCGACGGCGAACGCCGAGCAGGCTGGGGGGCGCTGAATGGCGGCCATCGCCTTCGTGGTGCACCACGATCGTCCGGAGGCCGCCGAGCTGGCGCGCGACACCGCCACCTGGCTTGCCGACGAGGGTCACGAGGTGCGCCTCACCGACGAGGATGCGGTGATGGCCGGGCTCGACGACCTCGGGCGGGGGGCCGCCGACTTCGTCGATGGCCTCGACGTGGCCGTGAGCCTCGGTGGCGACGGCACCATGTTGCGCACGGTGGCCCTGGTGGCCACCGCCGAGGTGCCCGTCATCGGCATCAACTTCGGGCAGCTCGGCTATCTCACCGAGGTGGAGCCCTCAGGCCTGCGCAAGGCGCTCGAGCGGTTCCTCGCCGGGGACTTCGCCATCGAGGAGCGCATGCTCATGGCGGTGACGATCGACGCTCCGTCGGGCGCGGTCACTGCCTCTGAGGCGGTGGCCCTCAACGAGGCCGTGCTCGAGAAGACCCCGAGCGGCCACACCGTGCGGCTCGATGTGGCCATCGACGGCCGCACGTTCACGCCCTATGCCACCGATGGGTTGATCGTCGCCACCCCGACGGGCTCGACGGCGTACGCGCTGAGTGCGCGAGGGCCGATCGTCGAACCGACCCACCGAGCCGTGCTGCTCACACCGGTGTCGCCCCACATGCTGTTCGACCGCACGCTGGTGCTCGAACCGCACTCCACGGTGTCGATCACCGTCGAGGGCCATCGCCCGGCCACGCTCGCGGTCGACGGTCGCATCCTCGGTGAGCTACAGGTCGGTGACGGCATCAGCTGCACCGCGTCGGAGCACCGGGCCCGATTGGTGATCTTCGGTCCTCGCGACTTCCACGGGATCCTGAAGGCGAAGTTCAAGCTCGGAGACCGATGACATGCTGGCCGAGCTGGCGGTCCGCGACCTGGGGGTGATCGCCGAGGGTGCGCTGGTGCTGGGGCCGCGGCTCACAGCGCTCACCGGTGAGACCGGCGCCGGCAAGACGATGGTGGTCGAGGCCATCGACCTGCTCATGGGCGGACGGGCCGACGGCTCGGTGGTGCGAGCGGGAGCCACCGAGGCCGTCGTGGAGGGCAGGTTCACCCTGGGCGACTCCCGCCCGGACGGCTCGGTGCCGACCGATGACGGCCTCGACGAGATCGTGCTGCGACGGGTCGTGCCCAGGGAGGGTCGGTCGCGGGCCTACGTGAACGGACGCCTGGCGACCGTGTCGGAGCTGGCCGAGTGGGGACGGCGACTGGTCGACCTCCACGGTCAGCACGCCCACCAGTCTCTGCTCGCCGCGGCCGTGCAGCGGGCCGCCATCGACCAGTTCGGCGGCATCGACCTCGAACCGCTCGCCGCGGCCCGCAAGGAGTTGGCCGTGGTCGAGGAGCGCCTGACCGGCCTCGGTGGCGACGAGCGCGAGCGAGCCCGAGAGATCGACCTGCTGCGGTTCCAGGTCGACGAGATCGACCGAGCGGCCCTGAACGACGTGGACGAGGACGCACACCTCGAGGCCGAGGCGGCGCTGCTGTCGGGTGCGCAGGCCCACCGTGACGCCGCGGCGACCGCCGTCGCCGCGCTCACCACCGACGGAGGCGCCGGCGAGGCGGTCAGCACCGCCATCGGTGCCCTCGAGCATCGGGCTCCGTTCGCCGAGATCGAGGGTCGGCTGCGGTCGGTGGCCGCCGAGCTGGCCGACGTGGGCGCCGAGCTGCGGGCCGCCGGCGACGCCATCGTCGACGATCCGGGACGGCTCGACCAGATTCGTGAACGTCGCAAGCTCTTGCATGATCTGCGTCGCAAGTACGGCGAGTCGCTCGCCGACGTGGTGGCCTATCGCCGGGAGATGGCTGACCGGCTCGAGGAGCTCGAGGGTCGCGATGCCACCGCGGCCGAGCTCGACACCCGGCGGGTGACCCTTCAGGCCGAGGTGGCAGCCGCGGAGCAGGTGGTCGGTGCGGCCCGCCGCTCGGTCGCGCCTGAACTGGCTGCGGCGGTACAGGCCAACTTGGTGCAGCTCGGTCTCGACAAGGCGCGCATCGAGATCGAGGTCGAGGGTGCGGCCGGCGAGCACGTCGCGTTCCTCTTCACCGCCAACCCGGGATCGCCGGCCCTTCCGCTGGCCAAGGTGGCATCGGGCGGCGAGCTCGCCAGGGCGATGCTCGCCCTGCGTCTCGTGCTCTCCCAGGCGCCCGACACCCTGGTGTTCGACGAGGTCGACGCCGGCATCGGGGGCACCGCGGCCTCTGCGGTGGGACGGGCGCTGGCCGAGCTCGGTGCTGACCATCAGGTGCTGGTGGTGACCCATCTGGCCCAGGTGGCTGCCTGCGCCGACCAACACGTGGTGGTCACCAAGCAGGTGCGGGCGGGCCAGACCTTCACCTCGATCGGCGCGGTCGAGGGCGAAGATCGGGTGGTCGAGGTGGCCCGGATGCTGTCGGGCTCGCCCGATTCGGGCAGCGCCCGGGAGCACGCCGGCGAGCTCCTGACGGCCGCGGAACGGGAACGCACGGACTGACCGCGCGATGCACCGAGGTGCTCGGTGGCCGCGCTACGGTGAGCTTCCGTCGTGGTATCGGCGGCCGAGGAGGACAGCAGTTGACGAAGCACATCTTCGTGACCGGAGGTGTGGCCAGCTCCCTCGGAAAGGGTCTGACCGCCTCGTCACTCGGAAGGCTGCTCCGCAGCCGGGGCCTGCGGGTCACGATGCAGAAGCTCGACCCCTACCTCAACGTCGACCCGGGCACGATGAACCCGTTCGAGCACGGCGAGGTGTTCGTCACCGACGACGGCGGCGAGACCGATCTCGATCTCGGGCACTACGAGCGCTTCGTCGACGTGAGCCTCTCGCGCGACTCGAACGCCACGACCGGATCGATCTACTCGGCGGTCATCGCGGCTGAGCGGCGAGGTGACTACCTCGGCAAGACGGTGCAGGTCATCCCGCACATCACCGACGAGATCAAGCGGCGGATCACCCGATTGGCCGGCGACGACATCGACGTGGTGATCACCGAGATCGGGGGCACCGTCGGCGACATCGAGATCCTCCCGTTCCTCGAGGCGATCCGACAGTTCCGCCTCGATGTCGGTCGCGAGAACGTCTGCTACGTGCACGTCACGCTCGTGCCGTTCATCGGGCCGTCGGGCGAGCAGAAGACCAAGCCCACGCAGCACTCGGTCACCGAGCTGCGCAGTCGCGGCATCCAGCCCGATGCCATCGTGTGTCGCAGCGAGGCGGCGATCTCTTCCGATCTCAAGCGCAAGATCTCCAATCTCTGCGACGTGCCCGTCGACGCGGTGGTCAACGCCGCCGACGCTCGCAACCTCTACGAGATCCCCCTCGTGCTGCACGAGGAGGGTCTCGACGACGTGGTGTGCAAGCTGCTCGACTTCCGCGACCGCGAGATCGACCTGTCGGCGTGGGAGATCCTCATCGACCGGATCGAGACCGCGAACCAGCCGGTGCGCATCGGCATCATCGGGAAGTACGTGAGCCTGCCCGACGCCTACCTGTCGGTGGTCGAGGCCTGCAAGCACGGCGGCTTCAATCACGGGGCGCGGGTCGAGATCGAGTGGATCCAGGCCGAGCAGGTCGAGGGCCTGCTGGCCGAGGGTCGCTTCCGCGAGCTCGACGGCATCGTCATCCCCGGGGGATTCGGCGAGCGGGGAGTCGAAGGCAAGATCGCGGCGGCCACCTACGCACGCGAGAACGAGCTGCCCTGCCTCGGGCTCTGCCTCGGGATGCAGGCGATGACCATCGACTTCGCGCGCAACGTGCTCGGGCTCACCGGCGCCAACTCGAGCGAGATCGATCCGCAGACGTCCCACCCCGTGATCGACCTGATGGAGAGCCAGCGCGACGTCACCGACATGGGCGGCACCATGCGGCTCGGCGCCTATCCGGCGATGCTGGCACCGGGAAGCAAGGTGGCCCGTGCCTACGGCAAGGAGGTGGTGTCGGAGCGGCATCGCCATCGCTACGAGTTCAACCCCAAGTACCGGGCCCGCTTCGAGGACTCGGGCTTCGTCTGCTCGGGCACCTCACCCGACGGACGGCTGGTGGAGTTCATCGAGCTGAGCTCGCACCCGTTCTGGGTCGGCACCCAGGCTCATCCCGAGTTCAAGAGCCGACCCGACCACCCGGCTCCGCTCTTCCGAGACTTCATCGGCGCCGCTCTGACCCGCGCCGAAGGGCGCAACCCACACCTGCTCTACCTCGACGAAGAGCAGGCGGCGAGCATCTGAAGGCGTGACGTTCCGAAAGGTCGGTGAGCGCACGGTCTTCGAGGGGTCGGTGATCAGCCTCGGCGTCGGGACGTTCGAGGCGCCCGACGGGCATCGCTTCGAGCGCGAGATCGTGCACCATCCCGGCGCCGTGTCGGTCGTGCCACTGACCGATGACGACGACGTCATCCTGGTTCGTCAATACCGCGCCCCGCTCGATCGGGAGCTGCTCGAGATCCCGGCCGGCAAGCGCGATGTGGCCGACGAGCCCATCGAGCTCACCGCCCATCGTGAGCTGGTCGAGGAGATCGGCATGCGCGCCGGCCGTCTCGAGCTGTTGGCCGAGTTCCACAACTCCGTCGGCTTCTGCGATGAGCAGTCGTTCGTGTTCCTCGCGACCGAGCTCGAGGCCACCGCGACCGATCTGCAGGGCATCGAGGAGCAGCACATGACCATCGAGCGCGTGGCGCTCGACGATGTCTTTGCGCTCATCGCAGCCGGTGAGATCACCGATGCCAAGACGGTGATCGGGCTCACCTTGACGTTGCGCGCGCTGGGTCGCTGAGGCGAGCCCTCGTGGACGCCACCGTCGCGCCCGAGCTGCCCATCGAGGCGGAAGAGTTCCTCACGTGGCTGTCGGTCGAGCGGGGCCGGTCGCCCAACACGTTGAGCGCCTACCGCCGCGACCTCTGCGCGTTCATGGCGTGGTCGAACGAATCAGGCCGGGCTCTCGGCGACATCGGTGAGGGCGACCTCGACGCCTACGTGGGTCATCTCCGCGGTCTGGGTCGCGCACCTGCATCCGTGGCCCGCGCCCTGGTCGCAGTGCGGGCCCTCTTCCGGTTCCTGCACGAGGAGGGTCACCTCGCCGTCGACCCGGGTGCCGATGTCGACGTGCCGCGTGTTCCCCAAGGTCTGCCCAAGGCGCTCGACGAAGCCGATGTCGAGTCGTTGCTCGCCGCGGTCACTGGTGATGATCCGCTGGCCAGGCGTGATCGGGCCATGCTCGAGGTCCTCTACGGCACGGGATTGCGGATCTCCGAGCTGGTGGGGCTCTCGCTCGGTGACGTCGATCTCGGCGGTGGGCTGCTGCGCGCGTACGGCAAGGGCTCGAAGGAGCGGGTCGTGCCGGTCGGGCGGTTGGCTGCCGACGCGCTCGATCAGTGGCTCGCGCCCGGTGGACGCGAGCAGCTGGTGCCGGAGCGTTGGGCCCGGCGCGCCGACGCTGATGCGGTGTTCCTGAACCAGCGCGGTGGGCGGCTGTCGCGCCAGGGCGCGTGGGGGATCGTGCGTCGGTACGGCGAGGTGTGCGGCCTCGGTGCTCGCCTCACCCCGCATGTCCTGCGGCACTCGTGTGCCACCCACATGCTCGACCACGGCGCCGACATCCGAGCGGTGCAGGAGCTGCTCGGGCATGCGTCGATCAGTACGACGCAGGTCTACACGCTGGTGTCGACGGAGCGGCTGCGCCAGGTCTACGAATCAGCGCATCCCCGCGCCATGCGCAGAGCCAGCGACTAGCCTTGTCATTCGTGACCAACGACGCAGAGCTCAGCCCTGCCACCGAGCAGACGGTGCGCACCTCGCTCGAGGGCGAAGCTGTCCACCTGCGTGACCAGCTGCGTGAGCTCGACCGGGACGAGTCGAGCCTCGAGTTCGACGACAACTTCGCCGACAGCGCGCAGGTCGCCGCCGAACAAGGTGAGAACCAGGCGTTGGCCTCACAGCTCCGCGAGCAGCTCGACGACGTCGAGCAAGCGCTGACGAAACTCGACAGCGGCGACTACGGGCGGTGTGAGGTGTGTGGTCAGCCGATCGGCGAGGATCGCCTCGAGGTCATGCCGGCCACGCGGTTCTGCATCGAGCACGCCGGCTGACGGCACCAGGTTTGGCCCGGCCGACCCACCTCGCGAAACGGTTCTTCGGCTCGCTCAGGCCCGGTGGCCCGCGCCCAGCCGACGCGGCATGGGCCGAGTCGCATCTACTGCCGGGCGAGCTCGAGCTGTGGCGATCGATGTCTCGCTCCGACCGTCGTCACGCGGTGGGGGTGGCGCGTCGGGTCGACGCGATGCTCGACGGTGCCGATCGCGAGGTGGTGGCTGCCGCCCTGCTGCACGATGTGGGCAAGGTCGACTCCGGCCTCGGCACCTATGGGCGGGTGATCGCCACCATCTCGGGGGCCGTCGTGGGGCGGGACGAGGCGACGATCAAGGCCTGGACGCGTAGTCGCGGGTTCACCCGTCGGGTCGGCCTCTACCTCCAGCACCCCAAGCTCGGCGGCGACCGTCTGGCGCTGGCCGGGAGCGAACCCCTCACGGTGGCGTGGGCTCGTGAGCATCACCTGCCGGCGGACGAGTGGACCGTCCCGCTCGAGATCGGCGAGGTGCTCAAAGTGTCCGACGATGACTGAGCTCGGATGCGTGTCGGCCACGTTGAGCGACGACGTAGGACAGGGATGTCGCGGCGGGCGTCAGGTGCGTGGTGCCGGGGCCGAAGCGAAGAGGTTCAACCCGAGCTGCTCGGACAGGTGCTTGGTGAGGCGCTGGCCGCGCACGCTGTTGCCTGCTTCGTCGAGGCGGGGTGAGTAGGTGCCCAGCCCGCCCTTGCCCGGAGCGATGGTGACGATGCCTCCGCTGACCCCGCTCTTGCCGGGGAGGCCGGTCTCGTAGAGCCACTCGCCCGACCGCTCGTAGAGGCCGGCCGTGGCGAGCACCGCCAGCACCCGTTTGCAGTGGGCGGCGTCGATCACCCGCTCGCCGGTGAGCGGGTTGACGCCGCCATCGGCCAGCGTGGCCCCCATCACCGCGAGATCGGTGGCGCTCACGAGCAACGAGCACTGCCGGGTGTAGATGTCGGTCGCCGCCACGGGGTCGAAGTAGAGGCGTCCGTAGCTCTCGAGGAGATGGGCGATGCCTTCGTTGCGCAGGTTGGTGGCCGACTCCGACTCGTAGACCTCTTCGTCGATCGTGAGGGCTCGGCCGGCGAACCGGGAGAGACCCGCCAGGATCCACTGCCACTTCTCGTCGGCGGTGTCGCCTGGCACGAGGCTGGTCGTGGCGATGGCACCGGCGTTCACCATCGGGTTCATCGTGCGGTCCTCGCTGAGCTCGATGGCCATCACCGAGTTGAACGGGAGCCCGGTGCTGTTGACGCCGAGCTTGAGACGGGCCTCGGCCGATCCGATCGCCTGGCACACCAACGCGAACACGAACGGCTTGGAGACGCTCTGGATCGAGAAGCGCGCATCGACGTCGCCCACCCCCACGATCCGGCCGTCGACCGACGCGATGCAGGCGCCGAACAGTTCGGGGTCGACCGAGGCCAGTGCCGGTATGTAGTCGGCTACGGCGCCGGCGACGACGTCGCGATAGCGGGCGTGGGCTTCCTCGAGCAGCGCCTGCACGGCCGGCAACGACGGCAGCGTGCCGGTCGACACGGCGTGCGCGGCGTCGGCGTCGTCGAACGGCAGCGGCTCGTGCATCGGTACCTGGCGCCGCGCTAGCGACGGTGGCCGGCGATCATCGCGCCAGCAGGCCGAGGGCCTGGCGGGCGCGGTCGAGGGTGGGCCCGGCGATCGCCTGGGCCTTGTCGGCGCCCTTGGCGAGGATGGCAGCGGTGCCCCCCGGGTCGGCGGCCAGCTCGCGGTAGCGCTGTTGGATGGGCCTGAGCAGATCGCAGACCGCGTCGGCGGTGTCCGCTTTGAGCGGCCCGTACTGGTCGTAGCGCTCGGCCAGCTCGGTGGGGCTGCGCCGGGTGACCGCCGAGAGGATGGCCAGCAGGTTCGACACGCCGGGTTTCGCCGCAGGGTCGTAGCGAACCTCGTTGTCGGTGTCGGTGACCGCCCGCTTGATCTTCTTGGCCACGACGGTGAGGTCTTCGAGCACACCGATCGTGCCCTGCGGCGACTCTTCGGACTTCGACATCTTGCGCGTGGGGTTCTGCAGGTCCATGACGCGTGCACCCACCGTGGGAATGGCGGCCTCGGGCACCACGAAGGTGTCGCCGTAGCGGTGGTTGAAGCGGATGGCCAGGTCGCGGGCCAGCTCGAGGTGCTGGCGCTGGTCGTCGCCCACCGGCACCCGGTCGGTGTCGTAGAGAAGGATGTCGGCGGCCATCAGCGCGGGATAGGTGAACAGCCCGGCCGAGACGAAGTCGGCCCCGTCGGACTTGTCCTTGAACTGCGTCATGCGGCGGAGCTCGCCGAACGCCGCGGTGCATTCGAGGATCCAGGCCAGCTCGGCGTGCTGGTGGACGTGGCTCTGTATGAAGAGTGTGGCCACGTCTGGATCGATGCCGACCGCGAGGAGGAGTTGGGCCAGGCCGAGTGTGCGCTCACGGAGCACGGCCGGGTCCTGGGGCACGGTGAGGGCGTGGAGGTCGACCACGCAGTAGATCGAGTCGGCCTCGGCTTGCTGGTCGACCCAGTGGCGCACGGCCCCGAGCAGGTTGCCGAGTTGCACGTCACCGGTGGGCTGGATGCCGGAGAACACTCGGGTCATGACGGGCTCACGGTGCGATCGGGGACGGGATGGCGCTCGCCCGCCGACGCGGCGACGGGGGGCGGCCCCACAACTTAGCGACCCCGGCGGCGCCCACCGGCGAGGGTTCCGCCGCAGAGCTTGGCCGGGATGCGCGCCGAGACCCGTGGCCGGCTCTATCGTGGGCGCGATGTCCTATGCGGTGCAGACCCCTGTCTACGAGGGCCCGTTCGACCTCCTCCTGCACCTGATCCTGCGTGAGCAGGTCGACCTCTACGAGGTGTCCCTGTCGTCGATCGTCGACGCCTATATCAGCGAGCTGGAACGCATGGAGGAGCTCGATCTCGAGCTGGCCACCGAGTTCCTGCTCATCGCCGCCACCCTGGTCGACCTGAAGGCCAAGCGGCTGCTGCCCGACGAGCGCGACGGTGACCTCGACGACGAGTTCGCCCTCTGGGACGAGCGTGATCTGCTCCTCTCCCGCCTGCTCGACTGCAAGACCTTCAAGGACGCGGCGAAGGTGCTCGGCGGGCTCGCCGCCGACGCAGGTCGGTCCTTCCCACGGGTGGCCGGCATCGAGGACCGCTTCCTCGAGCTCACCCCGGACCTCCTGCTCGGCATCGACGCCGACGACCTGCTGGGCGCGTACCGACGAGCGGTCACCCCTCGGCCGGTTCCGTCGGTTGATCTCAGCCACGTCGGTGCGGTGCGTGCGAGCGTCAGCGAAGCCGTCGAGGAGCTCATCGACGAGTTGCCCCGGGCCGGGCGGGTGTCGTTCCGCCGGCTCACCGAATCGCTCGTCGATCGGCTCGAGGTGGTGGTGCGCTTCCTCGCGGTGCTCGAGCTCTACAAGCAGGGCCTCATCGACATCGACCAGGCGACGTCGTTCGGTGACATCGAGATCAGCTGGATCGCGTCGCCGGGACTGCGGTCCGCAGACCTCGACGCCGTCGACGTCTACGACGGCTGATGGCACCCGACACCCGCCGGGCCATCGAGGCCATCCTGATGGTGGCCGATCAGCCGATCGACGCCCATCTGCTCGCCCAGGTCACCGAGACGCCGCCGCACGAGATCGATCAGGTGCTGGCGGCGCTGGCCGACGACTACCGCGAGAACGACCGGGGCTTCGTGTTGGTCAACGTGGCCGGCGGCTGGCGGTATCAGAGCCATCCTGATCTGGCGCCCTACGTCGAGCGATTCGTGCTCGAAGGGCAAACGGCGCGTCTCTCGGCGGCGGCCCTCGAGACGTTGGCCATCGTGGCCTACAAGCAGCCCATCTCCCGAGCCCAGATCGCCGCCATCCGCGGGGTCAACGTCGACGGGGTGGTGCGCACCCTCGAGCAGCGCGACTACATCGCCGAGGTGGGCCGCGACCCTGGCCCGGGCCAGCCGGTGCTGTTCGGCACCACCGACCTGTTCCTCGAACGGCTCGGCCTGGCCTCCCTGGCCGACCTGCCGCCCCTCGCCGACTTCGTGCCGGGCCCCGACGTGGTCGAGGCGCTCGAG
The DNA here is from genome assembly GCA_963706425.1 of uncultured Iamiaceae bacterium. Taxonomy (GTDB): domain Bacteria; phylum Actinomycetota; class Acidimicrobiia; order Acidimicrobiales; family Acidimicrobilacustridaceae; genus CAVPMN01. The sequence continues at coordinate 262,612 of CAVPMN010000003.1, forward strand.
GTCGGCCTGCGGGCCGACGCCGCGCTCGGCGAGGTCGAACGTTCCGAGGCGCACGAGGCCCCTGCGCCGGACGGTGCTGCCCACCGCAGGCGCGCCGGTGGTCGTCGATGTCGAGGTCGACATCGACGCCGCGACCGATCCGTCCTGATCGTGGCGGGGCCGCCTGCCGAGGGCGAAGGTCTGCAGCCCGCTGACGGCGAACGTCTGACAACCCGCTGACGGCGAACGTCTACAAAAGGTGCTGGCGCGGGCCGGGTTCGGGAGCCGGCGGGCGTGCGAGGAGCTGATCGCCGACGAGCGGGTGACGGTCAACGGCACGGTGGCCGAGTTGGGCCGGCGGGTCGATGTCGACACCGACCGGGTGGAGGTCGACGGGGTCGCCGTGTCGGTGCGCCCGGGCCTGGTGCACTACCTGCTGCACAAGCCGGTGGGCGTGCTGAGCACGGCCGACGATCCGCAGGGTCGCCCCACGGTGGTCGAGCTGGTGCCGTCCGAGCCTCGGGTCTTCCCGGTGGGCCGACTCGACGCGGACACCGAGGGCCTCCTGCTGCTCACCAACGACGGCGATCTCACCTATCGCCTCACCCACCCGAGCTTCGGCGTCGAGAAGGAGTATCTCGCCCATGTCGAGGGCGAGCCCTCGCGACACGCCATCCGCCGCCTACGGGAGGGCGTCGAGCTCGACGACGGTCTGACCGCACCGGCCCGAGCGGCGGTCGTGTCGCCCGGATTGGTGCGCATCACCATCCACGAGGGCCGCAACCGACAGGTGCGGCGCATGTGCGAAGCGGTGGGGCATCCGGTGCGCAGGTTGGTGCGCACCCGCATCGGCCCCCTCACCGATCGCAAGCTGGCCTCGGGCGCCTGGCGCGAGCTGACGCCGGCCGAGGTGCGGGCGCTCGAGTTGGCGGCCGCCGCGCCGCCTGGCGGTGTCGACGATTCCCGGGCCGGCCGGCGCGCCAGGCCCAAGTAGCATCGAACCGTGCTGCAGGTCCGCGCGCTGCGAGGCGCCACCACCGTCGACGACGACACCGAAGAGCAGGTGTTCGAACGGGTCATCGCGCTGCTCGAGGTGATGTTCGCCCGCAACGACATCGACAAGGACGATCTGATCAGCATCATCTTCACGGCGACCGACGACATCCACTCGGTCTTCCCGGCTGCGGCCGCCCGCAAGTTCGGTCTCGGCGACGTGCCTCTGCTCTGCGCCCGTGAGCTCGAGATCGACGGAGGCACGGCGAGGTGCATCCGGGTGCTGATGCACCTCGGCACCGAGCGATCGCGCGCCGAGCTGCATCACGTCTACCTCGAAGGCGCCAGTGGCCTGCGCGACGATCTCCCGGACTGACCGATGAGTGGCAACCGCCGTGCCGCGGTCGTCGGCACCGGCCTCATCGGCGCGTCGATCGGACTCGCGCTGCGAAGCGAGGGCTGGCACGTCACCGGCCGTGATGCCGTCGCGGGCGCGGCTGAACGGGCTCGGGAGATCGGCGCAATCGACGCCGTCGGTGCCGATCCGCTCGCCGACATCACGTTCGTGGCCACGCCCGTCGGTGCCATCCCGTCGGCGGTCGCCGAGGTGTTGGCCACGTCGAGCGGCCTGGTCACCGACGCCGGGAGCGTGAAGGCGCCGATGCTCGACCTGATGGCCGACCCCCGATACGTCGGCGGGCATCCCATGGCTGGGTCGGAGCGCGAGGGCATCGACGGCGCCCGAGCCGATCTCTTCGAAGGCGCCACCTGGGTGCTCACACCGGTCGAAGGCACCGACGACGCCGCCTATGCCGCAGTGCGAGCGGTCATCACGTCCTTCGGCGCCGACGTGGTGAGCATCCCACCCGACCGGCACGACTCGATGGTGGCGGTGGTCTCCCACGTGCCGCACCTCACGGCGGCCACGTTGATGCGGCTGGCCGACGAGAGCTCCACCGAGCACCGGGCGCTGCTGCGGCTGGCCGCCGGCGGGTTTCGCGACATGACCCGCATCGCCGCCGGTCATCCGGGCATCTGGCCCGATATCTGTGCCGAGAACCGCACCGCCATCGTCGACGAGCTCGACCGCCTGGTCGACGCCCTCACCGAGGTGCGCGACGTGGTGGCCAAGTCCGACCGGTCCGAGCTGGTCGGGATGCTCGAGCAGGCCCGCGCGGCGCGAGTCGCGCTGCCGGCGCGCTACGCCAAGCCCGACGCCGTGGCCGAGGTGCGGGTGCCGATCCCCGATCGCAAAGGGGTGTTGGCGCAGATCACCACGCTGGCCACCGAGCTCGACGTCAGCATCCTCGACATCGAGATCGCGCACTCGGCCGAAGGCCCGCAAGGTGTCTTGATCGTGCTGGTCGAAGCCGAGCTCGGCCCCCGTCTCGTCGACGGTCTCGTCGCCGAGGGCTTCCGACCGTCCCTCCGCCATCTGCAGTGAGCACCGCACGACGAGTCGAGCCTCTTCTGGCGCCCCCCGATGCGCGGGTCGTGCTGCCGGGTTCGAAGAGCATCACCAACCGGGCGCTGGTCGCCGCAGGCCTGGCCGCTGGCACCAGCACGCTCACCGGCGTGCTGCTCGCCGACGACACCGAGGCCATGATCGGCTGCCTGCCGAGCCTGGGGATCGAGCTCGAGGTCGATCGCGGAGCACACACGGTGGTGGTGCACGGATGTGCGGGGCGGCTCGCCCCCGGCCCGCTGGTGCTCGACGCCCGCTCGAGTGGCACGACCGCTCGGTTCGTGCTGCCGGTGGCCGCCATCGGGCCCGGGCCCTACCGGGTGGACGGCACCACGCAGCTCCGCGCCCGACCGATGGCCGACGGGCTCGCTGCGCTGCTCGGTGCGGGCGTCGCCGTCACCGAGTTGGGTGAGGCCGGGCACCTGCCCGTCGAGGTCGAGGGCAGCTGGCAGTCCGCCCGGCCCGTGCGCGTGGCCGGCAACGTCTCGAGCCAGTTCCTCTCCGGCCTGCTGCTCGCTGCGCCGCGCTTCGGCGCGGACACCGTGGTCGAGGTCGACGGCGATCTGGTCTCGGTGCCCTATGTGGAGATGACCCTTGCCGTCATGGCGTCGTTCGGCGCCTCGGTGCGCCGTCCCTCGGCGGGCGTGTTCGAGGTGGCGGCCAGCGGCTACCACGCGACCGACTACGCGATCGAGCCCGATGCGTCGGCCGCGTCGTACTTCTTCGCGGCGGCAGCCATCACCGGTGGTCGGGTGCGCATCGAGGGGCTCAATCGATCGTCGTTGCAGGGAGATGTGGCCTTCGTCGACGTGCTCGAGTCGATGGGCGCCCGGGTGACCTGGCTGGCCGACGCCATCGAGGTGCAGGGCACCGGCACGCTCCGCGGGATCACCGTCGATCTGCGCGACCTGTCCGACACCGCCCAGACCCTCGCCGTCGTCGCCGCCTTCGCCGAGGGTCCCACCGAGATCACCGGCATCGGCTTCATCCGCGCCAAGGAGACCGACCGCATCGGCGCGGTGGTTGCCGAGCTGCGCCGGGTCGGCGTCGACGCCGACGAGACGCCCGACGGGATCGTGGTGCATCCTGGCTCGCCCCGACCGGCGGTGATCGAGACCTACGGCGATCATCGGATGGCGATGAGCTTCGCCCTGCTCGGCCTGCGCTGCGACGGCATCGACATCGCCGATCCGGGATGCGTGGCCAAGACGTTCCCGCAGTTCTTCGAGGTGCTCGACGGGCTTCGCGAGCCCGACCCGCCGACCGGATAGGTTGGCGGCCCGATGAGAGTGATCGCGATCGACGGTCCGGCGGGATCGGGCAAGTCCACCGTGGCCCGGGCGCTGGCCGACCGGCTCGGACTGTCCTACCTCGACACGGGCGCCATGTACCGAGCCGTCACCTTCGCCGCGTTGCGGCGGGGCGTCGATCCCGACGACGCGGAGCCGGTGGCGCGCATCGCTCGCGACTGCGAGCTCGACGTCGAGCCCGACGGGACCGTGCGCATCGACGACGTCGACGCCACCATCGAGATCCGCGGCCCCGAGGTGACCCGTGCCGTGAGCCTGGTGGCGGCCAACCCTGCGGTGCGGGAGGAGATGCGACGCCGCCAGCGGGCCTGGGCCGAGCGCATGGGTGGCGGTGTGATGGAGGGCCGTGACATCGGCACGGTGGTGTTTCCCGACGCCGAGCTGAAGGTCTATCTCGATGCTCGGCCCGACGTGCGCGCCGCTCGGCGTTCGAAGGAGGTCCGTGACCTCTCCTATGAGACCGTGGCCGAAGACCTGGCCCGCCGCGACGCCCTCGACCAGGGTCGCAGCGACTCACCGTTGCGGGAGGCCGACGACGCCTTCATCGTCGACACGTCAGATCTCGACATCGGACAGATCGTCGATGTGGTGATGGAGCGGCTGGGGTGAGCGACACGAGTGGCGCCGAGCGACGGTCGCGACCGACGGTCGAGAAGGTCAAGGCCGATCGCGAGATCCTGATCCCTGAAGGACACGAGCGGGGCGAGCAGATGACGTTCTCGCAACGCATCATGTATCGCTTCCTGTGGCTCCTGGTGAAGACCGTGAGCATCGTCTACTTCCGCGTGCAGGTACGCGGCCGCGAGAAGGTGCCCGAGACGGGCTCGTTCATCGTGTCGCCCATCCATCGCTCCAACCTCGATACACCCGTGATCGCCAACATCACCCGCCGCAGGCTGCGCTACATGGGCAAGGAGTCGCTGTGGAAGAGCCGCTTCGGCGCCTGGTTCTTCACCACCGCCGGCGGCTTCCCCGTCGATCGGGCGACTGCCGATCGGGGCGCGCTGCGCGCGTCGGTGGTCGTGCTCGAGCGCGGCGAGCCCCTGGTGATGTTCCCGGAGGGCACCCGTCAGTTCGGCCCCACCGTGTGCGAGATGTTCGACGGCCCGGCCTATCTCGCCATCCGCACCCAGAGCCCGATCATCCCGGTGGGCATCGGTGGGAGCGAGCGAGCCATGGGCAAGGGGGCCAAGCTGCCGCGTCCGTCGAAGATGACCCTGGTCGTGGGCGACCCGATCCAGCCACCGCCCAAGGGCGACAGCGGCCGGGTGTCGCGACAGGCGGTGCGACAGCTCACCGTGCAGCTCGGCGAGGAGATCCAGCGACTCTTCGACGAAGCCCAGATCATGGCCGGCCGTCCGAACCGACCCGACCGGGCGGGTGACCGCCAGAGCTGATCGGCGACGTCAGACGAGCCGGCCCCGTGCGGTGATCTCGCGCACGAGCGGCTCGAAGTGCTCGAGGGGCAACGTGTCGTAGTCGGGGTCGAACGCCGTCTGATCCCACTCGTCGGCGAACCGCTCGGCCAACGCGAAGGTGTCGGGGTCGAGCTCGGCCCGATGCGTCTCGCGGGCATCGGGGTCGCCACCGAAGTGGTGGTAGTAGTGGCGACCCTGGAAGTCCTGGTGCACCCGGATCATCTCGTAGACCTCAGGTCGGACATAGGGGCGGATGATCTCGGCTGCGATGGCGGGGTGGTTGGGGACGCTGATGGCCTTGCCCACGTCGTGCATGAGCGAGGCGAACACCACCTCCTGGTCGGCGCCTGCTCGCTCGGCCCGAGTGGCGGTCTGCAAGCAGTGGGTGAGCTGATCGGTGGCGAAGCCGTCGGTGATGTCGGACAGCGAGGCCAGGAGGGTGAGCATGCGATCGGCCACCCGGCCCTGATTGGCGCTGGTCTCGGCGCCGATGACTGCCCACTGCTCGGCGGTCGACTCGTCCATGCGGGTGAAGGTGGAGGTCATGGCGCCCATTCTTGCCGCTCGGCCCGCACAGCGCCCGAGCGCTCGACGGCCGGCGGGTGCCGCGGGTCAGGCCAGGGAGGCGAGCACGTCGCTGGCGTGCACCGACCGGTCGTTCACCGCAGGTCGATCGATCGTCGGGCCCCCGAGGGCGAGGGTGGCGAACAGGTCGACGGCGGCGAGCAGATCGCGCAGATTTCGGGGTGGGGGGAAGTACTCGTCCTCGTCGGTGAAGCGCACCTCCTCGACACCGTGCGCCGGGTCGAGCGCGGCGATCACCGATTCGACCAGCTCCTCGGGAGCCGACGCGCCGGCGGTGACCCCGACCGTGCCGCTGAGGTCGTCGGGCAGCTCGTCGGGCCCGTTGACCCGATAGACGCGCTCGCAACCTGCGTCGCGAGCGAGGCTCTCGAGGGCCCGGGTGTTCGACGAGTTGGCCGAGCCGATCACCACCATGGCGTCGCACTGCGGGGCGATCTCGATGAGGGCCGACTGGCGGTTCGTGGTGGCGAAGCAGAGATCGGACCGGCCCGGCATCCAGATGTCGGGGAAGCGCTGGCGGCTGGCGTCGGCCACGTCGGCCCAGTCGCGGTGGCTGAGGGTCGTCTGCGCCAGCAGGGCGACCGGCTGATCGAAGAGCGGTAGCTGGTCGACCTCGGCGGTGCTCTCGACGCGATGGATGGCCTGGGGAGCCACCGCCATGGTGCCCACCGCCTCCTCGTGGCCCTCGTGGCCCACGTAGACGATCTGGTAGCCCTTGCCGGCGCGCACCTTCACCTCGTGGTGCACCTTGGTGACGAGCGGGCACACCGCATCGACCACGTAGCCGCCGCTGGCGCGGGCCTGCTCGACCACCTCAGGCGCCGATCCGTGGGCCGACAGCATCACCGGCCGCCCGGGCGGCACGTCGGCGATGTCGTCGACGAACACCACGCCCAGGTCCTCGAAGCGGCGCACGACTCGCTGGTTGTGGACGATCTCGTGGTAGCAGAAGACCGGTGGCTCGAACGCCCGGACCATCCAGGCCAGTGCCTTGATGGCCATCTCGACGCCGGCGCAGAACCCACGTGGAGCGGCCAGCAGCACACGATCGACCCGGGGGGCAGAGGTCGGGGCGGCCTGGTGGCCCGAACCGGCCAGTTCGTCGCCGGTGCTGTTACTGGGAGCCATCGCGGGTCAGGCTACCGGCCTCATGACGCCGGCCAGTACCCTTGCAGCCTCATGTCTGCCCCCCGCGTGATCGCTGTCGCGCCCGCATCTCCCGCTGCCCGCGCCGGCATCGTGCCCGGTGACGAGCTCCTGTCGCTCAACGGGGAGCAGCCGCGAGATGTCATCGCCTATCAGCTCTTGGTCGACGAGCCCGAGCTGGCGATCGAGGTGAACCGGGGTGGCCTCGAGCTCCAGGTCGAGGTGGCGAAGCGGGCCGGTGAGCCGCTCGGGGTCGACGTCGACTCGGCCCTGTTCGACCAGGTCCGCACGTGCGACAACCACTGCGAGTTCTGCTTCATCTACCAGCTGCCGAAGGGCATGCGGCGCAGCCTCTACCTGAAGGACGACGACTACCGACTGTCGTTCCTCTACGGCAACTTCACCACCCTCACCCGGTTCACCGAGGCCGACCTCGAGCGGGTGATCACCGAACGGTTGTCGCCGCTGCACGTGAGCATCCACGCCACCGACCCCGACGTGCGCACCGAGATGCTCCGCAACCGGCGTGGCGCCACCAGCCTCCGATGGCTGCGCGCCCTGCTCGACCACGGCATCGAGGTGCACGGTCAGGTGGTGGTGTGCCCGGGCCTCAACGACGGCCGGGTGCTCGACGACACCTTGATCGGCGTGCTCGACCGCTACCCCGAGCTGGCCACCTTGTGTGTCGTGCCGCTCGGCGTCTCCCGATTCAACCCTGAAGCCCGCATGCGGCCTCACACCCGAGCCGAGGCCGTGGCCGTGGTCGAGGCCGTGCACGACTGGCAGGACGTCTACCAGGCCACGCTGGGGCGCCGACTCGTGCACGCAGCCGACGAGTACTACCTGTTGGCCGGGCTGCCCTTCCCTCCGGCCGAGCACTACGACGGGTTTCCGATGCACGAGGACGGCGTCGGCATGGTGCGCACCTTCGAGCAGGAGTTCCGAGGGCTCGTCGCCGAGCCGGTGGGGGCGCAGCCCGGCTTCTTCGCATCGGTCGACGGTGCTCCGGCCGCCGGTTACCGGGCCCCCCGGACCGAGCCCGGCCGCGTCACCTTGCGGCCTCGGCGTGGGGCGCCGATCGCCGTGCTCACCGGTCCCTACGGGGCGCGGGTGCTGGCCCCTCTGGTCGCTGAGCTCGGCCGCGACGATGTCCGCATCGTCGAGGTGCCCAACGAGTTCTTCGGTGGCAACACCGGTGTCGCCGGGCTGATGGTGGGCGACGACCTGAGCAGGGTGCTGGCCGCCGAGCCGGCCGGCCATCGCTATCTGCTGCCCGACGTGTGCCTGTCGCAGGGGGTCTTCCTCGACGGCACCAGCCCTGACCAGCTCCCTCGTCCCGTCGAGATCATCGCCACGGACGGCCTCGCCCTGCGGGCGGCCCTCGATGGCTGACGTCCCGACGCTCCCAGTGGTGGCGGTGGTGGGCCGGCCCAACGTGGGCAAGTCCACGCTGTTCAACCGCATCGTCGGCCGCCGCGAGGCCATCGTCGAGGAGAAGCCCGGCGTAACGCGCGACCGCAAGGAAGTGGCGGCCGAGTGGCAGGGTCACCACTTCTTGCTGGTCGACACGGGCGGCTGGCTGCCGGGTGGCAGTGAGCTCGACGAGAAGGTGAGTCGCCAGAGCGAACGAGCAGTGCGTGAGGCGGCCGTCGTGCTGCTGGTGGTCGACGCCACCATCGGTATCACCGAGGAGGACGATCGAGTGGCCGACCTGCTGCGTCGTACGGGCGGGCAGGTCATCGTGGTGGCCAACAAGGTCGACGACACCAACCGGGAAGCGGCCATCTGGGAGTTCGTGGGCCTCGGGCTCGGCGATCCCTGGCCGGTGAGCGCGCTGCACGGCCGGGGCACCGGCGATCTGCTCGACGAGGTGGCGAGCAAGCTGCCGGCCGATCCGTCCGCCTCCGACGACCGGGGTGGCGACAAGGACGACGACGCCGATCGCGTGTTCGCCGTGGCGATCGTCGGGCGGCCCAACGTGGGCAAGTCGACCCTGTTCAACCGGCTGATCGGTGACGACCGGGCGGTGGTGCACGACATGCCCGGCACCACGCGCGACAGCGTCGACACGGTCGTCGAGACCGATGAGGGCCCCGTCCGGTTCGTCGACACGGCGGGCATGCGGCGCCGATCACGCATCGACGAGGGCACCGAGTACTACTCGCTCGTGCGGGCCCTCCAGTCGATCGATCGCTCCGACGTGGCGCTGTTGGTCATCGACGCCACCGAAGGGGTCACCCATCAGGATCAGCGACTGGCCGAGCGCATCGACGCGGCCGGTTGTCCGGTGGTGGTGATCCTCAACAAGTGGGAGCTGCTCGATGCCGAGCAGCGCGAGCTGTTGCAGGCCGACCTCGGTCGCAAGCTTCGCTTCCTCGGCGAGGCTCCGGTGTTGAAGGTCAGCGCGCTCACCGGCAAGGGCGTGCATCGCCTCCTGCCGGTGCTCACGGACACCATCGACGACTACCACCGACGCATCCCGACGCGGAAGGTGAACGACGTGATCCGGGCCGCCCAGGCCGCCCAGCCGGCGCCCCACGGGGGTCGGGTGCTCTACGCCACGCAGGGTGCCGTCGATCCGCCGACGTTCACCCTGTTCTCGAATCGTGAGCTCCCGGCCAGCTACCTGCGCTATCTCGAGCGTCGCATCCGTGAGGACTGCGGCTTCGGGAGCACCCCGCTGAAGCTCCGGGTGCGCCGACGCTCCCAGTGATCGGTCGCCGATCGACGTCGCCGACGGGCCGTGGGAGGTGATGAGATTGCACGACGAGCTGTAACGTCATCTCAACCGACGCGCCCGACCGGCTCAGTAGCATGTGTCGATCATGGATCAGATCCTCCTCGGGCTCGTCTCGCTGGGAAGCATCGGGGCGGCCGCAGTCTGGGGGCGTTCGGCTCGTTACCGCGAGCGGCTCTATCGCAGGCTGCAACGCGAGTCCGGCGACGCCGACCTGAAGTCGCTCGCCCTCTCCGACTTCCGCAAGGACCTCCACACGAGCCTGCTCTACGCGGTGCTGGCGGTCGCCAGCGGCGCGGGCGCCATCGTCGGCGGCAGCGCCGGCGCGGCCGTGCTGGCCCTGGCGCTGGTGCCGATCGCGCTCTCGCTCCTGTTCGGCCGCAACTTCGTGAAGGAGGCCCGCATCGAGCACAGCCGCTCCGAGCTCGAGCGTCGGGCTCAGGAGGTGCTGGTGCAAGAGGACCTGGCGCCCAGGCGTTGGGCGGCTCGGCTGGCGCCCGAAGACCTGCCCGACTTCCAGGGCTTCGAGGTGGGGCGCGTCTACCAGGCCGGCACGGGCCTCATGGCCGGCGACTTCTACGACGTCTTCCGCCCGGGCGAGACCAGGCTGGCCGCGGTCATCGGCGATGTCGCCGGCCACGGTATCGAGCCCGCCATCACGGCGTTCCAGGCGAAGTACCTCTTGCGGGTGTTCCTCCGCCAGTATCGCGACCCGGCGCAGGCGCTCGAGGAGCTCAACACGCAGATGTCGGCGATGGGCCGCGGCGAGGAGTTCATCTCGCTGTGCGTCGTCGTCTTCGACACCAAGGCCGGCACGCTGCGCTACGCATCGGCCGGCCACCCCGCGGCCTGGCTGTGGCACGAGCGGGAGGTGCGCCCACTGCGCGCCACCGGTCCGCTGGTGATGCTCGATCCGACCGCCGTCTACTACAGCCGCGAGATCCCTCTCGAGCCCAACGACCTGGCGCTGCTCTACACCGACGGGCTGTCCGAGGTGCGCAGCGGCGGCCAGTTGTTCGGTGAGGAGCGCATCGCCAACACGTTGAAGCGCGACCCAGGCGTGTCACCCGATGTGCTCTGCAAGTCGTTGCTCGAAGCCGCTCGCGACTTCTCCAGCGGCCCGATCGACGACGACGTGGCCATCCTCGCCATCCGCAAGAGCTGATCGGGCGACGCGCACGACATGAGCGACGACGACGCCGTGCTCGACGCGGCCCGAACGCGCGCCCTGCAGGGCAACCTGGCGGCGGGCGGCGAGAAGTTGGCCAAGCAGAACAAGCTCTTCGTGCGCGACCGGCTCGCCTTGCTGCTCGACGAGGGCTCGTTCGTGGAGGAGGGCCTGCTCGCCAACGCCGCCGCGGCCGACCTGCCCGCCGACGGAGTGGTCACCGGCGTGGGCACGGTCGACGGTCGGCCCGTGTGCGTGATGGCCAACGACCCCACCGTCAAGGCGGGTTCGTGGGGGGCCCGCACGGTCGAGAAGATCGTGCGCCTCACCGAGCTGGCGCTGCGTGACGAGCTCCCGGTGTTCTGGCTGGTCGATTCGGCGGGGGCGCGCATCACCGATCAGGTCGAGCTGTTCCCCGGCCGCAGGGGCGCCGGTCGCATCTTCCATAACCAGGTGAAGCTCTCGGGCCGGGTGCCGCAGATCTGCTGCCTGTTCGGCCCGTCTGCCGCCGGCGGTGCCTACATCCCCGCCTTCTGCGACCTGGTGATCATGGTGGAGGGCAACGCGTCGATGTACCTCGGTTCGCCTCGCATGGCCGAGATGGTGGTGGGGGAGATCACCACGCTCGAAGAGATGGGCGGCGCCCGCATGCATGCCTCGGTGTCGGGCTGTGGCGACAACCTGGCCGTCGACGACGCCGATGCCATCCACCAGGCGCGGGCCTATCTCTCCTACTTCCCCCAGCGCTGGCGGGACGACCCTCCGCTCTACCACGCGGAGCCGGCTGCCCGCGAGCTCACGAGCGACGTGGTGCCCACCGAGGACGCGCAGGGCTACGACATGCACGAGGTGATCGACAGCCTGGTCGACCACGAGAGCTTCTTCGAGGTGAAGCCCCTGTTCGCACCGGAGCTCATCGTGGGCCTGGGGCTGCTCGAGGGCCGGCCGGTCGGCGTCGTGGCCAACAACCCGATGCAGAAGGGCGGCGTGCTGTTCGTCGACTCCGCTGACAAGGCGGCCCGCTTCATCTGGTGCTGCGACGCGTTCAACATCCCGTTGCTGTTCCTCGCCGATGTTCCGGGCTTCATGGTGGGCACGCAGGTCGAGCGCCAGGGCATCATCCGGCACGGGGCGAAGATGATCACCGCTGTCTCCGAGGCCACCGTGCCGAAGGTGTCGGTGATCGTGCGCAAGGCCTACGGGGCCGGGCTCTACGCCATGGCCGGACCGGCGTTCGAGCCGGTGGCCACGCTGGCGCTACCCACTGCGAAGATCGCCGTGATGGGGCCCGAGGCGGCGGTCAATGCCGTGTTCGCCAACAAGATCGCGGCGATCGACGACGAGACCGAGCGAGCGGCGTTCGTCGACGAGCAGCGCCGCCTCTACGAGGCCGATGTCGATCTGCTGCGGCTGGCGTCGGAGCTGGTGATCGACGCCGTGGTCGACTTCCCGGAGCTGCGAGGCGAGGTCGCCCGCCGGCTGCACTATGCCGAGGGCAAGCGGCGGCAGTTCAGCGAGCGGCGCCACGGCGTGCCGCCGGTGTGATGCCCATGATCGTGATGGGTTCTGCCGTGACGGGTTCTAAGGTGCGATGTCGTGCCGTGGTGTGAGGACTGCGACAAGTTCTGGAACCCGAACAGCCTGCCGCCCGACGGCACCTGTCCGTCGTGCGGGCGCGTCATCGGCGATCCGCCCGACACGCACGTGCCGTGGCACTTCTGGATCCTGGTGGCGGCCGCCGCCATCTACCTGGGCTGGCGCGCGATTCAGGCGGCATGGTCAAGGCGTGCAATGGCTGCTCGCCAGGTGATCGTCGAGCCGTCAGCTCAGCTCTCCTTCCAGAGGTCGGCGATCCAGGTCTTGGCGCCGAGGGTCTGGATGGAGCCGTTGGCGGCCTGGTCGTAGCCGTGCACGCTGTCCGCGGGCGGCGATGGCCCAGGTCTCGCGATAGAGCCAGACGTAGGGCGCGTTGGCGTTCAGCAGGCGGGCGACGGTGGCGTAGGCCTCGGAGCGGGCCGCCTCGTCGGTGGTCGAGCGACCCGCCGCGAGCGCCTCGTCGACGCCGGGGTCGGCGTACTGCGCGAAGTTGAGCGAGATGAGCGACGGATCGATGCTCGTCGAGTGCAGCCACACGAACTCGGTGTCGGGGTCGGGGTGGCCGAAGTTGCGCCAGAGCGTGGCCTCGTACTGCCCGAGGGCGCCGTTGACGACGAGGTCTGCCTGGGCGACCGTCACCAGCTCGACCTGGGCGCCGGCAGCCTCCCACTGCTCCTTCAGGAGCTGTTGCAGTTGGCGCAGCTCGATGTCCTCGCCGGCGGTGAGGGTGACGGCCAGGGGTTGGCCGGTCTCGGTCTCGTACTGGGCCACGAGCTGCTTGGCCGCGTCGAGGTCGTAGCCCAGGTAGCCGTCGTCGTCGGAGGCGCCGAGCTGGCCGGGCGCCCAGAGGCTGGTGGCCTCCACGCCGGTGTCACCCTCGATGGCCTGGCGGATGGTGGCGGCATCGGTGGCCCGGGCCAGTGCCAGCCGCGCCGTCTGGTTGTCGAACGGCGGCTTGCCCGAGTTGAACATCACGAACTGCTCTTCGCCCTCGTTGAAGGTGAGCACGGAGAAGCCGTCGGTCTCGCTGATGCGGGTGATGTCGGCGGCGGTGATGGTGCTGATGGCGTCGACGTCGCCGGTGAGCAGCGCGTCGGCGCGATCAGCGGGGTCGACGAGGGGACGGAACTCGACGGCGTCGAGGTAGGGGAGGCCGTCCTGCCAGTAGGAGGCGTTCTTCGTGGCGCGGAACGACTTGCCGTAGTCCCACTCCTGGAACACGAACGGGCCGGTGCCGATGGGCGTGCGGGCCTCGGCCGGGTCGTCGAGCATGGCCGGTGCCGGGATGTAGCCGGCCTGGGTGGTGAGCGTGTAGGGGAAGGTCGACCAAGGCTGCTTCATGGTGACCGTGACCGTGAGCGGGCCGGTTGCCTCGGCCGTGGCCATGTTGGAGACGGCGTCGGGCGGTGACCGCCGAGTCCTGGTGCAGCGTCAGGGTGTTGGCCACGTCGGCGGCGGTGAGCGGGGTGCCGTCGTGGAAGGTCACGCCGTCGCGCAGGGTGATGGTCCACACGGTGAAGTCGGCGTTGGGCTCGAGCGACTCGGCCAGGTAGGGGGTCCACGCCCCTTCGTCGTCGAGCGAGACCAGCGGATCGAAGATCGCCGAGGCCATCATGTGGCCCGACATCGCCCAACGGCCGCTGATGGGGTTGAGGCCGTCGGTCTCGGCCTCGAGACCCCAGACGACCGTGCCGCCGGGTGTCGGGGTGAGGGTGGCCTCCTCGGGTTGTGCTGACGAAGGTGCGGCGTCGTCGCTGTCGGAGCTCGAGCTGCCACAGGCGCTGGCGAGAAGGCCGACGGTGAGCAGAGCGGCCACGAGGCCGGCTGAGCGAGACGAACGCAGGCCAGATCGGTGGCGGGGGATGGTGGTCATCGGAACTCCCTGGAGATGGCAGGACGACCGACCATCGGCACGGCACTCGCCGAGGTGAAGCACGTGGGGTACGAACGGGTCGATTTGCCTAGGCCGTCCGGGCCGCTGCGGCGTGGCGGGCGTCACGTCGAATTCGGCCCGCCTGGGCGCCGCGGTTAGGATCGAACCTTCACACGGGCTGTGGCGCAGCTTGGTTAGCGCGTCGGTCTGGGGGACCGAAGGTCGTGGGTTCGAATCCCGCCAGCCCGACCAACAAACCCGCAGGTCAACGGCTTGCGGGCCCGTCAGCAGGTTGAGCGAATCGGCTCCCTGCTAACGGAGTGCTAACGAAACTCCCTCAGCGTGCCCCGAGCAGGATCGCGCCTGCCTTGTCGGCCGCGTCTTGCCGCACGTGCTCGAGCGCGTTTTGGCACAGGTCCGCGGTGACGGACACCGACGAATGACCGAGCCGTTCACTGACGACCTTCAGCGGCACGCCCTGGTCGAGCAGCATCGTCGCCGCCGTGTGCCGCAGGTCGTGGAGACGGATGCGCGGCAGGCCAGCGGCCGCGGCGTTCCGCTCAAAGCTCTGCGACACGGTCCGAGGGTGGATGAGGAGCCGTCGACCTTCGCGAAGACGAGCCTGTCGTCGCGGCGACTGTGTCAGCGTCGAGCGCCACGACCCGCCGTGACCTAGCCGTCTTAGGTGCGCTCCACTGGACGTCGTAGCCGACCGCGACAACAACATGGTGGGACACATCGCGGTGTGCTGGTCGCGCTTGCTCGCGAGTGAATGTCTGTCGCATACTGGCTGTGAGGGGCGAAGGCGATGTTGCTGATTCGGGCGGGCAGGTAGATCGACGTGTGGGGGACCGACTCCACCTGGTTGGTCGTTTCTGTTCGTTCTGCGTAGTCGGCACGAAACAGAAAGAGGGAGAACCATGAAGCGACTCTTCGTTGCGGCTTTGATTGTCGCGACCAGTGTCGGAGGCGCAACCGCTGTGGCTTCTGCCGGTGAGATCACCGGGAACGGGAAGTTGACGCCGATCAAGGCACTGCAGACCGAGGAGAATCCTGCGGGCCCGGCCAACAGCGCCTGTGCCTTCTCGGGTTACAACGATGGGTACATCGACGGCTCAGAGCCTTTGAGAACACAGTCGTTTGGCACCGACGGTCCGTCGCAGGCCGGGGGCCAGGAGGTCAAGTTCTACGCCACCACCGGTCTCATCAAAGAGATCGGCCCTGGCACCGCGTGCCGCGGCGGCAACTTCGAGGAGTGATTGGTTGGGCGGGTCGGGAGTCCGCTCTCGACCCGCCCAACAGTTGTCCAGAGATGGTCTGTCGGAGAAGCACCATCGATCGGCCGAATTTCACCCATTGGGTTGACGCGCTGCTGGTCCCCGGTGGGCACGCCCGAGGACCGCAACGCACTGGACCGGATTAGCTTCGGTCAGTCAGTTCTCAGAGCAGGTAAGGGACGCGGCCGGCGCTGTTGGCTCGCTTGGCGGTGTGTTTCGCCCACCAGCGGGTCGGTCGCCAACGGTGAATCTGCTCCTGGTTTCTGTCCACGACCAGCCACCAGCCGATGGCGGCCCTCCGCATCGCGACCATGAGCCGGAGAGTATCCGGTTTTGACGCCGATGAATCGGCGGCTCACCGGTCCCTCAGCCGTCTGAGCGCGTCGACCAGCTCGGCGAGCACCTAACGAAAACCACGTCAGCGGGTGACAAGCCGTCCCATCGTGTCTGAGGGCTCGCGATAAACGTGCAGGTCAAAGGAACTACCGGTTTCGGTGCGTGGCCGGCTGGTATCGCCGGAATCTGTCTGGAGGACCGAAGGTCGTGGGTTCGAATCCCGCCAGCCCGACCAACCCCCCGATTTCCAGTGGTGCCGCCTCTGGCAGACCCGCGGCCCCAGAGGGCACGGAGCGCAAACCGCCACCAGACCAGATCTCCATCGAGCTTGGCAGAGCAACGGTCATCGGCGGGACGGCATCCACCTGCCGATACGCCCCAATGACCCGACTTTCGAAGACCTTGGCCCCTTTGACCGGCGGCTGGGCCGGACTAGCAAGCAGGATGTCGACGGAGGGTCGGCAGAAGAGTGCGATAGCGGCGGTAGTGGAGGGTGATCATGGATAGCACCTGGCAACGTAGACCCAGCCGGCGCGAAGTGATCACGTGGGGGGTGGGGGCTTCGACCGGCCTGTTCCTGACGAGCAGGTTCGGCATCGTGAAGCTGCTCGGCGGTGAGGCGGCCGAGGCCCAGGGGACGTCGGTCGCACCTAGTCTCGACCCGGCAGGCATTGCCAAGTATGCGACGCCCCTGTTGATCCCCCCGGCGATGCCGCGGGCCAGGAAGCTCAGGGTCAAGGGCGGAAAGAACGTCGACTACTACGAGATCGCGGTTCGGCAGTTCACCCAGCAGATCCTGCCTCCAGGAATGCCAGCCACCACGGTGTGGGGCTACGGACCACGCGTCGCCCAGGACGGTCCCATCATCTTCAGCGCACCGTCGTTGACCATCGAGGCGAAATGGAACGCCCCGGTGAGGGTGAAGTGGGTGAACGAGCTCGTCGATGCGGCGGGTCGGGCCCTTCCGCATCTGCTGCCCGTCGACCAGACGCTGCACTGGGCCAACCCGGCGGGACCGATCGACTACCACGGGGCGCCGACGCTCGAGCCCTACACCGGTCCCGTGCCTGTGGTCACCCACGTGCACGGCGCCCACACGACCGACGAGAGCGATGGCTACGCCGAGGCGTGGTACCTGCCCGACGCCACGAACCTCGACGGCTACTCCCGAGGCGGCACCTTCTACGAGCCCTTCGCCGCTCAGGCGAGTGCAAAGGGGTATGTCGCCCCCGGGACCGATGTTTGGGAACCTGGCTCGTCGGTCTTCCAGTATCCGAACGATCAGTCGTCGAGCGCGCTCTGGTACCACGATCACACGCTGGGCATGACGCGACTCAACGTCTACGCCGGACCAGCTGGCTTCTACATCCTGCGCGGCGGCCCCAGCGACGACGTGCGTGACCTTGCCGGCCAACCTGCTGTGCTGCCGGGGCCCGCGCCCGCCATCGGCGATGGGCCGGGCGTCAGCTACTACGAGATCCCCCTGGCCATCCAGGACCGCTCCTTCAACGACGACGGGTCGTTGTTCTTTCCGGACACCCGAGCCTTCTTCGATGGGTTCGGCGGCCCCTACATCGGAAATGACGAGGCGAGCGATATCTCGCCGATCTGGAATCCGGAGTTCTTCGGCAACAGCATCATCGTGAACGGCAACACCTGGCCGACGCTCACCGTCGAACCTCGCCGCTACCGATTCCGCCTCCTCAACGGGTGCAACAGCCGCTTCCTCATCCTCCGAACCACGACGGATGACCCCAGTTCAGCTGGGTACCTGCCCCTCACGGCCAACCTAGGCCCGACCTTCTGGCAGCTCGGCGGCGATGGCGGCTACCTCGCGACACCAGTCGAGCTCTCGGAGCTGTTGATGTCGCCCGCTGAGCGAGCCGACGTGATCGTCGACTTCGCAGCGTTCGCCGGGCAGACGATAACGCTGATCAACATCGCGCCGGACGAGCCTTTCGGCGGGGGAGTGCCCGGGGTCGACTTCGATCCCGCTTCGCCCGAGACCACCGGTCAGGTCATGCAGTTCATTGTGGGGGCCACGCCCGTGACCGACCCCACAACGGCACCTGGAGATCTGGTCTTGCCGCCGGTCCCGCAGGTGGCCGCTGCAGCACTCACCCGGCGGGTGTTGTTGGCGGAGGAGGACTCGATGCTCCTCGAAGGCGTGGGGCCACGCGCGGCCCTTCTCGGCATCGTCACCGACGACGGATCCGGCACCATCACCGGCGCCTGCGCCAAGACCTGGATGGAGCCGATCACCGAGAACCCCCAGCCAGGCGTTCCCGAGTTGTGGGAGATCTACAACACCACGGCTGACGCCCACCCCATCCACGTTCATGAGGTTCAGTTCCAGGTCGCCGCCCGGCAGGCCTTGGCGGTCGACCCAGAGGGCGTGGTGCTACAGCCGTTCGAGGTTGTCGGTGCCCCTCGGCCGGCCGAGGCGTGGGAGAGCGGCCGGAAGGACACGGTGATCGCCTATCCCGGGGAGGTCACCCGGCTCCGGGTGGTGTTCGACCTGCCCGGGCTCTACGTCTGGCACTGCCATATCGTCGACCACGAGGACAACGAGATGATGAGGCCCCTCTATGTCGGCTCGCCAGATCCGGCGACCCCTGTGGGGAGCATCATCACCGGACGAGGGATGATCGCTGAGGATCGGTCGTGCGACACCATGGGCACGGCACCCATCTCGATGCACCACCGCGGCTGATCCGCGGGTTGTCGCGGGCAGTCCCGGGCCGGCTCGGCCTACCGCAGCACGAGGTTGAGGACCAGCGTCAGCAGACCCGAGAGCAGGATCGACACGACGATCATCAGAAGGCATCCGAAGCCACCTCCGAGTGGCCGGACCTCTACATCACCGAGACGCATCGGCGCTTCCTACCCCTTCCGGAGCGGAAACGTACAGGGCACGTGAATCGTGGGTCGTAGTCTGTCGGCTGGCGCGTCGGGCTCGCTCGGCGCGATCGCCCCGAAGAGGACCGATGGCCGACGAGAACCAGCGCACCGACGAGGATCTTGGATCTGACGCCGAGGAGGCGCCGTCGACCATCCGTGCGCAGCGGCTCGACAAGCTCGCCCGCCTCCGCGAGGCGGGTGTGGAGCCCTATCCCTACCGCTTCGACCGCGATCACACCATCGGCGAGGTGCGTGAGAAGTGGGGTGCTCTCGAGGCCGGAGCAGAGACCGACGATCGTGTGCGCATCGCCGGTCGCATCTTGCTCAAGCGAGAGCAGGGCCGGCTGACGTTCGCCAACATCCGTGACCGGGCCGGCGACGTGCAGCTCTTCGTGGCCCAGGGGGCGCTCGGCAAGGAGCGCTTCGTCGCGTTCAACGATCTCGACCGGGGCGACTGGATCGGGGTCGAGGGCACCGTGATGGTGACGAAGAAGGGCGAGCTGTCGGTCAAGATCGATCAGTTCGAGCTGCTGTCGAAGTCGCTACGGCCATTGCCCGACAAGTGGAAGGGCCTCAGCGACATCGACACGCGCTATCGCCAGCGGTACGTCGACCTGGTCGTCAACGACGACGCCCGCAGGGTGTTCGCCGTGCGCCACGCCGCAGTGGACGCCATCCGCTCGTGCCTTCGCGACCGTGACTACGTCGAGGTCGAGACACCGATCCTCAGCCTCACGCAGGGTGGGGCCACGGCCCGACCGTTCGTCACCCACTACAGCGCCCTCGACCTCGACTCCTATCTGCGCATCGCCCTCGAGCTGCCTCTGAAGCGTCTCGTCGTGGGCGGCCTCGAGCGGGTGTTCGAGATCGGTCGGGTGTTCCGCAACGAAGGGCTCGACACCCGCCACAACCCCGAGTTCACCATGCTCGAGGCCTACGAGGCGTTCGCCGACTACACGGAGATGATGACCCTCACCGAGGACCTCGTCGCGGCGGCCGCGATGGCCGCCAACGGCACCACCAAGGTGACGTTGCGGGGTCGCGACATCGACCTGGCCCCACCCTGGCCGCGCATCACCATGGCCGACCTCATCACCCAGACGGTCGGCGTGCAGATGAGCGCCTCGATGCCGGTCGACGAGGCCCGTCGTGTGCTCGACGATCTCGGCGTGGCCTACCAGAGCCACTGGGGCCCGGGCCGGCTGATGTTCGAGGTCTACGACGAGTTGGCCGAAGGCAAGGTCTTCGAGCCCACGATCGTGATCGATCACCCCCGTGAGGTCTCGCCCCTGGCGAAGCCGCATCGCGACGATCCCTCGCTGGCCGAGCGCTTCGAGGTGATCGTCGACGGGCGCGAGCTGGCCAACGCCTACAGCGAGCTCAACGATCCGGTCGAGCAGCTGACCCGCTTCCAGGCCGAGGCAGAGGCCAAGGCGGCCGGTGACCTCGAGGCCGGCGACGTCGATCTCGACTACATCCGGGCCCTCGAATACGGGCTGCCGCCCACGGGTGGCATGGGCATGGGGATCGATCGACTGATCATGCTGCTGGCGGGAGTCGAGAGCATCCGCGAGGTCATCCTCTTCCCGACGTTGCGCCCCGAGGTGGGGCTCGACCGCGCCGAGTTCGACACCGACCGCTAGCCATGGGTGACCGGCGCGCCTCCCGCGCCCGCCGACGCCGCTTCGGCTCTCCCGGCTGAGCGGGCCAGCGCCAAGGCGGCGACGATGGCGGCGCCGGCGCTCGCCACCAGCAGCAACCGGTTGGCGGCCGTGTCGACCCGGAACCGCTCGTGGTAGATGAGCACGCCCAGCAACGTGCCGGTGAGCGGTTCGAGGCCGGTGATCGACGGTAGGGACGCCCGTAGCCCGCCGGCCTGATAGGCCGACTGCTGTAGGAACGCCCCTGCGCAGATGCTGATGATCAGCGCCCACGTCTCCCAGGTGGCGACCACCGAGACCAGGCCGTCGTCGAGGCCGCGCACGACCGTCTTGGTGAGGGCGTCGGTGGTGCCGTAGAGGATGCCGGCTGCGGAGCCGAGCAGCAGTGCCCGTCGTGCGCCCCGGCGGCGGGCCGCGCTCGACACCAGCACGATGACCAGCGGGTAGATGACGACCAGTGCGGCCAGCCAGGCTCGGGCGTCGCCGTCGTCGTTGCCGTCGGTCGGATCGCCGACGATCAAGAAGACAGCGAGGCCCACGGTGAGCAGCACCGCCCAGGCGAAGTCGGCGGGCGCCAGCTTGCGGCCGGTATATCGGGCGCTCAGCGGCAGGGCGAACAGCAGCATCGTGACGAGGAGCGGCTGCACGATGATGAGCGAGCCGATGGCCAACGCGGCCGCCTGTGTGAGGTAGCCGGCCGCGTCCGTGCCGAGGCCCGCCAGCCACATCGGCTGCTTGACGAGTCGGGTGACGAGGCCGGCGCTGAGGGCATCCTCGTCGGGCACGGTGGAGGCGGCTCGTTGCTGGAGCACCGACGCCACTGCGAACAGGAACGCAGCGAACAGGGCGAGCGCGACCGTGACCAGCATGGGTGTGCGGAGGGTAGCGTGACCGCCGTGGCCGACGAGAGGACCGCCCAGGCCGCCGACCCGGCAGCCGACCGCCCCGCGGTGCGCTACGAGCCCGACGGCCCGGTGGTGGTGATCGTCATCGACCGCCCGGCGGTTCGCAACGCCGTCGACGCGCCCACCGCCGCGATGTTGGCCGAGGCGTTCCGGCGCTTCGAGGCCGCCGACGACTTGGCGGTGGCGGTGCTCGCCGGTGCCGGTGGCACGTTCTGTGCCGGCGCCGACCTGAAGGCGATCTCGGCTGGTCGCGGCAACCGCGTCGACGTCACGGGCGACGGTCCGATGGGGCCGACCCGGATGATGCTCTCCAAGCCGGTGATCGCCGCGGTCGAGGGTTGGGCCGTGGCGGGAGGCCTGGAGCTGGCGGCGTGGTGCGATCTGCGGGTGGCTGCCGACGACGCCGTGTTCGGTGTGTACTGCCGACGTTGGGGGGTGCCGCTGGTCGACGGCGGCACGATCCGCCTGCCCCGGCTCATCGGCCAGAGTCGGGCGCTCGACCTGATCCTCACTGGGCGGGGCGTGTCGGGGGACGAGGCGGTGGCGATGGGCCTGGTCAACCGGCTCGCTCCGGCGGGCGGGGCACGAGACGCCGCAGTGCAGCTCGCCCATGAGCTGGCGGCGCTGCCGCAGCGCTGCCTGCGGTCGGACCGCCGCTCGGCCTACGAGCAGTGGGACCTGGGGCTTGACGAGGCCCTGGACCGCGGACCGAGCTCGGCCTCGGCGTCATCGCATCCGGCGAGACACGAGCAGGAGCGACGCTATTCGCGCAGGGCGCGGGCCGCCCGGCTCGGCCGCCGGACCGTCACCGGCGCACTAGCGTCTGCACCCATGTGTGGCCGGTTCGTGGCGGCGTCGCCGCCTGATGAGATCGCCCGCTACTTCGGGGCCAGCGCGCCGGAGGCCCTGCTCGAGCCGAGCTACAACGTCGCTCCCACGTCTGACATCTATGCGGTGCTCGAGGACGGATCGACCCGCAAGGTCGAGGCGCTGCACTGGGGCCTGGTGCCCCGATGGGCGAAGGACCCCTCGGTCGGCAGTCGCATGATCAACGCCCGCGCCGAGACCCTTGCCAGCAAGAACGCCTTCAAGAGCGCCTTCGCCAAACGGCGCTGCATCATCCCGGCCGATGGCTTCTATGAATGGAAGAAGCTTTCGGGGCAGAAGGCCAAGCAGCCCTACTTCATCCATCGTGAGGACGGCGAGCCATTGGCGTTCGCCGGGCTGTGGGAAGTGTGGCGCAACCCCGACTCTCCGGAGCACGAAGAGGTGCACTCGTGCTGCATCATCACCGGCGAGCCCAACGAGAAGGTGCGTGAGATCCACGACCGCATGCCGGTCATCCTCCCTGCCACCGCATGGGAGAAGTGGCTCGACACCGACAATCACGACGTCGACCTCCTTGGGCAGACT
>CAVPMN010000004.1:0-15248 GCA_963706425.1 uncultured Iamiaceae bacterium
CGCGTACTCGATGCGTCGTGCGTTCACCGGTGCTCCTCTGGCCATGCGTTGCCGACCGTCGCACCGTAACGTGACCAACCCCGACTCGTCGTCAGGAGGGACGTGTGACGACACCCGCCGCGCAGGTGCACTTCTGGGTGTCGACCTGGCAGCAGCCGATGCCGCCGCCGGCCGGCCCGGCTCGCGCCGACGTGATCGCACAGATCGTCGCGATCGCCACGGCCTGCCGCTCACAACGGCTCCGGGTCGCCGTCGACGGATTCACGGCAGCCGGCAAGACCACCTTGGGACACGAGCTGGCGCGTGCACTGGCCGAGGGCGGACGGCCCACGTTCCGCGCGTCGCTCGACGACTTCAAGCGGCCGTGGAGCGAGGCACACCGCTATGACCGCACCTCGGGCGAGGGTTACTACCGCAACGCCTTCGATCTCGACGCCATCCGACGACTGCTCCTCGAACCGGCTGCTCCCCATGGCCACGGTGCCGTCGCCCTGTGCAGCATCGACCCTCTCACCCAGATCGATCATTCCTCGGTCACCTCGCTGATCCCAGCCGATGGCGTGCTGGTAGTCGACGGCGTGTTCGCCTGTCGCCCCGAGCTCGATGCCCACTGGGACATGCGCGTCTGGGTCGATGTCGACGCCGAGCTCTCAGTGCAGCGGGGCACCCGCGCGACGCTGGCAGGGAAGGCGGCGCCGACGCGGCAGCCGCACTCCACCGCGACCGCTACCTCGCGTCCGAGTTGCTGTATGTCGCCGAAGTCGATCCGCGCGTGTTCGTGGAGGTGATCGTCAACAACACCGAGTTCGACCGGCCCCGCCTCATCCGTCCCCAGCTCGGGCAGCACCCTCACCCCGAAATCGGTGCGTGAAACCACCCATACGGTGGTGTTGTGTCGCGCGACATGTCTGACACATGTGTCGCGGGACATCCCTGACAGTCAGGGTAGGCGGGGGCGGGGTCCTCGCTTGAGCCCGGAGGGCTGGTAGGTGCGGCTGTGGTCGAGGGTCAGGTGGCGCACGAGGGTGCCGTCGATGAACACGGCGGCGTGGGTGTCATCGATCATGATGCGGGCGGTTCGGCCTTGGTGGTTGATGCCGACGTGGATGACCCAGGGGCGGACCTGCACGCAGCCGCGGTAGTCGACTTCGGCTGTGCTCTGGCGGCCGGGGCCGGGCAGGGCGATCCCGAGGTTGATGGTCTTGGGGCTGGCTGACCATCGCTCGAAGGGGGTGGCTCGGCCGATGCCGCGGTGTGGTCGTTGCCGGTTGTAGATGCCGATGAAGTCGTCGAGTTGGGCTTGCAGCTCGGCGAGGTCACCGGCGAGTGGCTGCTTGCGCAGCCACTTCTTCAGCGTTTGGTGGAATCGTTCGATCTTGCCGCAGGTCTGGGGGTGAAACGGCCGCGACTGATTGGCCGCGCCCCCGTGGCGCGCAGGTTGACCTCGAAGCCGACCTCGACACCGCGGAGCCGCCCGGAGAAGTTCAGCCCGTTGTCAGACAGTTGCCCCGAGGGCAGCCCCCAGGCCGCCGCGGCAGCACAGAACGTTTCCCAGGTGTTCTCCGTCGTGGCGGTCGTCACCGCTCGGCTGGCGGTGACGAGCCGGGAGTGGTCATCGAGAAACGTGAGGACCTCGACTTGGCCGATGGCGATCACCCACTTCGTGGCGTCGGCCTGCCACAGCTGGTTGGGAGCGGCTGCCTCGAACCGCCGCCACGACGACGTCGGTCGCTTCGCCGGTTGGGGGGTCACGAACCCGCGCCGGACCAGGATCCGCCAGATCGTCGCCACCGAAGGCACCGCCCGCACGCCCCGGCGGCCGAGATGCCAGTGGATCGTCAACGCGCCGGCGTCCAAGCCGGCGTCGTCGAGCTCTTTGCGCAACGCCACCACCGCCTCCTCGACCTCGGTCGAGGTCCGCGCCGGCGACGTCTTAGGCGCGGACGATCGAGGCTCGAGCCCAACCAGACCCTCGTCCCGATACCGCTTCCGCCACCGATAGAACGTGTCCCGCGAGACCCCCTGCTCACGGCAGAACGCCGCCACGTTGATCTCACCACCCGTCACCGCAGCCGCAAGCCGCACATCCACCGGAACCACCCTTCGAGCCATGGCCCATCAGGCCACGACCACCCTCAGGTGTCAGGGATGTCGCGCGACATCAACTGTCAGGAACGTCCCGCGAGAGAACACCACCCATACGGTGGTTTCACGCACCAATTTCGCTTGTTGGGTGAGGACCCGAGCTAGGGGGTCGGCGAGTCGATGGTGATCCAGATCGTGTCGGCGACCGCCAGCGGCTCACCGGCGATGTCGAACAGCGCAGAGGTGGCAAAACGCTTGCGGCCATCGACACCGGTCGCCTCTCCGACGACCACGTAGGTCTCGCCGACCACGGGCAGCCGATCGACCCGGGCCGCCATCCGACCGAGCACCGCCACGGTGCCGTCGCCGAGATGGGCCCACCCAGACGGGCAGTCGAGCGCCGCCCACACCACCGGCTCGGGGATCGCCCCGTGCACGGTCAGCGACTCATGCGGCGTCCAGGTCGACGCCCGCCGCGACGACGACCCGGGCACCGGACCCGGGAACACCCGCAGCCCGTCGTCGGCCGCTCGACCCGGACCGCACGTGAAGCAGGTGGGGAAGGGGTGAGCCTCGAGACCCGCATAGTGCGAGGCCGCTTGGGCCGCCTCGTCGACCGCGACGAAGGCCGGAGCGTGCGCATCGACGACGGTGGGCTTGGCCTCCGCCACCACGGCATCGCCGTCCATCAGTCGCACCACGCCCTCGATCGCCTCCACGTCGAGCTCGACCTCGAGCGGCGGTGGCAGGCGCAAGGTGACCACCGCGTCACCGTCGACGAAGCCCGCCACGGTGCCGCATGTGAACCCGCCGTTGCCGGAATCGGGTGGCCCACAGAACCGGCGGGGTATCGAAGCGGTCGGCGTCATGGAGCCGACAGTAGGCCGCCTCCGACCGCGGCGGTACGGGAAGTCCTGCCGGGGCCGAGAGCCCTGATGTGACCCAGGGGACGGCCTCCGCATACGGTCGGGCACATGCGAGCTCGTACCATCCTGGCCGTCGCCACCGTCTCGGTCCTCGTCCTGCTGGGCGTGGCCTCCTGCTCGTCTGACGACGACAGCTCGGCGGGGAGCGGCAACACGACCCTCGCCACCGGAGCGGACGGCCCCACCGCGGGCGCGGCGTCGGCCGAGCTGGCTCTCGAGCAGGAGCGGTTCGTGATCGACGTGCGCACGCCGGAGGAGTTCGCCGAGGGCCATGTCGAAGGCGCCGTGAACATCAACCTGCAGGGCCCCGACTTCTCTGCACAGATCGCCGACCTCGACGCCGACCAGCAGTACGTCGTCTACTGCCGCACGGGCAACCGCTCGGCGGTGGCGGCTGCGGAGATGGCCGGCATCGGTCTCGACGTGCTCGACGGCGGTGGCTTCGACACGATGACCGACGCCGGCTGGCCGCCCGCCTAACCAGCCCTGCAGTTCACCCAAATCGGTGCGTGAAACCACCGTCTGGGTTGTTTCACGCACCGATTTCGCCGGGCGAGCCGGCTGACCTGCTCGCCGGATCGCGCCACAGGGGCAACGACGCCAGCGCCGCGAGGCCGCCCAGCACCCACCACCGTGTGGTGTGCGCCTCGAGACCGATCATCGGCACCCAGTCGAAGCGCTGGGCCAATGCGGAAAGGATGAGCACGGCGAGCAGGGCTCCGCAGCTGCCGAGGGCGCCCTCCGTCGGCGGCTTCGCATCCGAACCGGCTCCCAGCACGGCAGCCGCCATCGCCAGGGACAACGCGGCACTGGCCAGCGCGATGGCCACCAGGTGCGACGGCGCGACGGTCACGACGCCGTCGTCTCGCGCCATCGCCAGCCCGAGCACCACGGCGACACAGCTCAAGAGGCCAGCCGTCCACCCGACCCGCACCAGGCGACGCCACCCTCGCGACGTCGGCACCGCGGCCACGGTCAAGGCGGCCGCGTCGTCGAGCCCGGTGCTGAGCGCCGAGCCGAGGATGACGGCGGCGGCCAACGCGGGCACGGTGAGGTCGGGAACGTCGCGGATGATCGCTACCGCCGTCGGGCAGCGCGGCCAGGGCCGCCCATCCGACCACCCGGCTCCACGGGACGACGCGCGCCGGCTCAGTAGGGGCAGACATGAGGGCGCGCCTCGACGGCGGAGGCCGGACCGACGCGATCGAGTCCGACGGCAGCCAACAGGTCGTCGGTCGTCATCGTGTCGAGCTGCTCCCAACGCTCGTGCACGACGCGCAGCACGCGGTCGTCGGGCACCCCGGCGAGGTGTTTGGCGGCCTCGAGGTCCTCGGGCGCCCAAGTCAGCGGGGCCGGGCCGTCCCCACAGGGGTCGGGCCACGCCTGACCTCGGACCGTTGCATCGAAGACGTCGACGACATGCTCGTCGTGGTCAGGGCTGAACGCGGCGAGCCGACTGCTTACGCCGAGGCCGAGCGTGCCCATCCAGAGCACGACCAGGCCGTCGGCCCGTCCAGCGACGACCATGGGCAGCTCGCTGACGGCGTCGGGCTCGGTTGGCAGACCGAGCGCGGCGGCCACCAGTCGGTAGCGGGCAGCCCGTATGGCCGACTCACTGGTTCTGGACGCGAACGCAAGCGGCTCGCCGTCACGGGCGCGGAAGTTGTCCTCGATGGCAAAGCCGTTCGGCAACTCGGCGGCCAGTTCCGCCGGCAGCTCGGCGGCGGGGCGGTCGAACAGGCGCATACGGAAACGCATCGGACCGCTCCCGGCGGGGAGGGCCGCCGCCACCGGTGCCAGACCGATCGCGTACTGGCGGGCGGCGCCGCGGTAGTCCCCCGGGCCACACACCTCAACGGGAATCGACCCGCCCTCGACGGCGATGCATTCCTCGCCCCGCGCCGGATCGAAGAGATGCGCGGCGCGCTCTACCGTCCCCGACATCGGGGCGGTCACCCCGACCGCCCCCAGCATGGCGACCGCCACGCCGACGGCCAGCGCCGGCAGGGCCCACCGGCGCCGGCCCACCAGGGCCACCGCGATCACGACCACGGTGAGGCCGACGAACCACACGAGCCGTTCGGCGACCGGCAGGTCGAGCAACACCTGGTCGGGTCCGTCGCCTGGGTCGAAGGTGGCGAGGTAGCGGTCGGTGGCCCAGCGCACGCCACCCAGCTCGAGGATGCGGCCGTCGAGGACCACGATGATGATCAACGCGAGCACCGGCGCGAGAAGAAAGGAGCGAACCGCCCGAGCGCAACGCCGAGGGCAAGGCCACCCGCGCCGAGCACCGCGCACGTGGCGACCATGAGCCACGCACGGGCGTCGATCGCGCCGTAGACCTCGGCTCTGCTGGTGGTCACCACGAACATGGCGGCGGCGAATGCCGCGGCCAGCGGTGCGGCGACCAGTGCGGGGAGGAGCTGTCCGCTCGAGCGACCGCCGTCGTCGACGGGACAGCTCTCGAAGAGCTCGATCGCACCCGTCGCGACGGGCCCGCGTGGCCGCCCGGTGACCGGCGATCACCAGCATGCCGACGAAGGGGTGGATGAACAGCGTGAGGGCCGAACCCACGGTCCACCAGTGCTCGCTGTAGTCCCCGCCCCAGAGGAACCCGAAGAGGAGGAGTTCGAGCAGGGTGAGGGCCACACCGACCGCGAACCAGGGGCTGCTCAAGAGTTCGCGGGTCTCGACGAAACCGAGCTCCCGCACGGGCCGGCCGAGGCGGTGCGCAGTTTCGGACGATGTTGGCGAATCGTGACTTCTCATCGGAGGTGCCTGCCAACGGCCGTCCACCAGGCGGGTGCGGCCAGCGGCGAGCCGTCTCATCACGAGCCCGAGCGCGAGCACGACGACCGAGGCCCCGAAGAAGACGAACGCGAGCGACGTGCCCCCGCTCCCCCCGACCAGCCAGCCGCCGACGAGGCTGACCCCGCCCAGGGCGATGACAAACGTGCTGAGCCGGCGCATCAGGCCGCCGCCTGATCGTCGTCGCTCGACGCATCGACGCCCGCGTCGCGGCACAGCAGCAGGTAGCCGTCCTCGACGGTCGGCTCGACCGGCGTGGCGCCGGCCGGCGGCGTCCCGATGTGGCGTACCGATCCCTCCGCGGTCACCCAGGCCAGGGCAGCTCCGGGCTGGCGCTCGGTCGACACCCACACCCGCTCGCGGGCCCGGGCGGCGAGGTCAGCGGCCCGGCCCATGAAGTGGACCCGGCCGGCGAGCAACACGAGCACCTGTTGACACAGCGCGGCGACGTCGTCGGTCTGGTGGGTGGACAGGACGACGGTTGCTCCTGGCGCCGCGGTGCCGAGCAGCTCACGGAACCGCAGACGTTGCTCCGGGTCGAGGCCCGCGGTCGGCTCGTCGAGCAGCAACAGGTCGGGCGCGCCGATCAACGACTGGGCGATGGCGACCCGGCGCCGCATCCCACCCGACAGATCGCGGATGCGCGTGCCCATCCGGTCCTCGAGCCCCACGAGAGCGAGCACCCGGCGCACCTCGTCGTGCCGCTCCCTGCGGACGCCCCACTCCTTCAGGATGGCCACGTAGTCGACGAACTCGAACGCGGTGAAATGCCGATGGAAGCCGGGCTCCTGGGGCAGGTAGCCGAGCCGACGGCGGATCTCGAGCCGTCCGCTCGCGGTGTCGGGGCGGTGACCCAGCAGCTCCAGGTCGCCCCGATCAGGCGCCATGACCGTAGCGAGGATGCGCAGCAGCGTCGTCTTGCCGGCGCCGTTCGGACCGAGCAGCCCAACGACTCCAGCGCCGAGCTCGACATCGACCCCGTCGAGCGCTGTCGTCTGACCGAAGCGCTTGGCGAGTGCGGTCGTTCGAACCGTCAGTTCCATGACCAACCTCCGAAGTAGATGAAGTGCTTTCGGCGCCGGGCGAACACGGCCGCCGCCAGGGCGGCAACCGCCAGCGCCAGCAGCTGTCCGAAGGTGCCGAACGGCGACGAGCGTTCGAGGGCACCTGAGTCGCCGACGACGCCGGCCACGGCGACGAGGGCGAACCAGCCGACAGCCAAGGCCCCGGCCACCAACTCGATCGGTCGCCAGGTCGCGACGGCCAGCGCGGTGAAGGTGAGCGCCAGCGACGGCAACAGCCAGGCGGCATCCCGCAGCGCGAGGTCGGGGAGGGCGAGCGAGCCCACGATCAGACACACCAGGCTCGCGACGATCACTGCAGTGGCCCGGCGCAGCACGAGGCCGGCGCCCGAGATCGGCGAGGCGAACGCCGCCTCGCCACCAGGCTCGTTGCCGGGAAGGAACGTGACCGCGACCGACCCGAGGGGGATCACCGGCGCGATGAGCAGGAAGAACGAGGAGGAGTCGCGCTCGCTGAGAGGCCACCACCATGGCGGCGATGACGATGATGACCGAGCCGAGCCAGGCCAGCTGCAACGGGGGGGTGGCGGCCGTGAGCCGGGCGGCCTCGGGCCGAACACCGAGCACGATCAAGAGGCGCTCGACCACGCCCCGACGCGGCCTGTCGATGCGATCGGCCACGGACGCCCAGCTCGAGTCGAGGAAGCTGGCCGGCATGCTCTCGGCCACCCGCTGCCGGCAGCGGGCACAGGACAGCAGGTGCGCCTCGGCCGACGATGCCGCTGCGGCGCCGAGTTCACGTGGGGCGCGGGCGTAGCGTTCGAGTACGTCGTCGGCGACATGCCAGGTGGTCGATGTCATGCAAGTGCTCCTCGTAGCTGTTGCTTGGCGCGCATGACTCGCGGTCTTCACCGTTCCGGTCGGGATGCCGAGCAGTCGGCCCGCCTCCCGGGTGGTCAGGCCGTCGAGCACGGTCGCCTGAAGCGCCAGTCGCAGCTCGGGAGAGAGCGACGCCATGGCCCCGGCCAGATCGCCGTGCTCGATGCCGTCGAGCACCCGATCCTCGGCCGCCACCACCGACTCGCTGTCGTCGTGTCCGGCGACAGGAAGCCAACGGCCCCACGTGCGCAGCACCCCGATGAGGCGGCGGATCGCGATGCCCCACATCCAGGCCGCCGGCTCACCTCGGCCGTCCCACCGGCCAGCACCACGCCAGACGGCCACGAACGTGTCCTGCACGGCTTCGCGCACCACGTCGTCGTCGGCGCATCGGCGGCGGAGACGTCCGGTCAGCCAGGGGGCGTGGCGATCGTGCAGGGCGCGCAGCGCCTCCCGGTCACCGCTGGCGATGGCCGAGACGAGCTCTGCGTCGGTGCGCTCTGTCCCCATCGTCAGCCCTGTCGCGTCGGAAGTGCCCGGCGGTTCCCCTGCATCGTTGCCGAAGGCGCCCCCACGTGCGCCGATAGGGTCCCTCGCCATGATCGAACCGATCGACGCTAGCGACGTGTCGGCGTGGGACGACGACGCCGACGTGGTGGTCGTGGGCCTCGGCTGTGCGGGCGCGTGCGCCACCATCGAGGCCGCAGAGACGGGCGCCGACGTCGTCGTGCTCGAAGCGGCCGCCATGGGCGGTGGCACCTCTGCCATGTCGGGCGGGCTCATCTACCTGGGTGGCGGCACAGCCGTGCAGGAGGCCTGCGGCTACACCGACACGGCCGAGAACATGGAGCGCTTCTTGCTCGCGGCGTGCGGCCCCGAGGTCGACGAGGCCAAGGTGCACGCGTACTGCCACGACAGCGTGCGCCACTTCCACTGGCTGGTCGACCACGGCGTGCCGTTCCGGTCGCAGTTCCACCCCGAGCCGAGCCGGGAGCCGCCCGACGACTCGGGGTTGGTGTTCAGCGGCGGTGAGGACTCGTGGCCGTTCGACACCATCGCCGACCCGGTGCCACGTGGTCACCACCCGCAGTTCCCCGATGCCGCCGGCGGCTTCCTCATGCAGCGGTTGCTCGAAGCAGTCGACCAGACCTCGGCGAGGGTCATCACCGACACGATCGTCGACCGGCTCGTGGTGCACGACGGCCGGGTCGTCGGTGTCGAGGCCACGAGCGACGGGGCGACCTGTCGCGTGCGCGCCCGCCGAGGCGTGGTGCTCACCGCAGGCGGGTTCATCTTCAACGAGGAGATGGTGCGCCAGCACTGCGCCGACGCGTTGCGCTGCAACATGCCGATCGGCACACCCTTCGACGACGGCCGGGCCATCCGCATGGGCGAAGGCGTCGGCGCGGCCACGCGTCGGCATGGAGCGCATCGAGGTCGGCATCCCGTTGACACCGCCACGCAGCCTGGTGCGCGGCATCCTCGTCAACAGCGCCGGGCAGCGGTTCATGAACGAGGACACCTACGCCGGCCGACTGGGCCAGGAGTTCCTGCTCCGCCAGGACGGTCAGGTCTACTTCGTGCACGACGACTCGACCTTCGCCGTCAACATCGCCGGCTACAAGCCGCGGTGGGTCGCCGAGTCGGCGGCCGAGCTCGAACGACGAGATCGGGACTGCCCAGCGGGTCGCTGCAGGCCACGCTCGAGCGCTACAACGAGCACGCGGCCGACAGGCACCGATCCGCGACTTCCACAAGAACGCCACCGTGGCTCACGCCGCTCGAGCCGCCCTACGGCGTGGTCGACATGAGCGTCGATCACAGCTACTACGCACCGTTCACCCTCGGCGGGCTGGCGACCGAACGCGGCCAGCCGTGCTCGAGCCACTACGGCCGCGCCCATCGCCGGGCTCTTCGCCGCCGGCCGCACCACGGCGGGCATCGCCGCAGGCGGCTACGTGAGCGGCATCTAGCCTCGGCGACGGCACCTTCTTCGGCCGCCTCGCCGGCCGCTCGGCAGCGACCACCGGGGTCGACGTCGGGACTACGACGGTCCGAGTGGAGCGGTGAACTCGCACCTCGGCCGTCCGATCGGACCAGACGCTGGTCGAGCGTCGCCAGCGGCGAGTCCAGCAGCTCGGCAATCGCCACGTACCAGGCGTCATACGAGGCGACGTTGCGCGGCAGGTCCGCACCCGGTCGGCGCACGAGCTCATAGGGAAGCAGCGCAACGTCGAGATCGAGCAGATCTGCGTCGGCCAACGCGGCGACGTCAGGGAGATGCGATCGGCCAGCGCGGCCCGTCGAAGGATGTTGGCGACCTCGACGGGCAACAATGCGCCGAACAACGACCTGGACACCAGCACCGTCTCCGCCCAGGTGCCGATCGGGGCCGGAGTCGACCAACCCGGCGACGACGACCGACGTGTCGACGACCAGCGTCGACGTCGGTCGGCGCCGCGCAGCGCCAGGATCTCGTCGGCATCGAGATGCGTGCGAGCGCGACTCTGCGCGCCCGAACGTTGGCGACGAGCGCCTCGGCGTCGGCCGACGAGCCAGCCGATCAGCTCGGCCCGCAGACTCCTGCAACGACTGGCCCGCACGGCGGCGCGAGCCGCCAGCTCATCTCGTGCCTGGGCCTGCCGACCTGTCGCGTGGCCCGGGTCCCTGACCGTGATCCGCGACATGAACGGGCGCGCGTCAGTCGTCGTCGAGGTGGTCGGCAGGCGAACGCCGGGAACAGGTCGGTGTCGAGGAAACGTGGAACTCGGCGATGCGGTCACCCTTCTCCCACCCTCGTCGCCGGCAAGGCGGCCACGCTGCGAGACCTCGGCTTCGAGCCGGTCGAGGGCAGGATCGTCGACGTGCTGGTGTGGGCCGCGCTCGGCACGGGCGCACAGGTCGAGGTGATCCCGGCGCGGGCCGTGGTGCGACAGAGGCGCTCGGCGCGTTCCTGCGGGGCTCGATCGAGCCGACCGACCCGGACTGATGACGTCGGTCTCGACGTCACGTGGTGGATTGACCAACTACCAGTCGATGATCACTGCATCGGCTTCGTCGGGATGGTCCTCAGCCACTTGCGGCGAACGAGCAGTTCGGCACGACCGTGCGCCCGCATGCGCCGCGAAGTGATGGCGGCCCGCACGCAGCGCTCCGCCGACACCTTGGCCCTCGAGCGGTGGGACGCCGGTGCGCCCAGCACCAACCGGTCGCCTTCGATGCGATAGGTGAGCACCGCGACTCCCTCGTGGTGCGGACCTCGAAGCGGCTGCGCTCGGTTCGTCGACGACGTCGGTCGCCTGGTCTCGACGGCTCGTCCACAGCTGGCCCTCTTCGCATCGTGCTCGCGACCGCTGGTCCGAACGGGCCGGGTCAACCTACCGACGCCTGCGCCGGACATCCTGACCAGGCCACGGGGCACGGCCGCCTCCGACGCGCCGGCGCCGTCACGCTGGCGCGAGCGCCGTCGCTGCGAGACCCTGATGGCCCACGCGAGACGACCGACCAGGACGGACCATGAAGACCAAGGCCAGTGAGCTCGTCGGCATCGAGTTCCCCATTTCGCCTTCGGCCGCTGCCCGCGACGTCGTCGCCGCGGTCACCAACGCCGGCGGTTGCGGCGTGCTCGCGCCGTCGCCCACAGCCCGGAGCAGCTCGACATCGACCTGCGCTGGATCGAGGACGAGGTGAAGGGCAAGCCCTATGGCGTCGATCTGCTCGTGCCCGAGAAGTTCGTCGGGGCGAGGAGGGCGGCTTCGACCGCGACGCTCAACGACTTGCTCCCGACGAGCACAAGGCGTTCGTCGACGACATCCTCGCTCGTCACGACATCCCGCCCTCACGACGACGGCCCGATGCGAGGCGTAGCGGCATGCGGGTCGACCCGAAGAGCATGGCTTCGCTGCTCGACGTGTGCTCGAGCACCGGCCGGTTCGGTGGCATCGGCCCTCGGCCCACCGCGCTACTTCATCGAACGCGCGCCGCGGCCGGCATCCCGGTCGCGGCCCTGGCGGGCTCGGTCGAACACGCCGTCAGGCACCGCCGACGCAGGCGCGCACCTGATCGTCGCCGAAGGCACCGAAGCGGGCGGCGCACCGGCCTCATCGCCACCATGGTGCTCGTGCCGAGGTGGTCGACGCGGTCGGTCTGTTGCCGTGCTGGCAGCGGGGGCATCGCGTCGGGTCGCCGACTGGCGGCGGGCATCGCGCTCGGTGCCGACGGCGCGTGGTCTGGATCGGTGTGGCTGCACCACCGAAGGCGGAGACGCCGCCGCTCGTCAAGGACAGTTCCTCGGTGCCCGGTCGGGTGACACGCGTGCGGTCGCGATCGATGACCGGCAAGCCGGCGCGCATGCTGCGCAGTGCGTGGACCGACGAATGGAGCGCGCCGACGGGCCCGGGCCGCTGCCGATGCCGATGCAGCCGTTGCCGATCGGACCGGCGATCGGCCCGCATCGGCCGGGTTGCCAACGAGCCGGTGCCCAGGAGCTGGCGACCTACTTCGTCGGCCAGGTCGTCGGCAGCATGAACACCGTGCGCCCAGCCGCCGAGTGGTGCTCGACATGCGTCGAGGAGTTCATCGACACCGTGCGACGACTGTTCGGGCCTACTCGACGACGTCTGACCTCCGCGCATCGGCCCCACGAC
Source organism: uncultured Iamiaceae bacterium (assembly GCA_963706425.1). Classification (GTDB taxonomy): domain Bacteria; phylum Actinomycetota; class Acidimicrobiia; order Acidimicrobiales; family Acidimicrobilacustridaceae; genus CAVPMN01. The sequence goes on from CAVPMN010000004.1 coordinate 12,367, forward strand.
GTCGGCATCGTCGACAGATCACCCACGTCGGGCAGGATCTCCCGATGAGCGACACCCGTGGTTGGACGACGCCTGCTCCTGGTCGATGCGTATCGGGCCGGCACCGCTCCCGCAGGAGGATGCAGGCGACACTCGACGCCGCCGAGGCCAGTGATCTCGACCTGTTCTCCTACCTCGATCCCGAGGCCGCCCTGGCCTCGGCGGCGACCGTCCGACCTCACCCAGCCCTTCGGAGGCGTGCCCGTAGGCATCAAGGAGCTCGACCTCGTCGCCGGCTGGCCCGACACCGGTGCCTCGTTCGTGTTCGAGGACCGCGTCGCCACTCGCACCGGTGAAGCGGTCGGGCGGTTCATCGCCGGCGGCGCCATCCCCGTGGGCCTCACCACCGCATCAGAGTTCGGGGCTCAACGTCAGCGTCACCAAGCTCAACGGGTCACGCACAACCCTGGCAGCACGGTCGCACCGTCGGCAGGTCGTCGAGCGGCAGCGCGGCGGCCGTCGCCGGCGGCTGGTGTCGATCGCGTCTGGCGGCGACGGAGGCGGCTCGATCCGCATTCCGGCGGGCTACCGGCTGCTCGGCATGAAGGGTACCTACGGCCGGCTGCCGCGTCGGCCCGAGGCGTTCCTCCGACCGGGCACGGTGGTGCTCGTTGCCTGGCCCGCTCGGTGCGAGACGCGCCCGGCACTTCGACGTGTGCGCCAGGGTCGACCCACGCGACCCGTGGAGCCTGCCCAACCCCGGCAACTGGGAGGCGGGCCTCGGGTCGACCGACCTGGCCGGCAAGCGCGTGGCGGTCATCCCCGCCTTCGCCGGTGTCACGCTCGAACCCGGCGTCGACGATCGCATCCGGACGTCGGCTCGCGAGCCATCGCCGCCACCGGCATGGTCGAGGTCGACGTGCAGATCAAGCTGCCGAACCTGGCCGCTCAATGGGCGTTCGGCAACCTGTCGACCCTGCTCGCCGAGCTCGGCCCGCGGTGGCCGGCGTGCGCGCCTCTGCTCACCGACGAGATCGCCATCGGTCTGCAGTTGGCACAGTCGCTCTACAACCTCAACCTCGGCCGCCGTGGCCGAACAGCAACGCCTTGAGGCGAACGCGGCGATGGCGGCCGCGTCGATCAGGTCGACTTCATCATCGCCGCCACCGATCCGGTCGGCGTTCCCGCCGAGGCCACCATGTCGAGCCCGTCGGCCACGTTCGTCGATCAGGCCAAGGCCAACGACCTGGCCCGTCTGGCGTTCCGGGGTGTCATCGGTGGCGTGCGGGTGGCCAGCGCGTTCGCTCCCCGCCTGTCGAACGCGCTCATCGAGGCGGTGGTCGACCGGGTGCCCGACCTGGTGACGATGGGCGGCCTGACGATCATCTCCAACCTCTACGGCAACCCGGCGGCTCCATCCCGGCGGGCACGGTCGACGGGCTTCCGGTGGGCATGCAGGTGCTCGCCCCCCACCATCGCGACGCCGCCCTGTTCGATGTGGCCCTGGCGTTCGAGCGTGAGGTGGGCTTGGCCAAGGTCGCCCTCGGTCATCCCCGCCGAGCGGGTCGGCGGCGGGAGTCAGGCGTAGCGGCCTCGACACCGCGGGACGGGCCGTGGTCGGCCACCGCCGCAGCCAGATCGGCCACGAGCTGGTCGACGTGGGCACCGTGGGCGGCGACAACATGAGACGCAGCCCCGGCGGTTCGGTGTTGCGGTTGACGTGCCGGCCCCGGTCGTCCATGACGTCGCCCACCGCCGCCAGATCGATGGTGGCCGACTGCACGGCGAGCACCGGGCCGACCGGTTCGCCCACCAGCTCGATGCCATCGAGACGCTCGACGGCATCGCGAACCGTGGCCACGGTGCCCATCAGCTCGACCCATGATCTCGGTGTACCCGGCGGTGCCGAGATGGTTGATCATCGCCCACGCTGCGGCGATGGGCGCCGCTGGTCGTGCGCCAGCCACCGTGGGAGAGGCGTACAGACCTGAGGGCCAGTTCTCATAGAGGAACACCTGGTGGAAGAACCAGTCGTCGTCACGATGCAGCACGACCGACGCGCCCTTCGGTACATAGCCGTACTTGTGCACGTCGACCGACATGGCCGTCACGCCCGGCACGCGAAAGTCCCACGGCGCGATGTCGTGACCCAGCCGGTCGAGGAACGGCAACACGAAACCACCGATGCACGCGTCGACGTGGCAACCGGCGCCACGTCGAGCGCGACCGCGGCCAGCGCTTCGACCGGGTCCATCACGCCATGGGGGTAGTTGAACGCCGAGGCCACGATCACCGGCGGTGCGCTCCGAGGCACAGCGCCGCGGCCGCGTCGACGTCGGCGCGCCAGTTCGCGTCGAGCGGCACCTGCACCAATTCCATGTCGAAGAAGTGCGCCGCCTTCGCGTAGGCCGGTCGGCGGAGTGGGGTGCGAGGATCTGCGTCTCGACCCCGTGCCTCGCTGCTGACGGTGGACGAGCATCGACATGAGGATCGACTCGGTGCCGCCCGGGTCATGGCACCGGCCTGCCGGTTGGACGGGGATGGTTCACGAGGTCGGCCACCGATTCGATGACCTCGTGCTGAGCTCGGCCAACTCGACGAACCGCGACGGGTTGAGCGCGTTGCCGAACAGGTAGCGCTGGTAGACGTCGGTCGACGAACTGCTCGAGCTCGTCGCGATCGGTGGGACGACGAGGCCGAACAGCGCGCGCCGTGTCGACGTCGGGCTCGCGCGATTGCCGACCGTCGAGTTCCTCGAGGATCGACTCATCGACCTCCCTGCTGGTGCACGAGAGCCCCTCCGATCCACGGCGACGGCGACCGCTGGAGCGTAGCCCCCACTGGGCGGCGCCCTTCGTGGGGCCTTGCCCGCCACCACGACGACCGACGGCGCCTCCCTCTCG
>CAVPMN010000005.1:0-22400 GCA_963706425.1 uncultured Iamiaceae bacterium
ACCGTGGCGTCGACGATGTCGGCCACGCGGTGGTGTGCCCTCCGAAGGCGGAGCGGAACGCGCCATCGTCGACCACGAACGGGGCCGAGAACTGGTAGTAGGTGTGCCGCAGCCGCGAATGCTGCGGTTGAAGAGACCGAGCACCCGGATCATCAGGAAAATGAGCGCCGTGATGCCGGTCTGCATCGACCACGGCGGCGTAGACGTCGGCGATGATCTCGCGAGTGGTTCCACGTGGGCGGATTGGGCAGGTGCCAGGCCCGCCCGTAGGCCTCATTCCTGCTGCCGAGGAGAGGACGAGGTTGCGGCCGAGGTCGGGCACGTAGGTGTAGGTGTGGGGCACGTGGACGCGGCCCATGGTCTGGGCCCGCTTGCCGCGCACCGCCGGTTCGAACACGAACTCGCCGAGCGCAGAGCTGCGCACTCCCGGTCCGACGAAGTCCGCCGCCGACCGATCGCCACCTGCACCTCGCCTCGGCGGTGGGCGTCGAGCAACTCGGCCGACATCGCCACAGCGCGTGCGGCTCTTCGTGCTGGTCGGGTGGCTGGGGGTGTCCTCGCGCATCGTCCCGTCGGTCGGCCCGTAGAGATAAAGGTTCTCGAGGACCACCAACTTGGCGTTGGCTGCCGCCCGCGGCGGAGACAACCGCCTGCTGCAGCGGAGGGAACTCCTCGGCCCACCGGGTCATCCACGCGACACGTTGGAGGCAGAAGTAGACCGCCTCGGCGTCACTGGTCGTCGCCCGGGCGAACGAGACGTCGCTGGCGTCGCCGCCCACCGTCTCGACGTCGGCCAGGCTCGGCCGACCGCTGCGATTCACCATTCGCACCGGAAGGCCCTGGGCGACGAGCGCCTCAGCGACGGCGGATCCCCGCAGGGCCCGAACCGAACACGACGTGGGTGGCGCTCATGCCGTCACCGTACGAGCCGGTTCGACCGACGCCACCGTTGCCTCGATCGGTGTCTGGAACTGTGCGGATGAGGAGAGACGCCGAGGGCGATCATCCAGCCGCTCCACACGAGGTAGCCGACGAAGTTGGTGAGCCCCGCGAGCTCGACCCCGGCCTTCTCGAGAAGTCCGGTGGCGATGAGCGCCGCCGACAAGGTGCCGAGCGGGGCGAACCACCGACCGGGTCGGGGCTGGAGTCCGCTCACCATGGCGAGGGTCCATACCGCAGTCCAGTGCGTAGCCGAAGGACTCACCGATCACACCGCCGAGCATGTCGTGCAGTGTCTGGAACGTGTCGATGGCATCGGCCCGCGTCGTCGCCGTGGTGGCCGGATCGGCGACGGTGTCGGCCAGCCCGGGGACGAGCAGCGGCCAACGAAGCAGGCCGACGACCTGCACGACGCCGGCGGCGATGCCTGCCGCCACCATCACCTGCCGGGTGCGTCCCGCGCCAGGGATGAGCGAACACGACAGCCAGGCGATCGGGATCATCACCGCCGATGCGAGGGCCAGCAGCGCGAACAGGGCTGCGATGACGGCGGCGTCATCGTGGAACATCGCCAGCACCTCGGTGGCCGGCCGACCGAGCACGTCGGGGTAGTTGAACCGCGACCCCGAGGACGAGGAAGCCCACGTTGGCGAGCACGGCTCCGGTGATCATCAGGGCACCTGCGATCTGGACCGAGCGGTTCTTCTTCATGGTGAGGTTCCCCTTGCGTAGGAGGTGCCGGCGGTCATTCGTCGGTCACCGTGTCTCTTGATTGTCAAGATAGCATGGTTGTCAAGAGACTTGATGATCAAGATAACTCCGGTAGGGTGGGCGCTATGGACGCTCCGGGTGAGGACCACCAACGACTCGAGGTGCTCTTGCTGCTCCGCCGCTTCGCCATGGAACGAGACCGCTGGATCGCTGGCTTGTGTCGCCGGGTCGGGGCCACACGGAGCGACTACGACGCCCTCGAAGCGCTCGATGCCCTCGGACCAATGACCCCTGGCGAGCTCGGGAGCCGGCTGTCAGGGCTCACCTCCGGCTCGGTCACCGCGCTCGTGGGCCGGCTCGAAGAGCTCGGATGGGCCCGTCGCGACTCGCACCCCGACCGCCGCAAGGTGATCGTCTCGCTCACCGAGAGGCCCGGCGACTCGGAGAGGACGAGCTGGTCCCCTACTTCAAGGCAGTCGAGGATGCCGCGACCGACACGCTCAGCGCCAGGGAGCGCAAGGTCGTGTTGGACTTCCTCCACACGCTGACCACCAGCGTCACCCCCACCGCGCCCAGCGACGGCTGAGCCGCCGCGCTGATCGCCACCCCGGCCAGTCATTCACTTCGGTGTCGACCTGGCAGCAGCCGATGCCGCCGGCGCCCGGCGCCGTCCGCGCCACGGTGATCGAACAGATCGTCGCCGTCGCCACGGCACGAGGCCCACAACGGCTCCGCGTCGCCGTCGACGGTCTCACGGCCGCCGGCAAGACGACGCTCGGTCACGAGGTGGGGCGTGGCCTCGCGAAGGTGGGCGCCCCGTTGCGCGCGCGTCGCTCGACGACTTCAAGCGGCCGTGGCGCGAGGCACCCGTCTACGACCGCACATCGGGCGAGGGCTACTACCGCAACGCATTCGATCTCGACGCGATTCGGCGACTGCTCCTGGAACCGGCCGCACCCGACGCCGCCGGCGTGGTCGCGCTGTGCAGCATCGACCCGATCACCCAGATCGATCATACCGTGGTCCAGATCGAGTCCTCCCACCGATGGGGTACTGGTCGTCGACGGCGTCTTCACGTGTCGACCCGCGCTCGATCCCCGTGGGACCTTCGGGTCTGGGTCGATATCGACCCCGAGCTCTCGGTTCGTCGCGGGCCCAGCGCGACACGGCGAGGGAAGGCGGCGCCGACGCGGCCGACCGCCTTCACCGCGATCGCTACCTCGCGTCCGAGTTGCTCTACGTCCAAGAAGTCGATCCGCGATCGTTCGTCGAAGTGATCGTCGACAACACCGAGTTCGACCGGCCCCGCCTTTTGCGCCCCCGCCAAATTGGTGCGTGAAACCGCCTAGACGGTAGCGTTTTCACCGAGTTCGGCGGGTTGGACAAGGGTGTCAGCGTCCGGGAGTGGGCGGGTCGATGGTGATCCAGATGGTGTCGGCCACGGCCAGCAGCTCACCGTCGGCGGTGAACAACGACGAGGTGGAGAAGCGCTTGCGCCCGTCGGCGCCGATCGCCTCGCCCACCACCACATGGGACTCACCCACGATGGGCAACCGATCGATCCGCGCCGCCATGCGACCGAGCACCGCCACGGTGCCGTCGCCGATGTGCACCCAACCGGACGGGCAGTCGAGTACGCGGCCCACACCACCGCTTCGGGTAGCACGCCCGCCTCGGTCAACGACTCGTGCGGCGTCCAGGTCGAGGCCCGCAACGACGGCGATCCGGCAACGGGCCCGGGAAACACTCTCAGGCCGTCGCCGACCTCACCGATGGGACCACAGGTGAAGCAGGTCGGGAACGGATGGGCATCGAATCCGCCGTAGCGCTCGGCGGCGGCCGCCGCTTCGGAGAGGGGGACGAAGGCGGGCCCGGCGACGTCGATCGTCGCGGGGCTGGCCTCCGCCACCACGGCATCGCCGTCCATCAGTCGCACCACGCCCTCGATCGCCTCCACGTCGAGCTCGACCTCGAGTGGCGGGGGCAGGCGCAACGTGACCACTGCGTCACCGTCGACGAAGCCCGCCACGGTGCCGCACGTGAACCCGCCGTTGCCCGAATCGGGCGGCCCACAGAACCGGCGGGGTATCGAAGCGGTCGGAGTCACGGAACCGACAGTAGGCCGCCTCCCACCGCGGCGGTGCGGGAAGTTCCGCTGCGCCGGGCGCCCCGATGTGGCTCAGGGAACAGCATCCGCATACGGTCGGACGCATGCGAGCTCGATCCATCCTGGCCGTCACCACCGTCTCGGTCCTCGTCCTGCTAGGTCGCCTCCTGCTCATCTGACGACGAAAGCTCGGCCGAGAGCAGCGACACCACCCTCACCACCGGGGAGAGTGGCGTTGCGGCCGGCGCGGCGTCGGCCGAGCTGGCTCTCGAGCAGGAGCGGTTCGTGATCGATGTGCGCACACCGGAGGAGTTCGCCGAGGGCTATTTCGAGGGGGCCGTGAACATCAACCTGCAGGGCCCCGGGCGCCGCGGTAGTCCCCCGGGCCACACACCTCAACGGGAATCGACCCGCCCTCGACAGCGATGCATTCCTCGCCCCGCGCCGGATCGAAGAGATGCGCGGCACGGGCTCTACCGTCCCCGACATCGGGGCGGTCACCCCGACCGCCCCCAGCATGGCGACCGCCACGCCGACGCCCAGCGCCGGGAGGGCCCACCGGCGCCGGCCCACCAGGGCCACCGCGATCACGATCACGGTGAGGCCGACGAACCACACGAGCCGTTCGGCGACCGGCAGGTCGAGCAACACCTGGTCGGGTCCGTCGCCTGGGTCGAAGGTGGCGAGGTAGCGGTCGGTGGCCCAGCGCACGCCACCCAGCTCGAGGATGCGGCCGTCGAGGAACACGATGATGATCAACGCGAGCGCCGGCGGAGAGAAAGGAGCGAACCGCCCGAGCGCAACGCCGAGGGCAAGGCCACCCGCGCCGAGCACCGCGCACGTGGCGACCATGAGCCACGCACGCCCGTCGATCGCGCCGTAGACCTCGGCTCTGCTGGTGGTCACCACGAACATGGCGGCGGCGAATGCCGCGGCCAGCGGTGCCACGACCACTGCGGGGAGGAGCTGTCCGCTCGCTCGACCGCCGTCGTCGACAGGACAGCTCTCGAAGAGCTCATCGCACCCGTTCGCGACGGGCCCGCGTGGCCGCCCGGTGACCGGCGATCACCAGCATGCCGACGAAGGGGTGGATGAACAGCGTGAGGGCCGACCCCACGCTCCACCAGTGCTCGCTGTAGTCCCCGCCCCAGAGGAACCCGAAGAGCAGGAGTTCGAGCAGGGTGAGGGCCACACCGACCGCGAACCAGGGGCTGCTCAAGAGTTCGCGGGTCTCGACGAAACCGAGCTCCCGCACGGGCCGGCCGAGGCGGTGCGCAGTTTCGGACGATGTTGGCGAATCGTGACTTCTGATCGGAGGTGCCTGCCAACGGCCGTCCGCCAGGCGGGTGCGGCCAGCGGCGAGCCGTCTCATCACGAGCCCGAGCGCGAGCACGACGACCGAGGCCCCGAAGAAGACGAACGCGAGCGACGTGCCCCCGCTCCCCCCGACCAGCCAACCGCCGACGAGGCTGACCCCGCCCAGGGCGATGACAAACGTGCTGAGCCGGCGCATCAGGCCGCCGCCTGATCGTCGTCGCTCGACGCATCGACGCCCGCGTCGCGGCACAGCAGCAGGTAGCCGTCCTCGACGGTCGGCTCGACCGGCGTGGCGCCGACCGGCGGCGTCCCGATGTGGCGTACCGATCCCTCGGCGGTCACCCAGGCCAGGGCAGCTCCGGGCTGGCGCTCGGTCGACACCCACACCCGCTCGTGGGCCCGGGCGGCGAGGTCAGCGGCCCGGCCCATGAAGTGGACCCGGCCGGCGAGCAACACGAGCACCTGTTGACACAGCGCGGCGACGTCGTCGGTCTGGTGGGTGGACAGGACGACGGTTGCTCCTGGCGCCGCGGTGCCGAGCAGCTCACGGAACCGCAGACGTTGCTCCGGGTCGAGGCCCGCGGTCGGCTCGTCGAGCAGCAACAGGTCGGGCGCGCCGAGCAACGACTGGGCGATGGCGACCCGGCGCCGCATCCCACCCGACAGATCGCGGATCCGCGTGCCCATCCGGTCCTCGAGCCCCACGAGAGCGAGCACCCGGCGCACCTCGTCGTGCCGCTCCCTGCGGACGCCCCACTCCTTCAGGATGGCCACGTAGTCGACGAACTCGAACGCGGTGAAATGCCGATGGAAGCCGGGCTCCTGGGGCAGGTAGCCGAGCCGACGGCGGATCTCGAGCCGTCCGCTCGCGGTGTCGGGGCGGTGACCCAGCAGTTCCAGGTCGCCCCGATCAGGCGCCATGACCGTAGCGAGGATGCGCAGGAGCGTCGTCTTGCCGGCTCCGTTCGGACCGAGCAGCCCAACGACTCCAGCGCCGAGCTCGACATCGACCCCGTCGAGCGCGGTCGTCTGACCGAAGCGCTTGGCGAGTGCGGTCGTTCGAACCGTCAGTTCCATGACCAACCTCCGAAGTAGATGAAGTGCTTTCGGCGCCGGGCGAACACGGCCGCCGCCAGGGCGGCAACCGCCAGCGCCAGCAGCTGTCCGAAGGTGCCGAACGGCGACGAGCGTTCGAGGGCACCTGAGTCGCCGACGACGCCGGCCAGGGCGACGAGGGCGAACCAGCCGACAGCCAAGGCCCCGGCCACCAACTCGATCGGTCGCCAGGTCGCGACGGCCAGCGCGGTGAAGGTGAGCGCCAGCGACGGCAACAGCCAGGCGGCATCCCGCAGCGCGAGGTCGGGGAGGGCGAGCGAGCCCACGATCAGACACACCAGGCTCGCGACGATCACTGCAGTGGCCCGGCGCAGCACGAGGCCGGCGCCCGAGACCGGCGAGGCGAACGCCGCCTCGCCACCAGGCTCGTTGCCGGGATGGAACGTGACCGCGACCGACCCGAGGGGGATCACCGGCGCGATGAGCAGAAAGAACGAGGAGGAGTCGCGCTCGCGAGAGGCCACCACCATGGCCGCGATGACGATGATGACCGAGCCGAGCCAGGCCAGCTGCAACGGGGGGGTGGCGGCCGTGAGCCGGGCGGCCTCGGGCCGAACACCGAGCACGATCAAGAGGCGCTCGACCACGCCCCGACGCGGTCGGTCGATGCGATCGGCCACGGACGCCCAGCTCGAGTCGAGGAAGCTGGCCGGCATGCTCTCGGCCACCCGCTGCCGGCAACGGGCACAGGACAGCAGGTGCGCCTCGGCCGACGATGCCGCTGCGGCGCCGACTTCACGCGGTGCGCAGGCGTAGCGTTCGAGTACGTCGTCGGCGACATGCCAGGTGCTCGATGTCATGCAAGTGCTCCTCGTAGCTGTTGCTTGGCGCGGCATCACTCGCGTCTTCACCGTTCCGGTCGGGATGCCGAGCAGTCGGCCCGCCTCCCGGGTGGTCAGGCCGTCGAGCACGGTCGCCTGAAGCGCCAGTCGCAGCTCGGGAGAGAGCGACGCCATGGCCCCGGCCAGATCGCCGTGCTCGATGCCGTCGAGCACCCGATCCTCGGCCGCCACCACCAACTCGCTCTCGTCGTGTCCGGCGACAGGAAGCCAACGGCCCCGCGTGCGCAGAACCCCGATGAGGCGGCGGATCGCGATGCCCCACATCCAGGCCGCCGGCTCACCCCTCCCGTCCCACCGGCCAGCACCACGCCACACGGCCACGAACGTGTCCTGCACGGCTTCGCGCACCACATCGTCGTCGGTGCAGCGGCGGCGGAGACGTCCGGTCAGCCAGGGGGCGTGGAGATCGTGCAGGGCGCGCGAAGGCCTCCCGGTCACCGCTGGCGATGGCCGAAACGAGCTCTGCGTCGGTGCGCGCTGTCCCCATCATCAGCCCTGTCGCGTGGGAAGTGCCGGGCGGTTCTCCTGCATCGTTGCCGAAGGCGCCCCCACGTGCGCCGATAGGGTCCCCCGGCATGATCGAACCGATCGATGCCAGCGACGTGTCGGTGTGGGACGACGACGCCGACGTGGTGGTCGTGGGCCTCGGATGTGCGGGTGCGTGCGCCACCATCGAGGCCGCCGAGATGGGCGTCGACGTCGTCGTGCTCGAAGCGGCCGCCATGGGCGGTGGCACTTCCGCTATGTCGGGCGGGCTCATCTACCTGGGTGGCGGAACACCCGTGCAAGAGGAGTGCGGCTACACCGACACGGCCGAGAACATGGAACGCTTCCTGCTCGCGGCGTGCGGTCCCGAGGTCGACGAGGCCAAGGTGCACGCGTACTGCCACGACAGCGTGCGCCACTTCCACTGGCTGGTCGACCACGGCGTGCCGTTCCGGTCGCAGTTCCATCCCGAGCCCAGCCGGGAGCCGCCCGACGACTCGGGGTTGGTGTTCAGCGGCGGCGAGGACTCGTGGCCGTTCGACACCGTCGCCGACCCGGTGCCACGGGGTCACCATCCGCAGTTCCCCGACGCCGCCGGCGGCTTCCTCATGCAGCGGTTGCTCGACGCGGTCGACCAGACGGCGGCGCGGGTGATCACCGACACGGTCGTCGATCGGCTCGTGGTGCACGACGGCCGGGTCGTCGGGGTCGAGGCCACGACCGACGGCGCGACCCGTCTCGTGCGCGCCCGCCGAGGCGTGGTGCTCACCGCAGGAGGCTTCATCTTCAACGAGGAGATGGTGCGCCAGCACTGCGCCGACGCGCTGCGCTGCAACATGCCGATCGGCACACCCTTCGACGACGGCCGGGCCATCCGCATGGGCGAAGGGGTCGGCGCGGCCACGCTCGGCATGGAGCGCATCGAGGTGGGCATCCCGTTGACACCACCACGCAGCCTGGTGCGCGGCATCCTCATCAACAGTGCCGGGCAGCGGTTCATGAACGAGGACACCTACGCCGGCCGACTGGGCCAGGAGTTCCTCCTCCGCCAGGACGGTCAGGTCTACTTCGTGCACGACGACTCGACCTTTGCGGTCAACATCGCCGGCTACAAGCCGCGATGGGTCGCCGAGTCGGCGGCCGAGCTCGAACGCGAGATCGGGCTACCCGACGGCTCCTTGCAGGCCACGCTCGACGCGCTACAACGAGCACGCGGCCGCAGGCACCGATCCGGAGTTCCACAAGAACGCCGCCTGGCTCACCCCGCTCGAGCCGCCGTACGGCGTGGTCGACATGAGCGTCGACCGCAGCTACTACGCCCCGTTCACCCTCGGCGGGCTGGCGACCAACGCGGCCAGCGCTGTGCTCGACCACGCAGGTGCGCCGATCGCTGGCCTCTTCGCCGCCGGGCGCACCACGGCCGGCATCGCCGCCGGCGGCTATGTGAGCGGCATCTCGCTCGGCGACGGCACCTACTTCGGCCGTCTCGCCGGCCGCTCCGCAGCGACCGCCGAGGGTTGACGCCGTACCGGTCGCGCGCGCCGGGTCCGCTGACCCGTGATGCGCGACAAGAACGGGCGCGGTATCAGTCGTCGAGGTGGGTGGGCAGACCGAACGCCGGGAACAGGTCGGGGTCGAGGAAGGCGTGGAACTCGGCGATGCGGTCACCCTTGATCTCGAGCACCTGCAACGCCCACGGCGCATGGCCACCCGCCGGATCGACGCGGTACTGGCCGAACGCCGGCGAGCCGTTGGCCGTGGTGGGCAACAGGCGCGAGCCCTCACAGCCGATGCCCGGGCCGAGGAACCAGGCGCCGATGTTCTCGGCCCCCACGAGCCACATCGAATAGGGCGGCATCGACTGGATGGCATCGTCGTGCAAGAGGGTGACGAGCGTGGCCACGTCGTAGCGCTCGAAGGCGTCGACGTAGCGCTCGAGCAGCTCTTGTTCGACCCGGTCGCTGATCGGTGAGGGCGCGTCGCGGCTCACCGTGGCGAGCGTGGCGCGTGCCCGCTGGAGCGCGCTGTTCACCGCAGGGACGCTCGTGTCGAGCAACTCGGCGACCTCGCTCGCCTGCCAGCGCAGCACCTCACACAGGATGAGCACCGCGCGCTGACGAGCGGGCAGGTGTTGGAGCGCAGTGACGAACGCGAGGCGGATGCTGTCGCGCGCCACGGCCACATCGGCTGGGTCGGCGCCGTCGGGCAGGATCCTCGTGTCGGCGATGGGCGAGATCCATGCGTTCTCGGGCAACGTGGCCGCGAGGTACTTCGGGTCGGGCGGGGTGGCGGGCCCGAGATCCATCGGCCGCGCTCGACGCTGCGGGCCTCGTTGCATGTCGAGGCACACGTTGGTGGCGATGCGGTAGAGCCACGAGCGCACACTCGAACGGCCCTCGAAGCCGTCGGCGGCGCGCCAGGCGCGCACCATCGTCTCCTGCACAGCGTCTTCGGCTTCGAAGCCGGAGCCGAGCATCCGATAGCAGTAGCCGGTGAGCTCGCGGCGGTACTGCTCGAGCGAATCGGGCGCGAGGGCGGTCGCACGATCGGTCACCGTTGGCATGCTAGGGCTCGTTTCCAGAATCGGGCGGGGGGTCCGGCGGCGGATCCGGCAGGGGGCCGGCCAGCAGGTCGGCCTGGACCCCGGCCGGCTCTCTGGAGGGACCCAGCAGCAGGTCCTCGACCCCGGCCAACGCGATGAGCTCGCGCAGCTCCGGGCTGGGATCGTGCACCCGGATGGAGCATCCGAGTCGCCGCGCGGCCAACTGCAGCGCGCACAGCGCGTCGACGGTGGCCAGGTCCGGCGGCTCCACAGCGGCGGTCATCTGGGTCATTCGACGTCGCGGAGGCCGCGAACTCATCGCGGTCGGGCGAGACTGTCGCCCGTGACCTACTGCCTCGCCATGCGGCTACCCGACGGTCTGGTGTTCCTGTCCGACACCCGCACGAACGCCGGCGTCGACAACATCAGCACCTATCGCAAGCTGTTCGTCTTCCACCCCGCGCCCGATCGCACGATCGTGATCCAGTCGGCGGGCAACCTGGCCACCACCCAGGAGGTGCTCGACCGGATCAACCGCGACCTGGCCGATCCTTCGGCATCGTCCTCGTTGGCCACCGTCGACCACCTCTTCGAGGCTGCCCTCTACGTGGGAAGCACCAGCGTGGCCGTAGCCCAGGCCCATCAGGGGCCGCTCGCCGCGGTGGGCGCCGACGGCACCTCCACGTTCATCCTCGGTGGCCAGATCGGTGACGCCCCTCCCGACCTCTACCTCGTGTATCCGGAGGGCAACTACATCCGGGCGTCCGACGAACGGCCGTTCCTCCAGATCGGCGAGACCAAGTACGGCAAGTTCCTCCTCGAGCTGGGTACCGCCTCGCCCCGCGCTCTCGACGACGCCGCCAAGGTGGCCCTCAGCTCGATGATCAGCACCGCCCGGGCGAACCTCTCGGTCGGTCCGCCCTACGACCTCGGCATCCTGCGCACCGGCGTGCACACCATCGAGCACTCGCGCATCGAGCCCGACTCGACGTTCCTCGGGGAGTTGGAGGAGGTCTGGGTGCGCCATCTCACCCAGGCGCTCGACGAGCTGCCGATGGTCGACCCGGCCCAGAGCCAACGGCTTTGAGCGGGTCACCGGGCAGACAGCGGACATGACCGTCGTGCTGGTGCTGGCCGACACCCACCTGAAGGAGGGTCAGCTCGGGCGACTATCCGAGACCGTCTGGCAGCTCGCCGACGAGGCGGACGTGATCCTGCACGCCGGCGACGTGGTCGACGCCACGTTGCTCGACGCGTTGGCGCAGCGGGCGACCGTACACGCGGTGCGGGGCAACAACGACGGCGCGCTGGCCGGGTTGCCCGACGAGCTCAGGCTCGACCTCGCCGGGGTTCAGGTCGCGTTGATCCACGACAGCGGCGCCCGCCAGGGCAGGGAGCGACGTCTGTTCCGGCGGTTTCCCGACGCCGAGGTGGTGGTGTTCGGACACAGCCACCAACCGCTGTCGGAGTGGACGCCGCAGGGCCAGCTGCTGTTCAACCCGGGCTCGCCCACCCAGCGCAGGCGCGCTCCGCAGCACACCGTCGGCCTGTTGACCGTCGACGAGGGCGCGATCGTCGACCATGAGATCGTCACCGTGACAGATCGTCACGGTCGACCGACGTAGCGGCGATCGATGATGCCGAGCGCGGTCTCGGCCAGGCGACCGGCGATGATCCAGGGACCGAGCACCAGTCGCGAACCGAGGCGCGCCACGGTCGCCGACACTGCGACCCCTGGGGGCAGCTGGCGGAGATGGGTCATCGGGAGCGCCAGATCGGATTCGGACACTCGGGCGGCGCCCGCGGGCGCGAGCACGGGCGCGTCGGTCGAGTCGGGCGCGTCGGTCGAATCGGACACCTCCGTCGGGGCGATCCCGAAGCGCTCGGCGAACGCATCGAGATCGGGCCGGTCCTGGTCGTGCTCGTCGTGATGACCCGGCACGTTCCGCGTCGGGCACGGGGCCGAACTGGTCGGGACCGCCGCGGCCGCTCTTCATGCCCGGCTGGCCGGCGGTGGCATCGGGTGAGAGCGCTTCGGCACGGCCGCTGCGTCTCAGCTCGGGCTGTTGCGGATTCGCCATCGTCGGCGTCCTCTCGGTCGTCGGAGTGGGGTTCGGTCGCGACTACCCCCACTCGGCCGCGGCAGAACACCGGCGGGCTGGGTAGGGGTGACCAGACGTCGACCAGGGAGTCACCCCAATGCCCACCGACCATGCCCATCTCTCTTCGCCGCCGCTCGCCCCGGCCGCCGGCGGCCGCACCGAAGCCGACCAACTTCGAGACCTCGCCCATGGCCGGCCGCCGTTCACCAGCATCTACCTGCCGATCGACCGACACGCCGAAGACGGCCCCCAGCGGATCGCAACGGCCTGGCGAGAAGGGCGAGCCGAGCTGGCCGCCGCCGACGCTCCCGATCGCATCCTCGAACGGGCCGACGCGCTGCGTAGCCGAGCTACACGACGGCGCGACCCTGGCCATGGTGTTCGACGGCGACGGGAACGAGCATGTGCGGGCGATCGCGCACCCGCTCGCCGCGCCGTGGTTCGACCACGGCCCGATCCCGCGACTCGGTCCGCTGCTCGTGTTCGCTCGAGACAACCCGGCCTACGTGGTCGCCTTGCTCGATCGGCGCGGCGCCGACATCGTCTCGGTGGTCGACCGTTCCCTGGCCGAAGAGCACGTCGTCGACGGCGACGACGGAGACCCACTCACCAAGAGCGCGCCCGGAGGATGGTCACAGCGCCGCTATCAACAGCGAGCGGAGAACACCTGGGAGCGCAACGCCGCAGAGGTAGCCGAGGAGCTGGCGGACGCGGCTCGTCAGGTGGGCGCGGCGGTGGTGATCGTCGCCGGCGAGGAGCGCATGGCCCGTCTGCTCGACGACCACCTCCCTGCCGAGATCGCCGCGAGATGCGTGCGCGCCGAGTCAGGCGGGCGCGCCATCGACGGCTCGGTCGACGAGTTGCGCGTTGAGGTCGAGCGGCTGGTGGCCACGGTGGTGGCCACGCACATGGCCGACACGCTCCGGCACTTCGTCGAGCTCCGCGACCGAGGGGCGATCGTGGCCGACGGCCCCGGTGCCACCTTCGAGGCGTTGCGGGCCGCCATGGTCGACACGCTGCTCGTGCACGACGAGCCCGACGACGACCGTCGCGCCTGGTTCGACCTCTCGTCTCCCACCCTTGTCGCCGGCGAGGCGGCCACGCTGCGAGACCTCGGCTTCGAGCCGCTCGAGGGCAGGATGGTCGACGTGCTGGTGTGGGCCGCGCTCGGCACGGGCGCACAGGTCGAGATGATCCCCGGGCGCGGGCCGCGGGTGCCGGCAGAGGGCGTCGGCGCGTTCCTGCGGGGTTCGATCGAGCCGACTGACCCGGAGTGATGACGTCGGTCTCGAGGTCACGCGTGCATTGACGCCAACTACCAGTCGATGATCACGGCATCGGCTTCGTCAGGATGGTCCTCGAGCCACTTGCGGGCGAACGGGCAGTTGGGCACGACCGTGCGGCCCGCATGCGCCGCGGAAGTGATGGCGGCCCGCACGAGCGCTCCGCCCACACCTTGGCCCTCGAGCTCGGGCGGGACACCGGTGTGCACGAGCACCAACCGGTCGCCTTCGATCCGATAGGTGAGCACGGCGACGCCCTCGTCGGTGCGGACCTCGAAGCGGCGGCGCTCGGAGTTGTCGACGACGTCGGTCGCCTCGATCTTCGACGGCTGGTCCACAACTGACCCCTCTCTCGGCATCGTGCTCGCGACCGCTCGTCCGAACGGCCGGCTGGGTCCCAACCTACCGACGCCTTGCGCCGGACATACCTGACCAGGCCACTGCGCCGGCCGCCCCCGACGCGCCGGCGCCGTCACGCTGGCGCGGGCGCCGTCGCTGCGAGACCCTGATGGCCCACGCGAGACGATCGACCAGGGACGGACCATGAAGACCAAGGCCAGCGAGCTCGTCGGCATCGAGTTCCCCATCTTCGCCTTCAGCCACTGCCGCGACGTGGTGGCCGCAGTCACCAACGCCGGCGGCTGCGGCGTGCTCGGCGCGGTGGCGCACAGCCCGGAGCAGCTCGACATCGACCTGCGCTGGATCGAGGACGAGGTGAAGGGCAAGCCCTACGGCGTCGATCTGCTCGTGCCCGAGAAGTTCGTCGGGGCCGAGGAGGGCGGCTTCGACCGCGACGCGCTCAACGACTTGTTGCCCGACGAGCACAAGGCGTTCGTCGACGACATCCTCGCTCGCCATGACATCCCGCCCCTCACCGACGACGGCCCGATGCGCGGCGTGGGCGGCATGCGGGTCGACCCGAAGAGCATGGCTCCGCTGCTCGACGTGTGCTTCGAGCACCGGCCCGGTTTGGTGGCGTCGGCCCTCGGCCCCCCACCCGCGCACTTCATCGAACGCGCCGCCGAGGCCGGCATCCCAGTCGCGGCCCTGGCGGGCTCGGTCGAACACGCCGTCAAGCACGCCGACGCAGGCGCGCACCTCATCGTCGCCCAAGGCACCGAGGCGGGCGGGCACACCGGCCTCATCGCCACCATGGTGCTCGTGCCGGAGGTGGTCGACGCGGTCGGTCCGTTGCCTGTGCTGGCAGCGGGGGGCATCGCGTCGGGTCGCCAACTGGCGGCGGGCATGGCGCTCGGTGCCGACGGCGCGTGGTGTGGATCGGTGTGGCTGACCACCGAAGAGGCGGAGACGCCGCCGCTCGTGAAGGACAAGTTCCTCGGTGCCCGGTCGGGTGACACCGTGCGGTCGCGCTCGATGACCGGCAAGCCGGCGCGCATGCTGCGCAGTGCGTGGACCGACGAATGGGAGCGCGCCGACGGGCCGGGGCCGCTGCCGATGCCGATGCAGCCGTTGCTGATCGGACCGGCGATGGCCCGCATCGGCCGGGTGGCCAACGAGCCCGGTGCCCAGGAGCTGGCGACCTACTTCGTGGGCCAGGTCGTCGGCAGCATGAACACCGTGCGGCCCAGCCGCCGAGTGGTGCTCGACATGGTCGAGGAGTTCATCGACACCGTGCAACGACTGTCAGGCCTTCTCGAGGACGTCTGACTGGCGAGCGATCGTGACAGATCCTCCGGAGTCGGGCAGGATCTCCCGATGAGCGACACCCCGTGGTTGGACGACGCCTGCTCCCTGGTCGATGCGTATCGGGCTGGCACCCGCTCTCCGCAGGAGGAGATGCAGGCGACACTCGACGCCATCGAGGCCAGTGATCTCAACGCGTTCTCCTACCTCGATCCCGAGGCCGCCCTGGCCTCGGCGGCGACGGCCGACCTCACCCAGCCCTTCGGAGGCGTGCCCGTAGGCATCAAGGAGCTCGACCTCGTCGCCGGCTGGCCCGACACCGGTGCCTCGTTGGTGTTCGAAGACCGCGTCGCCACTCGCACCGGTGAAGCGGTCGGGCGGTTCATCGCCGGCGGCGCCATCCCCGTGGGCCTCACCACCGCATCAGAGTTCGGGGGGCTCAACGTCAGCGTCACCAAGCTCAACGGAGTCACGCACAACCCTTGGCGACACGGCCGCACGGTCGGTGGGTCGTCGAGCGGCAGCGCGGCGGCTGTCGCCGGCGGGCTCGTGTCGATCGCGTCGGGCGGCGACGGGGGCGGCTCGATCCGCATCCCGGCGGGCTACTGCGGCCTGCTCGGGATGAAGGGCACCTACGGCCGGCTGCCCCGCGGGCCCGAGGCGTTCTTCCGGCCCGGCACGGTGGTGCTCGGTTGCCTGGCCCGCTCGGTGCGAGACGCCGCCCGGCACTTCGACGTGTGCGCGGGTGTCGACCCGCGCGACCCGTGGAGCCTGCCCAACCCCGGCAACTGGGAGGCGGGCCTCGGGTCGACCGACCTGGCCGGCAAGCGGGTGGCGGTCATCCCCGCCTTTGCCGGTGTCACACTCGAGCCCGGTGTCGACGATCGCATCCGGGCGTCGGCTCGCGAGCTCATCGCCGCCACCGGCATGGTCGAGGTCGACGTGCAGATCGAGTTGCCCAACCTGGCCGCCCAATGGGCGTTCGGCAACCTGTCGACCCTGCTCGCCGAGCTCGGCCCACGTTGGCCGTCGTGCGCGCCGTTGCTCACCGACGAGATCGCCATCGGCCTTCAGCTGGCACAGTCGCTCTACAACCTCAACCTGGCCGCCGTCGCCGAGCAGCAACGCCTCGAAGCGAACGCGGCGATGGCGGCCGCGTTCGATCAGGTCGACTTCATCATCGCCGCCACCAATCCGGGGCCGGCGTTCCCCGGGGCCGAAGCCACCATGTCGAGCCCGTCGGCCACGTTCGTCGATCAGGCCAAGGCCAACGACATGGCCCGACTGGCGTTCCGGGGCGTCATGGGTGGCGTGCGGGTGGCGAGCGTGTTCGTGCCCCGCCTGTCCAACGCGCGCATCTAGGCGGCGGTCGACCGGGTGCCCGACCTGGTGACGATGGGCGGCCTGACGATCATCCTCCAACCTCTATGGCAACCCGGCGGTCTCCATCCCGGCGGGCACGGTCGGACGGGCTGCCGGTGGGCATGCAGGTGCTCGCCCCCCACCATCGCGACGCCGCCCTGTTCGACGTGGCCTTGGCGTTCGAGCGTGAGGTGGGCTGGCCCAAGGTCGCCCCCTCGGTCATCCCCGCCCCACTTCCCAAAATCGGTGCGTGAAACACCCGATACGGTGGTTTCACGCACCGATTTCGGGAGCGGGTGAGCCAACGAGTGACGCCGAGCGCGCCGAGCGCGCCGAGCTCAGCAGTAGCCCACCCCACACTTCCCAAATCGGTGCGTGAAACACCCCATGCGGTGGTTTCACGCACCGATTTCGCAGAGAAGGGGCCGGGGGTGGAGTGGGTCAGGCGTAGCGGGCCTCGACGCCGCGGGAGGGGCCGTGATCGGCCACCGCGGCCCGCAGGTCGGCAACCAGCTCGTCGAGCACGCCCGCGTGGGCGGGCGACAGCATGAGGTGCAGTCCCGGCGGGTCGACGATGCGGTTGAGGTGCCAGCCCCGGGCGTCCATCGCGGCGCCCACCCCTCCACGTCGAGGTCGGCACTCGTCGACGTGAACGCCATCACCGGACCGATCGGATCCCCCACGACGGCCAGCTCGGGGATGGCATCGAGCGCCGAGCGGCACGCCACCGTGGTGTCGAGCAGGACGCGGGCGATCTCGACGTAGCCGTCGATCCCGAGGTGGCGCAGGGCCGCCCACGCCGTGGCGATCGGGGCCGCCGACCGTGCGCCGGCGACACCGGGTGACCCGTAGAGGCCCGAGGGCCAGTCGTCGTAGAGGAACACCTGGTGGGCGAACCAGTCGGGGTCGCGGTGCAGGACGACCGACGCGCCCTTCGGCGCGTAGCCGTACTTGTGCACGTCGGCCGAGATCTCGGTCACCCCCGGGACCCGGAAGTCCCACGGCGGCACGTCGACGCCGAGCCGCTCGAGGAACGGGAGCACGAACCCGCCGATGCACGCGTCGACGTGGCAGCCCGCGCCGTGCGTCGGCGCCAGCGCCGCGAGGTCGGCCACCGGGTCCATGACCCCGTACGGGTAGCTGAACGCCGAGGCGACCACGACCGCGGTGGATGGACCGATCACGACGCCGCCGCGTCGACGTCCGCGCGGTACGCGCGTCGAGCGGGATCGCGCACCACCTCCATGTCGAAGTAGTGCGCGGCCTTCGCGTAGGCGGGATGGGCCGACAAGGGGCGCGAGGATCTGCGGTCGTTCGATGCCGCGGCCCGTGCCCGCGCCCGGTTGACGAGCATCGACATCAGGATCGATTCGGTGCCGCCCGAGGTCATCGGCCGCCACCGTCGCCGGTGCGGTGCAGAGGGAGCCGGTCATCTGCGACGACCTCGGCTTCGAGCGCGGCGACCTCGGGGAACTTGAACGGGTTGAGCGCGTTGTGGAACAGGTAGCGGCGGTTCACCGCGGCGAGAAGGTCCTCGAGCCCGTCGAGCCCGGTCGGGTAGACGAGGCCGAACAGGCGCGCACCGTGCACGTCGGGATCGCGCGAGCCGCGCGTCGAGATCAACGAGGATCGACTCCATCGACCTGCCCTGCTCGTGCACGAGAGCCCCTCCGATCCACGGCGACGGCGACCGCTGGAGCGTAGCCGCCCTGGTGCGACGGCTACCGGGGCGCCCGGTCCTGCTCGAAGGCAACAAATCTGCCGTGTCGGGGTACGGAACCCCTCCACGACGCCTCGTTCCGCAGCGCGTCGATCGCGCCACCGGGAGGCACCAATGCAGACGAACACGGTGACGGTCGGGCTCCTCCTCTCGGCCCTGGTCGCCTCGGTGATCGGGACACTCGATGCCGCCATCAGCGACGAACCCGATCTCGTGGCCGTGCTTGCCTTCATCGCCTTGCTGCAGCTGGTGTTACTGATCCGGTTGGCGGCCGCGCGGCGCCCGCTCGCCGTGCGAGCCGATCTGTGGTCGTGGGTGCACGACCGCGCCGTCCGCACAGGCGACCGGCCCGAGCAGGTCGCCGATCGGGCGGTAGCCGCCTACCGCGCCCGCCTCGAACCGGCCCGCACCGGGCGGGCCGAGCTGGCCGAGCTGGCCGAGGTCACCGAATGACCGCCGACGACGCCCGGGGCGCTGCGCTGGTCGTTGCTCTCCGCGGCCGCGGCATCGAACCTCACGATGCCGGAGGCAAGGGCGCCGCCCTCGACCGACTCATCGCGGCCGGCTTCGCGGTGCCGCCCGCCGGCGTCGTGTGTGCCGATGCCTATCGACTTTTCGTACGCGAGACGGGCATCGCGGCCGCGTTGGCCGAGCTCACGAATCCTTCCACCCTCGACCTCGACGATCGCGACCACTCGGGGCATGTCGCTGACGACGTCGACCAGCGCATCGAGCGCCTCTTCCTGTCGGTCATCACGCCCGACGTCATCGTCGAGTGCATCGACGAACTGCTCGACGCCGCTCGCCGCCGACATCCCCGGCGACGGCGCGCACCCACCTTCGTCGTGCGCTCCTCGGCCACCGCCGAGGATACGGAGCACGAGTCGTTCGCCGGGCTCTACACCTCCAAGATCGACGTGCCGGCGTACGAGGTCATCGATGCCCTGAAGCGCGTGTGGGCGTCGCTGTGGTCGGTCGAGGCCCGCACCTACCGCGCCCACCGACGCGTCGACGAAGATGACCTGGCGATGGCGGCGGTGATCATGCCGTTCATCGCCCCGTCACTCGCCGGGGTGGCGTTCACCACCGATCCTGGCGGGCTGGGCGGCCATCTCCGCATCGAGTTCGTGCGCGGCTTGGGCGAACGGCTGGTGTCGGGCGCCGAGACACCAGAGGTGCTCGTGGTCCCCCGCGCCCGCCCACGCGACATCCCCGGTGAGCACGCCGAGCTGATGGACGAGGTGGCCGACCTCGGGCTGGCCATCGAGCAACTGCTCGGCGCGCCACAGGACATCGAGTGGTTGATCACCGGCGGCCGGCCGATGATCGTGCAGTCGCGCCCCATCACGGTCACGACCGGTCGAGCCGCCGACGACGACGGGTTCGACACACCGCCGCTCGCCGGCGCGTCCTACACCGGTGCCGGAGTCGACGAGATGCTGCCCGGCGTGGTGCCCCCGCTGCTTTGGTCGCTCAACGGGCACGCGCTCGAGGAGGCCTTCCGGTCGTTGATGGCTGCGCTGCACGTGTTGCCCGAACGAGTGCTCGGTGCTCACGCGTTCGTCGGACGATCACGGGGCCGGGTGGCGCTCAACCTCGACCTGCTCGAGGAAGCGGCCGCGTCGATGCCCGGGGGCTCGGCCGCCGAGATGGAGCGGCAGTACTTCGGGCGGGTGATCACCCGATCCGAAGAGGGCGAGGAGCAGCCGACCGCGTTCGACCGAGTGCGCGGGGTCGTGCCCGCCGCCCGGGCCATGCGGTTGCGCCGACGGGCCCAGGAGGAAGCCGCCGCGCTGAGCGGGGCGATCGACCTGCTGGGGGCCGTCGATCTCCGAGCTGCTTCGGACGACGACCTGCTGGTGTCGCTCAGCCGTCTCGAAGACGTGGCCGACCGGCTCACCTCCTGCCAGCTGCGCATCGCGGCGGCGGCCGCGGCCGCCTACCGCACCCTCGAGTTGTTCCTCGCCCGCTACCTGGGCGACGAGGCCGCTCAGGTGGCGCAGCGACTGACCTCGGGTGGGCTGACCGAGCTCGCCGGCACGGCCTCGCTCGACATCGACGCCTTGCGGCACGCAGCCGACCGCGACGGCGTGGCCGACATCATCCTCGAACACGCCGACGCCGCTGAAGGTATGCGCGCCATCGAGTCGGCCTCGGCCGGGCTCTCGTTCGCGCGGGTGTGGCACCAGGTGCTCGCCGAGTCCGGCTCGACCACGATGTTCGCCGGCGAGACGTGGGCCGATCACCCCGACGAGGCGTGGGACGCGCTGCGGCGCGCGCGCTGGAACGACCACCGCTGCGGCGACACGACGACGCCCTCGCCGAGCTCGAGGCGCAGCTCACCGGGTCGCGGCGATGGAAGACCATGCGGGTGATCACCGGGCAGATCATCGATGTGCGCAAGCGTCTCCTGCGGCGCACGGTCGCCGACTCGGTGTCGCTGCTGCAGGCCCGCGAGCAGTCGAAGGGTGCCCTGCTGCGCCTCGGCGGACACGCCCGCCGGGTGATCGACGAGTTGGCCGGCCGGTTGGTCGAGCGCGGGCTGCTCGAACAACCCGGCCAGATCGAGCTGCTGAGCCGCGACGAGCTCACCGACGCGGTGGGTGGACGCGGTCCGAGCCTCGACGAGCTGATCCGCCGACGCTCGGCTCTGGCCGCCGCCCACCGGGGAGGCCCGCTGCCGGAGGTGTTCACAGGCGCCGCCCCGAAGGCCCAGGCCGAGGATCGGGACGGCGACGTGCTCCATGGCTGGGCCGCCAGCCCCGGCACGCACACCGGAACCGTCCGCGTGCTCGACTCACCCAAACGGGGCCGCTTGGCCGAGGGGGAGGTGCTCGTCGCGTCCGGCACCGACCCGTCGTGGACCCCGCTGTTCCTGCGGGCCGGAGCCATCGTCGTCGACGCGGTGGTCCGCTACTCGCACGCGGCCATCCTCGCCCGCGAGCTCGGGCTGCCGGCCGTGCTCAACGCCAAAGGCGCGGTGGCCCGCTTGAGCGACGTCCGGGCCGTGAGGGTCGACGGATCCGCGGGGACGGTCGAGGATCATCGACGACGAGTCCCACAACGACGACCTGGACGCCCTCGATCGCGGGGGTGCCGGGATGATCCCGTCCGACCTCGGTGGAGCACGCTCGATCCCGGGCCTCAACACGCCGGCGATCGCCACGTGTTCGTGCCGATGGTGCTCGGTGCCGGCATCATCGTCTCGGTCGTGCTCCTGCTGTCCGACACGGTAGCGGCTCTTCGGGGCAAGCACCACGATCGTCTCCGCGCCCGCCGCCGATCGCTGCTGGTCGCACGACCTCGCCGGGCCGGTCGACCTGGCCGAGCTTCCGCCCGCCACCCGCCTACGCGTGCGTGGCACCTACTCGCTGATCGGCGTGGCCATCACGGCGTTCGCGGTCTACGTGCTCGTCGGCGCGACATGGAACTACTGGGATCCCTATCGGCGGGTGCAGTGGTCGGAGGGAGTGGCCTGGCCCTGGCTGGCCATCTCGCTCTGTGGGCTGGCGGCACTGGCCGCCGGTGCCGTGGTGCTGCGCCTGGCCATTCGCCATCGCAGCTGCACCACCCTGCTGCTGCCCTGGGTGCTCGACAGCCCGCTCGGTCGGCACAACGCCGATCTCGCCGACGCCGACGCAGCGACCATGAGCTACTGGCACCACGAGCGGTTGCACCTGCATTACCGCCCGCACATCCCACGCCCGTCGTCGGTGCTGCTGCACAGCAAGCCGTTGCTGGCCGTTGCCATCGTCGCCGCGGTCGCGCTCGGGGCTGGCGGCCACGTTCGCCCACGACACCCTCCTCAGGATCGATCGCCCCGTGTCGGAGTTCGTCCGCGACCAGTCGTGGCTCGAGCGCTTCCGATGGCTGAACACGCTCGGCTCCGAGTCGCAGGGCCTGGTGCTCGCGGTCGTGGTCGGCCTGGTGATGTGGCGGTGGTGCCACGTGTTCGCGCTCGCCTTCCCTGCGGCGGTGCTCACCGGCATCGTGGTCAACCTCGGCCTCAAGCTCGCCACCGACCGCGCCCGCCCGCCCGAGCCCCTCGGTGACGTGGCGTTCGCGTCGTTCCCGAGCGGCCATGCGCTGCACGCGGTGATCGTGTTCGGCCTCCTGCCGCCTGCGGTGTACATCCTCACCGGGCTGCGATGGGCGTTCTGGGTGTCGGTGGCGGGCGCGATCTTCGTGATCATCGGGGTGGCGGCGATCCGCGTCTATCTCGGCGCCCA
>CAVPMN010000006.1:0-15574 GCA_963706425.1 uncultured Iamiaceae bacterium
CGGCCCGCTTCCGTCGGGGGCCAGCCAGCCGACGGTGGCGCACCCGACCGCGAGCGCAGCGGCCACCCCCACGGCCGCCCAGCGACGGTCCCAGGCGGCACGACCGGGCGATCGCCACCCACTGCCACCAGCCCCGAGACGGCGATGGCGGTGCCGATGCGGGCCGCCTGGGCAAGGGGCGCTCCGGCCTGGCCGATGGCCAGCGAGGCCAGGGGCACGCCTCCGAAGGGGAAGGTCCACCGGCAGATCTCGGCCAGCACGATGGCGGCCGGGAAGGCGATGCGGCGTGCCGGGTGCTCGGGTGGCACCGCCAGTGCTGCCACCCCGAAGTAGGCCGGCGTAGGTGGCTCCACGATGAGGTAACCGGGCTTGGTCAGGTCCCACATCCACAACATGGCGGGGAAGAGCCACGCCGCTGCGCACCAGCCACGAGCGGCGGAACCGAGCGGCCGGTAGCCTGGTCGGCGAGCAGCCGCTCCCACATCGCCAGGCCGACGAAGGCCAGCGGCCACCATCCCCACGGCGGCACCGACGCGGCGACGAGCAGGCCGGCGCCGACACACCTCAACCCGATCAGGGCCCGCCCGTTCCACGTCATCGGCCGCAACTCTCGCGCAGTACCGTCGAACCGACTGGCCAGCCAGAACGGGGATGGGACGTAGGCTGCCGCTCCGATGACCGATCAAACCAGCGGGCCGGGCCCGCTCGACATCTTCGCCCCCGATCTGTTCGCCGGGAAGGTCGCGTTGGTGACCGGTGGCGGCACCGGGCTCGGGCGCACCGCCGCACTCGCTTTCGCCCGATACGGCGCCGACGTCGTCATCGCCAGCCGCGACGAAGCCCACCTCGCGCCGACGGCCGCCGAGATCAGCGCACTCGGGCGTCGGTGTCTGGCCCAGCCCACCAACATCCGCGAGCCCGACGACGTCGACCGCCTTCGCGACCGGGCCTACGACGAGTTCGGCCGGGTCGACTTCCTGATCAACAACGCGGGTGGGCAGTTCCCCGCCCTGCCGACCCAGATCTCCGACAACGGCTGGCGCTCCGTGGTCGACCTGAACCTGAACGGCACCTGGAACATGGTGAGCCGGTTCATGGTGCCGATGACCGCCGCCGGATCCGGCTCGATCGTCAACGTGGTGCACATCTTCTCGTTCGACCGCGGCTCACCGTGGTTCGTGCACTCCGGTGCGGCCCGCGCCGGGGTGGTGAACATGACGCGGCACGATGGCTCCTTATCTCGGCTATCACGGCGTCACCATCAACGCGCTGGCGCCGGGCACCATCGCCACCGAGGGCATGCACGAGAACGAGGTGGGTCAGCTCGGCTACGACGAGGACGCGTGGGCGGCCAAGGTCGACGAGATCGGCCCGATGCGCCGCATGGGCACCGCCGAGGAGATGGCCGGGATCATCCTCTTCCTCTGCTCGCCGGCGGCTCGCTTCGTCAACGGGGCGGCACTCGTCGCCGATGGCAGCGAGTCGCAGAGCAACTGGCCCCGCTTCTTCGAACGCGGCGAGCTTGATCGGCAGGTCGCCCCGCGCCGCCCTGCGCTGTCAGTCGTCGACGAGGGCGAACGGGTCAGCCCCCGATCCCGATCCCGAACCCGAGCCGATGACGATGTCGGTGGCCGGCCGCACGATGAGGGTGTGTTCGGTGCGTTGCGCTTCGGCGTCCATGGCGGGCAGGTCGGCTTCGTCGTCGACCGGTACGCCCTCGTCGTCGAGCAGCTTCAGCTTGGCGACGATGCGCTCCCTCGCCGACCCCGGCGGATGGCAGGCGAACAACGTGGCGGTGTGGGCCTCGGTCTGCGCGGCGATGTCGATCCAGTCGCCGGGCACGGTGATGACGCCGCGCACCTCATAGACGAAACGGCCGTCGTCGGTGGTGATGACGACCTGGTCGCCCGGCTCGAGCTCGTTGAGGCGGGCGAACGGCTTGGAGTAGGTGGTGCGATGGCCGGCGATCACCGAGTTGCCCCACCCGCCCGGCTCGGCCGTGCCCGGCCACCAGCCAGGCCCCCGGTTGATGGCGGTGAGCGTGACGCCGTGCTGGATGTCTTCGATCAGGCCGAGCTTCGGGATCTCGATGGTGCCCACCACCACCGCGGGAGTGGGGGCGTAGGGGTTCTCGGGCAGCGCCTCGGGAATCGGGAGGGGTGGCCTGGCGGGCTCGGTGACGACCGTGGGCTCAGGCCGGCCCGACGCCCCGATGGCGGCGCCCAGCCGTCCGCCCACGGCGTGGTCGCCGGGCGCCGGCTCCGGACGGCTGACGATCGCCCCGGCGACCACCGCCGAGACGAACAGCGCCAGCACGAGCAGCAGCCGCGACCGGCGCGGTGACCTCGTGCGCACGCTGGCGGGCATGGCTCCAGTTGTAGCGGTTCAGGGCGCCGACAACGAGGCCGAGATGTTTCGGGCGTTGGTGGCCACCATGCCGGCGACCGTTTCCGCACCCGACCCGTCGGGGCCGAGCGCATCGGTGAAGACCACCACCTCGGTGGCGGGCCGGTCGGGCCCGGGAGCGGTGAGCCGCAAACCGTAACGTTCGGCGAAGTAGCCCAGACGGGGGTCGGCGGTGACGAGCAGGCGGCGATCGTCGGGCAGCGGGAGCAGTGCAGCCTGGGCGTCCTCGTCGGCCGCCATCAGATCGTCCTCGAGCCTCGCCAGGCCGACTGCGGTCACCGTGGCCAACTCGGGGGACCGCTCGTCGAGCACCCGGGCGATGTCCCGTCCGGCCTGCAGGGCCCGGTCGGCATCGAGCCAGAAGGCCGGGTCGGGATCGCCGAGGGCCGGCGCCCCGTCGCCGGTCGGGACGGTCCCGACCCCTCCCCCTCTCTATCGGCATAGGCGGGGCTGCTGCCGTAGGGCACGGGGCCCAGCCCGTCGAGCAACTCGACCACGACCGCCCCCTCGCGGCGAGCGGTCGTGAGGGCGTCGTCCATGCCCGCCTCGTAACCGCCTCCGACCACGAAGACGACGTCGGCATCGGTCGTCTGCTCAGCCCCGTCGCGGTCATCGAGCACGGTGACGTCGGCCGACGGCCCGGCCACCGCCTTGACCAGGGAGCCGACGATATCGGTGCTCACCACGACGGCGGTCGGCTCGGGTGAGTCGCTGTCGCTGCACCCTGCGGCCGTGGCGATCAGCGTCACCAGGAGCGCGCCGGCGACCCGCTTCACGCCGAGCGCGGAGTGGGCCGGTCGGTGGTCGGGGCCGGCGCCTTGCGGTTCGAGTCGGCGGATTCGGTGGCCCAGCGCACGAAGATGACGAACATCACCGTCCAGATGATCGGGATGTTCCCGATCTTCATCAGGATGCCCGCCATCTGCTGATCGTCGCCGGCGGCGATGTCGTAGAAGCGGGGCGCCAGCTCGTAGGTGCGATAGAGCGGGAAGTCGGCGAAGGTGAGCATGCCGCCAGGCACCATGGCGATGGCGCCGGCGGCGAGGAACAGGTAGACGCAGCGCACCGCGGGCGACGGGTGGCGCAGCTCGGAGAGCGGGCTGATGAGCGGTAGCCACAGCAACAGGCCCGACAGCACCCAGACGATGTCGAGCACCATCGAGCCCACCTCACTCGTCCGGAACGTGTCGACCGTGAACGGTGCATGGGTGGCGATGAGCACGAGGTTGTAGCCGACTCCGGCCACGACCGGCCGGGCCAGGATGCGCAACGCGCCCTCGAGGTGCAGCTTGTCGACGATTGACCGCGCCATCCACGTCGGCGTGCCGAGCAGGAGGAGCGGCGCCGCCACGAGCGTGTAGAGCATGTACTGGAGCATGTGGGCGGTGGCGAGGTAGCCGGCGCCGAGCACACCGAGCGGCCAGTCGGTCGCCAGCCAGAGCACAGCGACACCGAGCGCGAACCAAACGCGCTTTCGTCGGTCGCCCGCGCTGACGTCGAGGCCGCCGCGGTGATAGCGATGCCAGGCCCACGCGTAGGCGCCGATGAGCACGCCCATGGCGAGCCAAATGCCGGGATAGGCGCGAAAGCCCCACGACCAGGGCTCGCGGGTGGCACTGCACCACCAGCTCACGACGTGCCCTCTGCATCGTCGGTTCGGCCGTCCCCGCCGGCCTCAGCTGCACTGGCCTGCCACTCGTCGTTGGCGGCGATGCGCGGCAGGTCGTCGACCCAGTCTTCCTGGCGGGTGCCGAACGGGTAGACGAGCCGCACCTTGTCGTCGGGGGTGATCACGAACACGCCGCTCGTGTGGCCCACCAGGTAGTCACCGTCGTCGTCGGGAGCCTCGGCGATGGCGACCGCTGCACCCATCGCCGCCTGGGCGGCTTCGATCTCGGTGAGCGCGCCGGTGAGGCCGACGAACTCGGGATCGAACGAGCCCAGCCAAGACCGGATGCGCTCGCCGGTGTCGCGTGCCGGATCGGTGGTCACGAAGACGACGTCGACCGGCACGTCGACCCGTTCGAGCGCCTGCGCGAGGGTGGCCATGTGCACCGGGCACACGTCGGGGCAGTTGGTGTAGCCGAAGAACACCAGCGTCAGCTTCCCCGCGGTCTGCGACGCGAAGTCGTAGGGCTCGCCCTCGGTGTCGACCAGGGTGAACGAGGGTCGCTCGCGGGCGGGGTCGGGCATCAGCGTGCCGTGCCATGCAGAGGACGAGACGTCGTCGTCGCCGGACGACGTCCACATCAGCGCTCCGATGGCGATGGCGAGGAAGGCCAGCCCGCCGAGCGCGAAGGCCACCAACGTCCAACGAGGAAGTGACGGAGGCGCGGGCGGCGGTGCTTGGGGAGCCGGCTCGGGGTCGATCGTGGTGGTCACGGCCCGACCATTGTCACCCACGAGCCCTCGTCTGCGCCCATCGGGCCCGGTCAGTGTGGCGCCTGCCACCATTCGAGGATCGGGTGGACGGGCACCTCGTCGAGCGCGTGGCCGCCTGGGTGCTCGATGAGCGAGACCGACACCCCGTGGCGTTCGAGCACCCGTTTGGCGCTGCGCGCCTGGGTGGCCGGCACGACCTCGTCGTCGTCACCCTGGACCAGCAGCACCCGGCTCCCGTGGTTGGCGGCGGCGGCGAAGTCCCAGGTGATGTCGGGCTCGTCGGTGAGCCACGGCGCGATGGCGATGGTGGTGGTCGGTCGCCAACCGCTGGTCGCCCGGCAGGCCAAGGCGAGGGCGACGGCCGCGCCTTGGGAATAGCCGACGACCGCCACCGCCCGATCGTCGAGCGACGCGGTGCGGGCGGACGGCTCGATCAAGTCGACGAGCGCATCGAGCGTGTCGGACAGCCGCGGTGCGAACCCCGCCGCGCCGGTGGCGAACCAGGCCGGACCGTCATCGGTCTGCACCGGGCCCGACGGCACGATCAGCCCCATCCGAGCCGGCAGGGCCGGGGAAAGAGCCCTCGGGAGCCGGTCGGGGGCATCGCCGTAGCCGTGCAGCAGCACGACCAACGCGTCGGCGCCATCGGGAACCGAGATCTCCGCGGGGAGTGACGGCCGACGCAGGGGACCGACGTCAGATGCGGCCGATGGCCACGCGCGCACCGGACCAGTAGTGGATGCTGTCGACGCGCACCGAGCGGCCGGCGCCGGGTGCGTGCACCATCGAGCCGCCGCCGATGTAGAGGCCGACGTGGCTGGGGTCGCCGTCGCCCTTGCCCCAGAAGAACACGAGGTCGCCGGGTTGGGCGTCGCCCACCGAGACCGGTCGGCTCATGGCCCATTGGCTGCCCGTGTAGTGGGGGAGGCTGCGGCCGGCTTGCGCCCAGGCCCACATGGTGAGCCCGGAGCAGTCGAACGAGTTGGGTCCACCCGCGGCCCACACGTAGGGGGAGCCGATGCGGCTCATGGCTGCCTCGACCGCGCCTGCGGCGCCCGGGCTGACGGCCGGCGGGGGACCGACGTTGGTGACCGGTGCCGGTGCGGTGAGACGCGGCGGCGCAGGCGCAACGGTGGACGGGGCGCCGGTGGCGGGTGCCGCCGCGGCCCGGCTGGTCGCCTCGGTGGCCTGCTGGCGAGCCTGCTCCTCGGCGGCGCGCTGTGCAGCGGCGGCCTGGCGAGCCTCCTCTTCGGCGACGAGGCGGCCGACCTCGCCGTCGAGTCGCGACTTGATGCTGGCCTGTTCGGCGACCGCCGACTGGGCCTGGTCGAGCTTGGCCTGCACCGCGTCGTGGCGCTGCTCGAGCGCGGCCCGGGCCTCGGTCAGGTTCTCGCCCTGGTCGGCCGCCTTCTTGCGGGTGGCCTGCAGCTGATCGACCAGATCCTGGCGGTTGCCCGTGGTGACGTCGAGGTAGCCCCGCACCTTGGGGGCATCGTCGGTGGTGCTGGTCAGCAGCGCGTCGAAGCCATCGGCGCTGCCGCCAGTGATATAGGCCTCCACCGCGAAGCTGCGCAGCTCGGCCTGGCGCACCTCCATCTCGGCCTGGGCCTGCGCGGCGGCCTCCTCGGCCTCGGCCAGGGCCTGCTCGGCTTCGAGCAGCTCGCCCTTGGCCAGCTCGGCGTCGTCGCTCAGCTCGTGGGTCTGATCTTGGAGGCGGGCGAGCTGGGCGGTGACCCGCTCGGCCTCGGCCCGCTTGTCGGAGAGCTCGTCGGCCCCCGCCACACCCGGCAGCCCCATGGCGCCCACGAACACCGCGGCGGCGACCAGGCCGACCGCGACCCGAAGTCTCCGGTGGACCGTACGTGGCTGCATTGTTACGGAAGCTTTGCAGCGTGGCGGCGGTCGCGCAACGATCCCGGCCGTTCAGGCCGTTCAGGCCGTTCAGGCCGCTCAGGCCGGGGCGAGCTGGGCGGCGGCGGCCCACGCCTGGCGGATGCACGCCGGCAGGCCCAGCCCTTCGATGCCCGCGCCCACGGTCACCAGACCCGGACGGTCGGTCGCCAGCTGCGCCCGCCACTCGGCCACCCGGTCGAGGTGGCCGGGCCGGAACTGTGGGAGCGCGTCGAGCCACCGGGTGACGCGGACCGCCGATGGTCGACCGTCGAGCGCCATGGTGGTACCCAGATCGGCCAACAGGGCCTCGACCAGTTCGTCGTCGTCGAGCTCGAGGGCTCGGCGGTCGTCGGCGCGTCCGGCCGATGCCCGGAGGATGGCCGTGTCGCCGTCGTCGAGGTGGGCCCACTTGCTCGACGCCCATGAGCAGGCCGTGAGCACCAGGCCCTCCGGCTGGGCGACGAGGAAGCCGCTGCCGTCGAGCTCGCGACCGATGGCCGCGCGGGGCACCGCCAGGGCCACCATCACGACCGAGGCGTAGTCGACCGCGGCCAAGCCGGAGGCGACGTCGGGCGCCAGGTGCTCGAGCAGGCGGGCGGTCACGAAGTCGGGGGTGGCCAGCACGACCGCATCGACGTCGAGCGTGCGGTGGCCGCCGTCTGCGTCGTCGCCGACGTGGAGCCGATAGCGCCGGCCATCAGCAGTCGACGCCATCGATCGGACGTCGGACCGCAGGTGGATGGCGATGCCGGCTTGGCGCGCTTGGGTCGCCAGCGTGTCGGTGAGGGTCTGCGTGCCGTCCGGCAAGCCGAAGAACACCGGGGCGTCGGGGTCGGTCGCGCTGGACGCCTGCGCCCTCAGGCCGGCGATGAGGCTCGGCTGATCGCGAACTGCGGCGGCCAACTGCGGCGCCCCGGCTTCGACACTCAATTGGTCGGCGTCGCCCGCGTTCACCCCGCTCAACAAGGGGGCCACCAAGCGCTCGAACACCTCGTCGCCCAAGCGCTCACGCACGAGGTCGCCCACGGACCGGTCGGCGCGCAGCGGGTCGCCGCCCATCGTGAGGTCGGCCCCCGCCCGCTCGACCCCCGCGGGCGACACGACGCCAGACGCCGCCAGCACGTCGAGATCGGTGGGCACGCCGAGCACCGTGCCTGCGGGAAACGGGCGAAGGGCACCGCGGCTGTAGACGTACGCGTGGCGTGATGCCGGGCTCACCAAGTGGTCGGCCAACCCGAGACGCCGGCACAGCTCGATGCCCTCCGGAACACGCGCGAGGAAGGCGTCGGCGCCGCAGTCGACCGGCCGACCGGCGAACCCGGTGGTCAGGATCTTGCCCCCGACACGGTCGGACGCCTCGAAGACCTGGATGTCGGTGTCGGGGTCGAGCCGGGCCACCTCGACGGCCGCGGCCAGCCCGGTGATCCCCGCACCGACGACGGCGATCGATCGCCCGGCCATCAGGAGCGCGCCCGTTCGAGGACCAGGTGGGCCAGCGCACCCATCACCTCAGGGTCGTCGTTGAGCGACCGGGTGCGGCCGAACGCCAACCCGGCATCAGCGGCGACCTTCCGAGCCTCGATGTCGAGGTCGTAGAGCACCTCGAGGTGATCGGCGGTGAAGCCCTGCGGGCACACCACCACCCCGTCGGCCCGACCGGTGCCCGCCAGTTCTCTGATGACCTCGAGGATGTCGGGACCGCGCCAAGGCTCCGGCGTGCGCCCCGCGCTCTGCCAGCACAGCGCCCAGTCGGGCCATGGGCTCAGCCCGACGCGCTCCGCCACGGCCTCGGCGCTGGCGCGCAGCTCGTCGGGATACGGATCGTCGGCCAGCACGCGCTCGGGCAAGGAGTGCGCGGTGAAGAGCACCTTGTGGTTCGCCGGCACCTCGCCGCGCGCCGTGGTGAGCGCGTCGGCGAGGAAGTCGACATAGGCCGGCAGCAGGTGCCAGTGATCGATCGGGCGGTAGTCGACACCCCGTTCGGACGCGACTGCGGTGGCTCGCTCGTGGTACTGGCCCACGCTGAAGCGCGAGAAGTGCGGCGCCAGCACCAGCCCGACCACGGTCGTGATGCCGGCATCGGCGAGCGACGCCAACCCGTCTTCGACGAAGGGCGCGGCGTGCTTCTGCCCGAGCGCCACCGGGACCGGCTGGCCGGTCCGCTCGCCGAGCGCTCGTTCGAGCGCGGCCCGCTGGGCCTCGGTGCGCTCAGCGAGCGGTGAGATCCCGCCGATGGCCGCGTAGCGAGCGATCAACTCGTCGAGTTGCTCGGTGGTGGGGGGCCGGCCGCGTCGGATGTGCGTGTAGTAGCCCTCGATGTCCTCGGGCCGACGGGGGGTGCCGTAGGCCATCACCAGCAGGCCGAGCTCGCTCACTCGCCCCTCCCGCTCCCTGCGGCGACCGTGCCCTCGGTGTGCACCAGGTCGACCACCCGCTCGAGGATCGCCGGGTCGGTCTCGGGCAGCACACCGTGACCGAGGTTGAACACGTGACCGGGATGTCCGGCGTTGCGAGCGAGCACGTCGCGTGCCTGGTCGGCCACCACCTCCCACGGGCGCGAGGCAGATGGCCGGGTCGAGGTTGCCCTGCAGAGCGGTGCCCGTCGGCACACGCGAGCGGGCCACATCGAGGGGCACCCTCCAGTCGACGCCCACCACGTCGGCGCCGGCGGCGGCCATGAGCCCGAGCAGCTCACCCGTGCCCACACCGAAGTGGATGCGCGGCACGCCGAGATCGGCCACCGACGCGAAGACTCGTTGTGTGTGCGGGAGCACGAAGCGCTGGTAGTCGGGCGGCGACAGCGCGCCCGCCCAGCTGTCGAAGAGCTGCAGCGCCGATGCACCCGCCTCGACCTGCGACCGCAGCGACACGATGGCCAGATCGGCGAGCCGCTGCATGAGTGCGTCCCAGAGCGCCGGCTCGCCGTGCATGAGCGCCTTGGTGCGGCCATAGGTGCGCGACGGTCGGCCCTCGACGAGATAGGACGCCACGGTGAACGGGGCGCCGGCGAACCCGATGAGCGGCACCGACAGCTCGTTGACCAGGATGGCGATGGTGTCGAGCACGTAGGGCGTGTCGAGCGGGGGCTCGAGATCGCGCAAGCGGGCGAGGTCGGCCGCGCTGCGGAACGGCTCGGCCACGACCGGCCCGGTGCCCGGGGCGACGTCGACCCCGAAGCCGATGGCGGCCACCGGCACGACGATGTCGGAGTAGAGGATGGCGGCGTCGACGCCGTAGCGCCGCACCGGTTGCAGGGTGATCTCGGCGGCCAGCTCCGGTTTGGCGATGGCGTCGAGGATGCTGCCCTCGCCCCGGATCTGGCGGTACTCGGGTAGCGATCGGCCCGCTTGGCGCATGAACCACACCGGCACCCGGTGGTGCGGTTCACCTCGGCACGCGGCGAGGAAGGGCGAGTCGTCGAGGGCGGGGGCCGGCACGGGGCCACGCTAACGCCGGGCTTGTCGCCGACCCCAGCCGCCCACGCATCTGACGCAGGGTGGCTGACCGATCCTTTCGCTACGGACCGTGGGCACCTACGCTGGCCGGGCGACACCCCCTCCAAGGAGCCCTGCCATGAAACGACTTCTTCTGCTCGCCGCGGTGGCCCTCGGTGCTCGCCGTGCTGCCCGCCACGCCCGTGGCCGGCCAGGACACCGGCGCCGTCACGATCGTGCACGCCGCCACCTACGACGCGGGCCAGAGCCTCACCGTCACCCTCTGTGTCGACAACGAGGTGCTCGACGGTCTCGTTCGAGACCGAACAGATCCTCGAGCCGCTCGACCTCGCGCCGGGCACCTACGACGTCGAGATCTTCGTCGGCGCTCGACCAGCCTTGCACCGACGAGCCCGACATCCAGGCCGATCTCGAGGTGGCTGCGGGCGACGATGTCACCGCGGCAGCCGTTGGACCTCGCTCAGCCAGGGCCCGACCATCGTGGTGTGGCCGAACGACAGCGAGTGCCTCGCCGCCGACGAGGCGAGGGTCACCGTTCGCCACGGCGCTTACACCGACGGGCCGGTTGACGTGGTCGCCACGGTCGATGGCACCGAGACGACGCTGGTGTCCGACCTCGGCGAAGAGGAGCAGGCCACCCTCGAAGTGCCTGCCGGCACCGTCGCCGCCGACGCCGCGATCGTCGCCGAGTTCGCCACGGTGGAGCTGGGTGACCTCGGACCGTTCGAGGGCGGTTCGCCAGTACGTCGTCTACGTCGATCGGCGGCGCCGACGGCGCGATCGGGATCTTCGTCGACGTGATCGAAGAGGAGACCTGCCCCGAGCCGACCACCACGACGACGGCGGCGCCCACCACCACGGCGACCGCTGCGGCCACCGCGACACCGCGGTTCACCGGCTGATCGACCCTCTCTAGAGTTGGCCTGCGACCCCCGCTTCGGCGGGGGTCGCTCGCGTCTGGGCAACACTGGCGCCATGCGCCGATCGATCGACGACTACCCGTTCGACCCCGCGGACTACCCGCCGCACTACGAGGACGACGAGCTCACCGCCATCTCGTGGGCGGTCGCCATCAGCGACGACTACGACGACGCCGAAGCCCCGGGTGGTGCTCACCGTCGAGGAGGTCGGGCGGGCCGGCGCGGGGCTGGTCGCCCACCTGAGTCCTGCGATCGCCCGGCGGCTGCGGATCGCGCTGCGCGACGGACTGCGGGAGATCGGAGAGGATCCCGGCACCTGACGCCGATTGCCGTCTCATCGGGTTGCGTCTCGTTGGGTTGCAGGATGAGAATCTTTCTCACTATTCTGGAAATCATTCCCGTTTCCAAAAGGTCGGAGGTTCTCGTGCTCGGTGGTCGTCGTGGTGTCGTGGTAGCCCTGCTCGGCTCGGTGGCGCTGCTGGCCGCGGCGTGCGGTTCGTCATCGGACGACGGGGCCTCTCAACCGGCGGGCACCGACGGATCGCAGCCGACGGTGGTGGTGACCTACTCGGTGCTCGGCGCGGTGGTGTCCGATCTCATGGGCGACGTGGCCGAGGTCGAGGTGCTGATGCCGAACGGCATCGATCCCCACGACTACCAGCCGTCGGCGAAAGACATCGAGACGCTCGGCAACGCGGACCTGGTGGTGGCCAACGGCCTCGACCTCGAGGAGTCGCTGGCCGATG
This sequence comes from uncultured Iamiaceae bacterium, assembly GCA_963706425.1. GTDB lineage: Bacteria > Actinomycetota > Acidimicrobiia > Acidimicrobiales > Acidimicrobilacustridaceae > CAVPMN01. The sequence continues at coordinate 11,803 of CAVPMN010000006.1, forward strand.
CGATCGAGTCGGCCGAGGCCGACGGCGTGCCGGTGTTCTACGCCACCGACCACATCGAGGTGCGCGAGTTCGGTGAGGGCGAGGCCGACGATCACGCCGATGAGGAAGGCGAGGAGTCACGACCACGAGCACGAGGGCGGCGACCCGCACTTCTGGGTCGACCCGGTGTCGATGAAGCAGGTCGTGGCCGCGCTCGGTCCGGAGGCGTCGGCCGCGCTCGGGGTCGACCTCACCGAGGCCACCGCCGACCTCGAGTCCCAACTCGACGATCTCGATGCGCAGACGGTCGAGAGGCTCGCGGACATCCCAGCCGAGCGGCGGCTGCTCGTGACCGGGCACGAGTCGATGGGCTACTTCGCTCGTCAGTACGACTTCGAGCTCGTCGGCGCCCTCATCCCGTCGACGACCTCGCAGTCGGCGCCGTCGGCTGCCGAACTGGCCGAGCTGCGCGAGCAGATCGAGGCCCTGTCGGTGCCGGTGATCTTCAACGAGATCGGCACCCCCCCGGCGCTCTCGGAGGCCATCGCCTCGGAGACCGGCGTCGAGGTCATCGAGTTGGCCACCCACAACCTGCCTGACGACGGCTCCTACCTCACCTTCATCGACGACATCGCACAGGGAGTGGCGCAGGGCCTCTCGCCCAGCTAGGAAGCTCGGGTGCCAGCTGGGACGTTCGGGTGATGGACTGGTTCGTCGATCCGTTCACCGCGAACGAGTTCATGCAGCGGGCGCTGCTGGCGGGTGCGTTCGTGGCGGTCGCCTGCGCGGTCGTGGGCACCTTCGTGGTGTTGAGGGGCCTCGCCTTCATCGGTGACGCCCTCGCTCACGGTGTGCTGCCCGGCGTGGCCGCAGCGTTGCTGCTGGGATGGCCGGGGGTCGTCGGCGCCCTGGTGGGGGCCGCCGCGATGATCGGCGGGGTGAGCCTGGTGACCCGTCACTCCCGGCTGTCGTCGGACACCGCCATCGGTCTGCTCTTCGTCGGCATGCTGGCGCTCGGTGTCGTGATCGTGTCGCGCAGTCGCAGCTTCACCGGCGATCTGGTGAACATCCTCTTCGGTGAGCTGCTCGGCATCAGCGCCGACGATCTCTGGGTGCAGGGCGTGGCCACCGTGCTCGTGGTGCTGGTCGCGTTCGTGTGTGCCCGGCCGTTCCTGCTGTTGAGCGTCGATCCGGAGCTGGCCGACGTGTCGGGCTTCCGATCGAGTCGCTACCACCTCGTGATGATGCTGCTCATCGCCGTCACCGTCGTGGTGTCGTTCCAGACCGTCGGCACCCTGCTCGTCTTCGGGATGCTCATCGCGCCCGCGGGCACCGCCGCGCTCGTCGCTCACCGGGTCGGGGTGATGGTCGGCTGGGCGATCGGGGTCGGGCTCGTGTCCGTCTACCTCGGGTTGTTGGCCAGCTACCACTGGAACATCGTGGGTGGCGCGGCGGTGGTTCTGTGCGCGGTCACCATCTTCTTCCTGGTGCTGGCCGGCCAGGGTGCCCGCCGGGCGTGGGTCCGTCGGGCCACCACCATGCCGGTGACGGGAGCCTCTGCGTGATCCCCATCGTCGCACCCGCCGTCTCGGCCTCTCGTCTGGCCGTGGGCTACTCGGGCCGCGTCTGTGCTCGACGGCGTCGACCTCACCATCGAACCCGGACGTCTGGTCGCGGCTCGTCGGCACCAACGGCTCGGGCAAGTCGACGCTGCTCAAGACGCTCGTGGGCCTGCTGCCGCCGATCTCGGGCGAGTTGTCGGTGCTCGGTGCCGAGGCCGGGCAGGCACCCGCCCGCGTCGCCTACGTCAGCCAGTTCCATCCCAATGCGTTCGTGCTGCCGTTGCGCGGCACGCGACGTGGTGCGCATGGGCCGGTTCGCCGATCACGGTTTGCTCGGCCGACTCGGCCCGGCTGACGACGCGCTGGTCGATGGTGCGCTCGAGCGCCTGGCCATCACCGATCTGGCCAAGCGGCCGCTGCGCGATCTGTCGGGCGGCCAGCAGCAGCGCACCTACCTGGCGCAGGCCTTGGCCCGTCAGGCCGACCTGCTCGTGCTCGACGAGCCCACGGCGGGCATCGACGCCCGAGGTCAGGAGGTCTACCAACAGGCCGTGCGCGACGAGCTGGCGAGGGGGGCCAGCGTGGTGGTGGCCACCCACGACATCGGCGAGGCGGCGCGGGCCGACGTCGTGCTGCTGTTGGCCGGTCGGGTGGTGGCCGCTGGCTCACCCGAGCAGGTGCTCACCACCGAGCACCTGCTCGAGACCTTCGGTGTGAGCATCCGACAGTTGGAGGGCACGCTGGTGGTCACTGAGGAACCGCATGGCCACGAGCACGGCCACGGCCATGAGCATGGCCTGAGCTAATACCCAGGGGGGTATGCTGGCACCATGATCTTCGAGCAGCACTACCTCGACTGCCTCTCCCAGGCGTCGTATCTCATCGGTGACCAGACCACGGGTCGGGCCGTGGTGGTCGATCCCCGCCGGGACGTCGACGAGTACCTGCGCAGCGCGGCGGAGCACGGCCTGCGCATCGAGCTCGTGATCGAGACGCACTTCCACGCCGACTTCCTGTCGGGCCATCTCGAGCTGGCCGAGGCCACCGGCGCCACCATCGCCTACGGCGACCAGGCCGCCCCCGAGTTCCCGGCGCGGCTGTTGGCCGATGGCGAGCGCATCTCACTCGGTGACGTCGTGCTCGAGATCCGCTCGACGCCGGGGCACACGCCCGAGTCGATCAGCGTGGTGGTGTTCGAGCATGCCGACGACGCGGTGCCCTTCGGTGTCCTCACTGGCGACACGCTGTTCATCGGTGATGTCGGGCGGCCCGATCTGCTCACCTCTGTAGGCGTCACCGCCGAGGAGCTCGGCACCATGCTCTACCGATCAGTGCACGACAAGCTGCTCACCCTGCCTGACGACACCAAGGTGTTCCCCGGCCACGGCGCCGGCTCGGCATGCGGCAAGAGCCTCTCCACCGAGACGTCGTCCACCATCGGCGAGCAGCGCCGCACCAACTACGCGCTGGCGCCGATGGGCGTCGACGAGTTCGTGGCGGTGGTCACCGACGGACAGCCGAGCGCGCCCGGCTACTTCGCGTTCGACGCAGGCCTCAACAAGCGGGAGCGGCCGTTGCTCGACGAGCACGCCGAGGTCAGGTCACTCACCCTCGCCGAGGTCGACGCACTGCGCGACGAAGGCGCCACGATCATCGACACGCGCGAGGCCGCCGAGTTCGCGGCCGGTCATCTGCGAGGCTCGGTCAACGTGGGCCTCGGCGGGCGGTTCGCCGAATACGTCGGCAGCATCGTCGACCCGACCACGCCGGTCGTGCTGGTCGTCGACCCCGACGGCGCGGTGGAGGCGAGGAACCGGCTGGCGCGCATCGGCTTCGACAACGTGGTCGGCCAGCTGGCCGATCCGTTGCGCACCTTCGTCGAGCACGACGAGGTGGTGGAGCGGAGCTCCCGCGTCAGCGCCGCCGACCTGGCGCAGCGACAGCGCGACGGCGTGTCGCTGCAGGTCGTCGACATCCGCAACGACGGTGAAGTCAGGCTCGGGACGATCGACGGTGCCGCGCACATCCCCTTGGCCGAGCTGCGCCGTCGCCTGAGCGAGCTCGATGCCGCCCGTCCCACCGTCGTGTTCTGCGCAGGCGGCTATCGCTCGAGCATCGCCGCCAGCCTGCTCGCGGCGGAGGGGTTCGACGACGTGAGCGATCTGCTCGGCGGCTACGCGGCCTACACCGCTCGCTGACCGCTTTCCGGCGGCCGGCGTGCCCCCCGCGGC
>CAVPMN010000007.1:0-7286 GCA_963706425.1 uncultured Iamiaceae bacterium
ACTTCGACCTCGACTACCACATCCGCCACGGCCCGGTCCGTCGCCGGGCGGGCATGAAGGAGCTGTGCGAGCTCGGCGGGCCACCTGGTCGCCATCCCGCTCGACCGCACCCGACCGCTCTGGGAGGTGTGGCTCATCGAAGGCCTCGAGGACGGCCAGGTCGGCGGTGCTCACCAAGGTGCACCACGCCGCCATCGACGGCGCGTCGCGGCGAGGAGCTCATGGTGGCGATCCTCGACCTCAGCCCCGAGATCGGAGCCAAGCCCGACCCGAGGTGCCGTGGGAGCCCGAGCGCAGGCGCCGAGCGACACCGAGCTGGTGGCCTACGTCGCCAGCTCGCTCGCCCGCCAGCCAGTGCGCGCGCGTCAAGACGATTCGACGCACGGTCGAGGCCGCGCTGGCGGATCCGCGACACCAACCGCGAGGCTACCCGACCAGAAGCCACCGCCCGTCGCCGTTCAGCGCCCCGCGCACGCTCGTTCAACACCACCCTCACCCCGCGCCGGGCGCTTCGCCAACGCCTCGCTGTCGCTGCCCGAGGTGAAGATGGTCAAGAACGCGCGTCGGCGTCACCGTCAACGACGTGGTGCTCGGCCCTGTGCGCCGGCGGGCTCGCGCCGCTACCTCGACGCACGCCGGCGAACGCCCCGACGAGCGCCGCTGGTGGCCATGGTGCCGATGTCGGTGCGCACCGAGGACGAGAAGGGCACGCCACGGGCAACCAGGTGTCGTCGATGTTCACCACCCTGGCCACCGACATCGACGACCCGATCGAGCGCATCGGCCTCATCCACGCACCATGGCCCTGGCCAAGGAGCAGCAGCACGCCATCGGCGCCGACACCCTGCAGAACTGGGCCGAGTTCGCCGCCCCCGCGGTGGCCGGCCAGGCCGCTCGCCTCTACTCGCGCATGAAGTTCGCCGATCGCCACCGGCCGCTGTTCAACGTCACCATCTCGAACGTGCCCGGCCCGCCGTTCCCGCTCTACGTCGCCGGTGCCCGCATGGTCGCCACCTATCCCATCGGGCCCGATCATGGACGGCGGCGCGCTCAACATGACCGTGATGAGCTACCTGGACAGCCTCGACTTCGGGGTGCTGGTGTGCCCCGACCTGGTGCCCGACGCCATGGGTCATCACCGACGGCCTGCACGACGCCCTCGAAGAGCTGAAGAAGGCGGTCGACGCCCTCGACAGCCCGGCCGAGCCGTCCTGACCGCTCAACGGTCCCGGTCGGCCTCCAGCCCGGCGCGCAGCCGAGCCGCGTAGTCGGCCATCTCGTCGTGGCTGTCGTAGGTGGTGCGTGGCCAGAAGAACCCGTGGAGGCCGTCCTTGCGGTTGCGGGGCACCACGTGCACGTGGAGATGGGGCACGCTCTGGCTCACCTTGTTGTTCAGGGCCACGAACGAGCCGCCGGCCGTGGAGCACCGACTCCATCGCGATCGCCAGGCGCTGCGCCAACTCGAAGTAGGGACCGACCGGTCCGGCGGCAGGTCGCCGAGCACGTCGATGTGGTCCCGCGGCACGAGCAGGGTGTGGCCCGTGAACAGCGGGCGGCGGTCGAGGAACGCCACACCGGCGTCGTCGTCGAGCACGAGGTGGGCGGGGTGCTCGCCGTGGACGATGGCGCAGAACACGCACGGAGACGGCGGCGACATCCGCTCATCCTCGCTCATCGGTGACGCACACGTGAATGGCAGATGACGTCTTTCGGGCATCCACCCGTTGCCGCTGACGCGGGCGTTTCATGGCTGACGGTGACCCGATCCGCACCCGACCAGAGCCGATAGCCATTAATGCATCGGCTGGCGGGTGCCCTGTCCTTGTGGTAGTCCGCGACCCAGATGCTCGTTCTCCGTCGCGCCCCTGCCGTCCCGTCGAAGACCTACGTGGTCGACACGTCGGTGCTGCTGGCCGATCCGCAGGCGATGTTCCGCTTCGACGAGCACGAGGTCGTGCTGCCGCTGGTCGTGCTGACCGAGCTGGAGGGCAAGCGCCATCACGCCGAGCTGGGCTGGCGGCCGGGCCAACCCGGCGACAGCTTCGAGTCGTGCGGCGAGAAGCACCGCACGCTGATGCTGCCCGTGCCGGTCAACGACCACGGCGGCACGCTGCGCGTCGAGATCAACCACCAGGACACCGCCGGGCTGCCCAGACGCTCACGCTCGACTCGAACGACCGCCGCATCCTCGCCGTGGCTCGCGACCTGGCCACCGAGGGCCACGACGTCACCCTGGTCACCAAGGACCTGCCGCTGCGCCTCAAGGCCAGCGTGGTGGGCCTCCTGGCCGAGGAGTATCGCAACGAGCTGGCCGAGGACACCACGTGGACCGGCTTCGTCACCCTCGACGTCGACAGCGGCACCATCGACGAGCTGTTCGACAACCGGGTGATCGACCTCGACGAGGCCCGCCAGCTCCCGTGCCACACCGGCGTGGCGTTGGTGTCGGGCTCGCAGTCGGCGCTCGGCCGGGTGCACGCCGACAAGCAGGTGCACCTCATCCACACCGATCGCGAGCTGTTCGGCGTGCGGGGCCGGTCGGCCGAGCAGCGCATCGCTCTCGATCTGCTGGCCGACGAGGAGCATCGGCATCGTGTCGATCGGCGGCAACGCCGGCACGGGCAAGAGCGTGCTGGCGCTGCGCGGCCGGACTCGAGGCGGTGCTCGAGCAGCGCTCGCACAAGCGGGTCACGGTGTTCCGGCCGATCTATGCGGTGGGCGGCCAGGAGCTCGGCTATCTGCCGGGCAGCGCTGACGAGAAGATGTCGCCGTGGGGTCTGGCGGTGAGCGACGCCCTCGAGTCGATCGTCGGGCCCGAGGTCATCGACGAGGTGACCGCCCGCAACCTCATCGAGGTGCTGCCCCTCACCCACATCCGCGGTCGGTCGCTGTCCGACTCGTTCGTCATCATCGACGAGGCCCAGAACCTCGAGCGCTCGGTGCTGCTCACCGCGCTGTCGCGGCTGGGTGGGGTCGCGGGCGGTGCTCACCCACGACGTGGCCCAGCGCGACAACCTGCGGGTCGGCCGCCACGACGGGGTGGTGTCGGTGATCGACGCCCTCAAGGGGCATCCACTGTTCGCCCACATCACTCTGCAACGATCGGAACGCTCACCCGTGGCTGCGTTGGTCACCGACCTGCTCGACGGCCCCGGGTTCTGAACCCTCCGCTCCAGGGGGTTTCGGTGATGGGGCCGTCGTCGCAACCGGCCCCATCACCCGCGCCTTTTCTCCGCCGCTCTCTTGCAGAAGTTGGTGCGTGAAACCACCGTATGGGGTGTTTCGCGCACCAATTTCGGGGGCGGCGGGTTGGGGTCGGGTAGGGGGTCGGCTGCCAGTAGGCGAAGCCGAAGCCGCCGGGGTAGTCGTCGGCGGGCGGCAGGAAGCGGGCGCCGGCCACGATGGTCGTGCGCTCGCCGGTGCTGACGTCGATGCGCACCAGGTCGCGCTCGTTCACCCGCACGATGAGCGCCTCGTCGCCGATCCACACCGGCGGCTCGGTATCGATGCCGTAGGACGACCTCGTCGATTTCGATCGACCCACGCATGAGTCATCGATCGGGCCGAGCGAACGGGTGAACTCGTAGCCAGCCGGAACGGAGATCGCCGGCGGCCACCAGAGCGTTCCGACCATCAACGTCGGTCGCTCACGAACGCCACCGGAGGTGCGGCGTCGCCGCGACCACCGGGCGACAATCAGGGTGCGAGGCCACAGTGTCGGTGACGAAGCCGACGCACGAGGCTGTGGACCGACCAAAGTAACGCCACACGCGCTCGGGACATCGGCTCGCGGGCGAGCACGAACGCCCGCCCATCGTCGCTCACGGCCAGATCGGTCAGCGGATCGAAGGGCCCTTCGAAGGTGGCGAGGCCTTGGACGCCGCCGTTCGACGGGTGGAAGCCGAGGACATCGCACCTCGTCGGGGTCGACCTGCGCCGTCACCAGCACGAGGTCGTCGACCGGCCAGGCAAGCACCTGGCTCGACCGGCGGCGAGTCACCGGCCCGCCAGCCCGGGTCGGGGCGGTCGCGCAACGTGGCGATGGCCAGCTCGCCGTTGGGTCCGGCGAACGACACCCGATCGCCGTCGGGCGACCACACCACCGTGGTGAACGGGGCCGGCGCCGGCCCGCCTTCCAATGCACGCGACGAGCCGTCGACCTGGGCGATGCGCACCTCGTCGTTGGTGGCATAGACCAGCTCGTTGGCGGTGGGCGACCAGGCGTACGACGACGGCGAGCGGCCGAGGCGATGCCGTTCCGAGCCGTCGCGCTTCACCACCCACAGGCCGCTCTCGTCGTGGATGCTGAACGCCACCCACTCGCCGTCGTGCGACCAGCTCACGTGCGACACCTCCTCGCCCGTGCCCGTGTCGGTGATGCGGCGCACCTCGCCGCTGGCCCCGTCCGCGAGGAAGAGGTTGTTCTCCATCACGAACGCCAGCCGCCCGTCGGCCAACGCGGCGGTGTCGACCACGGGCACGTCGCCTGCGTCGACCGCGAACCGGTCGGCGCTGTCGCGGTTCACCAGCAGCGCGCCGACCAGCACGAACACCGCCACGATCGCCGCCGCCGCCAGCGCCCACGCCCGCTTCGACGACCGCGCCGGGCCGTCTCCGTCGCCCAGCTCGACCTGGTGGCCCCCCAGCGTTCGGCTGGTCAAACCCGCGCCTCCGGTGCGGGTTTGACCAGCCGGAACGACTCGCGGGGCGGATCGGGGTGGTGTCGGCCAGGTCGCGCAGCAGCGTGCGCACCCGCGCCTCGTGCTCGGTGTCGATGGGGCTCATCGTTCGATCACCCCTCTCAGTGCGGCCATGCCTCGGCGGACGAGTGTGCGGACGTGGGTCGCCGGCACCCGAGCAGCTCGGCGATGTCGGCGTCGTCGAGGTCGGCGTAGTAGCGCAGCACGATGGCGGCCCGCTGCCGCTCTGGGCAGCCGGGCCAACGCATCCTCGAACTCGACCAGCTGAGCCACCGCCGGTGCCGTCTCGGTCGTCGGCGTCGGTGTCAGCCGATCGACCACCGCTTCGTGACGGTGGTGCGACCGGCAGGCGTTGACGACGGTGGTGCGCAGGTAGGCGGCCGGCCGGTCGAGCGAATCGAGCCGAGGCGCCACCCGCACGAAGGCGTCGTGCGTGAGGTCCTCCGCGATGGCCACCGAGCCGGTGAGCAGCCGGGCCAGACGCACCATCGGGGCGTAGTGCTCGCGGTAGATACGCGTCGAAGGTCGCCTGGTCGACTGCTTCCGTGTCCGTCCCCACCTCTCGTCGACGCCCCACCCCGCCCAACTGTTTCACCTCCTCCGAAATCGGTCGTGAACACGCCATGCGGTGGTTTCACGCCCGATTTCGGGAAGGGGTCGGGGCAGATGTTCGGGCAGGTGTTCGGGCGCGGGCGAGTGGGCAGGTCAGCGGCGCAGGCCGCGTGATCGCCGTGTCCACAGGGCCGTGCCCGGCGGTGTGCCGCCCGGGCCATGAACCTCGTTCGACGAGCGGCGTGGTCGAACGGCCATTCGCGGCCGATCCAACGACCTCGGAGGCCACGCTCGGTCAGATCACCCACACCCGCGTCATAGTCGCCCGGCACCGAGCGGCGGATGTTGAACCGCTACATCCGGACAGGCTGCCATCCCTATTCCTGTCAGTGCCCCTCAATAGGGTCGCTCCTATGTCGACGAGGCGGCAGCCGGCCCACCGATCGTCTACGGGCTCGACATCGAGACCGACACGTCCGTCGACGGGCTCGACCCCACCATCAGTCGGGTGCTGGCGGCGGCGATCGTGGGGGCCGGGCGGCGAGATCGTGCTGGCCCATCACGACGAGGCCGCCCTGCTCACCGAGCTCGACGGATGGCTCGCCGACCTCACCCCGGCGTGCTCGTCACCTGGAACGGCGCGGCGTTCGACCTCCCTGACCTCGCCAGCCGCGCCCGCGCTCGCCGAGGTCGACCTCGGCCTGCGCATCGAGCTCGACCGGTCACTCGGTCTGCGCGGCGATCCGCTGCCGGGCCACGTAGGCGCCTACCGGGGCTCGTGGCACGGTCATCGTCATCTCGACGCCTATCGGGTGTTCCGGGCCGACCTCGGTCGCACGTTTGGGGTCTCGTGCGCGCTCAAGTCGGTGGCCGGCTTCACCGGCGTGCCGTTCGTCGACGGCGACGCCGCCCGCGTGCACTAGCTGGCGCCCAGTCGGCTGCACGCCTATGTCGCCAGCGACGCCCGCTGCGCCCGCCAGCTCGCCGAGCGGCGCTGGCCCACCGCCGTCGGGGCCATCGATGCCGAGCCCCAGCCCCGGAGCCCGGCGAGCTCAGGCGCCCTACGATGAGCGCCACCTCCGGGAGGGAGCCGGTGTCCGAACGGCCAAAGCGCTCGACGTCGACGTCGAGCTTCGGTGTCAGCAAGCGCGAGAGCCACGACGCTGTCCGACTTCTACGCCCGGTTCACCGCTCCCGAGCTGTCCGACGACGAACGCGTCCGTCCACCCCGACGACCTGGTGATCGCCGACCCGTTCATCGTGGGCAGCTCCACCGACACGCACCACCTGCCTGACAACTCGGTGGCCCTCATCGTCACGTCACGCCCTACTTCGTCGGCAAGCAATACGAGCGCGACATCGAGCACGAAGAGATTCCCTCGTCCTACGTCGACTACCTCGAGATGCTCGGCGCCGTGTTCGCCGATGCAAAGCGTGGTCGAGCCTGGCGGGCGCATCGCGGTCAACGTGGCCAACCTCGGGAGCAAGCCCTACCGATCGCTGTCGGCCGACGTGATCACCATCCTCCAGATCACCTCCAGATGCTGTTGCGCGGCGAGGTCATCTGGCAGAAGGGCAAGGGCAGCACGGGCTCGTGCGCATGGGGCACGTTCCGAAAGCCCGGCAACCCTGGTTGCTGCGGAACAGCGACATCAGCGTCGAGCGGGTCATCATCGCCGGCAAGGGTCGCTTCGACCGGGCCGTGTCCGACCGCCAGCGCGGCCCCCTCGGCCTGCCGCACAAGGTCACCACCACGAGCGACGAGTTCATGGAGGCGACACTCGACGTCTGGCAGATCGACGCCGAGAGCGCCCAGGGCGTCTGCCACCCGGCACCGTTCCCGGTCCAGCTGCCCCGGCGACTGATCGAGCTCTACACGTATGAGCACGACCTGGTGCTCGATCCGTTCATGGGATCAGGCACCACATTGGTCGCCGCCGCTAAGACCAACAGGCGCTATGTCGGCTACGACCTCGACCCGGCGTTCACCGCCCTCGCGCTCGGCGAGCGGGTCGAGGGCGTGCTCGAACGGCA
>CAVPMN010000008.1:0-4564 GCA_963706425.1 uncultured Iamiaceae bacterium
CTTCTCTCTTGCCGAAATTGGTGCGTGAAACCACCGTATGGGGTGTTTCACGCACCAATTTCGGCGGTTAGGGCGCCGGCCGCCAGTAGGCGAAGCCGAAGCCGCCGGGGTAGTCGTCGGCGGGCGGCAGGAAGCGGGCGCCGGCCACGATGGTCGTGCGCTCGCCGGTGCTGACGTCGATGCGCACCAGGTCGCGCTCGTTCACCCGCACAATGAGCGCCTCGTCGCCGATCCACACCGGCGGCTCGGTATCGATGCCGTAGGACACCTCGTCGATTTCGATCGACCCACGCATCGAGTCATCGATCGGGCCGAGCGAACGGGTGAACTCGTAGCCAGCCGGAACGGAGATCGCCGGCGGCCACCAGAGCGTTCCGACCATCAACGTGGGGTCGCTCACAAACGCCACCGGAGGTGCGGCGTCGCCGCGACCACCGGGCGCAATAACAGGGTGGGAGGCCACAGTGTCGGTGACGAAGCCGGCACACGAGGCTGTGGACCGACCGAAGTACACGCCACACGCGGTCGGGACATCGGCTCGTGGGGCGAGCACGAACGCCCGCCCATCGTCGCTCACGGCCAGATCGGTCAGCGGATCGAAGGGCCCTTCGAAGGTGGCGAGGCCTTGGACGCCGCCGTTGGACGGGTGGAAGCCGAGGACATGCACCTCGTCGGGGTCGAGCTCGGTCACCAGCACCAGGTCGTCGACCGGCCAGGCAAGCACCTGGCTGACCGGCGGCGAGTCGCCGGCCCGGCCCAGGTCGGGGCAGTCGCCGAACGTGGCGATGGCCAGCTCGCCGTTGGGTCCGGCGAACGACACCCGATCGCCGTCAGGCGACCACACCACCGTGGTGAACGGGGCCGGCGCCGGCCCGCCCGCCAGTGCACACGACGAGCCGTCGACCTGGGCGATGCGCACCTCGTCGTTGGTCGCGTAGACCAGCTCGTTCGCCGTGGGTGACCAGGCGTACGACGTCGGCGAACGGCCGAGGCGATGACGTTCCAAGCCGTCGCGCTTCACCACCCAAAGCACGCTCTCGTCGTGGATGCTGAACGCCACCCACTCGCCGTCGTATGACCAGCTCACGTGCGACACCTCCTCGCCCGTGCCCGTGTCGGTGATGCGGCGCACCTCGCCGCTGGCCCCGTCCGCGAGGAAGAGGTTGTTCTCCATCACGAACGCCAGCCGCCAGAGTCGGCCAACGCAGCGGTGTCGACCACGGGCACGTCGCCAGCGTCGACCGCGAACCGGTCGGCGCTGTCGCGGTTCACCAGCGACACGCCGAGCAGCACGAACACCGCCACGATCGCCGCCGCCGCCAGCACCCACGCCCGCCTCGACGACCGCGCCGGGCCGTCTCCGGCGCCCAGCTCGACCTGGCTGGCACGCGCCCACGCGGCGGCCAAACCCGCCCTCCGGCGCGGGTTTGACCAGCCGGAACGACTCGCGGGGCGGATCGGGGTGGTGTCGGCCAGGTCGCGGAGCAGCGTGCGCACCCGCGCCTCGTGCTCGGTGTCGATGGGGCTCATCGTTCGATCACCCCTCTCAATGCGGCCATGCCTCGGCGGACGAGTGTGCGGACGGTGGGTCGCCGGCACCCGAGCAGCTCGGCGATGTCGGCGTCGTCGAGGTCGGCGTAGTAGCGCAGCACGATGGCTGGCGCGTTGGCGCTCGGGCAGCCGGGCCAACGCATCCTCGAACTCGACGAGGTGATCCGCCGGTGCCGTCTCGGTCGCAGGCGTCGGTGTCAGCCGATCGACCACCGCCTCGTGACGGTGGTGCGACCGGCAGGCGTTGACGACGGTGGTGCGCAGGTAGGCGGCCGGCCGCTCGAGCGAATCGAGCCGGGGCGCCACCCGCACGAAGGCGTCGTGCGCGAGGTCCTCCGCGACGGCCACCGAGCCGGTGAGTAGCCGGGCCAGGCGCACCATCGGGGCGTAGTGCTCGGCGGGAGAACGCGTCGAAGGTCGCCTGGTCGACTGCTTCCGTGTCCGTCCCCACCTCTCGTCGACGCCCCACCCCGCCCAACTGTTTCACCTCCTCCGAATCGGTGTGAAACACCCCATGCGGTGGTTTCACGCACCGATTTCGCGGAGGGGTCCGGGCAGGTGTTCGGGCAGGTGTTCGGGCAGGTGTTCGGGCGCGGGCAGTGGCAGGTCAGAGGCGCAGGCCCATGATCACCGCGTCCCACAGGTCGCCGTTGCGCCGGCGGTAGTGGCGCACCAGCAGGCCCTCTCGCTCGAAGCCACCCGACGAGCGGTGTGGTCGAACGGCCACTCGACGGCGATCCAACGACCTTCGGAGGCCACCCGCTCGGTCAGATCGCCCACACCCGCGTCGTAGTCGCCCGGCACCGAGCGGCGGAGGCGAACCCCGCCATCCGGACAGGCTGCCATCCGTATTCTTGTCAGTGCCCCTCAATAGGGTCGCTCCTATGTCAGACGAGGCGGCAGCCGGCCCACCGATCGTCTACGGGCTCGACATCGAGACCGACACGTCCGTCGACGGGCTCGACCCCACCATCAGTCGGGTGCTGGCGGCGGCGATCGCGGGCCGGGCGGCGAGATCGTGCTGGCCCATCACGACGAGGCGGCCCTGCTCACCGAGCTCGACGGATGGCTCGCCGACCTCACCCCCGGCGTGCTCGTCACCTGGAACGGCGCGGCGTTCGACCTCCCCTACCTCGCCAGCCGAGCAGCGCTCGCCGAGGTCGACCTCGGCCTGCGCATCGAGCTGACCCGGCGCTCGGTCTGCGCGGCGATCCGCTGCCAGGCCACCTCGGTGCCTACCGGGGGCTCGTGGCACGGTCATCGCCATCTCGACGCCTATCGGGTGTTCCGGGCCGACCTCGGTCGCACGTTCGGGGTCTCGTGCGCCCTCAAGTCGGTGGCCGGCTTCACCGGTGTGCCGTTCGTCGACGCCGACGCCGCCCGCGTGCACGAGCTGGCGCCCAGTCGGCTGCACGCCTACGTCGCCAGCGACGCCCGCTGTGCCCGACAGCTCGCCGAGCGGCGCTGGCCCACCGCCGTCGGGGCCATCGATGCCGAGCCCCACCCCCGGAGCCCGGCCAGCTCAGGCGCCCTACGATGAGCGCCACCTCCGGGAGGGAGCCCGTGTCCGAACGGCCAAAGCGCTCGACGTCGACGTCGAGCTTCGGTGTCAGCAAGCGCGAGAGCCACGACGCGTCCGACTTCTACGCCCGGTTCACCGCTCCCGAGCTGTCCGACGACGAACGCGTGCCGTCCACCCCGACGACCTGGTCATCGCCGACCCGTTCATCGTGGGCAGCTCCACCGACATGCACCACCTGCCTGACAACTCGGTGGCCCTCATCGTCACGTCACCGCCCTACTTCGTGGGCAAGCAATACGAGGCGAACATCGAGCACGAAGAGATCCCCTCGTCCTACGTCGACTACCTCGAGATGCTCGGCGCCGTGTTCGCCGAATGCAAGCGCGTGCTCGAGCCTGGCGGGCGCATCGCCGTGAACGTGGCCAACCTCGGCCGCAGCCCCTACCGCTCGCTGTCGGCCGACGTCATCACCAGATCCTCCAAGATCACCTCCAGATGCTGCTCCGCGGCGAGGTGGTCTGGTGGAAGGGTCAGGGCAGCACGGGCGGATCGTGCGCCTGGGGCACGTTCGCAAGGCCGGCCAACCCGGTGTTACGCGACATCACCGAGCGGGTGATCATCGCCGGCAAGGGCGCTTCGACCGAGCCGTCTCCGACCCCCACCGAGACGCTCTCGGCCTCCCGTCCACGGTGACGATCACCCGCGAGGAATTCATGGAGGCCACCACTCGACGTCTGGGAGATCGACGCCGGAGAGCGCCACAGCGGGTCGGCCACCCGGCGCCGTTTCCCGTCGAGCTGCCGACGCGGCTCATCCAGCTCTACACCTACGAGGGCGACGTGGTGCTCGATCCGTTCATGGGTTCGGGCAGCACGCTGGTCGCGGCGGCGAAGACCAACCGTCGCTATGTCGGCTACGACCTCGACCCCGCGTTCACCGTGGTGGCGCGCGAGCGGGTCGAGGGGGTGCTCGAACGGCAGCTGCAGCGCGCGGCCACGGCCCGCTGGCGACACCTCGACACCGATCGCTGCCCAGCAACAGCACCTGGTGCTCGACGCCTCCGACTTCCAGGCGCGAGCGGCGCGCGAGGGCAAAGCGGCACAAGACCTCGCCGCTCAACGCCTCGAAGAGGCCGGCTTCACCATCCTCAAGCGCAACAGTCGCCTCAAGGGACTGGGGCTCACGGTCAACTTCCTCGCCGCCGACGCCACCGGCGCCGAGTGGTACTTCGACGTGTCGGGCGCCTTCGACGTAGCGCGCGCCCCGGCCTCATGCGCACCGACACCGTGTGGAAGTCGCTCGGTCGCGCGCTCGTGCTGGCCAATCAGGGCATCGGCCCGCTCGTCCTGCTCACGTCGAACCTGCCCCGCCGGGGCGGCGACGGCGACCGGGCTCTGCGCAACGCCACTCGGGCCGCGTTCTTCGACGCCATCGAGATCTTCTCCAACGACGACTTCGCGCGACTGCAGGCCTACGTGGGCGGGGGCTATT
>CAVPMN010000009.1:0-44162 GCA_963706425.1 uncultured Iamiaceae bacterium
GGTGCGAGCCAGCGGAGCCCGGGCACAACCAGCCCGCTCAACGCTTCGACCCGGTCGGGCAGCTCGTGCCCGAAGAACTCGGCCGCATCGAGCGCGGGCGTGGGCCCGTCCTGCCGGGTGCGAAGGTCGACGCTCATGGTTCCCCCAAACACCGGGGGCGACGAGCGCGGACCCCGGGATCTACGTAAGGTAGCTCTCCACCTGCCGGCTGGCAGGCGCACGCCGCATCCGGGGGGACACGCGTGACGCATCGAACCACCCCGCCCTCGTCTCGTCGACGGTGGGCGGTCGTCATCGCCGTGATCATCATGGCCGCGACCGTCGCGTGCAGCGGCGCGAGCAGCTCTGCGCCGGAGCCGGCCACCGACGACACCGTCGTCCCGGTCGCCGGCGGCGCGCTGGTGGTGGGCACGGGCAGCGACGTCGACGGGTTCAATCCGTTGTCGAGCCAGTGGTCGGGCCCGGGTCACCAGATGGCGCGCGCCGTGCTCGACCCGCTGGTCGTCATCGACGCCAACGGCGACTGGCAGCCCTATCTGGCCAAAGCCTTCACCCCCAACGACGACTTCACGGTGTGGACGATCAGTTTGCGTCCCGGTGTGACCTTCCACAACGGCGAGGCCCTCGACGCCGACGCCCTGGTGACCTATCTCGAGGCCATGAGCGCCTCGCCCCTTGCGTCGAACGCGCTCCCCGAGAAGCCCGCCATCGCCAAGGTCGACGACCTCACCGTGACGATGTCGTTCACCGAACCGTGGTCGCAGATGCCCGTCGTCTTTGCCGACCAACCCGGCTACATCATCGCCCCCGAGCAGATCGCCTCGGGCGAGTCGGACCGGCCGATCGGCACCGGACCCTTCGTGTTCCAGGAGTGGGTGCCCGACCGCTCCTTCAAGGCGGTGCGCAACGACTCCTATTGGCGGGAGGGCTATCCCCTCCTCGATTCGATCGAGTTCCAGCCGATGCCCGACCCGACCACAAGGTTCAACGCCCTGCGCACCGGCACGATCGACGTGGCCGAGGCCAACAGCCAGGGGCAGCCTCGGCTCGACGAGTTGATGAGCGACGGCATGACCATCGTCGACGGGGCCGACGCCACCGGCACGCATCTGCTGGTGATGAACCTCGATCGGTCACCGACCGACGACCTGCGGATCCGTGAAGCGGTGGTGCGAGCCATCGATCGCGAAGCATTCCGTGCAGCCGCTTACGACGAGTCGTTCCCCATCGCCTCCCAGCCCTACGCGCCCGGCAGCCGGTGGTACAGCGACAACGACTATCCGGAGTACGACCCCGAGAGAGCCCGGGCACTCGTCGACGACTACGAGGCCGAGAACGGCCCGGTGACGTTGTCGATCATGGCCATCAGCGCAGGTGACCGCTTGCAGCCTGTCGTCTACATGCAAGAGGTGCTCGAAGCAGTGGGTATCGATGTCGAGATCAACGGGCTCGAGCAGGTGACGTTCGTGACCGAGTTGGTGAGCGGCAACTACGACTCGGTCTACCTCGGTGGCTTCTTCGGCACGCCCGATCCGGACGGCATCCACCACTTCATCCACTCCGACAACGCGTCGCCCGACAGCCCGCTCAAGCTCAACTTCCCGCGCCACCGCAGCGACGTCGTCGACGATGCGCTACGGGCCCAGCGCGACACCGACGACGACCAAGCCCGCGCCGACGCGTGGGCCGAGGTCTGGGGCGCCTTCGCCACCGACCTGCCCTATGCCTTCCTCCTGCACGAGCGAGCTGCGTTCGCCACCGCCGCCGACGTCCACGGCTTCACCGACCTCACCACGCCGGAGGGCGCGCCCCTCCCTCCCATGAACCGCTGGACGCCCTTCTACACCGGCGTCTTCATGACCTCCGGCTGAGCTCGTTTGCTCCCTCGCGGAAGCTCCGGGCGGCGTCGGTGAGCTCGGCCATTCCGTCGTCACCGAGCCGCTCGCGGAGCTTCGGGAACGCTTCAGACTCCTCTTCCTCGACATGGTGCTCGATCGCCGCCTTCATGGCTGCGATCACGCCGTCGACGCCCGGGTCTTCGTCGAGCCCGCTCTCGATCTGGCCGAGCAGGTCGCGCGCATGGTCGTGCTCGGAGTAGGCCTCTTCGACGTCGTCGTCGAGTCCGGCCTCGACCATGGCCGGATAGACGACCCGCTCCTCCAGCTCCATGTGCGCGCTGAGCGCAGCGTCCAGCTCGGCGACGAGCCGCTCGCGCTGCGAACGGTCGTCGGTCTTCTCGATCTGCTCGAAGAGCTGCTCGACCGTGCGGTGCTCGGCCTCCAACTCGCTCAATACGTCAGCCATGTCGTCTCTCCTGATCGTCGGCGCGCAGCTCGTGCGGCGCGCCCCGCAACTTCCCCCGGTGCGCGCCGGGCCAGAACCGGCACCAGCGTGAGGGTCCGGTTCCCGACCGCCAGCTCCGACCCAAGAAGGCGACCGATCCGTCTGGACCGGAGCGCTCGGGGTAGATCGCCCACATGCGCCCACACGATCAGATCGGCGACCGCATCACCATCGGCCCGCACCATGGCATCGAGCTGACATTCGGCTTCCGCTTCGACTGGCCGTTCGCCGTGCCGGGCATGCTCCTCGGCATCCGACCGCACACGGCTCGATTGTCGATCGGTCCGAGCACCCTCGAAGCCCGTTTCGGTCCGTGGCGGGTGGACACGACGGTCGACAACATCGAGGGCGCCGAGATCACGGGCCCCTACAAGTGGCCGAAGGTCATCGGCCCAGCACACCTGTCGCTGAGCGACGGCGGACTGACGTTCGCGACCAACGCGCGCGAAGGCGTGTGCCTCCGGTTCAAGAAGCCCGTGCGCGGGATAGCACCGACCGACCGCATCCGCCACGGCTCGTTGACGGTGACCCTGGACGACTGCGCCGCGTTTGCCGAGTTGATCGAGGATCTGACCAGGGAGGCTGATCTGGGCCCCCACGCGATCGACGGTTCTGACCCCCATGCGACACGGGAGTGACGACGCCTCAGGGGATCGGCGAACCGTCCCATTCGATGTCGTAGAACTGGGCGGCCATGAGATCGGTGTGCTTGCGGGGCCCGCCCTCGTGATGACGGAACGCGAACACGTGGCTGTAGCTGAGGATCTCGTAGAGCAGCGGCTTCAGGTCATGGCGCGACGCATAGACGTCGGGGGCTGCGAAGAGGTCGCGCACGTCGCTCGGTAGGTTGTGCGGCTCGCGGAACATGTCGCGCAGCAGCGCGAAGTCGATCTGCGATCGATGGCCCGCATCGAGCACGAAGCGATCCGTCCCGGGGTCGAGCACGGCCTTGTTGAACTCGTCGGCCGGCATGAGCGTGACCCCGTCGGTGGGGCGGGGGTTGCACTCGACCATGCTGACCACACCGTCATCGTGCTTGAGGTAGTCGAACGAGATCTGGCCGTGGTAGCCGGTCTCGCCGACGAAGCGCTCGACGTGGGCCAGCGTCTCGGGCTCGTCGACCGACACGAACTCGATGCCGCCCGCATGCTCGATGGTCTTCGGGTGCTCGTAGGTGCAGTGGGCCACCACTCGTCCGTGGTGCACCACGCTGAAGCTGCAGAGGTCGACGCCTTCCACGAACTCCTGGACAACCCAGGGGTTCTGCGCGGTGGGATGGACATCGGCTGGATCGATCACCCCCGCCAGCGGACCGGTGTTGGTCAGCAGCTCGACACCACCCCGTGAGAAGGCGGCGCGGGCGAAGTAGCGCGGGAAGCGGGCGATGGCGTCGGCCAGTTCGTCGTCGGTGGTGACGGTGACCGTGTCGGGCACCGGCACGTCGAGCCGCTGGGCGAGGGCGATGAACGAGGCCTTGTCGTGAAAGGCGGAGAGCACGTCGAAGGTCGGGAAGAACAGCTCGGCGTGAGGCTCGAGCAGATCCCTGTGACGCGCCAGATAGAACACCTCCTCGAACATCGGCACCAACACGTCGACCTTCTCGTTGACCAATACGTCGGCCACCTCGCCCACGAACGCCAGCGTGTCGTCCTTGGGCGAGGGCACGATGCGGTGCTGCGCGGCCCCACGGGTGTGACTACCCGGCGCGGTGTGGAACGTGTCGGCCGCGATGACGTCGTGGCCCGACGATCCCAACTTGCGGATCTCGTCGACGGCGAAAGGCATGCGCGAGCTCGTGCAGAGCAGTTTCATGGGGGTCGATCGTGGCACACCGCTGTGTCACACTGACGCAGGGCTCGCGATCCCCCGTCGAGTTGTGTGGATCGCCCAACGTCGTCGACCCGTTGGGATCGCAGCCATGAACACGCTCACCGAGGCCGAACGCCTCTCGTCACTCGCGCACGTCCTCCTCTCGTCCGGACCTCCGCCCACCACGCCCGTCGCCGTCGGCGTCGTCGATCTCGACGACAGCGCCGATCTCTGGCTCAACGAGCTGGCGGTGCCCGACCTGGCGGCTGCCCTCCGGGGCTTCGTGGCGCCACCCGACTGGTGGGCGTTCGGTGTGCTGAGCACCGGCACGGTCAGGCATCTCGACCGCCCGACCGACGACGGTGTGCCGGGTCAGGCCATCGTCCACCTCCTGGCCCGGTCAGGCGCCGCCGTCAGCCTCATCGGCGGCGACGGCACCGCCCCGATCGAGCTGGGTGTCGAACAGCCCATCGTCGGGCGCCTGGCCGACGCCTGTCGGCGGGTGCTCGGTCTGCCCACCCCACCACCACCCGGCGACAGCCGCATGCTGTTCGCCCTGCAGTGGCTCGACCGGGTGAGCGTCGAGGCGTTTCTCCGGGTCGACGATCGGTTGAGCTGGTCCGAGGTCGCCCGGATGCACCCGTTCGCCGACATCCTCGACCGGTCCGAGCTCGACTGCGATCTCGACGACCACCTCACCGAGGTGGGCAACGCGGCCGGGCAGGCGTGGCCGTGGGAGCGGATCCGCGCCGCCTGCGCATCTGGACTCGAGCCACTCCCCACCATCGCCGCTGCCGAAGCGAGATGGGCTGACGAAGGGACCTTCGCCCGCATCCTGCTCGAGGACTATCCCGAGCTCGACGATCTGCTCGTCTCCCTCGGCGCCCTGCTGGCCCCGAGCGTCATCTCCCGGATCGATGCCACGTTGCACCACTGGGGCGTACGGGCCAGGTCAGGTGCCGCTGGTCGCACGCCGCACAGGTAGCATCTCGCCAACAGCCCACAAGGGCACGAAAGGGAGGGCCTCATGCGCACCCCAACGGTCCGGATCCTCGCAGTGGTCGCCGCTTGCCTGCTCGTTGCAGCCGGCTGCAGCGATGACGACGACGCCGATGCCGAGACGTCAGGCACCAACAGCGGCGAGTCCGGCTCGTTCGAGCTGGTCTCGGACGGCACGCTCACGATCTGCTCCGACATCCCCTACACGCCCTTCGAGTTCTACACGGAAGACTCGCCCGACGAGCTCACGGGCTTCGACGTCGAGCTCGTCGACGCCATGGCCACCAGCCTCGATCTCGAGACCGAGTGGCTCACCACCCCGTTCGACGGCATCATCCCGTCGCTCGTCGCCGGCAACTGCGACATGATCGCCTCGGCCATGACCATCACCGAGGAGCGGGCCGAGCAGGTCAACTTCACCGACGGCTACTTCGACTCTGAGCTGTCCCTGCTCGTGCGGGCCGAAGACGAGGGCACCTACGACTCGCTCGAGTCGCTGGCCGGACGCACCATCGGCGTCCAGTCCGGCACCACCGGCGAGGAGTTCGCCGAGGCGAACCTGCCCGAAGGCGCCACCGTGAAGGCGTTCGAGGGCGGCGAAGAGCTCTTCACCGCGCTGTCGACGAACGACATCGACGCCGCACTCCAGGACTTCCCGGTCAACGCCTTCGCCGCCAGGAACAACCCCGAGTTGGTCGTGTCGTTCACCTTCCCCTCCGACGGCGAGTACGGCTTCGCCTTCACGCAGGAGAACACCGCGCTGCTCGAAGCGATCAACTCCGCGCTGGCCGAGACGCGCAACTCCGGGCAGTACGACGAGATCTACGAGACGTGGTTCGGCAGCGAGAGCCTGACCGTCGACAGAGTCCTTCGTTCGATGACAGTGGGTGGAGGCGAAGACGCCTCCGCCCACTGTCCGTTTCGACCTGAGGAGGCAGGCCGACCTTGGCGATGAAGCGACGCACCCGGCAGCGACTCACCCGCTACGCGATCTACGCAGTCACGCTGGCGATCCTGGCGTTCCTCGTCACGAGCATCGACTGGGCGCGGATCCAGGACAAGTTCTTCGATCCCGAGATCTTCCGCGAGCAGTTCTGGGACATCATCACGCAGGCGGCGTGGCACACCCTGATCTTCACGTTCTTCGGTTTCAGCGGCGGGCTGGTCATCGGCCTGATCCTCGCCCTCATGCGCCTGTCGTCGTTGCGGCCCTACCGATGGTTCGCGTCGGTCTACATCGACGTGTTCCGTGGCATCCCCCTGCTGGTGACGCTGCTGATCATCGGGTTCGGCATCCCGATCGCCCTCGACGGCACCCGCGTGCCGTTCACGTTCGGGCCGGGCAGCGTCGCGTTGGCGATCGTGTCGGGCGCCTACATGGCCGAGAGCATCCGGGCGGGCATCGAGGCGGTGCCGAAGGGTCAACTCGAGGCGGCCCGCAGCTTGGGCATGAGCCAGGCCAAGGCCATGCGGCTCATCGTGATCCCTCAGGGGTTCCGCATCGTGCTCCCGCCGCTCACCAACGAGTTGGTGATGCTGTTGAAGGACACGTCGCTCATCTCGGTGCTCGGTGTCACCGCGGCCAACATCGAGCTCACCAAGTTCGCCCGTGACAACGCTCAGCAGACGCTCAACAGCACTCCCTACATCGCCGCCGCCTTCGTCTACCTCTGCATGACCATCCCGCTCACGAGGTTCGTCGGCTATCTCGAGCGCAAGGCGAAGCGGGCCCGATGAGCGCCACCGAACCCGCTGCCCGGCCGGCCATCGAGATCCGCGATCTCCACAAGACGTTCGGCGAGCTCGAGGTGTTGCGGGGCATCGACTTCGTGGTGGCGTCGGGCGAGGTGGTGTGCGTCATCGGGCCGTCGGGGTCGGGCAAGTCGACGCTCCTGCGTTGCGTCAACCGGCTCGAGGAGCCGACGTCGGGCACGATCATCGTCGAGGGCGACGACATCTGCGACATCGACTGCGATCTCGATCGTGTGCGCACGCGCATCGGCATGGTGTTCCAGCAGTTCAACCTGTTCCCGCACCTCGACGTGCTCGAGAACCTCACCATCGCCCAACGCAAGGTCCTCAAACGATCCAAGGCCGAGGCCAACGACAAGGCCCGCCAGGTGCTCGAGCGGGTGGGGCTGATCGACAAGATCGACGAGTACCCGGCGCGGCTCTCAGGCGGTCAGCAGCAGCGGGTCGCCATCGCCCGAGCACTGGCCATGGACCCCGACATGATGCTGTTCGACGAGGCCACCTCGGCCCTCGACCCCGAGCTGGTGGGCGAGGTGCTCGGCGTGATGCGCGGCCTGGCCGAGGACGGCATGACCATGATGGTCGTCACCCACGAGATGCACTTCGCCCGCCGGGTGGCCGATCGGGTGGTGTTCATGGACGGCGGCGTGGTGGTCGAGCAGGGGCCGCCGGCCGAGTTGCTCGAGAACCCGCAGCACGAGCGCACCCAGCGGTTCCTGCAGCGCGTCTCCGAGCGCTGAGCTCCACCCACCCCGAACTGTTCACCGAGAACGCCGTTTTCCGACCTCCGGGGTGAACAGTTCGACACCGCCCGGTGAACTGTTCACCGAGAACGCCGTTTTCCGGCGTCCGGGGTGAACAGTTCGAGTGCTGGTCAGGCTGTCGGCGCCGCCACGGTCGATCCGGCGACCAGGCTGGCGCGACGAGTCGACCCGACGTGGCTCGCCCACCAGCTCGACTGCGCCTGCGAGGCGCAGGTCGGCGCTCGACGACCCGATCTTGATCTCGACGGTTCCCGGCTCGACGACCCGCTCCAGGTCGAGGCCGGTGAACGCCAACAGGTCGGTGTGCAGGTCGAACGCGACCCGCACCGACTCGCCCGGGTCGAGGCTGATCCTGCGAAACGCCTTCAGCTCGAGCACCGGCCGGGTGACGCTGGCGACGATGTCGCGCGTGTAGAGCTGCACCACCTCGTCACCGGCGCGGTCGCCGCTGTTGGTGACGGTGCACGACACGGTGAACGCTCCGTCGATGGGCACCTCCGTGGGCGCGATCACCAGGTCGTCGTAGTCGAAGTGCGTGTAGCTGAGGCCGTGTCCGAACGGGAACACGAACCCGAACTCGTCCTGCTCCGGGAAGCCACCGGCCAGCGGCTTGTGGTTGTAGAACGACGGCATGGCTCCGGCGGTCCGCGAGAACGACACGGTCGTCTTGCCGCCCGGGTTGGCGTCGCCGAAGAGCACATCGGTGACCGCCGCCGCGCCGTCCTGACCGGGAAACCACGCCTCGACGATGGCCGCCACCCGGGGCACCAGATCGCCGAGGGCGAACGGTCGCCCGTTGAGCAGCACCACCACAGTGGGCGTGCCCGTGTCGGCGATGGCCGCCACCAACTCGCCCTGCCGGCCCGGCAAAGACAAATCAGCGGTGTCGGTGCCCTCGCCCACCGTGCCCAGCTTGAAGTGGCCGGCCTTGTCGCCCACCACCACCACGGCCACATCGGCGGTCTGGGCAGCGGCGACCGCCGACGCGATGCTGGAGCCGTCGTCGCCCATGACCTCGCAACCGCGCTCATAGACCACCCGGTCGGAGCCGAGGCGGGACCGAACCACGTCGAGCACCGTGGGCGCCTCGATCACCCCCGCCGCCTCCCGATAGTGCGTGGAGACCAGGTGGTTCTCGAAGCTGTAGTTGCCGAAGAGGGCCATGATCTCAGCCGCGTTCGGGCCGATCACCGCCAGCCGACCGGTGGTGGCCGCGTCGAGCGGAAGCGTGCCGTCGTTCGCCAGAAGCGTGATGGAGCGTCGAGCCACTTCCGCGGCCAGGTCGCGCTCGTCGGGCAGATCGAGGGCCACCGCATCGACGTCGACATACGGCTGCTCGAACAGACCGAGCGCGAACTTCGCCGTCAGCACACGGGTCACGGCCAGGTCGATGTCGGCCATCGTCACCAGCCCGCGCTCGAGCGCCTCGGGCAGCCCGGCAGGGTAGGCCGCCGGCGCGGGCAGCTCGACGTCGAGACCCGCCTTCAGCGCCATCGCCGAAGCAGCGACGGCATCCTCGGCCACACCGTCGAACAGATGCAGGAAGGAGATGGCGCCGTAGTCGGCCACCACGAAGCCGTCGAAGCCCCACGAGTCGCGCAGGATCTCGGTGAGAAGTCGGTGCGAAGCCGCCGGATGCTCGCCGTCGACCTCCTGATAGGCGTTCATCACCGAGCGGGCGCCCGCAGTCTTCACCGCCATCTCGAACGGCACCAGGAACACGTCGTTCATCTCCCGCGGTCCCACGTGTGTCGGCGCGAAGTTCCGACCGCCTTCGCTGAACGAGTAGCCCGCGAAGTGCTTGAGCGTGGCGATCACCCCGTTGGCCGGGTCGTCGCCCTGCAGCCCCCGCACGTAGGCGCTCACCATCACACCCACGAGATAGGGATCCTCACCGAAGGTCTCCTCGATGCGACCCCACCACGCGTCACGGGCCACGTCGGCCACCGGTCCGAGCCCCTGGCGGGCACCGACGGCCAGCATCTGACGCCGGATGACGGTGGCCACCTGTTCGATGAGGTCTGGGTCCCAGGTCGATCCGAAGTTGAGCGGTGACGGGAACGACGTGGCGCCCTGCGCCATCAGGCCCGTGAGGCACTCCTCGTGACAGATGGCGGGGATGCCGAGGCGCGACCCGTCCACCAGCCGGCGCTGCAGCGCGTTGACCTGGGCGGCACCGGCACGGGGCTCGATCGGCGCGGTGCCGAGTGGCCGGGTGATCTGACCCACGCCGAGGGCGAGCAGTCCGTCGATATCGACCATGTCGCCGAACATGGTGGCGAACTGGGCGGGGGCCACCTCACCCCGGTCGGCGTCGACCGTGAGCCACACCGAAGTGAGCTGGGCCACCTTCTCGGCGAGGGTCATGCGCTCGAGCAGGTCGGCGACCCGCTCGGCGATCGGTCGCTGGGCGTCTCGATAGGTCGGCTCGGACATGCACGTCTCCGGGTCGGGTGCGAGGCTGGTGACGCGCACACTAGGGGGAATCACCGATGACCGACCCGTACCAGGCGACACCCGACGACCACTTCACGTTCGGCTTGTGGACCGTGGGCAATACCGGTCGCGATCCGTTCGGCCACGAGACCCGGCCGCCGCTCGATCCGATCGAGGCGGTGCATCGGCTGGCCGAGTTGGGTGCCTACGGCGTGAACTTCCACGACGACGACCTGGTGCCCCCGGGCAGTTCGCCCGCCGATCGCGACGGCATCCTCAAGCGGTTCCGACGAGCCCTCGACGACACCGGGCTGCGCGTGCCCATGGCCACCACCAACCTGTTCAGCCGACCCGTCTTCAAGGACGGTGCGTTCACCGCCAACGATCCCGACGTGCGCAGGCTGGCGGTGGCCAAGACGCTCGACGCCATCGACCTCGGCGCCGAGCTCGGGGCCACGGTCTACGTCATGTGGGGTGGCCGCGAGGGAGTCGAAGCCGAGGCGGCGACCGACGTGCGGGCCGCTCTCGACCGATATGCCGAAGCGGTGAACCTGTGCTGCGCCCATGTGCGCGAGCGCGGCTACGACCTGCGCTTCGCGCTCGAGCCCAAGCCCAACGAGCCCCGGGGCGACCTCTTCCTGCCGACGGTGGGCCACGCCTTGGCGTTCATCGACGAGCTCGAGTGGCCCGACATGGTGGGGCTCAACCCCGAGTTCGCCCACGAGACCATGTCGGGCCTCAACTTCACCCACGCCGTGGCCCAGGCGATGTGGCACGACAAGCTGTTCCACATCGACCTCAACGCCCAACGCATCGGCAAGTACGACCAGGACTTCCGGTTCGGCAGCGAGGGCATCCGCGACGCGTTCTACCTGGTGAAGCTGCTCGAGGACACCGGCTGGGACGGCATGCGCCACTTCGACGCGCACGCCTACCGCACCGAGAGCATCGACGGCGTGTGGGACTTCGCCCGCGGCTGCATGCGCACGTATCTGATCCTGAAGGAGAAGGCGGCGCGCTTCCGTGACGACGCCGACATCCAGGCGGCGCTGGCCGCAGCCGGGCTGCCCGGCCTGCACGAGCCGACCAGCCCGGGTGGTTTGGGGCCCGACGCGCTCGCCGCGCTGCGAGCATCGGTCTCCGCCAGCGACGAGACCACGCTGGCCGACCGCGGTTACGGCCACGAGCGGCTCGACCAGTTGGTCACCGAGTTGCTGCTCGGCGTGCGTTAGACCACGCCTCATGCCGCTCGTGCTCGGGGTCGACTCGTCGACGCAGGCGACCAAAGTCGAGGTGCGCGACGCCGACACCGGCCGGCTCGTCGGACGCGGCCGGTCACCCCACCCGGTGACCCATCCGCCTCGATCGGAGCAGGACCCCGCTCGCTGGTGGTCGGCGCTTGGCGACGCCGTGCGACAGACCGGCGTGCGTAGCGGTCGACGCCATCTCGGTGGCGGGCCAGCAGCACGGGCTGGTCGCGCTCGATGCGAATGGGCAGGTGCTGCGTCCGGCGAAGCTGTGGAACGACACCGAGTCGGCTCCCGATGCCAGGTGGCTGGTCGACCAGCTCGAGGGTGGCGCGTCGGCCTGGGCCGAGGCATGCGGCAGCGTGCCGCTGGCCGCGTTCACGGTCTCGAAGCTGTCGTGGCTGCACCGGTGCGAGCCCGCGGTGTGGGCTCACCTGGCCCATGTGGTGTTGCCGCATGACTGGCTCACCTATCGGCTCACCGGTGAGCGGGTGACCGACCGGGGTGACGCATCGGGCACCGGCTACTGGTCGCCGACGGCGGGTGGCTACCGGTGGGATCTGCTGGCGATCGTCGACGGGGATCGTGACTGGGCGGATGCCGTGCCACGGGTGCTCGGCCCGCACGACTGCGCTGGGGCGCTCACCAGCGCGGCCGCCGACGCGCTGGGTCTGGATGCCGGCGGGGAAATCGTGGTCGCCGCCGGGACGGGCGACAACATGGCGGCCGCGCTGGGCATCGGCCTGCGACCGGCCGACGTCGCCCTGTCGCTCGGCACGTCGGGCACGGTCTATGCGGTGAGCGATGCACCCACGTCGGACCCGACGGGTGCGGTGGCCGGCTTCGCCGATGCGACCGGCCGCTTCTTGCCGCTCGTGTGCACGCTGAACGCAACAGGGGTCACCGACGCGGTCGCCCGCCTGCTCGGCGTCGATCACGAACGGCTCGACGAGCTCGCGGCGGCTGCGCCCCCAGGGGCGGACGGCGTGACCGTACTCCCCTACTTCGCCGGTGAGCGCACCCCGAACCGACCCGACGCCACGGGGGTGGTGGCCGGGCTGCGCACCGACGTCAGTCGCGAGCAGTTCGCCCGGGCCGCGTTCGAGGGCGTGGTGTGCGGTCTGCTCGACGGTCTCGACGCGTTGACGTCAGCGGGGGTCCCGACCGAGGACGGACGCCTGCTGCTCGTCGGCGGCGGCGCCCGATCGCAGCACCTACCGTCAGGTCGTGGCCGACCTGTCGGGGCGGGCGGTCACGGTGCCCGAAGGCGACGAGCACGTCGCGCTCGGTGCCTGCGTGCAGGCCGCGGCCGCATTGTCCGGCGTATCGCCGCTCGAGATCGCAACGGCGTGGGGGCTCGGCGACGGCGAGGTGATCGAGCCCGATGCGGGCGTCGACCGGGTCGGCGGCACCGGCAGCGCAAACACCGTCGACCGGGTCGCCATCCGCGCCCGCTACGCCACCCTCCGCGACACCTGATCGGGTTCTCCGCCACCCGCCCCGAAATCGGTGCGTGAAACAACCCATGCGGTGGTTTCACGCACCGATTTCGGGAGGAGGAGAAGCATCGCTATCCGTTGCGGGTGCCGGAGACGCTGTGCTTGGGGCCTGCCTGACGGGCGGTCGGGCTACGGTGAGGCCGTCGACGGGGACCTACCTCTATGGTTTGGGCGTCCCTGGTTCGGGGTGCGACCGTAAACGGAGGATGGCACCACCATGAGCGAGGTCATCTTCGACGGCGTGACGAAGCGGTTCGGCGAGGTGACCGCCGTCGACCGGTTCTCCCTCGAGGTCCGCAACGAGGAGTTCATGGTGCTGCTCGGCCCCTCGGGATGCGGCAAGACCACCGCCCTGCGCATGGTGGCGGGCCTCGAAACCATCACCGAGGGCACGCTGAAGATCGGCGACCGGGTGGTCAACGACATCGAGGCCAAGGACCGCAACATCTCGATGGTGTTCCAGAGCTATGCGCTCTACCCCCACATGACGGTGGCCAAGAACGTCGAGTCGCCGCTCATCGCCCGCAAGTTCAGCGTCGACGGCGCCGAGCCCCGCAAGCTGCACAAGCACGAGCGCGAGGAGCGCATCGCGGAGGCGGCCAAGACCCTCGGGCTCTCCGAGCTGCTCGACCGAAAGCCGGCGGCCCTCTCCGGAGGCCAGCGCCAGCGGGTCGCCCTGGCCCGGGCCATCGTCAGTCGACCGGCCGCCTTCCTCATGGACGAGCCGCTCTCCAACCTCGACGCCAAGCTCCGGGCCCAGACCCGCCTCGAGCTGGTCGACCTGCACGAGCGGCTGGCCACCACGTTCATCTACGTCACCCACGACCAGGTCGAGGCCATGACCATGGCCGACCGCATCGCCATCATGACCGACGGCCGGCTCCAGCAGGTCGGCCCGCCCCAGGCGGTCTACGACCGCCCACACAACCTCTTCGTGGCCCGCTTCATCGGCAGCCCACCGATGAACACCATCACCGGCCGGTTCGTGGTCGATGCCGGCGAAGCCTTCGTCGAGGTGGGCACCGGCCGGTTCTCGGCCGCCGCCGTCGGCGGCGAGCCGGTCGCCCACGACACCGCCGTGGTGGTGGGCGTTCGTCCCGAGCATCTGGTCATCGGCGGCGGTCAGGTCGAGGCCACGGTGATCGCGGTCGAGTGGCTGGGCCATGAGCGACATGTGGTGTGCGAGATCAACGGCGAGAGCGTCATCGTCCGCGAGCCCTCCGAAGGCCAAGCCCCCACGGCCGGCGAACGGGTGCTGCTCGGCGCAGTGGGCGCCGACGCGGTGCACCTGTTCGACCCCAACACGACCGAGCGGCTCAATTGAGCGCCGAGACACTCACCGCTCCTGCCAAGGGCTCGGTCGAAGCCGCGCCGCCACACGCGGTGCGCCACATGCGGCGCAAGGTCAAGGACATCCTGCTGGCGGTGGCGCTGCTGTTGCCCTCCGCCGTCATCTTCGTGGCCTTCTTCTTCTATCCCCTCTATCGCCTCTTCTACCTCGGCCTGCACCAGCAGAACCGCTTCGGCACCGCCGAGCGCTACGTCGGCTGGTCGCAGTTCGGAGAGGTGCTCACCGGCGACAACTTCCTCGATGGCCTGCGCATCAGCGCCACCTACGTCGTGTTCACCGTCCCGCTCGGTCTCATCCTCGGCACGCTGCTCGCCGTGGCCGCCAACCGGCGCCTACGGGGCATCAAGATCTTCCACACCATCTTCGCCTCCACCGTCGCCACGTCGGTGGCCGTCGCGTCGGTGGTGTTCCTCGTCCTCATCAACCCCCAGGTCGGCTACTTCCGCGACGTCAGCTTCTTCAGCCTCTCCGATCCCGACACCGCACTGCGGGGCGTGGCCCTCTCGTCGGTGTGGCAGAACCTGGGCCTCAGCTTCATCATCGTGCTGGCCGGGCCTCCAGGCGGTGCCCGACGAGCTCTACGAGGCCGCCGACCTCGACGGCTACGGCCCGTTCCGTCGCTTCTTCCGGGTGACGGTGCCGCTCATCTCGCCCACGCTCATGTTCCTGCTCGTGGTGCTCGTGATCTTCGCCTTCCAGGCCTACGCGCAGGTCGACATCCTCACCGGCGGCGGGCCTGCCGGCTCCACCGAGACGCTCGTCTGGAAGATCTTCAACAGTCAGCAACCGCTCTACCAGAACACCGGCGCCATCATGGCCATCGGCCTGTTCGGCATCACCCTTCTCGTCACCATCGGGCAGTTCGTGATCCTCGAGCGGCGGGTGCACTATGGCAACTGACGTCAACCAGCCGACGTGGAAGAAGACCGCGTGGTACGTCGTGCTCACCGTTGCTGTCGCTGCTGGTGCTCTTCCCGATCTGGATGGCCCTGGTGCGCGCCCTGTCGACACCGGCGGTCTACGTGCGCGAGGGCCTGCCGCTCTATCCCGTGGGCATCCAATGGGACGTGTTCTCCCGCGCCTGGGATCTCGGCAACCTCGGCGACAAGGTGCGCATCAGCGTGGTGGTCACCTTCGTCATCGTGGCCGGCCAGCTCATCACGTCGCTCTTCGCCGCCTACGCCTTCGCGTTCCTGCGCTTCCCGTTCAAGCGGCTGATCTTCGTGATCTTCATGGCCACCCTCATGCTGCCCATCGAGGTCACGCTGATCCCCAACGTGCAGACCGTCCGCGAGCTCGGCTGGTTCAACTCCTACCTCGGCCTGTCGATCCCGTTCGTGGCCACGGCGTTCGGCACCTTCCTCATCCGGCAGGGCTTCCTCGGCATCCCCCGCGACCTGCGCGACGCCGCCCAACTCGACGGCTACGGCCACCTCTCGTTCCTCTGGCGGGTGGCCATCCCCGTGACCCGCCCGGTCATCGCTTCGTTCACGGTCATCGCCTTCCTCGCCGCGTGGAACCAATACACCTGGCCCCGGGCGGTGATCACCCAGGGCCAGTGGGAGACCATCCAGATCGGTCTCAGGTCGCTGTCGGCGGCCACCGTCGACCAGAGCAACATCGGCCTGGCTGCGGCACTCATCGCCGCCATCCCCGTGTTGCTCCTCTTGATCTTCCTGCAACGCCAACTGATCCGAGGCCTGACGGCCGGTGCCGTCAAGGGCTGAGCACCACCGATCCATCCGATCCACGAAGGAGACACCCCGCCATGACGCGGTCCCCCTCAACCAGCAGCCGACGATGGCTCCTCGCGCCGCTGTTGGCGTTCGCCCTCATCGCCGCGGCGTGCGGCGACAGCAGCGACAGCGGCAGCTCCGATGACACCACCGCAGGCGACGACCCGTCGGGCTTCGCCGCCAACATGCCCGAGTGCCCGGTCGACGCCCTCGACACGGCCAGTGGGCCAGTCGATGTCGTCGTGTGGAACACCGCGACCGGCAAGACGCTCGAAACGCTCGAGAAGCTGGTGGCCGACTACAACGCCAGCCAGACCAAGGTGGTCGTGAAACTCGAGAGCCAGGGTGCCAGCTACGAGGAGATCTGGAACAAGTACCAGTCGGCGGCCCAGGCCAACGACCTGCCCAACGTGGCCATCCTCGAGGACATCACCTTCCAGGCGGTGGCCGAGAGCGGCACGGTGCTGCCCGGCCCAGGCATGCATCGAGGCCGACGACTACGACACCAGCAATCTGGTCGAGAGCGCGATCGACTACTACAGCCTCGACGGTGCGTTCGTGCCCGGCACGTTGCAGCTGTCGACGCCGCTCGTCTACTACAACAAGAACCACTTCCGACTTGCCGGCCTCGACCCCGAGAACGCGCCGAAGACCCTCGACGAGGTCCGCGACTACGCACAGCAGATCAAAGACGCTGGCGTGGTCGACAAGCCCCTCGTGCTCTACCTGCACCCGTGGTTCGTCGAGACCTGGCTCACCGGAGCAGGCGTGCCCGTCGTCGACAACGACAACGGGCACGGTCCGGACGAGACCAGTGAGTCGCTCTACGACAACGAGTCGACCGTCGAGCTCTACACCTGGATCAAGGAGATGTACGACGACGGGCTGCTCAACGCCATCCCCTACAACCCGGGCACCATCGATCACTACCTGGCGATCGCCAACCGGTCAGGCTCCATGCTCTTCGAGACATCCACTGCAGCCACGACCATCAAGGCCTTCCTCGGTGGCGATTCGGACGTGGTCGAAGGACTCGACGAGGCGAACGTCGACACGTCGGCACTCGACCCCGCCGCTGGGCCCATGCCTGGCCTCGCCGAACCCGGCCGCGTGCAGATCGGTGGCGGGATCTGGGTCATGACACTGTCGGGCACACCTGAGCAGCAGGCCGCCACCTGGGACTTCATGAAGTGGTGGAACAGCCCCGAGACCCAGGCGGTGTGGCACATGGAGGGCTCCTACCTCCCCTTCAACCAGTTGGCGGCCGACGACCCGGCTCTCGACGCGTACTGGACCGACGACTTGGCCGGTCAGTGGCTGAAGATCTCCTACGAGCAACTGGTGGACGGTACCGACCCCGACTTCCCGGGGCCGGTCATGGGCCCCTTCAGCCAGGCGCGCGACGCGATGTCGCAGTCGCTCGATCGCCTGGTGCTCGAGGGCCAGAGTCCCGCTGACGCCATCGCCCAGGCCACCCAGGAGATCACCGACGCCCTGCAGCAGTACCTGTCGGAGGGCTTCTGACGTGCGCCCTCGTGTCGGTTGGGCCGCGCTGGCCCTGGTGCTCGTGGTGGGCGCGGCAGCCTGTGGCGGAGGCGACGACGGGACGTCGTCACCCGACACCGGCGACGGCGGCTCGTCCACCGCAGCCCTGCCCGAGTGCCCGATCGGCGCGCTCGACTCGGCCACCGAGCCGGTCGAGGTCGTGCTGTGGCACTTCCTGCAGGGCAAGACGGGTGAGGCGCTCCAGCTGCTGGCCGACGAGTTCAACGCCAGCCAGGACAAGGTCGTGGTGCGGGTGGAAAGCCAGGGCACGACCAACGACGAGGTGTGGAACAAGTACCGGTCGGGCATCCCGAGCGGTGACCTGCCCTCGATCGCGGTGCTCGACGACACCGTCACCGCCGAGATCGCGGCGAGCGGCACGGTGCTGCCGGCCACGTCGTGCATCGAGGCCGACAACTACGACACGAGTGAGTTCCTGCCTGCTGCCATGGACTACTACACGCTCGACGGGGTGCTCTACCCCGCCTCGGTCAACCTGTCGGGCGCGTTGCTCTACTACAACGAGAACCACTTCCGCGCCGCGTCGCTCGACCCCGCCGACACACCCGACACGCTCGACGAGGTGCGCCAGTACGCCCAGCAGATCAAAGACGCTGGGGTGGTCGATCGGCCCGTGATCCTCAAGGTGGGCCCACCGCTCATCGAGATGTGGCTCACCGGCGCCGGCCAACCGATCGTCGACAACGACAACGGCCGCGGGTCGGGTGAGACCACCGCGGCCGCCTTCGACACCGAGGTCACCATCGACCTGTTCACCTGGGTCGACGAGATGGACACCGCCGGGTTGCTCACCGTGGTGCCCGACCTGCCCGGACAGATCGACCAGTACCTCGCCATGGCCGGCCAGAGCGCGTCGATGACCATCGAGACGTCGACCGCGGCCACCACGATCGAGGCCTTCCTGCAGGGCGACACCGACGTCGCCGGCGCACCCGACGACATCGACCCGGCCGACGTCGACCTCACCCAGCTCGCCATCGGAGCGGCCGAGGTGCCGGGCATCGACGAGCCGGGCCGTCTGCAGATGGGCGGCGGTGCCTGGTACATCAGCACCGCGGGCACACCCGAACAGCAGGCCGGTGCCTGGGAGTTCATGAAGTTCTTCAACTCGGTCGACAGCCAGGTGACCTGGAACGTCGAGGCCTCCTATCTCCCCTACCGCACCACCGCGGTCGACAGCCCGATCATCCAAGCAGCGATGGACCGAGACGCTCGCCGGGCAGTGGCTGGCCATCGCCTACGACGAGTTGCTCAACGGCGTCGACCCCGACTTCCCCGGCCCGATCATCGGCCCCTACGACCAGTTCCGGGTGGCCGTACGCCGAGCGGTCGACTCCATGGTCGTCGGATCGACCTCACCCGCCGACGCCGTCGCCCAAGCCGCCGCCGACACCACCACCGCCATCGAGCAGTACAACAACGAGAACTTCTGAGGACCCCCATGCGCTCACCCCGTCGTCTCCTGGTCATGTTGGCTTTCGCCGCTCTCGTGCTGTCCGCCTGTGGCGGCAGCGACGACGGCGGAGGTGACGGCGACGCCGCCGACGAGGGCGCCGCCGACCTGCCCACCTGCCCGGTGGGCGCGCACGAGTCGGCCGGCGGTCCGGTCGAGGTCGTCGTGTGGCACACGCAGGCCGCCCAGCCACTCGAGACGCTCACCGCGCTGGTCGACGAGTTCAACGCTTCGCAGGACACCATCGATGTCCAGCTCGAGGCCCAGGGCTCGAGCTACGAGGAGATCCAGCGCAAGTTCACCGCCGCCGTGCCCACCCAACAGCTGCCCGCGATCGTCATGGTCGACGACACGTTCACCCAGTCGATGGCCGACAGCGGCGTGGTGCTGCCCGCGCAGTCGTGCATCGACGCCGACAGCTACGACATGGCCGACTTCGTCGACACCGCGGTGAGCTACTACACCATCGACGACGTGATCTGGCCGGCGTCCGCCAACCTGGGCAACGCCCTGTTCTTCTACAACCGGGGCCACTTCGAGCAGGCCGGCCTCGATCCTGACGTGGCCCCGAAGACGCTCGCCGAGGTGCGCCAGTACGCCGAGCAGATCAAGAACGCCGGGGTGGTCGACCAACCATTGATCCACGAGTTCGCCTCGTGGAAGACCGAGTTCCTCCTCACCGGCGCGGGCGCGTCGGTGGTCGACAACGACAACGGACGTTCGGCTGACGGCGCCACTGCGGCGACGCTCGCCGACAACGCCACCGCCACCGACCTGTTCACCTGGTTCCAGCAGATGAACGACGACGGGCTGATGCGCTCGGTGCCGAACATTCCCGGACAGATCGACCAATATCTCGGGCTCGCCAACCGCACGTCGTCGATGCTGCTCGAGTCGTCGTCGGCCGCCACGTCGGTCGAGGCGTTCCTGGGTGGCAACCTCAACACCGAGAACCTCAGCGGCGATCTGGGCGACGCCAACGTGAGTGGGCTCGACATCGGGGCGGCCGCCATGCCCGCCATCGATGAGGCCTCCATCGGTCGCACCCAGATGGGCGGCGCGGCGTGGTACCTGATGAACACCACGCCGCCCGAGGTGCAGGCAGCCGCGTGGGAGTTCATGAAGTTCATGAACTCGGCCGAGGCCCAGGCCGAGATGCTGATCGGTGGCTCCTACCTGCCGTATCGCTCGTCGACCAACGACCTGCCCGAGGTACAGGCCTTCTACACCGAGGGCCTCTCGGGCCGCTGGTTGAAGATCGCCAACGACGAGGTGAACGAGATCGACGCCGCGTTCCCCGGACCGCTCATCGGCCCCTACGACGAGTTCCGCGATGCCGTTCGCAAGGCTCAGGATGCGCTGATCCTCGAGAACAAGACGCCGGCCGATGCGTTGGCACAGGCCCAGACCGAGGTCGACGCCGCCATCACCCGCTATCGCGACGAGAGCTTCTAGTCGCCGGGCCGGCGCCCGATCGGGGCGTCGCGCCGCTACATTCGCTCATCGTGGCCGAGACCCCTTCTCAGGCGGCCGGGCCCCCGAATCCTGGCCGGCGCAAGCTGTTGTTGGTCGGCGGCTTCGTGGCGGCCAACGTGGTGCTCCTGAAGAGCCTCACCGACGGCGGATCGCAGTCGGGAGGC
This sequence comes from uncultured Iamiaceae bacterium, assembly GCA_963706425.1. Taxonomy (GTDB): domain Bacteria; phylum Actinomycetota; class Acidimicrobiia; order Acidimicrobiales; family Acidimicrobilacustridaceae; genus CAVPMN01. The sequence continues at coordinate 20,596 of CAVPMN010000009.1, forward strand.
ACGGCCAGCACCGGGCGCATCGAGGTCGTCGGCGAGCGCACCCCGCCGGGGCCACCGGCGCTCGACGGTGCCGAGCCGGCCCCGCCTGCGGGCTACGTGTTCGCCACGGTGATCAGCAATGGGCGCATCATCGATCCGGCGAGTGGCTACGACCAGGTGGCGAACATCGGCATCGACGGCGATCGCGTGCGGGCCATCTCCACCGAACCACTGGTCGGCACCACCACCATCGACGCCACCGGCCTCGTGGTGGCACCGGGCTTCGTCGACGTGCTGTCGTACGAGCCCAACCCCTACGGCGTCTGGTACAAGGTGGCCGACGGCGTCACGACCAACCTCGGCATGCACGGCATCAACAGCACCGCCGACGGCTTCTTCGAGACCTACGGCAGTGAAGGGCAACGGCCTCCAGTGCACTACGGCGGCGCGTTCGACAACCCGCACATGCGCAGCGTCGAGGCGGGCCTGCCCACACGAGCGGCCAACCAGAGCCAGATCGACACGCTGCGGCGCGAGCTCGAGGAGGGCATCGCGCAGGGCTGGATCGGCGTCGATGTCGAGCCCGAGTACACGCCGTGGGTCACCGCAGAGGAGATCACCGCGCTGGCTCAGGTCGCCGCCCAATACGGCCTGCCGCTGTTCTCGCACATCCGCTACTCCAGCCCCGGCACACCCGAGGAGGGCAGCCTGGCGGCCGTCGACGAGTTGTTGCGCGTGGCCGACGACACTGGCGTGGCGGTGCACATCGATCACATCACGAGCATGGCCACCCATGTGATGGGCGATGCCTTCGCCAAGCTCGAGGCCGCCCGGTCGCGCGGTATCGACGTGACCGCATGCATGTATCCCTACGACTTCTGGGCCACGACGCTGGCGTCGCAGCGCTTCGCACCCGGATGGCAGGAGCGCTTCGGCATCGACTACGGCGATCTCGAGGTGGCCGGCACCGGCGAGCGACTCACCGAGTCGACGTTCGCCCGTTACCAGGCCGACAACACGCTGGTGGCCGCCCACGCCATCCCCGAGCAGGACGTGCGGGCCGCCCTTGCGGTGCCGTGGGTGATGATCGGCAGCGACGGCATCCTCGAGCCCGGCGACAACAACCATCCCCGGTGCACGGGCTGCTTCAGCCGCACGCTCGGCCGCTACGTACGTGACGAGAGTGTGATCTCGCTGCCCGACGCGCTTGCGAAGATGACCATCGTCCCGGCGCAGACGCCTAGAAGCGCGGGTGCCGGCGATGCGCCGCAAGGGTCGGCTGCAGATGGGTGCCGACGCCGACATCACCATCTTCGATCCCGCGACGGTGGGCGACCGCTCGACCATCGCCGATCCCGCGCAGGAATCGGTGGGCATCGAGTATGTGCTCGTGTCCGGCCAGGTCGTGAAGGACCGCGCCACCCTCAACAAAGACGTGGTGGTCGGTCAGCCGATCACCCCTGAGCTGGCCTGACCGGTCCGAACAACGCGTCAGTGCACCAGGCGGTCGCCGGCGCCACCGTGTTCGGGGAAGAGCAGCTTCGAGAGCTCGGCGGCATCGGCGTCGCGAGGCCCGTCGTCGGGTGACGGCCACATGGCGGCGAGCACGCCGGGCACGATGATCGGCTCACGGCCCTTGGTCGGCTCGATCGTGGCGTTCACGGCCGACGCGGCAGCCGCGGTCGCTTCGGCCTCGGCCTGCGCGTCGGCCTCGGCCTGGGCTTCGACCAGTGCGGCGACCATCTCGAAATGGAAGCCGGCTTCGGTCTCCTCGCCGTTCGCCGCCGCCATCGCGGCCGCCGGCTCGGTCACCTCGGGATCGTCGAGGGGTTCGGACGATTCCGGTGCCTCGTCGATCGGCTCGAGCTCGAGGTCGAGGTCGAGCTCGACCACCAGCTCTGGCTCGGGCGCAGGATCGACCGCCACCGACTCAGCCGCCTCGGCCACCCAGGTGGAGAAGGTCTCGGGGTCGTCGTCGACCAGCTCGTCGAGCTCGTCGAATTCGTGGTCGAGCACGAGCGACGCCTCGAAGTCGGCGTCGCTGATGGGCGCCGAGCCAGCCGAGCCGGACCGGCGCGCCGGGCGGCCGAAGGAACGCACCACTGGGCCCTCGGCCGGCTCACCGTCGTCGGGCGCAGCCACGAATTCGGTGGGCGCGACGAGGAAGTCGGCCGTGTCCCCCACGTCCGCAGCGATTGGAAGCTGGCGTCGCTGCGCCCGCCATCGAGCGAAACCCATCACAGCAAGGTAGCAAGACAATCCCGGAGGGGGAAGTGGTCGCCACGCAGGGTGCTGGAGGGTGGTACCCCGTACGGGATTTGAACCCGTGTTGCCGGCGTGAGAGGCCGGTGTCCTAGGCCGCTAGACGAACGGGGCAGGTGAGCCGCATCACTGTAGCGGCCGCACGCGAGGTCGCGGGAACTGGAGCGGGCCGGGAAGCGTCTATCCCTCAACCCGTGCCTGAGTGCCCCCTACCTGCTGGGAGTGGGTCGGGCACGGGCCACAGGGCCCGTCAAACGTGACGGGCGAGATAGGCGTCGCAGAGCTCGACCAGGCGCTCCCGCCCGAAGCTCGGCTCGTGGCCGCCATGGACGACGGTGACCGGCAGCTCTCGCAGCCGACGCATGGTGACGACGTAGTCGTCGAGGTCGGATCCGTCGAGCTCATCGAGCAGGGGGCCGTCGTAGACCGCGTCGCCGGAGAACAGCGTGCCGGTGGCCGCCTCCCACAAACCCATGCTGCCCGGAGAGTGGCCGGGCAGGTGCAGCACCTCGAAGGTGCGATCGCCGCACGACACCACGTCGCCGTCATCGAGCACTCGAGTCGCCACGGCGGCAGGGATCTCGTCGACGGTCGGCAGGCCCGGCGCCGGCACCGCATCGATCATCAGATCGGGGATGTCGTAGCCAGCGTCGCGATAGGGCGCGAGCACGGTCTCGCCGAAATGCTCGGACACGATCGTCGACAGCGAGGGCGCGTCGAGCACCTCCGCCTCGGCTCGGTGCACGGCCCGCTCGCTGAACTCGTGCAGGCCGCCGATGTGATCGGCATGGGTGTGGGTGGCGACCGCGAGGACCGCGTGGCCGATCTCGTGGTCGACCAGCCGCGCGAGAGGGGCGAGACCCAGTGCCGTGTCGATGACCAGGTCTCGATCGCGGCCTCGGACGTGCCACACGTTGCAGCGCAGCAGCGGGTGGACGTGCGGCTCGGTGATGAGGGTGATGCCGTCGTCGACTCGTTGCTGGACGAACCACGGGGTGGCGACCGGCAGTCCGGCGGTGGTCGACTGATCAGCCATACCTGGCCATCCTCGCCGTTTCCTCACGGCGCCGCACGGATCGATCGGGTTGGATCGACGACGACCACTAGGGTGACCGTCATGTACGTCGGACTCGCTGCCTTTGCCGCCATCGCCATCCTCTGTGTCGTCGTCGGCATGGCCGCCATGAAGCGCCGCCGCGACTACGGCCACAGCGGCGACGGCGACGACTTCGACTTCCAGGCCTACGAGGGCTTCGACAAGGACTGACCGAGCTGTCCGCCGATCCGGCTGGCGGCCGAGCGGGTTCGCTCAGGCCCGTCGCAGGACCACGGCGAACTCGGTGGTATCAGCCGAGGCGGCGGCTGATACGAGTGAGCGGATCGACGTGCCGGCGGTGGTGGGCAGGATCGACACCACCTCCCAGCCATCGGCCGCCCACTCGTTGAGCTGCTCCTCGAGATGTCGAGCGCCGAGCTCGTGGCCGTCCCACGGCACGGCCTCGACCCGATAGGCACGATTGGTCATGCGCCGAAGGCTAGGAGAACGCGCCGGCGGGGTCGGTGGTGCGGGCGGGTGTGGTGACCAGGGCAGTGGGGACGATGGAGGCGGTGGTCGCATCGGAGAGGCGCGGCGGCCGCGCCGGATGGCACGGACGACGGCAATCACGGCGGCCAGGGCGACCATCAGGATCCCGAGCCCGAAGATGACCACCCACCCCACGACCGCCCGGAAGCTCTCGAACAGCTCGCCGCGACGATCACTTCGCCCGAAGCGCCGGCGACCGTGATCTGGTGGGGCCCTCCGTCGGGAACCTCGAACTCGACCACTCCGGTGTAGACGGCCGAGCCGCGGTGAGCGTCTCGCTCACCGACGCCCACGAGGTGTCGAGCGGTCCCGCTGGCCCGACGACCGACACGTCGCCCGGGTCGACGCGGACGGCATCGCGGTTCGACACGGTGACCGGCCCGTAGCTCCGATTGCTTCCGCGGCGCTCGAACACCAGATAGGTGCCCTCGTCGAGCGTCATCGAGATCGTGCCCGGCACCTGCTCGGCGGGCTCGAAGAACGGCTTCGCCAGCACGCGTCCGGCCATCACGCCGCCGAGCACGGCACAGGCGACGCCCACGATGACGAGAACCAGCACGATCCGGCTTCGCGCCTCCTGAATCGGAGAGTCGGTGACCACGTCCGTCGGCTGCACTTCATTCCATCGGCCGGTCGGTGGCGGTCATGACCAGCCATGCCCACCAAGAGTCCGGGCGCGGCGTCAAACCTCCGTTACCGCCACCTGGATGCCTCGGGATATCCGTCGCGGATGAGCGGGCAGCGGCGATTCACGCAGAAGCCCCAGGCCATCGGCCTGGGGCTTCGCTCGTTCCACGTTGCTCGGGGGGAGGACTCGAACCCCCAAAGGCAGGATCAGAACCTGCTGTGTTGCCAATTACACCACCCCCGAAGGATGGCCCCCGGAGGGGAAGGCCCCGGAGAGCCGAAGCGACATGCTACCGAGGCGGCCCACGCCCGAGCCACCCGGTCAGCCGAAGTTCGACAGCCGCCGGTAGCCCACGATGCGCCCGGCCGCCACGGCCAACGTCTCGCGAGCCAGCGAGTTGAGCGACGACGACGACTCGGTGGGCGACACCCAAGCCCGCAGCCCCACCTCGTCGGCGATCTGGGTCACCCGCAGCGCGTGGTAGGGGTCCGACACCACCAGCACCTCCGGCGCGAGGCCCTCGTTGCGCAGGATCACCGCCGACGCCGACAGCTCCTCGTAGCTGTCGGTGCCCTCCACCTCCACACGGATCACCTCTTCGGGCACCCCCTGCTCGCGCAGGTAGTCGTAGCCCGTGAACCCCTGGGTCACCCGGTCACCGACCTGCTTGCCACCGGTGACGATGATGTGGTCGGCATGACCCTGCTCCCACAGCTCGACGGCGTGATCGAGCCGCGCCTTGAGCACCGGCGACGGACGACCATCCCACTGCGCCGCTCCCATCACCACGATGGCGCTGGCCGGGGCCGCCTGGTCCTGGCGCGACGCCCACCAGACCTGCCCGAAGGTGACGCCGAGGTACAGCACGAGCAACGCGACGAGCGCGGCTCCGATCCGAAGCGTCCAGCGCAACACCATGCGCAGCATGATCAGAGACGGGCGCGAGCCGCCTGCAACCGTCGCAGCGTCTCGTCGCGCCCCAGCACGTCGAGGATGTCGCCGAGCGGGATGCCCCGATCGCGCCCGGTGAGCGCCACCCGCACGGGCAGCTGACGGGCCTTTCTCGGCATGGTGAGCTGCTCGCCGATGTCGCCGATGACGGTCATCAGCGTGTCGCTGTCCCACTCGGCCGTGGCGAACGCGTCGATCACGCCGTCGAGCATGGCGGTGGCCAGATCAGGGCTCTTGAGCATGGCCTTCTGCCACGACTCGTCGTCGACAAGAGGATCGTGCGACGAACGCGAAGTCGACCGCGTCGGGGATCTCGGCCAGGCGATCGACCCGCGTCTGCACCACCGGCGCCAACTGCTCGAACACCTTGGCGTCGAAGCGCTCGGCCGGCCACGGCGTGTCGGGACCGGTGATCCAGTGGGTCGATCGGTCGACGAACTCGGGCACCGGCAGGGCCCGGATGTACTCGCCGTTGAAGTGGTTGAGCTTCTTCAGGTCGAAGAAGGCGCTGGCCTTGTTGACGTGGTCGAGCCGGAACAGCTCGATGATCTCGGCGATCGGTCGGATCTCGACCCCGTCGGGCGCACCCCACCCCAACGTGGCGAGGTAGTTGCGCATCGCCTCGGGCAGGTAGCCCCGCTCGATGTAGTCGCCCATCGACACGTCGTCGCGCCGCTTCGAGAGCTTCTGGCGCTTCTCGTTGACGATCAGCGGCAGGTGGGCGAACACGGGCACGTCGTGCACCCCCAACGCGGCGCGCAGCAACAACACCTTGGGCGTGACGTTGATGAGATCTTCGCCGCGGACGATGTGGGTGATGCCGAGGTCGGCGTCGTCGACCGCGTTGGCGAGCAGGAACATCGGCACGCCGGTGGAGCGCACGATCACGAAGTCTTCGAGATCGGCGTTCTCGAAGGAGATGTGGCCCCGGATCTCGTCGTCGAACGCCGTCGAGCCCTCGTCGGGCGTGCGGAAACGCACCACCCGACCCTCACCGGGCCCGAGCGCCCGATCACGACAGAACGCGTCGTAGCCCGGCTTGCCGCCACGCGCCTCGGCCCGCGCCTTCACGTCGTCGGGCGCGCAGTCGCACCAGTAGGCGTGGCCCGACGCCAGCAACTTCTCGGCCGCCGCCTGGTAGAGATCGCCCCGGTCGGACTGGTGGACCGGCTCGCCGTCCCAGTCGATCCCCAGCCATTCGAGAGCCCGGTAGATCACCTCGATGAGCTCACGGCGGGTGCGCTCGGCGTCGGTGTCCTCGATGCGCAGCACCAGCTCGCCGCCCTGCTGGCGGGCGAAGAGCCAGTTGAACAGCGCCGTGCGGGCGCCGCCGATGTGCAGATAGCCGGTGGGCGCCGGGGCGAAGCGCACCCTGATGGGTGAGGTGGTCACCTCGCCGATGCTACTGGTCGTCCCTCCAGGTACGATTGCGCGCCGATGCCGACTCGAAGCCCCCACCTCCCCCGCGGACGGGTCCGCTCCCTCGCCCTCGTCGTGGCGCTCGTCCTCGCGGCGGCCACCGCCTGCGCCACCTCCAGCGACGCCGGCGACGGGTTCCAGCTGCGGTCCGACCAGCTGCAGCCCACCACCACCACGACGGCGCCCGTACCCGACCACACCACCGAGACCGTCACGGCCAACGGGGCCACCCTCGAGGTCTTCGCCCAGAAGCCCGACGCCACGGCCGAGCCGATCGAACCGGCCCAGGAGCCACCGACGGCCACCCCCAGCGGCGGGCTGGCGCCCATCCCCCGCTTCGATCTCAACTCCGCCGGGGTGCGGGCCACGTTCACCGGCTGGTCCTACGACAACCCCACCTACTTCGGCAACCCGCTCACCATGGTGGTCACCGAACGCGACGACCAGTGGGTGAAGGTCAAGATCCCCGCCCGGCCGAACGGCCAGGAGGGATGGGTGCGGGCCTCCGACGTCACCGTCGCCGCGCATCAGTTCCACGGCGAGCTCACCCTGTCCGACTTCACGCTGCGGATGTGGAACGGCGAAGAGCTCATCGCCGAGACTCAGGTGGTCATCGGCACCGACTCCACCCCCACGCCCGTCGGGCGGCTCTACATCTCCGAGAAGGTGCCGCAGTCCTACGCCGGAGGCGCCTTCGGCCCGTGGGTGCTGGCCACCAGCTTCTACTCCGAGGCGCTCGACCTGTTCGACGGTGGTCTGCCGGTCATCGCCTTCCACGGCACGAACAACCCGGGCCTCATCGGGTCGAAGGCGTCCAACGGCTGCATCCGCATGCCCAACGACGTGGTGACCATGCTGGCCGAGACGTTGCCGGCCGGCACCCCCGTCGACATCCGCGCCTGACCCCCGTGCGCCCCACCCCCGAACTGTTCACCGAGAACGCCGTTTTCCGGCCTCCTGGGTGAACAGTTCAACGTTCGAATCCGAACTGTTCACCGAGAACGCCGTTTTCCGGCCTCCTGGGTGAACAGTTCAAGGTTTCGGGCGCGGCGGGTCAGCCGCCGGAGCTAACCGAGCGCAGGTGCTCGAGCAGGAGGCGGTTGGTCTCGTCGGGGGCGTGCTCGCCGATCCAGTGGTCGACGCCGTCGAGCACCACGAACGTGTAGGGACCCTCGACGCAGTCGCCGGTGGCTTCCGCAGCCTCGCGACCGAGCGCGGGGTCCTCGGTGCTCCACACGTAGAGGGTGGGCGACGTGATCGGGCCGAGGTCGGTGACGTAGGTGAGATCGGCTGCTCGATACCAGTTGAGCGCCGCCCCGAGCGCCTCCGGGGTGCCGAGGGCCTCGCGGTACGGCTCGGCCTCCTCCTCGGTCAGCCCACTGCCGAGGTAGATGAGCCGCAGCCCCACGGCATCGTTGGCCAACATGCCGTGCTCGGCGCCCTCTGCCTGGAACATGGCGATGTAGCTCGATCGCTGCGCCTGCTCGCCGCTGGCCTCCGGGCTGAGCGCAGCCCCGAACGCACGAGGGTGCGGCACTGACAGAATGGTCAGCGAGCGCACCCGGTCGGCGTGACGCCCGGCGACCTGCCAGGCGACCGCCGCACCCCAGTCGTGCCCGACGAGGTGGAACGAGTCGACCGAGAGCGCATCGGCCAGCGCCAGCACGTCGCCCACCAGTTCGAGGGTGGCGTAGGCCGCCACGTCGGACGGTCGGGCATCGGGTGAGTAGCCCCGCTGGTCGGGCGCGATCACCCGATAGCCGGCCGCCGCCAGCGCCTCGATCTGATGGCGCCAGGCGCGGGCCGTCTGCGGAAAGCCGTGGAGGAGGATGACCGGCTCGCCGTCGGCAGGCCCGTCGACCAACACGTCGAACGTGAGCGCGCCCCAGCGTTCGGTGTCGAGCGTGACCCGCGTGGTCTGCACCGCTCAGGTCGCGGAGACGTCCGACGCCGGCGCGTTGTTCGCCGGTTGACGTCGGCGGAGGATCTTCTCTCGGCGCGGATCGGATTCGGCCAGGCGGGCGATGAGCTCGGTGGACATCTGCAGTGCGGAGGCCGGCACCACGTCGGCGATGCGCCGGCGCTCCGAATAGTGATGCGCGTTGGCCACACCCTGGAAGTACTTGCGGCGCAGCCGCACCAGCTCGGGATCGGCCTCGGAGAGATAGCCCCAGATCGTGAACGCCACCGTGAGGTCGTGGATCACCGGCGCCCGCCCGAACAGCGAGGCCCGCTTGCTGGCCACGGCGAGACAGCCTGCGATGGCGTCGGCCTCGTCCTCGCCCGGGGTGAGCACCAGGCTGCCCTCGAAGCGGCGCGCCAGCTTCAGCGCATAACCCTGATCGGGGCCGGGATAGCCCATGCGCGGACCGAGGGGTTGGGGGCCGCCGAGATCGGCGGGCCGGTCGGCCACCCAGCCGTCCGGGCTCCAGGGCGGCGACTCGTAGGTGCGGGTGCTCTCGTCCTTCGGCTTCGGGACGTACTCGGGGGCGGCCATGTCGACCGAGCCTACGCGGCGCGACCTGGCCAGCCGGAATCGTCACGCACCGACCCGGTGACCTGCTCGACGATCTGGCGACTGTCGCGAAGCACGGAGGTGCGACGGACCTCGAGGCGGCTCACCAGCGCCGGCCGGGCAGTTGGATCGAGCGCCAGGCGTGGGCGACGGGACAGCACCACCTCGAGCCGGTCGGCCACTGCCTCGGCGGAGCCGTACGCCTCGGTCAACCGACCGCCGCGCATGCCGCGGCGAAGAGCCTCGACCACTTGTCGACCTCGCCAGGCGCCAACGGACCCAATCGGTCGACGTCGAGCGAATCGACCAACACGCCGACCGACGCCCGCACGCGATCGTCTTCGAGCAGCACGCCGTCGAGCAGCAGCTCGAACCCCACATGCGCGCTGGCACGCGATGCGCCCCTCGACACCCCGGCCGACAGCAACGCGGCCACGTCGTCGCGCACCGCCGCCACGAAGCGAGGGTGGGCGTGGAAGCGAGCATCGGTCTGGTGGTGGATCGCCACCCCCGCGCGCACCCCCTCGGGCAGGGCGGGCTTGTCGAAACGCAACCCAGCCATGGGCGCCAGATCGGGCAGCACCGCACCCAGCATCTCGTCGGCGTCGGCCCCTAACCCGGTGAGGCGCTCGGCCACGACCAGGTGGGCGACCAGGTTCACGAGCCCTGGCTCTGCAACAACCCGAACACGATGGAGTCGACCAGCGCCTGCCACGACGCCTCGATGATGTTCTCGCTCACACCCACGGTGGTCCACGACTGGTCGCCGTTGGTCGAGTCGATGAGCACCCGCACGACGGAGCCGGTGGCGGCGATGCCGTCGAGCACGCGCACCTTGAAGTCGGTCAGGTGGATGCGCTCGAGCGCGGGATAGCGACCGTTGAGCGCCCGCCGCAACGCCACGTCGAGGGCGTTCACCGGACCGTTGCCCTCGCCCACCGCAGCGATGCGCTCGTCGCCCACCCACAGCTTGATGGTGGCTTCGGTGGCGATCTCGATCTCGCCGGTGGGCATCACCGGCCCTTCGCGGTGATAGCTCGACACCCGATAGGCCTCGACCTCGAAGAACTCGTGCTTCCAGCCGGCGGCCTTCAGCATGAGCAGCTTGAGCGAGGCGTCGGCGGCCTCGAACAGCCAGCCCCTCGACTCGAGCTGCTTGAGCTCGTCGCTGAGCACGGCGATGGCCTGGTCGTCGAGGGCGACGCCCAGCTCGTCGGCTTTGATGGCCATGCCCGCCCGACCACCCAGGTCGGACACCAGCACACGGGTGTGGTTGCCCACCAGCTCCGGATCGATGTGCTCGTAAGTGGCGCCGCCCGCCCGTCCGAGCGCCGACGTGTGCAGGCCCCCTTTGTGCGCGAACGCGGAGGTACCCACGAAGGGGTCCGAGGGCAGTGGAGGCAGGTTGACCAGCTCGGCCACGTGGTGGCTCACCAGCGTGAGCCGTTCGAGTCGGCCCTCGGGCAACGTCTCGATGCCGAGCTTCAGGGTGAGATCGGGGATGACGGTCATGAGGTTGGCGTTGCCCGTGCGCTCGCCGTAGCCGTTGATGGTGCCCTGCACCTGGGTGGCTCCGCCCACGACGGCCGCGATCGAGTTGGCGACCGCGCAGCCGCTGTCGTTCTGGGTGTGGATGCCGATCGGCACGTCGGAGAAGTGGGCGACGATCTCGGCCGTGGCCGCCTGCACCTCGTGGGGCAGCGAACCGCCGTTGGTGTCGCAGAGCACCAGGCAGTCGACCCCGTTGCTCGCGGCGGCCTCGAGGACGCGTAGCGCGTACTCGGGGTTGGCCCGGTAGCCGTCGAAGAAGTGCTCCGCGTCGAAGAACACCCGGCGACCGGCGGCCTTGAGGAAGCGCACCGAGTCGCCGACCATGGCGACACCCTCGTCGAGCGAGGTCTGCAACGCCTCGGTGACGTGGAAGTCCCACGACTTGCCGACGATGCACACGGTGGAGGTCTCGGCGGCGACCAGCGCCTGGAGGGTGGGATCGACGTCGACCTTGCCTGCCGGCCGACGGGTCGAGCCGAACGCAACCAGATCGGCGGTGTCGAGCTTGAGCTCGCTCGGGGCGCGCCGGAAGAACTCCTCGTCTTTCGGATTGGCCTGCGGATAGCCGCCTTCGATCCAGCGCACGCCCAGCCAGTCGAGCTGCTCGGCGATGCGCAACTTGTCGTCGACGGTGAGCGAGATGCCCTCGAACTGGGCGCCGTCGCGCAACGTGGTGTCGAAGATCTCGACCCTGGTGGGCGCCGACGGCGGACGCCGGCGCGCGGGATCGGCGGCGGATACCGCAGGATCAGGCATGTTCGAGCCAGTCCTTGTAGCGATCGACCTTGCCGCGGACCGCCTTGGCGTACTCGCTGGCGATGGCGGTGGTCATGGGCCCGGGGCAGGGCAGCACACGGTCGTCGACCGAGTTCACCGCGCTGACCTCGGCCGCGGTGCCACACACGAACATCTCCTCGGCCACGTAGAGGTCGCTGCGCGAGATGTCGTCGATGCGCACCTCGAAGCCGAGGTCGGCCGCGATCGTCATCACCGAGTCCTGGGTGATGCCGCGCAGCGCGCCGGCCGACGTCGGAGGCGTGATGAGCGCGCCCTGACGAGCCACGAAGATGTTCTCGCCGGTGCACTCGCTGACGAAGCCGAGCGGGTTGAGCATGATGGCCTCGTCGTAGCCGGCCTTGAGGGCCTCGACCTTGGCCAGCGACGAGTTGACGTAGTTGCCGGTGGTCTTGGCGAGCGGGGGCATCGAGTTGTGGTCGTGGCGGGTCCACGACGACACCTTCATGCGCACGCCTTTGGTGGCCGCGTCGTCGCCGAGGTAGGCACCCCACGGCCAGCAGGCGATGGCCACGTCGACCTTGCACGGCAGCGTGTTGAGGCCCATCTCGCCGTAGCCGTAGTAGGCGATCGGGCGGATGTAGCACGACGGCAGGCCCGACGCCCGCACGGTCTCACGGGTCGCCTCGACCAGCTCGGCCACGGTGTAGGGCAGCTCCATCATCATGATCTTGGCGCTGTCGTGCAGGCGCTCCATGTGCTCGGTCAGCCGGAACACGGCCGGGCCGCTGTCGGTCTCGTAGGCACGGATGCCTTCGAACACGCCCATGCCGTAGTGCAGGGAGTGGGTGAGCACGTGGATCTTGGCCTCGTCCCACGGGATGAGCTCGCCGTTGAACCAGATCTTCTCGGTCGGGGTGATGGGCATCGTGGATCTTCCCTTCGATCTCGTACTCAGACTCGGGCGGCGATCGCGTCGCCGATGTCGCTGGTGGAACCATCGAGCACCGACGCGTCGGCGCAAGCTTTGCGGATTCGGGCGGCCGCGTCGGGCTCGCCGAGGAACTCGAGCATCATGGCCGCCGAGAGGATGGCGGCGACGGGGTTCGCTTTCTGCTGGCCGGCGATGTCAGGGGCCGAGCCGTGTACGGGCTCGAACATCGACGGGCCGGTGCGGTCGGGATTGAGATTGCCCGACGAGGCGAACCCGATGCCGCCCGATACGGCACCACCGAGGTCGGTGAGGATGTCGCCGAAGAGGTTGTCGGTGACGATGACGTCGTAGCGCTCGGGCGACTCGACGAAGTAGATGCAGGCTGCGTCGACGTGGTTGTAGGCCGTGGTGATGCCTGGGTACTCGGCGGCCACCTCGTTGAAGGTGCGCTCCCAGAGGTCGCCGGCGAAGGTCAACACGTTGGTCTTGTGCACCAGTGTGAGGTGCTTCTTCGGGCGCGAGGCGGCCAGCTCGAACGCGTAGCGGACGCACCGCTCGACGCCGAACCGTGTGTTCACCGAGCCCTGCGTGGCGATCTCGTTGGGTGTGCCCTTGCGGAGGAACCCGCCCTCGCCGGCGTAGGTGCCCTCGGTGTTCTCGCGGATCACGATGAAGTCGTGCCGGCCGCCGGGCTCGACGAACGGCCGTTGGTTCACGTAGAGGTCGAGATCGAAGCGCATCTTCAGGAGCAGCCCGCGCTCGATGAGGCCCGGCGGCACGTCGGGCGTGCCGACCGCGCCCAGCAACAGGGCGTCGAGGCCCCGCCACTCGTCGACCACCTCGTCGGGCAGCACCGTGCCATCGCGCAGGTAGCGCGCCCCACCCAGGTCGTAGTCGACGGTTTCGAGTTGCACACCGGACGCACTCACGACCTTCAACGCCTCGGTGATGACCTCGGGTCCGATCCCGTCGCCTCCGATGACTCCGATCCTGTGACTCACACCTGCTCCTGTCGGTTCCTGTCGCTTGCGTTCACTTGCTGTCGCCTGGCCTGTGCGGATGCACGGGCCATCCTGGTGATGGGCCTGGCCGTCGGTGACGAACAGCGCCCTAGAACGAGAAAACCGCCCACCGGGGGTGGACGGTCAGAAGCGCATGCCGCAACGGCGGCATGCGCTACACGATGATGATTACGGCGGCCGGGATGAAAGACACTGCGTGCCAGTGTGCTCTGCCCCAGCCCCGTTTTCAACCCGGTTGAGCCGCGACCACCCCTGCGGGACCCGACCGACGAGGAGACAACCGGTACGGTTCGCCCGATGGGAGGCGCCCGGCCACACCGATCGACACCTGCCCGACGGTGGTGGGCGACGCTCGCCGCCACGGCGTTCGTGGCTGCCATCGCCCTCACCGGTTGCGGCGACAGCGACGACACGACCTCGTCCACCACCGTGTCGACGGTGCCCGACGGCATCACGTTGATCGATGCGGGCACGCCGCCCCTGGTCGACTTCGGCTACGCCGCCCCCGACTCGCCCGTCACCACCCGCCTCACGATGGTGATGGACCTGACCCTCGAGCAGTCGGTGGGGGGCACGGTCGTGCCGGCGTCGCCCACACCCCAGGTCGCGCTCGATCTGTCGCTCACCGCGTCGGCGGGCCAGAACCCCGGCACCATCCGCAGCGAGTTCGTCTACGAGAGCTTCCGCCTAGTCGACGACACCGCCGCCGACCCGGCCATCGCCGATCGTCTCGCCACCATGGACGGCACCAGCGGCTCGGTCATCTACAACGCCCAAGGCGAGATCCTGAGCTTCGACCTCGAGGCGCCTGCCGATCTCGACGAGGGCGTCGCCGACGTCTTCCAGCAGATGGAGCAGTCGATCCGGCAGATGTCGACGCCGTTCCCCGACCAGCCGATCGGCGTCGGAGCATCGTGGACCTCCGCGTCGCGCCCGGTCGACGGCTTCGGAGCCCCCGAACAGCTCGTGCAGACCTACACCGTGATCGCCGTCGACGACACCCGCATCGAGTTGGCGATCTCGTTCGGCGGCACGATCACTCCGGGACAGATCGCCGAGCCGACGCTCGAAGGCCGCACCGTCTCGATGGAGGTGGTGTCGGCGACGATCGGTGGGGACGGAAGGGTGGTCATCGAGCCCGCCAGCCTGCTGCCGGTGGAGGGGCGGTCCACGTCCCGCGCCGAGCAGTCGTTCCTGGTCGACGACGGCTCAGGCGAAGAGGAGCTCGACCAGAGCCTCACCACCGATCTTTCGGTCTCCCGCCGCCCCTGATGACCCCGTTGGGACGGTGCAAACGTCTGCGATCGGGGCACTAGCATTCGAACCGTGTCGGACACCCATCACCTCTCCCAGGCCACCTTCGACCGGCTGAAGGCCGAGCACGAGGAGCTGACCACCCACGGGCGCACCGACATCGCCCGCAAGATCCAGGCCGCCCGAGAGCTGGGTGACCTCTCCGAGAACGGCGACTACCACGCCGCCAAGGAGGAGCAGGGCAAGATGGAGGCCCGCATCCGCCATCTGGCCGCCGTGCTCGAGTCGGCCGAGATCGTCGAGGCGGGTGAGTCCGACCTGGTGCAAGCAGGCTCGGTGGTGGCCATCTGCTACGAGGGCGACGACGAGCCCGAGCGCTATCTCATCGGCTCGATCGAGGAGCGACGGGACGACGTCGAGGTGATCTCACCCGGGTCACCATTGGGGCAGGCCCTCATGGGCACGAGTGTGGGTGACGTTGTCGACTTCGAGGCGCCAGGGGGCATGCTCAAGGTCGAGGTCGTCGACATCGAGCGTTGACCACTCCTCGATGAAGGCGTTCCCTCCGCCTGATCTGCCCGCCGGTCGCGCCATCGACCTGCCTGGTCGCGGCACCACGTTCTACCGAGTGGCCGACGGTCCGCCCGACGCACCCACGGTGCTGCTCCTGCACGGCTGGACCGCGAACTCGGCGCTCAATTGGTTCGCCGCATACACGCCGCTGCGCCGCACGTTCAACGTGGTCGCGATCGACCACCGCGGGCACGGCCACGGCATGTCGACCAACCAGCCGTTCCGGCTCGAGGACTGCGCCGACGATGCCGCTGCCCTGTGCGAGGTGCTCGGCATCGACCAGGTCATCGCCGCCGGCTATTCGATGGGTGGGCCGATCGCGTCCCTCATGTGGCGACGCCATCGCTCGCTGGTGAGTGGTCTGGTGTTCTGCGCCACCGCACGCAACTTCGTCGGCGGCGGCGCGGGTGACCGCGCCATGAAGGGCGTCGTCACCGGTCTCACCTTTGCGGCCCGCGCCGCCCCTCCGCGGCTGCACCGACGGGTTGCGGAACGCGTGCTCGTGTCGCGCTACGACGACTCCGACCTCGGCCAGTGGGCCCGGGGGGAGGCCAAGCGCAACAACCTCCGCATGCTCATCGAGGCGGGCCGGGCCATCGGCCGCTTCTCGTCGCGCGAGTGGATCGGCGACGTCGACGTGCCCACTGCGCTCGTGCTCACTCGGCAGGACCTCGTGGTGCCACCGGTGCGTCAGCAGAAGCTGGCCGACGCCATCCCCGGCACCACGGTCCATCCCGTCGAGGGTGGCCACGACGCGTGCGCCACCATCCCCGACCAGTTCTCGAAGGCGCTGGTCGACGCGTGCGCCAGCGTCGTGCTCAGGTCGTCGCCGGTTCGGCTTCCTCCACCCTGATCGGGCGGTCGAAGACCTCTTCGAGCAGGCCCTTGCGCTCGAGCGCGGTGAACAACTCGAGCGACACGTCGGCCCCGGGGCGGCCTCGAACGACGAAGAGCACCGCCTTCCCGTCGGGCTTCACCTCGACCGACTCGACCAGACCGGCATGGGTTCGATCGAGGGCGATGGCGACGCGGGCCACCCCCGCCAGCGCGCGCACCAACTCCTGATCGCGAGAGCGCAGCGCATCGAACTCGGGGTGCTTGGCCTTCGGCGCACTCTTGCGGTGATAACGCGCCACCAACGCAATGAGCTCGATCTCGTGGTCGGTGAACCCCGACAGGTGGTCGGAGTTCCGGATCACGTAGTAGCTGTGCTTGTGGTGGCCGCTGTGCGACACGAACAGGCCGACGTTGGCCAAGAGCACCCCGGCCTCGAGGATCTCACGGGCCGAGTCGTCGAGACCGTGCCACTGCTTGGTCTGGTCGAAGATCTGCAGAGCGAGCTCGGCCACCCGGCGGGAGTGCGCGGCGTCGTCGTCCATCAGCTCGACCAGGTGCAGCACGCTGCGTCGGCGAAGGTCCTGCAGGTGGTGCAACGTGGCGCCCCGCTCCCGGGCGAGCGCGTCGAGCAACACTCCCTCGCGCAACGCGTAGTCGGAGACCACGAGGGCGTCGATGGCGAGCTCGGCCATCGCCTGCTCGAGGATGAGCGCGCCGGCGAGCAGGATGTCGGCTCTGGTGGGGTCGACCCCCGGAAGGCGACGTCGTTCGTCGAGCGAGTCAGCGCCCACGAGAGCCTTGACGACCTGCTTCACGTCCCGACGGGTCAGCTCGAACCCGTTGAACGTGCGCGGTGGCGACCCATCAATGCGCATGGCATGAGCCATCGACGCCACCGCCTCGATGGTGCCCGAGCTGCCGACTGCCACCTCGAAACCGAACCGTCTGACCTCGCGGGCCATGGGCACCAGTCCCGCCCTGATGTAGCGACGGCAGGCGTCGACCGCGCTCGGGTGCAGACGGTCGGTGCGGAAGAAACGCCGGGTCAACCTGATGGCCCCGATCTTCAAGCTCCCGGCGGTGACGGTGTCACCTCGCTCGCCGACGAGGATCTCGGTGCTACCCCCGCCGATGTCGATCAGCACCAGGCGACGGTCGAAGACCGGCAACGACTGGAGCACTCCGAGATGGATGAGGCGGGCCTCCTCCACCCCGGAGATGATCTCGACGTCGACACCTGCCTCGTCGCGTGCTCGATCGATGAACAGCTGGGCGTTCTCGGCCTCACGTACTGCACTCGTGGCCACCGCATAGACCTTGGCGTCGGAGATGTCGGCGATTCGACGGAACCGCTGCAGCGTGTCGATGCCGCGCTCGATGGCGTCGGCGGTGAGCTCTTTCATGTCGCCCGACCCGGAGCCCAGCCGCACCATCTCCTTCTCGCGCGCGATCACCTCGAACTGCGAACCCTCGCCGAAGCGCGCCACGACGAGGTGGATCGAGTTGGTGCCGATGTCGATCGCGGCCAGGTTCTGGGTCACCACGCGCGAGCCTACGACGGCTGGCACCCAGGCCTCGTCCGCTTGGGGGCCCTCAGTGGGTGAGGCCGGCGGCGCGTTCGATGTCCCGAGCCGCCGCTTGCACCGCCTCGGCGTATCTGCGGCCCGGTCGCCGGGTGGTGCGCTCAACCGGGCCCGAGACGCTGACGGCCGCCACGACCCGACCGTCGACATCGAGCACCGGCGCGCTCACCGAGGCGACACCCGCCTCGCGCTCCCCCACGCTCTCGACCCACGGGCGCACCGCCGCCCCGACCGGCGCACGCAACAGCTTGCCGGCCGATCCGACATCGAGGGGCAGCGCTGCGCCCATCGGCACGATGGTGCGCAACCCGTGAGGTGACTCGAGGGCGGCGATGCACACGCGCCGGTCGCCCTCGCGCACATAGAGCTGCACGCTCTCACCCGTCGTGTTGCGCAGTTCCTCCAGCGTGGCCTCGGCGGCGCGGGCCAGCGGGATCGCCTCGGCCGCTTCGCGGCCGAGCGCCACCAGCCTCACCCCTAGAGCGAAGCGCCCCTCGCCATCGCGCCTCACCAGCCCGTGCGATTCGAGCGCCACGGCGAGACGATGGGTCGTGGCCCTCGACAGCCCGGTGCCCTCGACGAGCTCGGCCAGGCTGCGAGGCCCTCCCTCGAGTTCGCCCAACACCCGTACCGCCTTGTCGAGCACGCCGACGCCGCTTACACTCTGTTCCACGTGGCGAGACTAGCGTCTCACTATATGAGACACAAGGATGAGACACATGGCCCAACCGCAGACGCTCAGTGAACCCAAGACCCTCAGCGAAAAGGTCTGGGACCAGCACCTGGTCCGCCGGGCGGACGGCGAGCCCGACCTGCTCTACATCGACCTGCACCTCGTCCACGAGGTGACCTCACCCCAGGCGTTCGACGGGTTGCGGCTCGCCGGTCGCACGGTGCGCCGGCCCGATCTCACGGTCGCCACCGAGGACCACAACGTGCCCACCGCCGACATCGACCAGCCCATCGCCGATCCGATCTCGCGCAAGCAGGTCGACGTGCTGCGGGCCAACACGGCCGAGTTCGGCATCACCGAGTATCCGATGGGCCACCCCGGCCAGGGCATCGTGCACGTGATCGGCCCCGAGCAGGGGCGCACGCAGCCGGGCATGACCATCGTGTGCGGCGACAGCCACACGTCGACCCACGGTGCGTTCGGCGCACTCGCCTTCGGCATCGGCACGAGCGAGGTCGAGCACGTCCTCGCCACCCAGACACTGCTCCAGACCAAACCCGGCACCATGTCGGTCAGCGTCGACGGCGATCTGCCCGCCGGCGTGACGGCCAAGGACATCATCCTCGCCATCATCGGGCGCATCGGCACCGGTGGCGGCATCGGGTCGATCATCGAATACCGGGGCTCTGCCATCCGCGGCCTCTCGATGGAAGGCCGCATGACCGTGTGCAACATGTCGATCGAGGCGGGGGCCAAGGCCGGGCTGATCGCTCCCGACGACACCACCTACGCCTACCTCGAGGGGCGTGAGTTCGCACCCAAGGGCAAGCAGTGGGAGGCCGCCCTCGACCACTGGCGCACGCTGCCCACCGACGAGGCCGCCACCTTCGACAAGTCGGTGTCGATCGATGCCTCGTCGCTCGTGCCGTTCGTGTCGTGGGGCACGAATCCGGCCCAGGTCATCGAGATCACCGGTGCCGTTCCCGACCCCGACAGCTTCACCGAGAGCAGCCAGCGCGAGTCCGCCGCCCGAGCACTCGACTACATGGGCCTCGTCGCCGGCACCCCGATGCGCGAGGTGCCGGTCGACACCGTCTTCATCGGGTCGTGCACCAACAGCCGCATAGAAGACCTGCGGGCCGCAGCTGCGGTCGTCGAGGGCCACCAGGTGAAGAGCGGGATGCGGGCGATGGTGGTGCCGGGCTCGTTCGCAGTGAAGAACCAGGCCGAGGCCGAAGGCCTCCACGAGGTCTTCCGGGCCGCCGGCTTCGACTGGCGTGAGCCGGGCTGCTCCATGTGCCTGGCCATGAACCCCGACAAGCTGGCGCCCGGCGAACGGGCCGCCTCCACCAGCAATCGCAACTTCGAGGGCCGTCAGGGACGGGGCGGACGCACCCATCTGGTGTCCCCCGCCGTGGCCGCGGCCACGGCCGTGCGCGGCACGTTCGCCACCCCCGACGACCTGGCCTGAACCGAACACCCACTCGATCGCCCGAACACACTCGCCCCAAGGAGCACACCCATGGATCCCGTCATCGTGGTCAGCGGCACGGCCGTCCCCCTCGATCGCTCCGACGTCGACACCGACCAGATCATCCCGAGCGACTGGTTGAAGCGCGTCGAGCGCACCGGGTTCGGCGCAGGCCTGTTCTCGGAATGGCGCGACGATCGCGACTTCGTCCTCAACCACCCGCACCACGCGGGCGCCAACATCTTGGTGGCCGGTGAGAACTTCGGCACCGGCTCGTCGCGCGAGCACGCGGTGTGGGCCATCCTCGACTACGGCTTCCAGGCCGTGATCTCGCCCAGGTTCGCCGACATCTTCCGCAACAACTGCACGAAGAACGGTCTGGTGCCCGTGCAGGTGACCGCCGACGAGGCGGCTCGGTTGATGGCCGCCGTGCAGGAGAACCCGGCGCTCGAGATCACCATCGACGTGGCGGCACGCACCGTCGCCGCTCCGGAGATCGGCCTCGAGACCACGTTCCCGCTCGACGACGCCACCCGCCAGCGGTTCCTCGAGGGCCTCGACGACATCGGCATCACCCTGCAGCACGTCGACGACATCGACACCTTCGAAGGGGCCCGGCCCGCCTGGATGCCCACCGCCTGAAGCGCCCCACCGCCACCGCAAAGCCCCGAAATCGGTGCGTGAAACAACCGCATGGGTTGTTTCACGCACCGATTTCGGGGGTTGCGGTGACCAGGCGATAGCCGTTGCCGCCGTGGGCCTTGGCCCGGTACATCGCGGTGTCGGCCAGGATCAGCAGGCGATCGGCATCGAGCGCCTCGAACGTCCCGTCCACCATCGCCACACCGACCGAGATGCCGACGGTCGCCAGCGTGCCGTCGTCGAGCTCCACCGGTTGGCTCACCGCCGCGATCACCCGTTCCGCCAGCTCGGCCATGCGCTTCCGCTCCGTCGAGCCCTCGCACACCACCAGGAACTCGTCGCCGCCGACGCGAGCGACCGTGTCGGCGGCCCGGGTGACGCCCACCAGGCGCGTGGCCACCTGAGCCAGCACACGATCGCCCGCCGCGTGCCCGTGCGCGTCGTTGATCGCCTTGAACCCGTCGAGGTCGCAGAACAACACGGCCACCCCGTGCGCCTTGCGTCGGTGACGGGCCACGGCCAGCTCGAGGCGGTCGTTGCCGAGCGCCCGGTTGGCCAATCCGGTGAGGGTGTCGCGCGTCGCCAGCTGGCGCAGCCTGGCTTCGGCCTCCTTCAGGTCGCTGATGTCGCGAGCCAGCATGGCGATCCATTCGAGGTCGCCGTGGCGATCGCGACGCGACACCGCCGATGCCGACACGGGCACCTGCCGGTCGGCCGCGATGTTCAGTACCAGCTCGCCGCGCCAGACGTTCGACTCGTCGATGGCCGACATGATGTCGGCGACGAACGCCCGCCGGGCGCCCTCCTCGACCAGGTCGGAGAGCTTGCCTTCGTGACCGGCCCGACCGAGGGCCTCGAGTGCCCTTCGGGTGCTCTGGTTCACGTAGAGGATCTCGCCCGACGGGCGGAACACGGCCACGTAGTCGGCGGTGGCGTCGAGCATGTGGGTGAGGCGGGCGGCCTCGGCCCGGGCCTCGACCTCCGCGGTGACGTCCTCGAGCGTGGTGATGACACCCACGACGACGTCGGCGGGATCGCCATGGTCCGACACATGGGGCGCCACCTTCACCCGCAGCCACCGGGTGCTCGGCCCCTCGCCGAACGCCGCGACAGTGGTGCCCACCGCCTGGCGCTCGAGGGCGGCAGCCACCATCGTGTCGAGCGCCGCTCGATCATCGGCATCAGCCACGTCGCGCCACGCTCGACCGCTGTGGAGATCGGCGCTGTCACCCAGCAGCACCTGCGCAGCGGGGTTGCGATAGACGGTGGCGCCCAGCCGGTCGTCGACCACGATGCCGATCGGTGCCGCGTCGGCGAGAGAGTGGTAGCCACCGCCGGTTCGCGCCACCGACCCGGTCATCTCATCGCCGTCGACGTTGCGCACCTGCACCACCACGCCGCCCAGATCGGGATGGTCGACCGCGCCCACGCCCGTGAGCTCGATCACCTGCCACAGGTTGTCGTCCTCGGGCGAACGGGAGCGCACCGTGTAGCTGTCGCGGTGACCGGGCGTGCTGATCACCCGAGCGAACGAGTCGAGCACCCGCGGGAGATCTTCCGGGTGCACCCGTTCCATCGGGTTCACCCCCAGCCCGGCGCCCCGCCCGCCGGGCAGGCGCGACGCGAGGCGCTCGGACTGCCACGTGACCACGCCCGACGGATCGATGACGAGCGTGGAGTCGGCCAGCACGTCGAGCATGGCGTTGAGGCGCCGTGTGCCCGAGCGATCCTCGATCACCACGACCACCGCGTCGACCGCATGGCGACGCAGGCGGAGCCGGACCGACCTCACCTGGTCGCCCTCGAGCCGAAAGGCGACGTCGACCCGTTGCACCCCCGCCTCGCGCTCGCAGCGATCGATGGCGGCGGTCACGTGCACCCGATCGCGCACCGCCACCAAGTCGACGAGGGGTCGGCCGAGCAACGCCAGCGGATCAACGCCGATCTCGTCGCCGACCAGTACGTTGGCGTCGAGCACCACGCCACCACGGACCTCGAGGGCGGGCGCGGGCAGGTCGTCGACGCCGAAGGTCGCACCGCCGAAGACCCCGCCAGAGGACATCTCTCCTTTCTACCGTTTTCCGCCGATAGAGGCTCGACGAACACCATCAGTGGTCGGCAAGGGCCGCGGACCGATCGGCGGAACCTGAACAGCCGGGAACCACGCCGGGGCGACCGACGTCACAGCAATCGGGACGGATGGGGAATCCGAGGAGGAGTCACATGCACCGATCGGCGCGACGACCGCTGGCACTGCTCATCGGGGGGCTGGCGCTGCTGGCCTCCTGCACCACGACAGAGGGGACATCGCCGCCGGACACCACGCCCGACGGCCGATCGCCCGCGCGGGCCGACCTGGCCTTCGCGCTCACTCGCTTCGACGAGTGCGAGGCGTTCGAAGAGCGGGTGCAGGCGGTAGCGGCCGAGACCGTGGGGCCCTGGGGCCTGGGCACCGGCGGGGTCGAGCGGTTCTCGGCGGTGGGCCGAGCCGTCGCCGACGACAGCGCGGCCATGGAGTCGTCGGGTGCACCGTCGACCACCACCCCGCTGGCGTTCACGGGCGGCGACGAGGCGACGGCGAGTGCAGGTGCCGCGACCGACGGGGCATGGTCGGGCACCAACGTCCAGGAGCAGGGCGTCGACGAGCCCGACCTGGTGAAGACCGATGGTGACGTCGTGCTCAGCCTGGTCGACGGCCAACTGCGCGCCGTGCGCATCGTCGACGGCCAGCCCCAACTGGTGGGCTCGCTCGCGCTCGAGTCATTCGGCGGCGACCAGCTGCTCGCCGACGGGAACACCGTTCTGCTGCTCTCGAACTCGTATGGCATGGGCCAAGAGACCCTGGGCGGGGTGACCACGCGCGAGATGGACGCCACCTGGTACGCCGGTGCAGCCCGTCTGCGCACGGTCGATGTGAGCGACCCGGCTGCGATGGCCATCACCGGCGAGGTCG
>CAVPMN010000010.1:0-5776 GCA_963706425.1 uncultured Iamiaceae bacterium
GGGCCCGGGTGCCGGCGCTGCGGAAGGTGCGTGGTGGGCCGAGCGACGCCGCCTGACCTCGGTTCTGGCGTCCGTCCATGTCGGTGGGCGCCACCGATGGACGCCAGAACGGGATCAGTTCAGCTTGGTCAGAGCAAGTGTCGCTGGCGAGCCCACTCGAGGGTGAACCCGGTGACCACCGGCGGCTGATGGCGCAGGTCGTCGATGCGGCCCGCACCGCTCAGCAACAAGGCCATGCGCAACTCGTCGATGAGCTGCTCGAGCGAGCGGACCAGCTCGGCGACACGCCGGGTGGCCGGCTCGATCGCCAGCCGACCGACGCCCACCGCGGGGCGCCCAGCGCCAGGGCCTTGGCCACGTCGAGCCCGTTGCGCACCCCGCCGGTGGCCACCACCGGCAGCCGGGTGTCGCGCACCTCGAGCAACGAGGCAGCGGGGGGACACCCAGTTGCCGAACACCCCGCCCCGGCGGTGCCCGCGCGATCGGAGTTGGCTTCGGCCCGGGTGGCTTCGATGCGGGCGAAGTTGGCGCCACCTGCGCCGCCCACGTCGATGCCGGCCACCCGAGTCGGCCAACAACTCGGCCGTCTCGCGGGTCATGCCGGCGCCGGTCTCCTTCACGAGCACCGGTACGGGCGAGGCGGCCACCGCCGCGCCGATGGCGGCGGCCAGGTCGGCCGTGTTGCGATCGCCCTCGGGTTGCACCAACTCCTGCACGACGTTGAGGTGGATCGACAGCACGTCGCGCGCCACGATGTCGATCACGGTGATGAGGTCGTCGGCCGACAGCGGCGGCTGATTGCACTGGGCAACCAGTTGGCAGGCGCCGATGTTGGCCAGCACGGGCACGTGGGGCGCCCGGCGGCGTACGGCCGGCCAACGTTGGCCGCAATCGGGCGATCGAGCGCGGCACGTTGGCTGCCGCACACCGACGGCCAGCCCGAGGCGCTCGGCCGCTTCGCCGAGCACCGTGTTGAGCTCGGTGGCGTCGGGGCGTCCGCCCGTCATGGGCACGACCACGATGGGCGCCGCCAGGCGGTGACCGAGCAGGGTGGTGCTCAGGTTGACGTCGGCCAGCGACCGCTCCGGCAGCGACGAGGGCACCAGGTGCACGTCGTCCCATCCGGGATCGGCCAGGCTCTGTGAGCCGGGTGCCAACGCAGCTCGGATGAGCTGCTTGCGATCCGCGATCACCTCGGCGGGTCCACCTACGCTCTCGAGTGGTCGGCGCGCACCCGACCGGGCATTGCCCTGATCTTTTCGTCTCGAGACGGGACATTGCGCTATCTCGTCCCGAGACGGGACATTCCGCTATTTAGTGCTAAGTTACTGCCATTGCCTGCGAATGACCACCTGATCAGCCTCGACGAGGCGGCTCGACGGCTCGGCGTGCACTACATGACCGTGTACCGCTACGTGCGCACGGGCAGGCTACCGGCGGTCAAGCACGGCGCCGAATGGCGGGTCGACCCGGGCGATCCTGGTGCTGCTGCAGCCCGGCGGTGGCGGCCGAACCGGGCGCCCGGCGACGCCTCGACTACCCGAGGCGTCTCGAGGACCGGCTCGTCCGCGGCGACGAGGTCGGCGTGTGGACGGTGATCCAGGGCGCCCTCGCCTCCGGCGTCGATGCCGACGAGCTCTATCTCGAGGTGATCGCCCCTGCCCTGTGGTCGATCGGTGACGGTTGGGCCTCGGGACGGGTGTCGGTGGCCGAAGAGCACCAGGCTTCGGCTGTCGCGTCGCGGCTGATCGGCGACTCGGGCCGTTGTTCCGCCGGCCGGGCCGCACGAAGGGCACCGTCGTGGTCGGCGCACCCGCCGGCGATCACCACAGCGTGCCGAGCGCGCTCTTCGCCGACCTGCTCCGCCAGCGGAACCTGGATGTCGTCGACCTCGGCGGCGACACCCCGGCCCAGTCGTTCGTCGACACGGCGTCGGGCGCCGACCGTCTGGTCGCCGTCGGGCTGTGCTGACCACCCCCGACAACTGGTCAACGTGCGCGACGCCGTGACCGCGCTGCACGGCGCCGTGGCCGTCCCCGTGGTGCTCGGCGGCTCGGCGGCCGACGCCGGCGCGCTGGCCACCACCGGGGCCGACGAGGTCACCCAGTCTGCGGAGCACGCCGTGGCGCGGTTCGAGCAGTTGGCCGACGACGCGGCCAAGGCCCGGCGGCGCGCCAGTCGCCGAGGCTGACGGCACCGCGCCCGTCTCGTTCATCGTGAACGCGCTTGCCGGAACCACGTGGCGCGACCACCCTGCTGGCGTGCTGATCAAGCCGCCCGACGCCTGCCTCGATGACCACGAGTGGCGCGACCTGCTGGCGGGCCAGAGGTCGGCCAGCTCATCGTCCCGGTGGTCGACGATCTCCCCGTGGTCGTGCCCACCCACTACGTGTTCGACGGCACCAACCGCATCGAGCTCCACCTGGCCACCCCCAACCCGGTCTGGAAGGCCATCGGCCCAGGGATCGAGGCGCTCTTCACGGTGACCGGGCCATTCGTCTACATCCCGTCGAGCTGGGCGCGAGCCCCGGCACGCCGCCAGAGCACGGCGTGCCCACCAGCTACTACGCCGCGGTGGTGGCGCGAGTACACGCCCGGCCCATCGACGACGACGGGGCGAAGGCGGCGCTGCTCCGCCGCCAGGTGGCTCGCTTCCAGCCCGAGGGTGGGCATGCGCCGATCGAGGATGATGCCCCGCCCTACGGCCGCATGCTGGGCGCCATCCGAGGTCTCCAGCTCGACATCCGCTCGGTGCAGGCGAAGTTCAAGTTCGGGGGCAACAAGGCGCCCGACCACCAGCGGGCGATCGCCGAGAAGCTGGCGATCCGCAACGGCCCGGGCGACGCGGCCGCCCGTGAGCATCAGCTTCGACGGCTCGGGCGATCGTGGGCGGCCGCCACCGCCGCCGCCCACGCCTTGCGGGCACCTGCGATGACCGCCCACGGATCCTCGTCGCCGATCGGGCGCACCTCGAAACGATGGGCCCCGGACGACTGTTCAGCACCCGGACATGGTCGGCCAGCAGATCGAGACCGATCTCCGATCCGGCACACCCGAAACGAGGGTGGCGGTCACCAGCGCGTAGCCGCGTCGGGGGTGGCCGCATCGACCACGCAGTTGGAGACGTGCACATAGCCGAGCAGCGGCAGTGCGGCCTCGAGTGCATCGACCCCTTCGCCGTTCTCGCGGAAGTGGGCCGTGTCGAGCGCCGCGGTCACCGACCGGGCGCCGGCATCGCGCGCCGCCGCCACCACGTCGCACAGCTCGTGGGCCGGGCCCACGAGTGCGCCCTTGTACGCGTTGGGGAACTCGGTGGGTGTCGGCTGGCGGTCGAACGCCATCACCGTGATCTCTGCGTCGGTGTCCGCACCGAGCTCGACGAGCGACCGCACCAAGGCGTCGCGATGGCGAGCCCGGCGTTGTTGTCCATCCGAGTCGCCAGAGTCGCCGGAGTAGCCAGAGCCGTCGGAGTCGAAGGCGTGTGTCGTCGAACAGCAGCGGATCGCGCCCCGACATCACACCCACGCGTCGGGCGCCGAGCTCGCCGGCCTCGTCGAGGCAGATGCGGAGGCGGTCGACGGCCCGCCGGCGATGGGCGTCGTCGGGATGAGCCAGGTCGAAGGGGTGCAGTCCCTCGGCGTTGACCAGTTGGGTCACGTAGGCGCCGAAGGTCACCTCGAGCGGTGCCACCAGATCGCGCACCCGGGCCCGCAGGCTGGGATCGAGCAGCCTCGTCACCTCGATGGCGCCGAAGCCCGCCGCGACCACCTGCTCGATGTGGCCCAACAGGTAGTCGGCCGGCGGGTCGCCGAGAGCGGTGACGCCGGAGTTGCCCGGGCCCGGAAACGCTTGGGCCACCATCACACCGAGCCGGTTGTCGGCCAGCGGTCGAGCCGCATCGGGCATGTCGCTCAGCTCCTCGAAGGGTCGGGGTCGGGTGGGGTGACGGGCGTCAGCGCGGGACGGCCGTCGAGCACCGCCACGATGTTGTCGCAACAGCAGCGCACCATGGCGGCCCTCGCGGCGGAGGTGGCCGAGCCCAGGTGTGGTGAGAGCACGACCTGGTCGAGCGCCAGCAACCCCGCCTCGACCTGCGGCTCTCGCTCGAACACGTCGAGCGCCGCACCGGCGATCTCTCCGGCGCGCAGGGCCTCGACCAGGGCGGCCTCGTCGACGAGCGGGCCGCGCCCGGTGTTGACGAGCAGGGCCGTCGGCTTCATCCGCCGCAGCGCGGCGGCGTCGACCAGATGGCGGCTGCTCTCGTTGAGCGGCGCGTGCAGCGACACGATGTCGGCGGTCTCGAACAACTCGTCGAGCTCGACGAAGGTGGCCCCGGTGTCGGCCTCAGCCGATCGATCGCGATGGCGGTTGTGGTAGCGCACGTCCATGGCGAAGCCGGAGGCTCGCCGAGCAACCGCCCCGCCGATCTTCCCGAGGCCGACGATGCCGAGGGTGGCCCCGTGGACGGGTAGACCGAGCAGCTGCGTCGGGCTCCAGCCCTCCCACCGGCCGGATCGCACGAGCCGGTCGCCCTCGCCCACTCGACGCGCCGCGGCGAGCAGCAGCGCCCAGGTGAGATCGGCGGTGGCCTCCGTGAGCACGTCGGGCGTGTTGGTCACCACCACCCCGCGGTCGGTGGCGGCCTGCACGTCGATGTTGTCGTAGCCGACTGCCAGGTTCGCCACCACGCGCAGCTGCGGCGCGGCGTCGAGCAGGTCGTCGTCGATGCGCTCGGTCAGCATGCACAGCAGGGCATCGGCCTCGCGGACTCGGCGCAGCAGCTCCTCGCGAGGCGGGGGCTGGTCGACGGTGTGCTGGTCGACGTGCAGACCGGCCGCCTCGAGCGGCGCCGTGCCGGGGGCCGGCAGCGGACGAGTCACGTAGACCCGCGCGGTCCATCGCATCACTCGTGTTCGAGAACGATCGGCTCGACGGGGACTGCCCCGATCGTCCCCGGCTCGCCGGGGACCGGGCCGAACGACACCGGCGCGCGCCGAACGCCGCCTTGCGCGACACCCGTCGCAGCGCGCCGAGCACCGCCCGACCGGCAACCAACACGAACACCGCGGTGAACACCGCTCGGGGCAGGTCGAACCCCAGCGACGTGGCGAGGTGGAACGCCCAGAACCGACGCAGGTTCTCGGTGACCGGGTCGCCCGGGATGAACGACAGGTTGGTCGCGCCACCCGAGGCGAACGGCCAGAACCAGAGGTTGAGCAGGAACCCGTAGGCGAGCGATGCCACGACACCGTATGCGGCCAGCAGCCACAGCTCCGCTCGACCTTTCGCAGGCGGCAGACAGCCGGCGAAGAAGCCGATCCACGCGGCGCCGAACATCTGGAACGGCAACCACGGGCCCACACCGCCCGTGATGAGCGCCGACGAAGAGCGTGAGCGCACCGAGGACGAACCCGAACCCGCGACCGAGCACCCGTCCCGCGGGGATGAGCAGGAAGAACACCGGCTCGAAGCCGACGGCACCACCCGCCGGCAGGCGCAGGGCCGCCCCGCACGCCCCGAGGACCCCCAGCAGGGCGATGGCCTTGGCGTCGATGCTGCCCTCGGCCAGCTCGCTGGCCACGATGGCGAGCAGCAGGGGCAACAGCAGCACGAACACCCAGGGCACGTCGGTGGCGTGGGCCAGGTTCTCGGTGCCGGTCGGCGTGGCCAGGAACGGCCAGAGGAACGCGACCAGCCCGAGCAGCGACGCCGCGCCGAGCAAGGCCCACGAGCGGGCCCGGAGCCGGATCACGTCGAGCTGCGTTGGGGTGGCGGC
>CAVPMN010000011.1:0-19408 GCA_963706425.1 uncultured Iamiaceae bacterium
GTCGCGCCGGTGGCCGGGCCGAGGCCGTGCTCCCCGAGGACGAGGTGCACCGCACCGAGGACGAGGGCTAGCCCGTGGCAGGTGGTCAGGAGCGCATCCTTCGTCGGCGCATCAAGAGCGTCGAGAGCACGAAGAAGATCACCGCGCGCCATGGAGCTCATCGCCGCCACCCGGGTGGTGAAGGCCCAGGACCGCGCCGCCGCGGCGCGCCCCTACTCCGAGGAGATCACCGCGGTCATCCTCGACCTCGTCAAGGCGGGTGCCGCCAAGGACAGCCCGCTGCTCGCCGACCACCC
Organism: uncultured Iamiaceae bacterium; assembly: GCA_963706425.1. Taxonomy (GTDB): domain Bacteria; phylum Actinomycetota; class Acidimicrobiia; order Acidimicrobiales; family Acidimicrobilacustridaceae; genus CAVPMN01. The sequence continues at coordinate 297 of CAVPMN010000011.1, forward strand.
CGACGCCCGCAAGGCTGCCATCGTCGTGATCACCAGCGACCGTGGCCTGTGTGGCGCCTACAACAACCAGATCATCCGCATGGCCGAGCGCGAGGTGCAGGCCCGTCAGGCCGAGGGCCTCGACTACGCCCTCATCCTGGTGGGCTCGAAGGCGCTCAACTACTTCAAGTTCCGCCAGTACCGCATCGAGGCGTCGTTCACCGGTGTCACCGATCAGCCCACCTACGACCAGGCTCGCGAGATCGCCGCTGCGGTGCGTAGGCCCTTCGAGGAGGGCGAGCTGGTGTCGGTCGACCTGGCCTACTGGCGCTTCGCCTCGGCCGGCTCGCAGGAGTCGGTGATCCGCCGGTTTCTCCCACTGCAGGTCGAAGAAGACAACAGCGCCTCGACCGGTCCGTCGGCCGACCTCGAGTACGAGCCGTCGCCCACCGGCATCCTCGATCAGCTCCTTCCCCGCTACGTCGAGGCCCGGATCTACTCGGCCCTGCTCGACGCCTCGGCCTCGGAGCACGCGGCGCGCCAGCGGGCCATGAAGTCGGCCACCGACAACGCGGAAGAGCTCAAGGCCACGCTCACCCGCATCATGAACCGCGCCCGCCAGGACGCCATCACCACCGAGATCATGGAGATCGTCGGCGGCGCCGAAGCCCTGAAGCAGGGCAAGGGCGACGCCGAGGACATCCTCGTCGACCACCTCATGGCCGAGCACCTCTTCGACCAGCACCTCGACCGGCTCGACCATGGCCGATCGCTTCACTGACGCACAGGAGACACACCGATGACCGTCACCGAGAACCCAACTTCCTCGACGGGTCGTGAGCTGAAGGACGGCCGCGTGGTCGCCATCGCCGGGCCTGTGGTCGACGTCGAGTTCCCCGCGGCGCCCTGCCCGAGATCAACACCACGCTCGAGATGACCGTGAACATCGGGGGCAAGGACGTCAAGGTGGTCTCCGAGGTCGCCCAGCAGATCGGCGACAGCCGGGTGCGGGTGGTCTGCATGAAGCCCACCGACGGCCTCACTCGCGGCACCCCGGTGCGCAACACCGGTCGCGGCATCAGCGTGCCGGTCGGCGAGGCCACGCTCGGTCATGTGTTCAACGTGATCGGCGAGCCCCTCGACACCGATTCGCTCGACAACATCGGTGAGCGCTGGGACATCCACCGTGAGCCGCCGGCGTTCGACACGCTCGAGCCCAAGGCAAACATGTTCCCGACGGGCATCAAGGTCATCGACCTGCTCACGCCCTACCTGGCCGGCGGCAAGATCGGCCTGTTCGGCGGCGCGGGTGTGGGCAAGACGGTGCTCATCCAGGAGATGATCAACCGCGTCGCCACCGAGCACGGTGGTGTGTCGGTGTTCGCCGGCGTGGGCGAGCGCACCCGTGAGGGCACCGACCTCTGGATCGAGATGCAGGAGTCGGGCGTCATCGAGAAGGCCGCCCTGGTCTACGGCCAGATGGACGAGCCGCCCGGCGTGCGGCTGCGCGTGGCGCTGTCGGCGCTCACCATGGCGGAGTACTTCCGCGACGTGCAGGGCCAGGACGTGCTGCTGTTCGTCGACAACATCTTCCGCTTCGTGCAGGCAGGCTCCGAGGTGTCGACCCTGCTCGGCCGCATGCCCTCGGCCGTGGGTTACCAGCCCACCCTCGCCGACGAGATGGGCGAGCTGCAGGAGCGCATCACCTCGACCCGGGGCCGATCGATCACCTCGCTGCAGGCCGTCTACGTGCCCGCCGACGACTACACCGACCCGGCGCCGTTCACCACCTTCACCCATCTCGATGCCACCACCGAGCTGAGCCGCCAGATCGCCTCGCTCGGCATCTACCCCGCGGTCGATCCGCTGGCGTCGACGTCGACGATCCTCGCGCCCGAGGTGGTCGGCGAGCGTCACTACGCCGTCGCCCTGCGGGTGCAGGAGACGCTGCAGCGCTACAAGGAGCTGCAGGACATCATCGCCATCCTCGGCCTCGACGAGCTCTCCGAGGAAGACCGCATCACGGTCGACCGAGCCCGCAAGGTGCAGCGCTTCTTGTCGCAGCCCTTCAACGTGGGCGAGGTCTTCACCGGCCTCAAGGGTGTCACCGTGTCGGTCGAGGAGACCGTCGAATCGTTCGAGCAGCTGGTCAACGGCGACCTCGACGACCTGCCCGAGCAGGCGTTCCTCAACGTCGGCGACGCCGATTCGGTGCGCGCCAAGGCTCGCGATCTCGAGAAGAACGCCTGATGCCGCTGCGCGTCGATCTCGTCTCGCCGGAGCGCACGCTGCTCTCCGTCGACGCGTCGATGGTGCGGGCGCGCACGCTCGGCGGGGGCGACATCGCCTTCCTGCCCGGCCACGCGCCGTTCATCGGGGCGCTCGACATCTGGGACGTGGTGATCAACCAGGTCGAGGGGGGCGAGATCACGGCCGCGGTGCACGGTGGCTTCATCGAGGTCTCGCACGACAACGTGAAGATCCTGTCGGACCTCGCCGAGTTGGCCGATCAGATCGACGTCGAGCGGGCCCGGCGGGCCGCCGAGCGAGCCGAAGAGGCCGTGCGCCGCGAAGACGACGTCACTGCCCAGGCCAACCTTCAACGGGCGCAGGCCCGACTGCGGGCCGCAGGTCAGACCGTCGCTTGACCTCGTGCGGCTGCGCACGCCCTAGACGATCTTGATGTTCTCGATCCCCTGCGCGGGCTCGGGATAGGACATCTCCAGGCTCTCGAGCGTGTCGATCAGGATCTGCGAGACGACCAGGTTGCGGTACCACTTGCGGTCTGACGGGATGACATACCAGGGCGCATGGTCGGTGCTCGTTCGGGCGATCGCTTCCGCGTAGGCCGTTTGATAGTCGTCCCAGAGCTTGCGCTCGTCGACATCGCCGTGCTCGAACTTCCACTGCTTCTGCGGGTTGCTCAGCCGCTCCTCCAGCCGCTCTTTCTGCTCGTCCTTGGAGATGTGCAGGAAGAACTTGCGGATGATCGTGCCCTCCTCGACCAGCATGCGCTCGAAGTCGTTGATCTGGCGGTATCGGCGCCGCCAGCGCTTCTCGGGGATGAGCCCGTGCACCCGAACGATGAGCACATCCTCGTAGTGGCTGCGGTTGAAGATGGTGAGCCGGCCGTCGCTGGGTGCGTTGTGGTGCACACGCCACAGGTAGTCGTGGGCCAGCTCGACATCGTTGGGTCGCTTGAAGTTGGCGACGTTCACACCGATCGGGTTGATGGTGCGGAACACGTGCTTGATGGTGCCGTCCTTGCCGGAGGTGTCCATGCCCTGCAGGACGACTAGCACCTTGTGCTTGCCTTCGGCTGCGAGCAGCGTCTGCAGGTTGGCGAGTCGGTCGTTGAGCTCGAGCAGCACCTCTTTGCCCTCGGACTTGTCGCCGTCGAAGCCGTCGGTGTCGGAGGTGCTCCACTTGGCCAGATCGACGTGCTCGTCCGGCTTCACGAGGTAGTTGGCTACGTCCACCGACGCAGTCTGCCAGCTAGCCCCGAAATCGGTGCGTGAAACAACCGCAGCGGTTGTTTCACGCACCGATTTGGCGACTTGGCGCGCTGGCCGTCACCCAGGGTCAGGTGCGCAACCAGATCTGCCACATGGGATGGCTGCCTTCTTGCAGCTCGAGGCCCTTCTCGCCCCCCGGCAGCGTGTAGTTGACCACGTTGACCAGGTCGTTCGCGGCGATCACCGAGATCTGCTCGTGGTAGAGCCACACGTAGGGCAGATCGGTGTTGATCAGCTCCTGCACCTCGCCGTAGAGCTGCTTCTCGACCACGGGGTCGGTCGTCTCGCGTGCCGCATCGAGCGCCTCGCCGATCGCTTCGTTGCGGTTGCGAGCGAAGTTGAGGGCGATCTCGGGGATGGGCGTGGCCGTGTTGGGGTGCCACCAGATCGAGTCGCCGAGCGGATGGGGCGATTCGAACTGACGCCACAGCGTGGCCTGGTAGTCGCCGGTGGCGACCCGGGTGATGAGCTGTGCCTGTTCGACCGGATCGATCTGCGCGTCGATGCCGGCTTCGCGCCACTGCTGTTGCAGCAGCTGCAGCCCGGCCAGGTTGGTTGCCGCGCTCCCGCCGAGGATCTTGAAGGTGAACTCGCCGTCGTTGCGGGCCTTCACCTCGGCGACGAGCTCCTTGGCCGCCGCCAGGTCGAAGCCGGGGTAGTCGGTGTCGACGTGCCAGCGTGACGAAGCGGGGAAGGGACCCTCGGCCACTTCGTAGAGACCGGCCTCGAGAGTCTCGACATAGGCGTTGGCGTCGGTGGCGAGCACCAGGGCGCGTCGGGCGTCGGGGTCGTCGAACGGTGGGGCCATGGTGTTGAGCTGCACGAACACCTCGGAGGTCTCACCGCTCACGTCGGTGAACACCTGCACCTCACCGTCGTCGCTCGCTGCGGTGTAGCGCTTGATCTGATCGGCCGTGGCCGTCTGCATGATGTCGATGTTGCCGGCATCGAGGCTGGCGCCACGCGAGTCGCTGTCGGGGAGCGGGCGGAAGGTGATCTCGTCGAGGTAGGGGTAGCGGGCTCCGTCGGGGTCGGTCCGCCAGTAGTCGGCGTTGCGGGTGACGACCAGTTCGTTGTCGGGGATCCACCGGTCGAACTCGAACGGGCCCGTGCCCACCGGGTTGGTCTTGTCGCCGCTGCGGAGCCAGTCGGGGTCGGCCACCACGCCGATCTGGGTGGTCAGGGCGTAGGGGTAGTTGACCCACGGGCGCTTCATGGTGACCACCAGCTCGAGCTCGCCGGTGACGGCGAACGACTCGACCGGCTCGAAGGCCGAGGCCGTGAGCACCGACTCCTTGAGGTACTCGAGGTTCTCGACGACCACCTGGGCCGTCACCGGCCGACCGTTGTGCAGCACCACGTCGGGACGCATGACGATCGTCCACGATGTGTAGTCGGCGCTCGGCGTGAGCGACTCGGCCAGGTTCGGTCGGGCGATGAGGTCGGCGTCGTAGGCCGTGAGGGTGTCGAAGATGGTGCGGGCGACCTGGCGGCCGGCCGGTCCCCACTTGCTGTTCGACGGGTTCCACCCGTCGGACTCGGCTTCGAGGGCGTAGACGACCTCTCCGCCGAGCTGGGCCAGCCCCTGATCCTCGACCACTCCGGTGGCGCCGTCGACCGGCTGGCCGGTGGGGTCGGAGCCCGACGAGCACGAGCCCGCGACGATCGCGAGCAGTGCCACCGTCGCCAGCCCCACGATGGTGAGGTTCCGTCCCGCCCGGCCGGTGTGTCGCACGTGCCCCCGATCGTCGCCCTGCTGGTCGCCTGCGGCCGCCCAACCTAGCGTCGGGAGCGACCGCGTTCGGGTCTGGCGCACGGCCTGGGCTGGTTCCGTAGGCTCTCGCCGTGGAACGCATCGAGGTCGCGCCGGACGTCTACGCCTGCCTGCAGCCCGACGAGGGCCTCGGGTACAGCAACAGCGGGTTCGTCGCCCGGGGTGGCGGCCTGGTGGTCGATACGTTCTGGGACCTGCCCCGCACCCGTCGGCTGATCGATCTCTACGCCGAGGTGGCGCCCGACGCTCCCCGCCGGCTGGTGAACACCCACCACAACGGCGATCACTGTTGGGGCAATCAGCTGTTCGCCGAGATGGGCACCGAGATCATCGGGCATCGTCTGTGCGCCGAGTACTTCAGGAAGGAGGCCACGCCCGAGTTCTTCGTCTCGCTGTGTGAGGCCGACGACGAGTCACTCGGAGCGGTGGCGGGGTTCGCCCGCGCCCTGCGTCGGTTCGACTTCCACGACATCGAGCTGACGCCGCCGACCACCACCATCGACGATGACGCCACCATCGACCTCGACGGCCTTGCGGTCGAGCTGCTCTACGTCGGCCCGGCGCACACCGCAGGCGACGTGGTGGCCCATCTCCCCGAACACGGGGTGCTGTTCACGGGCGACGTGCTGTTCAACCAGTGCACGCCGATCGGGTGGGAGGGGACGTTCGCGAACTGGATCGCCGCCCTCGAGCGGTTGGAGGCTCTCGAGCCGGCGGTCGTGGTGCCGGGCCATGGCCCGGTGGGCGACACCGAGAGCCTGCGGGGCGAGCGGGAGTACCTGGCCTTCGTCTACGACCAGGCCCGTGCCGGCTACGACGCCGGGCGCTCGTCACTCGACACAGCGAAGGGCATCGAGCTCGGCCCGTATCGCTCGTGGAACGAGCCCGAGCGGCTGGCGTTCCAGATCGATCGGGCCTACCGCGAGTTCGCCGGCGAGCCGTGGAACTCGCGCGTCGACACCACCAAGGTGTTCGCCGAGGTGGCCGCCCTGCGCGAGCACTTCGCGGCATGACCGTCGAGTGGGAGCAGCTGGTGGTCGACGCACACGACCCGGTCGCCCTCGGCCGATGGTGGTGCGACGCGCTCGGATGGGTCGTGGTCGGCCAGGACGCCGACGACGAGATCGAGATCCGTCCGGCACCGGATCGGCTGCCCGGCCTGTTGTTCGGGCGCACGACCGAGGTAAAGACGGCGAAGAACCGCCTGCACCTCGACCTGCGGCCGGACGATCGTGACGCCGAGGTCGAGCGCCTCGTCGCCATGGGTGCGACAAAGGTCGACATCGGCCAGGGCGACGAGACCTGGGTCGTGCTGGCCGACCCCGAGGGCAATGAGTTCTGTGTGCTCCGCAGCCGCGGCCAGACCTGAGTAACTGCCTCATCCTCCGCCTCGATCGGCTGCCGTCTGCCAGCCAGCGAAGCTCAGGTCGACGCCACGCCCTCACCCTCTGCTGCGGCCTTGATGCAGTCGAGCGTGTGGCGCATGTTGGCCTCGAGCATGGCGACGACGGGTGGCGATGGTTGCCTCGGCGGCGTCCGGATCGTCCTCGACCCGACGGCGCAGCCCCGACATGTTCGGGCCGTGGCGGAAACCGTGGCGGAGCACGACGCCCGTGTCGGTGTGGTCGATGCGGTACCACCAGGTGGTCGACGGGTTCGCCGGGTCGAGCACGGTCCACGACAGCTCGTGCGGCTCGTCGGCGATCACGATGTGGCAGTCGACCGTCCACTCCCACTCGTCGAGGCGGTTGGTGCCCCGGAAGACCGCACCCACCTCGGCTCGGGCGGGCTCACCCACCCACACGGTGCTGATGGTCTCTCGGTTCCACTCGGGCGTGCGGTCGAGGTCGGTGATCAGGTTCCACACCGTCGCGGCGTCGGCACCGATGTCGACGCTCACCTCGGTGCCCACGTTCGACAGGTCGGCGGTTGTCACGGGTCCATTGTGAGCCGGGCCTCTGCCGTCCCGCCCAACCCAGCTCCCGTTTCTGTGGCCAGCGCGGGACCCACAGGTCACGTCTGGGCCACAGGAACACGATGGTCAGCCGTCGGGCGGCGGTGGCGGGGGCTCGGTGGTGGTGGTCGTCGTCGACGAGGGGGGCGGCTCGGCGGTCGTGGTGGTGGTGTCGACCACCTGCGTGGTGACCGTGGTGGTCGGCGCAGCGGTCGTGACCGTGGTGGACGACGATCCGGACGACCGAACCGTGGTGGAGGTCGACCGGGTCACCGGGCTCGTCACCCGACGACGGGTCTCGTAGGTGGGAGGCGGCGTGCCGCTGTAGTCGGGCGAGGTGGCCAGGTCGACCGACGACTGCGACGCGTCGCGCTCGGGGTCCTGCGGGAACTCGTCGTTCAACCACTCGAGCACCTCGAGGGCCGCTTGCTCGCCCAGGCGGGTGAGCCGAGTCGCCCCGCTCTGGTCGAAGCCGTGGCTGCCGCCCTTGATGACCACGACCGTCGAGTCGAGGCGGGCGGCGCGCAATCGGGTGGCGAACTGCTGCTGATGGTCTTCGATGAGATCCCAGTCGCGGTCGCCGGTGATGAAGAGGGCCGGCCCGACCGCCTCCGACGCGCTCGCCAACGCGTCGGCCTTGTCCCAGCGAGTGCGCACCGCTTCGTCGCGGCTGTCGTCGGTGCCGCCGTAGTACTGCGTGGCGTACTGCATCGTGCCGTCGTACGTGTGGTAGAAGGCGATGAGCCCGTTGACCTCGTCGCTGATGTCGGGCCACAGCTCGTCGCCGCCGAAGTAGTCGTCGTCGGGATGTGTGTAGAGCACCGAGCCGAGGCGGGCGCCGGCCGAGAAGCCCTGCACGACCACACGATCACGGCGGATGCCGGTGGCGTTCGCCGTGCCCCGCACGTATTGCACCGCCGCTTTCAGGTTCTGCTCGGGCAGCGGGAACACCGGGCTTTCGCCGCCTGGTGAGAACAGGTGGTACGAGGGCATGAACACCACATAGCCCTCGGCCAGCAACCGTGTGGCCCAGGGTCGCATGCCCGTGCGGGCCCCGCCGATGCCGCTGCCCCCGTGCACCAGCATCACGGCTACGTCACGCTGGTCGCCCTCGGGTCGGCACAGCTCGCCTTCGTGTTCGTCCTCGGCCGTCGATGGCGTGTAGGTGACCACCTCGCATTCACCTGGGGCCACGCCCGGATCGGGCAGGGGATCGGGGCCTTGGTCGTCGTCGTTGGCGACCGTCGGTTCGGGAGGGGCGACAGCCTGCTCGCCCGGTGCCGCCACATCGGCGGCGCCGCCCGTGCTGCAGGCCGCGAGGAGCATCGCCCCGGCAAGGACGACGGCGAGCAGTGGGGCGGGACGGGGGGAGCGAGACCGGGACACGACGGCACCCATTGTGCCGCGCCAGCGACCGGTCGTCGGGCCGCCCCGGTCAGGGCTCCAGCTCGGCAAGGGCGAGCCCTCTCCGGTCGACCTTCTGCATCGACGTGAGTGGCAGGGCGTCGACCAGCCGGAGCGCCTCGGGAAGCTTGTAGCCCGCCAGCTGCGTGGCGCCGAAGCTGCGCAGCGACTCGAGATCGGGCGGCTGCTCGGGATCGGCGGGCACCACCACCGCCACGCCGATCTCGCCCAACACGTCGTCGGGCGCGGCACCACGACCACGTCGGCCACCGCCGGATGCGAGGCCAGCACCGCTTCGACCTCGACGGGATAGACGTTGTAGCCGCCCCGGATGAACATCTCCTTGCGGCGACCGGCCAGACGGATGAGTCCCCGATCGTCGATGCGGGCGAGGTCGCCGGTGTGCAGCCAGCCATCGCGCAGGGCCTCGGCCGTGGCGTCGGGGTCGTGCCAGTAGCCACGCATCATGCAGGGCGATCGCAGGCAGAGCTCGCCGACCACGTCGGGCCCGACCGGTCGGTCGGCATCGTCTCGGATCTCGACCTCGACGCCCGTCCGAGGGCGGCCGATCGTGTGCAGCGCCTCGTCGTCATCGGCGTCGAACGCCGTGCCGGTGCCCACGCCGCCGCACTCGGTGGACGAGTAGCGGATCGAGTACGCCGCGCCGATCCGCCGCCGCGCTTCTTCCACGAGGGCCGGCGGCGAGTGGGCGCCGCCCATGATGATCGTCGACACGGCCGAGAGGTCGTAGCGATCGAAGTCGGGCTGGCGCAGCATGAGGGCGAGCTGGGGCGCCACACCACCGATGCTGGTCATGCGGTGCTCACTCACCAGCGCCAGCACGTCGGCCGCCCGCCAGCGCTCGAGCAGGTGGGTGGTGGTGCCGAGGCGGAGATACCACGGGAGCTTCGTCATGAAGCCGATGTGGGCGAACTGCGTCGACGCGACAAGATGACCGCCCCCGCCCCACGCTTCGGGATCGTCCCAACTCGGCACGTCGCTGCGTGCGATCGCGGTCAGCTCGCGTTCGCCGAAGACGGCGCCTCGGGGCGTGCCAGTGGTGCCGGAGGTGAACACGATCGCCACGACGCGCTCGGGGTCGGGCTCGGGCATCGGGAGGTTGCCCTCGCCCTCGGCCAGCTCGCCGACTCCCTCGTCGATCACGAGCGCGGGGTCGGCAACCCGCAGCACGGCGGCGCGCTCGGTGGCGGTGAGCCGTGGGTTGACGCCTGCGGTGATCGCACCGACCTTCGTGGTGGCCGCGTAGGCGACCACGTAGTCGAAGTGCGAGGGCAGCACCAGGGCCACCACGTCGCCCTCACCGATGCCCCTACGGTGCAACCCACGGGCCACGTCGTCGGACCTCGCGTCGAGCGAGGCGTAGGTCAACGTGTCGCCGTTGGGCGCGACGAGCGCCGGCCGGTCGCCGAAGCGACGGGCTGCTTCTCGGACGATCTCTCGGAGCACGGCCGGAGTCTTACTAGGTTTGCCGGCGATGGCTCATCCTCTGCTCTTCGAACCGCTGACGATCGGGCCGGTCACGGCCCCGAACCGCATCGTCTTCGGGGCCCACTTCACCCGCTTCACCGAGCCCAACCCCACCATCGGCGAGCCCGGGTTCTACGGGGCCCGGCTGGCCCGCTACCTCGGCGAGCGGGCGGCAGGCGGGGCCGGGGTGGTCATCGCCGGCCAGACCGCCGTGCACCCCACCACCGCCTATCAGATGCCCAACAACGCGGCCGCCTGGCTACCCGAAGCGGTGCCGGGTTTCCGCACCGTCACCGACGCGGTGCACGAGCACGGTGCGCTGGCGTTCATCCAGCTCTCGCACAACGGCGGGGTGAACGGCGGCGACTGGTCGAAGCTTCCGGTGTGGGCGCCGTCGGTGATGGCCAACTTCAACGAACCGCCCAAGGCGCTCGAGCAGCACGAGATCGACGAGTTGGTGGCGCACTTCGCCCGCTCGGCACGCCACGCGGCCGAGGGCGGCTTCGACGGCATCGAGATCCACGGCGCGCACGGCTATCTCATCCACGAGTTCCTGTCGCCCAAGTCGAACCACCGCACCGACCACTACGGCGGCACACTCGAGAACCGCATGCGTTTCGGCACCGAGGTGCTGCAGGCGGTTCGTGACGCAGTGGGCGGTGGGGTGGCGGTCGGGCTGCGCCTGGTGGGCAATGAGGAGGAGTGGGACGGATCGGGCATCGACCCGGCCGCCGCCGCCGAGATCGCCGCCGCGTTCGCGGCGACCGGACTGGTCGACTTCCTCAACGTGAGCGTGGGCACCTCTGGCATCGGCATGGTGCGACCCATGTACGTGCGTCATGCCTTCGCGGCCGAGACCACCGGCCTGATCAAGGCGGCTGTGCCAGATACGCCGGTGTTCGCCGTGCACCGGGTGGTCACACCGGCTGAGGCCGAGGCCATCATCGCGGCCGGGCAGGCCGACGCCGTCACCGTGGTGCGGGCGTTGATCGCCGATCCCGAATGGCCCCGCAAGGCGGCCGACAGCCGCGACGACGAGATCCGGCTGTGCACCGGCTGCAACCAGGGCTGCTACGGCAACCTCACCAAGACCCTGCCGGTCACGTGCGACACCAATCCGGTGGTCGGGCGGGAGGACTCGCTCGGCGGTCCGCTGCCGGTCGTTCACCAACCGAAGCGCGTGGTGGTGGTGGGCGGCGGGCCCGCCGGGCTCGAGGCCGCCTGGGTGGCCGCAGCGCGGGGTCACGATGTCGTGCTGCTCGAGCGCAGCGAACAACTCGGGGGCAAGGTGCGCATGGCCCAGGCCCTGCCCTGGCGCGACGAGATGGCGGGCTTCGTCGACTGGCGCATCGGTCAGTGCGAGCGTCAGGGCGTCGACGTCCGCCTCGGCGTGACGGCCGACGCCTCGACCGTGCTGGCGCTCGACCCCGATGCCGTCATCGTCGCCACGGGCGGCCGGGCGACCAAGACCGGCCACTCGAAGTGGCATCCCATGCCCATCGTCGGTTCGGAATCCGACTGGGTGGTCGATCACGAGTCGGCCCAACACCGCCTGGCCGAGATCGGTGGCGACGTCGTGGTGGTCGACGCCGTGGGCTTCATCGACGGCATCGCGCTGGGCGAGGCGTTGGCCGCGAACGGTGCGCGAGTGTCGGTGGTGATGCCGCTCGCCCAGCCGATGCTGGCCGACAGCGAGACCATGGTGAAGGCCTTGGGCAAAGCCTGTCGGGCGGGGGTGGCCTGGATGCCCAACACCGTCGCCGGCTTCATCGGCGACCACGAGATCACCGTGTTCGACACCTACTCACGCGAGTCGCGCACGCTGCCGGCCGACTGGGTGATCATCCGCACGCACGGGCTGCCCGACGACTCGCTCTACGACGAGCTGTCGGGACAGGTCGCCGACGTGCGCCGGGTGGGCGATGCGGTGGCCGTGCGCTGGGTCGACCGGGCGATCTTCGACGGTCACCTCGCCGGCCGCGCGATCTGATGGGTCAGCGGGCTGACGGGCTGATGGGTCAGCGGGCGAGGGCGGCGACGCCCGCCGGGTCGAGGTACTCGTTCATGCGGGTGACGAGCCCTTCGGACACCGTGGCAACGATGCACGCAGGCATGGCGATCTCGGTGCCGTCGGGCGCGGTGCCACACAGCACGTGCTCCTGCACGAACCCGTCGTCGACGAGCACGCGTCGGCGCACGTCGTAGCGCCGGTCGGACAGCCGACCGCACAGCCAGCCGACCACCTTCAACGACTGCTCCAGGTCGGACTCGCGGTCGTCGAAGTTGGTCCACGCCACGAAGTCGGGTGCGTAGCACGCCCGCAGCGCCTCGAGATCGCCGTCTTCGATCGCAGAGAAAACCCGATTGGCCAGTTGTCGGACCTCGTCGTCGGTCATGCCATGATCCTGCCATGGCCCAAACGGTGTTCGAGAACCTCGACGAGGTGAAGGCCGGCGTCGGCACTCACCTCGGTCACAGCGACTGGCTCACGATCGATCAGGAGCGCATCGACCGCTTCGCCGATGCCACCGGCGACCATCAGTGGATCCACGTCGACCCCGACCGCGCCAAAGACGGTCCGTTCGGCGCCACCATCGCCCACGGCTATCTCACGCTGTCGCTGTCGAACTACTTCCTGCCCCAGATCCTCGACGTGCGGGGCGTGTCGATGGGCGTGAACTACGGCATGAACAAGGTGCGGTTCCCCGCACCGGTCACGGTCGGCTCTCGGTTGCGTGCGGGCGCCGAGCTGGCGGCGGTGGCGGAGATCGCCGGCGGCGTGCAGACCACCGTGGTGATCACCATCGAGATCGAGGGATCCGACAAGCCTGCGTGCGTGATCGAGTCGCTCAGTCGCTACTTGGCCTAGGCCTCTGGCGCCGCCTGCGGGCTGCGATCTGACGGGTCGTCAGGTGTAGGCTGCCCGTCGTCATGGACTTGAGTTTCACGCCCGAGGAAGAAGCGTTCCGCAAGGACGTGCGGGCCTATCTCGACGACCTGCTCCACGGTGAGTATGCCGAGATCAAAGGCCGCGGCGGGCCGGGCGACGAGCACAGCTGCTTCGACGAGCGCCTGGCGTGGGAACGTCGTCTCGGCGCCGACGGCTGGACTTGTGTGGGCTGGCCGACCGAGCACGGCGGTCGGGGCCTGCCCCTCAACCAGCAGGTCATCTTCTTCGAGGAGTACGCGCGCGCCGGTGCACCCGGTCGGGTGGGCCACATCGGCGAAGGTCTCATCGGACCCACGCTCATCCACTTCGGCAGCGCCGAGCAGCAGCAGCGGTTCCTGCCGAAGATCCGTCTCGGCGAGGAGCTGTGGTGCCAGGGCTACTCCGAGCCCAACGCCGGCTCCGACCTCGCCAACGTGCAGACCCGGGCCGACCTCGACGGCGACCGATGGATCATCAACGGCCAGAAGGTGTGGACCTCGCTTTCGCAATGGGCCGACTGGTGCTTCGTGCTGGCGCGCACCGATCGCGACGCGCCGAAGCACAAGGGCATCTCGTTCCTCTTGGTGCGCATGGACGAGCCCGGCATCGAGATCCGTCCCATCGTGCAGATCACCGGCAGTTCCGAGTTCAGCGAGACGTTCTTCACCGATACGCCCACGCCGGCCGACCTCGTGGTGGGCGGGGTCAACAACGGCTGGCGGGTGGCCATGGGCCTGCTGGCGTTCGAGCGAGGTGCTTCCACCCTCGGCCAGCAGTTCGCGTTCCTGCGTGAGTTCGAGCAGATCCTCGGCCGGGCACGTCGCGACAAGCGTCTCGGCGATCCGATCGTGCGTCAGCGGCTGTCGTCGATGTGGTCTCGGCTCGAGATCATGCGGTGGAACACGCTGCGCATGCTCACCATGGCCGACCAGCCCGAGCTGAGCGGCCCGTCCTACATCTCCAAGCTCTATTGGGCCCGGCTGCACCGCGACCTCGGCGAGCTGGCGGTCGACCTGCTCGGCAGCGCGGCCGGCGTCTGCGACGGGCCGGGTTACGAGCTGTCGGACTCGCAGCGGCTCTTCCTCTACACGCGCGCCGACACCATCTACGGTGGCGCCAACCAGATCCAGCGAAACATCATCGGTGAGCGGGCGCTGGGCCTGCCGCCCGAGCCCAAGGTGGCCGGTTGATGCCCGACACGCCCAACTACGTCGAGGGACACGGGCTGCTCGCTGGCAAGAGCGTGGTGATCACCGCCGCGGCGGGCACCGGCATCGGCTTTGCGGTGGCGAGGCGCTGTGCTGAAGAAGGCGCCCGCATCGTCATCAGCGACATCCACGAGCGCCGGCTCGGCGAAGCCGCCGATCAACTCGAGGAGCTCACCGGCACGCGTCCGCCTGCGGTGCTGTGCAATGTCACCGTCGAAGACGACGTGGTCGGCCTGCTTCGACGCCGCCATCGGTGCACTCGGGCAGGTCGACGTGCTCATGAACAACGCCGGGCTGGGCGGCACCGCCAACTTGGTCGAGATGACCGACGAGCAGTGGTCGTCGGTCATCGACGTCACCCTCACCGGCACGATGCGCGCCACGCGGGCGGCGTTGCGGCACATGATCCCTCGGGGTGCGGGGGTCATCGTCAACAATGCGTCGGTGGTCGGTTGGCGAGCGCAGGAAGGTCAGGCCCACTACGCCGCGGCCAAGGCCGGGGTGATGGCGCTCACCCGCTGCGCCGCCATCGAAGCCGCGCCCGCAGGGGTGCGCATCAACGCCGTGGCCCCGAGCCTGGCCATGCATCCGTTCCTCGCCAAGGTGACCACCGAGGAGCTGCTCGAGGAGCTGGCCGCCCGGGAAGCGTTCGGTCGGGGGGCCGAGCCGTGGGAGGTCGCCAACGTGATGGTGTTCCTGGCCAGCGACTACTCGTCGTACATGACCGGCGAGATCGTGTCGGTCAGCAGTCAGCACCCGTGACGCGAGGCCAGCGACCCTGACAGGAGGTCGGGTGATTCGTCGGGACGAGGCGATGGACCTGCTCATCGAGTCGTGTCCCTCGTTCCTGGCGGCCGATCATCTGCACCAGTTCCACGCCACGTTCGAGGACGAGGGCGAGCCCGACTTCTTCATCCGCATCGCCGCGTTCGCCCAGCACGTGGTCACGCTGGTCGAGCACCGATCGACCGCGGAACTTCCACCGACGTTCGCCGCGGTCGAGCAGGTGATCGACGACGGTGACGACCAGGCGATCGAGCTGATCGAGCTGGGCCTCATCGAGGGACTGCAGAACATCGTCTCGCACCGCGACGTGCCGGTCACCGGCGCTCAGATCGAGGCGCTCCTCGGTCCGCGAGCCCGCGAGGTGTGGCTGCGCCTCGACGAGCTGTGGGCGCAAGCGGGGGTGCACGCCTCGTCGAGCGGGCCGACCGAGGACGAGTACGAGCAGGTCTCCGAGCCCGATCTCCGGCTCTACTTCCGGGCCAATACCCGGGCGCTGCCCGACGGCCGATTGGTGAGCACCGGCGACGTGTTGAAGCAGGAGCAGCGGGTGGTGGCGCGCTATCGCGCCCGTCAACGGCTCGTGATGCGCTGGTGGCTCACCGGCGTCGTGCTGCTCGTGGTGCTGCTGGCCATCGCCGGCTGGCTCGGCCGCTGATCAGCGGGAGCGGTGGCGAGCGGCACTCTCGGCGAGTCCGCGCTCCCACCCCCGCGCCATACCCGCGCCGGTGCCCACGATCGAGAACACGATCAGCACGGTGGCGCCGGCCTGCAGTAGGAACCGCGCCCACCACCACCCGTCGTCGGGCTGCCACCCGATGATCACCGCCACCTGGAGCGCGATCAGCAGGAGACTCACGACCGCCGCGAACCAGAAGATGGGGTCGCGCCACACCGGCCGGAGAAACCCGCGCCAGTGCCAGGCGGACCCGTCTCGCGCCACGTCAGCGCTTGAGGACGACCGACGACCCGTGACCGAACAGGCCCTGGTTGACGGTGATGCCCACCTGGGCGCCTTCGACCTGGCGGCCCTTGGCCTCGCCGCGCAGCTGCCAGGTGATCTCGCACACCTGCGCGATGGCCTGCGCGGGGATGGCCTCGCCGAAGCTGGCCAGCCCGCCGCTCGGGTTGACCGGCACCCGGCCGCCGATGGTGGTGTCGCCGTCGTTCAACAGGCGCTCGGCCTCGCCTTCCTTGCAGAGCCCGATGTTCTCGTACCAGTCGAGCTCGAGAGCCGTCGACAGGTCGTAGACCTCGGCCAGGTCGACGTCGTCGGGGCCGAGGCCGGCCTCCTCGTAGGCGGCGTGGGCGATGCTGTCGCGGAAGGTGCGCTCGGGCAGGGCCACGGCGGCGGCGGAGTCGGTGGCGAAGTTGGGCATCTCGATGATGGTCTGCGGGAACGTGGGCGTGACCGTGGAGATGCCGGCGACGGTGACCGGGTTGGTGGTGTGCTTGCGAGCGAAGTCCATGCTGGTGAGCACGAGGGCGGCGGCGCCGTCGCTGGTGGCGCAGATGTCGAGCAGCCGCAGCGGATCGGCCACGGTGGGCGAGCTCATCACCTCGTCGACCGTGACCTCTTTGCGGTAGCGCGCGTTGGGGTTGGCCAGGCCGTGGCGGGCGTTCTTGACCTTGACCCGGGCGAAGTCCTCCCGGGTGGCGCCGAACATCTCCATGCGCCGGCGGGCGTAGAGCGCGAAGTAGGCAGGGTTGGTGGCGCCGAGCAGGCGGAAGCGCAGCCAGTCGGGATCGTCGGGTCGGTCGCCGCCCACCGGGGCGAAGAACCCCTTCGGGGTGGTGTCGGCGCCGACCACGAGGGCCACGTCGCAGAAGCCGGCGAGGATCTGAGCGCGGGCGATGTTGAGTGCCTGCGCGCCCGACGCGCACGCGGCGTAGCAGCTGGCCACCCGGTTGCCCTTCCAGCCGAGAGCCTGGCTGAAGGTGGCGCCGGCGATGTAGCCCGGATAGCCGTTGCGGATGGTGTCGGCCCCGGCGACGTACTGGATGTCGTTCCACGTGAGCCCCGCGTCGGCCAGCGCGGCCTGGGTGGCCTCGATGCCGTACTCGACGAAGTTGCGGCCCCACTTGCCCCACGGGTGCATGCCCACGCCGAGGACGGCGACGTCGTGGCTCATGTCAGCTCACCTCCGCAGTTGAGGGAACGGGCCGCCACTTCCACACGACGTACTCGTTGTCGTCGTCTTCGTAGAGCGTGTCGAGCACCAGCTCGACCTCCATGCCGGCCGACAGGTCGTCGACGCTCACGCCGTCGACCATCTGACCCAGCACGACCATCTTCTCCTCCGACAGCTCGACCGCGGCGAGCGTGAACGGCTCGAACGGGTCGGTGGTGGGCACGTAGGGCGGCGGCGGTTGGTAGCACGTGTTCGTGAACGACCACACCGTGCCCCGGCGGCTGAGCTCGACGTCGTCGAACTCGCGGCCCACGCAATCGGGGTTGCGACAGAACGTGCTCTCTCGGGGAAGAAGAAGCTCCCGCACGAGGTGCAGCGGGTGCCGAGGAGGGCTGGATGGTCCGGATCGGTGGTGAACCAACCCTCGATGGCAGGCAGTCGTGTTTTGGCGTTCACCCACCAAACCGTAGTCGAGCGTCCCTTTCTGACGACTCGTCAGCTCCGCTCGGACATCCCGATAGGCGTTCCTGTGGCCCGAACGTGACCAGGAGGTCCCGGTGTGGCCACAGAAACGTGTGCGGAGACTCAGCCGCCGAGCGCAGCCAGGTGTCGCTGGGCGTCGACGGTCTCGCGCGGCAGGCCCAGCGCGCCGAGCTCGACGACCGCCCGCCGGTAGAGCTCGAGCGCCGAGAGCCGATAGCCCAGCGCGTCGGCGAGCTTGGCCTCGTCGAGGCGGGCCTGGGCGGCCGCCGGCGTGGTGCCGAGCCGGTTGAACTCCGACAGGGCGCGCAGCGTGACGGCCTCGGCCTCGAGGGGCTCGCCACCCTCGCGACTGACGACGCCCCGTGCCAGATCGAGATGCGCGTCCCAATAGCTGCGGCCGGTGGCAGCCACCGGTTCGGCCACCTCGATGAGATAGCGCTGCGCGGTCATGGGGTCGCCACCCTCGGCCAACCGGCGGGCCAGCGTGGTCAAGAGGGCGGCGGCTTGCGCGTTGGCCCACTGCTGGGTCGGCCCACGGCTGCGGGCCGACAACGACGGCGCCACGTCGTCGGCGAAGCGCACGGCTTCGTGCAGCCGACCCTGGGCCGAGATGACCACGGCCCGGTCGGCCGTCACCATCGCCGCGAGTTGCGTGCTCTGCGTGCGGCTGGCGAGATCGGTCGCCGTGTTGAGGAGCAGATGGGCATCGTCGAACCGACCGCGGGCCGCGGCCAGGCCGGCCAGGCCGCGAGTGGCGGCCAGGCGGCTGTCGAGCGGCTGGCCGGGGCGGGCCAACCAGTCGAGGTAGCGCCGGGCGTCGTCCCAACGGCCGGTCAACAGGTAGAGGTCGGCCAGCAGCCGATGGTGCCAGTGGCCGCCCGAGAGCTCACGGTCGGACGCGGTGCCCGCCAATCTGGAGAGGCCTTGTTCGAGCCAGGGAATGGCCTCGACGTAGCGCTCGCGCTCGGTGAGGGCGGCACCCACGATCAACAGCGCCGCAGGTGCGTAGTCGCGCTGGCCCGGGTCGGCATCGAGCGTCGCCACCCGTTGGCGCCCGCTGCTGAGGACTTCGTCGTAGTCACCCCGCTCGAAGGCGGTGCGGAGGTCGCGATAGACGCGCCCGGCGATCGGCACCTGCCCTGTCTACCCGCGCCTCGCCTCGCGAGGGGAGGCGAGCGACGGGCGATGCCGGGCTCAAGCGCCGCCGGACCGGGCCGCCGACAGGAATGGCGGAGGTTCGCCGCCGCCGTGCACGGCGAGGTTGGCGCCGGTGACGTAGCCGGCGAGCGGCGAGACCAGGAACAGGCAAGCGTCGCCGATGTCGCCGGGCGTGCCCATGCGACCCATCGGGATGGTGGCCGCCACCGCGGCCACGCCGGCCTCGTCGCCGTAGTGCAGGTGTGACTGCTCGGTTTCGATGTAGCCGGGGGTGACGGCGTTGACCCGCACCTTCGGTGCCCACT
>CAVPMN010000012.1:0-13282 GCA_963706425.1 uncultured Iamiaceae bacterium
GCACGCATTCGCCGGGTCGGCCAACGCCGTCCAGGTGGCCTCGTTGCGACCGATGCGCTCACGCAACTCGACGTAGCGCGCCACCACTCTTCCACCTCGTCGCGCGGATGCGCCATGGTTCGAACTCGCTTTCCTCAGACCGCCGGCGTCAGCCGGTCAGGGTCGTTCCTTGGGTGTGAACTCGGCGGTGATGGCCGGGTCGTCGATCACGACGGGCCCCACGATGTCATCGATCCGCCGCAGCACCTCGTCGTCGAGCTCCACGCCGGACGCCTTGACGTTGTCGTGCACCTGCTCGGGACGTGAGGCCCCGACGATGGCCGACGCCACGTTGTCGTTGGCCAACACCCAGGCCACCGCCAGTTGAGCCATGGTCAGGCCACATTCGTCGGCGATCGGGCGGAGCTGTTGCCACGCGCTCGAGCACGTCGTCGCGGAGGAACCGCTTCACGAAGCCTCCGCCCTGCTCGTCGGTGGCCCGCGAGTCGCGGGCGGCGGCTCACCCGGCAGGTACTTGCCGGTGAGCACTCCCTGGGCGATGGGCGACCAGACGATCTGGTTGACGCCGATCTCACGGCACGTGGGCACCACTTCGCCCTCGATCACCCGCCAGTAGAGCATCGAGTATTGCGGCTGGTTGGAGACGAGTTGCACGCCCAGCCGCACCGCCAGCTCGTGGCCGGCGCGGATCTGGTCGGCGGTCCACTCGGACACCCGGATGTAGAGGGCCTTGCCGGCCCGCACGATGTCGGCGAAGGCCTGCATCGTCTCTTCGAGCGGCGTCTGGAAGTCGTAGCGGTGAGCTGGTAGAGGTCGACGTAGTCGGTGCCCAGCCGGCGCAGCGATCCGTCGATGACGCCATCATGTGCTTGCGCGACAGCCCTGGGTCGTTGGGACCCCAGCCGGTCGGCCAGAACACCTTGGTGAAGATCTCGAGGCTCGCGCGCCGTTCGCCGGCGAGTGCGTCGCCGAGGACCTTCTCAGCCCGGGTGCCCGCGTAGACGTCGGCGGTGTCGAAGGTGGTGATGCCCGATTCGAGGGCGGCGCGGAACCGGCGTGGGCGGCGTCGTCTTCGATCTGGCTGCCGTGGGTGATCCAGTTCCCGTAGGAGATCTCGCTGATCTTCAGGCCACTGTTCCCGAGGAAGCGGTGCTGCATCCCGCCACCCTACGGGGCCGACGCAGACCTCGGGCGGGTCGACGGCCGCGGCCTTCGAGCGCCGCGGCCGGTCCGGCCGTATCGTCTCCGCCATGCGTTCACCGGTGCGACTCCTCCTGTCCTTGTTCGTCCTGCCAGTCATGGTTGCTGCGCTGTTCACGGCGTGCGCCTCCGACGACTCGTCCACCGATGCGGGCGGGGCCACCACCACCATCGCCCCGCTGCCGTCCGGTCCACCGCCTTACGAAACCGGTCCCTTCGAGGCTGGCCGGCGCACCATCACCGTCACCGACCCGGCTCGCGAGGGCCGCGAGCTCACCGTCGACTGTCGGTATCCCGCCGACGAGACAGCTCGCCGCGTCGGCGCCGAAGTCGGTCACACGGTCGATCCCCGGCGTCGAGTTCACCTCGGACGTGGCCGCGGCTGACGTGCCGATCGACGGAACGGGCCCGTTCCCGTTCGTCGTCTACTCGCACGGCAGCGGCGGTATCCGCTACCAGGTTCTACTCTCGTCGTTCACCGAGCTGATGGCCAGCTACGGCTTCGTGGTGGGTCGCCTGATCACGCAGGCAACACCGCGTTCGACGCGTTCCTCGAACTGCGTCGTCGAGCGACGAGAACCAAGTGAACCGCCCGACCGACGTGGCCTTCCTCATCTCGGAGTTCCTGGCGGCAGAGAGCGCCGAGACTGCTCCGTTCGCCGGCGCCCTCGACGCGGACCGCATCGGGGTGGTGGGCCACTCCGGGCGGGTTCACCGCCTTGGCTTCCGCGAGCGGCCACGCTGGCGTGCCTCCCGACGCCCGGGTGCGGGCGATCATCGGCATGGCGCCTACCCCGTCCGCTGTCCGACGAGGAGCTGCAGTCGATCGACGTGCCGTCGATGCTGTTCGAGCGGCGCCAAGGACACCACCCACACCCATCGCGCAGGACACCGAGCGACCGTGCGGGAGCTCATCAGCGGACGGCCGCTCTACCGGGTCGACCTGGTCGACGGTGGCCACCAGTCGTTCGCCGACGTGTGCGCCTACCAGGAGCTCGCCGCGGAGTTGCCTGACGCGCCAGCACCGTTGGTCGAGGCGATCGACGAGTTCGCCGAACAGGGCTGGACGCCCGAGCTGCTCGACATCGGCGTGGCCCACCGCGACATCGCCACGTTCAGCATCCCGTTCCTGCTCGAGTTCGTGGCCGGTGACGACTCGATGGCGGGCTACCTCACCCCGGCGTTCGCCGACACCCTCCCCGAGGTCGAGTTCCAGGTGAAGGAGAGCTGACGGTGTTGCGCTTCGTCGGTCGCTTGATCTCCGCGAGCACTTCGAGCGTGCGGGTGCGGTCGAGGAACGGCGCCGCGACGAACTCGGTGGCTCCGGCCTCGTAGATGCGTTCGATCCCGGCCCGCACCGTCGCCGCGTCGCCGACGATGGCCACGTCGGCCGGACCGCTCGCCCTTCGCGGTCGAGCATGGCCTTGTACGACGGGAGATGTTCGTAGATCTGGAAGATGTTGGCGGCCTTCTCATCGCGCCGCGTCGGGGTCGTCGGTGACCGCGACGGGCAGCTCCACGATGATCCGCGGTGGGGGGCGATCGGCGTCGGCCGCGGCGCGCGTGATGGTGGGAACCACATGCGATGCCAGGGTCGCGGCCCATCATCCAGGTGACCGTGCCATCGGCCAGGCGGCCCGTGACCGCCAGCATCTGCGACCCGACCGCGGCCACCACCACCGGCACGGGGTCGACGCGACTGTCAGAGAAACCTTGGCAGTGAGCGTCTCGCCCTCGAAGTCGACCGGGTCGCCCTGCACCAGCGGCATCAAGATGGAGAGGTACTCACGTAGGTGACGAACGGGCTTGTCCCACGAGAACCCGAGCATGCCCTCCATCACCAGTTGGTGCGACAGGCCGATCCCGAGCGTGAGGCGGCCGCCGCTGACCTGCTGCACGGTGCGGGCCTGGGCGGCCAGCACCATCGGGTGTCGCGGGAACGTCGGGATCACCGACGTTCCGAGCTCGACGTCGGGCACCTCGGCGGCGGCCATCGTCAGAGCGGTGAGTGCGTCCGGGCCGAAGATCTGTGGAACCCAGGCCGAGCCGAACCCTCCGGCTCGCACCCGCCGGATCTGCTCGATCAGGCTCTCGACATCCTGACCGTCGACGAAGATCCCGATCTGCATGCGCAGGCTCCCCCGTTTACGTGACGCGGCGCAGGCTACTGGCCACTGCCGGCGTTGCGGCAGGGGAGATGGCCCAACCTTGCCGGCAGGCGACCTAGCCTCGCCCTCGCTTGGACGTCTCCGTGGCGCCCGCCACCGAACCCGCGCAATCGCACCTCGGCCGGATGACCCGCCGCTGGGGAACCAGCGTGTTCCGCCTCGCGCCGGACGAACCTCGTCGCCGGCGGGCCAGCGATGTCGTCCGGGTCCTGCTCGCCCTGCTGGCCGTGCTCTGCGCGGCGTTGTTGGCTCGCAACACCGCGGCGGTCGAGCAAGACATCTATCGGCTGCTCGCCAACCTGCCGGCCGCACTCGCGCCGGTGTTCGACGCGTTGTACGTGCTGGGCTCGTGGGGGGTGATCGCAGTCATCGCCGTCCTCGCGCTGGCGTTCCGCCGAGTGCGGCTGGCCGCCGAGCTGACCACCGCGGCGGTCGGCTCATGGTTGTTCGCGCTGGCCCTCAGCTGGGCTGCCGACGCCGATGCCGCCCGGGAGGCGATCTTCGGCAGCGACTCGTCACCGGGGTTCCCGGTCGTGCGCGTGGCTGCCGCAGTGGCCATCGTGTCGACTGCATCGCCCTACCTCGCCCGCCCGATGCGACGGTTCGCCCATCTGTTCCTGGTGATGGGAGCGATCGGAGCCGTCGCCAGCGCGGAGGGTCTGCCCCTCGACCTGCTGGCGGCGTTCGCCCTCGGCTGGGGCATCGCCGCCGGGGTGCACCTCGTGTTCGGCTCGGCGGCCGGCACGCCGACGCCCGGCGACGTGGTCGAGAGCCTGGCGTCGCTCGGGGTGCAAGCTTCCGACATCGAGATGGCTGAGCACCAGTCGTGGGGCTCGACGAGGTTCACGGCGCGTTCGTCGGCGGGCGATCCGCTGGCCGTGTCGGTCTACGGGCGCGACGACAGGCGGACGCCCAGTTCGCGGCCAGGTTGTGGCGGTTCATTTGGTATCGGGATTCCGGCGTGAGACTGACCGTCACTCGCCAGCAACAGGTGGAGCACGAGGCCTACGTCACCCTGCTGGCCAGGCGCGACGGCTCAGCCGTACCCGACGTGGTCATCGCCGGTCTGGCCGGCTCCGACGACGCCGTCATCGTCACCGTGGTGCCGGCCGGCACGCCGCTCGCCGATCTCGATCCCGCAACGGTCGACGACGAGCTGCTGGCTGCCGTGTGGCACGAGCTGGCGATCCTCCATGGTGCCGGCATCGCGCACGGTGCGTTCAACGAGCGCGAACGTCGTGGTCGACGGTGGTCGGGTCTCGCTGCGCGGGCTCGAGAGCGCGTCGAGCTCCGCTGCGGCCGAGCAACAACAGCTCGATTTGGTCGAGCTGCTCGTCAGCACCGCGCTCGTCGTCGGCGTCGACCGGGCGCTTCAGGCCGCCGTGACCGCCGTTGGGCCACAGGCGGTGGCCGACGTGTTGCCGGTGCTCCAGCCGTCGGCGCTGAGCCGTCCGACCCGCAAGGCCGTCCATGGCCACAAGGCGGTCCTCGGCGAGCTGCGCACGCGGGGGGCCGAGGTCACCGGAACCGAGGAGCCGCAACTCGAGGAGCTCCGGCGGGTCAGCCCAGCCACCATCGCCATGATCGCCGGTGCGGGGCTCGGGGTGTTCATCCTGCTGGGCCAGCTCAGCGGGGTCGACGACATCTGGGCCACGCTCCAGACGGCCGATCTCGGCTGGGTCCTGGCAGCCCTGCTCGTGTCGCAGCTCACCAACGTCACGGGCGCCATCGCGGTCTCCGGATCGGTGAGGAGGCCGCTGCCCTTCGGCCCCCTGGTCGGCTTGCAGCTGGCGCAGAATTTCACCGGGCTCATCGGGGGCACCGTCGCCAACACCGCCCTCATCATCCGGTTCTTCCAGAAGCGAGGACTGGCGGCGTCGGTGGCGGTGAGCTCGGGTGTCCTCGTCAGCCTGGCCGGGGTGGTTGCCCAGGTGGTTCTGGTGGTGGTCTGCCTCATCGTCGTCGGCCCCGAGATCGATCTGCCTTCCACGACGGGCTCGGGAGGCGACGGCGTGCCGCAATGGGTGCTGGTGGCGATCCTGGCCGTCGGACTGGTGGTGGGTCTCGTGGTGTTGGTGCCCCGGGTGCGCCGTCGCATCGTCGGCAAGCTCAAGCCGCAGGTCGAGTCCATGCGCGAGAACCTGCGTGGCGTGGCGTCCGAGCCGGGCAAGGTGGTGCGCCTCGTCGGCGGCCAGGCCGGCACGCAACTCGTGTTCGCCATCACCCTCGGCTGTTCGGTCGAGGCCTACGGCGCGAGCCTGTCGCTGGCGGTGCTCGTGTTGGTCAACAGCTTCGCCTCGCTCATCGGAGGCCTCGCCCCGGTCCCGGGAGGCATGGGTGTCATGGAGGCCGGCCTGGTGGCTGGGCTCACCGCGGCGGGCCTGCCCACCGACATCGCGGTGGCGGCCGCCATCACCCACCGGCTGATCACCGCCTACCTACCGCCGATCTGGGGTTGGTTCAGCCTGAACTGGATGCGCAAGCACGACTACCTCTGAGCGAGGCGCAGGGCCAGCTCGTCGATGAGCGTCCGCAGCTCGTCGACCATCGCTGCAGCGGGATGTCCGGCGAGCCGGGGCCCGATGCGCTCGACCACCTGGCGGTAGTACCACAGCTGATCGTCGGCTCGACCGGTGGTGAACCGGCTCCAGACCTGGTCGCCGAGCGCGCGGTGGTCGGCCAGCAGCGTGCGGGCGTTGTGCAGCTTGTCGGCCGCCACCACGACGAGCACCCGCACCGGTTCGTCGGCGAGGCGGTCGAGATAGCCCTGCTTGCGTTCGAGCCAGGGCTCCTTGTGGGCCGGGTCGGCCACGAGCGTGTCGGAGCACGCCTCGACCACCGACGCCACCCCGGAGCCCCACCGCCGGGTGATCTCGTCGAGCTGCGCCCGGCCCCCGTGGTCCTCGGCAGCGTCGTGGAGCAGGGCGGCGATGGCCAGGTCCTCGTCGCCGCCGTGCTCGATCACGAGGGAGCTGACCGCGAGGAGGTGCGCCAGGTAGGGGACGCCCGTGCCCTTGCGCACGTCGCCGGCATGCAGCCGTCGGGCATGGTCGACGGCGTCGGTGTACCGCTGGGTGAGGGTGAAGTCGGGATCGGTCATGGCGAAGGGCCCCGGCGGGTTCAGAAACGGCCTGCTCGGGTCCGATAGAACATAGGACGTCGCTCGGTCAGCCGAGCCCGACCACCCCTCAACTCGTGCCCCCTCGCCTGCGGCCCTGCGCCCGCCTCATCGCCGCCGGCCTCGCGTTCATGCTGGTGCTGACCGGCGTCGACCGAGGACTGGCCCAGGAGCCCGACCCGGGCGTCACCCCCACCGTGCCCACGGTGCCGCCGACGGTGCCCCCGACGGTGCCCCCGACGCCGGTGCCACCGACCCTGCCGCCCGATCTCTCGCACCCGGTGGATCCGTCCCAGCCCGACAGCCCTCGACGAGCTCGAGGGAGACGAGGGTGAGCCGGAGCTGCCGCCCGCTCCGGCGGTCGACCCGTCACCCGCCGTGCGTGCGCTCTTGGCCGAGCTGGCCGACCTCACCGGGCGCGACCGCTTGGCGGCGGAACAGGCCCGGCTCGATGCCGCCCGATGGGCCAAAGGAGAGGCCGACGCCGAGGTGGAGCGGGCCGGCCAGCGCGTCGCCGAGGCCGAGCAGGCGCTCGCCGAGGCCGAGCGACTGCTGGCCCAGTTCGCGGTGACCTCGTTCATGTATGCGAGCGGCGGCGTCGACGTCGCCACCGAGAAGCTGAGCCTCTATTCGCAGAAGAAGGAGCGCCAGCTCACCACGACGGTGTTCGATCACCGGTTGCAGATGGTGCGCGAGGCGCAGGGCGCGCTCGACGACTCCCGTCGGGCCTACGACGAGCGCCGGGCGGCGGCCGATGAGGCGGGGCGGCAGGTGGCCGAACGCGAGGAGGTGCTCTGGTTGAGCGAGCAGGCGCTGGTCGCCGCGGCCCGCGAGAAGAGCCAGGCGCGAGCCCAGAACGCGCTCGTCCTCTACGACCCCGCCGACGAGGGCCGCTGGCAACTCGAGATCGTGGGCGACAGCGTGCTCACTGCCGAGGAGATCGCCGCGTGGTTCGACTACGTCGGCGTGTCGTCGAGAGCGGCCGCGCCCGTGGCCGACCTGGCGACGTGGTACGTCGAGGAGGGTGCGACCGAGGGACTGCGCGGTGACGTGGCCTTCGCGCAGGCGGTGCTCGAAACCGGCTCGTTCACCAACCGCGACACCATCCTCTACAACAACTTCGCAGGGATCGGGCACTGCGACTCGTGCCCGAGTGGCTTCCCGTTCGCCACGCCACGCGACGGCGTGCGAGCCCAGATCCAGTTGCTGAAGAGCTACGTATTCGAGGCGCCGGAGTACGCCCACCCGCTCGTCGACCGTCGCCTGCGGGGTCCGGCGGGCTGCTGTCAGACCTGGAACGAGCTGGGTGGTGTGTGGGCGTCCGTGCCGCACTACGGGCCGATCGTGCTCGGCGTCTACCAGTCGATGCTCGAGTTCGCGTTGGCCCGGCGGGTCGCCTACCCGATGTTGCGACCACCCGTCTGACCAGCGGCCTCGGCGACGGGCTCAGCCGCGGCTCGCGTCAGTTGCGGAGCTTGGCCACCGCGTCGTCGAGGGCCTGTCCGAGGTCGTCCACGGCACTCTTGACGCCCCGTCGGATGGTGGCCAGGGCGTCGCCGGCGCTCGAGCCCGTCTTGTCGAACTGCTCCTTGGCGTCGAGCCACTTGTTGCGCAGCTGCTCGACGATCGGGCTGACCTGGTCCCGTGCCTCCATCTCACCGAGTCGGGCCTGCACCTCGAGTTGGTCGATGCGAGCCTTCCAGTCTTCGAGCTGGCTCTGGAGCAGGTCGTTCGTCAGTTGCGAGACCTGCTTCTCGAGATCGTTCACCCGTGCTTCGAGCTCGGCGGTGTCCGTCATGGCGCTGACCTCCTGTGTCGCTATCGAGGCTACCGAGGGGAGATCGCCCGGCTAAGGGCCGAAGGTCATCTACCCGCGGACGGCATCGGTTCGGTCGTGGCGGGGTAGGGACGGGGCATGCCTCCACAACCACACGCCGCCGACCTCATCCTCGTCGGGGTGTTCCCCGAGGGTCGGGCTCCCCAAGTGGTGGACGCCCTTCGCCAGACGGGGGTGCCGGAGGCCGAGATCCGCGTCGGTGACCCCGACGACGAGGTGTTGGCCAAGCGGGCCGAGATGGAGGTCGAGGCCTCGGAGAGCTGGTTCTCGCCGACCGTCGGCGTGCTCTACCCCGACGAAGCAGCCAAGGGGTTCGTGGTCGCAGTGGTGGTCGGCTCGATCATCGGAGCGGTGCTGGTGGCGCCGTTCGGCTTCATCGAGATGGGTGACTTCGCCCTCTGGATCCGGCTGCTCTTCATGGCCGCCGCCGGCGCGCTCGCCGGTGGCGCCATCGGCGCGGTGGTGGGCCCGGCGCTCGCAGCCAGTCGCCCGGGCGAGTCCGACGCCAGCGACCGAGGCGTCGTCGTGCGCGTCGATCGCCAGGACGAGCGCATCGAGCGGGTGCTCGCCGGATTCGAGCCCATTCGGCTCGATCGCCTCCGACTGGCCGATGGATCGGTCGACTCGACGATCACCGACGAGAGCCGGCGCTCCGACGACGGCGTGGTCGAGGACATGGCCGACCGTGCTCGTGGCGTCGACACCGACTTTCGGGATCGCTGACGAGCGCCGACGAAGGGCACCCGCCTCTAGCCTGACGACAGACCGACCGGGGAGCGTTCGCCATGAGCACGACCGTCGAAGTGCGTCGCAACGACGCGTTGTCGCGCGACGAGTTGCTGGTCGGCGGTGAGCTCGTCGGCCGGGCGACCTACGAGGCGGGTGGAGCCGACGGCGAGGTCCTGGTGTTCCCACACACGGTCATTGACCCCGCACATCGCGGCCAGGGCCTGGGCGCTCGCCTGGTGAAGGGTGCGCTCGACGATGTGCGCATGTCCGGCCGGCGGGTGGTCCCCCGCTGCTGGTATGTGGCTGCGTTCATCGACGAGCACCCGGACTACGCCGATCTGCTCGCTCCCTGAGCGGACGCTGGCGGGGTCTTCCCCCTTCAGAATCGGGTACGGACAGCCGCATGGCTGCAAGCGATGATCGTCCGTCCACGGATCTCCCCGTGGATGCGCTCGGCTTGTCGGCAGGACTGTCCGGCACGTTGCGCCGCTGGGGCTACGGCCGCATCGGTGCGCTGACCCGAGCGACGCGGGCGGAGCTGCTCGAGGTGCCGGGCGTCGGGCCCCGGAGGGTGAGCGACATCGTCGCCTCGCTCGGCCGTTTCGACCTGAGCCTCGCAGAGCAGAACGTCGACGTTCGTGCCGGCCATCCGCTTGCTGCTCCGGTGATGGAGGCGCTCGCGCCGGCGCGGGGGAAGCCGATGTGGCCGATGAGATCGGCGTGCCCATCGCGGCGGTGCGGGCCTGGCGGGTCGGATGCCGGCCGACAGAGCGTCAGACCGGGTGTATCCGGGCCTGGGCCGCGAAGCGCAGTCGGTGTCGTTCCCACGAGAGCTCGATCCGGTGAGCGGCCTCGATCAGCCCGTGTCCGAACGCGACGAGCAGTCGCTGACCGTGGGTGGTCACGATGATGCCGGCGACGACGCCTCGGCGCGCCGGCTACGTGACGGGCGCGAACAAGGATGAGTTGCGTCAGCGTCACTACGGGCTCCTGCAAGAGCTGCGAGTGCTGCTCCCCGGCGTCCAGGTCCTGGTGGCCTTCCTGCTCACGGTGCCGTTCGATTCCCGCTTCACCGAACTCGACAACTTCCAGCAAGGGGTCTACGGCTTCGCTCTCGTCACCGGCATGTTGGCCATCGTCTGTTTCGTCGGCCCCACCGCGTTGCATCGCGTCGGCAACCGCACCGCTCGGGCCGCACGCCTGGAGCTCGGCATCCTGCTGACGAGAATCGGGCTGGTGCTGTTGGCGTTCACGTTGGTCGCGGCGCTGTTCGTCGTGGCCGATCTGATCTTCGGACGATCGATGGCGGTGGTGCTCACCGGCATCGTGGCCCTGGCCATGCTGTGGCTGTGGCTGCTCCTGCCACGCGCCGGCACGCGTGGCTCGGCGACCTCTGGATGACCTCTCCCGCCCGGCCCTCAGCGCGGGGTGTAGGGCTTCGAGTGATCCCAGTCGGCCAGTAGCGTGCGGATCGCGGTGAGCAGGATCAGCGGCTGGTCGAGCATGGCGTGGTGACCGGCTTCGGGCAGCTCGATCACCGGGGCGATACGACCGAGGGCTTCGTACATCGACTGGCCGATGTCGGCCGTCACCAGGCCGTACTCCGAGCGCAGCAATGCCACCCGGCAGCTGACCCGAGGCAGGAACGGCAGGGCGATGCCCCGCATCGAGCCTGCGAACTGCTCGAAGATGCGCCGGTCGAACTTCCACTGCCAGCCCCCGTCGACCGGCCGCAGCGACTGTCGCCCCACGTGGTCGATGACGTAGGGGAGGTAGTTCTCCTGCGGTGGCACCGTGCGAAAGCGCACGAGGGCTTCCTCGACCGAGTCGTAGGTGCGAGGCCGGCCGAACGCCTCCTTGAGGCGGTACGACTCGACCTCCGGATCCGGTTGGGTGACCGGCGAATCACAGATCACGATGCCCGAGAAGCGGTCGTCGTACTCGGCCGCGGTCGCGATCGTGACGAACCCGCCCATGCTGTGTCCGACCATGACCGGCGCGCCATCGATGCCGCCCGCGTCGGCGACGGCAACGACCTCGCGAGTCCACTGCTCGAGGCTGTAGGCGTCACGATGGCCGCTGTCGCCGTGGCCTGACAGGTCGATGGCGACCACCCGGTAGTCGCCGGCGAAGCGAGCCGCGACGTGGGTCCACCAGTGAGCGTGCGCCCCGCCGCCGTGCACGAACACGAGTCCTCGGCGACCCGGCTCGCCCCACGCGAGGTAGTGGATCGTCGACCCGTCGACCGTCACGGCCCCGTCGGTGTTCGGCACCGAGAGGGCGGTTCGGAACCAGGAGGGAGCATCCGGGTGCACGTGGTCAACCATGGGTCGCCAACGACGCTAGTGCTGACTGTTGGCGTCGGGCGGGTGTGGTGAGCGGGCCGACTCTCGCCGGACCACCACCACCTGGCGAGCACCACGTTCGTTGCCGCGTGGACCGGCGATGGCGGCCTTGCCAGGCTCGCGGAGGTAGAAGAGCGGTGAAGTCGAGGGGTCGCGCGGGTCGAGGGCATCAGCCTCCACCGTCATGATCTGCATCCCGTCACCGGTCGGGCGGAGGGCGTCCATCGCTCCCGCGAACGCGCGGCGACCCCATGCCCGCGACGGCAGGCGCCCCGGGGCGTCTTCGCCCACTCGGACCACGAACACGTTCCCGCGCCCGAGCAGTTCTGACAGTCGCTCGACGAGATAGGTGCCGGCGGCCTTCTCTCCCACGGCGACCACCGCGCTGCCCGCGCTCACCGCCTCCATCGCCTCGACGAGCTGGGGACCGTTGAGGGGGCCCTGATAGGTCAAGATCCCGCGTTCAGCCGCCACCTCGTGTTGGCCGTCGACCGGCACCAGCAGGACCGGCACGTCGGCTTCCGCCAGTGCGCTGGCCAGCTCGAGCGGCCAGTGCTGATCGACCGCCAGGACGATGCCGCTGCGCTCGGCTGCGGCGACCCGCAACCGCGCTGCGGCGGGACGTGCGATGAGGCTGGCCGCGGACACCGAGCCGATGATCACCACGAACACTGCAGGCGCCAGCTTGGCCGCGCCTTCGACGCCCTCCGCCTCCAGGGAAACGGAGAACAACGCGGCCACCGATGCGGCCACGACGCCTCGTGGCGTGATGAGCGAGAGGTAGGCCTTGTCGAGATTGCCGAGCGACGAGCCGATCGTAGAGAGCCATACCGCGACCGGGCGGACGAGGAGCAGCACGGCCAGCAGCCCGAGGCTCGGCAGGAGCACCGATCGCATCGCGTCGAACTGAATGGTGGCGCCGAGGACGATGAACAGCGCGCCGAGGAGCAAGACGCCGAGGTCTTCGCCGAACGCGGCGATGTGAGCCACCGGGGCCAGCGGTTGGTTGGCCATCACCACCCCCATCACCGTCGTGGCGAAGAGGCCGGCCTCGACGCTGAGTGCGTTCGCGGCGACGAAGCACCCGATGACGACGGCGAGCGTCAAGCGCGCTCTGCAAGCGGTCGGGGACAACATGCAGACGGAGCACCAACGCCAAGGCGAAGCCTGCTGCCGTGCCCACCGCCACGCCCACCGCCGCACTCGACAGCAGCACGGTCAACGGGTTGAAGTTGCTCTCGGCATCGATGATGGCCTGGAAGACCGCCACCGCGAGCACGGCCCCGATCGGGTCGATGACGATGCACTCCCAGCGCAGGACCGGTCCGATCGGCTCTCGGAGCCGGACCGAGTCGAGCAGTGGCAAGACGACGGTCGGGCCGGACACCACGAGCACAGCCCCGATCAGCAGGCCCAACGACAACGGCAGGTCGAGGAGCACGATGGCTGCGCCGGTGCCTGCGGCCCAGGTGACCGCCACCCCGATCGTCACGAGTGCAGCCACCGGGCGGCCGACGGTCCTCATTCACGAGATGTCCAGCCCGAGCCCGCCCTCGAAGAGGATCAGCCCCACCGCGATCGCCACCAGTGGGAACAGCGCGTCGCCGAAGAGCTCGTCGGGATCGACCAGACCGGTGACCGGTCCGGCAATCACGCCCGCCGGCAGCAGCAGGAGCACAGACGGGATGCGCAAC
Organism: uncultured Iamiaceae bacterium; assembly: GCA_963706425.1. Lineage (GTDB taxonomy): Bacteria > Actinomycetota > Acidimicrobiia > Acidimicrobiales > Acidimicrobilacustridaceae > CAVPMN01. The sequence continues at coordinate 13,092 of CAVPMN010000012.1, forward strand.
CAGCTGGCGATCAGCTGTGCTCCCACCCCCGCAGCCACGATCACCGCAACGGCGATCGCCAGTCCCTCTTCCATGACCGCTCATTGTGGCGGTCCAGTCTGCAATGCCAACGGATGACGGTATCCGTACCAATCGGGCGAGGCGGGCAGTCCTCAAAGGGGGCGGTCCCGGCCCGAATCTGCTGGGAAGAG
>CAVPMN010000013.1:0-21348 GCA_963706425.1 uncultured Iamiaceae bacterium
GACCCGGCTCCGTCGGGAGCCAGCCAGCCGACGGTGGCACACCCGACCACGAGTGCGGCCGCCAACCCGGCACTGCCCAGCGACGATCCCAGGCGGCCGAGAGGGCGACCCCGCCCACCGCCACGAGGCCCGAAACGGCGATGGCGGTGCCGATGCGGGCCGCCTGGGCGAGGGGCGCGTCGGCCTGGCCCATGGCGAGCGAGGCCAGGGGCACGCCTCCGAAGGGGAAGGTCCACCGGCAGATCTCGGCCAGCACGATGGCGGCCGGGAAGGCGATGCGGCGCGCCGGGTGCTCGGGTGGCACCGCCAGTGCGGCCACGCCGAAGTAGGCGGCGTAGGTGGCGCCGGCGATGAGATAACCCGGCTTGGTCAGGTCCCACATCCACAACATGGCGGGGAAGAGCCACGCGGCCGCGACCAGCCATGAGCGGCCGAACCGAGCGGCCGGCGCCTGACTGGCCAGCAACCGCTCCCACATCGCCAGGCCGACGAAGGCCAGCGGCCACCATCCCCACGGCGGCACCGACGCGGCGACGAGCAGGCCGGCGCCGACACACCTCACCCCGATCAGGGCCCGCCCGTTCCACGTCATCGGCCGCAACTCTCGCGGAGTACCGTTGAACCGACTGGCCAGCCAGAACGGGGATGGGACGTAGGCTGCCTCTCCGATGACCGATCAAACCAGCGGGCAGGGTCCGCTCGACGTCTTCGCCCGCGATCTGTTCGCCGGGAAGGTCGCGTTGGTGACCGGTGGCGGCACCGGACTCGGCCGCACCGCCGCCCTCGCGTTCGCCCGCTACGGCGCCGACGTGGTCATCGCCAGCCGCGACGAGGATCACCTGGTGCCCACCGCCGAAGAGGTGCGGGGCCTCGGCCGTCGGTGCATCGCCCAGCCGACCAACATCCGTGAGCCTGACGACGTCGACCGCCTGCGCGATCGGGCCTACGACGAACTCGGCCGGGTCGACTTCCTCGTCAACAACGCCGGGGGTCAGTTCCCGTCGTTGCCGTCGCAGATCTCCGACAACGGCTGGCGCTCGGTGATCGACCTGAACCTGAACGGCACCTGGAACATGGTGAACCGGTTCATGGGGCCGATGGTCGAAGAGGGCTACGGCACGATCGTGAACGTGGTGCACGTGTTCTCCTTCGAGCGGGGCGCGCCCTTGGTTCGTCCACTTCCGGGGCGGCTCGCGCCGGCGTGGTCGACGTGACGCGCACCATGGCCCCCTACCTCGGCTACCACGGCGTGACCATCAACACGTTGGCTCCCGGGACGATCCGCACCGAGGGCATGCACGAGAACGAGGTGGGCGAGTTGGGCTACGACGAGGCGGCCTGGGCGGACAAGATGATGCAGATCGGTCCGATGCGCCGCATGGGCACGGCCGAGGAGATGGCCGGCATCATCCTGTTCCTGTGCTCGCCAGCGGCCCGGTTCATCAACGGCGCGGCCATCGTGGCCGACGGCAGCGAGCTCCAGAGCAACTGGCCGCGCTTCTTCCCACGCGGCGCCCTCTGACCTCCAGGCTCTCACCCGGGGGGTGTCACCGAAGGGGTCGGGGTCCGGGTCGATCGCGATCCACGGCGTCGGGGGTCGCGGACGATGAGCGTGTGATCGGTGCGTTGGGCCTCGGCGTCCAACGCGGGCAGCGCCGCATCGTCGTCCACCGGCAGCCCGTCGTCGCCCAGCAACCGCAGCTTGGCCACGATGCGCTCGCGGGCCGAGCCAGGTGGGTGGCGCCGAACAGGGTGGCGGTGGGCTTCGGCTCTCCGGCGGCGATGTCGATCCACTCGCCGGGAACGGTGATCATCCCGCCCGCACCTCGTACACGAAGCGCCGCTGGGCGGTGGTGAACACGACCTGGTCGCCCGGCTCGAGCTCGTTCAGGCGGGCGAAGGGCTTGGAGTAGGTGGTGCGGTGGCCGGCCACGACCATGTTCCCCCAGCCTCCCGGTCCAGCCGTGCCGGGCCACCAGCCCGGACCTCGGTTGATGGCGGTCAGGGTGACGCCCCGCTGGATGTCTTCGGTCACCCCGATCTTCGGGATCTCGATGGTGCCGAGCACCACCTGCTCGGTGGCCTCGTCTGAGGTTGTCCGGGCATGGCCGGGAATCGGCAGCACCGGTCTGGGCTCGACCGTGAACGACGCCGGCCTCGGGGTTCCCGCCTGCCGCCGATTTTCGCATGACCCGCCGGCGCCCCACGGGTGGGGTTGGGGGCTCGTCGGCTCGTCGCGCGCCGCCCACCACCCTCACACCCGCCACGACGAGCAGCACCAGCCCGCTCACTCCGCGATGCCAAATCCGCCCATGCCCATTGTCGCGCCGATCTGGTAGCCGTCCATGCCTCAGGGGGAGCGTTCAGCGGGTGGCGATCACCTGGGCCAGGGAGACGATTAGGGAGTTGGGGGCCAGTGACACGGTCGGTGACCTCTCGGGAGCCGCCCAGGCGGTCAGGTCTTGGGCTAGGGGGTCAGCAGCGGCGGGTCCGGCCTTTCCTGCCCTCCTTGGACGGGAGATCTCTCCGTAGCGCTGCGCGAAGTAGCCGAGGTGGGGGTCGTCGGTGACCACGGCCGGCGGGCGCCCGGGATCGAGCGTGGCCAGCAGCCGCGCCTGGGTCTCCGTTCGTCGGGCGTTTGGTTAGAGCCGCCTGGAATCGATCCGACGCCAGCGTTTGCGACTTTGGCACCCGCTCCGGTGGCTGCGTCTGAAGGCGGCACCGACGGCCGCGGAGGCTTCGATGGCGCGGTCGACGTTGAGCCGGAACGAGGGGTCGGGCTGACCGGGCGCGGGCGCCGACGGGGTCGGCGGGCAGGGGAGGCGCGGCGACCGCGGGCGACTCGCCGAAGGCCACCGGCGACAGGTCGTCGAGCAGGTACACGACGGGGACGCCGGCGGCTTCGACTCGCGCCAGCGAAGCGGACAGGCCGTGCTCGTAGTCGCGGGCCACCGCCACGACGAGGTCTGCCTGGGCGAGCTGGCGGTCGGTGGCAGGCTCGCCTGCGAGAGTCTCCGGGGGTCGGCTCCCCACAGGGGTCAGGATGTCGACCGCCACGTCGTCGCCCACCCCGGCGGCCGTGATCTCGCCGACGATCGGGGTGGGTGGCTGGCGACCCCGTGGGTCGGCTCTCGGGGTCACCGCTGCACGCCGGTGCCGTCACGGAGGCCAGCGCCGCCACCAACAGCAACGCCCTGGTCGGTCGCAGGTCAGCCGACCAATCGGTCCGGCTCGCGGGCGCTGGTTCGCCGGCGCCCGTCCCGGTCGTTTCGGGCTGCTCGTTGGCGCGCTCGGCCATGGCCCAGCGGACGAAGAGGACGAACATCACCGTCCACACGATCGGGATGTTGCCGATCTTCATGAGGATGCCCACGGCCTGCTGGTCGTCCCCGGCCCGGATGCTGTAGAAGCGCGGGGCCAACTCGTAGGTGCGGTAGAGCGGGAAGTCGGCGAAGGTCAAGAGGCCGCCCGGGGATCATGGCGATCGCACCGGCGGCGAGGAACAGGTAGATGCATCGCACAACGGTCGACGGGTTGCGCAGTTCCAGTAGGGGACTGATCAGCGGCGTCCAGAGGATGAACCCCGAAAGCATCCAGACCAGGTCGAGGACCATCGATCCGATCTCGCTGGTGCGGAACGTGTCGACGGTGAATGGGGCGTGGGTGGCGATGAGGATGAGGTTGAAAGTGACCCCGGCCACCACCGGCTTGGCCAGCACTCCGAGGAAACCGGCAGACGCAGTCGCTCCACGCCGGGCGCACCATCCAGTCCGGCAAGCCGAGCATGAGCAGCGGTGCGGCGACGAGCGTGTACAGCAGGTACTGGAGCATGTGCGCCACGGCCAGGTAACCGGATCCGAGCGCACCCAGCGGCCAGTCGGTGGCCAACCACAGCACGACGACGCCCAGGACGAACCACACGCGCTTGCGGCGGTCGTCCGAGGTGATCTCGTGGCCGCGCACGTCGATGGTGTCGCCACGCCCAGGGGTAGCCGGCCGCGATGGCCGCCATCGTGAGCCAGATCCCGGGGTACAGCGCGCGGCTCCCACGACCAGGGCTGCTTGGTGGCGCTACACCACCAGTTCACGAACCCACTCGTCGCGGCCCCACGGCTGCCAGTCCGGTTCGATGGCGATCCTGGGCAGGTCGTTGACCCAGTCCTCCTGGCGGGTTCCGAACGGGTACATCAGTCGGACCGTGTCATCGGCGGTGATCACGAACACCCCGCTGGTGTGTCCGACGAGGTAGTCGCCGAGCGTCCGCGGGCTCTCGCATCCGAGCGCTGGCACCCATCGAGGCTTGTGCCGTCTCGACCTCGGCGAGAGGATCCGGTGAGGCCGACGAAATCCGAGTCGAAGGAGTCGAGCCACGATCGGATGCGATCGGGGGTGTCTCGCTCCGGGTCGGTGGTCACGAAGACCACCCTCGACCGGCACGTCGACCTTCTCGAGCGCCTGGGCGATGGTGGCCATGTGCACCGGGCACACGTCGGGGCAGTTCGTGTAGCCGAAGAAGACGAGGGTGAGCTGCCCCTCGTCTCGAACCGAAGTCGAAGCGCTCGCCCGAGGTGTCGGTCAGGGTGAACGAAGGCCGCGGGCGCGGGTCGGTGAGCAGCGTGCCTGCCCACGCAGAGGCGAGTCTCGGTCTCGTCCCACGAGCCCACCAGGGCGGCGACGGCGAGGGCCACGAAGCACAGCCCGCCCAGCGCGAACGACACGATCACCCAGCGGGGAACGCCGGGCGGGCGAGGCACCGGGGCAGGCCGGGAGAGGGCGAGGATCGAGCGTGGTGGTCACGGCAGCATCGTTCCATTGTCGCCCACAGCCCCTCGCTCCGCCGGTTCGGGCCCGGTCGGGCGGGCCTCGCACCAGTTCAGGAGGTCAGCAGGTCGGCAGCGTGGCGCCCACCCCGTCGGCAGGAGCGGGGCGGAGGTGCGGGCTCGATCGAGCGGAACCTGTCCCGCGCCGTGGCGCTCGAGGACCCGGGTCGCGCGAGCACCTGGGTGGAGGACCACCTCGTCGTCGTTGCCGTGGACCAGCAGCGCCCGGCCTCGAGTCGGTCGGCGGCGGCGAAGGCCCACTCGATGTCGGGCTCGTCGGGAGCCAGGACGCCATCCCGATGACCGTCCCGTCGCAGACCGCTGCTCCACCGGCAGGCCGCGGCCGAGCGCGGCAGCGCCGCCCTGGGAGTAGCCCGACGACCGTGGGCGGCCGATCGTCGAGCGCGCCGTGCGGCGGACGGCTCGATCGAACCGGACGAGCGCGTCGAGCGGTGCGGGCGGCCGCGGTCGCATCCCGGCTCGTCGGTCGCGGAACCAGCCGGACCACCGTGGCGGTGATGCCGGCCCGACCGGCACCATCAGCCCTATCCGAGTCGACAGCGACGTGGGCCAGGACGCCGCCGGCAGCCGGTCCGGGTCGTCGTCGTGGCCGTGCAGCACCACCACCAACGCGTCAGCGGCTCGGGCCGGGACCTGCGGCGAGCGCGTGGCGTGCAGGGCCGAGGGGCTCAGATGCGGCCGTAGGCCACGGTGGCACCGGACCAGTAGCCGACGCTGTCGACCCGTAGGACTTGCCGCGCGCCCGGGGCGTGCACGAACGAGCCGCCGCCGATGTAGATGCCCGACGTGGCTGGGATCGCCGCTCGCCCCGCCCCGAGAACACGAGGTCACCGGGTTGGGCCTCGCCGGCCGAGACCGATCGGGTCATCGGTACTGGGCTGCCCGTGTAGTGGGGGAGGCCGATGCCCACCTGGCTGAAGGCCCACATGACGAGCCCGGAGCAGTCGAACGAGTTGGGCCCACCCGCGGCCCACACGTAGGGCGAGCCGATCTGGCTCATGGCCGCGTCGACGGCGCCCGCCGACGCCCGGGCCGACGGCCGGCGGGGGACCGACTCGACAACCGGTGCCGGTGCGGTGCGTCGCGGCGGCGCGGTGCCGCTGGCACGGCGCGACGGCCCGGCCACTCGCGGCGTCGCTCCACGCGGCCTCGGCAGCCCGCTGGCGAGCCCTCCTCGGCCAGCCGTTGCGCCGCCGCAGCCTGGCGGCCTGCTCCTCGTCCACGAGCCGCGTGGCACCTCACCGTCGAGCTGCGACTTGATCGCCGCCTGCTCGGCGACTGCCGCGTCGGCGTCGTCGAGCATCGCTTCCACGCCGGCGTGGCGAGCCTGAGATCGGCCTCGGCGGCGGCCAGGTGCCTGCTCTGGTCATCGGCCTTTGCGTCAGTGACCCGCAACTGGTCGACCAGGTCGTGCGCGGTTGCCGGTCGTGACGTCGAGGTAGCCCTTCACCTTCGAGGCGTCGTTGCGGTGCGCTGGCGAGCAGCGCGTCCGAAGCCGTCGCCAGTCCCCGCCGCCGACGTAGGCCTCGACGGCGAACGATCGCAGCTCGGCCTGACGCTGGTCGATCTCGGCGTGGGCGTTCGGCGGCTCGCTGCTCGGCCTCGGCGACGCCCCGCTGCGACTCGACCAGCTCACCCTTGGCCAGCTCGGCCTCGTCGTCGAGCTCGTGCACCCGGCCTCGAGATGAGCCAGTTGGCCGACTCCCTGGGCCTGGGCTCGCTTGTCGGAGAGCTCGTCTGCGCCCGCGGACACCCGGCCAGCCCGATCGGCGCCCACGACCACCGAGGCAGGCGAGGCAGGCCGATGGTCGCCCGGGGCGCTCCGGTCGGACCATACGTGGTTGAGTCGCATTGTTACGGAATCTTTGCAGACGTGGCCGCGGTCGTGCAACGATCCGGCTGCGCGGCACCGTTTGGCCGCTCAGGCCGCTGGGCGCAGGCCGCTCAGGCCACAGGCCGCTCAGGCCGGGCGAGCTCAGCGGCCGGCCCTCCCTGTCGGATGCACGCCGGAAGGCCCAGCCCTTCGATGCCCGCACCCACGGTCGACCAGACCCGGACAGTCGGTCGCCATGGCTGGCCCCGCCGACTCGGCCACCCGGTCGAGGTGGCCGGGCCGGAACTGCGGCAGCGCGTCGAGCCAACGGGCTACGCGGATGCCGATGGTCGACCGTCGAGGGCCATGCGTGGTGCCGAGGTCGGCCAACAGGGCCTCGACCAGTTCGTCGTCGCCGAGATCGAGGGCCCGTCGGTCGTCGGCCGTCCCGCGACGCCCGCAGGATCGGCGGTGTGGCCGTCATCGAGGTGTGCCCACTTGCTCGACGCCCACGAGCAGGCGGTGAGCACCAAGCCCTCCGGCTGGGCGACGAGGAAGCCGCTGCCGTCGAGCTCGCGACCGATGGCCGCGCGCGGGCGCCGCCAGGGCCACCATCACGACCGAGGCGTAGTCGACCGAGGCCAGGCCGGAGGCGACGTCGGGCGCCAGGTGCTCGAGCAGGCGGGCGGTGACGAAGTCGGGAGTGGCCAGCACGACCGCATCGACGTCGAGGGCGCGGTCACCGCCGTCAGCGTCGTCGCCGACGTGGAGCCGGTAGCGCGAGCCATCAGCAGTGGTCGCCACCGAGCGGACGTCGGACCGCAGGTGGATGGGGATGCCGGCCTGGCGCGCCCGGGCGGCCAGCGTGTCGGTGAGGGTCTGCGTGCCGTTCGGCAAGCCGAAGAACACCGGGGCGTCGGGTCGGTCGCGCTGGACGCCTGCACCCGCAGGCCGGCGATGAGGCTCGGCTGATCGCGAACCGCGGCGGCCAACTGCGGCGCGCCGGCTTCGACGCTCAGTTGGTCGGCGTCGCCCGCGTTCACCCCGCTCAACAGGGGGGCCACCAAGCGCTCGAACACCTCGTCGCCCAAGCGCTCGCGCACGAGGTCGCCCACGGACCGGTCGGCGCACAGCGGGTCGCCGCCCATCGTCAGGTCGGCCGCCGCCCGCTCGACCCCCGCCGGCGAGACGACGCCAGACGCCGCCAGCACGTCGAGATCGGTGGGCACGCCGAGCACCGTGCGCCGGCGGGAAACGGGCGAAGTGCGCCGCGGCTATAGACGTACGCGTGGCGTGATGCCGGGCTCACCAGGTGGTCGGCCAACCCGAGACGCCGGCACAGCTCGATGCCCTCGGGGACACGGGCGAGGAAGGCGTCGGCGCCGCAGTCGACCGGCCGACCGGCGAACCCGGTGGTCAGGATCTTGCCCCCGACCCGGTCGGACGCCTCGAAGACCTGGAGGTCGGCGTCGGGGTCGAGCCGGGCCAACTCGACGGCCGCGGCCAGCCCGGTGATGCCCGCTCCGACGACGGCGATCGAGCGACCGGCCATCAGGAGCGCGCCCGTTGGAGGACCAGGTCGGCCAGCGCACCCATGACCTGGGGGTCGTCGTTGAGCGAACGGGTGCGTGCGAACGCCAACCCAGCGTCAGCGGCGACCTTCCGGGCTTCGATGTCGAGGTCGTACAGCACCTCGAGGTGATCGGCGGTGAAGCCCTGCGGGCACACCACCACCCCATCGGAGCGCCCGGTCCCCGCCAGCTCGCTGATGACCTCGAGGATGTCGGGACCGCGCCAGGGCTCCGGCGTGCGCCCCGCGCTCTGCCAACACAGCGCCCAGTCGGGCCATGGGCTCAGCCCGACGCGCTCGGCTACGGCCTCGGCGCTGGCGCGCAGCTGGTCGGGATACGGATCGCCGGCCAGTACGCGCTCGGGCAAGGAGTGCGCCGTGAAGAGCACCTTGTGGTTCGGTGGCACCTCGCCGCGCGCCGTGGTGAGCGCCTCGGCGAGGAAGTCGACGTAGGCGGGCAGCAGGTGCCAATGATCGATCGGGTGGTAGCGCGACACCCCGTTCGGACGCGACCACGGTGGCTCGCTCGTGGTACTGACCCACGCTGAAGCGCGAGAAGTGCGGCGCCAACACCAGACCGACCACGGTCGTGACGCCGCCATCGGCGAGCGATGCCAGGCCGTCTTCGACGAACGGTGCGGCGTGCTTCTGCCCGAGCGCCACTGGGACCGGCTCTCCCGTCCGTTCGCTGAGCGCTCGTTCGAGCGCCGCCCGTTGGGCCTCGGTGCGCTCGGCGAGCGGCGAGATCCCGCCGATGGCCGCGTAGCGAGCGGTCAACTCCTCGAGCTGCTCGGTGGTGGGGGATCGGCCGCGTCGGATGTGGGTGTAGTAGGCCTCGATGTCCTGCGGTCGGCGCGGGGTGCCGTAGGCCATCACCAGCAGGCCGAGCTCGCTCACTCGCCGCTCCCCGCGGCGACCGTGCCCTCGTTGTGCACCAGGTCGACCACCCGCTCGAGGATGACCGGGTCGGTCTCGGGTAGCACGCCGTGACCGAGGTTGAACACGTGACCGGGATGCCCGGCGTTGCGGGCGAGCACGTCGCGCGCCTGATCGGCCACGACCTCCCAGCGGCGCGAGGCAGACCGCCGGGTCGAGGTTGCCCTGCAGAGCGGTGCCCGCCGGCACGCGCGCAGCGGGCCACGTCGAGGGGCACCCGCCAGTCGACGCCCACCACGTCGGCGCCGGCGGCGGCCATGAGCCCGAGCAGCTCACCCGTGCCCACGCCGAAGTGGATGCGCGGCACGCCGAGATCGGCCACCGACGCGAAGCACCGTTGTGGTGTGCGGGAGCACGAAGCGCTGGTAGTCGGGCGGCGACAGCGCGCCCGCCCAGCTGTCGAAGAGCTGCAACGCCGACGCGCCCGCCTCGACCTGCGACCGCAGCGACACGATGGCCAGGTCGGCGAGCCGGTACATGAGGGCGTGCCCAGAGCGCCGGCTCTCCGTGCATGAGCGCCTTGGTGCGGCCGTAGGTGCGCGACGGTCGACCCTCGATCAGGTAGGACGCCACGGTGAACGGGGCACCGGCGAACCCGATCAGCGGCACCGACAGCTCGTCGACGAGGATGCGCGATGGTCTCGAGCACGTAGGGCGTGTCGAGTCGGGCTCGAGATCGCGCAGCCGGGCGAGGTCGGCCGCGCTGCGGAACGGCTCGGCCACGACCGGCCCGGTGCCCGGGGCGACGTCGACGCCGAAGCCGATGGCGGCCACCGGCACCACGATGTCGGAGTAGAGGATGGCGGCGTCGACGCCGTAGCGCCGCACCGGTTGCAGGGTGATCTCGGCCGCCAGCTCAGGCTTGGCGATGGCGTCGAGGATGCTGCCCTCGCCGCGGACCTGGCGGTATTCCGGCAGCGAGCGGCCCGCCTGGCGCATGAACCACACCGGCACGCGGTCGTGCGGTTCGCCCCGGCACGCGGCGAGGAAGGGCGAGGCGTCGGGGGCGGCAGGCACGGGCGCCACGGTAACGCCCATGTCCTGTGACCCCCCATCCCGGGGGCGCCCCGGCGGGCGAGACCCTCATCCTGTCGCCGTGGTCGTCGGTCACCTACCATGGCAGGTGCAAATCGACGAAGGAGCCCCTCACATGCAACGAATCGCCGCTCTGGCCGCCGCCCTACTCGGCTTGGCCTTGCTCCCCACCACCGCAGGAGCCGGCGTCGCCGGCACCGGCGCCGTCACGATCGTGCACGCCGCCACCTACGACGCGGGCCAGAGCCTCGAGGTCACGCTTTGCGTGGACGACGAGGTGGTCGACGGCACCTTCAACACCGGCGACAGCATCGGCCCGCTCGACCTCGAGCCCGGCACGTACAACGTCGAGATCTTCATCGGCGCCGATCAGGCCTGTGATGGCGAGCCCGATATCCAGGCCGACCTCCCGGTCGCCGCTGGCGATGACATCACGGCGGCCGCCACGTGGCCGTCCACCGGCCCGACCATCGTCGTGTGGCCCAACGACAACGACTGCCTCGATGCCGGCCAGTCGAGGGTCACCGTGCGCCATGCGGCCGACAGTCAGGCGCAGCCGGTCGACGTGGTGGCAACCGTCGGGGGCACCGAGACCACGCTCGTCTCCGGGCTCGACGAGGGGGCTCAGGCCACTCTCGAGGTGCCGGCGGGGACGGTGGCCGAGAACGTCGAGATCCAGGTCGACGGTTCAGTGGCCGCTGCGCTCGGTGATCTCGGCCCGTTCGACGAGGGCACCCAATACGTGGTCTACGCCATCGGTGGCAACGACGGCGACATCGGCGCCTTCGTCAAGGTGATCGACGAGGAGCTCTGCGACGTGCCGGTCACCACGACAACGGTGGCGCCCACCACCACGGCAACAGCTGCGGCCACCGCGACCCCGCGGTTCACCGGCTGATCGACCCCTCTCTGAGTTGGCCTGCGACCCCCGCTTCGGCGGGGGTCGCTCGCGTCTGGGCAACACTGGCGGCATGCGCCGATCGATCGATGACTACCCGTTCGACCCCGCGGACTACCCACCGCACTACGAGGACGACGAGCTCACCGCCATCTCGTGGGCGGTCGCCATCAGCGACGACTACGACGACGCCGAGCCCCGGGTGGTGCTCACCGTCGAGGAAGTGGGGCGGGCCGGCGCCGGGCTGGTTGCCCACCTGAGCCCTGCGATCGCCCGGCGGCTGCGGATCGCGCTGCGCGACGGACTGCGGGAGATCGGCGAGGATCCCGGCACCTGACGCCGATTGCCGACTCACCGGGTTGTGTCTCGTTGGGTTGCAGGCTGAGAATCTTTCTCACTATTCTGGAAATCATTCCCGTTTCCAGAAGGTCGGAGGTTCTCGTGCTCGGTGGTCGTCGTGGTGTCGTGGTGGCCCTGCTCGCCTCGGTGGCGCTGCTGGCCGCCGCGTGCGGCTCGTCGTCCGACGACGGCGGCGTCCCGACCCGAGGGCACGGATGGATCCCTGCCGACGGTGGTGGTGACCTACTCGGTGCTCGGCGCGGTGGTGTCGGATCTGCTCGGCGACGTCGCCGAGGTCGAGGTGCTGATGCCGAACGGCATCGATCCCCACGACTACCAGCCGTCGGCGAAGGACATCGAGAAGCTCGGCGACGCGGACCTGGTGGTGGCCAACGGCCTCGATCTCGAGGAGTCGCTGGCCGATGCCATCGAGTCGGCCGAGGCCGACGGCGTGCCCGTGTTCGAGGCCACCGACCACATCGAGGTCCGCGAGTTCGGTGACGGCGTGGAGCACGCGGACGAGGAGGCTGGCGAGCACGCCGAGGAGGCAGGCGAGGAGCACGACCACGAGCACGAGGGTGACGACCCGCATTTCTGGGTCGACCCGGTGTCGATGAAGCAGGTCGTCGCCGCGCTCGGTCCGGAGGCGTCGGCCGCGCTCGGGGTCGACCTCACCGAGGCCACCGCCGACCTCGAGGCCCGCCTCGACGATCTCGACGCCCAGACCGTCGACACGCTCGCGGTCATCCCGGTCGACCGGCGGCTGCTCGTGACCGGGCACGAGTCGATGGGCTACTTCGCCCGCCAGTACGACTTCGAGCTCGTCGGCGCCCTCATCCCGTCGACGACCTCGCAGTCGGCTCCGTCGGCCGCCGAACTGGCCGAGCTGCGTGAGCAGATCGAGGCCCTTTCGGTGCCGGTGATCTTCAACGAGATCGGCACCCCACCGGCGCTCTCGGAGGCCATCGCCTCGGAGACCGGTGTCGAGGTCATCGAGCTGGCCACGCACACCCTGCCCGACGACGGCTCCTACTTCACCTTCATCGACGACATTGCACAGGGAGTGGCGCAGGGCCTCTCGCCCAACTAGGAAGCTCGCGTGCCTGCTGGGATGTCCGGGTGATGGACTGGTTCGTCGATCCGTTCACCGCGGACGAGTTCATGCAGCGGGCGCTGCTGGCGGGTGCGTTCGTGGCGGTGGCCTGCGCGGTCGTGGGCACCTTCGTGGTGTTGCGAGGCCTCGCCTTTATCGGCGACGCCCTCGCTCACGGCGTGTTGCCCGGCGTGGCCGCGGCGTCGTTGCTGGGTTGGCCGGGGGTCGTCGGCGCCCTCGTTGGTGCGGCGGCGATGATCGGCGGGGTGAGCTTGGTGACCGTCACTCCCGACTGTCGTCGGATACCGCCATCGGCCTGCTCTTCGTGGGCATGCTGGCGCTCGGTGTTGTGATCGTGTCGCGCAGTCGCAGCTTCACTGGCGATCTGGTGAACATCCTCTTCGGTGAGCTGCTCGGCATCAGCGCCGACGATCTCTGGGTGCAGGGCGTGGCCACCGTGCTCGTGGTACTGGTCGCGTTCGTGTGCGCCCGACCGTTCCTGCTGTTGAGCGTCGATCCGGAGCTGGCCGACGTGTCGGGCTTCCGGTCGAGTCGCTATCACCTCGTGATGATGCTGCTCATCGCCGTCACCGTCGTGGTGTCGTTCCAGACCGTCGGCACCCTGCTCGTCTTCGGGATGCTCATTGCTCCAGCGGGCACTGCCGCACTCGTGGCCCACCGGGTCGGGGTGATGGTCGGCTGGGCGATCGGGGTCGGGCTGGTGTCGGTCTACCTCGGGCTGTTGGCCAGCTACCACTGGAACATCGCCGGCGGCGCGGCGGTGGTGTTGTGCGCGGTCACCATCTTCTTCCTCGTCCTGGCCGGCCAGGGCGCCCGCCGGGCGTCGGGCCGGCGGCCGACCACCATGTCGGTGACGGGGGCCTCGGCGTGATCCGACCGTTGCCCCCGCCGTCTCGGCCTCTCGTCTGGCCGTCGGCTACTCGGGACACGCCGTGCTCGACGGCGTCGATCTCACCATCGACCTGGACGTCTGGTCGCGCTCGTCGGCACCAACGGCTCGGGCAAGTCGACGCTGCTCAAGACGCTCGTGGGCCTGCTGCCGCCGATCTCGGGCGAGCTGTCGGTGCTCGGTGCCGAGGCCGGGCAGGCACCCGCCCGGGTCGCCTACGTCAGCCAGTTCCATCCCAACGCGTTCGTGTTGCCCCTGCGGGCCCGCGACGTGGTGCGCATGGGCCGGTTCGCCGATCACGGGTTGCTCGGTCGACTCGGCCCGGCTGACGAGGACGCTGGTCGATGGTGCGCTCGAGCGCCTGGCCATCACCGATCTGGCCAAGCGGCCGTTGCGCGATCTGTCGGGCGGCCAGCAGCAGCGCACCTACCTGGCTCAGGCCCTCGCCCGTCAGGCCGACCTGCTCGTGCTCGACGAGCCCACGGCGGGCATCGACGCCGCGGGGCCAGGAGGTGTACCAACAGGCTGTGCGCGACGAGCTGGCGAGGGGGGCGAGCGTGGTGGTGGCGACCCACGACATCGGCGAGGCGGCGCGGGCCGACCTCGTGCTGCTGTTGGCCGGTCGGGTGGTGGCCGCCGGCCCGCCCGAGCAGGTGCTCACCACCGAGCACCTGCTCGAGACCTTCGGCGTGAGCATCCGACAGTTGGAGGGCACGCTGGTGGTGACCGAGGAGCCGCACGGCCACGAGCACGGCCACGAGCACGGCCACGAGCACGGCCGAACTAATACCCAGGGGGGTATGCTGGGACGATGATCTTCGAGCAGCACTACCTCGACTGCCTCTCCCAGGCGTCGTATCTCATCGGCGACCAGACCACGGGTCGGGCCGTGGTGGTCGATCCCCGCCGCGACATCGACGAGTACCTGCGCAGCGCGGCCGAGCACGGCCTGCGCATCGAGCTCGTGATCGAGACGCACTTCCACGCCGACTTCCTGTCGGGCCATCTCGAGCTGGCCGAGGCCACCGGCGCCGCGATCGTCTACGGCGCCAGGCCGCCCCCGAGTTCCCGACGCGGCGGCTGGCCGACGGCGAGCGCATCTCGCTCGGCGAGGTGGTGCTCGAGATCCGGGCGACGCCGGGGCACACGCCCGAGTCGATCAGCGTCGTGGTCTTCGAGCATGCCGACGACGACGTGCCCTACGGCGTCCTCACCGGCGACACGTTGTTCATCGGCGATGTCGGGCGGCCCGACCTGCTCGCCTCGGTGGGCGTCACCGCCGAGGAGCTCGGCACCATGCTCTACCGATCGGTGCACGACAAGCTGCTCACCCTGCCCGACGACACCAAGGTGTTTCCCGGCCACGGCGCCGGCTCGGCGTGCGGCAAGAACCTCTCCACCGAGACGTCGTCCACCATCGGCGAGCAGCGGCGCACCAACTACGCGCTGGCGCCGATGAGCGTCGACGAGTTCGTGGCGGTGGTCACCGACGGACAGCCGAGCGCGCCCGGCTACTTCGCGTTCGACGCCGGCCTCAACAAGCGAGAGCGGCCGTTGCTCGACGAGCACGCCGAGGTCAGGTCGCTCACCCTCGCCGAGGTCGACGCACTGCGCGACGACGGCGCCGCGGTCATCGACACCCGCGACGCCGCCGAGTTCGCGGCCGGGCATCTGCGCGGCTCGGTCAACGTCGGCCTCGGCGGGCGGTTCGCCGAGTACGTCGGCAGCATCGTCGACCCGACCACGCCGGTCGTGCTGGTCGTCGACCCCGACGGCGCGGTGGAGGCGAGGAACCGGCTGGCGCGCATCGGCTTCGACAACGTGGTCGGCCAGCTGGCCGATCCGTTGCGCACCTTCGTCGAGCACGACGAGGTGGTGGAGCGCAGCTCGCGGGTCAGCGCCGCCGACCTGGCGCAGCGCCAGAGCGACGGCGTGCCGCTGCAGGTCGTCGACATCCGCAACGACGGTGAGGTCAGGCTCGGGACGATCGACGGTGCCGCGCACATCCCGCTGGCCGAGCTGCGCCGTCGCCTGAGCGAGCTCGATGCCGCCCGTCCCACCGTCGTGTTCTGCGCGGGCGGCTATCGCTCGAGCATCGCCGCCAGCCTGCTCGCGTCGGAGGGTTTCGACGACGTGAGCGACCTGCTCGGCGGCTACGCGGCCTACGCCGCTCGCTGACGGCTTTCTTGCGCCGGCGTGCCCCCGCCGGCGTGTCGTCGTCGCTCGCGACGATCGGGGGTGCCGTCGGCCGGGAGCCGCCGGATAGCATGGACGATTCCCTGCGCCCCGCAGGGACGTCCTGTGCACGGCAGGTCGGTCCGAGGAGGCCCATGTCCGCACACCCCGAGCTCGAAGCGGAGCAGGCCTACATCGATCACGCGTACGCCTGCCTGGAGGCCACCCGCGTGGCCGCCAGCCGCATGACGAGCATGGTCGAGGTGGGCAGGGGCGGCACCGAGCAGGCGCGCTTCGAGCGGGACGTGATCTGGGACACGATGCTGCACCGGCTGGCCCAGCTCGACCTGGGCGCGGCGGCGCTGTGCTTCGGGCGCATCGACACGTCTGGGGCGGGCCACAACGGCGACAGCGAGGCCGCCACCTACTACATCGGCCGGGTGGCGGTGGCCGACGAGAGCCAGGAGCCGGTGGTCGTCGACTGGCGGGCGCCCATCGCCGAGCCGTTCTACCGTGCCACCGGCCGCCAGCCCATGGGCCTGGCCCGCCGCCGTCACTTCGCCACCCGGGGTCGCCAGCTGCTCGGCATCGAGGACGAGCTGTTCGGCGACGCGCTCGCCTCACTCGGCATCGAGAGCGACGACGGCCCGGCCATCAGCGGCCACGGCGCCCTGCTGTCGCGCCCTCGAGACGGCGCGCACGGGCCGGCTCACCGACATCGTCGCCACCATCCAGGGCGAACAGGACGAGGTCATCCGGGCCGAGATGCCGGGTGTGCTGGTCGTGCAGGGCGGCCCGGGCACCGGCAAGACCGTCGTCGCCCTGCACCGCGCCGCCTACCTGCTCTACACGCACCGCTTCCCGCTCGAGGGTCAGGGTGTGCTGGTCATCGGCCCCAACCGCCTGTTCCTCGGCTACATCGAACAGGTCCTGCCGTCGCTCGGCGAGGCCGGTGTCGAGCTGGCCGTGCTCGCCGATCTCGTGCCCGACGTGCACATCAACGCGTACGACCGGGGCCTCACGGCTCGGGTCAAGGGCGACCTGCGCATCGTGCCCGTGCTGCGCCGAGCTATCCGCAATCGAGAGCGCCCGCTGCGCTCCGATCTCGTCGTTCCCTACGGTCTGCAACGGTTGCGGCTCGGCGTGGGAGCCAGTCGGCGCATCGTCGACGAGGCGAGGCGCCGCTATCGCCGACACAACGCCGGGCGCCGTTTCGTCGAGTCCGAGGTCTACGCGGCGTTGGCTGCCAGCGGCCGGGGCGACATCGAGGCGTCCGAGGTGCGAGAGCGCCTGCGCTCCGATCCTCGCGGTGCGCGAAGCGCTCGAGCGCATGTGGCCGGTGCTCACGCCGGCCCAGCTGTTGCACGATCTGTTCGGCTCGATGGCCCTGTTGCGCAACGCCGGCCGATCGATCCTGAGCGACGACGAGGTGGCTGCGCTGCATCGCCCGCGCGCCGACCAGATCGATCACGTGGTGTTCACCCACGACGACGCCCCACTGCTCGACGAGGCACGTGCGTTGCTCGGCGTGCGACCGCGGCGTCGTCGCCCGGGCGAGCCTCGCGACGACGACGAGATCCGCACCTACGGCCACATCGTCGTCGACGAGGCCCAGGACCTGTCGCCGATGCAGCTGCGTATGCTCGAGCGCCGATCGCTCAACGGCTCGATGACCATCGTCGGCGACATCGCCCAGGCCACCGGCCAGTGGGCCCATGCCAACTGGGACGAGATCCTCGAGCACCTGCCCGCCAAGCGACCGGCCCGTCGGGCCGAGCTCACCCTCGGCTATCGGTTGCCGGCGCCCAACATGGCCCTGGCGGCCAGAGTGCTGCGCGAGGCCGCTCCCGATCTGGCCCCGCCCCGGTCGATTCGCGACGATGGCACCACGCCGCGCATCCTGCGAGCGGGGTCGCCCGATGCCCTGCTCGACCAGGTCGTCGAGGCCACCCGGGTCGAGTTGGTCGCGGTCGACCCTGGGCAGGTGGCGGTCATCTGTCCACAGTCGCTGGTCGAGCGGGTCAGTGCGGCGCTCGACGATGCCGGCATCGACCACGGCCAGGCCACCCGTCACGGCCTCGACCAGCAGGTCACCGTGGTGCCGGTGGGCTTGGTGAAGGGCCTCGAGCTCGATGCCAGCGTGGTGGTCGAGCCCGCCGCCATCGTCGACGAGGAGGCCCAGGGGCTGCGCGCGCTCTACGTCGCGCTCACCCGGGCCACCAAGCGGCTCGCCCTCGTCCATCACCGCGAGCTGCCCCACGCCCTGCGCGAGTAGTGCCACACCCGGTCCGCTGGCTCCGTTCGGCGGCCCACCGGTAGCCTGTTAGGGATGGTGAACGTCACCGCCCCCCGACCCGCCTCGACGCCAACCGCGCAGCCATCGGCCGGTGACGCCCATGCCGTGTCGGTGCAGGGGGTCACCAAGGCCTTCGGCTCGGCGGTCGTGCTCCGCGCCTGTCGGTCGAGGCGGCCGACGGGCGCATGCTTGCCCTGCTCGGGCCGAGCGGATGCGGCAAGACCACGCTGCTGCGGATCATCGCCGGGCTCGAGACACCCGACGCGGGCGATGGTGCGGGTCGGCGGCCGGGTGCTCACCGGCGACGGGGTCGCGGTGCCTCCGGAACGACGACGCATCGGCATGGTCTTCCAGGACTGGGCGCTGTTCCCTCATCTCGACGTGGGTGCCAACGTGGCCTACGGCCTGCCGCGTGTCGGCCGCCAGGAGCGGGCCCGTCGGGTGGGCGAGGCGCTCGAGATGGTGGGGCTCAGCGGACTCGAGCGTCGGACGCGCCGGGCACGCTCTCGGGCGGTCAGCAGCAACGGGTGGCCCTGGCACGCGCCATCGCACCCCAGCCCGAGGTGTTGTTGCTCGACGAGCCATTCTCGAACCTCGACACGGCCCTGCGCGTGCAGGTGCGCACCGAGGTCCACCAGTTGCTCGTCGAGCTCGGCATCACCACGGTGTTCGTCACCCACGATCAGGAAGAGGCATTCGTGCTCGGCGACGAGGTGGCCGTGATGCACGACGGCGAGGTCGTGCAGCAGGCGTCACCGGCCGCCCTCTACCGCACGCCCGCCGATCGTTTTGTCGCCGCGTTCGTGGGCGACGCCAACCTGTTGCCCGGCTCGGCCGACGGTGCCATGGCCCACACCTCCATCGGCACGTTGCCGCTGGCGACTTCGGCCGAGGGCCTGGTCGACGTGCTCGTGCGACCCGAGGAGTGCAAGCTGCGCCCGGGCACCGAGGGCCAGATCGAGCTCATCGAATTCTACGGTCACGACACCGTCTATGTCGTACGCGTGGGCGGCGACCGCCGACGGGCAGGGTGCGGTCGAGTTGCGGGTGCGCGCAGGGCCGGCGCCCGAGTTCCAGCGGGGCGACCGGGTCGACATCGACTACGCCGGCGGGCCCACTTCGGCCTATCCGGCCGAGCTCACCTCCTGACCGATCACCCCTGTCGTGATTGGCCCCAGTCGTATCACAGAGTAGAGTTTCTGTATGACAATGCTCAGCTTCCGACGTCGACGACGGCGACGCCGCCGAAGCCCAGCGGTGGGCGGAGGCGCTCGGTGTGGACCGGTCCGAGCTCTTGCGGGAGGCTTTGCGTCGTCATCTCGATCGGCTGGCGTCGGAGGGCGACGATGGCCGGTGGAACGCCCAGCCGCTCGATCACGGAGAGCAGGCGCTCGCCGATATCGCCGACTGGGGACCCGCAGAGGACTGGTCCGATTGGGCTGTCGATGCAACGGGGTGAGATCTGGTTCGCGGCGACGCCGGGCGGTGATCGACCCGTTCTGGTGCTGACGCGCGATCCTGTCGCGGATCGGATCGGCGCCGTCGTCGTCGCCGCGCGACTCGAACGCGCCGCGGTCTGCGTCCGGAGCTCCAGCTCACAACAGCAGATGGAGTGCCGCCGACAGCGTCGTCAACTTCGACAACATCAACACGATCCGTCGTGGGTCGTTCGCCGGAAGGTGACGTCGTTGTCGCCGGCCCGGATGGCCGACGCATGCCGGAAGCTCCAGGCGGCGACTGGCTGCTGATCGGCGTTTCGGTGTCGGTACCGTGTGGCGGTGAACATCGAGGCGCCGCCCGCAAGCACGGTGTCACTGGGGACGACCGACCGAGCCGTTCCGCCCGATCGCGCAAGCGTGGTGCGAGCCGCCCGGTATTCGTCGCCGGCCGTCGTCGTGCTCAGTCGCGACGTGGCGATCCCTCGCCTCGGTCGAGTCCTCATCGCCCCGTGCACGACGACGATCCGCCACCTGCCGAGTGAGGTGGTGCTCGAACCAGAGGTGGATCCGGTCCCGAAGGTGGCGCGGTCAACCTCGACTCGGTGGAGAGCGTGTCGCTCGGCGTGCTGGTCGACCGTCCCGGACGGCTCAGCGACGAACGCATGGGGGAGGTCTGCAACGCTCTCTCGGTCGCTGTCGACTGCCGATGATCCCGTGTTCAGGGGCACTCCGAGAACGTCGGCTGCTGGTCGCGTGCCCGTCGGGGGTCAACAGTCCTTGGGCCCTATCTCCCGCCGGCGTAGGGGCTTCAGACTGGTGACCAACGGTGAAGGAGACTCCGATGGGCACCCAGGACAAGGCATCGAGCAAGCTGCGAGACGTCAAAGGCAAGGTCAAGGAGACGGTCGGCAGGGCCACTGGTGACGAGGACCTCGAGGAGCAAGGACAAGCCGACCAGGTGAAGGCCTCGCTCGAGGACGTTGGCGAGAAGGTCAAGGACGCTGCGTCGGAGGTCAAAGATGCCGTCGTCGGCAAGTAGGCCGATCTTGCACCACCTCGCCGAGAAGGCCCGTGCGTGCGTCCGATGGCGTCCCGATGGCCCGCCGCGGTAGTGGTGGCCGCAGTCCTCCTCGCAGTCACGCTCCAACCCGCCACGCCTTCAGCCGGTGAGCCGCCGATTCGCCCTGGAGGCGGCGGCCGTCACCGTGACCCCCTCCTCGGGACTGGTGGACCGGCAACCGGTGGCGGTCAGCGGGACGGGCTTCACTCCCTCGGGAAGGGTCGTTGTGGAGCAGTGCCCGACCGGCACAGCACTGGCAGGCGGCTGCAGCGCCTACACCATCGTCTATGCGAGCACCGACGCCACGGGATCGTTCGCCGTCTCAACGGTCGTCACCGGATGTTCCGCGAACCGCTGGGGACGATCATCGACTGCGCGGTCCAGAGTGCTTGTGGATCGCCGTGATCGACATCGATGCGAGCCCGCCGGCGGAACTCACGGTGCCACTGCAGTTCGACCCGGCGGTCCCGCCGATCGGGCCCACGGTCGTCGTCTCCCCGATGCCGACCTCGTCGACGGTCAGACCGTCACCGTCAGCGGCATCGACTTCCCGTTCTCGCCCTACCCTTCACCCCCGGTCGACATCGTCGTCCTGCAGTGCCCAACCGACCCCACCGGACCGTCGGGCTGCATACCCAGCCCGGCGCCATCAGGAGTCGTCACCACCGACCCCGCCGGCGCCTTCACGACAGCCATCACCGTGTCCCGGTTGCTGACCAGCCCGACCGGTGACGTCGATTGCCGCGGTGGCCGAGGCGTGCGAGATCACCGTCGGGTACACCGGCGACAGCGGGACACCGGTCAGGACACCGATCCGATTCCGCATACCCACCCCGACCACGATCCCCAGCGCGGTCGCTGCCTCCCCGACCTTCACCGGCTGATAGTCGGTCCCCGCCAGGCACCGGACAACGCTCGGAATGGGATTGTCTGCCACCGGAAG
>CAVPMN010000014.1:0-9408 GCA_963706425.1 uncultured Iamiaceae bacterium
ACGCGCGCGACGGCCCCCAGCGGCACACACGTCAAACAGTGACGAACACCTCTTGCCCGACTGATCGTCGAGGTCGAAGCTGGGCGATGGTGGCAGCGTGAGCGGCGACAGACGAGGGACGTGCAGGCGATGAGCAGCGGTTGGCGTCGATTCGTCGTCGCCCTGATGGTGATGGTCGCGACGCTGAACGCGACCACTCCGGTCGATGCGACGCCGCAGAGCGACGACTTGGTGGCCCGCGTCAACGGCCTGCGCGCGGCCAACGGCTTGCCTGGGCTCACCGCCGACCCGCTGCTGACGTCACTCGCGCAACAGTGGGCTGAGCAGATGGCCTCCACGGGTGTCCCTGCACACCCGCCCAACTCCTACTTCCTCGACAACCTCAGCGGTGTGGGCACCATCGCCGACAACGTGACGATCGGCGTGAGCATCGACGACGCCTGGTCGCAGCTCGAGAGCAGCCCGAGTCACCGGGGCAACATGTTGTTGCCGGGCGCCAACCGGGTTGGTATCGGCGTGGCCACCAGCCCTGCCGGGGTCGTCTACGTCCATCAGATCTTCACCGACCTCTCGCCGCTGCCGGCTGCGCCTCCTCCTCAGCAGGCGCCGGCGCCGGCGCCGAGCGAGCCCGCGCCGCCCGCGTTCTCGTTCCCCACCGAGACGTTGCCACCGGCCGCCGCTCCCACACCTGAAGCGCCCGCCGAGGTTCCCGCCGAGGTGCTCGGCACCACCGAGGTGCGGGCGGTGAACGTGGCCGTGATCCCACCGATCAGCTACGGACAGCTCCGCAGCCCCGCTGCGCTGACAACGCCATCGTCGTCATCATCCCCCTGGGTGCCTGCCGCGGTTGCCCTCGGCGCGGTCGCGCTGGTGTTGCTCATCTTGGCGCTGATGCTGATGGCGAGCGCGTCGCGCCGCCTGACCGCTGTTCAACCGGTCCGGATCTCGCACACGGTGATGTCGAGCTCGCGAGCCAACGCCGGCGCCGTCGGCGGTGAGGACGAGCAACTCGGTCACGAGGGCCGGCCGAGCGGCGGCGTCGGCGTCGAGGGCGCGGGCCACCACCTCGTTGCGCTGCCGATAGAGGTCGAGCATCTCGTCGAACTGGTCGGACAGCTCCGGCGGGGGAGCGAGCGCATCGAGCTCGGCGAGCGCGTCGTCGAGCAGCGCGGCCTGGGCCCGGATGGCGTCGTCGGCGGTGGCATCCGGCCCGCCGATGGCGGCGTTCTGCTCGCCGAACTCGGTGCAGATCGCGTTGGCCTGTTCACGGAAGTCGGCTGCCGCGCCCTCACTCGGTGCCGGCGACGACGGGCTGGTTCCCGTCGTCGGGCGTTGGGGTGGATCGTCCGCGTCACGGGCAAGGTTGTCGGCGATCCACTCGTCCTCTTCGAGCTGCTCGACTCCGACGTCGGTCGGTGCCTCGGGTGGAGCATCAGCCCGCACCTCGAGCCGCTGGCCGGCCGTCAGGGCCACCGTCGTCCCGTCGGACAGATCGAGGTCGACCACCCCCTCTAACACGGCAAACGTGCAGGCCACAGGGTCGGTGCGGCACTCGATCGAGAAGCTGGTACCGCGCACCGCCGCCACGGCGACCGGTGTGTCGACCTCGAAGGAGTCGTCGCTGTTGGTGAGATCTTCGACCCGCTGCCAGGCCCGTCCCTGGTCGAGTCCGGTGCGTACGACATGACCTTCCTCGACGTCGACCAACTCGGTGAGCGTCACCGCCGCGCCTGAGTCGATGCGCTGCCACGATCCGTCGAAGAAGGCGATCTCGGCGAAGCCGGTTTCGTCCGTGCGCACTTCGTCGCCCTGGGTCAGCTCGGCGCCGCTCGACGCCGCCTCGGGGGTGCCGCTGCCGTCCCGCACGACCGACACCGTGTCGGTCAACACGTCGAGGGTGGCGAGCACGTTCGGCGACGCGACTGCTTCGTCGTCGGCGCCGCCACCTCCCGAGCAGGAGAGGGTGGTAAGAGAGACGAAAGCCAACGCAAGCACCGACATCGCTCGTTTCATCGGACAGATGCTCGCATTCGCCTATCGAACCACACGTTGTCGACCGTCGATGACGGCGCGCCGTCAAACGGGGTGTGAAAGTAGCGAGAAGGTCGCGGTGTACGCTCCGCCTCGTGCGGGCGACGGGTGGTTTGACGGCCCGAAGGCGACGGCTCATCGCGTGGGTCGGAGCGTGCGTTGTGATCGCGCTGTCGTTGGCTGGGCTCACCGCGCTACTCGACGCCACTGATCGGCTCGGGCGGTTCGAGGGCGTCGCGTCCGACCTGGCGTTCCCCCGCGGCACGGTCGACCCGTCGGTCGCGACGGTGGCCATCGATGCGCAGGCGCTCGCCGAGGTCGATCCGGCGTGGCCGTGGCCTCGCGAGCGACATGCCGAGCTGATCCGGGCCCTCGACGAAGCCGGCGCCAAGCTCATCGTGTTCGATATAGCGTTCGTGTCGGCGGCCGATGGCGACGAGCAGCTCGCGGCCGCCATCAGCGACGCGGGCAACGTGGTGCTGGCCACCACGTCGTCGTCCCCGGTCGACGACTCGGACGCCGCTCCGGCGGGCCTGCTGCGCTCGACGGTGCTCCCACCGATCCCGGTGCTCGCAGACGCCGCACTGGCCGTCGCTCATTCGCAGGTCACACGCGATCCGACCGACGGCGTCGTGCGCGAAGTGCCGCTGGCCATCGAGGACGATCAGCGAAGGGTGTTCCCCGCGCTCGGGCTGGCCGCCATGGGGCTGTCGACGGGCACATCGGCCGACCCGATCCTGCGCCGGCCCTCGGGCGTGCAGGTCGAAGGCCGAGCGGTCCCGACCAACGACAGCTACGAGATGCGGGTGAGCTATCCACCCGAGCTGCTCGCGAGCTCCTCGTCAGCGGGGCCGGTGTTCTCGGCTGCCGATGTGCTCTCGGGTGAGCTGCCGGACGGGGCTCTTCAGGACAAAGTGGTGTTCGTCGGCGTCACCGATGTGTCTCTCGGCGACCGGTTGCTCACGCCGGTGGCGAAGGGCAGTGGCCTGCCCGGCGTGCTGGTGCACGCGAGCGCCTACGACACGATGGCCAGCCGGGCCTACCTGCAGCCTGCGTCCACCCTCGAGCTGGCGGCGTGGGTCTTCGGGATGACGCTGGTGATCGCACTCGCCGTGCAGTTCCTTCCTGCGTCGGTGGCTGGCGTCGTGGCCGTGGCGACCTTGGTCGGCTATCTGGTGCTCGCGTTCTTCCGCGTCGACACCGGCATCATCATGGGATTCGCCCTCCCCACCCTGGCCGTGGCGTTGGCCGTGCCTCTGTCGGGTGGCGTCCGCTATCTGATCGAGACTCGTCAGCAGCGGCGCGTCGAGCGCGCTGTTCTCGCAGTACGTTCCCGATCGGGTGGCGGCCCAGCTCATCGACGAGGGCAGCGTCGAGCGCGCCGCCGAGGGGCAGCGCCTCGACGTCACCGCCATGTTCTGCGACCTCCGTGGCTTCACGTCACGGTCAGCCGACCTGTTGCCGGTCGAGGTCAACACGATGTTGAACGACTTCTACGAGTTCTCCTGCGCCATCGTGCTCGACCACGGCGGCACCCTGATGACCTACATCGGCGACGAGATCTTCGTCATCTTCGGCGCCCCGGTGCCGCAGCCTGATCATGCGCAGCACGCCGTCGCCTGCGCCAAGGAGCTCCAGGAGCGGTACGCCGAGCTCGACGAGCGGCTGGCGGCCCACGGCTTCGAGTCACTCCGCTTCGGGATCGGCCTCAACAGCGGCGAAATCGTCGCCACCCACGCGGGTTCGTCGTGGCGACGCCAGTACACGGCGATCGGCACCGCGGTGAACGTGGCCGCTCGCCTCACCGCTCAGGCCGGGCCCGGCCAGGTGGTGCTGTCCGATGCCGTGCGCTCCCAGATCGAGCCGCCGCCGCCCACCGAACCACTCGGACATCGAGACATGAAAGGCGTTCCAGACGATTTCGTGGCCTGGAAGTTGGTGCTCGACGTCATCCCGTCGGGTGCGGGAGACCGCTGAGACCTGTGGGCAGGCCACGGTCTGCGGGCAAGGTCGGATCGGTCAGAGCGTGTCGAGGAACGAGTCGAGCGCGGCGTTGACCGCATCGGGTGCTTCGCGTTGCACCCAGTGACCAGCAGCTGGGACGAGCGTCGTGCCGCGGAAGTCGGTGCACGCCGCGCCCGGATCGGCGTAGGAGTCGGTGCCCGGGATCATGGCCCGCACCGGGTCGATCTCACCGGCGATGAAGCACGACGGCTGGTCGACCGTCGCGCCGACGATGTCGGCCGACGCCTCCGGGTCGAGCGCGAGCGCCCGATAGCGGTTGAACGCCCCGACCATGCCGGTGCGTTCGAAGGCGCTCACCATGTGGTCGAGCTCGTCGTCGCCGATGAACGGCAGCGGGCCGTCGGGGGGTTCGGGGAGCAGGTCGAGCAGGGCGGCATCACGAGGTCCGTCGGCCAGCAGGCTGTTGACCGGAGCGAGGCCCGAGAGCGCGAAGTAGGCCGTCTTCAGGGCCCCGCGCAGGTCGGCTTCGAAGGCCGCCTCGGGCACACCGGGCTGCTGGAAGTAGAGCATGTAGAAGAACCGGTCGGCGTAGAGCTGGTCGAACACGTCGACGAGCGAGAACGGCATCGCCGGGGTGTGCGGCACGCTCAACCCGGCGACCGCGCGGACCCGGTCGGGATGTCGGATGGCGGTGTTCCACACGATCGGTGCGCCCCAGTCGTGTCCGACCAGCACGACCGGGCCGTCGTCGAGCGCGCCGGCGACCGCCGCCACGTCACCGGCCAGTTCCCGCAGCGTGTAGCGCTCGACCTCGGTGGGCACCGAGCTGCCGCCGTAGCCACGCACGTCGAGGGCGGCCACCCGGTAGCCGCTGGCCACGAGATGGTCGACCTGATGACGCCACGACGACGCCAGCTCGGGCCACCCGTGCACGCAGAGCACGGTCGGCCCGTCGCCGCTCACCTCGACCCGCAGGGTGATGTCGCCGTTGTCGACCAGCAGCTCTTCCATCAGGTCGACCTCATCAGGCAGTGCGACCTCATCGGGCAGCTCGACCTCATCAGGCGGGTTGGGACTGCAGGAGCCGGTCGATGTTCTGCGCCGCGTCTTCGACGTAGGTGAGATAGCGGCCGACGTGCTCGGTCGCTTCGGCGTCGACCCCCAGCCGAGCGCGCGACGTGCGGGTGAACACGTCGAGCCGCGACTCGGCCATCCAGTCACCGATCTGCGGATAGTCGGTCCAGCACTTCCGGTTGGCCAGCTCGACCTGATACATCCGCAGCCAGTCGAGCGGCACCGTGGGTGGCACGACCGGCGTGCAGATGCGGTTCTTCACCTCGTCGTCGGTGAAGGTCGACTCGACGAATCCGATGAGCGCCGCGCTGAACGCCGGCTGACAGGTGCGCACCCACTGGAGCGTGATGCGGTCGCCGTCGAACACGGGCGTCGAGGGATGGGTGGGGATGCCTGCAGCCGAGCAGTCGATGTGCAGCGTGGTGGGGCCGGTCGGGATGACGCCGCCCTCGAGCGTGATCTCGTCGGCGCCGATCGTGGACACCCGGCCGAGGCGGATGATCCCGTCGATGCGACGCAGCTGGGTCAGCTCGGCGTCGCTGAGGATGGCGCAGTGGTAGGCCTCGGGCGTGACGTCGGGATCGATCCGGCGCACTTCGTCGTACGCTTCCAGCCGGGCGAAGAGATCGTCGACGCTGTCGGCGAGGGCTGCGGCTTCGGCCTGGTTGGCGATGCTCTTGGCGAATCGGGCGAAGAACTCGTCGCCGGGCTGGAAGTTGGCCCGGTTCAGGACCCACGAGTCACGGGGCATGATCCATCGGATCGAGGCCGGGTCGGCGCCGTTCTCGAGCAGCCAGATGCAGGCGTCCATCCCGGTCTTGCCCGCCCCGACCACCACGAAGTCGTCGAACTCGGCCGCCACGCGCGGCAGGTCGTTCAAGGGCACGCACGTGGCCTCGGGCGCCACGGCGTAGGACGGGGGAGTGGTGGAGGGGATGAGCATCCGCGAGTGGGTGGCGTCGACGAAGCGCGGGGCGTCGACCGTGGTGCGCTCACCGGAGAGCAGCGAGGTGACCACGCGATCGGGGCCGACCTCGCTCACCGGCAGGAAGGTGACCCGCCCGGACGGGAGGAATCGATGCCGCATGGTGAGGTCGTAGTGGCTCACCACCTCGGGCCCCGTGGCCAGCTCGTGAAAGCCGGCGTTCAGGCCCGCCTCGTCGATGGTGCCCGAGCCGAGTGGAGCCGAGTTCACGCCGTAGTAGCTGGCCGGTTGGTGCAGGCGCACGAAGGGGTAGGCGTCGTTCCAGTGGCCGCCCGCCCGGTCGCGCCGGTCGACGATCACCATGGTGGCGTCCGTCTCGGTGAGCACCGAGTCGGCAAAGGCCATGCCGGCTGCACCTGCGCCCATGATCAGGTAGTCCGCTGAGATCGACCGTTCAGACATCCGCGCCCCCCGCTCGTCGCAGGCGACCCTAGCTGAGTCGGTCCGACCGTCGACGGGCTCGGGAGCGGCGTCCTCGGCTCCCGGTCAGGTGTGTTGGATCTGGTCGCGCAGGCTCTCGGCGAGCCCCTCGAGCATCTTGGCCGCCACGCCTGGCACGGTGTCGATCAGCCGGTAGACCGACGGACGGCCGAACACGGCTAGCCGCAGGTCGGTGGTGGCGACGACGTCCGACGTGCGAGGTGCCGGTGAGAGCGCAGAGAGCTCGCCGAAGTAGTCGCCCGCGTTGTAGGTGCGTTGCACCTTGCCGTCGAGCACGGCGTCGGCAGATCCGTCGAGCACGATGAACAGCTCCTGTCCGTTTTCGCCGACGCTGATCACCTTCTGGCCGGCGCCGACGTCGCGCATCTCGGCGCCCCGTGCGATCTGCCGGCACTCACCGTCGGTGCAGCGCGAGAAGAGGCCCACACCCTTGAGCAGGGGAATGAGCTCATGGTTTGCCGCTACATCGGTCATCGCATCGTCCTTCCTCGGGAAGCGGCGACATCTAACCATCGCGTCTCCGATCGCGACAGGTCCTTCAACCAATGTTCACCCGCTGTTGGCCTGGTTCCGGCACCCAAGGATCAACCGGGGCCGATCCGGCGACTTCAGTGGTCGCGGGTCATGGCGTCGATCGCCACCGTGACCGCCAGGATCAGTGCCGGGTCGACTCCTTCGGCCACCTCGACCCCGTAGGTGTCGCGCACCCGGAACCACTTCTTCGACACGCGGCCGACCGTGTCGTGGCCTCGTTCGATCTCGTACTCGTGGTCGACGATGTTGCCGTGGGCCTTCAGGTCCTCGCCGCCGTCGACGTCGATGTTGAAGCGGTCTCGCACTCCGACGAGCGCCTTCTTCACCGTCGCTTCGCGGCCGCCGACGTGGATCTTCATGGCGTCGCGGACGCTGAGCTTGCGCTCCTTGATCTCGGCCACCTCGTTGCCGTCGTGGTCCTTGAGAATCCAGGTGTCGCGGATGCGCAGCGCCTTGCCGTCGACCCGGTAGGCCCGGTCGCCCTGCTCGTCCTCGATCCAGTAGTCGTCGCCGACCGACAACAACTCCTGTCGCATCTGGTACCGATGCGCTCCGTCACGCCCGTGCCGGCGATCCCTCAACCCCATGAGCTCCTCCATCCGACGACTGCGCGTCGACCGTCGACGCTCGAAAAAGGATGAGCGAGAAGCGACACCCCGTCATCACCTGCATCGGGTGAGACGGAGGACCCGTACGAGGTGGCTGTGCGAAGCTCGCCGGGTGCGGCTGCTCTACATCGACATCGACACGCTGCGGGCCGATCACCTCGGCTGTGCGGGCTATCACCGCGACACCACGCCCAACATCGACGCGCTGGCTGCCGAGGGCGTGCACTTCACCAACGTCTACGCGTCCGACGTGCCGTGTCTGCCGAGCCGCACCGCGCTGATCACCGGCGCGTTCGGCATCCGCAACGGTGTGGTCAACCACGGCGGCACCGCCGCCGACCTGCGCTCCCTCGGCCCCAAGCGCGAGTTCGTCAGCTGGTGGTCGTGGAACTCGTGGGCCAGCGCCTTCTACCTGGCCGGCTGGCACACCGCATCGCTGTCGAGCTTCCCGTTCCGCCACTCGGCCACCTGGTGGAACGCCGGGTTCATGGAGGCGATGAACCTCATGCGGGGCATGGGGGCAGAGCGGGCCGACCAGGTGCTGCCCGGTGCGCTCGACTGGCTCGATCGGCGCGGGCGGGCCGACCAGTGGTTCCTGCACGTGCACCTGTGGGATCCGCACACGCCCTACAACACGCCGGCCGACTACGGGAACCCGTTCGAGGGCGACCCACCGCCCGCCTGGCACACCGAGGACGTCCGGGCCCACAACTGGACTCTGGCCGGGCCGCACTCGGCCCAGGAGCCCTGGGGCTTTCGACCGGACGAATGGGGCGACCCACCGCCGCGCCAGCCCTGGCAGGTGGCCGACACCGACGATCTGAAGGCGGTCTTCGACGGCTACGACGTGGGCGTGCGCTACGCCGACGACGCCGTCGGCCAGCTCGTCGACAAGCTCGACACGCTGGGCGTGCTCGACGACACCGCCATCCTGATCAGCAGCGACCATGGCGAGGCGTTCGGCGAGCTCGGCGTCTATGCCGACCACCAAGCGGCCGACGAGGCGACCTGTCACATCCCGGCCGTGCTCCGCTGGCCCGGGATCGCGCACCAGGTGCACGACGGCCTGCAGTATCACCTCGACATCGCGGCCACCACACTCGAGCTGGCCGGGTTGGCGGTGCCCCGAAACTGGGATGGCGAGGTGGTCGAGCTCGGCGGCGCGGGTCGGGACGCCTTGTTCCTCTCGCAGGGGGCGTGGGCCTGCCAGCGGGGCGTGCGCTGGGGTGACCACCTCTACCTGCGTACGTGGCACGACGGCTATCACCCGCACTGGCGCGACGAGATGCTGTTCGACGTGGCTGCCGATCCCCACGAGACCACCGACCTGGCCGAGAGCGCGCCCGCCACGGCAAGGGAGGGCGCCACCCTGCTCGACGACTGGACGGCGCATCAGTTGGAGCGGTCGGGGCTCGAGGATCCGCTCGACACCGTCCGCCGCGAGGGCGGCCCCTACCACGTGCGCCGCCATCTGCGGCCCTACCTCGACCGCCTTCGCGCTACGGGTCGCAGCGACTGGGCCGATGCCCTCGAAGCCCGCCACCACGGCGAGCTCTAGGGGCATGTCCTGGCCAGGTCCGCTCCGGTCCGCCAGGCGACATTCTCGACGTTTGCTGCTGCCGGCTCGCTCTGACCCGTGTCCGCCGTCCAGCCCGGACGGAAACCGACTTCCGACCCGTGCGTGCTGCTGTCGAAGGGCACATCGTGGGCGGATGACCGTCACCGAGCCCCGTTCGCTGCGGCCAGAGGGCGAGCCGACGTCGAATCGCG
>CAVPMN010000015.1:0-11434 GCA_963706425.1 uncultured Iamiaceae bacterium
AACCCGGCACGCTCTTCGTGGCCGAGGACCCCGACAAGGCCTGGAGCGAGCTCGGCCCCTACCTGCTGCACGATGCCATGACCTACCACGCCTGGCAGACCGCCGACATCCGATCGTCGGTCAACTCGGGCGCGCAGACGGTCGACGAGCTGCGGGCAGAGGGCGTCTACCAGATCCTCACGCCCGACGAGTGTGTGGCCCTGGCCGACCGACTCGGGCCGTTCGGCGCCTTCACCAACCATCCGTTGTGTGGGGGCACGCCCCCCGAGCTGGCCTGGCCGAGCCTCGAGCTGTTCGCCGACAAGGTCCTTCCCCGGCTCAACGCAGGCTGACGGCGTGCCCATCGACCTCGCCGCGCTGGTGGCCGTCGGCCACACCGCCCTCGTCACGCAGGAGTGCCAGAACGGGGTGATCGGCACGCCTGCCGCGCTGCCCCAGCTGGCCGAGATCGCCCAGCGCGAGATGGTGCCCAACGCGGCCCGCCTGGCCGCGGCTGCTCGCTCGGCGGGCGTGCCGGTGGTGCACTGCGTGGCGGCCCGACGCCCCGACGGTCAGGGCTCCAACCTCAACGCCCGACTGTTCGCCGGCATGTTGAAGACGCCCGTGCCGCTCACGCCGGGCACCCCGGCGGTCGAGGTGGTGCCCGAGATCGGTGTGGCCGACTCTGACGTGGTGCTCACCCGCCTGCACGGTCTCGGCCCGATGGGCGGCACCGACCTCGACGCCGTGCTGCGCAACCTGGGTGTCACCACCATCGTCGGCGTGGGCGTATCGGTGAACATCGGCATGCTCGACTTCGCGTTCGACGCGGTGAACGCCGGCTACCAGATGGTCATGCCGCGCGACGCGGTGGCCGGCATCCCCGACGACTACGCGCGCGCCGTGCTCGACAACACCATCTCGCTGGTGGCCACCCTGCCCACCACCGACGAGGTGCTCGCCGCCTGGTCGGCCTGATCGACTGGTCGACTGGTCGGGGGTCAGGCGGCTGGCGGTGATGAGCTCGCCGTCGACGCCGACGACGAACCACACGTCGTTGAACCCCTGCCCGTTTGTCTCGCCCGCCGCCGCATCACCGGCGAAGAGGTAGAGCGGATGGCCGTTGAAGACGATCTGGAACGTGCCGTCGGGCAGTTCGACCTGGTCGAAGAGCTCGATGTCGAGGGCGGCCGCCGGCTCGACGCTGTCGGACACAAAGGGCGGCCAGGTGGTGGCGCAGGCGTCGACGCAGGTGGGCGTGCCGTCGGTGTCGTTGGTGAACGCGTAGAGGGTCATGCCCGCCCCGTCGACGAGGATCTGCCCGAGTGGCGTGGTGGCCACCTCGATGCCGAGCGCGGGCGGCTCGGTGTCGTCGACCTCGTCCAGCACCTCGGCGGCGTCGTCGTCGCCGGTGTCGTCATCGTCGCTGCACGCCGTGCCCACCAGCGCGAACGCCAGCAGCAGGACCAGCAACCACCGCAGCTGATGGAACATTTGGCGAGCACCCATGACGACCTCCGCTCCTCGTCGGTGCCTCACCGTAGCCAAAGCTGACGGACCGTCAGCGCCGCGGACGCCGGGGGTAACGTGGCCGCCGTGAGCGAACCCGCAGTCGACCTGGTCGACGACGCCGACACCGACGAGCTGCGGGCCGCCGACGGTCGGGTGCCCGGTCGGCGTGGGCGGGCCACCCGCCAGCGCCTGCTCGACCAGACCGCCGACATGCTGAAGAGCAGCACCTACCGTGACCTCAAGGTCGTCGACATCGCTCGAGGGGCAGGCACCTCCCCGGCCACCTTCTACCAGTACTTCCCCGACGTCGAGGCGGCCATCCTGGTGCTGGCCGAGGAGATGTCGCAGGAGGGCAGCGCGCGGCTGAGCGGTCTCGTGCGCGACGGCAACTGGAAGGGCAAGGTCGCTTACGACACGTCGATGAAGCTGGTCGACGGGGTCATGGTGTTCTGGGAGGAACATCGCTCGGTGATCCGGGTGGTCGACCTGGCCACCGATGAGGGCGACCAGCGGTTCCACAAGATCCGGGTGGCGCTGCTCAACCAGCTCACCAACGCGCTCGCCGAGGTGATCGACGGCGCGGCCAAGGCGGGCCGCCATCCGACCGATCTCGACCCGATGGCCACGGCCGGTGTGCTGGTGTCGATGCTGGCCCACGTGGCCGCGCATCGCTACGGCTTCGAGTTCTGGGGCATCCGCACCGACGACCTGCAGCGCAGCATGGCGCGCATCGTCTTCACCACCATCACGGGACAGAAGCCTCCCGCCGACGCGTCAGCGCGCCCGCCGCCCGATCATGCACTACGGCATCCTCCCTCCCTACCGCAGCGGTGTCGCGGCCGACCCCGCCTGGATGGTCGGGTTCGCGCGCCACGCCGAAGCGCTCGGCTTCGAATCGCTCTACACCGTCGAGCACGTGGTGGTCACGGCCGGCTACGAGGCGCGCTACCCCTACGCCGAGAGCGGCCGGATGCCGTTGCCCGACGAGTGCCCGATCCCCGACCCACTCGATCTATTGGCCTACCTGGCCGGCGTCACCGAGCGCCTGGTGCTGGCCACCGGCATCGTGGTGTTGCCGGAGCACCATCCGGTGCAGCTCGCCAAACGTCTCGCCACCATCGACGTTCTGTCGGGCGGACGCATGCGGCTCGGCATCGGCGTGGGTTGGATGCGTGAAGAGCTCGAGGCGGTCGGTGTCGACTTCGACACACGAGGGGCGCGCACTGACGAGACCATCGCCGCCATGCGTGCGCTGTGGCGCGACGACGAAGCCTCGTTCGATGGTCGGTTCTTCAGATTCGAGCGGGCCATCAGCCGGCCGCGACCCGTGCAGCCCGCAGGAGTGCCCATCCACATCGGTGGCCATTCCAAAGCCGCGGCTCGCCGAGCCGGACGGATGGGGGACGGGTTCCAACCGCTCGGCCTCGACGACGACACCCTGGTCGAGCGGCTCGAGCTCATGCGGGCCACCGCGATCGACGCCGGCCGCGATCCCGACGCCATCGAGCTCTCGCTCGGCGGGTTGCTCGACCTGGTCGGGCCCGATCAGGTGGCGCAGGCGGCCGATCGGGGAGCGGTGCGAATGGTGATCTCCACCCGGGAGGGCGACCTGGCCACGGTGAAAGATCAGATGTCGGCGTTCGCCGATCGGGTCGGCCTGCGCTGATCGCCCTCGCTGAGCAGGCGTCCCGAGTGCTAGAAAACAAGAACGCGTTCTAGTTCTGGCCGGGAGCCCGGCCGGCATCGACGAGGGGGACCACGGTGGCCGCGATCATCCCGCCAGGGAAGCTGGCCTACGGCATGCAGCTGCCGATCCAGTCGCAGAGCACTCGCTACGCGAAGGCGTGGGAGGCGAGCTGCGGCATCGACGAGTTGGCCGCCATCGCCCAGGCGTGTGACCGGGCCGGCTTCTTCTACGTGGCGGTGTGCGACCACGTCGCCATCCCCAAGCCGCACGACGAGGTGATGAGCACCACCTGGTGGGACACGCTCACCACCCTCGGCTACCTGGCGGCGGTGACCGAGCGCACGCACTTGATGAGTCACGTCTACGTGCTGCCCTATCGCCATCCGCTCATGACGGCCAAGGGCTTCCTCACCCTCGACGCCGTGTCGAAGGGGCGCGCCATCCTCGGAGTGGGCGCCGGCCATGTCGAGGACGAGTTCGACCTGCTGGGTGTCGACTTCGCCGGGCGGGGCAAGCTGCTCGACGAGGCCCTCGAGGTGGTGCGGGCCGCGTTCACCGACGAGTACCCCGTCCACGACGGACCCACCTGGCCGGTGCGCGACGCAGGCCTGCGGCCGCGGCCCGTGCAAACCGACGGCCCGCCGATATGGGTGGGCGGCTCGTCGAAGCCGGCGCTGCGCCGGGCGGCTACCAAAGGCGACGGTTGGCTGCCGCAGGGCCCGCCCGAGATGGGTATGGCTGCCGCGATCGACTTCATCCGCGAGCAGCGCGCCGCCGCGTTGGGCGCCGACGTGCCCATCGACATCGGCGTCAACACCGGCCCGATCGATCTCACCAAGCCGCCCGAGAAGATCGCGTCGTTCCTGCGCAAGTTCGCCGCCATCGGCATCAACCAGCTGCAGGTGAGCTTCACCTCGTCGTCGGCCGACGACCTCTGCGACCAGATCAGTCGCTTCGGCAGCGAGGTCGCCCCGCTGCTCGACACCTGACCACTGATCCCCACCGCCAGATCCCAACGGGAGGACTGTCAATGTTGCTCGAAGGAAAGGTGGCCATCGTGTCGGGGCTCGGCCCGGGCATGGGACGCGACATCTCCCTCGCCCTGGCCACCCACGGCGCCGACATCGTGATGGCCGCTCGCCGTGAGAAGCGCATGGCCAAGGTGGCTGCGGAGGTCGAGGCCCTGGGTCGACGGGCCGTGTGCGTGCCCACCGACATCACGTCGGTCGACGACTGCGAGCGACTGGCCCGCACGGCGCGCGACGAGATGGGGCGCGTCGACATCCTCGTGAACAACGCGTTCAGCGACGGCAACTTCAAGTCGTTCGTCGACTCCGACCTCGACGAGTGGCGGGCGACGTTCGATGTCAACTTCTGGGGCACGATGCAGCTCACCAAGGCAGTGGTTCCGTTCCTCACCGAGCAGGACGACAGCCGCATCGTGATGATCAACTCGATGTCGTCGCAGAGCATCGACGTGAACTTCGGCGCCTATGCAGCGTCGAAGTCGGCGCTCGCCACGGCCACCAAGACCTTGGCGCGCGAGCTGGGGCGCGACGGCGTGCGGGTGAACGGCATCCACCCCGGCTACATCTGGGGTGATTCGGTCGAGTGGTATCTCAACCACCTCGCTGAGCAGAACGGCACCAGCTTCGACATCGAGTACGCCAAGGTCGCCGATCAGACCTGCCTCGGCTACATCGTCCCGTCGTCGGAGATCGCAGGCACGGTGGTGTTCCTCGCCTCGCCGCTGGCCAAGCCGGTGACCGGTCAGGCCATCTCGGTCAACGGCGGCGCGTGGCTGAGCTGACCAGCACTGTCCGAGCACTACGCTCCCGCGATGGACACGCCGAGCGCGACGCGCCAGCGCATGACGCTGGTCGCCACGGGTCTGGGCCTGTTCATGATCTTCCTCGACGCCACCGTGGTGAACGTGGCGTTGCCCGACATCCAGCGCGAGTTCGACGTCGGCGAGCAGGGCCTGCAGTGGGTGGTCGCGGCCTACAGCCTCACCATGGGCATGTTCATGATGTCGGCCGCCAGTCTTTCGGACACGCGAGGCCGACGCCGGGCCTACGTGTTCGGCATCGTGTTGTTCTGCGTGGCATCGGTGGCGTGTGGCCTGGCTCCCGATCTGTTGGCCCTCAACCTGGCGCGCGGCCTGCAGGGGGTGGGCGCCGCAACCGTCAACGTCGCCTCGCTCGCCCTCGTGAGCGCCGCCTTTCCCGATCCGGCGGCCAAGGCCCGGGCGATCGGTCTGTGGACCGGCATCGCCGCGGTGGGCCTCGCCATCGGCCCGACCCTCGGTGGCGTGCTCACCGAAGGGTTGGGATGGCGATCGATCTTCCTCATCAACGTGGTGGTCGGTGTACTCGCCGTTGTGCTGACGCAGATGTTCGTCGCCGAGTCGAAGGACCCGGCCGAGCGCGGCCTCGATCTTCCCGGCCAGATCCTCTTCATCGTCGGCATCGGCACGCTCACGTACGCGCTCATCGAAGGACCGCACACCGGGTGGTTGTCACCGGTGATCGTCTCGCTGATGGTCATCTCGGTCGTGGTCGGTGTGCTGTTCGTGCGCACCGAGTTGCGCTCACACGACCCGATGATGGATGTGCGCCTGTTCGCCGATCGGGTCTACTCCGTGGCCCTCATCACGCTGTTCGCCGTGCTCTTCGGCATCTACGGGATGATGCTGGTGATCACCCAGTACTTCCAGAACGTCCAGGGCTACAGCCCTGAACGGGCCGGATTCCTCATGTTGGCGATGACGGTCCCCACCGTCATCTGCTCGCCGCTGGCCGGGCGCATCGCCGGTCGCATCGGCGGCCGCCGGCCCACCCTCATCGGCGTGAGCTTCCTCGTCGTCGGGCTCGGCGTGCTGGCTGCCGGGATCGGGGGCTGGCTCGGGTGGGTGCTGATCGGCTTGGCGCTGGCGGGCGTGGCGAGCGGCCTGGCGATCACCCCCGCCACCAGCGTGGCGATGAGCTCGGTGCCGGCCGATCGGTCAGGCATGGCGTCGGGCATCATGAGCGCGCAGCGGGCGCTCGGCTCGACGGCGGGCTTCGCCATCATGGGCACCGTGCTTGCCCTCACCGTGTCGGCCGCGCTGCCCGACAAGTTCGAGCCGCTCATCGCCAATGCCACGGAGCGCACCGAGGCGGTCGACCAGGTGGTCGACGACGCCAACCCTCGGGCGGTAGCCGCGCTCATCGGACCGGGTCGTCCGCTGCCCGACGAGGTGAACCAAGAGCCGGCACTGGTGGAAGCGGCTGACGACGCGTTCGTCGCCGGCATGCGTGCCGCGCTGGGGGTGGGCGCCGCGGTGGCCCTCGCCGCTCTGATCGCCGGCTACGTCGTGTTCCCGAAGGGGCGCCGGAAGTCGACGGAAGAGGAGCTCGACGAAGCGGCCACGATCGAGGCCGACGAGCTCGCGGGCGACTCTCGCGAGGTGATCTGACATGAGCGAGGTCTCGTCCTCCGACGACGCGCGTGGCGCGATCGCCAACTTGATCTACTCGCTCGCCGAGGCCATCGACGACGGTGACCTCGACCGCATCGAGGCGCTCTTCGCCGAGGCCACCTTCACCCTGGCGGGGCGCGAGCCGCGGGTGGGCGGTGCGGCGTTTCGTGAGGTCATCGCCAAGGGCATGCGCTACTACGACGGCTCGCCCCGCACGTTGCACGCGGTCACCAACCTGGCGGTCGACGTGGCCGCCGACGGTGCCACCGCCACCTCGCACGCCTACATCACGGTGCTCCAGGCGGTGCCGCCCGACTTCCCCCTCCAGGCGGTGATGGCCGGCCGCTACCACGACAGCTTCCGGCGAGATGACGAGGGGCGGTGGCACTTCACCAGCCGACTCATGCACGTCGATCTGGTGGGTGACACGTCGTTCCACAGTCCAAGTCGCTTCTGATCCGGATGTGCCGGTACGGACGCCCGGGCAGGTTCCGAGGGGCAGCTACGGTGACGCCATGATCAAACTGATCGCCTTCCTCAAGCGCAAGGAGGGCATGACTCGCGAGGCGTTCTACGACCACTGGGAGAACCGGCACGCGCCGCTCATCGCCGGCACACCCGAGCTGGCGCGCCACATCGTGCGGTATGAACAGCACCGCCGCACGACGGTGGCCGACTGGATGGGCACCGACGACTACGACGGCATCACCGTGCAGTGGATGGAGAGCGCGGCGGCGTTCGAGGCGTTCATCGCCGAGCCCACCTACGCCGAGCTGATCGCTCCCGACGAGCAGTCGTTCCTCGACACCGACGCGCTCGTGTGGATGATCACCGAAGAACCGCGGGTCGCCATCGAGGGCCCGGCCACATGAGTGTCCGGGCCGACGAGGGCGGGCAGTTCGACGGCAAGGTCGCGCTCGTCACCGGCGGCGCATCGGGCATCGGCCGGGCCTCGGCCGAGCGGTTCGCCGGAGCCGGAGCGAAGGTGGTGGTGGCCGATCTCGACGACGCCCAGGGCGGGGGAACGGTCGGGGCCATCAACGCAACCGGAGGCGAGGCCGTCTTCGTGCGCGTCGACGTGGCCGACCCCGAGCAGGTCGCGGCCATGGTGTCGACCGCCATCGACGGGTTCGGTCGGCTCGACATCGCGGTCAACAGCGCCGGTCTGCCCGGCACCTACGCCGCGTTCGACGACCAGCGTCTCGACGACTGGCAGCGCACGATCGCGGTGAACCTCACCGGCACGTTCCTCGCCATGCAGGCCCAGATCCCTCCGATGCTGGCCGCCGGTGGCGGGGCCATCGTCAACGTGGCATCGGCCGCCGGACTCATGGGGTTCGCCAACCTGCCCGCCTACGTGGCGAGCAAGCACGGCGTCGTCGGCCTCACCAAGAGCGTGGCGCTCGAATACGCCCGTCACGGCATCCGGGTCAACGCCGTGTGTCCGGGCAGCGTGCGAACGCAGATGCTCGAGGGCTTCGCCGGTGGTGACGAGAAAACGCTGCAGGGCATGGGCAAGATGACTCCCGTCGGTCGGCTCGGCACGCCGGCCGAGATCGCCGAGGCGATCGTGTGGCTGTGCTCCGATGCCGCCTCCTACGTCACGGGGCACGCCATGGCGGTCGACGGCGGCGTGCTCGCAACCTGAACGGAGACAAGTCGATGGGGCTGCTCGATGGCCAACAGGTGGTCGTGACCGGTGCCGGCTCGGGCATCGGCGAAGCCACGGCCAGGCGCATGGCCGCCGAAGGGGCGCGGCGTGGCAGTGCTCGATCTCGACGGCGATGCCGCTCGCCGAGTGGCGGCCGAACTCGACACGGTGGCCATCGAGACCAACGTGGCCGACACCGACGCGTTGGTCGCTGCGTTCGCGCTGGCGGCCGACGCGCTCGGCGGGCTCACCGCGGTGTTCAACAACGCGGGCATCGGCAACCTCAAGCCGATGCACACCTACTCCGAGAAGGAGTGGGACCTGCTCGTCGATGTGAACCTCAAGGGCACATTCAACGGAGTGCGGGCGGCCGTGCCCCATCTGCGGGCCAACGGTGGAGGCAGCATCGTCAACATGGCGTCGGTGAGCGGTGTCATCCCGACCCGTGGCGAGGCGCCTTATGCGGCCGCCAAGGCCGGTGCCATCGCGCTCACGCGCAGCGCGGCGCTCGAATACGGACCCGACGGCATCCGGGTCAACTGCGTCTCGCCCGGTTTCATCCGCACCAACCTCACCGAGTTCGCGTTTGGCAACGACGCGTGGATCGAGCCACTCGAGCGGCGCACGCCATTGCGCCGCGCCGGCACCGCCGACGACGTGGCCAAGGTCGTGGTGTTCCTCTGCTCCGATCTCGCCGGGTACGTGACGGGCCAGAACCTGCTGGTCGACGGGGGCAGCATTCTCCCCAACGCCCAGATCGACCACCTGCTCACCGAGTTGCTCGGCGAGGATCCGGTCTGACGCAGGTGAGCGACGGCGTGCAGGTGCAGGAGCGGGTGCCGGTCGACGAGGTCGACGAGACCGACCCCGACCGCAGTCGGCGGCGCGTGCTGCCGGGTGTCGCCTTCCCGGTGGCGATCTTCGCCGTCTGGCGCCTGGTGCAGCTGGCGGCGGTCGCGCTGCAGGGCGGCTACAGCGTCGAGACCGCGTACAACTACGACGGCGAGCACTACCTGCGGATCCTGCACTACGGCTACTGGAACCCCCGGCCGATGATGCCGAGCCATGCCTTCTTCCCGGGCATCTCGTGGCTGGCGACGCCGATCTACTGGCTGACCGGGTCGGATGCGCTGACCGTGCATCTCACCATCACGATCACCGGCATCGCCGCGTTCGTCACCGTGTGGGGCGTCACCAAGTCGTGGAAGGACGAGCGCACCGCGCGCGTCGCTGTCCTGCTGTTGGCGCTGTTCCCGTCGTCGATCTTCCTCTGGGCGTTCTACTCCGAAGGGCTGTTCATCGCCCTCGGAGCGGGGGCCGTGTGGGCCGATCGCAAGGGCAAGCACGGCATCGCCGCCGCGTGCCTGCTCGCCATCGGCACCACCCGTTCGGTCGGCATCCTCATCCCGGCGGTGCTCGTGCTGGCGCGCATCATCCGCCAGCGGCGCGTCGACAAGTGGGCCGTCGGCTACGCGGCAGCGGGTGCCGCCGGGCTCGGGCTGGTGCTGCTGGTCATGTGGCACCAGGTGGGCAACGCGTTCGCGTGGGTGGGCGTGCAGGAGGACTGGGGCCGCACGGTCAGCTGGCCGTGGAACTCGGTGATCCAGGGCTTCGAGAACCTCTATCCCGATCCGCGCACGGTGATGGTGCCCGCGGTCGTTGCTCGCAACCTCGACCTGTGGTGCGTACCGATCGTGCTGTTCGCCATCGGCTACGCCGCCTTCAGCCGGCGCGACAAGTTCCCGATGGAGACGTGGATGCTCGGCGCGGCGATGATTGCGCTGCCGTTGGCGTCGAACGTGCTGGCCAGCTTCAACCGCTTCGCCATGGCCGACTGGATCATCTACCCGGTCTACGCGTCCATCGCTCTGCGCCTGCCGCGATGGCTGCGCGTGAGCCTGTTCATCGGGCTGGGGGCGATCGCCCTGTGGACCAACTGGCGCATGATCGGCCGTCTCACCGTCAACCGCTTCATCGGCTGACCCCCCCACCTCGAACTGTTCACCGAGAACGCCGTTTTCCGGTCTCCTGGGTGAACAGTTCCGGCTCCGGCTCGAACT
This sequence comes from uncultured Iamiaceae bacterium, assembly GCA_963706425.1. Classification (GTDB taxonomy): domain Bacteria; phylum Actinomycetota; class Acidimicrobiia; order Acidimicrobiales; family Acidimicrobilacustridaceae; genus CAVPMN01. The sequence goes on from CAVPMN010000015.1 coordinate 10,350, forward strand.
GTTCACCGAGAACGCCGTTTTCCGGCCTCCTGGGTGAACAGTTCGGTGGGGAGGGGCGTGACTGTCAGACCTCGCTGACAGCATCGGCACCATGCACACGGATCGGATCATCTACGACCTCGCCGCTCGTCAGCACGGCCTGGCCGCGCTCGTCCAATTGCACGATGCGGGCGTGCCCCCGGTCGTCGTGCGACGCCGCATCGAGCGCGGCGCCCTCGTCGCCCTGTCGCCCCGGGCGGTCAGGGTGGCGGGGTCGCCGCTGACCCCTCACCAACGGGTGATGTCCGGGGTGCTCGATGCGGGACCCGGTAGTGCCGTTGCTCGGCGCACGGCCTTCGCCATCTGGGGCGTTCCCGGGTTCGAGCTGTCACCGCCGCATCTCGTTCGTGAGTACGGGGGCCGTAATGTCGACGCCGCACTGGGGATCGCCCACGCCTCGTGGACGCTGGCGGCTCACCACGTGGTCGAGCTCTATGGCATACCGGTGTGCACGCCGGCGCGGGCGCTGGTCGACTTGGCCGCCCAGGTGTCCTATCAACGTCTCGAGCGGGTCTGCGATCAGGCCTGGTCGCGGCGGCTGCTCACCGGTGTCGGCCTGCACGAGATCGTCGAAGAGCTCGGCGGTCGCGGCCGCACGGGCATGGCGAAGCTGCGGCAGCTCGTCGACGAGCGACCACTCGACTACCGACCGCCCGAGAGCAACCTCGAGGCGCGGGTGGCCGAGGTGCTGAAGTCGGCGTTCGAGCCACCCCTCGAACGGCAGGTCGACCTCGGCGACGATGACGACTGGCTCGGTCGGGTCGACTACCTCGACCGCGAGCTGTGCATCGTCTTCGAGATCCAGAGCGATCTGTTCCACACGAGCGTCAGCGACCGCGTCGGGATCGAGCCCGCCGGGAGCGTCTCGAAGCCGCCGGATGGTTGGTGGTCGAGATCCCCGAGTTCGACGCGTGGCATCGTCCCGATCGGCTCGTCAACGTGGTGCGGTCGGCCCGCGCCACAGCCCGCCGCGCCCCGTGCCGCTGTGAGCGTTCGATTCCCGAACTGTTCACCGAGAACGCCGTCTTCCGGCCTCCTGGGTGAAC
>CAVPMN010000016.1:0-10618 GCA_963706425.1 uncultured Iamiaceae bacterium
GACGCGGTGAACGCCGAGCTTACCAGATGGTCATGCCACGCGATGCGGTGGCCGGCATCCCCGACGACTACACGCGTGCCGTGCTCGACAACACCATCTCGCTGGTGGCGACCCTGCCGACCACCGACGAGGTGCTCGCCGCCTGGTCGGCCTGATCGCGAGTTGCCCCCGGCCGAAACACGATCAGGGGCTGGCGGTGATGAGCTCGCCATCGACGCCCACGACGAACCACACGTCGTTGAAGCCCTGCCGTTCGTCTCACCCGCGGCCACGTCACCGGCGAAGAGGTAGAGCGGGTGGCCATTGAAGACGATCTGCAGTGTCCCGTCCGGCCGTTCGATCTGGTCGAAGAGCGTGATGTCGAGCGCGGCCGCGGGCTCGACGCTGTCGGACACAAACGGCGGCCAGGTGGTGGCACAGGCGTCGACGCAGGTCGGGGTGTCGTCGGTGTCGTTGGTGAAGGCGTAGAGGGTCATGCCGGCACCGTCGACGAGGATCTGCCCGAGCGGCGTGGTGGCCACCTCGATGCCGAGCGCCGGCGGCTCGGTGTCGTCGATCTCGTCCACCACCTCGGCGGCGTCGTCGTCGCCTGCGTCGTCGTCGTCGCTGCACGCCGTGCCCACCACCGCGAACGCCAGCAGCACGACCAGCAACCACCGCAGCTGATGGGGCATGTGGTGAGTACCCATGACGACCTCCGCTCCTCGTCGGTGCCTCACCGTAGCCAAAGCTGACGGACCGTCGGCACCGCGGACGCCGGGGGTAACGTGGCCGCCGTGAGCGACCCCGCAGTCGAACTGGTCGACGACGCCGACACCGACGAGCTGCGGGCCGCCGACGGTCGGGTGCCCGGTCGGCGGGGGCGGGCCACCCGCCAGCGCCTGCTCGACCGGACGGCCACCATGTTGAAGAGCAGCACCTACCGCGAGCTCAAGGTCGTCGACATCGCTCGGGAGGCCGGCACCTAGCCCGGCCACCTTCTACCAGTACTTCGCCGACGTCGAGGCGGCGGTGGTCGTGCTGGCCGAGGAGATGTCCGCGGAGGGCGCGCCGCTTCGCCGATCACGTGCGCGCCAGCACCTGGCGGGCGCAAGGGCTACGACGCGGCTCGATGACCCTCGTCGACGAGGTCATCGGTGTTCTGGGAGGAGCACCGGTCGGTGCTGCGGGTGGTCGACCTGGCCACCGACGAGGGCGACCGGCCGCTTCGCCAAGATCCGGCACGCGCTGCTCAACCACCTCAACAACGCGCTCGCCGAGGTGATCGACGAGATGCAGGCCAGGCGGGCGGGCCATCCGACCGACGTCGAGGCCCGAGGCCACCGCCGGGGTGCTGGTCGTCGATGCTGGTCCACGTGTCCGCGCATCGCTACGGCTTCGAGTTCTGGGGCATCCGCACCGACGACCTGCAGCGCAGCATGGCGCGCATCGTCTTCACCACGATCACGGGACAGAAGCCTCCCGTCGACGCGTCACACGCCCGCCGCCCGATCATGCACTTCGGCATTCTCCCTCCCTACCGCAGCGGTGTCGCGGCCGACCCCGCCTGGATGGTCGGGTTCCGCGCCACGCCGAGGCGCTCGGCTTCAGTCGCTCTACACCGTCGAGCACGTGGTGGTCACCGCCGGCTACGAGGCAGGCGCTACCCCTACGCCGAGAGCGGCCGCATGCCGTTGCCCGACGAGTGTCCCATCCCCGACCCGCTCGATCTGTTGGCCTACCTGGCCGGCGTCACCGACCGCCTGGTGCTGGCCACCGGCATCGTGGTGCTGCCGGAGCACCATCCGGTGCAGCTCGCCAAACGTCTCGCCACCATGACGTTCTGTCGGGCGGGCGCATGCGGCTCGGCATCGGCGTGGGTTGGATGCGTGGGGCTCGAGGCGGTCGGTGTCGACTTCGATACACGGGGGGCGCGCACCGACGAGACCATCGCCGCCATGCGTGCGCTGTGGCACGACGACGAAGCCTCGTTCGATGGTCGGTTCTTCGGTTCGAGCGGGCCATCAGCCGGCCGCGACCCGTGCAACCCGCGGGAGTGCCCATCCACATCGGTGGGCACTCCAAAGCCGCGGCGCGTCGGGCCGGGCGGATGGGGGACGGGTTCCAACCGCTGGGCCTCGACGACGACACCCTCGTCGAGCGGCTCGAGCTCGTGCGGGCCGCTGCGATCGCGGCCGGGCGCGATACCGACGCCATCGAGCTTCTCGCTCGGCGGGTTGCTCGACCTGGTGGGGCCCGATCAGGTGGCTCAGGCGGTCGATCGGGGAGCGGTGCGCATGGTGATCTCCACCCGGGAGGGCGACCTGGCCACGGTGAAGGATCAGATGTCGGCGTTCGCCGATCGGGTCGGCCTTCGCTGATCGCCCTCGCTGAGCACGCGTCCCGGGTGCTGGAACAAGAACACGTTCTGGGTCTGGCCGGGATCCGGCCCATATCGACGAGGGGGACCACGGTGACCACGATCATCCCGCCGGGAAGCTGGCCTACGGCATGCAGCTGCCGATCCAGTCGCAGAGCACTCGCTACGCGAAGGCGTGGGAGGCGGGCTGCGGCGTCGACGAGCTGGCTGCCATCGCCCGGGCGTGTGACCGGGCCGGCTTCTTCTACGTGGCGGTGTGCGACCACGTCGCCATCCCCAAGCCGCACGACGAGGTGATGAGCACCACCTGGTGGGACACGCTCACCACCCTCGGCTACCTGGCGGCGGTGACCGAGCGCGCCCACTTGATGAGCCACGTCTACGTGCTGCCCTATCGCCATCCACTCATGACGGCCAAGGGCTTCCTCACCCTCGATGCGGTGTCGAAAGGGCGGGCCATTCTCGGAGTGGGCGCCGGCCACGTCGAGGACGAGTTCGACCTGCTGGGTGTCGACTTCGCCGGTCGGGGCAAGCTGCTCGACGAGGCCCTCGAGGTGGTGCGGGCCGCGTTCACCGACGAGTATCCCGTCCACGACGGGCCCACGTGGCCGGTGCGCGATGCAGGTCTTCGGCCACGTCCCGTGCAACCCGACGGCCCGCCGATCTGGGTGGGCGGCTCGTCGAAGCCGGCGCTGCGTCGGGCGGCCACCAAGGGCGACGGCTGGCTTCCGCAGGGCCCGCCGGAGATGGGTATGGCTGCCGCGATCGACTTCATCCGCAGCAGCGCGCCGCCGGCGCTGGGCGCCGACGTCCCCATCGACATCGGCGTCAACACCGGCCCGATCGATCTCACCAAGCCGCCCGAGAAGATCGCCTCGTTCCTGCGCAAGTTCGCCGCCATCGGCGTCAACCAGCTGCAGGTGAGCTTCACCTCGTCGTCAGCCGCCGACCTCTGCGACCAGATCGGTCGCTTCGGCAGCGAGGTCGCCCCGCTGCTCGACACCTGACCCACTGATCCCACCGCCAGACCCCACGGACACGGGAGGACCGTCAATGCTGCTCGAAGGAAAGGTGGCCATCGTGTCGGGGCTCGGCCCGGGCATGGGACGCGACATCTCCCTCGCCTTGGCCGCCCACGGCGCCGACATCGTGATGGCCGCTCGCCGTGAGAAGCGCATGGCCAAGGTGGCTGCGGAGGTCGAGGCCCTGGGTCGGCGGGCGCTGTGCGTGCCCACCGACATCACGTCGGTCGACGACTGCGAGCGACTGGCCCGCACGCGCACGAGGAGATGGGGCGCGTCGACATCCTCGTGAACAACACGTTCAGCGACGGCAACTTCAAGTCGTTCGTCGACTCCGATCTCGACGAGTGGCACGCGACGTTCGATGTGAACTTCTGGGGCACGATGCAGCTCACCAAGGCGGTGGTTCCGTTCCTCACCGAGCAGGACGACAGCCGCATCGTGATGATCAACTCGATGTCGTCGCAGAGCATCGACGTCAACTTCGGCGCCTACGCGGCCTCGAAGTCGGCGCTCGCCACGGCCACCAAGACCTTGGCACGTGGATCTGGGGCGCGACGGTGTGCGGGTGAACGGCATCCACCCCGGCTACATCTGGGGCGACTCGGTCGAGTGGTATCTCAACCACCTCGCCGAGCAGAACGGCACCACCTTCGACATCGAGTACGCCAAGGTCGCCGATCAGACCTGTCTCGGCTACATCGTGCCGTCGTCGGAGATCGCCGGCACGGTGGTGTTCCTCGCCTCGCCGCTGGCCAAGCCGGTGACCGGTCAGGCCATCTCGGTCAACGGCGGCGCTTGGCTGAGCTGACCAGCCCGTCCGAGCACTACGCTCCCGCGATGGACGCGCCGACGCGACAGCGCCAGCACATGACGCTGGTCGCCACGGGCCTGGGCCTGTTCATGATCTTCCTCGACGCCACGATCGTGAACGTGGCGTTCCCGGACATCCAGAACGAGTTCGACGTCGGTGAGCAGGGCATCCAGTGGGTGGTCGCGGCCTACAGCCTGACGATGGGCATGTTCATGATGTCGTCGGCGACGCTGTCCGACCAGCGAGGCCGACGCAAGGCCTATGTGGTCGGCATCGTGCTGTTCTGCGTGGCGTCGGTCGGCTGTGGGCTGGCACCCGACCTCGGGGTGCTCAACGTGGCTCGCGGCCTGCAGGGTGTCGGGGCCGCCATCGTCAACGTGGCGTCGCTGGCGCTCGTGAGCCGCGGCCTATCCCGACCCGTCCGCCAAGGCCCGGGCGATCGGGCTGTGGACCGGCATCGCCGCCATCGGCCTGGCCATCGGTCCGACCCTCGGGGGCGTGCTCACCGAGGGTCTGGGCTGGCGCAGCATCTTCCTGGTGAACGTCGTGGTCGGCGTCGTCGCCGTGGCGCTCACCTAGGCGTTCGTGTCGGAGTCGCGCGACCCGGTCAAGCACGCCCTCGACCTGCCGGGCCAGTTGCTGTTCATCGGCGGCATCGGTGCGCTCGACCTATGGGCTGATCCAGGGACCGCAGGATGGCTGGGCTTCACCGATCATCGTCGGGCTGCTGCTCGGCTCGGCGGTGGTGGCCGTCGCTTTCGCGGGTCGAGCTCCGCGTCGACGAACCGATGATGGACGTGCGCCTCTTCCGCGATCGCGTCTACTCGGCCGCCCTCGTCACGATCTTCTCGGTGCTGTTCGCGGTCTACGGGATGTTGCTCATCATCACGCAGTACTTCCAGAACGTCGAGGCCTACAGCCCGGAGAAGGCCGGCTTCCTGATGCTGGCCTTCACCCTTCCGACGGTCGTGCTCTCGCCCCTGTCGGGCCGCATCGCCGGGCGGGTCGGTGGTCGCTGCCGACGCTGCTCGGCGTCAGGTCGGTCATCGTCGGCCTGGCGGTCGCAGGCGCCGGCGTGGGCGGTGCGCTCGTCGTGGTGCTGATCGGCCTCGGGCTGATGGGCACCGGCGCGGGTCTGGCGATCGCGCCGGCGACGAGCGTGGCGATGAGCTCGGTGCCCGCGGATCGAGCCGGCATGGCATCGGGCATCATGAGCGCCCAGCGCGCACTCGGGTCCACCGCCGGGTTCGCCATCATGGGCACGCTGCTGGCGCTCACGATCTCGGCGACGCTCCCCGACAAGCTCGAGCCGTTCATCCCTGACAGCTCGGAGCGCACGCAGGTCGTCGGTCAGGTCGTCGACGACGCCAACCCGCAGGCCGTGGTGGCGTTGATCGCCCCGGGCAAGCCCTTGGCGACGATGTGGCCGAGGAGGCCCGAGCTGCTCGCCGCCACCGACGACGCGTTCGTTCAGGGCATCCGGGTGGCACTGGCCGCAGGTCTCGTGCTCAACGTCGTGGTGCTGATCGCCGGCATCTTCATCTTCCCGCGTGGACGAGGGGCGTCGGTGGCCCACGAGTCGGCGGAGGCCGGTCTCGTCGAGGCAGACGACCTCGCGGGCGAGCTCGCCGAGAGCGACGGATCGTGAGCCCCGACCGCCCGCGACCGCATCGCCGACCTGGTCTACGGCCTGGCCGAGGCCATCGACGACGGCGACCTCGATCGGGTCGAATCACTGTTCGGCAACGCCACCTTCACGTTGGCTGGGCACGAGCCGCGGGTGGGCGGGGCGGCGTTCCGAGAGGTGATCGGCACGGGCATGCGCTTCTACGACGGTTCGCCCCGCACGTTGCACGTGGTCACCAACCTGGCGATCGACGTGGCCGCCGACGTTGCCACCGCCGCCTCGCACGCCTACATCACGGTGCTCCAGGCGGTGCCGCCCGACTTCCCCCTCCAGGCGGTGATGGCCGGCCGCTACCACGACAGCTTCCGGCGAGATGACGATGGCCGCTGGCACTTCACCAGCCGACTCATGCACGTCGATCTGGTGGGGGACACGTCGTTTCACAGCCCGAGTCGTTTCTGAGCCGGACGCGGCGGCACGGACGCCCGGGCAGGTTCCGAGGGGCAGCTACGGTGACGCCATGATCAAACTGATCGCCTTCCTCAAGCGCAAGGAGGGCATGACACGCGAGGCGTTCTACGACCACTGGGAGAACCGGCACGCGCCGCTCATCGCCGGCACGCCCGGAGCTGGCCGGCGCGCCACATCGTGCGGTACGAGCAGCACCGCCGCACGACGGTGGCCGACTGGATGGGCACCGACGACTACGACGGCATCACCGTGCAGTGGATCGAGGAAGCGCGGCGGCGTTCGAGGCGTTCATCGCCGGCCCGCCTACGCCGAGCTCATCGCTCCCGACGAGCAGTCGTTCCTACACCGACGCGCTCGTGTGGATGATCACCGAAGAACCGAGGGTCGCCATCGAGGGTCCGGCCACATGAGCGGTCGGGTCGACGAGGTGGGCAGTTCGACGGCAAGGTGGCGCTCGTCACCGGCGGCACGTCGGGCATCGGCCGGGCCTCGGCCGAGCGGTTGCGCCGCCGGAGCCGGGGCGAACGTGGTGGTGGCCGATCTCGACGACGCTCAGGGCGGGGGAACGGTCGGGGCCATCAACGCAACCGGAGGCGAGGCCGTCTTCGTCCGCGTCGACGTGGCCGACCCCGAGCAGGTCGCGGCCATGGTGTCGACCGCCGTCGACGGGTTCGGTCGGCTCGACATCACGGTGGCAACAGCGCCGGTCTGCCCGGCACCTACGCCGCGTTCGACGACCAGCGTCTCGACGACTGGCAGCGCACGATCGCGGTGAACCTCACCGGCACGTTCCTCGCCATGCAGGCGCAGATCCCTCCGATGCTCGCCGCCGGTGGCGGGGCCATCGTCAACGTGGCGTCGGCCGGCGGCTCATGGGGTTCGCCAACCTGCCCGCCTACGTGGCGAGCAAACACGGCGTCATCGGCCTCACCAAGAGCGTGGCCCTCGAATACGCTCGTCAGGGCATCCGGGTCAATGCCGTGTGTCCGGGCAGCGTGCGCACGCAGATGCTCGAGGGCTTCGCCGGTGGTGACGAGGAAGACGCTGCAGGGCATGGGCAAGATGACTCCCGTCGGTCGGCTCGGCACACCGCACGAGATCGCCGAGGCGATCGTGTGGCTGTGCTCCGACGCCGCCTCCTACGTCACGGGGCACGCCATGGCGGTCGATGGCGGCGTGCTCGCAACCTGAACGGAGACAAGTCGATGGGGCTGCTCGATGGCCAACAGGTGGTCGTGACCGGTGCCGGCTCGGGCATCGGCGAAGCCACGGCCAGGCGCATGGCCGGCGAAGGAGCGCGGGTGGCGGTGCTCGACCTCGACGGCGACGCGGCGCGCCGGGTGGCGACCGACCTCGACACCGTGGCCATCGAGACCAATGTGGCCGACACCGACGCATTGGTGGCCGCGTTCGCGCTGGCGGCTGACGCGCTCGGCGGGCTCACCGCGGTGTTCAACAACGCGGGAATCGGCAACCTCAAGCCGTTGCACACCTACTCCGAGAAAGAGTGGGACCTCCTCATCGACGTGAATCTCAAGGGCACGTTCAACGGGGTGCGCGCCGCCGTGCCCCATCTGCGGGCCAGCGGTGGTGGCAGCATCGTCAACATGGCGTCCGTGAGCGGTGTCATCCCGACGCGCGGCGAGGCGCCCTACGCGGCCGCCAAGGCGGGCGCCATCGCGCTCACCCGCAGCGCGGCGCTCGAATACGGACCCGACGGCATCCGGGTCAACTGCGTCTCGCCCGGGTTCATCCGCACCAACCTCACCGAGTTTCGCGTTCGGGAACGACGCCTGGATCGAGCCACTCGAGCGACGCACGCCGTTGCGTCGCGCCGGCACCGCCGACGACGTGGCCAAGGTCGTCGTGTTCCTCTGCTCCGATCTCGCCGGCTACGTGACGGGCCAGAACCTGCTGGTCGACGGGGGCAGCATCCTCCCCAACGCCCAGACCGATCACCTGCTCACCGAGCTGCTCGGCGAGGGCCCGGTCTGACACAGGTGAGCGACGGCGTGCAGGTGCAGGAGCGGGTGCCGGTCGACGAGGTCGACGGATCCGACCCCGACCCCAGTCGGCGGCGGCTGCTGCCAGGGCTCGCCTTCCCGGTGGCCGTCTTCGCCGTCTGGCGCTTGGTGCAGTTGGCGGCGGTCGCCGTGCAGGGCGGCTACAGCGTCGAGACCGCGTACAACTACGACGGCGAGCACTACCTGCGCATCTTGCACTACGGCTACTGGAACCCGCGGCCGATGATGCCGAGCCACGCCTTCTTCCCGGGCATCTCGTGGCTGGCCACGCCGATCTACTGGCTGACCGGGTCGGATGCGCTCACCGTCCACCTCACCATCACGATCACCGGCATCGCCGCGTTCGTCACCGTTTGGGGAGTCACCAAGTCGTGGAAGGACGAGCGCACGGCGCGCGTCGCCGTCCTGCTGCTCGCCCTGTTCCCGTCGTCGATCTTTCTCTGGGCGTTCTACTCCGAAGGGCTGTTCATCGCCCTCGGAGCGGGCGCCGTGTGGGCCGATCGCAAGGGCAGGCACGGCATCGCCGCCGCGTGCCTGCTCGCCATCGGCACCACCCGTTCGGTCGGCATCCTCATCCCGGCGGTGCTGGTGCTGGCGCGCATCATCCGCCAGCGGCGCGTCGACAAGTGGGCCATCGGCTACGCGGCGGCCGGCGCGGCTGGGCTCGGCTTGGTGCTGCTGACGATGTGGCACCAGGTGGGCAACGCGTTCGCGTGGGTCGGGGTGCAGGAGGACTGGGGTCGCACGGTGAGCTGGCCGTGGAACTCGGTGATCCAGGGCTTCGAGAACCTCTATCCCGATCCGCGGACCGTGATGGTGCCCGCGCTCGTTGCTCGCAACCTCGACTTGTGGTGCGTGCCGATCGTGCTGTTCGCCATCGGCTACGCCGCCTTCAGCCGGCGCGACAAGTTCCCGATGGAGACGTGGATGCTCGGCGTGGCGATGATCGCGCTGCCGCTCGTCGAACGTGCTGGCCAGCTTCAACCGCTTCGCCATGGCCGACTGGATCATCTACCCGGTCTACGCGTCGATCGCCCTGCGCCTGCCGCGTTGGCTGCGCGTGAGCCTGTTCATCGGGCTCGGGGCGATCGCGCTGTGGACCAACTGGCGCATGATCGGCCGCCTCACCGTCAACCGCTTCATCGGCTGACCCGTCTCATCCCGAACTGGTCACCGAGAACGCCGTTTCCCGTCGTTTGGGGTGACCAGTTGCCTAGCCCGACTCGAACTGGTCACGGAGAACGTCGTTTTCCGTCGTTTGGGGTGACCAGTTCGGGAGGGTGTCAGACCCGGGTGGGACGATCGGCGGCATGCGATCCGACGAGCTCATCTACGACTTGATGTCGCGGCAACACAGTGTCGCCACCCACGTCCAGTTGCACCGAGCGGGCGTCGCACCCGAGGTGGTTCGCCGACGTCTCGATCGGGCGCACTGGTTGCCCTTTCGACCAGCGTTGTCCGACTTGCCGGATCGACACCTACCGTGCATCAGCGGGCCATGGCTGCGGTGCTCGACGGCGGACCTGGAGCGCGCCTGGCCCGAGGGTCGGCGTTTGGGCTCTGGGGACTGTCCGGGTTCGAGTTGCCTCCTTTCCATGTGGTGCGCGAGCACGCCGGTCGCAACGTCGGGGCCGCGCTCGGCGTGGCCCACGTCTCCGGACGCTTGCGGCCCACCACGTCGTCGAGCTCTACGGCATACCCGTCTGCACCCCGGCGCGAGCACTGGTCGACCTGGCGGCGGAGGTCTCCTACCAACGGCTCGAGCGGGTCTGCGACCAGGCCTGGTCGCGGCGGCTGCTTACCGGTGTCGGTCTGCACGAGATCGTCGACGAGCTCGGCGGTCGTGGCCGCACGGGCATGGCCAAGCTGCGCCAGCTGGTCGACGATCGACCACTCGACTACCGGCCGCCCGAGAGCAACCTCGAGGCGCGGGTGGCCGAGGTCCTGACGTCGGCGTTCGAGCCTCCCCTCGAACGCCAGGTCGACCTCGGCGACGACGACGACTGGCTCGGTCGGGTCGACTACCTCGACCGCGAGCTGCGCATCGTGTTCGAGATCCAGAGCGACCTGTTCCACTCGAGCGTGAGCGACCGCGCCCGCGATCGGGCCCGCAGGGAGCGGCTCGAGGCCGCCGGATGGCTGGTGGTGGAGATCCCCGAGTTCGACGTCTGGCATCGTCCCGACCGGTGGTCAACGCGGTGCGGTCGGCCCGCTGGACTGCCCGCTGGTGTCGGTGTCGTGTGAGTGTCGATTCCCGAACTGTTCACCGAGAACGCCGTTTTCCGGCCTCCTGCGTGAACA
>CAVPMN010000017.1:0-22466 GCA_963706425.1 uncultured Iamiaceae bacterium
CGGCTCCCCCTTCACAGGTGTGGTGATCAAGCCTCTCTGGTCCGGGTCGCTCAGCGCCATTCGGGAAACGCAACGTTTAAGGTGGCGGGAGACGAGGGCCGTCGTCACAGGGGGTCGTTCGATGCCGTACAGCAGCGGGCGCATCGTGCACGATGCCGACGCGCACATCATGGAGACGCCGAACTGGCTGCGAGACCATGCCGATCCGGCGGTGCGTGACCGCCTCGAGCCCTTGCGCTACCCCGGCGGGAACGAGCTGCGCCAGACCGGTGATCCCGTCGAGCAGCAACGCGACCTCGACGTTGCGTTCGAGCGCCTTCGTGAGCGGCACCTGTCCGACGACTACCGCGCCGACGAGCATGCCGAGATCATGCTGCGGAAGAACTTCGCCGCCACCGGTTCGTTCATCGCCGAGGAACGCTCACGTGCCCTCGATCTGCTCGGGTTCTCGAGCCAGTTGATGTTCAACACCTTCCACAATCGTCGGCTGCACGATTGGGAGCACGGCCCCGACCTCGACCTGGCCTATGGCGCGGCCCGTGCCCACAATCGGGGCATGGTCGAGTTCTGTTCGGTCGACGAACGGCTCTTGCCCACCTGCTATGTCCCCCTGGCCGACGTCGACCGCGCCGCGACGATGGCCGACGAGGCGATCGCCATGGGCGCGGCGGCCCTGCTGGTGGCGTCGGGTTGCCCTCCAGGTCACTCGCCCAGTCACGTCGGTCTCGATCCCGTGTGGGCGCGCGCGCAGGAGGCGGGCATCCCAGTGGTGTTCCATGTCGGCGGCACCGACGACCTCGTCGATCGGCACTACTTCGACAACGGCCTGCCCGTCCCGCCCGACTTCCACGGTGGCGAGGAGAACTTCCGGTCGGTCGACTACATGGGCATCCCGGGTCCGCCCGCGCAGACGCTCGCGACCCTCATCTTCGACGGGGTGCTCGAGCGGTTCCCCGATCTGCGCTTCGGGGTCATCGAGCAGGGCGCGATCTGGGTGCCGTCGTGGACCAGGCAGATGGAGTCGGCGTTCGAGGCCTTCGCCCGTCACGAGGATCGTCTGAAGGCTCTGTCGCTGCGACCCACCGACTACGTGCGGCGCCAGGTGCGCTTCACGCCCTATCCCACCGAGGACGTCGGTTGGATCATCGAGCAGTCGGGCCCCGAGGTGTGCCTCTTCTCGTCGGACTATCCCCACGTCGAGGGAGGCCGCCGCCCGCTCGAGCGCTTCGAGGCGTCGTTGGGAGATGCCGACGAGAGCGTGCGCCGCCGCTTCTACTGCGACAACTTCCTCGATCTGATGGGCACCGCCGGCGCCGCCCTGGCCGCAGCCTGAGCGACGCCGGTGACGATCATTCGCTGAAGGCCAGCGTCAGGCGTAGTGGTCGCCGCGGTACTCCGTGGTGCGCACCGCTGAGCGTCGCATGAAGAGGCTCGAGACGATCAGTACGACGCCGACGCCGAGGCTCAGCCAACCGTGGCCGCTCTCCAGCTCGAGCTCATCCGGTCGGGCATCGGGGATGAGGATGGCGATGCCGACACAGGCCAGGATCGCGCCGACCACGAGCTTCGACCCCCGATCCGAGCTGGCGCCCGCGAGGATGGCGATCAGGCCCATCACCACCGTGCCGATGGCCACCCAAGGGGTGAATGCGACGCCCGCTACGTCGACGGCGGGAGCGTCCATTCCCTGATCGAACCACTCGATCTGGATGGCGGCGATGAGGCCGATCACAGTGGCGACGGCCCCGGCGAGTACACCGAGCACTCGCCCCACCATGTCGGTATCGGTGTGTTCCGTGCGGCTGACCGCTTGTTCGGTCGCTCGTCGGTCGGTCGAGGTCATCGCAATCGCCCCCTAGGACGTTGTCGTTGTGTAACCGCGCTCCGCGGTCGCCCGATCCTTTACCCTCGCGACATCGCACCAGAACGCTCGGACTCCAGGCAGGTCGCCGTGACCGCTCCCATGAAGGGCACGGTCGTTTCTATCGGCGCCGCGTCGAACGACGAGGTGAGCTCCGGACGACCGCTGGTCGTGATCGAGTCGATGAAGATGGAGCACGTCGTCGCCGCGCCGACCGACGGCATCCTCCTGCGGCTCATGGTGTCTGTGGGTGACCAGGTAGCGGTAGGCGACGAGCTGGCCGTCATCGCGGCCGGCGAGGCGGCGACGACATCGGTGCGCAGCGAAGTCACCCTCGATCCACCGGAGGAGCGGGCCGATCTGGCGGCCGTGATCGAACGGCACGAGATCGCCGGTGATGCTCGTCGGCCCGACGTGGTGGCGCGCCGCCACGAACAGGGTCGCCGCACCGCCCGCGAGAACGTCACCGACCTCTGCGATCCTGGCAGCTTCGTCGAGTACGGACCTCTCGTCGTCGCCGCGCAACGACGCCGTCGCTCGCTCGACGAGCTCATCGAGCGCACGCCCGCCGACGGCCTCGTCGGCGGAGTCGGCCACATCGACGGCCGACCGGTGGTGGTGATGTCGTACGACTACACCGTGCTCGCCGGCACGCAGGGCTTCCAGAACCATCGCAAGAAGGACCGACTCTTCGAGATCGCCGAACGCCAGCGGCTGCCGGTGGTGCTGTTCGCCGAAGGCGGTGGTGGACGACCGGGCGACACCGATTCGACCGGCCCGACTGGGCTCGACTGCATGGCGTTTCGGCTCTTCGCGGAGCTGAGTGGGCTGGTGCCGCTCATCGGTATCGCGTCGGGTCGCTGCTTCGCGGGCAACGCTGCGCTGCTCGGTTGTTGCGACGTGGTGATCGCCACCCCGGACGCCAACATCGGCATGGGCGGACCCGCCATGATCGAGGGCGGCGGCCTCGGCGTGTTCGCCCCGGACGACATCGGGCCCACGTCGGTGCAGGTGCCGAACGGCGTGATCGACGTGCTCGCCGACGACGATGCCGACGCAGTCGCGGTAGCGAGGCGCTATCTCTCGTACTTCCATCGGGCCAGCACCGGCGAGTCACCATCTGACGGCACCTGGACCTGCGACGACCAACACGTGCTGCGCAACCTGGTGCCCGAGAACCGCGTGCGGGCCTACGAGGTGCGCACGGTCATCGACGCGTTGGCCGACACCGGGTCGGTGCTCGAGCTGCGCACCGGTTTCGGGGTCGGGATGGTGACCGCCCTCGCTCGCGTCGAGGGACGAGCTCTCGGCATCGTGGCCAACAATCCCCATCACCTGGGCGGCGCCATCGACGCGCCCGCGGCCGACAAGGCGGCTCGGTTCCTGCAGCTGTGCGACGCGCACGACATCCCGGTGCTGTTCTTGTGCGACACACCCGGGTTCATGGTGGGCCCCGAAGCCGAGCAGACCGCGCTCGTTCGTCACGTCAGCCGTCTCTTCGTCACCGGAGCCAGCCTCACCGTGCCGTTCGGCACCATCGTGTTGCGCAAGGGCTATGGGCTCGGCGCGCAGGCGATGGCGGGCGGCAGCTTCAAAGCGCCGCTCTTCATGGTGGCGTGGCCGACCGGTGAGTTCGGCGGAATGGGCCTCGAGGGTGCGGTGAAGCTCGGCTTTCGCCGCGAGCTCGACGCGGTGACCGACCCGGATGAGCGCCAGGCGCGCTTCGACGACCTCGTGGCCCGCGCGTACGAGCAAGGCCAGGCCCTCACCAACTCGACCTACTTCGAGATCGACGACGTGATCGATCCGGCCGACAGCCGGCGGTGGATCACCACCGCGTTCGGTTCGGCGCCGCCCCCGCCTCCGCGGTCGGGCAAGAAGCGCCCCTGCATCGACACCTGGTGACGCGCCCTCCTCTCCATCCTCGGAAATTGGTGCGTGAAACAACCGCATGGGTGGTTTCACGCACCAATTTCGAGGGGTGGGGGCCTTGACAAAAAATGTTGTCAGGCGCGAGGGTGGGTAGATGCACGACGTGGAGGTCATCGAGGATCCGGCCGCAGCGGCCGTGGCGCTCGATCCGATCCGGGCTCGGCTGCTGGCGGAGCTCGCCGAGCCGGCGTCGGCGGGGGCGCTGGCGCCACGTGTCGGCCTGGCCCGCCAGAAGGTCAACTACCACCTGAAGGCCCTCGAGGCGCACGGGCTGGTTGAGCTGGCCGAGGAGCGCCAGCGCGGCGGCATCACCGAGCGGGTGCTGCAGGCCACGGCCGCGAGCTATGTGGTCTCGCCCGCCGCGCTGGGGGAGGACGCCGTCGATCCGGCCCAGGCCGCCGATCACTTCTCGGCGAGATACCTCATCGCCCTCGCCGGGCGCATGGTGCGCGAGGTGGCCGGCCTCACCAAGCGCGCCGACGCGGCCGGCAAGCGGCTGCCCACCATGTCGATCGACACCGAGATCCGATTCCGATCGGCCGCCGATCGGGCCGCCTTCGCCGACGACCTCACCGCCGCCGTGGTCGAGCTGGCGGCGCGTTATCACCACGACGACGGCCGCCCCCACCGGTTGATCGTCGCGTCGCATCCCAAGCCCCATCAGTCCGACCGGAGACAGGAGACACCATGACCACCCCCGACGTGCCGTTCCGGCTCGAGATCAGCGTCGAATTGCCCGGAACCCCTGAGCAGGTGTGGCAGGCGATCGCCACCGGCCCGGGCCTCACCTCGTGGTTCCTGCCCACCGACCTCGAACCGAGGGAGGGCGGGGCCATCGCGTTCCACATGGGCGAGACCAGCTCCGAGGGCACGATCACCGGCTGGGACCCACCCCGTCGGGTCGAGTTCGTCGAGCCCGATTGGGCCGAGCTCGCCGGCCACGCAGGCGCCGACGTCTCGCCGATGGTCAGCGAGTACCTGGTCGAGGCCACCTCGGGTGGCACGTGCGTGCTGCGGGTCGTCACCAGCGCGTTCGGCACCGGAGCCGATTGGGAGCAGGAGTTCTGGGACGACATGGAGAAGCACTACCTGCCCTACTTCGACAACCTGCGTCTCTATCTCACCGACTTCCCGGGACAGCACGCCACCCAACTGGTGGTGGAGGTGCCCGTGGCCGGCTCGGTGCCCGACGTCCGCGACGCCATGCGCCGAGCCCTCGGTGCCGGCGCGGTCGGCGACCCGGTCGAGGTGCTCGATGTGCGGGGTCGGGTGCATCGCGACGGCGACGTCGACCTGCTGCTGCGGGTCACCGAGCCCGTGCCCGGCTACCTGGGCTTCACCGCCCACGACGCCGAGCAAGGAGTCGTCGGGGTGGTGGCCGGCTGGCTCTTCTCCGACGACGCGCCCGCCTACGTCGAGCGCTCACGCGATCAGTGGCAGGCCTGGGTCGAGGGCCTGACCGTGTCGGCGACCTGAGCCCGACCGATGAGTTCGTTCCGCCGCTGACGTCGTAAGCACACAGAAATCGGATGGCTTCGGGTGCGCCCACCTGACAGCCTGATCGACCGTCGCCCGGCGCCGCCGCTTCGGCGCGTGCCGTTCCATCGCAGAGGAGATGCAGGTGGCCCCCACCAATCCGCTCGCCATCGAGACCGAGGGCCTGGTCAAGGTGTTCGGCGAGACGCGAGCTGTCGACGGCATCGACCTGCGAGTGCGCACCGGCACCGTCTACGGCGTGCTCGGGCCCAACGGCGCCGGCAAGACCACCACCATCCGCATGCTCGCCACCCTGTTGCAGCCCGATGGCGGCACCGCCAGGGTGCTCGGCCACGACGTGGTCACCGACGCCGACGCCGTGCGCGGACTGGTGAGCCTGACCGGCCAGTTCGCCTCGGTCGACGACGAGCTCACCGGCCGGGAGAACCTCGTGCTGCTCGGACGGCTGCTGGGCTTCGCCCGGGGCGCGGCTGCCGAGCGGGCCGGCGAGCTGCTCGACGCGTTCGGTTTGGCCGACGCCGGCGACCGCCTGGTGCGCGACTACTCCGGCGGCATGCGCCGGCGGCTCGACATCGCCGCCAGCATCGTGGTGACGCCCGAGCTGCTGTTCCTCGACGAGCCCACCACCGGCCTCGACCCGCGCAGCCGCAACCAGGTGTGGGAGATCATCCGGGTGCTCGTCGCCGCGGGCACCACCGTGCTGCTCACCACGCAATACCTCGACGAGGCCGACCAGCTCGCCGACCGCATCGCCATCATCGATCACGGCAAGGTGATCGCCGAGGGCACCAGCGGCGAGCTGAAGGCCAAGGTCGGCTCGGGCGCGGTGCACGTGCGCCTGCACGATCCCGAGCAACGGCCGCAAGCCGTGCGGGTGCTTTCGGACGCGCTCGGCGAGCCGGCTCAACTCGAGGCCGACCCTTCGGCGATCTCGGCGCGAGCCTCCGATCCCGATCGGGTGGCCATCGCGCTGGCCGAGCTGACCCGGTCGGGCATCGTCGTGAACGAGTTCGCCCTCGGCCAGCCCAGCCTCGACGAAGTGTTCCTCGCCCTCACCGGGCACCCAGCCGCCAGCGACGATGCCGCGGAGGACGCCGCATGACCACCACCGAAGCCGAGCCCATCCTCACCGAGTCGGCCCTGCGGGCCGCGCTCTCGGTCAGGGAGCGCCCGTCGCGCCCATCGCCGCTCGTCGCGTCGGTGGCGTTCGGTTGGCGGGCCATGCTCAAGATCCGCCATGTGCCGATGCAGCTGTTCGACGTCACCGCGTTCCCGATCATGTTCGTGCTGTTGTTCACCTACCTGTTCGGTGGGGCGCTGGCCGGTTCACCCACCGAATACCTGCAGGAGCTGCTGCCGGGCATCCTCGTGATGACGGTGACCATGATCACCATGTACACGGGCATGGCGCTCAACACCGACATCGGCAAGGGCATCTTCGACCGGTTCCGCTCGCTGCCGATCTGGCGGCCCGCGGTGCTCGTCGGCATGCTGCTCGCCGACACCGTGCGCTACACGCTGGCCTCGCTCGTGGTGATCGTGCTCGGTGTGGCGCTCGGGTTCCGGCCCGACGGTGGCGCGCTCGGGGTGCTGGCCGCCATCGTGTTGCTGCTCGTGTTCTCGTTCAGCCTGTCGTGGGTGTGGACCACCATCGGCATGCGCATGCAGACACCCGAGACGGTGATGCAGATGAGCATGACGGTGCTGTTCCCACTCACCTTCGCCAGCAACATCTTCGTCGACCCCGACACCATGCCCGGCTGGGTGCAGGCCTTCGTGAAGGTCAACCCGATCACGCATCTCACCACCGCCTCGCGCGGGTTGATGCACGGAACCATCGAGTTCGGCCAGATCGGTCTCGTGCTGCTGTGGAGCGCGGCGCTGGTCGCCGTGTTCGCGCCGTTGACGATGCGCCTCTACCGCACCGAGCGATAACTCTCACTCGCGCGGTGGGGCGGGCCCGGCTCGCATCGTTGAGCCGCGTTGGGTGCCGTGGCGTTGGCTCCAGATCTGATCGCCGGTTGGGGTGGTCCACGAGAACCAGCCGTCGGTGGTGGCGGTCATCGGTCCAGCCGTTGCGGTGGGTGACCCGGTGGTGGTGTCGGCAGAGTCCGGCCAGGTTGTCGATGTCGGTCGGGCCTTCGGTGGGGGTGTAGTGCTCGACGTGGTGGGCGTCGGTCCACGCCGCCGGGCAGCCACAGCCGGGAAACACGCAGCCGCCGTCGCGCAGGGCGATGGCACGTCGTTGGCGGGCGGTGGCGTAACGCACGGTGTGGCCCATGTCGACCGGTATGCCCAAGCTGTCCAAGACGATCGGATGCAGATCGGGGTCGCACAGCAGGACGCGACTCACGTCGTCGGGCACCACGGTGCCGTCGGGGGTGACCGCCCCCGACTGGGGGGTCATGGCGTTGACCGCCAGGGTGACGTCGGGGCGAGGTGCTTTGGTGGCGTCGAGATCGACACCCAACCCGCGTCGACACAACTCGACGAACGCGAGGGCGCGCAGGGTGGACGGATCGGGCATCACCAGCTCGGGGCACACCTCACGATCGGCTTTGAAGGCGCGGCGCAGCTCGGCGGCCATCTCGTCGATGGCCTGGCGGGCGACCAGGCCCCACTCGCCCACCAGCCGGCCCGACACCTCGGTCGAGCCGCCGAACGTGCCCGACAACAACAACCGATTGCGGGACAGGCCGTCGTCGGGGTCGTGGCCGCCGTCCTCGTCCAACAGATCGGCGATGCCGGTCACCTCGCGCCGCCACCGCTCGAACAACGTGCCCCGAGCGGCGGCCACCAGGTGGTCTTGGATGTCGGCCATCTTCTTCACGATCCGCGGGTTCGCGGCGGTCACGACCACCCGGGCGTGCTCCCAGCCGATCCGCCCGGCGACGAGCGCCTCGTCGACCGACGCGAACCGGCCCGACAGCTCCACGCCCACCTTCACCCGGGTGCGGGCCACCGCCGACGGCAACATCGCCTCACGCGCCAACCACCCACCGGTCGACAGACCCGTGATCACGCTCGCACACCGAACGCTTCTCGAGCTCGGCCAACACGTGACCCTCACCGGCGTCGACCAGCCGACGGGCTTCCTCGAACGCCAGAGCTGCTTCGCACAACTCCCGATCGGACAGCAACGACACGTCGGCGCCGGCCGCTTTCCGTCCTTGTTCGATGAACGCCACGTTGTCGAACACCTGTTCGAGTGTAGACGAAAGGAAACGAAACGTAACCAGGGAACGGGGGGCAATAATTAAGGTTCAGGCGCCGCGGCCGGCTCAGCGGCCTCGGCCGACGGCGGGTGCGGGCCTGAGGCTGGCGGCGTCGGCAGCTCGGCGGCCGGCGTCCCAGCCGTCGGCGTTGGTGACGCTCAACCGGCGTGTGCCGAGCGTCGGGAACGCCTGCACCATCGCCTGCTCGACCAGCTCTTCGCGCGAGGCGAGCACCGGGAGCAGGTCGGCGCCGTGCTCGACCGCGGCCTCGCGCACCGTCGCTGCGGTGGTCTCGCGCAGCCGTTGACCGATGCGATGAGCGAACGACAAGAGGAACGCCCGCCGGAACGAGCGGGTGGTGACCTTGCCCCGTCGGTCGCGCTGGGGGCCGGCGGCCACCATGGCCGTGGTGGCCTGCACCAGCAACGACGTGTAGAGCAGCTCGACTGCGGCCAGATCGACGGCGAACCCGAACACGGTGGCGTCGCCGGTGCGCTGCGACCACACGGCGCGACACCGGTTGGCGTTGGCCACCTGGTGCAGCAGGATCGACTTGGCCGACGCATAGGGGTCGGCGATGTGGATCACCTCGGTCTCCGGACCGGCCGACCCAGCCCCGGGTCGATCTAGCAGCGCCTGGTCGATGGCGTACTTGGCCATGAGCTCCTGCGCCTTGGCGGTGAGCGCTTCGGCCTCGGCCTCGAACGTGGTCGACTCGGCCTTGGCGAGCAGGCCTCGCACCTTGGAAAGGACGGCATCGTCGACTCGGTGATGATGGCGGGGCAGGTGGGTGGATGGGGTCATGGTGATGTGGCCTCTGCGTTCGTCATCCAGCGCCGGTGGTCGACCCACAGGTCGGGCGGTGGAACGGCGGCGGTGCAGGGAGGCCGGTGGTTGTCGGCCCTCCGATCGGGCCACCCTAGCGACGGGCACTGACAGCTCGTCCGTGCGGGTTTGTCGACAACCGGAGCGGTCGCCCAGA
Source organism: uncultured Iamiaceae bacterium (assembly GCA_963706425.1). GTDB lineage: Bacteria > Actinomycetota > Acidimicrobiia > Acidimicrobiales > Acidimicrobilacustridaceae > CAVPMN01. The sequence goes on from CAVPMN010000017.1 coordinate 9,488, forward strand.
CTGCTCGCCGTGACCATCCGGGGCGTGGCCCACATCGCCGGCGCGTACGAGCATCCGCGGCGCGAGATCCCTGACCGCACGCTTGCGCAGATCCACGCGGAGGTGGCCAGCGGTGCGCTGGCCGACGCGGGTCTCTCGTTCGACGACGTCGACGGGTTCTTCTGCGACTCGATGGTGCCCGGCTGGAGCCCCTTGTCGATGGCCGAGTACCTCGGCCTCGATCAGCTCACCTGGTTCGAGTCGACCGAGGCGGGCGGCTCGTCCTATCTCATGCACGTGGGCCACGCGGCCGCTGCCATCGCCGCGGGCAAGTGTCGGGTGGCGCTCATCACGCTGGCGGGCAAGCCCCGCAGCGACCGCGGCCGAGTGGCCGGGCGCGGAACGGAGGGCCCCGAGAGCGGCTTCGAGTGGCTCTGGGGCGTCACCGGTCCCGTCTCGCAATACGCGCTGGTCGCCCAGCGGCACATGTACGAGTTCGGCACCACCAGCGAGCAGCTCGCAGCCATCAAGGTCGCCGCGTCGCGACACGCCAGCCACAACCCGCACGCGTTCCTGCCCAATCCGGTGACCGTCGACGAGGTGGTCGAGTCGCGCCTGGTGTGCGATCCGCTCCACCTGCTCGACTGCTGCGTGGTCACCGACGGAGGTGGCGCGCTCGTGGTCGTCAGCGCCGACATCGCCGCATCACTCGATCGCGACGACCGTCACGGTGCTCGGTCACGGCGAGGCGCCGAAGCACACGCAGAACGGGCGCATCGACCTCACCTACACGGGCGCCGTCTGGTCGGGGCCGCGTGCGTTCGAGGAGGCGGGCGTGCAGCCGGCCGACATCGACTACGCGTCGATCTACGACAGCTTCACCATCACCGTGCTCGAGACCATCGAAGACCTCGGCTTCTGCGAGAAGGGCGGGGCGGCGCGTTCGTCGAGGACGGCGGGCTCGAGTCGCCCCACGGTCGCCTGCCGTTCAACACCGATGGCGGCGGGCTGTGCAACAACCACCCCGGCAACCGGGGCGGCATGACCAAGGTGATCGAGGCGGTGCGCCAGCTGCGCGGCGAGGCCCATCCCGCCGTGCAGGTGCCGAACTGCGAGATCGCACTCGCCCACGGCACCGGCGGGTCGCTCGGCACACGGTCGGGTGCCGCCACCCTCATCCTCGGGCGGGCCGACTCGTGAGCGAGCAGCAGGGGAGTGGCCTGCCGACCGCGGAGCCGTCGCCCACCCTCGAGACCGAGCCGTTCTGGGCCGCCGCCGACGATGGCCGTCTCGTCCTCCCGCAGTGCGCATCGTGCGGCACGGTCATCTGGTATCCGCGCCTGTTCTGCCCGCATTGCCACGGCACCGACATCGGCTGGATCGAGGCCAGCGGTCGCGGCACCGTCTACAGCTTCACTGTCGTTCGTCAGTCGATGGGCGAGTGGAAGGACGTGGTTCCCTACGTGCTCGCATATGTCGAGCTCGACGAGGGACCGCGGGTGCTCACCAACGTGGTCGATTGCGATCCCGACGCGGTCGAGGTGGGCCAGCCCGTCGAGGTCACCTTCGATCGTTCTCCCGAGGGTCGAGGCGTGCCCCGCTTCCGCCCGGCGAACGGCTGACGGTCTCGCCCGTCGCTCAGCCGGTGACTCCGGGTACGCCGAGCGGAGCAGAATGGGGATGTGGCTGGGAGCGCTTCTCGGGGTACCGGATGCGTCGCTGCATCCGGTACGCCGCTGCGTGACAGCGTCCGGGCGACGTCGGCCTCGACGGACCTCCGGTCCTGGCGTATCCAGACCGTTCCCGAACTCGAAGGAGGCCAAGGTTCAGTCAGCGCCGTCGAGCGTATCGTGCGATCGTGCCCGGCCCCATGTCGAGGAGATGTTGGCCGCCGGAGCATCGCTGGTCTCGCTCACCGAGGCCGGAGAGTGGACGACTCGCGGCTCTCCAAGACCCAGCTGGCAACGAGTTCTGCGTCATCGGATCCGACTGACCCCACGGGCCTCCGGCCGGCCGCCCGACGGCCGCTTGGTCCCGCCGACTGGGGGACGAGGAGGTCGTAGTCTTTCGTGATGGATGCGTTCGAGGTGGTGTGCGAGATCGAACCGGCGACTCGGCCCGACCTGACGCGGGTTCGCCACCAGATCGGGGTCCTCAGCACGATCGCTACCCGGTTCCTGATCCCGGACAACCACATCGGTCGTGCGACCGTGTCGAGCGTCGCCGTGGCCCACGAGGTCGCGCAGATGGGGTGCCGCGCCGTCGCGTGCATCAACGCCCGTGACCGCAACCTGCTCGGCTTCCGGCGCGACCTGCTCACTGCGGCGGCCTACGGCGTCGAGGAGTTCCTGTTCGTGTACGGCGACCGACCTGAGACCGGTCGACGATCCGATGACCTCACGGTGCGATCGATGATGGACATCGCACGCGACTTTGCCGAGGAGCAATCGATGCCCATCCGCATCGGCGTCTCCTGCGGACTCGGCGCGGTGCCGGCATGGAAGTACGCCGCCGATGCCTGGTACTTGCAGGTCTCCTACGACCTCGACGCGATGGTCACCTGGCGGGCCGGCATCGAGTTCGACGGCGCGGTCTACGCCGGTGTCATGGCGCTGCCGTCGGCCGGCATGGCTCGCAAGGTCAGTGCCGACGTCCCGCAGCTCGCGGTTCCGCGCCACATCCTCGATCGCCTCGATTCCGACCCCGACGCCGGCATCGATCTCGCGGTCGAGCTCGTCGTCGACGTTCGCGACTCGAACGCCTTCGACGGCGCGCACCTCATCCCGGTCAACCGCTACCGCCAGGTTGCCGCCGCACTCGAACCCGAGCTGCGCTGACCCGGCGTTCTGGGGCAGGTCGTTCCGTCTGTTCCTGTCGCGGATGCGGCGCGGGGCCCCGGAGTACGCGACAGGTTCGGTCGAGGGAGCGTTCGTGTCGCGGATCCGGGGTGTGGGGGCCCCGAGTACGACAGGTTCGGCGGATGGGGGTGTCACCCATGTGCCGGTCGGTGACACTCACCTGGAGGTAGGTGGCACCGTTAGCTCGCCGAGCCGAATCGCACGAGCTCGTCGCGCAGCAGGTCGAGGCCGAGCGGGCCGAGGTCGAGCGCGTAACGCATGGAACGCCTTGAGGTCGAAGCGATCGCCGAGCCGTTGCTCGACCGCCGCCCGACTGTCGATCCACACCCGCTCGCCCACCTTGTAGCTGATCGCCTGACCGGGCCATCCGAGGTAGCGCACGATCTCGCTGGCCATGAAGTCGAGCGGGAAACGTGAGCGCTCGTTCACGAACTCCTGCCCGAGCTCCGGCGTCCACCGTTCGCCGGGGTGGAAGTCCTGACCGCTCGGGATGTCGAGTTCGAGGTGCATGCCGATGTCGACGATGACACGAACCGCCCGCATCGCCTGCGCCCGCAGGAACCCCAACCGGTACTCGGGCCGCTCGAAGTAGCCCAGCTCGTCCATGAGCCGTTCGGCGTAGAGCGCCCAACCCTCGGCGTGGCCCGACACGCCCGACGTGCGCTGGAACCGGGTGAGGCGATCGCGCAGGTAGCGCACCTGGCCGATCTGCAGGTGATGGCCGGGCACCCCCTCGTGGTACGCGATCGACACCTCGCCCCACAGCGGGAAGCGGGTCTTGCCGAGCGTCGGATACCAGGTGCGACCGGGCCGGCTGAAGTCCTCCGACGGGCCGGTGTAGTACATGGCGGCGGCGCCGCCCGGGGGCGCGATCATCGCCTCCACCCGCCGCACCGGCGCGGGGATGTCGAAGTGGGTGCCGTCCATGTCGGCGATGGTCGTGTCCATCAGGTCCTGCAGCCAGGTGCGCAGGTTGTCCTCGCCCTCGATGACCAGATCGCTCTCGGTCTCGAGCCACTCGATCGTCTCGCCGATGGTGGCGCCGGGCCGGATCGACGCGCACACCGAGCGCATGTCGTCCTCGATGCGCATCAGCTCGTCCCAACCCCAGGCGTAGGTCTCGTCGAGGTCGATCGACGCGCCGAGCGACGCCCGGGCCCAGAGGTCGTAGCGCTCGGCGCCGACCGCGTCGCGCTCACTGGCGTTCGGCGCGTAGACGTCGCGTAGCCAGGTGCCGATCTCGCCGTAGGCCACCGACGCCGACACGGCCGCCTCGTCGAGCGCATCGCGCAGGGTGGACGGGAGCGGGTCATCGTCGCCGGTGCGCGCGTCGGTCGCCATCGACTCGAAGAACGCAGCGGCCTGCGCCGCGCCCGACCACACCGTCGCCTGCTCGGCTGCTTCGAGCGCCTGGCGTCGTGCCGCCACCAGACCCTGCTCGAGCCCAGCCGAGAGGCTCGCCCGCAGACCCGCCAGAGCAGATGGCACAGCCTCCATGCGCCGGGCGATCACCTCCCAGTCCGACTCGGTGGCCCGGGGCATGAGGTCGAACACCTGGCGGATCGACTGCAACGGGCTGGCGATGTTGCGCAGCGCACGCAGGTGCTCGTCGGCCTCGAAGAACGCCAGGCCCGTACCGAGTCGTTCGGCCATGAACGCGGCCGCCACCCGCTCGTGGTCGTCGGTCAGGTCGAGCGCGGCCAGCGCAGCGAGCGTGCTGCGATCGAGCTCGGCCCGCTCCGCCACGGCGGCCGGCGAGTAGTCGGTGAGCCGGTCGTCGAAACCGGCGACGCCGATGGCGGTGGCCTTGATGGGGTCGAGCTCGCAGGAGCGGCGCACGTAGTCGTCGCTGAGCGTGCGGATGTCGTCGGCGCTGGTCATCCCCCGATCATCGCGGGGATCGCGCCCGTATGATCGCCCGAAAGAATCGAATGGTCTCGACAAAGGGGTGACCATGTGCCGGAACATCACGATCCTGCGAGGCCTCGAGCCGGCGGCGACGCCTGAGGAGATCGAGGCCGCCGCCCGCCAGTACATCCGCAAGGTCAGTGGCGTGCGCGAGCCGTCGGCGGCGATGGCCGACCGCTTCGAACAGGCCGTCGCCGAGGTCACGGCCACCACCGCCGCCCTGCTCGCCGACCTTCCACCCCGGCGCCAGCCGCCCACCACGGTGCCGCCGATGCGCCGCCACGCCGGCCGGCCCTAGCTGCGAAACGGCTCGCGCCAACCGGCCGCGAGTCTGCGAGCATGGCCCGATGGACGACACCTACACGCACGGGCATCACGAGTCGGTGCTGCGGAGTCACACCTGGCGCACGGCGGCGAACAGCGCGGGATACCTGCTCCCGCACCTCGAACCAGGGCTCGATCTGCTCGACATCGGGTGTGGGCCGGGCACCATCACCACCGACCTGGCCGCCCTGGTCGCCCCGGGTCGGGTCGTGGGCATCGATCGCGCCGACGAGGTCGTAGCGGAAGCGGCCGCCAAGGCTGCGAGCGCCGATGTGGACGTCGAGTTCCGTGTCGGCGATGTCTACGCGCTCGACGTCGCCGACCAGACCTTCGACGTGGTGCACGCGCACCAGGTGCTGCAACACCTCACCGATCCGGTGGCCGCACTCGTCGAGATGCGCAGGGTGTTGCGCAGCGGAGGTCTGCTGGCGGTGCGCGACAGCGACTACGCGACGTTCGCGTGGGCCCCGCTCGACCCCATGCTCGACCGGTGGCTCGAGCTCTACCACCAGGTCACTCGTCGCAACGACGCTGAAGCCGACGCCGGCCGGTTCCTGCTCGGCTGGGTGCAGCAGGCCGGCTATGTCGACATCGTCGCGTCGAGCTCGTCGTGGACCTTCGCCACGCCCGACGACCGGCGTTGGTGGGGCGGGCTCTGGGCCGACCGCGTCACCCAGTCGGCGTTCGCCGATCAGGCACTCGACTACGGCTTGGCCGACACCGAGGAGCTGGCCGAGATCGCCGCGGCGTGGCGCCGTTGGGCCGACCAGCCGGACGGGTGGCTGGCACTGCTACACGGCGAGATCCTCGCCCGCCGCCCCTGACGAGCGTCCTCTGCCGCCCCCGCTGGCGAAATCGGTGCGTGAAACACCCCATGTGGGTGTTTCACGCACCTATTTCGGAACCGTGGCCGCGGCGGCGAGGCGGCGGAGGGTTTCGACCATGCCGGCGCGGTTGTGCTCGGCCCGATCGGACACGCCACTCACCGGTTTGCCGAGCACCGTCACCAGCCAGCCGCGCTGGTCGGTCCACGTCTCGCTGGCGAGACAGCCCGTGCCGCCGGGTTCGAATCGGTAGTCCCAGCGGCTGACCTTGAAGGGCCCCGACGTCACCTCGAAAGCGAAGTGCCGACCGGGGTCGCACGCCACGACGGTGCACGACGTGCTCCATTGGCGTTTTCCCTTGCGATTCCGTCCCTTGAACCGGGCGCCGATCGCGGGGCCGTCGGCGCCACCGATCCACTCGCACCCGACAGTCTCGGGAGACCACTCGCCCATCCTGGTCACGTCGGCGACCAGATCCCACACGACCGCCGGCTCAGCGGCAATGTCGAGCTCCACCCGTATCTCGTCGGTCATGCGGGGATCCTAGAGGCGGGCGGTCGAGACCGGCGCCGGTCGACAGAGTCAGTCGACGATCGCCTGGTTGACCACGGCGCGCAGCTGCTGGCGGATCGGATAGACGTTCGACGGGATGAACTGCGTCAGGAACAGGGCCGTGAGCTCCTCGGCCGGGTCGACCCAGAAATCAGTGGAGGCGGCGCCGCCCCATCCGTACGCGCCCGCGGAGGTGAGTGATCGGGCTGCCGCTGGATCGAGCACGGTGGAGAAGCCCAGGCCGAAGCCCTGGCCGCCCATGGCCACCTCGCTGAACGTCGACTGCCCCATCTCGTTGAGGGTGACACCTCCCGGCAGATGGTTGGCGGTCATGAAGCGCAGCGTGCGCGGGCCGATGATGCGTTGGCCGTCGAGCTCTCCGCCGTTCAGGAGCATCTGCGCGAACCGCTGGTAGTCGGCCGCGGTGGACACCAGCCCCCCGGCACCCGAGAGGTACTCGGGCGGGCGCGTGTAGGGAGACCGCGTGCGCGAGTCGACGGCCTTCAGCACGCGATCTTTGCCGCGGATGTAGCTCGTGGTGAGGCGGTCGACCTGCTCCTCGGGAACGGAGAACCCGGTGTCGACCATGCCCAACGGCTCGAAGATGCGCTGCCGGAAGAACTCATCGAGCGTCTGGCCCGAGATGACCTCGACCAGCCGACCGCACACATCGGTCGACATCCCGTAGGCCCACCGGTCACCCGGCGAGAACAGCAGCGGCAAGCCGGCGAGGATGTCGAGCGCGTCGGCCAGCTTCATCTTCGGGCGGCGCAGGTCGCCGAGGCCGTGCGCTCGGTAGAGCGCGTCGACCGGGTGCTGATACTGGAACCCCGCAGTGAGCCCACTCAGGTGGGTGAGCACGTCGTGCACCGTCATCTCGCGTTCGGGGTCGACCGTGTCGTACGACGACTCGTCGCCGCCCGCCCACACTTTGGTGTCGGCGAACGACGGGATGAACCTCGACACGTTGTTGCCGAGGAGGACCTTGCCCTCTTCGTAGAGCATCATCAACGCGATCGAGGTGATCGGCTTGGTCATCGAGTAGATGCGAAAGATCGAGTCGGCCGCGAGCGGTCGCTGTTCGCCGATGTCGGCCCAGCCGTAGATGTCGTGGTGCACCACCTCACCTCGGCGGGCCACCACGGTCACCACGCCGGGCAGACGCCCCTCGTCGACGTAGCGGTGGGTGACCTCGTCGACGCGCGCCAGCCGGGTCGAGCTGAGGCCGACCGTTTCGGGCTCGGACGTGAGCATCGTGCATTCCCCCTGAAGCGCAATGGCAACGCGCCCAGGTCAGCTTCGCGTGAACCCGCGGCACGCACGACGTCGAGGACCGGGCCGCGCCGGCACCGGCGGCCGATGCGGATCCGTCCATTCGGCCCATGCGGTGCCGGGCATCGCCGGGCCTACGCTGCCAGCGTGTCCGTGTCGGGGCCGACGCCCCCCTCCGAGGCGTTCAGCCGGCGGCTGGTCGAGTCGCTGCCCGCGGCCGCCTTCGTCATCGACGGGGTCGGCACCATCCTCTTCGCCTCGCCCGAGACCGCCGCTCTCGTCGAGCGGGAGCCGGCCGAGTTGATCGGCGAGTCGGTGCTGTCCTACGTCGACGAGGACACCGCGTGGGCCTATGCCGCGGCCGTGGCCATGGCGAGCGACTTCGGCCATGTGGTGCTCGGCCCGCTGCGCATCACGCTCGTCACGGCGAGCGGCGAGCAACGGCCCGCCGACCTCTGGGCCACCAACCGCCTCGACGATCCGGTGCTCGGCGGCATCGTGTGTCTGCTCACGCCAGCCACGGTGGCGATGGGCTTGAGCGAGGCCATGGTGTCGCTCGCCGGTGATGCCGGCTTCGCCACGGTCGCGGGTCGAGTTGTGCGCGCGGTCCAGGGCCACCCGACCACCGCGAGAGCCGCACTGCTCGCGACGGGCGCAACCGGTTTCTCGGTGGTGGCGGCCAGCGATGGCGACCTTCCTCCCATGACCGGGCCCGGTCCGTGGCACGACGTGGTGGCCACGGGCATCCGCTATCTCGCCGAGACCGTCGACGACCTCGATCCGGAACTGGCTGCGACCGCCCGGTCCGCGGGCTGTGCCACCGTGTGGGTCGAGCCCGTGGGCGGTGGCGACGAACCGGTTCGCGGGGTCTTGGTGCTGTGGCGAGCCGAGGCGGGACGGCCCACGCCCAACGAGCTCAACGCGATGCATCAAGCGGCCGCCATCCTCGCCATCGCGTGGGAGCGGCACGAGCGGACGGCGTGAGTCGTTAGCGTTCCCCTCCATGGATGACGAGCGGCCTCCACCTCCGCCCAGTGCGGTCCCGTCGCGCCGGCTCGAGCTGTCCGACCTTCCGCCCGCGGTGGCCGACCGCGTCCGCTTCGATCGCGCCGCACCGCGCCGCTTGCGCAGCGACCGGCTGCCTGCCCCTGTGCAGGACGAGCTGCGCCGGCTGTGGGACGGCATCGCCGCCGACATCTACGACGAGGTGGCCGGGGTGCGCCGCACCAAGGCGTTCGATTCGGCCACCGTCGAGCGGGCGCTGCGTCGTGTCTCCGACCGCCTGCTGCAGGCCGAGCGGGTGGTGGTGTTCGCGGCGGTGCACTATCCCCTCAAGGGCGATCGACCCGGCCGGCACATCGCGGTCGCGGGCGTCGGCGGCGGCTCGGCGGCGGCCGCGGAGGAACTGGCGCTCTACGGCTCGTTCGGCACGGCGACCGCGGTGGCCATCCTCTCGGCGGTGGTCGGAGAGGTCTTCGAGGCCTACGTCGCGGCATCGGGTCGCACCCGGCAATACCAGCGGGCCGGCCGGTCACCCGATCCTGATGTCGTGCTCACCGACCTGGCCGAGGCGGCCGGCTACGGCACGTCGGTCGGTCGCCGGGCCACCCCGAAGTTGGCCAACGACGCAGCATCGTGGCTGAGCGAACAGCTCATCAAGAAGACGGCGGCCCGGTTCACGCGGGCGCTCGTCCCTCTGGTGGGTGTGGCCATCGGGGCGGGCATGTCGGCGTTCAACGTGCGGCGGGTCACGAAGATGTCGCTGCGCCCGCCCGCACCCGAAGAGCTGCTGCGCCTCGCCGACGACATCACCAACGACCCGCATGCCTATGTGGCCGCGCGGGAGCGCTACATCGAGCTGTCCGCGGACGAGGAGCTGGTTGCGCTGCCCGAGCAGCCCGCAGACCTTCCGTGGCCGGGCGACGACTGGCCGACCGGATCCGTACCCGACGGTGTCGACGTGGCCTCGCTCGTCGACGGCATGATCGACGACCCGAGTCGCTTCGGCAGGACCTATGCCGTGGTCGTCGTCCACCAGGGTCGATTGGTCTTCGAGCGATACCACGGGGCGTTCGAGCACATCGACCGGCCCGCCGATGTCGTCTCGGCGGCCACCCCGCTGTTCTCGTGGTCGATGGCCAAGTCGATGTTGCACGCGGTGGTCGGTGTGCTCGTGGGCGACGGACGGCTCGACCTCGACGAGCGCGCTCCTGTGCCCGAGTGGGACCAGCCGGGTGACCCCAGGCGCGACATCACGCTGCGCCAGCTGCTCCAGATGCGCGATGGGCTGGCGTTTGTCGAGGACTACATCGAGGGTCGGGGCAGCGACGTCATCGACATGCTGTTCGGCTCGGGCGCCGCAGACGTCGCCCGCTACGCCATCGACCGGCCCCTCGCGCACTCACCCGGCGAGGCGTTCAACTACTCGTCCGGCACGAGCAACATCGTCGCCCGCATCGTCGGCGACGCCATCGGCGCCGAGCGAGGTCCATCGGGCATCGACACCTACCGTGCCTTCCTGTTCGACGCGCTCTTCGATCGCATCGGCATGAGCTCCGCCGAGCCACGCTTCGACGAGGCCGGCACCTGGATCGCCTCGTCGTTCGTGAACGCCACCGCGCGCGACTTCGCCCGTTTCGGGCTCTTCTACCTGCGCGACGGCGTGTGGGATGGCCAGCGGTTCCTGCCCGAGGGTTGGGTCGACGAGGCCAGGCGCCCGCAGTCGGTCGACGACGACGGAACGCTCTACGGGTCGCACTGGTGGGTCGTCGGCGACGAGTGCGGCAGCTTCCGGGCGTCGGGCTATCAGGGCCAGGCCATCTTGTGCGTGCCCGCACTCGACCTGGTGGTGGTGCGACTCGGCAAGACCCGCATCGTCGACTACCCGCACCTGATCGCGTGGCGGGCCGCGATGGTCGACACGTTCGTCCCGTCGGTGAGGGGCCTCGAGCCACTAGCGTCGGCCCGCGTGAACGTCACCGCCCTCGAGGGCATCTGGATCGTCGTCTACGTCGCATTTCTCCTCGTCCCCATCGCAGCGCTCGTCGACGTGCTGCGCTTTCGCGCCGAACGAGTGGGAGCAGGTGGCGAGCTCGAAGCTCACGTGGATCATCGGGCTCATCGTGGGCATCGTGTTCTGCGGGCCGATCGGCACCGTGTTGGGCGTGCTCTACTTCGCGACCGCGGACCGAGCTGCGGGCCAACCGAGCCGCCGCCTGACCGGTCGGAACTACGACGGGCGGAACCGGCCAGGCTCGATCACGTCGACCACCCGGCCGGTCCAGTCGGTGTCGATCATCGACGCCATCGTGTGCGGATCGTCGCTGGTGGCCACCGTGCGCCGGCCGGCGTGCTCGACGATGGCCACCGCTCGTAGCGGCTCGCCGCGTTCGTGCACGACCGTGTAGCCGATCACCGAAGCGGCGCCGACGAGATCATCGGTCAACGGCAACGTCGTTGGTGCGGGCGCGGACGTCGTCGCTGACGTCGATGTTGCGGAATCGGCTCGGTCGGCGGGGTCGCCGACCACAGCCCGAGGCCCTGCTTGGTGAGCATGCCGCTCACCGACGTCGACAGGCCGATCGCCGACGGATCGGCTCGGAGCAGATCGGTGAGGGCCACCATCGCTTGCAGCACGTAGTTGTTGAGCGGTCCACCGGCGAAGGTCATGCCGCCCGTCACGGTGAGCCCTCGCGGGTCGTCGAGGGCCAGGCCGAGCTCGCGCGCCTGCACCTGCACGGCCGCCGGGAAGCAGCTGTAGAGGTCGAGAGGTCGACGTCGTCGATGCCCGCCCCGATGGCGGCCAGGGCCTGCGCCGCGCCCAGCTCGAACCCGACTGACCGATGGAGGTCCGCTCGGCGCGACAGCGGCACCATGACGTTGCGACTCGGCTGCGCCGAGCGGGAACACCCAGCGATCGCGAGGAACGCCCGCCCGCTCGGCGGTCTCCGCAGAGCAGAGGACGAGTGCGGCGGACTGGTCGACGTTCCACTGCGAGCAGAGCAGTTTCGTGTAGGGGCTGGCCACCATCCGGTTCGACGGAGTGGGCGTGGTGATCGTGGCGGCGTCGGGCGCGCTGCGATCCCGACGCATCGGGGCGGGTGGCGGCCACTCGGGCGAACGCGGCCCAGAGCTGCACCCAGACGGCCACGATGGTCATCGGTCGTCAGGCCATCGGCCGACGCCAGTGCCCGGTCGATGATGGCGTACTGGTGGGGGCACCGCCAGGTCGCGGATGATCTCGACCGACGGCAGGATCTCCTCGGCGGGCGCCGCCAGCTCGTCGGGGGGCGCGTTCCATCCGGCTGTTCGAACTCGTCGGCTGGCGCGCCGGCGATGGCGGCCCGCAAGGCCCGGTGCTTCGCCTCACCCCCGCACACCACCACCACATCCGCTGCGCCCGACGCGATCGTGTCGGCGGCTCGGGTTAGCAGCGACTGCTGCAGCACGCCGACGTCGGCCAGCACCGTGCGTGCCGTCGCGCCGAGCCGGTCGGCGATGATGCGTCCTGGATCGGCGTAGCCCCAGATGCCCTTGGGCACCGCCACCAGGCCGGCCTGCTGCGCGAGTCCCGGGGCGCCGGTGTCACGGTCGGCAGCCTCGACCGCGGCCCACATCAGCTCGACGGCCTCGACCGCATCGGCCGGGTCGTCGGTTCGCTGCGTCTGGGCGCCCACGCCGACGAGCACCGGCGTGCTCGGGTCCACGGTCACGGCAGTCCTTTCTCCGTCGCACCAGGCCTTCGTCGCGAACAGGGGTCGTGGGCACCCTAGGCTCCGGCCCATGGTCTCGGCGCTCTTCGATCCCACCGCGTGGCGGCGAGTCGACGGGTTCGACTTCCACGACATCACCTATCACCGGGCCGTCGACCACGGCACCGTGCGCATCGCGTTCGACCGTCCCGAAGTGCGCAACGCCTTCCGGCCGGCCACCGTCGACGAGCGCTATCGGGCCCTCGACCACGCGCGGATGACCAGCGACGTCGGTTGCGTGCTGCTGACCGGTAACGGCCCGTCGCCTCGCGACGGCGGATGGTCGTTCTGCTCCGGAGGCGATCAACGCATCCGGCAAGGACGGCTACCGCTACGCCGAGGGCGACACCGCCGAGAGCATCTACCGGGCCGCACGGGACGCCTGCACATCCTCGAGGTGCAGCGCCTCATCCGCATGATGCCCAAGGTCGTGGTTGCCGTGGTGCCGGGTTGGGCCGCCGGTGGCGGTCACAGCCTGCACGTCGTGTGCGATCTCACGCTCGCCTCGCGT
>CAVPMN010000018.1:0-16655 GCA_963706425.1 uncultured Iamiaceae bacterium
CCGGGGCCGGTTCCGCCTGCTCGTCGACACCAGCCTGAGACTCGACCTGGTGGCCCCGGACGCCTGACGCCCGACGGGAGACGCTCAGGCGTCGACCAGGAGCCTCGACCGGAACAGCTCGAGCACCTGATCGAGCGCGTCGCGGGTGCGCTCCCCCGGCTCGTCGATGAGGTGCTCGGTGAGCACCGAGTGCGGCTTCATCGCAGCTTCGGGATTGGCGTCGGCATCGGACAGCTCGACGGCCAGGAACGAAGGTCCGAGCTGATCGGCGAGGAAGGCGAACCGACGGTCAGGCACCAGCCTGTCACTCGTGAAGCGCAGGCCGAGCACCTGGAGCCCTTCGGATGCGCATCGTCCCTTCACGATGTCGAGCTCCTCAGGAGCGATGTCGATGCCATAGCGGTGCTTGTCGGATCGCCCGATGGGCATCGACGGTTGGGAGAGCACGGGTGCCAACAGCCGGTCGTCGGTCGCCATCGCGAGTGCGTAGCCACCGGTGAAGCACATGCCCACCGCACCGACGCCCGGGCCGCCGCACCGAGCATGTTCATCGGCGGCCAGGGCGCGTAGCCAGGCCACCACCGGTGAAGTGCGACCCGTGGCCAACACCACGAACTCGCGACTCACGCACACGGGCACGATCGACGACACCATGTAGCTGAGCGCGCCCAGCCGACCGCGTGCCTCGATGCTGGGATCGCGACCTGGCACGCCGAACAGGTGGGGCAGCACCGCCGTGCAGCCGATCGACGTCACCCGCCTGGCGAAGGCGAGCACCTTCGGGGTGATGCCCGGCATCTCCGCGATCACGATCACCGCCGGTCCGGTGCCCTGCCGGAACACCGTGCGGGTCTTGCCCTCGTGGGTGAACGTGGTCCGCTCGAAGTCGTCAAGCAGCGTCGTCTGGCATGGCCTGACCGTAGTGGCGTGTCAGCTCGGCCGACCGAGGGCGAAGCCCTCGTAGCCGTTGGCCACCACTTCGTTGCAGCGTTCGACGTAGGGAGCGAAGCCGAGCAACGGCATGAACACGCGCGGCTTGCCGGGCACGTTGGCGCCCAGGTACCACGAGTTGCACGTCGGGATAGAGGGTGAGGTCGGCGATCATGTTGACGTGCTCGACCCAGGCGTCCTGGGCGGCCTGCGTGGCCTCGATGGTGGTGTAGCCGTTGGCCCGCAGGTGGTCGATGCAGTCGGCGATCCAGTCCACGTGCTGCTCGATCGACGGGATCATGTTGGTGAGCACCGACGGGCTGCCCGGCCCGGTGATGGTGAAGAGGTTCGGGAAGCCCACCACGTCGAGACCCAGGTAGGTCGTGGGCCCGGCCTCCCAGCGCGTCGCGCAGCGTCTCGCCGTCGCGTCCCCTGATGTCGATCGCCAGCAGGGCGCCGGTCATCGCGTCGAAGCCGGTGGCGAAGACGATGGCGTCGAACTCGTAGTCGACACCGCCAGTGCGCAGACCCGTGGGCGTGATCTCGTCGATCGGCGCATCGCTCACGTCGACCAGGTGCACGTTGGGCCGGTTGAACGTGGCGTAGTAGCCGGTGTCGACGCACATGCGCTTGCAGCCGATGACCGTGGTGGGTGACAGGAGCTCGGCCACCGCGGGGTCGTCGACGATGTCGCGGATCTTGCTGCGCACGAACTCGGCGGCGAGGTCGTTGGCCTCCTTGCGTGAACAGCAGGTCGCCGAACGCTCCGAGGAAGGGCAGCCCGCCGTGCGCCCACCGCTCCTCGAACTGCCGCTCGCGCTCCTCGGGGTCGGCGGCGAGGGCGAACTCCTCGTTGCCCGGGGTGCGCGAGCCGAAGGCCGTCATGGTCTGGGCGTTGGCGGCGCGCAGGGCGGCGTAGTCGGCCTTGATGGCCGCCACCTCGTCGGGGTCGAGCGGCCGGTTGTGGGCGGGCACGGCGTAGGTGGCCGTGCGCTGGAACACGGTGAGGTCGGCGGCCTGCTCGGCGATGATGGGGATGAGCTGGATCGCCGACGATCCCGTGCCGATCACGCCCACGCGCTTGCCGGTGAAGTCGACGCCCTCGTGCGGCCAGCGACCGGTGTGGTAGGTGTCGCCCTCGAACGAGTCGATGCCCTCGAAGTCGGGGATGTTCGTCGACGACAGGCACCCGGTGGCCATGATGAGGAACTGGGCCGTTACGTGATCGCCGACATCGGTGGTGACCGACCAGCGTTGGGTCGACTCGTCGAACACGGCCGACTCGACCCTCGTGTCGAACTGGATGTCGCGCCGCAGGTCGAACCGGTCGGCCACGTGACTCGCGTACTCGAGGATCTCGGGCTGGGGCGCGTAGCGCTCCGACCACTCCCATTCCTGTTGCAGGTCGTCGTCGAACTGGTAGGAGTACTCCACGCTCTCGACGTCGCAGCGGGCCCCGGGATAGCGGTTCCAGTACCAGGTGCCGCCGACGTCGCCGCCGGCCTCGTAGACGCGAGTCGACAGGCCGAGGCCTCGCAGTCGGTGGAGCATGTACATGCCGGCGAAGCCGGCTCCGACGACCACCGCGTCGAAGTCGCCGTGCGCTGCCGGTTCGCTGTTCGCACTGGTCATGGACCACCCCACTGGCCGACGTCGCCGACATCGTCGCGCGCGATAGGCCCCACGACGAACTGATGACCCCTTGACCTCGACGCTCGCGCTCCGATAGACGTATCCGCACTCCTCCCCGGTCCCCCAGGCGCAACGCCTCGGGTGGTCGGCGCCTCGGGCGCCCACATGTGCACGGACCGAGGAGTCGAGATGAACCTGACCCACACCACCTCTGCCGTCGTCGCCACGGCAGCCTCGCTCTTGGGCGTCGTCCAAGGCGCCCTTCCCGCATCCGCCACCAGCGTCGTCGACGGGCCGAGCACGGTCGGCCAGCCGGGCTTCGAGGGCGTCGACGCCTTCACGCCGGCCGGTGGGCGTCCCACCTGCACCGACTCACCGCCGCAGCAGTACACGCTGTTCCCGCTGCGCGGCTGCTCGATGTATCCCTACTCCAACCCCAGGTGGGCGAACGAGAGCTGCTTCGGCGACACCGGCGCCTACCACTGCCGAGAGGTCGCCGGCCATCCCCAGCTCAACCTGGCCCCCAAAGCCAACTGGCTCGTCTACAAGACCGACGTCACCCACTACTCCGGTTACACGACGAAGTGGGGCATGGAGCTCGTGCACCGCGGCGGCTTCCTCTTCGAAGGCTGTGGCACCTGGGTGCACCTCACCCAACCCGACGGCTCCACCAACTACACGACCGTGTGCGACTACAAGATGAACATGGACAACACCGGTCCGCGCGTCACCGACGCCGACCCGGGCGGGTGGGACTACTTCTACGAGACGCTGCGCAACTGGGGCCGCAACACCTACGAGAACGAGTTCAGCTGCGCGGTCACCATCACCGGCACCTGGACGGGTGCCACCGACCCGGTCGACATCGCGCCGGCCTGCGGTGGGGTGTTCCGTTGACGCCGACCACATCCCTCCACCACTTCGAGACCGACCGCGTGCGCCTCCGGCCGGTCGAGCTGGCCGACTATCCGTTCATCAAGCAGCTCGAGCTCGCACCCGACCGACTGGTCGCGTATCGCCACCGCGGCACCACGCCGGCGCCCGAGGCGTTCGCCCAACGACTCTGGCAGGGAGTGTTGGCGCAGTTCGTGGTCGAGGCGACAGGCGATCGGGCGCCGCTCGGCCTGGTCGCGGCCTACAGCGCCGACTTCCGCCATGGCAACGCCCAGATCGCCGTGGTGGCCGATGGCAGCGACGACGCCGACGCCGCCCTCGTGATGGAGGCGACCGAGGTGTTCGTCGACTTCCTCTTCGCCACGTTCAACTTCAACAAGCTCTACGCCTACGTGCTCGAGGTCAACTATCCGAAGTTCTCGCGACTGGTTGGCCCGGTCGTCGCCCTCGAAGGCGTGCTGCGAGGTCACGAGTTCTTCGAGGGTCAGTGGATCGACACTCACGTACTCGCCATCCATCGCGCCACCTGGGCCGATCGACCCCAACGCTGGTCGACCGACGGGCTCGCCGCGTGGCTCGGGAACGACCCCGTCGACCCCGACGCCTTCGTCGCCGAAGTGGCCGATGTCCTCGACCTCGGCCTGCCCGCCAACGTCGACGCCCTTTCGTTGAAGCTCGTCGACGACCTTCACCTCGACTCGCTCGGACTGCTGCAGCTCATCGATCTGGTCGAGGGCGACTCACATGGCGACCTGCCACCCGAGGCCCTCGCCAGCATCACCACGCTCGGCGACGCCTACCATTTCCATACGGTCCTTCGCGAGCGGTTGCCCACCGACAGCCCACGAGAGGTCAGCGGGCCGATGAGTGAGGGCGGGGGTTGGCTGGCCACACCGGGGCGGCGATTGGTCGTCATCGTGGTGGTCGGCGGCGTGCTCGTCGCCGGCCTGGTCGGGTGGTGGGCGGTCTCGTCGAGGGAGCAGTCCAACCGCGTCGAGCAGGTCGAGGCAGCCGTGCGGGTCAGCTGGTCGGACGTCGACGTGGCCGCCCTCGAAGACGCCTACGCGACCGCCGTGGTCGCCGGTGGCCCCACCACAGGGCTGCCCGGCCTGCCCGAGATCGACGGCGCGACCCTGCAACGGGCCGAGTTCGGCCCTGGGGAATCGTCGGTGCTGATCACTCTGCGGGTCGACGGCGGGCTGGCGGCCACCACCTGCCTCGACGTCACGATCGTCACCAACGCACCCGCCAACGACATCGACACCCGTCGCGTCCCCTGCTGAGAGGAGGCCAGGCCGGGCCCTCGGGTGTCTGCCGACCTTGTTGCTGGCCATAAGGTAGACCTAACCCCTATTCTCAGGGGGTCCTGCTAGCCGTCGACCCACCGAGGACATGACCCCTCGCGCCGCACTCCCCGTCGCCCCGACCGGCCTGCCGCCCCTCGACCCGAATGACGCTCCGCCGCGCCCGGCGGCGGTTCCCTTCGCCCGATCGCTGGCCAGCCACGGCGAACGGGTGGCGCTGATCGACCCCGCCGGCGCGACGCTCACCTACCGCGACCTGAGCGAGCGTGTGGCCGCGACGAGCGAGCGGCTCGGGGCCGAGCGCCGCCTCGTGCTCATCGCCGCGGCCAACGAGGTCGAGCCCATCGTCACCTACCTGGCCGCTCTCGCAGGTGGCCACCCGGTCCTGCTGGTGCCAGCCGGTAACCACCACACGATGGCCAACCTGGTGTCGACCTACGACCCCGACGTCGTCGTCGGTCGGGGCACCGACGTGTGGGCGTGGGACGAGCGCCGGCCCGGCACGGCGCACGAGCTGCATCCCGACCTCGCCCTGTTGTTGTGCACCTCGGGCTCGACCGGCGCCGCCAAGGTGGTCCGGCTCTCCCACGACAACGTGCAGAGCAACGCCGCGGCCATCGCGCGCTATCTCCACATCGACCACCACGATCGGGCCGCCACCACCCTCCCGATGGCCTACTGCTATGGCCTGTCGGTCATCAACAGCCATCTGCATCGGGGAGCGGGGTTGATCCTGACGTCGCAGTCGGTCGTCGACCCCTGCTTCTGGGAGGCGTTTCGCGGCCCACCGTGCCACCAGCTTCGCCGGCGTGCCCCACACCTTCGATCTGCTCGACCGCGTCGGGTTCGCCGACTTCGAGCTCCCCGATCTGCGCTACGTCACCCAGGCCGGGGGCCGACTGGCGCCGGCGCGGGTGCGCGAGTTCGCCCAACTGGGGCAGCGGCGCGGCTGGGACCTGTTCGTGATGTACGGGCAGTCAGAGGCCACCGCCCGCATGGCCTACCTCTCCCCTGACGACGCGCTGGCGCGCCCGACCGCCATCGGAAACCCCATCCCGGGTGGCTCGTTCTCGATCGAGCGGCCCGACGCCGAGGGTGTCGGCGAGCTCGTCTACCGGGGCCCCAACGTCATGCTGGGCTACGCCGAACAGGCCAGCGACCTGGCACGAGGGCGCTCGATCACCGAGTTGCGCACCGGCGACCTGGCGAGGCGGGCCCCCGACGGGCTCTACGAGATCGTGGGCCGCACCAGCCGATTCATCAAGGTGTTCGGCCTGCGGGTCGACCTCGACCGGGTCGAACGAGTGCTCGGCGACGCCGGGCTCCGAGCCGCCTGCACCGGCCGTGACGGCACGCTGATCGTCGCCGTCGAGCCGGGGGTCGATCCGCACGACGTCATCGACCTCGTCACCTCCCGCTTCGACCTTCCCGCTCGATGCGTGGCGGTCGAGCAGGTCGAGTCCATCCCTCGGCTGCATTCGGGCAAGCCCGACTACCAGGCGATCCTGACCCTCAGCGCCGAGCCACCGCCGGGCTCCCCCGTCGACGACACCGATGAGGCCGACGATCTGCGAGAGGTCTTCGCGAGGGTGCTCGGCGTCGAAGAGGTCACCGACGACGCCACCTTCGTGGCCCTCGGAGGCGACTCGCTCTCCTACGTCGAGGTCTCGATGAAGATCGAGGACGCGCTCGGCTACGTGCCCGCCGCCTGGCACGTCACGCCCATCGGCCAGCTGCGTGCGCTCGCCCCCCGTCGATCGACGCTGCATGCGGTGGAGACCGGTGTGGTGCTGCGGGCCGTCGCCATCGTGCTGGTCGTCGGATCGCACATGGGGATGTTCGGTCTCTGGGGTGGGGCGCACGTGCTGCTCGCAGTGGCCGGTTTCAACTTCGCCAGGTTCCGGTTGGCCGCCTCGAACGCCACCGCCCATCTACGCGCCGCCCTCGGCAGCGTCGGCCGCATCGCGGTGCCGAGCGTCCTCTACCTCGGCGCGCTCTACCTCCTCTCCGATCGCTACACCCCGGCCAACGTCCTGCTGGTGAACAACTACCTGGCCGACGGCACGTGGCGTTACTGGTATTGGTTCATCGAGGCGTTGGTCCACATCCTCGTGGTGATCACGTTGGTGTTCTGCATACCGGCCGTCCGCCGGCTCGAGCACCGACATCCCTTCGGGTTGGCGTTCGGCACGCTCTTGGCCACCCTCGCTCTCCGCCAGATCTCCATGGGCGATCCGGCAAACCAGATCTATCGCTCGCACGCCGTCATCTGGTTGTTCGTCCTCGGGTGGGCCGCCCAGCGGGCCCGCACCGGCTGGCAGCGCCTTGCCGTCTCAGTCGTCGTCGCCGCCGCGGTGCCCGGCTTCTTCGACACGACCCCACGTGATGCCCTGGTGGTCGCCGGGCTGCTGGCCGTCATCTGGGTGCCGCAGCTGCGGGTCCCCTCGTCGGTGAAGCCGATCATGGGCGCGATCGCGGGTGCGTCGCTCTACATCTATCTGACCCACTGGCAGGTCTACCCGCCGCTGCTCCAGCACACGCCCCCCGTCGTCGCGCTGATGCTCACCGTCGCCGTGGGCATCGCGGTGTCGCTGGCCGTCCAGCGCGTCGTCGCCTTGCGGTCGACGGGGCGACACCGGTCGGACTAGCAGCAGCGCGGCCCGATATGGTCGGGCCGATGGACCTGGTCGTACGGGGAGGCACGGTCGTCGATGGCAGCGGGGGGCCGCCCCGTTCGGCCGACGTCGCTGTCGACGACGGCATCATCGTCGAGGTCGGCCGAGTCAGCGGTCGGGGCCGACGCGAGCTCGACGCCGACGGTCTGCTCGTCACCCCCGGCTTCGTCGACCTCCACACCCACTACGACGGGCAGGCCACCTGGGACCCGCTGCTCGCGCCCTCGTCGCAGCACGGTGTCACCACCCTCGCGATGGGCAACTGCGGCGTGGGCTTCGCGCCGGCCCGACCCGACCGCCACGACTGGCTTATCGGCCTGCTCGAAGGGGTGGAGGACATCCCAGGGACGGCGCTGGCCGAGGGCCTCACCTGGGGGTGGGAGTCGTTCCCGGAGTACCTCGATGTCCTCGACAGCCAGACCCGCGCGGTCGACGTCGGGGCCCATGTGCCCCATGCCGCGTTGCGCACCTACGTGATGGGCGACCGGGGCGCCGACCACCTCGAGCATCCGACCGATGCCGAGCTGGCCTCCATGGCCCGCCTGGTCGCCGAAGGACTCGCGGCCGGCGCCGTCGGGTTCGCCACGTCCCGCACCGAGATCCACCGCACCCGCGACGGCGCCAACATCGGCACGCTGCCGCGCCGACGAGACCGAGTTGATCGCCATCGCGGCCGCGATGGCCCAGCAACGCGCCGGTGTCGTGCAGCTCATCTCCGACTGCTACCAGACGAGTGACGATGCGTTCGCCGACGCCGAGCTGTCCTTGATCGAGACGATGGCACGGGTCTCGGGTCGTCCGCTGAGCTTCACCGTGCAACAGGCCTACCACTCACCCGACCGATGGAGGCACCTGTTCGGTCGCATCGACAGCTGGCGCGCCGCAGGATTGGATGTGAAAGGCCAAGTCGCTCCCCGCCCGATCGGTGTGCTGCTCGGACTCGAGGCCACCGCCAACCCGTTCCTGCTGTGTCCGGCGTTCGGCGAGCTCGCCGCCCTGCCCCTCGCGGAGCGAGTGGCCGCTCTCTCCGATCCCGATCGCAAGGAGCGCGTGCTCGCCGAACACGCCACGCTGATGAGCCAGCTGCCCGACGGCCTGCTCAAGCAGATCGCCGGCGGATTCGACGTCTTGTTCGAGATGAGCGACCCCGTCGACTACGACGTAGACACCACCCAGTCGGTGGCCGCCGAGGCCCGCCGTGGCGGCGTCGAGCCCGCGTCGCTGGTCTACGACCTGCTCCTCCAGCGACAGGGCCGCCAGCTGCTCTACTTGCCGTTGTTCAACTTCGCCCACGGCGACTTCGACGACATCCACGAGATGATCACCTCACCCGTCGCGTTGTTCGGCTTGTCCGATGCCGGCGCGCACTGCGGCGCGATCTGTG
Source organism: uncultured Iamiaceae bacterium (assembly GCA_963706425.1). Lineage (GTDB taxonomy): Bacteria > Actinomycetota > Acidimicrobiia > Acidimicrobiales > Acidimicrobilacustridaceae > CAVPMN01. The sequence continues at coordinate 8,820 of CAVPMN010000018.1, forward strand.
ACGCCAGCGCGACCACCAGCTTCCTCACCGTGTGGGGGCGTGACCGGCGCGACGACCAACGATTGCCGATCGAAACGGTGGTCCATCACCTCACCCGGCGCACTGCCGAGCACATCGGATGGCTCGATCGGGGCCTCGTCGCCCCGGGCTACCTCGCCGACCTCAACCTGATCGACCTCGAGCAACTGAGTTGCGCTCCGCCCCGGATCGTCCACGACCTGCCGGCCGGCGGCCGCCGCCTCGTGCAGGATGCACGCGGCTATCGGGCCACGGTGAAGAGCGGGGCGGTCACGTTCGTCGACGGTGACCACACCGGCGAGCTGCCAGGGCGATTGGTGCGAGGAGCCCGGCCCGATCCCGGCCCTTTTTGACGGACGCCGAGGCACGTCGGGCTCGTTGTTCGAGCGATGGATCTGCTCGAACTCGCGTTGGAGGTCGTCAAGTGAGCGGCGGCCCCACGTGCACGGCGACCGGATGCTGGAGGAGCCGCACTTCGAGTGTGCTGTCGTTCATGGTTCCGAAGCTCACGCGAGGTCGATCTCGAACCACACGGTCTTGCCAGCGTCGTCGGGCTCGACTCCCCATCTGCTGACCACCTGGTCGAGGATTCGCAGGCCCCGACCAGTCGAGGCGAGGTCATCGTGCTCCTTCATGACCGGTGGGCTTGGATCTCCATCGGTCACCCCGACCCGCACTCTTCTCCCGTCGCGCTCGACGGTGAGCATGAACGGGGTGCGGGCGTGCAGCACGGCGTTGGCGGCGAGCTCCGACACGGCCAGCGCAAGGTCGGCTTCGACCGTCTGCTCCACGGCGGCCTCGTCGACCGCGAAGCGGCGTGCCTCGCGGATCGCGGCGCTCGTCTGCGGAAATCGAGCCGACGCCCGTACGGTCATGTCGGTCCCACCAACTCCGGAAGGTAGTTCACCCCACCCGTGTGGTGGGGCCGCTTGGCCCGCTCGTAGAGCTCCGAGTCGGGGCCCGACCGCTACGTTGGACGTGGGTCGTCCCTACCCCGCCGACGTCGGATGGTGAACGGTCGGCCTTGCGCGATGCGTGACACAATCCTCGCCGTGACCACCGTCCTTCTCTGCACCGATGGTTCCGACCCCGCGATCGCCGCGCTGCGTGCCGGGCTGGCTGTGCTCGCACCCGCCGACCGGCTGGTCGTGGCCAACGTCGCCGACCTGCCCGACGAGAGCCTCGTGACCGGCGTCTCGGGCTTCGCCGGTGGCTCCATGTCGCCGGAGGCGTTCGACCAGCTACACGCCGAGCGACTGGCCGTAGCCGAGCAGACGGCGCTCGACACGATCGCGGCGCTCGGCATCGAGGCCGACACCAGGATCGTCGAAGGTCCCCCCGGCCCCGCCCTCTGCGATGTGGCCACTGACCTGGCCGCTGATGTCATCGTCATGGGATCCCGAGGACGCGGTGGCCTCAAGCGGGCCTTCCTCGGCTCGGTGTCGGACCACGTCATTCGCAACGCGACCTGCCCCGTGGTGATCACCGGAGGCGGCTCGACCTGAATCGTCGGCCGGGCTGCTGGTGGATCGGCACGTCGCCTTGCCCGTCGGTGCGAGGCGGACCCTCACACGGCGCGAGCTCGCCAGAGACGAGCTCGCGCCGTGGAGCGGAGGCCAGAAGTGATCAGGCCCGGCGCATCTCCCGGCCATGAGCCGTGAGCGCCCAGATCACGAGCACGTCGATCGTGATGATCGTCAGCGCCCAGATCGGATAGACGGGGATGAAGAAGAAGTTCACGATCATGCTGATGCCGGCCACGATCACGCCCACGGTGCGGGCGAGGATGTTGCCGGAGAGCACGCCAAGGCCCGAGAGAAAGAGCACGGCACCGACGATGATGTGCGCCCATCCCCAGCCCGAGAGGTCGATGAAGACGGCGCGGGACGTCTCGGTGTTCCATCCGACCCAGTCGTCGTTGAGCACTGCGACGAGCCCGTAGAAGGCGTTGAGCGAGCCTCCGATGAGCATCATCACGGATGCGAAGCCGATCCAACCGACCCAGCCTGTCGGTTCGTCGTGCGAATCTGCCATGGCGAATCCCTCCCCGTGCTGTCCTCCCGCCGGGGTCGACGGAGATCGGGCAGCGGGGTTCACGCTACGGAACGCCGCATGCGGCCGCCTCGTCCAAAGTGGATGAACGCCTGCCGCAGCACCCCCGCTCTTCGTGGCGACGCCCACACGTGCAGTCAGGCACATCGCCTGGATCGGGTGACGACGGATCGTCGTCGACACCCCTACGCTGCCCGGGATGCCAGGTGAGAGGGAGGTCGATCAGCCCGCCGACATCGACCGGGCCACCCGATGGGCGGCGTGGTTCTTCATCATCGGTTCGGCGTGTTTCGCCGTGGCCTCGATCCCTGCCTTGGCAGAAGTGGTGCCCTCGTCCGCCATCGGCCTCACCTACTTCACGGGTTCGATCTTCTTCACGCTGGCTGCGGGCATCGTCACCGTCAGCGTGTTCGATGGCGACCGGGCTGCCGGCTCCGGCGGGCCGTTCCGCGACGTGAACTGGTGGGCCGCAGCCATCCAGTCGGTCGGGACGCTCTGGTTCAACGTCAACACCTTCTACGCACTCTCCGATGCCTGGACGACCCAGCAGGAGAACCTGCGCGTGTGGACACCCGACATGCTCGGGTCGATCTGCTTCCTCGTCTCGTCGTACCTGTCGTGGATGGTGTTGGGCCCCCGGCCCCGACTCACGGCCCGGCGCGACACGACCTGGTGGATCGCAGCCCTCAACCTCATCGGCTCGGTGTTCTTCGGACTGGCCGCGATCGCCGCCTACACCCTGCCGTCGACCGACGATCTGCTCGATGCGTCGATCGCGAACAGCGGCACCCTGCTCGGAGCCCTCTGCTTCTTCTGGGGCGCCCGCCTGATGCTCCTGCCGCCGGCTCCCGAACCAGTTCGCAGGGGATGAGCCAGGCGATGGCCGTTGGCTATGCCGCCGCTTCGGCCGCTTGGAGCCTGCCAGAGTCGATCGCCTCGCGGAACCGCCCGAAGTCCTCGAGGTTCTGGCGGGCGTAGGCCTCGGCGAACGCGACGATGGCGATGTCGAGCCGGTCACTGTTGCCCATGTAGGCGCTGATGGCCGTGGCATCACCCGATCGCGCATGGCCCCGCGCCAGGATCCGCCCGCAGAGATCGGCGTAGAAGCGCAGCTGGTTCGGCGTGGCCGCTTCAACCTCGAAGGAGCCCTTCCAGTCGCGCAGCTGACGTAGGTAGAAGTGACGGCCCTCGATCTGGCCTTCGGTCCAACCGAGGAAGACGTCCGACTGAGCTTGGACGAGCCGCTGCCCCTCGACGATGCGCTGACCGTGGTTCGCGTAGGGACTCGGACCGAAGTGCTCTTCGAGCACCGACGGGCCGGCTTCCTTGGCCTGCAGGAAAAGCACATCGGAGCTGTCGCGACCCTCGAGCAGGAGAATGAGGCAACGCGTGCCTGCGCTCCCGACGCCGACCACCTTGAAGCCGACCTCGATCAGGTTGTACCGATCGATCAGCTGGCGACGGGCATCGTCGAGGGTCGACTTGTACTCCTCGAACGCCCGGTTGGCAGCCTCCTCCATGACCGACGCGTCGTGGCCGATCGGGACCTCCGCGAGCGGGAAGAGCACCGGCGGCTGGCTGCGGATGCGGTAGTGGCCGTCGACCATCTCGGTGAGCTTGCCGACCGCTTGCAGACTCGTCTTCTTGCGGGCCCGCTTCTCGAAACGGTCGAGTCGCTGAGCCAGCTCGGCGGGCGAGACGCCGGCCGACGCCTGCAGGTCTTCGACGCGGATCGTCTGCTGCCAGAGGTCGAGGAATCCCAGGCCGGCGAACTCGGCCATCGCCTTTCGATAGGAACGGACGACCCTTCTCGTCGCTCGCGCACAGTCTGCGTCCGAGAACTCGAGATACTGCCCCGCGATGGTGAAGCTGGCCGCCAATCGCTTCAGATCCCACTCCCACGGGCCCACGAGCGTCTCGTCGAAGTCGTTGGCGTCGACGATGAGCTGACGCTCGGGCGATGCATAGGCCCCGAAATTGGAGAGATGAGCGTCGCCGCCGATCTGCGCCATGAGGCCACTCATCGGAGAGCCGGCCAGGTCGGCCGCCATGATGGCGGCGGCGCCGCGGTAGAAGGTGAACGGGTTCACGCCCATGCGCGCGTGGCGTACCGGAACCAGGAAGGGCAGCCGGTCCTCGTTCTGTGCCTCGATCAGCGCCACTGGGTCGGCGCGGTCGGCTGGTGCGACCCAGTCGGCGTGCGCCTCCCGAGGTGTCGCCTTGCGGGCTGCTTTGCCTTGCTCGGTCCGCTCCTCGAGCGATTCGGTGGTCATCAGGGGATTCTCGCACTCATCGACACGAGCATCGTCGCCCGATCCGGGTGACCGCTCGCGGAGCCATCCGGTTCACCCGATGCGGGTGATGAGCGGATCAGCTCGGTTCCTTACGCTCACCTTGCTCCCCGCAGCCACGTCGACCGACGGGAGCAACCGACGCCATGCACCTGTCTTTCAGCGCCGATCGTCCCGTGACACACCTCGCCTCCGCGGGTGCCGCCTGCCGCGAGGCCCTCCGGCCGGGCTCGGTGCCGGCGCTGGCGGCCGGTTCGCCGACACCCCCTGAGACCGGGTCGCTCCCGGCCGACCGCAGGATCGAGCCCGAGAGCTGGCGTCATCACCTCGAATGGGCCATCGGCGTCGCCCTCGTCGGCGAGCCGGATCGGCTCGGGGACGCGCTCACCTCCGACGCGGTCGGCTGGAGCCCAGGCTGGACGTTCGCTTCTCGCACCGAGGCCGAAGAGAAGCGTCGTGCCCATGCCTCGTCGTTGGCCGTCAACCGGTTCACCGTCGATCATCTCTGGTGGTCGGCGCCGACGGCCGTGGCCGAGTGGCACATCGAGGCGCAACACGACGCGCCGCTGCTTGTCGCCGACGAGCTGCTGGTCGAAGCATCCCATCACCCCGTGTGCATCGCCGGCGTCTCGATTGCCCGGTTCGCCGGAGACCGCATCGCCCACCTGCACACCTACTACGACGACGCGTCGGTCATCGAGCAGGTGCTGGCCCCCCACCCGACCGATCAGCGGGCGACCGCCCGACCGGGATGAGCCACCGCGAACCGTGGCGCCCCTACCCTCTGCCAATGCCATCCGACCCCCCTCCCGACGAGCGAGGCCCCGACATCGGGGAACGCCAATCCGACCGACTGAACGACCTGGAAGTGGCCGAGGCCAAGCGGGCCGAAGGCCGCCGCCTCGATCGCAAGTTCGAGCTGACCGAGGCGATCCTGCTCTCCATCGCGGCCGTGCTCGCGGCGTGGACCGGGTTCCAGGCCGCCAAGTGGAGCGGTGTGCAGGCGAACAGCTACAGCATGGCGGGGGCGAGCCGGGTCGAGGCCACCCGGTCCTCGACGCTGGCCGGGCAGCAGTCGTTGGTCGACGTCATCACCTTCAACGATTGGCTGGCGGCCGCCGAACGGGAGGGCCTTCTCGACCAACCCGCAGTCGACGGCCAGGTCTACGAGCCCGACCCGCAGATGCTCTCCGGGTTCATCTACCTCCGCTTCCGACCCGAGTTCGAGGTCGCGGTCGACGCCTGGGTCGCCACCCAACCTCGTGTCGATCCGAACGCCCCTCGCACGCCCTTCGTGATGCCCGAGTATCAGCTCGAAGCACAAGACGAGGCCGATCGGCTCGAGCAACAGGCCGAGGCGTTCGCGGCCGAGGCGAGGGAGGCCAACCAGCGGTCGGACAACTACGTCCTCATGACCATCATGTTCGCGACGGTGCTCTTCTTCGCCGGCATCAGCTCGAAGATGGACACCGCTCGGGCACGGATACTGCTGCTCGGCGCGGGCATCACCTTGCTGGTGGTGTCGATCGGCATCGTGGCCTCGTTCCCCATAGAGGTCTGACCCCTCGCAGGTGGTGCGGGCGGTACAACGGCTCCCTCGACGAACCAGCACTTCGCCCGCACACCAGACCGCACGGCCGGCCGACCTGCTCGAGGCTACGAGCGGTTGATCTCTGACGCCATGAGCGGCAATGCGCCTGGCTCGAGGGAGCCGAATGCCATCCATCAGCTCATCGCACCGCACGCATGGCGGTTGCCGTTCGAACGGGCGTGGCGCACGACGTGACCACCGGAGGCGCCTCGATGCGACCGCGTGCTGGTGCCGCGTCAGAGAGCCACTGACCTCAAGCCGGCGGTAGGTGACGTTGCGGATGGGCATACCATTCTGACTACCGGATCGGTATGCTTGCGGGATGGCAACCGAACAGATCGCCGTACGTCTTCCGGCCGAGCAGCTCGCAGTGCTCGACGATCTCGTCGACCGAGGGGTGTACGAAACCCGGGCCGCGGCGGTGCGGGCAGGCATCGAGGCGGTGTTGGAGCTCGATCGGCGACACCGGGACGACCGCTCGATCGTCGAGGGCTACCAGCGCGTGCCGGCGACAGATGCCGAGCGGGCCGCCGCCATCGCCTCCCTGCGCGACGCGATCGCCGAGGAACCATGGTGACCGATCCACGACGCGGCGAGGTCTGGTGGGGCGAGATCGAAGGCGTCGGACGCCGGCCGTTCCTGGTCATGACGAGAACGGCTGCCATCCCGGTCCTGCACAGTGTCCTCGCGGCACCGGTGACGCGAACCATTCGTGACATCCCCACCGAGCTACGTCTCGGACCCGGTGACGGCATGCCGGAGGAATGCGTTGCGAGCTTCGACAATCTGCGCGTCGTGGCCAAGGCCTACCTCGTTGAGCGGCAGTGCGCGCTCGACCCGGCCCGCCTCTTCGAGGCGTGCGAGGCCCTCCGGTCGGCGGTGGATTGCTGACTCGGCGTTCGTGGGCGTCGGCTTCCGACACTGAGGTACGCAGGTTGGGGAAGGTGGCCTGCCCCGGAAGGGCCGGTCTGGGACAGGGCAGAGATACCTTCACACGGCACTAGGTCGGTGCGGAACGACCCATCAGCTCACCTTTGCGCAGCACCGTGACCGGGCCGTCCTCGCTGACGACGATGACAGTCGCCGCAGGATCGTCATAGCTGTAACGCCGGCCGGCCGTGTGGCGCATGCCCCGGTAGCCGTCGACATCGGCCTCGGCGGCGATGCTCGGCACCAGACGCACGCCGAGGTGGCGCAGACCACCGTCGCGGTCGAACACAGCGGCACCATCGACCTGGGCCAGCACGTGGCGCAACGGAGCCAGGTCGTAGGCCTCGTTGATGCGAAGGAGTGGCGGCGCGGGTAGCCGCATGTCGTACGCGGGCGCCGGCGCATCGTCGTCAGGTCGATAGATCAACAGCGCGCCCACGCCCCGGGCGCCGAGGTCGTGCACCGCGAACTCGAGTAGCTCCGACAGCACGTGACGATTGCCATGGTCGCTGCACGCTCCCACCGCATCGATCCAGGTGGACACGGGCGGCTCGTGATGCCATCCGATCCCGTCCCACCGCAGCACGCCGAACGAACCGACCAGGCGGGCGACGCCGGACGGATGACGTTGCACCAACGTGGCACCCATGGCCTCGGCAAGAACGACCAGGTCTCGTTCGGAGCCCGCCGGTCGATCGAACACCAGCAGCTCCGCGCCGGCCGCCGACGGCACGACCCAAGTGGACAGGCCGTCGGCGAACCGCCGAGCCGTGTCGAGCGGCAACTCGCCGGCCGGGCGTCGGGTGATGCCGAGGCTCGTCGCCGGGCCCCAGCGGGTGACATCGGTCGAGGGGGCCACGATCGCCCCGAAGCTGGGGATGCGACGCTCGTGGATCTTGGGGCGCAGGGCGTAGTCGAGCTCGGCCAGCACCTCTGGCGACCAGTCGAGGGCCA
>CAVPMN010000019.1:0-22022 GCA_963706425.1 uncultured Iamiaceae bacterium
TAGATCTGGCCGACGTCGATCCAGTCACTCACCTGGGTCAACACACCGTCGTTCAACTGGACGATGATCTGTTGGGGCGAGCACATCGCGGGCAAGCCCGAGAACTGCTGACCATCGCAGGTGTAGTTGTGGCCGCTGAAGCTGGGCACGTCGACCTGGGCCCGAAGGGCAGAGGTGATCGACTCCGGGTTGATGTCGCCGTCGAGTTGGCTGAGGATCACGAAGAGGTTCATCACCGCCCGGAACGACACCGTGCCGGCGCCGGCCGGATCGAGTCCGTCGCTGTAGGCCTCGATGATCCCGGCGTAGAGCGACGCGTCAGGATCCGGGGGGTCCTGGCCGATGGGCCCGTCGACGTTGAAGTAGGCACCGTTCGACTTGGCCGGGCCGACCTGGTCGATGATCGTCGGGGCCGCACACGCGCCCACATAGAACACCGCAGCGTCGATGCCGAGCGAGGCCACGCCGTCGAAGCCCGCTTTGCACCCGCTGTCGGCTGCCAGGATGAACAAGGCGTCGGGGTCGGAGCTCGCGGCCACGTTGAGGGCCGGGTTCAGGTCGGTGGCCAGGATCGGATAGGGCACCAACTGCACGTCCACCCCGTAGTCCTCCAACACCGCCTCGGCGACCTGCGCGCTTTCGGTGATGGGCCCGAACTCGCCGTAGACGATCGACACCCGCTCGGCGTTCAACCGCTCTGCCGCGTACCAGGCGAACGCGACCGTCGAACCCGAGCTACCCCCACTCCACTGGAACGAGTTGGGGCTGGTGCCCGATTGCGGGCTGATCGGGATGCCGCCGACGAAGGGGATCCCGTTCTGGTTGAGGGTGTCGATGCCGTTGCCGAAGACATCGATGCCACCGAGCACCGCCGGGACGCCCTGCTCCACGAACGTCTGGGCACAGGACGTCGACCCCTCTGCCGAGAACTCGGTGTTGCAGACCTCGACCTCGATGGGACGGCCGCCGACCCCTCCGAGTTGCTCGTTGATAAATTCGATGGCCGCGTTCGCAGCCTGGCTCAGCTCGGGGTAGGAGCCGGCGGGAGTGTTCTCCTGATTGATCATGCCGAGTCGGATCGGCTCACCAGTAGCCCTGGTGCTCTCCGCGGGGACGTAGTCGGCGAGCATCGACTGGCGAGCGCATTCCAGCAACTCTGCCGCGGTGCACTCGGTCGGTGCAGCAGCGACCGTCGTGGTGTCCTCGGGCAGAGGCTCACTGCACGAGGACACCAGCAACGCAGCCACGATCGCCAGTGCAAGAGCGAGTGATCTGGTGCCTCTCACGTTGCCTCCTACCGTCGTTCCGAACTCGAAGATGCGCACGGTCAGGGCCGATACCCGGCGAGAATGCGATCGGTGATCTCGCTGATCATGGCGTCCTCGAGGTCGGTGGGCAGATCGAAACCGAGCTGCAGCACCGTGGCCACGCCGTGGGCGCCTCCCCAGAGGGTGAGTGCGACCAAGAGCGGGTCGTCAGCCTCGATGGCATGAGTAGCGATGGCGTCATCGACTGCGGCGGCGGCCATGGCGAACGCCCGGGTCGCCGCTGGAAGCTGCACGCTCCCGGGGGCTCCGGCCGGTGGGACGAGCAGCATCACCCGGAACAGCTCCGGGTTGTCCCACCGCGTACTCGACGTAGGCTCGGCCGTGGGCCCGGATCCGCTCGATCGGCTCGGCATCGGCCACCGTCTCGAAGCGGTCGGCGAGGCGGTCGAGCTCGACGTCGACGACGGCGCGGAGAATGTCGTCCTTGTCGCGAACATGCGCGTAGAGCGCCGGGGCGGTCACGCCGATCCTCTGAGCGAGTACCCGAAGGGTCAGGGCCCCGACGCCACGCTCGACGATGATGTCGCGCGCCGCGTCGATGATCGCTTCGCGTTGCAGCAGTGCACGGTCCGGGGGCGGCGAGACTCGGGGACCGGCGGTCACCAATCGACCTCGGGGTTCGGTGGGAAGACGCGGTCGCGCTCGGCGGCGAGGCGGGCGCAGTCCCAGTCGGCTTCGACGCGCACCCAGATCACCGGGTTCCGCTCGGGGTCGTCGATCTGTTGCCATTGCCCGGCCGACATGAACGCCGGGTCGCTGGCCCCGATGATCAACTGCTCGGACTCGTCGGTGATCGAGCCGGCCAGGCGGTCAGGGGACTCCTGGGTGAGGTCGTAGGCGAAGATCTCACGTCGAGCCAGGTAGATCTCGCCCTGCAACTCGTCGGTGACCTTGACCCTCGAGGTCACTCCCGGGTTGCCGTCGCCGTCGGCATCGAAGATCCGAGGATCGTTGGGGTCGGTCGGCAACGGCTCGTTGGCAGGGTCTTCCATGGCGATCCCGATGGCAGTCGGTGTGGCGGGCCGGACCACTCGTAGCCGGCCCGCGACCCCGGTGACCTCGACGGGTGTGTCGACCGGAACGATCGCCGCAGTCGCCGCATCGGAGATCGTGAGCTCGAGGCCCTGGCCGCTGACGACGTCGGCGTGGCAGAACCGCTGGACGTTCCAGAGCTGACCGTCGCGCATCTCGAGATCGGCGAACCCGGTGCTGATGATGCCGACACTCATCGTCTCGTCCGCATACGCCACGACGTCGTCGTCCGCGTAGCGCCCGACGAGGTCCTCGGCGCCTTCGGGCAGGCTCGTTCGCGACGGTCGAGTCGGCGGGTCGGGACGTGTCCGGCGCCGAGGAGTCGTTCGCCGACGAACATCCCGCCGCCATGCCCACAACGACCGCGACGGTTGCCACCATCTGAATCCGTCGGGTGCCTCACGGCATGTCGGTGTGCATCATCTTCCAGTCAGCTCGGGTTGGTCGGGATCACACGGGTTCGATGAAGCGGTCGAGCGCATCCGAGACGGCCGTGGCCGTCGGGAGGTTCTCCGGGCCGATTGTCAGGTCGACGAACCGTTCGAAGTGGTGGATGAGCCGCTCATGCCAACCGTGCTGGAACGGGCGAGCGCCAGGCGAGGCGATCGACGCCTGGATCGGGGCCATGTTGGCCGTGTCCTGGGCCATCACGGTCTCGAAGAGCGCCATGCGATCGAGATGCTCCTGGGGGAGGGCGTCGTCGCCCGGCCACACGCGGGTGCGTACCAGCGCAGCTCGAGCTCGGTGCTCGTCGCACCGGTGGGCCACATGCCCAAGAAGGTGAACGCCCCGGTGTCCATCGGGATCACCAGGTTGGGGAAGATCCCGAACGAGGTCGATGTCTGACGCCAGAGCAACGGCACCGCCGGGTTGTCGTGCTCGTCCGAGACCATCGGGAAAATCTCGAAAGGCGTCGTGCTTCTCGACGGTCAGGCGGCTGTGGCCGTTGGGCAGCATCGTGACCGTGACGGACTGGTCGTTGTAGAGAAGTGCGGCGTTGTCGGGGTGCACCGTGCGCACGTGGTACACCTCGAGGAACGCATGCGACCATGAGCTTCCAGTTGCAGTCGAGCACGTGGACCTGAGTGCCGACGGCTCGCATCGAGGGTCCGTCGATCTCGGCCATCTGGTCGGCGATCGGACCGAGGAACTCGACCAGCGACGGTGCGTCGGGATCCTCGCTGACGAACACCCACCCGTCCCACGTCTCGCAGCGCACCGGCACCAGACCCAAGGTGGCGGTGTCGAGGTCGACGAAGCTCCGTGCGTCAGGCACCGCCTTGAGCGAGCCGTCGACGCCGTAGGACCAGGAGTGGTACTGACAGGTGAGTCGGCGTGCCGTCCCGCACTCGTCGCGGGTGACCGGCGCACCTCGATGCCGGCAAGAGTTGTAGAAGGCCCGCAGCACACCGTCGTCCCCGCGCACCACCACGATCGGCGAACCCGATCGGGCCGTCACCCGGTAGCAGCCCGGATCGGGCCACTCCGACTCGTGGCCCACGAACAGCCAGCACCGCCCGAAGACCCGCTCGCGCTCGAGGTCGTAGAAGGCCGGGTCGGTGTACCGACCGGTGGGGATCAGCGGCACGGGCACCGCGTCGGCGGGTTGGCCGGTGCGCGCCTTCTCGATCTCGATGCGCTGGCGAATCGTCTGTTCGAGCGTGGTGTCCATGGCTCCCCTTGCGCCGCACCGAACGGGCGGAACAGCAGTGAACAATGTTTACCAGGTCCCGATGAACGTTGTTCACCGGCCGCCTTTCGCGCCAGCGCCGTCCATTCGGTGACCCGGCCACGCCCATGGGCGGATCTCGGTACGGTCGGCGGGAGCACCTGGGAGGTCTGCGATGCCGATGCCGTTGTGGTGGGGGAAGGTCAACAAGCGGCTCTTCAACCCGAAGGCGCTACGCAACGGCAAGTGGCAGGTGATCTGCCATGTCGGTCGATCCTCGGGGCAGTCCTATCGCACGCCGCTCGAGGCGGTACCCGTCGACGGCGGGTTCGTCTTCACGCTCGTGTACGGATCTCGATCCGATTGGGTGCAGAACGTTCTCGCCGCGGGCACGGCCACGCTCGAGATCGGCGGTGACACCATCGACCTCGTCGAACCACGACTCATCACCGCCGACGAAGCATTCGACCTCCTTCCGTCAGGGACCAAACGCCCACCAGGGTTCCTCAAGATCGACGAGTTCCTCTGGATGAAACGGGCCACCGGCGGCTGACGGCGGCAAGAATCCGCCCCGACGACCCAGGCGCTGTCGCCCGACGGGATGTGGGTGCGCTACGACGGCGAGGGTCGACCGCCGGTGACCGACGGCCCGTTCGCCGAGACGACGGACTTGATCGCCCATCCAGCCCTGACCCCGTCGTCGGCGGTCGTCTTGACGCTCCGGGCCGTGGGCGGGCTGACCACCCGTCAGGTCGCACAGGCCTACCTGGTGCCCGAGAGCACCATGGCGCAGCGCATCAGCCGCGCCAGGCGCACGGTGGCCCAGAGTGGTCTCGATCGCACCGGCGACGTGCGCACGGTGATGCGGGTGCTCTATCTCGTCTTCAACGAGGGCTACTCGGGCGACGTCGACTTGGCGGCCGAGGCGATCCGGCTCACCCGACAGCTGGCCGGTCCACGTACGCCTGCCCGTCGTGGGACACCTTCGCGCCGCTCCACACCTTGCGGCAGATCTCGATCGCGTCTCGGGTCCGGGCCAGTGGCTGCTCGAACGGGGCGCCGTGCCAGCCCTCGATCACCTGCGGCCCCGACGCCCCGAGACCCAGGATGAACCGCCCCCCCCCGCTGAGGGCGTCGAGCGTCGTTGCCGTCTGGGCGATCAGCGCCGGGCTGCGCGGGTAGAGGGGGATTATCCCGGTCATCAGCTGGGCATGCTCGGTCTGACCGGCTAGGAAGCCAAGCGTCGACACCAGGTCGTAGCCGTAGATCTCCGCGCCCCAGAGCACGTCGACACCGGCCGACTCGAGGTCTCGGGCACGCGCCGCCAAGCTGCTGCGGGTCGCCGCTGAAGCGCGTCAGTCTAGGCCGCGCATTGGCCGCAGTCGCGCCTGAGCCGGGCGTGGTCGGATTCGATGAAGGTCGTTCGCGTACTGCTCGGTCACCTGCCGGGTTTGCAGGACCATCAGGCGAGCCCAGGCCAGTCGGTCGGCTCTCGGAAGATGTGTTCGGGCGTGACGAGCTCGGCGTCGACGCCTGGGGGTACGGGTGGCGAGCAGAACCCCATGGCGAACGTGGCCCGGTAGCCCAGGAGCCTGCGGAGCTCCGGGCTGAAGTGTTGGGCGATGTGAGGCGGGCAGGAGAGGTACTGGTTCTCCTCCTGGCGAAGCCAGTCGGGTGCGAAGTGCAGCAAGAGGCCCTCACGAGGGACCATGGTGCGGTTCTCGCCGCCGCCGTGGAGCACCGAGCCGGAATAGACGAGGACGGAGCCAGCCGGCATCTCGGCGTGGGTGATCTCGTCAGGTTCGGCTCGACGGTCGTCGTCCCAGTGCTGGGATCCGGGCACGAAGCGGGTTGCGCCGTTGTCGGTACTGAAGTCCGTGAGGGCCCACACCATGCTGAACTGGGTCTCGATCGAGCGCGGAACGTGGCCGCCCCAGACGGCCCTGTCGCGGTGGAGCGGTTGGTGGCCTTCGCCGGGTCCGATGACGGCCAGCTGCGTGAGGTGGAGTTGGTGGTGGTCGGCGTTGCGTCCAAGGAAGGCCGACGCTGCCGTGTTGAGCATCGGGTCGAGCACGAGCGGGTGGCTGCTGGTGGAGCGGGCCATGATCGCGCCGACCCGCGTGGTGCGACGGCCGGTGAAGCCGTCACGTCCGGTGGGGCACCGGTCGACGTGAGGTGCGAGCTCTTCTCGGATCGCCTGCACGGCCTCGCTGCCGATGTAGCGATCGATGATGACGCCGCCAGCGTGGTCCAGAGCCGAGACGACGTCGTCGGCGGTGCAGTCAGCGGGGAGCCGGTCGATCGACGCCGCGCGGTGTTGGAGGTCGCTCATCGGGCCGATCCGTTCTCGACCTCGGCACTGATGTCGAACTTGGCGAACTCGGTGGCCGTGTCCTCGAAATCCTCGAAGGCGATGACGCCCATCTCGGTGTACCGGTCGCGCAGCCAACCATCACCGGCATCCAGGAGTCCGAGCTTCTTCAGGTTCGGGACGATCTTGGCAAACAGCGCTGCCTGCCACAGGTTGGTCTCGATCTGGATGGGCGCGCATCCAGGTGAGCATCTCCCGCGAGCTCACACCGAGGCGCTCCCACATGTCTTGGTAGAAGAGCCGATCCCGCATCCTCACGCCGGCTTCGAACGCGAACTCCTGGCGCTCTCGCAGCTCCTGGGCTCCCATCTCGGCGTAGGCCTCCTTGAGTGAGAGGACCCCGAACGCGACGTGGCGAGCCTCGTCGCTCATGACGTAGCGAAGGAGCTTCTTGAGCAGGGGTTCCTCCGTCGACGCGTGCAGGTAGCCGAACGAGGCGAGTGCGAGACCCTCGACCATGATCTGCATGCCCATGTAGGTCATGTCCCAGCGGTCGTCGACGATGATGTCGTCGAGCAGGTGCAGCAGATGCCCGTTGCACGCATAGATGTCCTGGATCTTGTCGTGGAGGTACCGGTCGAACACCTCCACGTGGCGGGCTTCGTCCATCACCTGGGTGGCGGCGTAGTACTTCGCCTCGATCCAGGGGACCTGCTCGGTGATCTTGGCGGTGCACACGAGCGCGCCCTGCTCCCCGTGAAGGAACTGGCTCATGCCGTAGGTCTGGTACTCCCAGGCCAGGTCGGCGAACTCCCGGTCGCCCCAGGCGTGGAGGGGGCAAGACCGGTCGCCGGAAGCGGCCTGCTGGAACGCCCGGATCTGGGGCATCGTCCGCTGCAGTTGAGGTGCGACCTCGTCTCGGTCGACGTCGATGGACCAGTCCAGGTCGGTCTCGACGTTCCACTGGCCCTGCTTGGCCTTCGAGTAGAGACGCTCGAGCGCCGGTCGCTGCTTGGCGTACGTCCAGGTGAACCGGGTGGCGCCTCCCTGATCGCTCTCGTGCACCAGCTCGGTTGCAGCCGGTGCCACGATGGCCAGGATCTCGTCGACGTCGTCGATCGAAGCCCGACCGATCAGTTCCTCGTTCGTCACGGTGGTCATGTGCGGTACTCTATTAGGTGTGATGAGTACCGTCAAGGAGACCTTGCTGGTACCCTGGGCGCTGTCCCCCAACCGATGAGGCCCGATGTCGCTTCTCCCCCGCCCGGTTGACCAGACAGCCAGCCGCACGGCCCCGCCAGGAAGAGCTCCTCGCCGCGCTGGAAACCCTGATGACCGCCGAGGGGTTCCGGTCCCTCACCATCTCGGACCTGGCTGAGCGGCTGCACTGCTCACGGCGAACGCTGTACGAGCTGTCCGAGAGCAAGGACGACCTCGTCGCCCTCGTGGTCAGCCGCTTCCTCGACCGCAACTTCGGTCGCGGCGTTGCCGCGATGGCCGACGAGTCCACGACACGGGGCCGGATCGAAGCGTTCGCTGCCGCCGTGGTCGAGCACGTGCGTACCGCCACCTCCACGTTCGGCGAGGATGTCTTCCGCACACCTCGCACCGCAGAGCTCGTCGCCGCCTACGACCACCGCTGCGTCACGCTCGTCCAGAGCCTCGTCGCCGACGGACGAGCATCCGGCGAGGTCCGAGCCGTTGACAGCGGCCTGGTCGCCCATGGCCTCATGGCCGCCATCGCCCGCATCCAAGACGCCGACGTGCTCGCCATGATCGACATGACCTACCCCGACGCGACACGCGAGATGGTCGGCGTGCTCCTCAACGGCATCATGGCTGTCGAGTCGGCTGCTACTCGACCATGAACACCTCGGCCTTCGATGCCAGAGCTGCACAAGCGAACGTCGGGGAAGGGACGGCCACGCGGTGCGGTGACATCCGATCTGGCCTACTTCGGTAGACCCAACGCGCCTCGTCCAAGCGGTCCGCGACCGGTGCCGACACTGTTGACCGTTGTGAAATCGACAACGTGTGGACCTGAGTGGACGGCTTTCTGTGAGTATCCGCGGGCCTGCTCTGGTGGGCGGCCACGTTGGTGCTGATGGCTCTCGGCTTGACTCGACTGGCTTTCTGGCCCGGCGGTGGCTGGTGCCTTCGGTTTGATGTGTCGGTCGGGGTCACCGGCGCCGGCCTGGCCTTCCGAGGCTGGCCTGATCAGAAGCCTGGCGACCTCGGCCTGCTCTCCATCAACCGGGTCACCGCCGCCAAAGCCGGCGCCAACACCCCCCGGCGGGCCGACGGTCGCCGCGAGCCCAAGAGCGTGCACCTCGAAGACCAGGCGATCACCGACCGCCAAGGCCGCAGCCACACCCTTCGCCTCTACGCGAGAGGTGGCGCGCTCGGCCTCGGTGAGCTCACCGACACGGGCACCCTCACCTTCACCCCCCTCGAGCGGGCCCGCACCCACCGCAACGCCGACGAGAGCGGCCGGTTCCGCTGGTACAACGACTACCGGCTCCCCGACCGCTACGGCGCCGGCACCCTCACCGTCCGTTTGCACGGCAACGACCAAGACACCGCCCGCAAACTCAACCGCACCGAAAACCTCCGCCCCATCCCCCAGGGCGATCCCGACTTCGCCCGTCTCTACCCCCGCCGCAACGACGCCGAGTCCATCAACCGCGACCTCGACGACACCCTCTACCTCCGCCGAGCGCACACCATCGGCCACGCCCGCCAACACCTCAACCTGCTCGGCTACGCACTCGTCGTGAACGCCGTCGCCCTCCACCGGCACCGACGCCACCGCGCCCCCGACCAACTCGCCGCCTAACACCCCTCCAGCGGCACACCGGCCGGATCAACGCAGCTTCGACGCGCACCAAAGCCAACCGCGCGGGCGACAGGCGCCATGCAGCCCGCCGCGCCGGCCGAATCACGCCACCACCCACCACTACGCTGAACGACCGCAACGGAGACCAGGCGGTTTCGCGCCACCTCTTTCTCCAGCCCCCGCCCTCGTAGCTCAGGGGATAGAGCATCGGTTTCCTAAACCGTGTGCCCAGGTTCGAATCCTGGCGGGGGCGCCCATTGCGAGAGCCGAGGACGCCGCTGTTTGGCCCCTCCTCGTGCCCATGTCAGCGACGCGCCTAGCTCTCGCGTACTTCGGCCAGGACGACCGCTCGCCTCTGGCCTGAGTCCCACCAGCAGCCGTCATCAGGTCTCCATCGAGGCCGACCCTGCCCTGCCGATCATCCGCATGACCCGCGACTTCGACGCCACACCAACCCAGCTCATGCGAGCCCACACCGACCCCGAGCTGTTCGCCCGCTGGGTCGGTCCCGACGGCATGGACACCAAGATCCTCGAGCGGGATGCCACCACCGGAGGTCGGTGGCGCTACGTCGCCGGGCGCGACGGCGAGGAGTACGGCTTCCACGGTTCGTTCCACGAGGTCGGCGACGACCGCATCATCCAGACCTTCACCTTCGACGGCCAGCCGGAGGGCGTCGCCCTCGAGACGTTGTGGTTCGAAGACCTCGGCGATGGCCGCACGCGCCTACATGCCCAGTCGCTCGTCGACAGCTTCGAGGGCCGCGACCAGTGGCTGGCGAGTGGCATGGAGACCGGCGTCGACGAGGGCTACGCCAAGCTCGACGTGCTCTCATCGCCGATCTCTGAGCAACCCTCAGCTGACCTGCGGTTGGGACGACCTCGGCGGAGGCCCGGTTGGCGGCGGGCCGGTGTAGACGGCACGCGAGCGGAAGCGCAGGCGGTGCCGGTACTCCTCGGCGGCGTGGGCCAGCCACCCGGCGATGCGGGCCACGGTGAACATCAGCTCTCCGGCGTCGTCGACCATCTCGTGGCGCTCGGCGAGCGACGCCAACGCGAAGTCGACATTCGGGAACGGCAGCTTGCGCTCGCGGATGGTCGCGAGCAGCGCCTGTTCCGCCGGCATCTCGCCGAGCGTCGCTTCGAGCAGATCGAGCAGCAGATCGGCGCGCGGGTCGGCCGTCCTGGTAGATGCGATGACCGAAGCCGGCGATGAGCTGTTGGTTGCGCAAGCGCGCACCGATGCACTCGGCCGCGTCGAGTGCCTGCGTCGACCTCCCGGATGAGGCGGCGCGCCTCGTGGCTGGCCGCGCCGTGCAGCGGGCCGCCCAAGGTGGCCAGCCCTGCGGACACGACGAGATACGGATCGGCCCACGTCGAGGCGGCGATGCGAGCCGCCAACGTCGAGGCGGCCAACTCGTGATCAGCCAGCAACACCAGCACGGCGTCGAGCAGTCGCAACCTGCTGGCGTCGGGCGGCAACGGTGACAGGCGCGGCCAGAGTCGGCTGACCAGCGAGCGATCGTCGCGTTCCGCAGGAGCCTCGCCCACCATCGGGAGCGATTCGACGAGCGTGGCGATGAGCGCCCGGCCCGTCATCGCCACCGCTTCGGGTCGACGGTCGTCGCGGAGGTGATCGGTGGCGCGGACTGCGGCGACGAGCGCGCGGACGCGATCCATGGACGGCAGATCGGGCAGCGCCGACACGGTGCGGCGCGCGGTGTCGATCATCGCCGGCGGTGCCTCGATCGGCACCGCCGCCCGCTCGCCGCTCCACAGCCAGGTGGCCACCTCCTCGAAGGTGGCGTGGTCGCCCACCGCATCGGCCACGTCCCAGCCTCGGTAGAAGAGACGCCCGGCCGGGTCGAGCAGCGTGAGATCCGTCTCGATGATCACCTCGAGCCCGCCTGCGCGTCCCCCACCCCGCCGGCGGGCGGCCAAGCGCTCGATGTCGCGGCGGAGGAACCGGCTGCGGCGACTGCCGGGCAGCCGCTCGCTCTGCACCAGACCCCGGCTCACATAGGCGTAGAGCGTGTCGGCCTTCACGCCGAGGCGGGCGGCCGCCGCTTCCGACGTCATCCACTCGTCCGGAGCCATGTCGCGACCATACATTGATGCAATCAATCTTGACCAGCAATCCATTCGTGGGTTCTCTGGAGGAGACGACAACGACGAGAAGATCAGGAGGAGCCTGAGATGACGACACCCACACCCGGAGGGCCGAACGCTGGAGGCCCCCGCCCCGTCGGGCCCGTGACCGTCGGAGCGGTCATGACCGAGCCGGCCATCACCGCCGAGCCCACCGAGACGCTCGAGGCGGCCGCCCACCGCATGAGCGAGCACCGCATCGGCGCGCTGGTCGTGGTCGAGGCGGGCCGCCCGGTCGGCATCATCACCGAGCGAGACCTCCTGCGGGCCACGGCGGCCGCGGCCGACCCGAACGCGGCGCTGGTGCGCGACTGGATGGTGGCCGACCCCGAGTGCGTCGACACCGACACCTCGCTCGACCAGGCGTGGCGCCAGCTGGCCGATCGGGGCTACCGGCACATCCCCGTCGTCGTCGGCGACGATCTCAAGGGCATCATCTCGATGCGCGACCTGATGGCCCGCACCCAGCTGCGCCCGGCCGACGAGCTGGCCGTCACCGCGCCCCCGGGCCTCAAGGGAGTGGTGGTCGCCGAGACCGCCCTCGGCGACGTGCGCGGCACCGAGGGCTTCTACCACTACCGCCAGTACGCGGCCACCGACCTGGCCGCCACCCGCACCTTCGAGGACGTGTGGCACCTGCTGCTCGACGGCGAGCTGCCCACCCTCGCCGAGCGCGCCGAGTTCGTCGCCGAAGTGGCCCCGCTGCGCACGCTGCCCGACGCGGTGCTCGCCGCACTCCCCGACATCGCCCGCAACACGCCGGCTCCCGTCGCCGCGTTGCGCACGGCGATCTCGTTGCTCGCCGGCGTCGAAGACCTGCCCGCGTCGCTCGACGTCGACCGCGCCGAGCTGCGCCGCCAGGCCCTGCGACTCGAGCGCGTCGGTGCCCACGCTCATCGCCGCCATCCACCGCCTTCGTGTGGGTCTCGACCCGATCGCGCCTCACGCCGATCTCCCCTACGCAGCCAACTACCTCTACATGATCGAAGGCTCCGAGCCCGACCCTGTGCGCGCTCGCGCCATCGAGCAGTACATGATGCTGGGCGTCGACCACGGCTTCAACGCGGTCGACGTTCGTGGCCCGCGTGGTTACCTCCACCGGCGCCGACCTGGGGGCCGTGGTCGTCGCCGCGCTGGGCTCGCTCTCCGGACCGCTGCACGGCGGTTCACCCAGCCGGGCCCTCGACACGCTCGACGCCATTGGGCACCCCGACAACACCGCCGCATGGGTTCGTCAGGCGGTCGCCAACGGCGATCGCATCATGGGGTTCGGCCATCCCGTCTATCGCACCGCCGATCCGCGCTCGGTGATGTTGCGTCAGGTGGCCGAGCAACTCGGCGGCGACCGAGTCGAGTTCGCCACGCAGGTCGAAGCCGAGGTCGAGCGCACCCTCGCCGAGCTGAAGCCCGGACGTGAGCTGCACACCAACATCGAGTGGTACGCCGCCGTGGTGATGGAGCGCTGCGGGTTGCCGCGTGATCTGTTCACGCCCACCTTCGCGGCCAGCCGGGTGGTCGGGTGGTGCGCCCATGCCCTCGAGCAGCACGCCGACAACCGCATCATCCGCCCGAGCTCGCACTACACCGGCCCGCCCCCACCGCAGCCTGTGCCCGACGCTGCGTAACCACGAGGCCACCAGGCCGCCCATCAAGAGAACGTCGATCCGGACGGCCAGTGCGGACCACCGGTACCCTGCGGTGCCGCCATGGAAGAGTCCCGGATCTCCACGCCCTGGGTTGATCAACCACTGCCCGCCCGCCTAGAGCTCGACGCGGCAACCCGTCGGTGGATCGAGCAGGCGGTCGACCGGGTCGCATCGATCCGCACCGTCAGGCGTCTCGGTGGCGGGGTCAGCTCCGTCACGCAAGAGGTGCTGGTCGACACGCCCCGCCAGCTCCACATCGTGATGCTGCGCCGGTTCCCGCCCCCCATCCCGCGACGCGAGGGCACCGCCGCAGCACGCGCCGAAGCCAACGCACTGCGCCGCCTGGAAGGTCATCGCATCGTCCCGCGCCTGCTCGCGGTCGACGAGTCGGGCGACATCACCGGGGTGCCCGCCACGCTGCAGACCCGCTTGCGCGGTCGGCCCGACCTCAGCCCGCGCGATCTCGGCCGATGGGTGAGCGCGATGACTGGCTTCCTCGGCGACCTGCGGTCGTGGCCAATCGGACGCCGGGGGTTGCGCCAGTGGCGCGCCTGGCTCGACGAACCGCGAGCACACGAGCCGCCCGGCTGGTCCCGCCAGCCCGACCGTTGGGCCACCGCGATCGACCTCGCCCGCCGCCATTCCGCAGCCAGGACACACCACGCCGAAGTGATCCATCGCGACTTCCATCCGGGCAACGTGCTGTTCGACCACGGACGGCTGGCCGGGGTGGTCGACTGGGGCGAGCAGTGCGCCGGACCGATCGAGGTCGACGTCTCGAAGTGCCTGGTCGAAACGGCCGTGCTCCTCGGCGCACGACCGGCCGAGCGCTTTCGACGCGAGGCCGAGCGGGCGCTCGAGCTCGACCACGACCCGACCTGGGATCTCATCACGGCAGCCGAGATCGCGCCGTGGACGCACGACCTGCTCGCCTTCAATCGCCTCGGCGCACATCTCACCCTGTCGCAGGTCCAACGACGGCTCGATCAGGTCGTGATGCGAGCGCTCGACGAGTTGGGTTGCTAGTCGCCCACCGACGCAGCGCGTCAAAGGATCCAAGGCTCCGGCGGGCGCCACAGGAGTAGCCTTTCCTCCGGTTCTGCCTGCTGGGAGGACCTTCTGACACGAAGGAGTGGCATGAAACCCATCAATCGTTCTGTGGCGCGGATCGCCGCAGCGTCCGCTCTGGTCGCCGCCGGCACGCTCGCCATCACCAACCAAGCCGGCGCCGGCGGCAACAGCGAGCAGTTCTCGTTCTCGGGCGAGGCCGTCGAGTTCGTGGTGCCCGCCGACGTCTGCTCGATCACCGTCGACGCCTACGGCGCATCCGGCACCGAGGCCGAGATCGACGCGGAGGCTCGGGTGACCCCGGCCGGCAACGGCACGGCCGAACCAGGCCTCCCCGGCCTCGGTGGTCGGGCCACGGCCGACATCGACGTGACACCGGGCGAGACGCTGCACGTCGTCGTGGGTGGCATGGGCGAGCCCGACGGGTTCGGCGGATTCAACGGCGGCGGGGACGGCGGCGACTCGTTCGGCGAAGGACCCCATGGCGGCGGTGGCGGCGGTGCCACCGATGTGCGCCGCGCTCCCTATGGCCTGGCCGACCGGCTGGTCGTAGCCGGCGGCGGCGGCGGCGGTGGCGCCGAAACCGACGGTGAGAACGACGGCGATGGCGGCGACGGTGGCGGCGAGAGCGGCGTCGACGGCTTGGCCAGCGACAGTGGCACGCCCGGTGGCGGCGGCGGCACGCAGACCGCGGGTGGCGCTGCGCCCACCGGGTTCGACCCGACTGCTCAGAACGGCGAGCTCGGCGACGGCGGGAACGGCGGCGCCGGGCTGAGCGAGAACGACGGCGGTGGCGGCGGCGGTGGCGGCTACTACGGCGGCGCCGGTGGCGCCGGTGACGACGACGAGTCCGACGACGGCGGCGGCGGCGGCGGCGGCTCCGGCTTCGGCCCGGCGGGCGTCACCTTCGAGACCGGCGTCCAGAATGGCGACGGCATGGTCGAGCTCACCTGGACGGTCGAGCCCGGTTGCGCCGATCAGCCCAGCACCACCACCACGACGACCACGGCGGCACCGGCCGCGGCGGCCGCGGCGGTGGCTCCTCGCTTCACCGGCTGACGCCCACTCCACACGACAACCGAGAGAGGGCCGGGCACGCGCTCGGCCCTCTGTCGCGTTCATCCCACGGTGTGGCGCAACCGACCGTGACGGACGCCGGGCCCGCGCAGCGGGCTGATGCCCTATCGTGGCGCCGCAGTGGCGTGGGGGCTCGAGCCTCGTGGCACTAGGAGGACAGGCAGGGGCGATGCGCTTCGCGCGGCTGGGACAAGGTCTCGTTCACCGACGACGGCTGGTCGTCGTCGTCTTCGCGATCGCGTTCGTGCTGGCCGCTGCGACCGGCAGCGACGTGGCCGACAAGCTCTCGACCGGCGGGTTCGAGGACCCGTCGGCCGACTCCACCGCGGCCACCGATCTGCTCGACGAGGTGTTCGACGCCGGCGAGCCCAACGTCGTCCTGCTGGTCACCGCGACCGACGGCACGGTCGACGACCCCGATGTCGTGGCGGCCGCCACCGAACTGACCGATGAGCTGGCCGCCTTCGAAGGCGTCGACGAGGTGGTGTCCTACTGGTCGCTCGGCAACGCGCCACCCCTACGGGCCGGCGACTCGTCGTCTGCGCTGGTGCTGGCCCGGCTCGGCGGCACCGAGGACGACCTCGACGACAACAGCCGGCTCATCATCGAGCAGCTCACCATCGACGCCGACGACACCAGCGGCCCCATCACCGTCGGCGTCGGCGGGCGCGACGCGGTGTTCCGCGAGGTCGGCGACACGATCAAGTCCGACCTGGCCGGGCCGAGCTCATCGCCTTCCCGATCACGCTGATCCTGCTGCTCTTCGTCTTCCGCAGCCTCGTCGGCGCTGCCTCCCGCTCGCGGTCGGCGCCTTCGCCATCGTCGGCACCTTCGTCGTCCTCGACGTGCTCGCCGGCATGACCACGGTGTCGATCTTCGCCCTCAACATCACCACCGCGCTGGGTCTCGGTCTCGCCATCGACTACAGCCTGTTCGTGGTCTCCCGGTACCGCGAGGAGCGCGCCGCGGGGCAGCCGCACCGACCAGGCGGTGGTGCGCACCGTGGGCACCGCCGGTCGCGCCGTCGTGTTCAGCGGCCTCAGTCGCCGTGTCGCTGTCCGGCGCTGCTCGTGTTCCCGATCGCCTTCCTGCGCTCGTTCGCCTACGCCGGCATCCCGGTGGTGGCGCTGGCCGTGGCCGGCGCCGTGGTCGTGCTGCCGGCCCTGCTGGCGCTGCTCGGCGACCGCGTCGACGCCAGGTCTCGCTGCCCCCGCGCCGACGACTCGCCGTCGACGGGCCGCTTCTGGCATCGCCCGCCACCTCGGTGATGCGCCGGCCCGCTCCCGATCGCCACCGTCGTGGTGCCGTGCCTGCTGCTGCTCGGGGCGCCGTTCCTGCGCGTCGCGTTCGGCCTGCCCGACGACCGGGTGCTGCCCGAGTCCGCATCGACCCGCCAGGTGAGCGACCCGATCCGCGCCGACTACGGCTCGAACGACACCGGCGCCATGTCGGTGGTGCTGCCCGGGCACCGACCCGGCGACGACGCAGCGGCCGATCAGACGCTACGCCGCAGAGCTGTCGACGCTCGCCGGCGTGGCCCGGGTCGACGCCGCCACGGGCATCTACATCGACGGCGCGCAGGTGCCGTCGACGAGCCGCTCGCCGAGCGCTTCGTCTCGCGATGGCGGGAGGGCACCTGGCTGTCGGTGGTGCCGTCGGTCGAGCCGGTCTCGGCCGGGGCGAGGACCTGGTCGCGGCCGTGCGGGCCGTGCCGACCCCGGGCGGCGACGTGGCGTTGGTCGGCGGCGAGTCGGCGCAGCTCGTCGACATCAAGGACGGCATCTTCAGCCGCCTCCCGCTGGCGCCGGTCTCCATCGTGGTGCTCGCCACCTTCGTCCTGCTGTTCCTGATGTTCGGCAGCGTGCTCGTGCCGATCAAGGCACTGGTGCTCAACACGCTCAGCCTCACCGCCACCTTCGGCGCCATGGTGTGGATCTTCCAGGACGGCAACCTCGACGGCTTCGCTCGGATTCACCGCCACCGGGCAACTCGACACCACCACGCCGGTGCTCATGTTCTGCATCGCCTTCGGGCTGTCGATGGACTACGAGGTGTTCCTCCTGTCGCGCATCAAGGAGGAGTACGACCGCACCGGCGACAACACCCGCTCGGTCGCGCGTCGGCCTGGCGCGCACGGGACGCATCATCACCGCGGCCGCCGTGCTGATCTCGGTCGTGTTCCTGAGCTTCGCCACCTCGAGCATCAGCTTCATCAAGCTCTTCGGCGTCGGCCTCACCCTGGCGGTGCTCATGGACGCCACCGTCGTGCGCGGCGATGCTCGTCCCCGCGTTCATGAAGCTCGCCGGCGACGCCAACTGGTGGGCGCCCGCACCCATGCGGCGCCTCTACGAGCGGGCCGGCCTCAGCGAGTCGCGTGCCGAGCAGGCGCTCATCGACCTGCGTGAGCCCGCCGCCGACGCGAAGGCCGATGTCGGCGGTGCGGCGGCCGAACCCGAGCTCACGGGCACCCGCAACGATCCCTGAGCGAGCTCAGCCGGCCCCGCGGGTTTCCTCGTCGGCGCCGACCGCGGCGCGCCGGTCGGCCTCGGCCTCGGCGGTCACCAGTCGGGCCCGCACGAAGTCGGCCGACCGCGCGGTAGACCCGCCGGCTCGAGTCGGCCCACGGCATGAGGATCGGGAAGACGTGGAACATGCCCGGCTCCTCGATGCACCGAGGTTCGACGCCGCTCCCGCCTCGAGCACGCTCCACGAAGCGGCGGATCGGGTCACGGAACATCTCGTCGTCGCCCCAGTCACGAACGTCGGCGGGTAGTGGCGCACGTCGGCGTCGACCGGCGACACCGTCGTCGCTCGACGGCGTCGACACCGTGCAGGTAGGCACGCGGTCGGGATGTTCCAGGGCAGGATGTCACGGTCGGCGTTCTCGGTGACCGACGGCTCGTCGAGGACGCAGGTCGACCTCGGGCGAGAACAGCACCAGACCGGCCGGCCTCGGGAGGCCTTCGTCGTGCACCGCGAGCAGGACCGAGCTGGCCAGCCCGCCCGCCGCCGGAGTCGCCACCGACGAAGAGCGTGCTCGGGGTCCACGACCGCCGTCGAGCATCGCCTCCAGGACGGCGATGGCGTCGTCACGCCCGCCGGGATAGGGGAACTCGGGCGCCAGCCGGTAGTCGGCCACGAAGATCTCGCAGCCGGTCTCGCGCGCCAGCCAGCGGCCGTGAAGAACGCGTACATGGTGGGCGAGGTGCCGATGTAGCCGCCGCCGTGCAGGTAGAGGATGGTGCCGACCGGCGCGTGTCCTGCTGCGGTCGGTACCAGAGGCCCGGCACACCGCCGATGACCTCGGTGTCGCTGCTCGACGTCGAGCGCACGCACGACCGGCGGCATCACCACCCGGCAGAGCTCGTCGAGGACGAGCTCGACCGAGCGGTACTCCTCGATCGGCAGCGACGACGAGTAGCCCATGAACGAGCGCACGACCTCGCGGGTGACGATTGGCCCAGGTTGCGCACCAGCCCGCCGGAGCCGTGCCACGGCCGGCGGAACGGCACCCGCACGAGCGCGTTCACCGATTGTTGGGCCAGGCCGAGCACGTCGACGGCCGCGATGGGCGCCGACGCCGTGCGTACTTCGGGACGACTGGCCATCACCACGACAGTTACCTCCAACGGGCGATCCGGTACCTCCAACGGGCGATCCGGTACCTCCGGCGGGCGACCCGGTACCTCCGGCGAGCGAACCGGCATTGTCCCACTGCGGCGGCTCGTGCGCCCGATCCTTCGATGGCCCGGTCGGTACGCTTTCGACATGACCGACCTCGACGCCCTCGAAGCCAAGCGGACCGAGCTGCGCGTCCGTCACGTGAAGCCCGAGGCCGAGCGACCCCGCACCACCGGTGGCGGGGTGCACCACGTGGCGCTCATCTGCAGCGACGTCGAGCAGACCATCGACTTCTATCAGGGCCTGCTCGGCTTCCCCGTCGTCGAGATCTTCGAGAACCGCGACTACCCGGGGTCGACCCACTTCTTCTTCGACATCGGCAACCTGAACATGCTGGCCTTCTTCGACTTCCCCGGCCTGGGGCTCGAGCCGGTGCCCGAAGGGCTCGGCGGCATCCAGCACCTGGCCATCTCGGTCACCCCCGAGACCTTCGAGGAGCTCAAGGGCCGACTGGAGCAGGCGGGCATTCCCTACCTCGGCCCCGACATGGGCGTGCACGAGTCCGTCTACTTCAAGGATCCCGACAACATCCAGGTCGAGCTGATCCGCCAGCCACTGTTCGAGACCCCGGAGTCGGCCCCGCACCACGACAGCTGACAGCCCACCCCGCCGGCCCACCGCCGCCGCCCCCGGCGCGCGCGCCACCGCCGGCAGTGCTTGAATGGCGGCCAACGTCGTCCCGGGGGGGGAAATCCGTGTCACGTCACACCGCACGCGGCCACATCGCCGTGCTCGCACTCATCGCCCTGCTGTCCGTCACCGCCGCCTGCGGAGGTGACGACTCCGACGAAGGTGGGGGCACGACCGACACCGGCCCCAGGGCCGGGTCTGATGTCACCCTCGCGGCCGACGGGCCGCCCGAGTCGGGTGGCACCCTCCGCTACGGCCTGGCCGCCGAGACCGACGGCTGGAACCCGTCGATCAACCGTTGGGCGGGCGACGGCACCCAGGTCGGCGTCAGCATCTTCGATCCTCTGGCCGCCTATGCGGCCGACGGCTCGATCGCCCCCTATCTGGCTGAGAGCTTCGAGTCGAACGCCGACTTCACCGAGTGGACCATCACGCTGCGCCCCGGGATCACGTTCCACAACGGTGAGCCGCTGACCGCCACTGCGGTGCAGCGCACCATGGACGGCCTGCGCACCTCGGCACTCACCGCTCCTGCACTGCGCCCGATCACGTCGATCGAGACACCCGACGACCTCACCGTGGTCATCACCACGTCGACCCCGTGGGCGGCGCTGCCCGCCAACCTGACCGGGCAAGCCGGCGTGGTGGCCGCCCCCGAGCAGCTCGACAACCCCGACGGCACCCGTGAGCCCATCGGTACCGGGCCCTTCAAGTTCGTGTCGTGGACGCCCGACAAGGAGCTGATCGTCGAGCGCAACCCCGACTACTGGCGCACCGACGAGAACGGCACGCAGCTCCCCTACCTCGACCGCATCGAGTTCAAGCCCATCCCCGACACCGCCCAGCGGGTCAACGCCCTCGAGACCGGCGAGCTCGACATGACCTGGACCACCGAGGCCGGCAACATCATCAAGCTGCGTGACCTGGCCCAGGCCGGCGATCTCCAACTCGTGGAGCAGCGGGGTCAGACCGAGGTCAGCTTCATCATGCTCAACCTGGCGGCGCCGCCGTTCGACAACGCCGACGCCCGTCGCGCCGTGGCGTTGGCCACCGACAACCAGGCCTGGGTCGACGTGATCGCGCAGGGCGTCACCAACCGCGCCGACACGCTCTTCCGACCCGGAACCGACTGGTACTCCGACATCCCCCGGCCCGCCTACGACCTGGCCGCCGCCCAGGCTGCGGTCGAGGCCTACGAGGCCGAGAACGGACCGCTGGCCTTCAGCATCCAGGTGGTCTCGACGCCTGTAGGGCGTCAACAGGGCGACTTTCTGAAGGCGATGTGGGAGGCGGCCGGCATGGAGGTCGAGGTGAAGCAGCTGGAGGGCACGACCTTCCTGCTCGACGCCGTGCTCGGCGACTACAACGCGGCCGTGTGGGGGCAGTTCGGATCGCCCGATCCCGACTACGAGCAGGTGTGGTGGCGCAGCACGAGCTCGAAGCCGGCGGGCGAGCTGAGCCTCAACTTCCCCCGTCACAACGACGCCCAGACCGATGCGGCGCTCGACGAGGCCCGGGCCACCGACGACTTCGACACCCGCAAGACCGCCTACGACGAGGTGCAGCAGCGATTCGTCGAGGACCTGCCCTACATCTACCTCGACTTCACGCAGCCGGTGGTGGCGGCCGTCAACACGGTGCGGGGCATCACCAACGGCCCACTACCCGACGGCCAGCCCGCCCTGCCCATGGGTGGGCCCGGCAGCTTCAGCTACCACACGTTCCTCACGCAGACCTGGCTCACCGGCTGAGCACGAGGCCCGACCACTCACCATCGGTGTGGTCGCTCACCAACCGCAAGCCGGCGTAGGCCTCGAGCACGGCCGCGCGCTGGTCGACGAGCAGGCCGGACAGCACGAGGAATCCACCGGGACGGACGGGCGCGTACACCTCGGTGGCCAGGTCGACCAGCACACCCGCCGTGAGGTTGGCGACCACGACATCGAACGGCCCACCGCCGACGGATCCGGCATGATCGCCGGACACCTCCATGCGGTCGTCGACGCCGTTGCGCTGCGCGTTGCCCGCAGCGATCTCCACGGCCGCTGGATCGATGTCGACGGCCACGACCGAGCGAGCGCCGAGGAGGGCGGCGGCGATCGCCAACACGCCGGTGCCGGTGCCGACGTCGAGC
Source organism: uncultured Iamiaceae bacterium (assembly GCA_963706425.1). Taxonomy (GTDB): domain Bacteria; phylum Actinomycetota; class Acidimicrobiia; order Acidimicrobiales; family Acidimicrobilacustridaceae; genus CAVPMN01. Next base: position 21,561 of record CAVPMN010000019.1, read on the forward strand.
ATCGTCGCGGCCTCGAGATCGAGCTGCTGCAGCGCCGCCAGCGCCAGCCGGGTGCTCGGGTGCGAACCGCTCCCGAACGCCCGCCCCGGGTCGATGGCGATCGGGTGCCGGGCGGTCGAGGGCGACTCGTCGTGCCATGCCGGGCGCACCTCGATGTCGTCGACCCGCCACGAGGTGGCCCAGCGGCGCCATTCGTCGAGCCCGGCCTCCGGATCGACGTCCTCGCGCGTGACGGGGTGACCGACGAGAGCGGCTTCGACCGATGCCACCTGCTTGCTGCGCACCGAGACGACCAGGGTCACCCGGTCGCCCGCGGCGGAGCGCTCCTCGATGCCGGCGGCACCGGCCGCCCAGGCCCGCCCGACCAGCTCGTCGACCGCACTCGACGGCATCTCTACGGTGAGCTGGCACCACCCGTGCGCCGTCGCCATCGTCCGACGTTACGGCGCGTGTCGATGCCGC